>QGHH01000466.1 GCA_003640645.1 Fredinandcohnia aciditolerans | reverse complement strand
GGCAGGCGCGCGCATATGGGGTGTAGACACGGTAGCAGTCGCCCTTGCCGGTCACCACGGTGCCCGGACGCAGCAGCGAGGCGCCGTGGTGCAGGTGCCAGTCGATGTCGGCCTCGGCCAGCCGCTGCGCCACGGCGTCGTCGCGGCGGCGCTCGTTGACGGCCCATTCGGTGTTGGCGTGCACCTGCGCGATGCCGTGTTCACGGCAGAAGCCGGCCAGCGCCTCGGGCACCTGGTCCCAGGTGTCCAGCGTCAGCAGCTTCAGCGGAATGCCGAGGCGGCCCAGGTCCCGCGACAGCTCGCGCAGGTTGCGCAGCCAGAAGTCGACCTTGGCCGGCGCCTCGCCGTGGCGGCGCCATTGGCCCGGCGCGGCAATGAACAGGGCAGTGACCGTGCCCGCCTGCGCCGCGGCTGCCAGGGCGGGGTTATCGTGCAGGCGCAGGTCGGTGCGCAGCCAGATCAGGGTATGCATGAGGGCGGTCGTTCCGGAAAGGGGCGGCGGGAAGGGCGCGGCAAAGGCAGGCATTCTATCGCGCCCCGGCGGCGCCTCCGCGAGCCGGGCGGCTGCCCACACCATGTAAAAACTACGAGTAGATGTGACG
>QGHH01000465.1 GCA_003640645.1 Fredinandcohnia aciditolerans | reverse complement strand
GGGCCGCTATTCGCCTCGCCACGACTGGCCGACGCCGGTGGTCTATGTGCCGGGCAACCATGAATACGACAACCTCGATTTCGATGAAACCCACGACCGGCTGCGCACGCTGTGCGAGGCGCTGGGGATCCATTGGCTCGAGCGCGAGACCCTGGTGCTCGACGGCGTGCGGCTGGTGGGCACCACGCTGTGGACCGACTTCGACGCGCTGGCCGCGCCGGGCGACACGCTGACGCAGGCGCTGGCCAAGCGGGGCAAGGCCTTCCGCGCCGCCGATTTCTATCTGGAGAAAGCTCGGATGCGGCGCCACGGCGCCCCCTTCATGGCCGAGCAGATGCGCGAACAGGGCCTGGCCTGTCAGGCCTGGCTGGAGGCGGCGCTGCGCGCGCCGTTCGACGGCCCGACGGTGGCCATCACCCATTTCGCGCCAAGCCTGGCCAGCGCCGATCCGCGCTACGGCGTGACGCCGGGCACCGCCGGATTCTGCAACGCGCTCGACCACCTGCTGCCGCTGGCCGACATGTGGCTGCACGGCCACCTGCACTGCCCGCTGGACTACGAGAAGGAAGGCTGCCGCGTGGTCGCCAATCCGCTGGGCTACGC
>QGHH01000464.1:377-605 GCA_003640645.1 Fredinandcohnia aciditolerans | reverse complement strand
AGGCAATTCGATGCCGAAAATCTGAAGATGGCAGCTTATAGGAACGCCGTCCTCAAGATATAAGCTCCGTTCGAAGACTTTGAATTCTTGGGGCCTCCTTCTCAAGAACCCAACCCTGCAAAAGACGACCGCGATCTAGCTGGTACCGCGGAGAAACCCAATTGCAACAGGCGTTGTCTGGCGTTTAGTTTTGAGGAGACGCCTCCAGCTGCCGCCTTCACCGAGCCT
>QGHH01000464.1:0-290 GCA_003640645.1 Fredinandcohnia aciditolerans | reverse complement strand
TAGCCGAGGTGCGAAATATTATCAGCCCCAACACACTCAAGAAGGTGGTCTCTGAGCAGATGAACTCGATCCCATTACATCAGCAGAAGAAGGGACGGAAAAGAAAGACTAACAAGGGTGCGAGCCAGCCGGCACTGAGTACGATCCGTGCTCTGGACGGGCCACCTTCACCTAAGGATATCTCGAGGAGGGTGCATGTCCGAAGGGTCAAGTTCACACGACAGGGCCTAAGGCCAAATCACTCGGATACACTAATAGCGGAAAACATAGGGGCTAAGAGGGTGCCCATG
>QGHH01000463.1 GCA_003640645.1 Fredinandcohnia aciditolerans | reverse complement strand
GACTTCAGCGCGGCGTCCAGTTCGGCGGACAGCTTCTTGACCACCGGCTCCGGCAGGCCGCCGGGGGCGACCAGGCCTTGCCAGGCGTAGGCGGTGAAGTCGGGCACGCCCTGTTCAGCCAGGGTGGGCGCGTCCGGCAGCACGGCAACGCGCTCGGGCGTGGCCGCGGCCAGCACGCGCAGCTTGCCGGCCTTGACGTTGGGCAGGCCGGCGGCCAGGTCGATGAACATCACGTCCACCTGTCCGCCCAGCAGGTCCTGGATGGCGGGCGCCGCGCCCTTGTAGGGCACGTGCATCAGCGGCGCGCCGGTCAGCTTCTGGTACAGCGCCAGCGTCAGGTGCGGCGGCGTGCCATTGCCGCTGGAGCCGGCGGCCAGCGGCTTGGCGGCAGCCGCGCGGGCCAGGTCGTCCATGGTTTTGATCGGGCTCTTGGCGTTGACCACCACCATGATGGGCGACGAAGCCAGGCCGGCCACCGGCGCCAGGTCGCGGGTCAGGTCGTAGCCGGCCGAGGACTTGCGGGCGCGGCCGGCGGTGCGCACGATGCGGCCATCGGCGGTGACCACGGTCAGCGACATGACGTTTTCGCGCATGGTGCCGTAGCG
>QGHH01000462.1 GCA_003640645.1 Fredinandcohnia aciditolerans | reverse complement strand
TACAACACACGGCTGGTGCTGTCGGCCGATGAAGCCCGCGCCGCCTTCGACAGCCTGTCGGGCGAGATCCATGCATCGACGGTGACGGGTTTGCTCGAGGACAGCCGTTTCGTGCGCGATGCCGTGAACGATCGCCTGCGCTCGGCCTTCGAGACCGTCGGCGGCCTGCCGCTGACCGAGCTGGTCTCGCAGGGCTGGCTGAGCCAGGAAGAGCTCGACGCCATCGTCAAGCGCACCCGCGGCGGCGGCGGCGAGATCGTCGCCCTGCTCAAGACCGGCTCGGCCTATTACGCCCCGGCCGAAAGCGCCATCGCCATGGCCGCGTCGTTCCTGAAGGACAAGAAGCGCGTCCTGCCCGCCGCCGCCCACCTGACCGGCCAGTACGGCCTGAAGGACCTCTATGTCGGCGTGCCGGTGGTGATCGGCGCCGCCGGCGTCGAGCGCATCCTCGAGTTCTCGATGAACGACGACGAGAAGGCGATGTTCGCCAAGTCGGTGGAATCGGTGTCGGGCCTGCTCAAGGCCTGCAAGGATATCGATCCGACCCTGGCCTAAGCGCCTTTCCGACCTAGATTTGGAAGGCCGCGGGGCGCAGGCGCCGCGGC
>QGHH01000461.1 GCA_003640645.1 Fredinandcohnia aciditolerans | reverse complement strand
GGTGATGGTGATGTATGCGGGGCGGATCGTCGAGCGCGGCAGCCGTGCCGACCTGTTTTCCGCTCCGCAGCATCCCTATACGCGCGCGCTGCTGGGATCGATCCCGCCACTGACCGGCGAGAAGCCGCACCGTCTGCCCGCAATTCCCGGCTCGCCGCCATCGTTGCTGCGCTTGCCGGAAGGCTGCGCTTTCGGCCCTCGCTGCCCGGTGAACTATGAACCTTGCAAGGCAAGCAAGCCTGACCTTGGTCACGGCAGCCATGCCGCGGCCTGTTTCCGGGTTCAGGCATGAGCGGAAAGATGATCGACAAAGACCAGCCANAAGGAAAAACTACAAGAACAACTCACCGCACTAAACGTCAAGGATTTGAACGTCTACTACGGCAAGTTCCTGGCCGTTGAGGACGTCAACATCAACATCGAAGCCAAGTCCGTCACGGCATTCATTGGCCCGTCCGGCTGTGGCAAGTCCACCCTGGCGCGCTGCCTTGTCAGGCTCTACGACATCACCGACGGCAAGCTGCTGTTCGAAGGGGACGACATCACCGGCAGATCGCTGGCTGAACTGAGGCCGTTCCGCCGTCGCTTGCAGATGGTGTTCCAGG
>QGHH01000460.1 GCA_003640645.1 Fredinandcohnia aciditolerans | reverse complement strand
AGCACCTCGACATAGACCGGAACCAGGGCCGACAGCAGCGACAGGGGCGAAAAGCCCTCATCCTTGGTCTTGGCCAGCTTCAGGAAGGTCACCGGCCCCAGCAGCACCGGACGGGTGCGCAGGCCCAGGGCCTTGGCCTCGAGGAACTCGTCGACGGGCTTGGTCGAACAGACGGCGAAGGCCTGGCCGCGCGACACCTCGGGCGCGAGATAGTGGTAGTTGGTGTCGAACCACTTGGTCATTTCCTGGGCCGGCGCGCCGTTGTTCGGGGCGTGGTCGTGACCGCAGCCCGCCGCTTCGTCGGCGGCCGCGCCCTGGCCGCCGCGCGCCATGGCGAAATAGGTGTCGAGCGGGACCGGACCGCCGCTCCAGCCGTAGAGGGCCGGAACCGCGCCGACCAGGACGCTGGTGTCCAGCACCTGATCGTAGAGCGAGAAGTCGTTGGACGGGACGTGGTCGGCGCCGAGCGCGGCCTGGCGGGCCCAGGCCCTGGCGCGCAGGTCGGCGGCGGCGTCCAGCAGCGCCTGCGGGTCGCTCTTGCCGGACCAGTAGCGTTCGAGGGCGGTCTTCAGCTCGCGCTTGGGGCCGATGCGGGGAAACCCGAGC
>QGHH01000459.1 GCA_003640645.1 Fredinandcohnia aciditolerans | reverse complement strand
TGGCTGTGTGATTGGAACCCCTTTAAATGCACCGGCTCTTGAGAACTCGTTGTTCATTGTGCTGGTATTTATTCAATCTCTGTCCTTCATAGCACGTAGAGCTTTTAATGCAACATCAATCTCCGGCTTGACAGTGATGACAGTGGAATTCCTATTTTGAAGAAACAGGGATAGCGCTTTTAGCGTCTCGAGTGCATCTTTCATTGTTGCTACTTCCATTACAAACAGCCAGTTTGTCATCTTCCCCAGTAGACCACCACATTCTGCTTTGTCCTGTGAAGAACGTGAGATGTCTGTTGAACCATTTCTAAAAAATGTAACAAGGGCAGGGTAACTTTCCCATAAAGCAGTCACCGATGTGCAGGAAGATGACGGCCAACGGACGTCAGAAACTCGACCAACCTTGTGTATATGTACACAGAGCTCAGCAGCCACAGCTTCAAGTTGCCTCTGGTTCTTGGGACTTAGTGAAAAAAATGAATACAGTGAATCGATTAATAGCTGAAAATGACTTGCTTCCTTTACTGTTCGAACAGCGTCGTGAACAGCAAGCTCCAGTTTGTGGTTCATGCAGTGAATCTCGATTAGATTGTTGTTGATCTGTTC
>QGHH01000458.1 GCA_003640645.1 Fredinandcohnia aciditolerans | reverse complement strand
GGGGCGTTCTCGGCCGGCGCCGCCCTGGTCATTCCCGACGCCGTCCGCGCGGCCGATCCCGCGCATTGGCTCGATCTGGCGACGCGCGCCGGCGTTACGATGTGGAACTCGGTGCCGGCGATCGTGGAGCTGCTGGTGGAAGAGGCCGTTGCGTCCGGTCGGATGCTGCCACGGTCGCTGCGCTGCGTGATGATGAGCGGCGACCGCATTCCGGCGACGTTGCCGGCCCGGATCGCGGCGCTCCAGCCGGACGTCCGGATCGTCAGCCTGGGCGGGCCGACGGAGACGACGGTCTGGAACATCCTTTATCCCATCGACGATCCCAACGCGATCGACGGGCCGATCCCCTATGGCAAGCCGAACGAGAATAACCGCGCCTATATCCTTGATGCGCAGCGTCGCGAGTGTCCCGACTGGGTTCCCGGCGAACTTCACGCCGCCGGAGAGATAGGGACGATGGCGGCTCTCGACCGAGCCGTCGCCCATCGGGTAGCGTTCGTGTTCCAGGCCGAGCGACGAGCTGAGCACCAGCGAGGAGGACGGCGCGTATTGCAGGTCCACGCTGGCGCCGTACAGCCGGCCGGTGGAGATGCGGCGCGGGTCGTAG
>QGHH01000048.1 GCA_003640645.1 Fredinandcohnia aciditolerans | reverse complement strand
CCTATCTTTGTTTGATTGGGCTGTATTATAACTAAGTACCAACACCAAAAATTTAACCTTTTTGTCGACTAAGCAAGCGGTAATACTTCCTAAAGCAACAAAAATAGCTCAGATTTTTTGGATGCTTCTTTTCGCTGCTTGCTTATTCTATCCGCGAAATATTCCTCTGATTCTTCCAATTCCTGATAGTATAACTCTTCCAATTTTCTAGTTATTACTCCATAATAATAGGCAAAATGATTATGAACCGTATTTCTCTTTAGCTTAATAATCATTTGTTTGAACGCTTTGATTGATAGCTCAATCATATCTTCACAATCCCCGTCACGATTGTTTTTACTAGCTGCAATGGTTGCCATTTCCCAATACTCCTCGATTATTTTTGCTTCAGGAAAAAATGGTTTTACTGCATTCACAAAGGATACGGGAACTCGATCACTTGTAAATGAAAAAGCTAGAGGAGCGTCTTTACGTTCTTTTATATTTTGTTTAGTTTTAAAAGGATTACTAGTTTCAATATGGTGGTTCAAAATTTCCTTTTTAGGTGGTTCATGATGGGTTGAAGTCATTTTAGGGTAACGATTAAACATATAAAGATTGCTAGATTGTGAGCCGTTCTTCCGCTCGGTTTTATAAACTGTAAAAATACCTAAAGCCACAGCTTTTTGAATCATCCGTTTAAATGTAGAACGAGATATGCCATTTCCATTGTATTCCTCGTGTATGGACTTCAGCATCGTACCAATCTTTGCATTGCAAACCCCAGGAATTTTTGCAGAATAACGTACAATCCGCTTTAATCCAACAAGCTCCCCTTTTGAAAAATCATCCTTGTATTGAAGCATCCACTTCTCTATATGTCTATTGAACTCTTGTAAATCACTAAAATTCGAATAATCCTCAAATTTATCAATTGTCCCGGATTTTAAACTCACACGAATGCACCACCCTTTCACCATTGTTATAGAGAGGCGGTGGTCAAAAGAGGGCATCTGTTTTAAACCTTATTTAAACGACAAGATATTCTTATATCCAAAAACCCCCACCCAATGCCGAATGTTTGACTTTTAGTAGCAAAAGTTTATGTATCGGTTATCCGCTCCGTATAATATTTACCCGAAAAGCAGGGCATGACTCCAGTGCGCTAACGCTTTAATACGATGGGGCCCTTTAATTTAGGTAATTTTTATTAGAAAATTCACATTTTTAGTATGGGTTTATATGGTAAAATAGTCTTAATTTATGGAGAATTATTACTGGGGGGATTCATCAATGTTACAAGATCGTGTAAACGAATTGAAAAGCGGCATTTTGGATATTGATCATGGTAAAGTTCTTGTTACTGGATTTACACGTGAGGAAATGTTACTAAGGCATTTAGAAAATGGAACGCAATGTTTTAGTTCCAAAGGCATATATAAAAATCAAAATTTAGTATTTCATAATATTCAAAACGATGCTTTGATTATCGTTAGGAAAGATGGAAAAGAGATCCTTCGACATCAGTTTAAGCCCATACATAAAGAGTTGATTCAATATAAAGAATGGAAAGACGGGGAAGAAAAGCTTTTTTCTGTCACATATACCATCCGTAAAAGTACATACAGTGACCATTATCATTTTTTAACGGAAACATCGTCTTTGTTATTTGAAAATAAAGTGGAATTAGAAAAATATTTATTGGAAAAATATAAAATTGGAGAGATAAAATTCGATTTTATTGCAATCGATTTTGAGATTGCAAGTAAGGACCTAAGTAGTGCGTGTTCAATGGGTTTAGTTTTTGTAGCAAATAATGAAATAGTGGATAAAAAACATATTTATATTCAACCGCCTGGATTAGAATTTGATCCAGAGATGGTGGATGTTCATGGGATTACGTTAGAAGATGTTAAAGACGCAAAAAAATTTGATGAAATATGGATGGAAGTTAAAGATTTCTTCACAGATTCAAACATTTTTGTAGCTCATAATGCACAGTTTGATATGAGTGTTTTACATGCTTGTCTAACGGAATATAATTTGGAACTGCCCGATTTTACTTACATAGATAGTATTGCAATAAGCACAAGAGCATGTAGAGGAGTAACTGTGGGGAATTCTTTAAAAGAACGAACAGAATTCTTCGTCATTTCATTAGAAAATCATCATGATGCTTTGGCTGATGCACTTGCAACTGCGGAGTTGGTACTTCATTGTGTAAATTTAAAAAAGAAAAAGTCACTAGAATCATATTGTCGTTTACATCGTAGTATTGCTATAAAATCTTTTTCGGAATTAAAACCAATAAAATCGTTTGTAAAAAGAAGAAAGTTTACTAAGGTGAGTGTTTCAGAAATTGCCGCCAGCGCTGAAACGTTTGATGAAAATCATATCCTTTTTGGAAAAAACATCGTCTTTACTGGAGAACTTGAGACAATTGAGCGCAAAACTGCGATGCAAAAAGTTGCGGATTTAGGTGGCGTTTTAAAATCCGGGGTTAGCGGCAAAACACATTTTTTAGTCGTTGGAAAGCAAGATAAATCACTTGTTGGTGAAGATGGATTAAGTACAAAAGAGGAGAAAGCTTACGAACTTATTGAAAAAGGGAAAAAGATCAAAATTATTACTGAACATGATTTTTTAAAAATGATTGATTAGTACATTAGTATAAATTAAATCATTACAGTTGAGGTGGGGTAATTAAAAAGCAGGGCCTGACCCCCAGTGTGCTAACGCTTTAGTAATGGGGGTCAGGCCCTGTAATTCCGTGATGCTGTTTTGATTAAGCGTTGAAAAATCTCAACACTCTCATCTTGTTGATCAAAGTTCCACTCTGTATTGCCAACCAACACAACTTTTAACAAGAGCATAATGAGTATAATGATAACAATAGGTGTCAAAATCATTGCAGCATGAGATAACATAAACTGTTTACGAATAGACATAGTAAACTCCTTCTAAATAAGGTACTTAACTCTATAACCTTATTGTAAAAAATAATAAAGAACATATTCTAAACGAAATATAAAATTTTTCTAAACTCATAGTATCTAGGTGTGTATTTCCACATAATTTCCTTGTCCTAGTGACTGTACCAAAGACAAAAAAACACCTGGTTCCTTGGGTATTCATTAAATAACTATGTAAAACTTCCATCATTAACCTCAATCGTCTATCCATCGTAAAAGTAAGACCCTACGGGTCAAAAAATCCCTGAACGATTCGTCCGGGGAAAGATCAAACACACTTTAATATTTGGTAAAAAACAGTAAACCTATTAATACCAAGCCAACAATCATTACAACTCGTAGTTAGATGGCTTAAAATATATCACGAGGACTCTGCTCTGTGTATCAGATTTACAATCTTCTTTGCAAACACTGACCATAAAGGCTTTGGGAGATCATGCCCCATACCTTCAAATGTGGCAAGTTCAGCACCTGGAATAGCCGCCGCAACGGCACGTCCTCCACTTATATTAATCATTTTATCATTTTCACCGTGGATTACTAGAGTTGGTATCTTTATAGAACGAAGTTGTTCTGTTCGATCACCTGATTTTATTACTGCAACAGCTTGTCGCATCATGCCTAGTGGATCATGATCCCGATCCCAGGCAAGACCTGCGATTTT
>QGHH01000457.1 GCA_003640645.1 Fredinandcohnia aciditolerans | reverse complement strand
CGACCCGGGCGACCATGCCATCGTCGTGGCGCCCTACTATGCCACCTACCCCGGCACGTTCCGCGCCGCCGGCGCCGATTTCACGGTCGTCGAAACCCGCGCCACCGATGGCTTCCAGCCGGACGCCAGGGCGATCGAGGCCGCAGTGCGGCCGAACACGCGGGCCATGCTGATCAACACACCCAACAACCCGACCGGCGCGGTCTACACGAGAGAGTCGCTGGAAGAAATCGCCGATATCTGCCGTCGCCACGATCTGTGGCTGCTGAGCGACGAGGTCTACTGGACGCTGGGAGACAGCGAACATCTGTCGCCCCGCGCCCTGCCCGGCATGGACGAGCGCACGCTGGTCATCAATTCGATGTCGAAGAGCCACGGCATGACCGGCTGGCGCCTGGGCTGGCTGACCGGGCCGCAGGAACTGATCACGCTGCTGATAAGCCTCAATCTCGTCACCACCTACGGCCTGACCGATTTCGTCAGCCACGCGGCCATCGAGGCACTGAACAATGACTACGGCGTCGACCAGATCGCCACGCTCTATGCCGGACGACGCAGGCTCTTCCTCGATGCGGTGCGCGGCATGAACAATGTGACCGTTCGCGGC
>QGHH01000456.1 GCA_003640645.1 Fredinandcohnia aciditolerans | reverse complement strand
GCCGTCATGGCCGGCGGCGTCCACCTCATCGAAATACAGCGTCATGAAGCGGGGCCGGGTCGCGGCCGGCCGCCGCAGCCAGTCGATGATGGTATCCACCCGCTGGCGATCACTGACCGCGCCGTTGAACTGTTCCCAGTCATGCGGGCGGATGCCGCCTTCGACCTCATGATTCCAGCCCGATTGTCCCTTGCCGCCCCAGGCGATGTTGGAGCCCGGCCAGAACATCGTCGCGGTCGGAATGCCCGCCTTTTCGGCGGTGACCCAGATCGGCTCGGCGGCATTCCACCAATAGGGTTGGTCCGAGGCGTTGGTGAACCGCTCGCCGGGGCGCGTCGGGTCGAGGAAATTGTTGGCGACGATGCCATGCCGGTCGGGCACGACCCCGGTGACCAGCGTCCAATGGTTGGGAAAGGTCTTGGACGGGAAGGAGGGGCGCATAGCGCCGCTCGCGCCCGTCGCGGCCAGTCGCGACAGATGGGGTGTGACGCCGCGCGTCAGATAATCGGCGCGAAAGCCGTCGATCGAAACCAGGATGGTGACGGGCGCCCGTGCCTCGATCGGTGCGGCTCGCTGCGAAGCTGGCGACGGCGCAGCCGAGGCGATC
>QGHH01000455.1 GCA_003640645.1 Fredinandcohnia aciditolerans | reverse complement strand
GCTGAGCTCGATGCCGTACTGGATCCCGTCGCGGTAGTTGAACGGGGTCAGGATGATCGGCGCGCCGAACTGCCCCTCGTCGAGCAGATTCTTGGACTTCTTGTAGTAGGTGTCGAGGCCGACGGTCAGGGCCGGGGTCAGCTTGTGCTCGACGCCGACGTCGTAATAGTCGGCGCGCTCGGCCTTGGGCGGATCGTTCTGGGTCCCCTGGGCCGCCGCCGTGGTGCCGGCGAACTTGGCCACCGTCTCGCTGGCCACCAGCTCGAACGGGGCGGGCGTGAAGTAGCGGGCGTAGCCGGCGTGGAAGGTGGTCGTCGACCACGGCTTCCACACCAGGGTGGCGCGGGGGCTGACCTGGTTCTCGTCGGTGTAGGCGTCGACCTGATCGAAGCGCACGCCGTAGTTCAGGGTCAGGCTGGGGACGATCTGCCACTCGTCCTGGACGTATACGCTGTAGGTCCAGGCGGTCTTGCGGCTGTTGTCGACGATGCCGACCGGCGTATCGGTGGTCTGGGCCCCGCCGCCGTCGACCGGCAGGACCAGCGCGGTGGTGTCGCTGGTGGCGCGGTCGCCCTGGACGATGACGCCGCCGCGCAGGGTGTGGTCG
>QGHH01000454.1 GCA_003640645.1 Fredinandcohnia aciditolerans | reverse complement strand
AGCTGCCTGTACGCCGACGACGCCAATGACGCGGCGGCTCCGGGCTATGTGGTGGCCGCGCTGTCCACCGGCTACGTCAAGCAGGTGGGGCCGTGGGCGTTGAGCGCCTACGCGCGGATCGACAACCTGTTCGACCGACGCTATGCCGGGTCGGTCATCGTCAACGAGAGCAATGGCCGCTACTACGAGCCGGCGCCGGGACGCGGCGTTGGCCTGGGGGTGGGGGCAACGTATCGCTTCTGACAGCCCGGACGCCGCGGGTCGGCCACGGGCGGGCATCGCCTGAAATGTCAGACCATGCCCGCATCGACGCCGCGACCGCCACAGATAGAATCCGTAGGTCATTTTGGATAGGCGGAGTCGAGAATCGTGCAATGGCAGCAGAGGGCCAGACGGGCGCTGGCGCGGGTATTGATGGCGATCGCGTTGATGCCGGCGTTCGCCTACGGCCAGGCTCACCCTGCCAACGGCTGCTTTTCGCCGGCAGGCGCCAACGCGGTCCGATTGGAAATTCCGCCGTCGGTCACGTTCGATCTGGACAGGCAGTTGATCAACGGCGAGTGGCTCTACCGAAGCCGCGTCTACGAATTCAACTATCGCTGCTACC
>QGHH01000453.1 GCA_003640645.1 Fredinandcohnia aciditolerans | reverse complement strand
GGCGTAGAGGTTCTGCGCGGCGGTCAGGAGGTCGCCGCCGCCGATCACCGAAACCAGCGCGCTCGCCTTCAGCACCATGATGAATTGGTTGCCGATCGGCGGGATAATGACGCGCAGCGCCTGCGGCAGCACGATGCGCTGCAGCCGCTGCGTGCGCCGCAACCCCAGCGCCCGCGCCGCGTCGTACTGGCCCGCGTCCACCGACTGGATGCCGCTGCGGAACAGCTCGGCCAGGTAGGCGCCGAAGTTCAGCGTCAGCCCCAGCACGCCGGCCACGAAGCCGTTGATCACCACGCCCAGCTCCGGCAGGCCGTAGTAGATGTAGAACAGTTGCAGCAGCAGCGGCGTGCCGCGGATGATGTCGATGTAGACGCGGGCCGCGCGGCTGACCAGCGGCCGCCGCGACAGGCGGCACAGGCACACCACCAGGCCCAGCGCCACCGCCAGCAGGCCGATCGGCACGTTGACCAGGAAGATCCAGTGCCACGACAGCTTGCTGGTCAGCAGCCCGCCCAGCAGCACGCCCAGGCTGCCGCCGCCGGCACAGACGAAGCCGTACACGCCCATGGCGCGGGCGCGCTCGCCGGCCTCGGTGAACAGGTTCATGA
>QGHH01000452.1 GCA_003640645.1 Fredinandcohnia aciditolerans | reverse complement strand
GCCTGGACGCCAACTGGCTGTCGGTGCTGGCGGGGACGGCCGCGGGACTGGCCGTGTCGCTGGTGTTCGCGCTGGTGATCGGGCTGGCCAGCCTGCGCGTGCGCGCCATCTTCTACGCCATGATCACGCTGGCGGTCGCGGCGGCGTTCCAGACGCTGGTGTCACAGCTATCCGACCTGACCGGCGGCGAGGACGGCCTGAACTTCAAGGTGCCGCAGATGCTGCGCCCGGCCTACCGGCCATTCGCCGAGCCGCTGTTCGGCGTGACCATCGACGGCCGCATCATCACCTACTACCTGATCGCCGCCGTCTGCGTGGCGCTGTTCCTGATGCTGCTGCGCATCGTCAATTCGCCGTTCGGCCGGGTGCTGCAGGCGATACGCGAGAATCCGTTCCGCGCCGAGGCCATCGGCTACCGCACGGTGCTGTACCGCAGCCTGTCGAACCTGCTGGCGGCGGCCTTCGCCACGCTGGCCGGCGCGCTATATGCGCTATGGCTGCGCTACAACGGCCCAGACACCTCGCTGTCGTTCGAGATCATGCTCAACATCCTGCTGATGGTGGTGATCGGCGGCATGGGCACGATGTACGGCGCGGTAATCGGCGCC
>QGHH01000451.1 GCA_003640645.1 Fredinandcohnia aciditolerans | reverse complement strand
GTCGGTCTCGACCACCAGCAGCGAGGTGCCGCGCGCGCCCTGGGCCGGGTCGGTCTTGGCGACGACGACGATCAGGTTGGCGGTCTGGCCGTTGGTGATGAAGGTCTTGCTGCCGTTGATGACGTACTGGTTTCCGTCCAGGCGGGCGGTGGTGCGCACGCCCTGCAGGTCCGAGCCGGCCCCCGGCTCGGTCATGGCGATGGCGCTGACCAGCTCGCAGGTGGCCATGCGCGGCAGCCAGCGGCGCTTCTGCTCCTCGGAGCCGTATTGCAGGATGTAGTGGGCGACGATGGCGTTGTGCAGAGACAGGCCGAAGCCGTCGACCCCGACATGGCCAAGCGCCTCGGCGATCACGCTTTCATGCGCGTAGGTGGCACCCGAGCCGCCATACTCGTCCGGCATCGAGGCGCAGAGCAGGCCGGCGGCACCGGCCTTTTCCCAGGCGGAACGGTCGACGATCTCGTTCTTCTCGTATGCGTCGTAATGCGGTGCGATCTCTTCCGACAGGAAGCGGATCGACATGTCGTAGAGCATGGCGACCTCGTCGCCAGCCCAGCCGGCCTTCGGCAAGGACAGGATGTCGGCGGGGTTGGTTGCCATGAACTGCTC
>QGHH01000450.1 GCA_003640645.1 Fredinandcohnia aciditolerans | reverse complement strand
CGTAGAAGTCGCGCACCTGCGCTTCGGTGAACGTCTGCATCGACCAGAAATGCGCGTAGTCCATCGCGAACCACTGGCGCAGCAGGGCGGCGTCGCCGGCGGGATCGAGCGGGCGCAGCGCCAGGCCCGCGCCGGCCGGCTGGCCGAGGCCCGCAGCGGCCACGACCTGCTCGAACAGCGCCTGCGTCAGGCGCAGGCCGCGCTGGAGGCGCTGCGTCCGGAACTGCTGGAGCAGGACGCGCAGCGCTACGAAAAGTCCGCCGCCATCGAACGCGACGCCCAGCACAAGCGCCACAGCGAGATCCAGCAGTTGCTGGGCAAGCTGGAGCAGGCCGGCGCGCAGGGCCTGGGCGAACGCCTGTCCGAGGCCGAGGCCGCCTGCGAACGCCTGCAGCGCCGCCGCGACGAATTCCAGCGCCGCGCCCAGGCGCTCGAATTGCTGTCCACCCTGTTGGCCGGCAAGCGCGACGCCGCCACCCAGCGCCTGCAGGCGCCGCTGGCGCGGCGCCTGGGCCACTATCTGGCGCTGCTGTTTCCCGAGTCCGCGCTGCGGCTGGACGAGGCGCTGTTGCCCGCGGCCCTGCAACGCGCGGGCGGCGAGGACCCGCT
>QGHH01000449.1 GCA_003640645.1 Fredinandcohnia aciditolerans | reverse complement strand
CGGCCACTACTGGGGCTACCGCAACTACAACAGCCCGGACACCAGCACCAACGTGTTCCCCTGGGGCATCGTGATCGGCGGCGAAGAGCTGCACAACAACCACCACGCCCACGGCACGTCGGCCAAGTTTTCGGCCAAGTGGTACGAGTTCGACATTGGCTGGTGCTACATCAACATCCTGAAGTTCCTGGGCCTGGCCAAGATCAAGAAGGTCGCGCCCAAGCTCAAGCTGGGCGGCGAGATGCGGGTGTCCTGGGCCGACGACCGCTTCTCCCAGGAGTATTTCGGCCTGCGCCGGGCGGCGGCGCGGCGCGAGGACCTGCCCCGGTTCCAGGCCGACGACTATTACAGCGCCGGGGCCGAGCTGGACGCCGCGCGCGAACTGGCCAAGGGCGTGGCCCTGGTCGGGGTGCTGAGCGGGGATCGCATCCTCGGCCGGGAATGGCGCAGCCCGCTGCTGCAGACCCGCAACGTCATGACCGCCTCCGTCGGCTTCGTGCGGCGCTTCTGACCCTTCCGGCCGGCCTCAGGCGAGGGCGCCGCGGATGAACCGCTCGGCCGCGTCGGCGACCTGCACGGCCAGGGCCGGCTCGACGCAGCGGCCGTCGTC
>QGHH01000448.1:340-610 GCA_003640645.1 Fredinandcohnia aciditolerans | reverse complement strand
GGCGTACGACGCCGTGCGCTTCGCCGGCGCGCTCTACCTGCTGTACCTGGCCGTGCGCGCGTTCCGCTCGCGCCCCGTGTCGCACATGCCCGATGCCGCCCGGGCCCGCTCGCCCGTGCGCGAAGTCTTCCTGCAAGGCCTGCTGACCAACCTGCTCAACCCCAAGATGGCGCTGTTCGTGCTGGCGCTGTTCCCGCAGTTCGTGCGCCCGCAAGACGGCTCGGTGGCCCTGCAGATCCTGGTGCTGGCCACCATCCTCAACGTCATCGG
>QGHH01000448.1:0-330 GCA_003640645.1 Fredinandcohnia aciditolerans | reverse complement strand
CTGGGCCGGCCGCCAACGCGGATCGCGCTGGCCGCAGTACGTGCTGGGATCGGTGTTCCTGGCGCTGGCGCTGCGCCTGGCCACCGCCAGCCGCAACTGACACGCACGCTCCATGCAAAAGATCGAAGGCCAGGAATTCCGCATGGCCCTGGACAAGGGCAACGCGCATTTCCACGACCTGCACCTGCACAACTGCGCCTTCGACAATTGCGGCCTGTCGATGGTCAAGTATCCGCACCGCATGTCGCGCGTGCGGACCGTAACGCTGTCGCAATGCCGCGTCGTGAATTCAGAGATCAAGCCGTGCGTGTTCGAGGACGTGGTGGTCGA
>QGHH01000047.1 GCA_003640645.1 Fredinandcohnia aciditolerans | reverse complement strand
GTACGTTATCTAGTTTTGAAGGAATGAATCCTTCAACATAGTCTAGTGGCGATAGCGAAGAGGTCACACCCGTTCCCATACCGAACACGGAAGTTAAGCTCTTCAGCGCCGATGGTAGTTGGGACTTTGTCCCTGTGAGAGTAGGACGTCGCTAGGCAACTAAAAGATCAACCGTTATGGTTGGTCTTTTTTTGTTTTTTCAAAACCGAAAGGTTTTATGGTGTTAAAGACGCTTTTGACGGGAATAAGAATAAAAAATAGAATAGGTCGGGTTTCGAGGAGCAAAGAGTTCAAGGAAACAAGGGAGCGACAACCGGAATGTACTATGTACATGAGGATTGGAGTGAGCGCAGCTGACGCAAAAATCTGCCGCTCATCGGAAGCCGACGACCGAACACGGAAGTTAAGCTCTTGCGCCGATGGTAGTTGGGGAATTGCCCCTGTGAGAGTAGGACGTCGCTAGGCAATTAAGAGATCAACTGTTATCGTTGGTCTTTTTTGTTTGTGTTGGTGCGTGACAGTTATTTAAGTAGCAATATAAAGAAAGAGGTACGCAACTGGATAAAGTTAGGGAAAGACATACTAGAAAACACCAAAAAGAGGTATGCAACGAAAGACATACTAGAAAACACCGAAAAGAGGTATGCAACTGGATAAAATTAGGGAAAGTCACACTAGAAAACACCAGAAAGAGGTACGCAACTGGATAAAATTAGGGAAAGCCAAACTAGTAAACACTAGAAAGAGGTACGCAACTGGATAAAATTAGGTAAAGCCAAACTAGTAAACACTAGAAAGAGGTACGTAACTGGATAAAATTAGGGAAAGCCAAACTAGTAAACACCAGAAAGGGGTATGCAACTGGATAATTTTAGGTAACCCCAAACCAGCAAACATTAGAAAGAAGTTCGTTCCTGGTAAAAAATAGTTAAATGCGAATCAGTATGCATCAAAATGAAGGCCACAACTGGATTAAATTAGGTGAAATCATATCTGTAAAGGGCTATTCGTTCCGTTTTGTAATTGAGAAGGACAAAAGGGCATGTAAAGTAATGATGCATGCCTTTTTCGCAGTAAAACAATGAGAGTGCTTGAATCATGCCCATTTGAAGGTTGAGTTACAACAAATGGGAACGCAATGTTGCCCATGATACTAATATCGAAGAGGGGGCTCATAACAGAACTACTGGACTGTTCTCACCCTATCCGTTAACCAACAAAGCCCCAAATAAGGGTAACAGTAGCGCTGCAATCCAGAGTGGCGGAAAATACTTTTTCGATTTTTTAACTTTCTTAGAAGGCAGACTGAATTTGTAAATGCTTTTATATAAACAATTCATGACAGCAAAAATCATTGTGGTGCCAATAAAACTATATAGAAGTGAAACAATGTAGTATTCGACTTTTATATTTGCAAAAGGAAGACCTGTTAATAAAATTGTTAAGATCATTGACACTAGTGCAATCCATAATAAGGCACCAACGTTTTTTAGCAATCGCTTAGGTGATTTTGCAATTGCATCCCCAACCGTAGTATCTTCTAATACAACTATGTATGGAGTTAATGAGAATAAAAGTACAACGAAAATAGCTATGATTGCTAATGGGCAAAAAGTATGAGTTAGTTGAAAGATTAAGCTACTAAATAGAAGTTCGAGTATTGAAAATTGTATCATTCTTTTAAAATAATAGGGTGCAATTTTTAATATTGAATATGTATTATCAGGTCCCTCTAAAAAGGATTTCATGGCTCCAAGATACATGCTGAGCGCGTAGCTTTTTATTAGTAGCATTATTATGGTAGCAATACTAGTTAGTAGCCAATTGTTAGTATAGGGTCTATATATAGAAAGAATCTCATTATTTAATACTGGAATTGCATAGGGGAATTGGGTATCAATAGAAAAAACAGTAAAACCAAAGTAGATACCTAAGACTCCAATGAAAGTTTGAATCACATGAACGATGAGTGGGATGATCACCAATCTTGGGTGGTAGATGGTGTGGTAAATTCCTTTTGAAATGTTCAAAGTATCACCTCGAGTTATTTCTTTCCATAGTTTATTATATACGAGACATGAAAAAACCTACTCCAAAATGGAATAGGTTATTTTTTCTTTATTTTACCTGACCACTTTTTAAAGCCGCCTTGAAGTTGGTAAAGGTCTTTGTACCCTTTTCTACGAAGTAATTGGGCTGCACGACCACTACGAACCGTGTTTTGGCAGTACAAGTAGACTGGTTTATCAGGTCTGATTTCTGTTAAACGTTGTTTCATTTGGGATAATGGTATATTACGTGCGCCTAGAATATGACCCCCGTCAAATTCGTTTGGTTCACGTACATCAATTAGTTGTGCTTTACGATATCCTTCGCGGAACTGTTCCTCAGTTAAAACAGTTACAATTTTACGCTGGTAGAAGAATGTAAATATAGCGTATGCGATGATTGCACCCAAAACAATTAAAAGTATTTCCAAAATCAATCTACTCCTTTTTCTATCTCTCATTTTCTATTATATTCGTGTGACTTAAAAGAATCAAAGGAATTCTCTGGAGTATTTGATTTTGATTTTCAATTTTGTTCTGATAGACTAAGGGAGGTTGATAATTTTTGATTAAAGAGGGTTTATTATGGGAAAAGAGGTATGGAGATTTATTGATTCAGGCAATTGTTCCCCTGAGTTTAATATGGCTTTAGATGAAGCATTGCTTGATTGGAACAGTGAGGGTAAAATTCCTCCAACCATTCGTTTTTATGGCTGGAATCCACCGACTCTTTCAATAGGTTATTTTCAAAAGGTAGAAAGAGAAATCGATTTAGAAGTTGTCAAAAAATATGGTCTTGGTTTTGTTCGTCGACCAACGGGTGGTAGAGGGGTTCTACATGATCAAGAGTTAACTTATAGTGTAATTGTATCGGAAGAGCATCCTGAGATGCCTCACACGGTAACTGAAGCATATCGTGTTATCTCAGAAGGAATCTTACAGGGCTTTCGAAAGTTGGGTCTCGATGCTTATTTTGCAGTTCCAAAAACGAGCGAAGAACGAGAAGGCTTAAAAAATCCACGTTCTGCAGTTTGTTTCGATGCACCTTCCTGGTACGAACTTGTTGTCGAAGGAAGAAAGGTAGCCGGGAGTGCTCAAACGAGACAGAAGGGTGTCATTCTTCAGCACGGATCAATTCTACTAGATATAGATGAGGATAAATTATTTGACCTATTTAAATATCCGAGTGAGCGTGTAAGGGAAAGAATGCAACGGAATTTTAAAAATAAAGCAGTTGCAATCAATGCATTAAGGGAGAATCCGGTTACGATTGATGAAGCCAAACAGGCCTTTAAAGAAGGTTTTGAGGAAGGACTAAATATAGTACTTGAACCTTATCAATTGACTGATGAAGAATTGGATTATGTTCATAGAATTGCGGAGAAGCGATATAAAACAGATGAATGGAATTTTAAACGTTAACGACTTTTTTAGTCGTTTTTTACTTGGCTAAAAGACCTATTCTTGGTATTATTAGGTTTGTTCTTTTAAGGGAAAAATCAACCGACAAAATTCTTCAAAAAAGATGAAATAATTTAGTTTACCTAGTTTTTCCTCTGTTTTACTTTATATTTTATACTATTTTCAGTTTGACAAAAAAGATTTTATTTATCTAAAAATCAATATATAGTAGTGTCGAAAATTATTTTAACACTATATATTGATTTTTTTATTGTCTTTCAAATAGATATATGGTACTTTAATTTTATCATATAAAAAATAAACATTATGTAGATTAATAGATTTTAAAGGGAGATGTGGGAATGACTGTTGTGCTAGAAAAAATGAATATGAATGTTGAAAGGCTGAACCAGGATATACGCCTTTTTCCTCAAGTCCATCCAATTACGGAGGACATGAAGATTACCCACAAGGGCGTATCAAGGCTCGTAATGCTTGATCGGTATACATTTAAGGATACCGAAAAGATTACTCTGGCAGAAGGTGACTTTGTTGTTCTAACAATCAAGGAAGATCCAAAGTTTCCAGCTCGTGGTTTAGGTTTTATCATTGACATTGATTGGGAACAGAAGACAGCACAGGTGCTTGTTGAAGAAGAGTATCGTGGTGTGTTGGACAAGCCTGAAGAAATTGAGACAGGTATTGTTAATCGTTCACTTGATGTTATCGAGAAACCGCTCGAAATTTTCTATGAACAAATTGCAAAAAGAAATGCCACTGGTTTAGCAGCAGTAGAGAAAACGGAGGAGAAGCGCAAGGAATGGTTTGAAAAGTTCTATCAAGAGCTTGTAAATCTAAACTTCATTCCAGCTGGACGTGTTCTTTACGGAGCAGGTGCGGATACTGATGTTACGTACTTTAACTGTTACGTAATGCCGTATGTACAGGATTCTCGTGAAGGTATTTCTGAGCACCGTAAACAGGTTATGGAAATCATGAGCCGTGGTGGCGGTGTCGGAACGAACGGATCTACACTACGTCCACGTAACACACTAGCACGCGGTGTAAACGGTAAGTCATCTGGTTCCGTTTCATGGCTTGATGACATTGCGAAACTTACACATCTAGTTGAGCAAGGTGGGTCAAGACGTGGAGCTCAGATGATCATGCTTCAATCTGATCACCCAGATATTATTGAATTCATCATTTCGAAGATGCAAAATCCAAGAATTCTTCGTTATTTAATGGAAAATACACAAGATGCAACAATTAAAAAATATGCTCAAGAAAAGCTAAAGTTCACTCCATTCACGGAACAGGAAATTCAAATGTATCAAGGAATTGTAAATTACAAGCAAATTCCTGGTTATGGTGGCTTTAGTGAAAAAATTATTAAAGATGCTGAGCAAAAAATAGTTACTGGCGGAACTTACAGTGTTCATAATCCAGAGTTCTTAACTGGTGCAAACATCTCCGTTTGTATTACTAAAGATTTCATGCAAGCTGTTGAAGAAGACGGGTTATATGAACTTAAATTCCCTGATGTTGAAAGCTACAATGAAGAAGAAATGAAAATCTACAATGAAGAATGGCACAAGGTTGGGGACGTACGTGAGTGGGAAAAACTTGGCCATAAAGTACGTGTGTACCGTAAAATCAAAGCAAGAGATCTTTGGAACCTTATCAATATCTGCGCAACGTACGCTGCAGAACCAGGAATTTTCTTCATTGATAATGCAAATGACATGACTAATGCACAAAGCTATGGTCAAAAAGTTGTTGCAACAAATCCGTGTGGAGAGCAACCTCTCGCACCTTATTCAGTATGTAACCTTGCAGCGGTTAACTTAGCTGAAATGGTTGATAAAGACACAAAAACAGTTAACTTTGAGAAACTAAAGCAAACTGTTGAAGTTGGAGTAAGAATGCAGGATAACGTAATTGATGCAACTCCATACTTCTTAGAAGCTAATAAAAAGCAAGCCCTAGGTGAGCGCCGTGTGGGTCTTGGGGTTATGGGATTACACGACCTACTTATCTATTGCGAAACTGAATATGGTTCTGAAGAAGGAAATAAGTTAGTTGACGAAGTGTTCGAAACAATTGCAACAACTGCTTATCGTGCATCAATTGAACTTGCAAAAGAAAAAGGAAGCTTCCCATTCTTAGAAGGTAATTCACCGGAAGATGGCAAACGTATCAGAGAAGCTTTAATTAATACTGGATACATGCAAAAGATGCCAGAAGATATTAAAGAAGGCATTAAACAATACGGAATTCGTAACTCACACCTACTAACTGTTGCTCCTACAGGCAGCACTGGTACAATGGTTGGCGTTTCAACAGGTTTAGAACCTTACTTCTCATTCTCTTATTTTAGAAGTGGACGTTTAGGTAAGTTTATTGAAGTAAAAGCGGATATCGTTCAAGAATATTTAGATAAACACCCAGAAGCAGATCCAAATAACCTGCCTAGCTGGTTCGTTTCTGCAATGGAACTTTCACCTGAAGCACATGCAGATGTACAATGTGTCATCCAACGTTGGATTGACAGCTCAATCAGTAAAACTGTTAACGCACCAAAAGGCTACACTGTTTCTCAAGTAGAAGCTGTATATGAGCGCCTCTACAAAGGTGGAGCTAAAGGTGGTACAGTATACGTGGATGGAAGCCGTGATGCTCAAGTTCTTACGCTTAAGGCGGAAGAAAACACATTTGAAGAAGCTGAAGTTACAACTGAAGAAGAGAAGCCAAAAAATCGTGTAGTCCTAATGGATACTGTCATTGATTTACGCCAAACTGATGTTACAATCGGTTCTGAAGTAGGCGACACTTGTCCAGTTTGCCGTCAAGGTACGGTAGAAGACCTTGGTGGATGTAACACATGTACTAACTGTAATGCACAACTTAAATGTGGACTGTAATCAAACGCTAAAGAGGGAATCCTGTACGGATTCCTTCTTTTTTTCTATTTAAAAAATCACACGTACTATATCCCAAGCTATCCGATTAAAAATGTATAAAGGGATTGATTAACTTTATTCATCCGAAGCTGAATAAAGTTAATCAGCCTCCGGCGGATGCCACAGATTTTCAATGGAAATTTTTCGAGCAGGCTCGAAAAAATCTGGGCGCAAATACGCTAAGGCGCATTTGATTGGGAGGGGTACGATGTTTATTGATGGTGTTTTTTCAGGTGGGGGTATTAAAGGCTTTGCGCTAATAGGGGCTTATCAAGCTATCGAAGCAAAAGGTTTTAGATTCAAAAGATTGGCCGGAACCAGTGCAGGGTCCTTGATTGCTTCCTTAATAGCTGCTGGTTACACAAGTGAAGAAATTATCAATCTTATGGAAGAATTAGACCTTAGTGATTTTTTAGATGAACGTAAGACCCCGTTAAACACAGCCTTAACGAAGTGGCTACTCCTCTATTGGCGTCTCGGGTTATACAAAGGGGATATGTTGGAGAAATGGATCTATCAAAAGCTTCGTGCAAAGGGTGTAGTTACGTTTCAGAACCTCCCTCCCGGATCATTAAGAATTATAGCATCGGACTTAACAAATGGAAGAATCATGGTATTACCCGATGATTTGGAACGCTATGGGATTCGTCCCCAAACTTTCCCGGTGGCAAAAGCTGTTCGGATGAGCTGTAGCCTTCCATATTTTTTTGAACCAGTCCGATTAAAAGATTATCAAGGAAACACAATCGTCGTCGATGGAGGAGTGCTCTCCAACTTTCCAATATGGCTTTTTGATGAGGAACAGAAGCTAAAAAAACGCCCAGTTATTGGAATTAGGTTAAGTGGGAATAATCAGCAGCAAAAACAAAATAAAATTCACAATGCAATCGAAATGTTTGGAGCTCTCTTTGAAACAATGAAGAATGCGCATGATGCGCGTTATATCTCACGTAGACACGAAAAAAATATTATTTTTATCCCCGTTGAAAGTGGATTGACAACTGAATTTGGAGTAACAGATGAAAAAAAGCAAGAGCTTATTCAACTTGGAAAACAACGTACAGAAGCCTTCTTACGAACGTGGGGTTATTAAATCAAACAAGAGAAGAATCCAAAGTATAAAAAAACTTTATCCAGCTTTTGTGCTGAATAAAGTTTAGAATAATGCGCGATTCTTCTTTTTGCCTTTTTTACCTTCAATAACAGTTAGGTGGGTCGTATTCGTTTTTCGCTTTTTATGAATAGACGCTACAGTCGATCGTTTTGCCGCGCTGGTCGTAGGTTTTTTATTCCCTATTCCCATAGTCCGAGTCTTCCTCTGACTTCCTGTTTTAAAACGTTTCCTAGATTGTTTTGCTGCGCGTAAATAAGCGGAATTTTCTTTTCCTCCCATTCGTCGACTAATCACAAATTTATATAGTAGATAGATTATACCTATGAAAAGGAAAATCATGCCTGCTTGCACGAGTAATGAACCTGGACGAGTGAAAAGGGTGTAGACAAATCCAAGTGCTCCTAATCCTAGTAAAATCATGACAACTATATTTGATTTACGACGATTCATGCGATACACCTCCTGAAAGCTATACTTATATTGTATTATGAATCCATGTCATTGTTGCCCGTATATTTCAGTAAATTGATTGATACATGTAAAAAGATAAAGTACTACTACTTATATATATTCTACAAGATAAGCTAATAAACCTCTATGTTAAAAGCATCAATTATTTGAATTTTATTTTTTATTCAAACTAACATTTACTATTCTACCCAGTAATTACCATTGATACACATTTTTCCGAGAATCTTTTCCAAATAGATTAAAAAAGTTCAGGACATACTAGCAAATGGAGGTGTTGACCTATGGTAGATGCTGAAAAAAAGAATCCAGAACTTGAACAAAACAAAAAAGACGGAGAAATGTCTTTAATGGCTAAAGTTGTAGTTATTGGTTTGTTTGGGGGGATATTTTGGAGTCTATTGTCGTACTTAACGTATATTTTTAATTTTACAGAACTTAGTCCAAATCTTATCCTCAAACCGTGGATCCTTGGAGATTGGAAAAACCGCGTGTTAGGTCAGTTTATTGGGATTTTAATGATTGGTATTATATCAATCGGTGTAGCACTTTTATATTATGCATTATTAAAAAAGTTTCAGTCCATTTGGGTTGGTGCTGCATTTGGCATTGCCTTATGGCTTATTGTGTTTTACGTGTTTAATCCGATCTTTCCCGATATTAAAACCGTTGGGGAATTAGAACGTAATACAGTTATTACTACAATATGCTTTTATATCTTATATGGTGTCTTTATTGGTTACTCGATATCATTTGAAGAAAATGAAATGAGGGCAGAAAGGCGTGTCGTCTCTACAAATGAGTAGGTAAATTAGGGTAAGATATGGTAGAATGTTCTTGTTCGAACATTCTATTTTTAGTAAGAGTTCAGAAAGGGATGAAAAGGACCGCGTCGACAAGAACGCCACGTCCTGTGGCATTGTCGACACTAGCACATCCTGTGCGTCGAAAGTTCAAGGCGGTGCAGCTTTGAGTACCGGAGCGTATGTAGTTAATACGTGAGGCAACGGAAAAGCAAGCCAACGCTGAAATTCGAAGTGTCATTTTCACCGGACTTTTTGAAAATCCTCTTTAAAGGGAGATCTATTTATGAAGAAAATACTCCTTATTAACGGACCTAATTTAAATCGACTTGGAAAAAGGGAGCCGCATATTTATGGGAGTCTCACGCTAGCCGATGTGGAGAAAGACTTAACTGAGTTTGCGCAAAACAAGAATGTGGAGCTTGGTTGCTTCCAATCGAATTACGAGGGTGCAATAATTGATGCGATCCACAATGCCGAGGGAGAATACGATGGAATCGTAATGAATCCAGCGGCTTTTACGCATTACAGCTATGCGATTCGTGACGCTATCGCTGGGGTTACTGTGCCTGTTGTAGAGATACATATTTCGAATATTCATACTCGCGAAGAATTTCGACACACATCGGTCATCGCTCCTGTTACAATTGGGCAAATTGTTGGAGTAGGTGTATATGGCTACAAACTTGCGTTATTAGCAATGATTGAGCATTTAGGGGGAAAACTAGATGAGTAAATTAGAAAAGCTACGTGAAAGTTTTTCAGGTTTTGGAATTGATGGCTTATTAGTTACGAATAGCTATAACAGACGTTACATAACTAATTTCACCGGTACAGCGGGAGTCGCCCTTATTTCAGAAGAGAAAGCAGTTTTTATTACAGATTTTCGTTATGTCGAGCAAGCAAGTGAACAGGTGAAGGAATTTGAAATTGTTCAACATTCAGGGCCAATCATCGAAGAGGTTGCCAAACAAGCTGAAAAAATGGGAATTAAAAAGCTAGGGTTTGAACAAGATGATCTTTCCTATGCAACTTATACTGCGTATGATAAAGCAGTACAAGCAGAACTTGTTCCTGTTTCAGGAGTGATTGAAAAGTTACGCTTGATTAAGACCGATTCAGAGATTA
The DNA here is from genome assembly GCA_003640645.1 of Fredinandcohnia aciditolerans. Lineage (GTDB taxonomy): Bacteria > Bacillota > Bacilli > Bacillales > Bacillaceae_L > Ferdinandcohnia > Ferdinandcohnia aciditolerans. The sequence continues at coordinate 1,387 of QGHH01000047.1, read as the reverse complement.
AGATATTAAAGGAAGCAGCGGAGATAGCTGACGCCGCCTTTACTCATATTCTAGATGTGATTCGTCCTGGTATTACTGAAATTGAAGTTTCTACTGAGTTAGAATTTTTTATGCGAAAACAAGGGGCGACTTCATCTTCATTTGACACAATCGTGGCATCAGGTTATCGCTCAGCATTACCTCATGGGGTTGCGAGTGATAAAGTGATTGAAAATGGTGATTTTGTAACCCTTGATTTTGGTGCATATTATAAAGGATATTGCTCAGATATCACACGTACCGTCGCTGTAGGGAATCCTAGCGATGAACTGAAAAACATTTATGATGTTGTTTTAGAAGCTCAGCTTCGTGGTATGGCCGGCATTAAGGCTGGCATCACAGGAAAAGAAGCCGATGCCTTAACTCGTGATTATATTACGGAAAAAGGTTATGGTGAATATTTTGGTCATTCAACTGGACACGGTCTTGGTATGGAGGTTCATGAACAGCCATCATTATCATTCCGATCTGACAATGTATTAGAACCAGGAATGATTGTAACCTGTGAACCAGGTATTTACATAGCAGGTTTATGTGGCGTGAGAATTGAGGACGATGTTGTTGTTAAAAAAGACGGCAATGAATCACTAACATTCTCTAAGAAAGAATTAATTATTTTATAGACAAAATGGTTTGTCGCAATTGAATTAGGAGGAAATAGTATATGATTTCAGTTAACGATTTTCGTACAGGTTTGACAATTGAAGTGGACGGTGGGATCTGGAGAGTAATGGATTTCCAACACGTTAAACCAGGAAAAGGAGCAGCATTTGTACGCTCTAAGTTACGTAACCTTCGTACAGGTGCCGTTCAAGAGAAAACATTCCGTGCTGGCGAAAAAGTAGCAAAAGCACAAATCGAAAACCGCAAAATGCAATATCTATATGCAAACGGTGATTCACATGTATTCATGGACAATGAGTCCTACGAGCAAATTGAACTACCTGCATCTGCAATCGAGTATGAGTTAAAATACTTAAAAGAAAACATGGAAGTACACATTATGATGTTCCAAAGTGAAACATTAGGTGTTGAGCTGCCAAACACAGTTGAGCTTAAGGTTACTGAAACAGAACCTGGCATCAAAGGTGACACAGCTTCTGGTGGATCAAAGCCAGCAACACTTGAAACAGGTTTAATCGTTCAAGTTCCTTTCTTCATTAACGAAGGTGATGTTTTAATCATCAACACAACTGAAGGATCATATGTATCACGTGCATAATGAATATTGAGATCAATTAAGGACCCATCTTTTTAGATGGGTTCTTTTTTTAGTGCGCCCGGCATGGGCTATAACTTGGTGGTGAAAGTCCACTACAGGCTTTGCAGTAGGAACTGTTAGCTAATG
>QGHH01000447.1:328-610 GCA_003640645.1 Fredinandcohnia aciditolerans | reverse complement strand
GTGACGACCTGCTGATCGTGATGCGTGTCTATTTCGAGAAGCCGCGCACCACCGTCGGCTGGAAGGGCTACATCAACGACCCGCGCCTGGACGGCAGCTTCCGCATCAACGAAGGCCTGCGCCGCGCCCGCGAACTGCTGCTGGACATCAGCGGCCTGGGCCTGCCGATCGCCACCGAATTCCTCGATCTGCTCAGCCCGCAGTACATCGCCGACCTGATCGCCTGGGGCGCCATCGGCGCGCGCACCACCGAAAGCCCCAGCCACCGCCAACACAGCTCCG
>QGHH01000447.1:0-318 GCA_003640645.1 Fredinandcohnia aciditolerans | reverse complement strand
CTGAGCTGCCCGCTCGGGTTCAAGAACGGCACCGACGGCGGCGTGCAGATCGCGGCCGACGCCATCGTCGCCGCCAGCGCCAGGCACGCCTTCATGGGCATGACCAAGATGGGCATGGCGGCCATCTTCGAAACCCGCGGCAATGCCGACACCCATGTGATCCTGCGCGGCGGCAAGCAAGGCCCCAACTACGACGCCGCCAGCGTCGAGGCGGCCTGCCAGGACATGTCCAAGGCGGGCCTGGCCCAACGCGTCATGATCGACGCCAGCCACGCCAACAGCAGCAAGAAGCCCGAGAACCAGCCGCTGGTCATCGAG
>QGHH01000446.1 GCA_003640645.1 Fredinandcohnia aciditolerans | reverse complement strand
CACGCCGCGGCTGACCGTGGCGTAGAGCAGCACGTGGTCGGCGGCCTTGTACTCGACGCCCGCCTTGCCCGAGACCTGCGACATCGAGGTGGTGCGGTCGGCGGTGGGGAAGGTCGGCGTGGCCGGCAGGATGACCGTGCTGAAGTTGTCGAGTTCGCGGTCCTCGTTCTCGTAGCGCAGCCCGAAGATCAGGTTCAGGCGCTCGTTGAGGCGATATTCGACCTGGCCGAAGCCGCTGATCGATTCCGCCTTCTGCCGGTACGAGGTGTCGGTGATGAAGCCCAGCCCGGCCGAGAAGTCCGACAGGAAGCGCTCGTCCAGCTTCTCGTTCGAATAGTAGAGCCCGGCGGTCCAGTTCAGCGGGCCGGGGGCGGTCGAGTTCAGGCGCAGCTCCTGCGAGCGCACGGTGATCTTATTGTAGAACAGGACGTCTGACTCGTAATACTTGGTGCCGTCCCAGTCGTTGTATTCCTTGCGCCGGAAGGTCTCGTAGGCGCTGATCGAGGTCAGGTCGGCCCAGCCGAGATCGGCCTTGACCCGGGCGTTGAAGTTCGACCCCTCGTGGTCGCGGAACGGCTTGGCGTCGGTCGAGACGCCGGCGATGGCCGCC
>QGHH01000445.1 GCA_003640645.1 Fredinandcohnia aciditolerans | reverse complement strand
CTCGCCCCGGTCAGCCAGAGCGGCGCGGACGGTACGGGCAAGCCCGTGCCGGGCCTGAGCGAAAAGATGCTCAAGGCCGCCTTCGCCTTGCCGGAGGGCGGCGAAAGCGACGTCGAGGACGAGGGCGGCGGCGAATACTACGCCGTCCGCGTCGAGAAGATCCTGCCCCCCGCCCTGCCCGGCCTCGACGAGGTGCGCGCGCCCCTGACCCGCTACTTCCTGATGCGCGAGACGGCCAAGCTGATGGAGGCCAAGGCCAACGAGCTGGCCGCCCGCGTCCGCAAGGGCGAGAGCGTCGAGGCGGTCGCCGCCGCCTTCGGCGCGCCGGTCAGCCACGCCATCGGCGTCGACCGCGTCAACGCCCGCCAGAACCAGGCGCTCAGCCCCGACCTGCTCAACAAGCTGTTCGGCGCCAAGGCCGGCGACGTCCTGATCGGCCAGGCCAATCCGTTCGGCTTCGCCGTCGGCAAGGTCGACGCCATCCAGCCCGGGCCGACGGCCCAGGCCGCCCGCATCGCCGAGGCCCAGCGCCCGCAGGTGACCATGCAGCTGCTTCAGGAGATGGGCGAGCGCGCCCGCCTCGCCGCCGGCCAGCTGGTCAAGGTGCGCAC
>QGHH01000444.1 GCA_003640645.1 Fredinandcohnia aciditolerans | reverse complement strand
CAAAGTGATTTTGATTCCGATGGCTGGTTTGATGTCAACCACGCTATTGAGCGAACTTTAATCGCTAATGGTTTAACTCTTGCTGATTTACCTTTATATAATGTTATTGAAGAAGATACCCTGATTTCGATAAATACAACTGAATTAACCAACGCCGCAGATGTTCCGAATATCTTTAGTGCCGGGCAAGCCATTCCGCCAGCAAACGATATTCCGCTTGAAAAATTTGCTATTCGTTTTGAAATCAGAGAGGTAATCAATAAAGCCTTAAATCAATTTGGCACCGTTGGCGGAGACGGAAAAACACTTAATTCTGTTGTCATGAACAACAATCCGATTTATCGAAAACTGGCCATTAAAGAGCTGGAAGAAAGTACGCTTTGCAGCCCGATTAATGGTACGATACACGCTAAGTATACGCTGTATCATCCGTATTTAGCTTCCGGTAGTCTGCATTTAAATAATAACAGTCTTACGATAAGCAGATACATTTCTGATGGTATAATCGATTCAGCCTTACTAAAAAGGATAAACAATAATTCACCACTTAACGCACCACCGGATAACAACCTGACACGTTGTACCTATACGCTAAAATTGGCTTCTTCAAC
>QGHH01000443.1 GCA_003640645.1 Fredinandcohnia aciditolerans | reverse complement strand
AGATGGCGATCCTGGTGGTGAAAAGCTCGGTGCACTTCCGCGCCGACTTCCAGCCCATCGCGCATGAGGTGCTGGTGGCCAAGGCCCCGGGCCCGATGCAGGCCGATCCCGCCGACCTGCCCTGGACCCGGCTGCAACCGGGCATCCGCATCAAGCCGATGGGGCCGGCATTCGCGGCTTGAATTCGCGGCCTGGTCTTGAACGGAACGCGGATGGAACGCGGACGGCCGCGTCCTACTTGAGCTTGCCCTGCGGGCTGACGAAATCTTCCAGCGTCAGCCCTTTTTCCTTGAGAATGGCTTCCAGCAGCGGCTGCAGCTTGCCCAGGCTTTCCTGGACCGTCTCGCGCACGGTGTCCACCACCACCTGGGTGCTGCGCTCGATCTCGATGTTGACGTGGTCGCCCACCTGCTTATCCTCGAACACCGTCATGCGGCGGGTCTCGGGGATCAGCCAGACTTCGAACCAGCCTTCGGCGCGGTTGACCTCGGACACGGTCAGGCTGGCGCCGTTGATGGCGATGTAGCCCTTGGCGAACACGTACTTGCGGAAGGCCTCGGGGATGCTGAAGCGCATCAGGCGGTTGGTGTCCGAGGACTTCACCATCACCAC
>QGHH01000442.1 GCA_003640645.1 Fredinandcohnia aciditolerans | reverse complement strand
GCGGCTGTCGGCGATCTCTCCCTGGGCGATGACCTGGGGCAAGCTGGTCGGGGCCACGTCGCTGGCCTGGATCGTCGCCCTGGCCGGCTGGGTGGTCTCCGCCGCCGTGCGGCCCGGCGAGAACCTCGGCCCGACCCTGTTCAGCGCCCTGGCGGTGGCCATCCTGCTGCAGGCCATGGCCCTGTGGGCGACCCTGGTCGGGGTGCGCAAGGCCCGCGCGGAAGGCCGGGTTCCCAGCCTGCGCTCGGTGGTCGGCGGTTTCCTGCTGGCCCTGTTCGGCCTGTGGCTGATCAGCAGCTTCGGCCGCCTGCTCGGCGACGTCGGCCATTTCAACGGCCTGGGATCGGTGTGGCTGTGGGGACGCGGCGTCTCGATGGGCTGGTGGGGCGTGAGCCTGCCGGTCGACGTGTTCGCCCTGCTGTCGACCCTGGCCTTCGCCGCCTGGGCGCTGGTCGGGGCCTGGCGGTTGATGCGGCTCGAAATGCAGATGCGCAACACGCCGTGGATCTGGATCGCCTTCCTGATCTTCCTGGCGGTCTATGTCGGCGGCCTGGCGCCGCCGCGGCTGAGCGTGGACCCGCAGGCGGTCGAGCTGCACCTGAGCGAGCTGCT
>QGHH01000441.1 GCA_003640645.1 Fredinandcohnia aciditolerans | reverse complement strand
GCTCTGGGATGAGCAACCTCGGCCTGCGCGAGCGCGATGCACGGGCAATTGCGGAAATCGGGCGGCTGCGTTTCTCGCCGCTTTCGCTCATCGGCGGCCGTGGCAACCGGCTGATCGAGGAAGGTGGCCGCGAAGTGCTCGACCTGTCGGGCTCAGCTGGCCCAGCGCTGCTTGGCTATGGTCATCCCGCCATCGTCGAGGCGGTGGAGAAATCCATTCGCAACATGGCGGGCGCCAGCCTGCTGCTCTATCCGAATGAACCGGCCGTCTCCCTGGCCGAGAAGCTGCTGGCGATCACGCCGGGGGACGGCGAGCGCCGGGTCTGGTTCGGCCACTCCGGATCCGATGCCAACGACTGCGCGTTGCGCGTCCTGGCAGCCGCCACCGGCAGGCCGCGCTTCATCTCCTTCATCGGCTCCTACCACGGCAATCTCTCGGGCTCGATGGGCATCAGCGGCCACACCGCCATGACCCACACGCTGCCGAGGCCCGGCGTGTTGCTGCTGCCCTATCCCGACCCTTACCGGCCACGCTTCAGCGCCGAAGCCGTACTGGCCATGCTCGACTACCAGTTCGAGACCACCTGCCCGCCCGAACAGGTCGCCGCCGTCT
>QGHH01000440.1 GCA_003640645.1 Fredinandcohnia aciditolerans | reverse complement strand
ATCGAATCCGTCATCGGCCACGAGTACTTCCACAACTGGACCGGCAACCGGGTCACTTGCCGCGACTGGTTCCAATTGAGCCTGAAGGAAGGCCTGACCGTATTCCGCGACCAGGAATTCAGCGCCGACATGATGGCGCAGGACATGGACGAGGCCGCTGCCGCGAGCGCCCGCGCGGTCAAGCGCATCGACGACGTGGTGACGCTGCGCGCGGCGCAGTTCCCCGAGGACGCGGGCCCGATGGCCCACCCGATCCGTCCCGACAGCTACCAGGAAATCGGCAACTTCTATACCGCCACGGTGTACGAGAAAGGCGCCGAGGTCATCCGCATGCAGCACACGCTGTTGGGCGAGGCCGGTTTCCGCGCCGGCATGGACGAATATTTCCGCCGCCACGACGGCCAGGCCGTGACCTGCGACGACTTCGTCGCCGCCATGGAATCGGTCTACACGCGCCAGCACCCGGGCCGCGATCTGTCGGTGTTTCGCAACTGGTACCGCCAGGCGGGCACGCCGCGCGTGACGGTCAGGCTGACGCACGACGCCGCCGCCCGCCGCTGCACCGTGACGTTGTCGCAGGAATGCCAGCCGGTCGGCGTCGAGAAAAAGGCC
>QGHH01000439.1 GCA_003640645.1 Fredinandcohnia aciditolerans | reverse complement strand
TCATCAGGGAGATTTTATAAACCGACCGTCACAGATTTATTTTAAAGGAGAATTAACAGACAATAACTTTACAATACAAATTGGAGGGAAGAGCCAGTTTATTGCCAAGGGCGATTGGGAAGTGTAGAATAGAAAAAAAATAGGATAATGTAAAATGTAATTTGCGAAAAGTAAAATGTAAAAGATGAATAGTAAATTGTAAAATGACTTTAGAAAGACATTTCACTTTTTACATTTCACAAATCACTTCTCACCAAGCACATTTCACAAAATAAAAATAAATATGAAAATTAATTTCCAGAATAAAACCATCATTTTGACTTTGCTGTTTGCTTTTCAGTTTTCCTTTTCACAGAAACTGTAAATGTTGTAAAACCGTATTCGCCAACTATTTCAGATGCCTTTAAAGTAAAAGAAACACCTTTGCTTGACGATTCAGGTAATCAGCCTAAGGAAACGATTAAATACAGTATTTTGTCTGTTCCGGTGGCTTCGACTTTTACGCCTTCAAAAGGAAAAGCAGAAGGGGTGGAGAAATCAAAACAAGAGCGTTTGTTCAGTAACTATGCCACTTTTGGAGTTGGAAATTACGGGACTTTAAATGCCGAATTG
>QGHH01000438.1 GCA_003640645.1 Fredinandcohnia aciditolerans | reverse complement strand
CGGCCCGCGACAGGGCGCTGTCGGGCACGGTCTCGCGCTGGCGCACGCCGGTGATGCGCTGGACGACGTCGACCAGGCTCTCCAGGTGCTGGACGGTGAGCGTCGTCCAGACGTCGAGCCCAGCGACGAGCAGCTCCTCGACGTCCTGCCAACGCTTGGGATGGCGCGAGCCGGGGGCGTTGGAGTGGGCGTATTCGTCGACCAGCAGCAGCTTGGGCCGCCGGGCCAGCGCCCCGTCGATGTCGAATTCCATGTACGAGCGGCCGCGGTGCTCCAGCGGCCGCCGGGGCAGGACCTCGAGGCCGCGCAGCAGCGATTCGGTCTCGCGCCGGCCGTGGGTCTCGACCACGCCGATGACGACGTCCGCGCCGTCCGCTTTGCGTTTGCGGGCGGCGCGGAGCATTTCGTAGGTCTTGCCGACCCCCGGCGCCATGCCGAGGAACACCTTGAGCTTGCCTCGCGAGGCGCGCTTGGCGGCGGCCAGCAGGGCGTCGGGGTCGGGTCTGGTCGGATCGTCCGGGTTCATCGCGCCCCAGGGTGAGCCCTGGGCTGCAAGGCGTCGAGTGCCAGATTGGCCTCTGAAAAGCGTAGGCGATGGACAACAGGTTGATA
>QGHH01000046.1 GCA_003640645.1 Fredinandcohnia aciditolerans | reverse complement strand
GCACGCCGCCAGCGTTCATCCTGAGCCAGGATCAAACTCTCCAATAAGAGTATTGATTGCTCAATAGTTTGTTACTTTTGAATTAAACGTTGACGCTTGTATTGTGTTCAGTTTTCAAAGAACTTTTTAGAATACCGCTCAAAAGCGACCTTATTAATATATCATGTTTCTTTATATGAAGTCAACACTTTTTTTTATTGTTAATTTCATAGATTCGAAGAACATAAAATTATATTAACATAATAAGATGAACAAATCAAGTTAGCAATATGTCGTTTTATTTATTTGTATCGAAACGACAAAATTAATATTATCATTTTAATCAACTCCTATCAACAACCAATTTATTACAAATATAATCACATACAATTATTTGGATTTAACACCTACATATAATCAAATAAATGCATATCTATTTTATAGTCGACCTCAACCATTCTACTTATGTAATTGTTTCAGATGTAGAATCAATTTGTTTAATTCACTTTTGTAAATTAAACATATGTATTCTTTTATATTTTCTTTATGTAAAGAGAAATTTAATCTACTTGGAGATTTGTTCACATCATGATTGCTAACAAATGGTTAGAACAGCCACCATTTACATCAAATAGAAGAGACTTAGCAAAGCAATAACTAACTGAAAAGTATAAAACAGACGGAAATACATTCCGTCTTGTTTTACACCACAACCATTTCTTAAATAAACTTACTCAAATCAGGATATCCACTTACTGCCCATGCACCATCCACAATCAAGCTTGCTCCATTTACATAGGAAGCATCATCACTGACTAAGAATAAAGCAGGTCCTGCCATTTCATCCGGTGCACCAGCACGTCTCATTGGGATACGCTCCATATATGCTTCATTAATAGCATCAACATCTGTTAACCCTTTCGTTAGTGGAGTCGAAACTAATCCTGGTAGAATGGCATTTACACGGATATTATGCTGTGCTAACTCTAAAGCTGCATTCTTCGTTAACATTTCTACTCCCGCTTTTGCAGATGAATAAGCAGCTCCATAAAACATCGGAACATGAGCATTCAATGAAGCAACGTTAACAATCGCTCCACCTCCATTCTCCTTCATGAATTTTGCTTCATGCTTTACAGATAAAAATACACCTTTTAAACAGAGATCAACCGTGAAATCCCAGTCTTCTTCACTTTGGTCTACAATTGCACCTGCCTTGGAAGCACCAGCTACATTAAAGGCGTAATCAAGTTCACCAAATGCTTCAACTGTTTGCCTTACTAGAGCCTCGATATCACTCTCTTTTGTCACGTTGGTAACGCAACCGATTAGATTTCCTTTATAAGTTTCTTCAAGTTCTTTCAGCTTATCTGCATTCAAATCTGCAACTGCTACTTTTACGTTGGATTCTATTAAACGTTGAACAATTGCATATCCAATTCCAGAAGCTCCTCCAGTTACGATCGCGACTTTTCCTGATAAGTTTGTCATCATATACACTCTCCCTATGTAAAATAAATATATTATTACCTTTACGGTCTTACTAAAATTTTTGCTTGCTTTTTATCATTGATTAATTGATTAAAGCCTTCTTCAACAATGTTTTTCAGTTCAATTTTCTTAGTGATTACAGATTTTACGTCTAATCTACCAGTCGCAATCATCTCAATAACTTCTGGAAATACATGTCTGTATGCAAGGGTAGATGTAATATCGGCAGCCTTAAACATAACTTGTCCCATATCAATTGCAACAGGTTTTGCATACACAGCTATTGCCATAACTTGTCCACCTTGCTTTACAGAGGCAACAGCACTTGTCATCGTTGGTTGTGCTCCAGCACACTCATAGGCAACACTAACTCCACCGTTTGATAATTCAAGAATTGATTCAACAATATCATCACGCATTCCATCAATAACCGTAGTTGCACCTAGTTCTTTTGCCTTTTCTAAGCGTTCTGTTGACAAATCAACTACAATAATTTGCGTTGCACCAGCTGCTTTAACAGAAAGTAATGTTAATAACCCGATTGGTCCAGCACCAAATATAGCAACAGCATCACCCGGTTTTAATTTACTTTCTCTTACTGCATAGAAAGAAACTGCAGTTGGTTCAACCAAAGCTCCTTCTTCAAATGAAACATTTTCAGGAAGAACATGTACCATATTTTCATCAACAATTACATATTCAGCAAAACCGCCATCTCGGTTTAATCCAACAAAGCCAACCTTGCTACATTGGTTATAGTAACCTCTTTTACACGCGTAGCATTCTCCACAGTAAAGAAGAGGCTCGATTGCAACTCTTTCACCAACTTGATAACGTGTTACATCATCCGCAACCTCTACAATTGTTCCAGAAAATTCATGTCCTAGCGTGATCGGTGGCTTTTGACCGCTAATTGGATGCGCTTCCATCGATAAGCCCTGTAAATACGCATGTAGGTCGCTTCCGCAAATACCTGCCCACTCTACTTTCACCTTCAATTTCCCAGATGAAATGACTGGCTCTGTTATCTCTTCAACACGTAGGTCCTTCATATCATGCCAAACTGCTGCTTGCATGGTTTCCCCTCCATATTCTAAAAATCTAGTACTCTTTAAGTATAACTCTTTGATTACTTTTGCAAAAGTTAATATAATTTATCATATGTTAAGTATTACTTAAGGAAGTGGAATTATGAATATAGAACAGCTATCGTATATTGTAGAAGTTGCAAAGGTAAAATCATTGGCAGAAGCCTCGAGAACATTAAACATTAGTCAATCTGCACTAAGTCAAGCCATTACGAAATTAGAAGCAGAACTCAGCCTTAAACTGTTTTATCGTAATCGAACTGGTGCTACCCCAACCAAGGAAGGGAGTTTCATTGTTGAAAGAGCACAAGAAGCATTACATGCTATTTACCAAATTAAGGAGGAAGCGAGAAATCAACTAAACAATAGTAATGATTTACTAAGGATTTCCGTAATACCAGGTTTAACAAGCCCTATAGTAGACACTTATTTATCTTTAAAAAGGGGCGGTTCTACTTTAAAAATAGAGGTAAATGAGAGAGCGAGCTTTGAAATAGTAGATGATGTAAGGACAAATAAAATTGATATTGGTTTCATTGCCATTAATAAATCAAATATAGACTCGATAACTGATCTTCATTTCAATCCGATTATCCGGGGAAAAATATTAGCTTATGTTTCTAAACAATCCCCTTTGGCTAACACAGAAGTAACAACTCCCGAATTATTAAGACAACAAACATTTGTCATTTATAAGGATGAGTATGTAGAAAAGTTTATTACAAACTTCCAAAGATTATACGGCCCAATTGATATTTTCTTTAAAACTACTAATCTAGATGTAATATACAAAGCTGTTATAGAACTAGGTGCAGTTACCATTGGACATGATATATCCACTAAATTTAATGTGAACCATCCCCCTGACCAAATTATAGCGATAGATATGGAAGATTCGATTGATACATCATTTCGATTTGGATGGATTACGAAAAATGATAATATCTTATCAAAGGAAGCGATTCGGTATATTGATGAGGTGAATCGTGTATTAAAATAACGTTAATTCGTTTTTCTAGTAATTTGTTATACACTGCTTCTCTGAGTTACAATATTGCTTTCGTACGAAATATCCCTTGAAGTACTATTAATGTAAAAAAGCATTAATAAATACAAAGGACAGGTTCTATTGAATATTTCCCAATAGAACCTGTCCAATAAACTCATGTCAACTGCTGTTCTGCAAAACTTCTATATAAGTCATGGCCCTCAATCAATTCCTGATGTGTCCCTTTGCCTGTGACTTTTCCTTTTTCAATAAAAATGATTTGATCGGCGTCCACGATGGTTGACAATCGATGAGCAATGACAAAGGTGGTGCGACCTTCCATGAGTCGCGATAATGCTTCTTGAACAATACTCTCGGATTGGCTATCGAGGCTTGCCGTTGCCTCGTCCATCATTAGAATTTTTGGATCCCGTAAAAAGGCTCGGGCAATTGCAATCCGCTGCCGCTGACCACCTGATAGTTTCACGCCGCGCTCGCCTACTTCGGTATTTAATCCATGTGAGAAAGCACGAATGAATTCATCTGCATAAGCCATTTTTGCCACTTCCCATAGGCGATCATCTGATATCTGATCCGCATTTTTCAAACCATAGCATAAATTTTCACGAATGGTTCCCGCCATCATCGCACTTTCCTGAGAGACATAGCCAATTTGACTTCGCCATGATTCGAGTGATAGCTCGTGAATAGGAATGTCACCTATTCGAATTTCACCAGTTGTTGGCTCATAGTATCGTTCCAGCAAGCCAAACATTGTCGTTTTTCCGCCACCACTTGGTCCTGCAAAAGCAATCATTTGGCCAGGTTTTGCTTCAAATGACACGTCTTGAATGACTGGCTCCTCCTCTTCATAAGAGAAAGATACATTTTCAACTTGAATCGGTAAATTTGAAATATCGATATCCTTTCCTTTCTGTCCTTCTTCTAAAGGAAGTTCGATGATATCAATAATCCGTTCTGTTGCACCTTTTGCTTTTTGCAACTGGGTAAAAAACATGGCAAATGATGTAATCGGAAAAATAATTTGAAACAAATAAAGTAGGAATGCAACAAGTGAACCCGTGGTCATTGACCCATTTGCCACACGGATTCCTCCATATCCAATAATAATAACAATGACAATCATGACAATCGTGTACATGATAGGACCAATTAGTGCGAAAATCTTTGCCTCTTTTAACCCGTATGTAAGTAGATTTCGAACTCCGTTAATCCCTTTTTCCGCTTCAAAGCGTTCAGCTGTTGAAGACTTCATCAATCGAATCTCACTAATGGTTTGTTGAATTTTTCCTGAAAATGTGGCGGTTTCATCCTGCAAACCTCGTGAGATTTTCGCCATCTTACTTCCAAGTGGCATCATGATGACCATTGTAAGTGGAACAGATACGAGCATCAAAAGTGTCATTTTCCAATCCATAATTAACAAAATGATGATTGCCCCAATGATCGAAATAACACCAGTAATAAATTGTGGGAAGTGCTGCGAAATTAAATCCTTTACTATTCCAGTGTCATTCACTACTCGGCTAACCGATTCCCCACTTTGTTGCTTATCGAAATAACTTACCGGTAATCGTAAAAGCTTTTCCCACATTTTCTCACGCAACCGCGCAACGATCCGTTGACCAACGGCAGCAAGCATATAAGTTGATACTCCATCAATCACTGCTTGTAAAAGAAATACAGCTGCAATGATTGCAATCAAAATACCATTAATCGATATCCCGGAAAAGCCGTCCACAAGCTCTCGCGTTAATAACGGAATCGACAGCCCCACAAAAGTTGTAATGATACTCCCAACTAAACCAAGTGTCAGTGCTGCCTTCGGAATATTCGTTGACATGATCAACCGAAAAAACGGTCTCAACCCATTATCCTCTTTTTTCATACCTATTTACTCCTTCCTGAAACAATGCACACCCGTCCTAGGATAGAGAGTTCCTTCGTGGGACAGAGGGACAGTTCCATTGTCCCAAACTAACAATTAATCCATTTCCAAACATAGCACTTCTTTACCTACGAATCAAACTAGATAAAGTTACAACTCTTGTACAGTTATTTCATTTCCATTTTCTATTAAATGTGGCCGACCTGTCCTCAAGAACATCTGTGCATCCCCTCCCCAATCTGTACTAAACACTGACAACACCCATTTTTTTCTAATATAAACACCTAATTTGTACGGCTTCATACTCTAGTTAACATAGGCAATTTATACAGACCTATGAATTCGTTATATTATGTGGAGGTTGATAATCAATGTTCTATCATATTAAAGAATTACAATACCGAGCGAAACCAGAGCGTCCTGATGCGCTTTTTGCAAAACAACTTCAAGAGGTCCTAGGGGGACAATTTGGGGAAATTTCTGTTGCACTTCAATATTTATTCCAAGGCTGGTCTGTCCGTGGTGCAGATGGTAAATATAAGGATTTACTAATGGATACAGGAACTGAGGAACTTGCTCATATTGAAATGTTAGCAACAATGATTGCAAGGCTACTCGACGGTGCTCCAGTTGGGGACCAAGAAGTCGCTGCAAAGGATCCTGTGATTGGAGCTATTCTAGGTGGCATGAATCCACAGCATGCAATCGTATCAGGACTCGGGGCAATGCCAGCCGATAGTGTAGGAAATCGCTGGACAGCTGACTACATTATTGCAAGTGGCAATTTGTTAGCAGACTTCCGAGCAAATTTGAATGCTGAATCACAAGGACGCTTACAAGCCGTGCGTTTGTACGAGTCAACAACTGACCGTGGTGTAAAAGATATGCTTTCATGGTTAATTGCAAGAGACACAATGCATCAAAATCAGTGGATAGCCGCTATTTACGAACTCGAATCAAAAGAAAATATTGTTGTACCTAGTACATTCCCGCGGGAGTTAGAAAAACGCGAAGTTTCTCATGTACTGTTCAATTTCTCTCGTGGAAACGAAAGTGCTGCAGGTAGATGGGCAAGTGGACCAAGTATGGATGGTGAAGGTGTATTTAAATACGTAGAAAATCCTCAACCATTTGCGAAAGCGCCAAAATTACGCCCAGCACCACCATACATTCACGACACATTACCAGCCATATTACAAAATGGTTTAGTACCTCCAAGCATGTACTAAACTTGAGATGGGACAGAGGGATGGGACAGAGGGACAGGTACATCGTCCCAGTTTCATTTTCCATTATGCTACAGTTGTCAAAATCTGTTAGTTAGAAAATACTCTCCTTTCAGGGATTAACAGTATTTCTCTTAAACCACTTTAGTTTTCGTGTCCCACAGACTGGGACACGGGACCTGTCCCTGCGACCCACATGCAGTCTCCCCCTATAAACACGTGAACCCCCCCCTTCCATAGCAAGATAATCCATGTAAGTTGATAGGGAAATCCATGTTACCTTTGAAAGTTATGCGGTAACCTTACTTTACGACATTTTTAGAAGGTGATGAATTTGGATGTGAAACCTATTTTTCGTGAGCATTTGATTCAAAATAAATGGGGATATATAATGGGTACCATTTTGGTTACGATATCCCTCATATTGCAACTTGTTGTTCCAATGTTGCTTGAAGTCTTCACAGATGGTCTACAAACCTTTTCTACAAACAGCGATGAACTGATCCGGATTGCCTTTTGGATGGTCATAGTAGGAATTGGTGTATTTGCCTTCAGGTCTACTGGAAGAATTTATATTTTTCGTTTATCAAGACTGTTAGAACGCAATATTCGTGAACGATTATTTTCTCATTGGGAGACTTTGCAAACAGAGTATTATCAAAAGCAACGGATCGGAAACTTAATGGCGCATGCTGTTAATGATGTAAATGTCTTAAGACAAATCGGTATGCAAGGTGTGTTCCAAACATTAGAAGCAGCTGTACTTATAACAGTGACAGTCATCATGATGGCGACAACCATTGATTTGTATTTAACATTATTAGTCCTTTTACCACTCCCTGGTTTAACCTACTTGGCCTATCGATTTCGCATAAAAATTAGGTTGCACTCAACTCTAGTCCAAGAAGCAATTGGCAGCTTAACGAGCAGAGTCCAGGAGTATTGCTCGGGCATCAGAATCATTAAAACATATGTCCAAGAAAAATCTGAACTAGAAAAATTCGAACAGGACAATCAAACCAATGTAGAGGCAAATCAACAATTAATTAGGTCCAACTCCCTTTTCAACTCACTTAGTCAAGGAATCGTTGGACTCAGCTACCTTACCTCGATTGTGTTTGGTTCGATTTTAGTTATGCAAAACACCATTTCCCTTGGTGAATTTGTTGCCTTTAATACGTATTTATCACTTTTAGTTGGTCCTATTGAAAATTTAGGTAAAGTTATTAATTTACTTCAACAAGGATCCGCGGCCGATTTACGCTTACGAGAGGTACTTTCTACAAAACCTTCTATTAAAGACGAAGAAGGAATTGTAAACATGCCATTTATTCAAGGCGACATTATGATTAAGGGGCTATCTTTTTCGTATCAAAATAAACAAGGTCATGCACTTTCTTCTATCGATTTACACATACCAAAAGGCACAACCTTAGCTATTGTTGGAAAGATCGGTAGCGGTAAATCAACCCTTGTTAATCTACTTCTACGAATCTACAATCCACCTCGAAAAACCATCTTTATCGACCATACAGATATTCGAGATATACCGCTTAAAATGCTGCGACGATCAATCGGGTTTGTTCCACAAGATCATTTTCTTTTTTCCACATCCATCAAGGAAAATATCGGATTTGATCCAAAGGGATTTAATGATCACCAAGTGGAACTTGCTGCAAAACAAGCCCATGTTTATCACGATATTACAGAGTTGCCGCAAGGGTTTGAAACTTCCTTAGGGGAACGCGGCCTGTCATTATCAGGAGGCCAACGACAACGTGTTAGTATTGCTCGCGCCTTGGTGAAAGATGCACCCATTATGATTTTTGATGACAGCTTGTCTGCTGTTGATTCGAAAACAGAAAAAAATATTTTACACACACTCAAAACGAATATGAAAGAGACCACAACAATCCTAATCAGCCACCGAATTTCCACAATTCAGCACGCTGACCAGATTATTGTACTTGACGGAGGAAAAATTATTGAAAGGGGAACACATCAGACTCTTTTAAGAAACGACGGGGTATATAAAAAAATGCATCACCAGCAGTTGACCGGACTAAATGTCAATCCGTCCCACTCCCATGGGAAACCGATTGCGATTAAGAGGAGGAATCAATGATCGAAAAGAATGAAACAAACCAACTCAAAAAATATAGTGACCAACAATTATTACGAAACATTCTTGCGTTTGCAAAACCTTATTGGAAGCTCTTTGTATTCTCTCTCCTGTTGACAACCTTGATTGTTATCGCAAGTCTGGCTCAGCCCTATTTAATAAAAATTGCGATTGACAATCATATTAATGGAATCTATGCACCTATGGTTTTTGTCGACCAATCCGAAAAAGACCAAGCATTACATATACTCGAAGAACAAGGAATTAAAGGGAAAGAAGTTACTACTTTTGAGGGACATACGTATTTTCGTATAACGGAATCTAGTGGTGAACTACCTGTCGGTGTGCAAAAAGCAAGTATCGTTTCCATCGAAGGAACAAATTATCTCATCCATGGCTGGAATACTGGATTAAAGAATCCAACTAACTATGAGATTACGAATAATCAAATTTCCATTAACGACAACTTCTACCCGGTTATATCCTTGCAAGGAGATGCGGAGCAATTATTTCGCGGCCAGGATTATACCGGCATGATTTGGCTTGGAGTGCTTTATTTTGTGTTGATTATTGGTTCATCCGTTCTCACGTATTTTCAAAATAACTCCTTACAGTTTACAGGTCAATCTGTCATTTTTGATATCCGGCAAACGATTATGAAGCACTTATCTCGTATGCAGGTTTCATTTTATGATAAAAATCCAATCGGGCGACTTGTCACACGAATCACACATGATGTCGAAGCATTGAACCAACTATATTCTCAAGTCATTGTAAATCTCATACGTGAAATTTTATTGCTAATTGGGATTATCGTGATTATGTTACAAATGAGCGTAAAGCTTACATTAATTAGTTTTACAGTGATTCCATTCATCGCCTTACTTACGTTTTATTTTAAAAAAGTCATTCGTAACGCTCAAAGGTATGTACGTTTTGTCCTGAGTAAATTGAACGCCTATTTAGCAGAAAATCTATCAGGAATGAGTATTATTCAGATCTTTGTTCGTGAAGAAAAGCAATTGGAGCAATTTAATGAATTGAATCAAGAACATTATCGGGCCGGGATGCGCCAAACCGTTTTAAATTCGATTTTTAATCCTTCCATTGGCTTCTTTGGTAATATTTCGATGGCTTTACTAATTTGGTATGGAGGTAGGAATGTATTGGACGGTGCCATTACATTTGGCGTGGTGTATGCATTCACCCACTATGTACGGCAATTTTTTGAACCATTACGCGGTCTTGCTGACAGGTTTAATCAAATTCAAGCTGCTCTTGCATCTGCAGAACGGATTTTTGATACATTGGAAACAAAGCCCACAATTGTGAATATAGCGGACCCTATTAAACTGCCACACAAGGTGAACGGAAAAATTGAGTTTAAGAATGTATGGTTTGCCTATCAATCAGAAGATTGGGTATTAAAGGATGTCAGTTTCACCATCTCCCCTGGAGAAACAATCGGTATTGTTGGCGCAACGGGTGCAGGGAAAAGTTCTATCATACAATTAATCAATCGTTTTTATGATATTCAAAAAGGATGTATCACATTAGAT
Source organism: Fredinandcohnia aciditolerans (assembly GCA_003640645.1). Classification (GTDB taxonomy): domain Bacteria; phylum Bacillota; class Bacilli; order Bacillales; family Bacillaceae_L; genus Ferdinandcohnia; species Ferdinandcohnia aciditolerans. Next base: position 2,225 of record QGHH01000046.1, on the reverse strand, counting down.
GGGGTATCAATAAAGGATGTAGAAATAAGTGAGTTGCGAAAGCATGTGGGGATAATCCAACAGGACAGTTTTGTGTTTTCAGGAACTGTATTTGATAATATTCGCCTAAATAATAAAACAATCGGTGATGAAGAAATAAGAAGAGCAGCCAAATCTGTTGGGATTGACCCCTTCTTTAATAACCTTCCACAGCAATATAATACTTTACTTGGAGAACAAGGAACGGTGTTATCTACCGGGCAACGACAGCTACTGTCCTTTTTACGAGCGATGATGGCAAACCCTGACGTCTTAATATTAGATGAAGCCACTGCCAATATTGATACAGAAACCGAAATCGTTGTGCAGGATACCCTAAAACGAATTTCAAAAAACCGAACAACAATTATCATAGCGCATCGTCTTTCCACCATTCAACATGCAGATAATATCATTGTTTTAGATAAAGGGAGAATTATAGAAATGGGTACCCACGCTCGCCTTCTTCAACAAAAAGGCGCGTATTATCGTTTATGTATGAGCCAAAACAAACAACAAATGACGAAAAAACAAAAAACGAGACTGTTTCACTAATAGCTAAATGACTACCATTATTTCCGTTTTTCCTCAGAAATGTGGTAGTCATTTTTTGTTGAGCTTGCAAATGTCTTGTGGTTATCGCTAAATTGAGTCGGTGAAACACCTACAATTCTTTTAAAAATGCGGCTAAAATATAATTCATCCTGATACCCGACACTTTGACTGATCTCTTTAATTCGAAAATCGGAAATCGCCAATAGTTCTTTTGCGCGGTCAATCCGAACATGGGTTAAATAATCGATCGGGCTATAGCCCACATATTCTTTAAATAGACGTGCATAATGACTCGTACTCAAACCAGCCATCTTGGCTAAATCCGAAAGATTCATATGTTCATGATAATGATTTACGATATAATCGATAGTGGTATCGATGGCCATAGTCGAGTTTCCTGTAATCTTTTGCGAGCGAAAGTCCTGAATAATCATCAGCAATAATTCTTGAAAATGCAATCTTCGCTGCATCGCCACTGTGGGTCCTCTGCGTTTGGAAAGTTGATGGATTTGATCTAACACATGAATCATATTTCCCGTATTTGTAATTGGAAACACCCCTTGTAAAGGAAAGGATGTTGCTTCGGGACGTTCAAAATTCCACTGCCCTTTTTCCTCAAAAGCTATTGCATATGTAAAGCGAACGAAATAAAATTCAAGTGGGTTTGATGAGGATGTCTTTTTTTCACAGATCATCCCCGGCCGAAAAATAACTAGTTTACCAGGTTTCAACTTATACTTTGTGCCGTCGATTGTTACTTCACCACTCCCTTTTGTAATAAACCAAAGTGAATGGTGTGGCTGCTCACGAAACGGCTTATACCAGTCAGGCTTACACCTCTTGTATCCGGACAGTAATAATGAAAAGACAAGCTGATTTATATGCTTCGCTATTTTCCCCGTATTCACACAAACACCACCTCACAAAAGAATCCCCATATCCTATTCACGAACGATTGTAATTATTCCATTGAGACAAGGATCTCTCGTCCTGAATGGGCCATCAAACCTCGTCTCTCAAGACACCATTTCCAAGACCATTCCATAAACTGTAGTAAATGGGGTGATAATGTGAAACGTTGGTTGAAGTTCTTTATTTTATTTTACCTCTCAGTTTTATTTTTTGGCAGTTTTTTAGCAATCGGTGTATTGTGGGTTGGTGCACTTGATGAAACACTCCACATCCAAGAAAACATTAAAATGTTCCTATATTATTTCTTCGCCGGAGCCATTGGCGGTTCACTTCGGCATCTGTATATGTTCTGTTCCCATTATATGAACGATAAATTAATCGATCCTCGTCATTGGGTCATGTATATTTTCTTCCCGCTATTTGCTACAGGTACAGCTGTCATCGCTGTCACCCTTATTCAAAGTGGGATTTTAATGATTGATTTCACCGACAATATTGACGGTCCCTTCGCACAAGTCAGTGTCGCCTTCTTTGTCGGATTTGGCTTTAACCGATTTCTAAATAAACTCAATGAGATCTCATCAGGCATGTTTGATTTGAGAAAACAAAATCAAAGAAAGGGCTGAGTTTCTCAGTTCCTTTCAAATAGAAAGTGGTCCGGTATAGAATGGTACCTGTAGGAAGGACACTCGAAAAAAAGAGTGTTCAACCTACAGGTATTTTTATATACTTGAATTTCA
>QGHH01000437.1 GCA_003640645.1 Fredinandcohnia aciditolerans | reverse complement strand
GTAGCGGCCCGCCGCCTGCGCCTGCTTGATGAACGGCACTTCATAGCGCGCCATGCCCGCCGAGAACGGGATCGAGCCGCCGGGAATGTTGGCGCCGGTGTTGTCGCGCGCGGACATGCGCAGGTGGTTCGAAAGCGCGGCCCAGTCCAGTTGGTAGCGGTCGAAGGCCTGGTCCAGCACGCTTTCCAGCGTGGTCTGGGCGTCGTCGGACTGGATCGTGTGCACGTGCAGGTCGCCCGCGCTCCAGGCGCCGGTCTTCACGGGCGGCGTGGGTTCGGTCACGACCGGCGGCGCGCTCGCGTCGTCATCGTCATCGCTGCCGCCGCAGGCGCTCAGCAAGGTTACGCAAGCCAGCGACAACGGCATCAGGGCCCGCCGCAGGCGGGTTACTTCGAACTGCATTCCATACTCCAGCGTCATGCGGCCCGCACCGGCGCGGCGCCGCGAAGGCCCGCACTATGCGGGCCGCGAGTGACGTGGGAATGACAGCGTGCTGTTAGCGAGCGGCGTGCGCCGCGTCGGCCAGCGCCTGGCGGATGATGGCCTGCGCGGTCCAGCGGGCGACCTCGGTGACGGCCGGCAATTCCAGGCCCCATATGTCCTTGAGCACCA
>QGHH01000436.1 GCA_003640645.1 Fredinandcohnia aciditolerans | reverse complement strand
ATCAGCGCCCAGGCCAGCATGGCGGCGGCGGCCAGGCCGCAGACCAGGGCGACGAGCAGGAAGGGATCGGAACCGTTCATGCTCCGTTCCGTATCAGGAGTCGGCTTCGGCGGAAAGTTATGGTCGAGCCGGGGCTTGCCTCAGGCCGGGCGGCGGGCGCGCAGCGCCTGGGCGATGGTGCCGTCGTCGAGCCAGTCGAGTTCGCCCCCGACCGGCACGCCGCGCGCCAGCATGGTCACGGCGACGCCCGAGGCGGCGAGGCGTTCGGCGATGTAGTGGGCGGTGGTCTGGCCGTCGACCGTGGCCGGCAGGGCCAGGATCACCTCGCGCACCGGCTCGGCGGCGGCCTTGTCCTCGGCGCGGTGGATCAGCTCGCCGATGCGCAGGGCGTCGGGCCCGCGCCCGTCCAGGGCCGACAGCAGCCCGCCCAGCACGTGGTAGCGCCCCCGGAAGGCCCCGCCCCGCTCCATGGCCCACAAGGCGCCGACCTCCTCGACCACGCAGATCAGGCCGCCGTCGCGCGAGCGGTCGGAACAGACCGCGCACGGGTCGGTGGTGTCGAGCGCGCCGCAGACCCGGCACGCCCTCACCCGCTCGGCCGCCTCGCCCATG
>QGHH01000435.1:340-613 GCA_003640645.1 Fredinandcohnia aciditolerans | reverse complement strand
CGGTGGACAAGCTGGTGCTGGTGCCGGTGTGGCGCGAAGGCGGCGCGTTGTTCAGCGCCCGCGAGCAGGCCGCGCTCGCCTGGGCCGAGTGCGTGACGCGGGTGGCCGAAACGGGCGTGCCGGATGCCGATTATGCCGCCGCCGCGGCCGAGTTCAGCGACAAGGAACTGGCGGACCTGACCTACGCGATCGGGCTGATGAACGCCTTCAACCGCTTGGGCGTCACGTTCCGCAATATGCCGGCCGCCGTCAGGGCCGGAGCCGCTGGACCGC
>QGHH01000435.1:0-280 GCA_003640645.1 Fredinandcohnia aciditolerans | reverse complement strand
GAGTGCCAGCATGACCAGCCCGACCAGTGCGTCCAGCACCCGCCAGGCGGCCTGACTGGCGAACACCGGCCGCAGCAGCCGGGCGCCGAAGCCCAGCGTGAAGAAGAAGACGAACGAGGCCGCCATGGCGCCGAGCGCGAAGGCGACCTTGCGGCCCTCGTACTGGCTGGAGATCGAGCCGAGCAGGACCACGGTGTCCAGGTAGACGTGCGGATTGAGCCAGGTCAAGGCCAGGCAGGTCGCCAGCGTGGCGCCCAGCCCGGCGGCCTGGCGCGAGGAC
>QGHH01000434.1 GCA_003640645.1 Fredinandcohnia aciditolerans | reverse complement strand
CCGGCGGCGCCGGTGAGGGCGCCGACCGTGGCGCCGCAGCCGTTGAGGTCGACAGCGCCGGTTGCACCGACATTGAGCGTGGCGTTGCCGAGGCCGGCGCCGATCGTGGCGTCAGCCAGCCGCAGCGTGCCGAAGTCGGCAGACAGCGTCGCACCCGCGCCGATGGTGGCGCCGCCGCCCAGCGCCACGATGCCGGTGTTGGTGGCGGTGCCGATGCCCAATGTGGCGCCGGCACCGAGGTTGAGCCCGCCGCCCAGCGCAGCAGTGATGCCGGTTCCCGCCGACAGCGTGCCGCCACCGGCGACAGTCAGCGCGTTGCCGAATGTGCCATTGGCACCGAGCGTCAGCCCGCCGCCGCTGAGGTTCACCGCGCCGGTGCCGAGCGCGCCGGTGTTGGTGGCCAGCACCGTGCCGCCGCCGATGGCGAGGCCGCCATTGAAGGTGCTGACGCCGCCGAGCGTGAGCAGGCCGGCACCGGTCTTGCTCAGCCCGACGTTGCCGTTGATGGCGCCATTGTAGGTGCCGCCGCCGACACCGAGCGTTGCTGCCGCGCCGGCATTGGCGATGAGGCCGCCGGCTGCGCCGTTCAAGGTGCCGACTGTCGCGCCGAAGCC
>QGHH01000433.1:368-614 GCA_003640645.1 Fredinandcohnia aciditolerans | reverse complement strand
CAGGCCGACGAAGTCGCGATCAACGACCTGTTCAAGACCCTGCGCGAGGCCCGCAAGGCCGGCGACGCCAAGGCCGAGGCGGCGGCGATCTCCGCGATCGACAACTTCGAGACCCACGTCGTTCCGATCATCGCCGACATCGACGCCGGCTTCGGCAACGAGAACGCCACCTATCTGCTGGCCAAGGAGATGATCAAGGCCGGCGCCTGCTGCCTGCAGATCGAGAACCAGGTCTCCGACGCCAAG
>QGHH01000433.1:0-299 GCA_003640645.1 Fredinandcohnia aciditolerans | reverse complement strand
TGCCGCCTGGCTTTCGAGGAGCTGGGCGTCGACGACGGCGTCATCGTCGCCCGCACCGACAGCCTGGGCGCGGGCCTGACCCAGAAGGTCCCGGTCAGCCAGCACGCGGGCGACCTGGCCAGCGAATACATCAAGTGGCTGAAGACCGAGCCGATCACCTCGGACAACCCCATCCGCAGCGGCGAGCTGGCGCTCTATCACGACGGCCAGTTCGTCAAGCCGGTGCGCATGCCCAACGGCCTGTTCGCCTTCAAGGAAGGCACCGGACGGGCCCGCGTCGTCGAGGACTGCATCGCCTC
>QGHH01000432.1 GCA_003640645.1 Fredinandcohnia aciditolerans | reverse complement strand
TTCCACAATTCTAAAGGAGGTCAAAACTCACTGTGATTCATATTTTTGGGCACTCAATTACTGTTCTTTTCCACATCATCAGTAGCAAACTTAACATAAATGAATCTGAATCAGTTGATGAACCGTGCACTGTAGCTTACTGAGATCCTCCATGCAAAGGAGTCCAATGTTTTACTACATGGAATAACTAGTTCACTGTCACCTGTGACATTACTATACCAGAATCTAAATCATTAATGTAGATTAGGAATAGCAGAGGACCTAATACTGATCCCTGTGGTACACCACTGGTTACCTCGCTCCATTTTGTATTATAGGTAAAAAAGAGATGGAGGATTTTTTGTTCCAGCACTCAAATATAAGGCATGATTGGACAACTGTCAAAGTGAAGATATTCAACGAGAAGAGCAAGATACAAAAGCTTTCACAGAGACGTCTGGCCAACCTCCAGGAGTGACACTGGGAATAATTACTCTCATTATTTCATGATGTTTGTAATTAAACCTTATAACTGTAATTGTAATCGTGACTGCAATGGTGCTAAAATACAATAATGTGGATGGATATTGAATTGAGTCTACTAAAGGCTGTCATTCATACCTGAATTATATCCGG
>QGHH01000431.1 GCA_003640645.1 Fredinandcohnia aciditolerans | reverse complement strand
GTCTCTTTGGTTTGTCTGTTTTCAGACTTGGCCCGGGTTCGTCTAACAAAGCGCCTTGGTCGGATCCATCACCATGTGTTCCGGCATCTCCAGACACTTCACCTGAGCCTCGAACTCCCTCAGGTTCTTCTCGTCCACCGCCCTCCTCCTGCTGAACAGACACAATTCCTCCGTCTTTTCTTTTGGTGCGTCCACTTTGAAGGTCAGCAGCATGCAGTCTGCGCAGGACGTTTTGAACACAGTCCCAGTGAAGTTCATTGGTCCGTAGCTGAAGCTGTAGTGAGGGCCATCCAGTGTGACGTTACGGGAAAATAATTGGCACCGGTCGCCACAAAGATTGGCTTTGGTGAACGTCGTGTTGGAGAAATCGATTCTCACGCTGTCGCATATTTCAACAGGCCTCTCAGCTTCGATAACCTTCATGCTATCCGCGACCATAACCCACGAGCCCTCAAAATCATGGGGGTTGACTTCATCCAAAGGCTGGATCAGGTCTTTGCAGGTCAGGGGACTTGAACGGCTCACGGATGTGAAGCAGGCGAAAGCGATGGCGCACACGGCCAACGCGTCTCTGTATACTGAAGCCATGAGTGTAGATCTAGGCCAGCGTCTGTC
>QGHH01000430.1 GCA_003640645.1 Fredinandcohnia aciditolerans | reverse complement strand
ACGGTTAAGGGAGCTGGCGTCCGGTTTATCGCCACCGCGCCGACGCCGCGCAAGCGGCTGTCTCGCGATCAGGCCGGCGCGGACGCGGCCTGGTCGGCCTTGCGCCGGGCGCTGGCGCGGATCTTCTCGCTCTCGGACTTGAGCTGGCCGCAGGCGGCCAGGATGTCGCGGCCGCGCGGGGTGCGGATCGGGCTGGCGTAACCGGCCTTGTTCACCACCGCCGCGAACGCCTCGATGGTCGCCCAGTCCGAGCACTCGTAAGGGCTGCCCGGCCACGGATTGAACGGGATCAGGTTGATCTTGGCCGGCACGCCCTTGACCAGGTTGACCAGGGCGCGGGCGTCGGCCGGGCTGTCGTTGACGCCCTTGAGCATGACGTATTCGAACGTCACCCGCCGGGCGTTGGACAGGCCTGGATAGGCCTTGATGCCCGCCATCAGCTCGGCGATCGGGTATTTCCTGTTCAACGGCACCAGCTTGTCGCGCAGCGCGTCGCCGAGCAGGTTGATGCCGAGCAGGGTCAGCGAGATGGCGAGACCCGGGAAGATACCGAGCCAGACGGCCTGGCCGATATAGGGCCGCGAGCCCGCCAGCATGTTGCCCCAGGTCGGCGCC
>QGHH01000429.1 GCA_003640645.1 Fredinandcohnia aciditolerans | reverse complement strand
GCTGTCGGCGCTGTTCCCGGAGCTGGCGCCGGGCGAACTGCTGCGCGGCGAGTTCCGTCACCAGGTGTTCCGCGCCGGCTGGTCGATGGCGCGCGCCGATTCGTTCCAGCCCACCCACGACATCAGCACCGCGCTGGCGCAGGAATACGTCATGGCGCATCCGCCCCAGGCGACGCCGGCCTGAGCGCGGGCCGGGCCGCGATGGCGCTCGCCGCGGCCTACAGCCAGCGCTCGAACAGGCGCGAGAAGAACTCCATAAAGCGGTCATCCACGCCCCGGGCGCGCCAGGCCTCGGGCGTGATGCGCACCGACTCGGTCACGTCGCGCTGGAACAGCGCTTCCATGTCGGCCGCGAACTCCGGTCCCAGCACCACCGCGTTGACCTCGTAGTTCAAAGCGAAGCTGCGCCAATCCATGTTGCTGGATCCCACGGTGGACCAGACGCCGTCGACCACCGCGGTCTTGGCGTGCAGCAGCGCGTCGCGCCGCGCCGCATCGACCGGCGCGATCCGCGCCAGCAGCGCCGCCGGCAGCACGCCGGCGCCGACCAGCGGCTCGGGCAACTGTGCGCGGCCCGCTTCCTCCAGCACCGCCGCCATCGCCCGCCAGCCCAGGC
>QGHH01000428.1:358-616 GCA_003640645.1 Fredinandcohnia aciditolerans | reverse complement strand
ATGTCGTCGCCAACTTCAAGGAAACACAGCTTGCCCGCCTCGTGCCGGGTGAGACGGTGCGCATCGCGGTCGATGCTCTGCACAATGAAACATTCGAAGGAACCGTCTCCTCGCTGGCGCCCGCCTCCGGCGCGGTGTTCTCGATGCTGCCGCCGGAGAACGCCACCGGCAACTTCACCAAGGTGGTGCAGCGCGTGCCGGTGCGCATCGATGTGTCACCCGAAGCCATCGCGACAGGCAGGCTGCGCGCGGGTCTCA
>QGHH01000428.1:0-348 GCA_003640645.1 Fredinandcohnia aciditolerans | reverse complement strand
CGACAGCCGCACTGCACCGTCAGCAACGACCAAATAGCGGGAAGCTACCATGTCGAGCATCGACGCCGTTGCCGCAGCAAGGCCTGTCGATCACATCGAACCGCGGCGCGTCATCGCCTTCCTGGCGATGGTGTTCGGCATGTTCATGGCGATCCTGGACATCCAGATCGTCTCGGCGTCGCTCGCCGAGATCCAGGCCGGCCTTTCGGCCAGCTCCGACGAGATCCCGTGGGTTCAGACCTCCTACCTGATCGCGGAAGTCATCATGATCCCGCTGTCAGGCTTCCTGAGCCGCATGCTGTCGACACGCGTGCTGTTCACGATCTCCGCCGCCGGCTTCACCGCTGC
>QGHH01000045.1 GCA_003640645.1 Fredinandcohnia aciditolerans | reverse complement strand
GCACGCCGCCAGCGTTCATCCTGAGCCAGGATCAAACTCTCCAATAAGAGTATTGATTGCTCAATAGTTTGTTACTTTTGAATTAAACGTTGACGCTTGTATTGTGTTCAGTTTTCAAAGAACTTTTGTCTCGCCTCTCAGAAGCAACTTTATTAATATAACATCCTCACAAAAATAAGTCAACATGTTTTTTCTTATTTTAAGATATTCCCTGTGAGAGATTTAAATATACACCCAATTCAACTAAAAGTCAACAAATTATATTGAAATAATTTTCGTTTTCTTACTATCCCACTATTTTATTATCTGCCACTGAAATTAAACAATAAAAAAACAAATGAGACTCCATTTGTTTTTTTATCCTACTATAAATAAATCTATGATTACGAGTGCCGCTAAGCCCGGGAGACCGAGTAGACCAGATACTGCAGATGTCACTAGATTTATTGGTACATGCAGATCAAATGATTGTCCAAATGCATTTAAGAAAAATAGAAACAATGCGCCGATTAGGATTTTAACAAATACTTGTCCCACTAGCCGAATTGGCTTAAGAGGTGCTCCAATTAAAAGAACAAGTACAATCAATCCTCCAAGTATGGCTATAACAAACTTTGGTTCCAATCAGACTTCACTCCTTCTCACAACTTGTACTATTATTCTATGTGAGTGAGGAGTTTTAAGAACCTCTTGTCCCATTTTTATTTAATGTTTCTAATCATAATAAAAAATCCCATCAGAGAAAGTCTTACTTCCTTGATAGGGATTTATTTTTATAGAAATACTTTTCGCCTTTTTGCTTCTCTTAGTAAAAAGAAGTATTTGGTTTCTGCAACTTTAAGTTCACTTAAAACATCATCAGAAGGTTCAACACTTTTTTCGATAAGATTTTTCTGTCTCATCCATTCCTTCTTTGCCATTTCTAACTGACTAAAGATCTCTTGATTATATTCTTTTCGAAGCTTTCCCTTCTTTTTAAAAAGCATAAAAGACCTCCTATAGTTCCCGGCGACCTTCAAGTGCCTTTGATAGTGTTACTTCATCAGCATATTCTAAATCTCCACCAACTGGTAAGCCATGAGCAATTCTTGTAATTTTAATACCCGTTGGTTTTAGTAAACGAGAAATATACATAGCTGTAGCTTCCCCTTCGATGTTCGGATTAGTCGCTAAAATAATTTCTTGTACCGTGTCATCCTGAAGTCTTTTTAGTAATTCAGGAATTTTAATATCTTCTGGACCAATACCATCCATTGGGGAGATTGCCCCATGTAAGACATGATAAAGACCGTTGTATTCTTTCATTTTTTCCATTGCGATTACATCTTTCGGATCCTGTAGGACACAGATTACTGTTTTGTCGCGACGTTCATCTTCACAAATGTAACAAGGGTCTCTATCTGTTATATGCCCGCAATTTGAGCAATATGTGAGGTTTCGCTTTGCATTGACAAGCGCTTTGGCAAAATCAAGCACGACATCCTCTTTCATACTTAGTACAAAAAAAGCCAGACGCACGGCCGTTTTTGGGCCGATACCTGGCAATTTCATAAAGCTATCTATTAGCTTAGATATTGGTTCAGGATAATGCATATCTATCTAAGTCCTTTCAACCGATTAGAATGGAAGGTTCATCCCTTTAGTAAATTGACCCATTGTTTCATTTGTTAGGTCTTCAATCTTCTTAAGGGCATCATTTGTTGCTGCTAAAACAAGGTCTTGTAGCATTTCGATATCATCAGGGTCTACCACTTCTTCTTTAATGATAACGTCAATAATTTCTTTTTGACCATTTGCTTTTACAGTGACCATGCCACCACCAGCGGTCCCTTCTACCACTTTTTCAGCAAGTTCTTCCTGTGCCTTTGCCATATCCTTTTGCATTTTTTGCATTTGTTTCATCATCTTTTGCATATTACCCATTCCGCCGCCACGCATCATGTTACATTCCTCCTATATGTTTATTATTCCTTTATTTCAATGAGCTCTGCACCAACAATCTTCATCGCTTCTGCAATAAGAGGGTCCTCGGTTTCCTCAGGCCCTTGATCATCATCGGTTTTTTGCCCACGGATAAACTCTTCTCTAATTTTACCCCATTCATCATCGGGTACACCAATCATTTCAAACCTATTTCCAGTTAATGTAGAAAGTATGTTTTCGAGATTTTCTTTTACTTCTGCGTTTTCAGATGCCATTTTACAATGGATTTCATATTTAAACTTTAACACAAACGCATTTGAAGAAGCTGCAACTGGTTCACTTTCAATTAAAAGGGCTGCATGAGACACTTTGTTTTGACTTCGAAGTTGATCGAGCATATCGCCCCATTTTCCTTTTAATAAATCAAGATTCTGTCTGGTTGCACTCTTTAAAACCTCATTTATTCTTCCCACTGGGGTTCTGTAACCATTTCTAGAAGTTTTTTGTGGACGTTTTTCAGCAGGCTTTGCATCTTGTGGTTGAGCTGTTACACCTTTTTCCTTAATTGATGCAAGTTCAGATTCTAACATATTTATTTTATTCATTAAGCCTTCAATTTGTGGCAATGATTCTAATGAATGTTGTTTATCCATTTGAGTAAGCTTTACAAGTGCTACCTCTAGAAAAATTCGTGGATGGTTTGTCCACTTCATCTCCTGCTGGGCTTGGTTTAAAATATCCATGGTTTCGTAAATTTCATGATTAGGGATATTTTTTGCAAGGTCTGAAAAATCCTCATCAACTAAGACCCGTTCCATCACTTCTTCTAATTGGGGTGCTGTTTGATATAAAAGCATGTCCCTATAATAGAAGATTAAATCTTCGATAAATCTCATTGGGTCTTTCCCAAGGTCCATCATTTCATCGAGCGTCTTTAAAGCTGTTCGGACATCTCGGTCGTGTGTCGCCCTAACCACATTCGTTAGCAGCGATTGTGAAACAGCTCCGGTTATCGTGAGAACATCTTCAAGTTTTACCTCTTCTTCACTGAAGGAAATCGCTTGGTCCAATAAACTTAGCGCATCCCGCATTCCGCCTTCAGCAGCTCTTGCGATTACATAAAGAGCTTGATCGTCCACTGTCACGTTCTGTTCAGATATGATCGTTTTCATTCTCCCTACGATTGCTTGAGTTGTAATCCGACGAAAATCAAAGCGTTGACATCTGGAGATGATCGTAAGTGGAATTTTATGTGGTTCGGTTGTTGCTAAAATGAAAATGACATGTCTTGGTGGTTCCTCCAATGTTTTTAACAAGGCGTTAAACGCACCGATTGAAAGCATATGTACTTCATCAATGATATATACCTTGTAGCGTACTGCACTGGGAGCATACTTCACTTTATCACGAATATCTCTAATTTCATCGACACCATTGTTTGAGGCAGCATCAATTTCAATCACATCAGAAATCGAGCCATCGGTAATTCCTCGACATGCAGCACACTCATTACAAGGCTCAGCTACTGGAGAACGCTCACAGTTAACGGCTTTTGCAAAGATTTTCGCAGCACTCGTTTTTCCTGTTCCCCTTGGTCCTGAGAAAAGGTAAGCATGAGAAAACTTTTCTTGAAGAAGGGCATTCTTTAATGTTTGGGTTATATGTTCTTGTCCAACCACGTCATGAAAGGTTTGTGGTCGAAAGACACGGTATAATGCTTGATATGCCATTGATATTGCCCCTCCTTCTCTTCGTCCACTTCCTATTATACAGGAAGTGAATATTCTGTACAAAGTGATTATATCATTCACTGAAAAAATCTAGAAAAAACAAGAACAGTTCAAGAAGCTCAACTTTAGGCGACAAGCATAAGACAAGCACAACCTTCCGAAGCAATTGACTTAGACCAGAGCGCCGATGGAGTCTTAAACTAGACAATAAAAAAACCCACCCGAATGAGTGAGTTGTTTTATGTAGTATAACTGCCGTGCACCTTCCGTCGAATAGTTACCCCAGGCGTTACTCAAGCAGTTAGCTCGGTCCAGGCAACCCTACGGCACATGGGAGAGTCCGCTTACTGCTGCTTCCTTCCGGACCTGACAGGATTCACGGGTTCCCATTGCGTAGGACCCAGACGTCAACACCACTTACTTGAGGCAGACCCTACAATAACTACCCTCTATGAAGGAATTCGGCCTCGCTAGAGCGGATTGCGAGTACAGGGCACCGCTACCTCCCCGCTTAGCACGGCAAAATTGATACCAAATTGTTAGGTGTCTTTGTGACACATTCTTAGTATAAAGGCTCAGTCAAAAAAAATCAACGTATTCCAACTGTAAGTTTTTTCAAGTAGAACCAGTTGTTCGATTCTTTTCATCTTTTTTTCTCTTTCGAAGCTGTCTAAAAAACGAACTTAGGAGTTTGCTGCATTCTTCCTCACAAATACCTGAAACAACCTCAGTTTGATGATTAAATCGTTGTTCCTGTAAAAGGTTCATTAAGGTTCCCGCACATCCTCCCTTAGGATCACTCGCCCCGTAAACGACCCGTTTTACCCGCGATAGCACGATAGCCCCCGAGCACATTGCACAGGGCTCAAGAGTGACATACAAGGTAGACTCTTCTAATCTCCAAGTGCCTGAACGTTGACAGGCTTCATCAAGTGCCAATAGTTCTGCATGGGCAATTGAACGTTGCTGTGTTTCACGAAGGTTATGGGCTTTTGCAATAACTTCATCATTTATAACAAGAACAGCACCAATAGGCACTTCATCTATATCAGCTGCTTTTTTTGCTTCTTCAATCGCCAATTTCATATAATATTCGTCAGATTTCATCAAAGTAAATACTCCCTCACTATATAAATCAAATGCGCCTTGGCGTATTTTCGCCCAGATTTTTCAGGCCCACACGAGGTGGGTCACAAAGACGTTGCCACAGGAAGTGGCGGACTTAGTCTTTGATCTTATGCTCGAAAAGTTACCCTTGAAAATCTGTGGCATCCACCGTAGGCTTTAACTTTATTTAGCTGGAGTTTGCCCCCGACTAAATGAAGTTAAACATTTTATCCAAGCATCATCTTTCTTATTCTCTCATAGAGTAATAAAGGTGTGTTACCTAGATTGTAGAATGAGGAGGTCAAACATGCAAATTCATGTTGTAGAGCGAGGTCAGTCCTTATTTGGAATCGCTCAAGCGTACGGCACTACAGTAGATGAAATTGTTCGTGCAAACCAAATTCCAGACCCCGGTAATCTTGCGATTGGCCAGGCACTTGTTATTCCTATTGTTGGACAATTTTACTGGGTCCAACCAGGTGATAGCCTCTGGTCGATTGCAAATAAATTTGGACTTAATTATCAGCAATTAGCACAAATTAATCAAATTCCGCCGAATCGTCCATTAAATGTAGGTCTTAGACTCTATATTCCTGCACGCCCAAAACGAAATGTAGAAACCAATGCTTATGTGGAACCATCAGGAACTTCGGTCAGTCCCGCTCTCGAAAGAAGTTCACGACAAGCAGCTCCATACTTAACATACTTAGCCCCATTTAACTTTCAAATCCAACGAGATGGCACTCTAAAAGAACCACCATTGAACAATTTACCAAGCATTGCAAGTGCAAATAACGTAACCCTTATGATGGTCGTGGCGAATTTAGAAGAAGGACAATTTAGTAATGAACTAGGTCGTATTGTGCTTAACGATCAAAATGTCCAAAATAAGCTGTTAGATACAATCGTAGAAACAGCCAAAAAATATGGGTTCCGTGATATTCATTTTGATATGGAGTTTTTACGACCAGAAGACCGCGAAGCCTATAACAACTTCTTGCGTAAAGCAAAACAGCGCTTTAGCCAAGAAGGCTGGCTACTATCCACTGCACTAGCTCCTAAAACAAGTGCAGAACAAAAGGGCGCTTGGTACGAAGCACACGATTATAAAGCACACGGTGAAATCGTGGACTTTGTTGTCATCATGACGTATGAATGGGGATATAGTGGCGGACCACCAATGGCAGTATCACCAATAGGTCCTGTTCGAGAGGTTCTTGAATATGCCATCACTGAGATGCCAGCGTCAAAAATAATGATGGGGCAAAACCTTTATGGCTATGATTGGACATTGCCTTTTGTGCAAGGTGGCGAATATGCAAAGGCAGTAAGCCCACAGCGAGCGATTGAACTCGCAAAGCAACATAATGTACCAATCCAATACGATACGAAGGCACAAGCTCCTCACTTTGATTATACGGACTCGGCTGGAAAGCAACATAAGGTTTGGTTTGAGGATGCTAGAAGCATTCAGGCAAAGTTTGATTTGATTAAAGAATTGAATCTACGAGGAATCAGCTATTGGAAGCTGGGGCTACCGTTCCCGCAAAATTGGCTATTGATCACAGATAATTTCAATGTCGTAAAACGATGACATCATTCAAAGGAACTCGATTTTTCGAGTTCCTTTTTCTATTTAGTGCACAATAAGAAAACTATAATATTTCCCAGTCTGTTTTTTCGACAATTAATAACAAACATCTATCTTCCTGTGATAAAATAATGCTTATCTGTCATTTGATTGATATAAAAAGGGGGACACGAGATGGGTAGTGGGATTCCCTTTATTACAGTAGAGGGTCCGATCGGAGTTGGGAAGACCTCTCTCGCTAAGGCTATTTCAGAGCAATTTGAATTTGCCTTATTGAAAGAGATAGTCGATGAAAATCCATTCTTGGGTAAATTTTATACGAATATTGATGAATGGAGTTTTCAAACAGAGATGTTTTTCCTCTGTAACCGATATAAACAACTTGAAGACATAAATGAAAATTACCTTCAAAAAAATCAACCGGTTGTTGCGGATTATCATATATTCAAAAACCTAATCTTCGCTGAGCGTACATTGAAAGCTCAGCAATTTCAAAAATACTTACAGATTTATGAAATTCTAACTGCTGATATGCCAGTGCCAAATGTCGTCATCTATTTGCACGCTAGCCTCGATACTTTATTAGAACGGATTAAAATGCGTGGTCGAGACATCGAAAAAGGCATTGACCCAGCTTATCTTAGTCAATTAAGCCTTGATTACGAGCAATCAATGGCAAAGTTCGAAAAGGCACACCCAAATATTCCTGTTATACGATTTAACGGAGACAAACTAGACTTTGTCCAGAATAAACAGGATCTTGAACAAATCCTATCAAAAATAGAAGACACCATTCTTGAAAAAGGAGTAAGACAGAATGAATTTGCGTAATAAATATGATATCCCTAGTAATGCAGTGATCACCATTGCAGGTACAGTTGGTGTT
This sequence comes from Fredinandcohnia aciditolerans, assembly GCA_003640645.1. Classification (GTDB taxonomy): domain Bacteria; phylum Bacillota; class Bacilli; order Bacillales; family Bacillaceae_L; genus Ferdinandcohnia; species Ferdinandcohnia aciditolerans. The sequence goes on along the minus strand of QGHH01000045.1, from coordinate 8,859 downwards.
GGAAAGTCTACAATGACAAATGCACTTGCAAATGCACTTGGATTTAGAACCTCTTTTGAGAAAGTGGATTCGAACCCATATTTAGATCGTTTTTATGCAGATTTTGAAAGATGGAGCTTCCACCTTCAAATCTATTTCCTTGCAGAACGTTTTAAAGAGCAAAAGAAAATCTTTGAATATGGCGGTGGATTTGTCCAAGATCGTTCTATCTATGAGGACACAGGCATATTTGCGAGAATGCATTATGAAAAAGGAACCATGGCGCCTGTCGATTATGAGACATATACTAACCTTTTTGATGCGATGGTAATGACACCATATTTCCCACATCCGAATTTATTAATTTATCTTGAAGGCAGCCTTGATGATATCATTAATCGAATCCAAGAACGCGGCAGACCAATGGAGCAACAAACTCCTATTTCATATTGGGAAGAAATGCACGGTCGTTATGAGAAATGGATCAATAATTTTACTGCTTGCCCTGTTCTTCGATTAAATATCAATGAATACGATATTTTACAAGACGAAGGTTCAGTCGAACTAATTATCGAGAAAATTTCAAAGTTTATCAGACAAACCGAACTTTTAAAAAGCTAGAGCAACAAATACCCCTTTTGAGATAATCACTCAAAAGGGGTTCTTTATTGATAAAATATATGTAAATAGCAAAAAACTCGTTACCGTAATAGTAACGAGTTCATCTCCAATACTTTATGCGCTAGTATTATTAAAAAATTATGGCGGAGGAAGAGGGATTCGAACCCCCGCGGGCTTTAACACCCCTGTCGGTTTTCAAGACCGATCCCTTCAGCCGGACTTGGGTATTCCTCCGTATCGACAAGAAATAATATACCATAGTTTTAAATTAAATGTCAACAATATCTTTGTTTTTTTTTAATAAGGCCAGGAAAGTGGTAAAATCCTGGCCAATATTTTAATTGATTACTTAGGACCAATTACTTCTTTATTTCTCATATAAGGACGTAATACTTCCGGAATGATGACTGTACCGTCTTCTTGTTGATAATTCTCTAGGATTGCCGCAACTGTTCGACCAATTGCAAGTCCAGAACCATTCAATGTATGAACGTGCTCAGGTTTTGAATCTCGATCACGGCGGAAACGAATATTGGCTCGTCTTGCCTGGAATGCCTCAAAATTACTACAAGAAGAAATTTCACGATATGTTCCGTAGCTTGGAATCCACACTTCAATGTCATATTTTTTCGCTGCAGTAAATCCTAAATCTGCACTACACATGCTTAGGACACGGTATGGAAGACCTAGTAACTGAAGTACCTTTTCAGCATTTGCTGTTAAGCTTTCTAATTCTTGATAAGAATCTTCTGGCTTTACAAACTTCACTAGTTCTACCTTATTAAACTGATGCTGACGGATCAACCCTCTTGTATCTCTTCCCGCTGAACCAGCTTCAGAGCGGAAACAAGCACTAAATGCCGCATATTTAATTGGTAGCTCTTCTCCGCCTATAATCTCATCACGGTGTAGATTGGTAACTGGAACCTCAGCAGTCGGAATTAAGAAGTAATCTTCATTTTCAATGAGGAATGCATCTTCTTCAAACTTTGGAAGTTGTCCTGTACCTGTCATGCTTGCACGATTGACTAGATATGGAGGAATAACCTCTTCATATCCATGTTCCTCTACATGTAGGTCTAACATAAAATTAAATAATGCTCTTTCAAGTGTTGCCCCAAGCCCCTTATAAAATACAAAACGGCTACCTGTTACTTTTCCTGCACGTTCAAAGTCTAAAATTTCAAGTTGATCAGCAATTTCCCAATGTGGCTTTGGTTCAAATCCAAACTCGGGAAGCTCTCCCCATTTACGGACTTCAACGTTATCATCCTCAGATTCACCAATTGGCACACTTTCATGTGGTATATTCGGAATTGATAACATAAGATGCTCTAATTGTCCTTCCACATCTCGTAATTCCGTATCTAATTCTTTGACCTTATCACCAACCTCACGCATTTCTAAAATGAGAGCATCTGCATCTTTTTTCTCTCGTTTCAAAACAGCGATTTGACCTGACACTTCATTTCTACGGCTTTTTAACTCCTCAGTCTTCAATATAAGCTCGCGGCGCTTCTTATCTAACTCCTCAAAACGCCCCAGGTCTGTTAAATCCTCACCACGATACTTGAGTCTCTCTTTTACTTCATCAAAATGGCTTCTTAAAAATTTGATATCTAACATTACTTAAACCTCCTAAAATCCATGTATTCTCTAGCAAAAATTGAAATCCACTCTTGACTGTTGAATTTTCAAAGGCGGAACGGGTTTGAGGACCCGGAGCGTAATTAACCTACGTCAGAACCGAAAAAACCAAGCCTCACAGAAATTGGCAACTTTTCAACAGTTACGGCAAACAAAAAACTCCCGCCCCTAAAAAAGGGACGAGAGTTAACCCGCGTTACCACCCTAGTTGAGGATACAAGTATCCCCCTCTTGAAAAAGATAACGGATTTACCGAAAATACCTACTTGAATGATGCGTTCAGTATTTCACTCAAGGATGGATTCACAAGCTTTTTTCATCGGTTCACACCAACCACCGACTCTCTTAGGAAAAAAGACGAGCTACTAGTTCCTATCATAGATTTCACATTTTATATTATTTATATAAAGTTTTACCATGTTTTAATTGTTTATACAAGGTTTTTTGCTTTTGATTCTTCGACCATTTTTACAAAATACGCTGTAAAGCGGTGATCGTCTGTTAATTCTGGATGGAAGGAGCAGCCTAAATATTGTCCTTCACGGGCTGCAACAATTCTACCATTATGCTTTGCAAGAATTTCGACATTTTCTCCTGCTTCCACAATATGTGGTGCGCGAATAAATACTCCGACAAAGTCTTCAGCGATTCCAGGAATCATGAGCTCCGCCTCAAAGCTCTCACGCTGACGGCCAAATGAGTTTCTCTCAACTTTAATATCCATAAGTCCAAGATGTGACTCCTTATAGTCAACAAGCTGCTTCGCAAGTAGAATTAGCCCTGCACATGTTCCAAACATCGGCTTACCTTGCTCAGCAAATGAGCGAAGTGGCTCCATAAACTCATATTTATCAATTAATCGGCGCATTGTAGTACTTTCCCCGCCAGGGATAATTAATCCGTCAATTTCTTCAAGTTGTTCAACTTTTTTTACAATGACTGCTTCCGCTCCAGAGGCTTCTACAGAACGAACATGTTCTCGGACAGCCCCCTGAAGTCCTAATACTCCGATTTTAACCACGTCTGAACACCCTCTTACTTACCAGCCTCTTTCTTGCATGCGTTGTTCTGGTAATAATGATGAAATTTCAATACCTTTCATAGCATTTCCTAGTCCTTTAGAAAGGTGTGCAATTAATTCATAATCTTGATAATGTGTAGTAGCTTCTACAATCGCACGAGCAAATTTTGCAGGATTATCTGATTTGAAAATACCAGATCCAACAAATACTCCATCTGCTCCAAGTTGCATCATTAGCGCTGCGTCAGCTGGAGTTGCTACACCACCTGCAGCAAAGTTAACAACTGGTAGGCGACCTTCTTGTTTGATTTGAAGCAATAATTCAAATGGTGCTCCAAGATTTTTTGCTTCTGTCATAAGCTCATCTTCACTCATGCCAACAACTTTACGAATTTGAGCATTCACTTTTCTCATATGACGAACAGCTTCTACAATATTTCCTGTTCCAGGCTCACCTTTTGTACGAAGCATAGATGCACCTTCTGCAATTCGGCGAGTTGCTTCGCCTAAGTCACGGCAGCCACAAACAAATGGAACTGTGAAATCACGTTTATTTAAGTGGAATTCTTCATCAGCTGGAGTTAATACTTCACTCTCATCAATGTAGTCAACGCCAAGAGCTTCTAATACTCTAGCTTCTACAATATGACCTATACGAGCTTTAGCCATAACTGGAATAGTAACAGCACCCATTACTTGCTCGACGATTGTAGGGTCCGCCATTCTAGCAACTCCACCAGCCGCTCGAATATCAGCAGGTACACGCTCTAAAGCCATTACTGCTACAGCGCCTGCTTCTTCTGCAATTTTAGCTTGTTCTGCATTGACAACGTCCATAATTACGCCGCCCTTTTGCATTTCAGCCATACCACGTTTTACTCGATCTGTTCCTGTATTTGCCATTACGATTCCTCCAATGATTCGTTATCTAATTTTATAGGCATAATCATATCATATTTTTAACTATAGTGAATGCCCAATAGAAAATAAACTAAGAATATTCTAACTCATAATTTTCTAATTTCCTAGTAATTATACCAAAATAGTATAATATGGAAACAAAAAGGCCCCCTTCTACAGAGAAGGAGACCTTTATATTAGAACCAGCCCTTAACAGTGTTTGCCACACTTGACCAAATATCACCAAAGAATCCACCAATTCCTCTCATCATGAGCACGAACCAGTTTGTCTTTTCAACACCTGTATCTGTCACAAGTGGTACCTGTAATTTATCATCACCATTTGCGGTAATATAGCCTAAGTCATCACCATCATAGGATACACTCATATGGCCCACTTTTGTTCCTTCTTTAAAAGGAGCTGTTATTTCTTTATCCTTTGAAACAACCTTGTCATCAAATACATATTCTGCTTTAAATGCAGACTTATCTACACCCTTTTTAACTAATAATTTTACTGGTGCTTTAGTTGAAATTTCTACTTTCTTTTCTTTTCCCTTGACTACCTTTAATTCTTTATTACCCTTTACTTGATATCCTTCAGGGTAAACTTCAATTTGTTCAAAATTATTAAAACCATAATCTAATAGTTTACGAGTCTCTTTGAAACGCTCTGGTTCGCTTGTTGCCCCCATTACGACTGAAATTAATCTTTTTCCGTTACGTTCAGCAGTTCCTGTAAAGCAATAACCAGCTGCTGGTGTTGTACCTGTTTTTAGCCCATCCATTCCCTCATAATAGAAATCTGCAAGATATGGGGATACCTTTGGATCATGTTTTAACATCCAGTTCCAGTTATCCAGTTTCTCATCGTAAAATTCTAATTGAGGGATACTTGAAATCTCCAATACCTCTGGAAAATCTCGTAATAGTGAGTAAGCTAATAAAGCCACAGATTCTGCTGATAACATATTGTCCCCATCCGGACTTGTTCCTTCAGGGTAATTATCACCTAGCATTGAATTTGATAATCCTGTACTATTTACAAACTCATAGTTTGGAAGACCTAGTTCTTCAGCCTTTTTATTCATAAGCTTTACGAATTCGCCTTCAGTACCGGCTAATAATTCTGCTAATGTAATTGTTGTTGCATTATCAGAATAAATCGCCATTGCTTTATAAAGTTCCTCAACCGTATAATCATGATTTAACCGTAAGCCAACACCTGAAAAGTTATTATTTGCAGATATATCATATGCATATTGGCTAATTTGAGTAGTTTGGTCCCAAGATAGTCTCCCTTCAGAGATAGCCTCCATTATCAGGTACTCGGTCATCATTTTTACCATACTTGCAATTGGGGCCGCTTGATCAGCATTTTTTTCATATAGTATTTTACCTGTATCTGCATCAATTAATATTGCATTTTTTACATTTATATCAAGAGCAGGTGCTGCTTTTGCAGGAGGTATTTGTCCTACAAAAAGCGTTAGCAAAAAGACTGCTAAAAAACTTATAATCAATCTTTTTTTTGTTTGTTTTTTCACGTTTTAAACCTCCACTTTCATAATACGCACAAAAGACATTTTAACATACCAGCTTCAAAAAAAATAGATAGAGTACATGACTCTATCTACCACAATATAAAAATCCTACCAATGGATTATCTTCTGTCTAAATTTACCTTAGAGAGTAGAGTAGTTCGGTGCTTCCTTTGTGATCTGTACATCATGTGGATGACTTTCACGTAATCCAGCACCTGTCATTTTAATGAATTGTGCATTCTCTCTTAACTCTTCTAAATTCTTTGTGCCACAGTAACCCATACCAGAACGAATACCACCAATTAATTGATATATTGTGTCTGTAAGAGGGCCTTTGTATGGAAGACGACCTTCAATACCTTCAGGAACAAACTTTTTCGCATCCTCCTGGAAATATCGGTCCTTACTTCCTTTTTCCATTGCCGCAACAGAGCCCATGCCACGATATACTTTAAAGCGACGGCCTTGGAAGATCTCAGTTTCCCCTGGGCTTTCAGATACACCTGCAAGTAAGCTTCCTAGCATTACGACATGACCACCCGCAGCTAATGCTTTAACGATGTCACCAGAATATTTAATACCGCCATCCGCAATAATCGAAACTCCATGTTTTCTTGCTTCTGTTGCACAATCGTAAACAGCTGTTATTTGAGGGACACCAACACCTGCTACAACACGAGTTGTACAAATAGAACCAGGTCCTATTCCTACTTTCACAACGCTTGCGCCTGCTTCTATAAGAGCACGTGTTGCTTCTGCTGTTGCTACGTTACCAGCAATAATATTTAGTTTTGGATATGCGTCTCTAATTGTTTTAACTGTTTCAAGTACTCCTGCTGAATGGCCGTGTGCTGTATCAACAACAATTGCATCAACTCCAGCTTTAACTAGCTTTTCAACTCGAAGCATTGTATCTGTTGTTACCCCAACAGCGGCTCCTACTAAAAGACGCCCTTGCGCATCCTTTGCTGAATTCGGGAACTCAATTACTTTTTCAATATCCTTTATTGTAATAAGCCCTTTTAATACTCCACCTTCATCAACGAGTGGAAGCTTTTCAATTTTATATTTCTGTAGAAGTTTTTCTGCCTGTTCTAAAGTAGTACCAACAGGGGCAGTTACGAGATTTTCCTTTGTCATTACATCTGAAATTTGAATGGAATAGTCTTGAATAAAACGAAGGTCACGATTGGTAATAATTCCAACCAAGATTTGCTCTTGTGGGTTGTTTACAATTGGAACACCTGAAATACGATATTTTCCCATTAAATGTTCAGCATCAAATACTTGATGACTAGGAGTTAAGAAAAAAGGATCTGTGATTACGCCACTTTCTGAACGCTTAACTTTATCAACCTGCTCAGCCTGTTGCTCAACAGACATATTCTTATGAATGATCCCTAGTCCGCCTTGACGGGCCATTGCAATTGCCATTTCATGCTCTGTTACTGTGTCCATACCCGCACTAACAATCGGGATATTTAACTTAAGTGTTTCTGTTAACTTAACCCCAAGATTTACATCCTTAGGTAGTACCTCTGACTTAGCAGGTAATAGCAATACATCATCAAATGTTAATCCTTCTTTGGCAAACTTTGTTTCCCACATGTAATAAATCCCCCTTCGATTGCAAAATATTATTAGTAGATTAACAACTGGGTAAACTACTGTCAAGAATCGAACGATATATTTAATAATTCAGAGTTTTTCATTATCTCTTTTCACCCATATTTTGTACTTCTTTGTTTTTAATGGAGGTTAGTAATTTGTTTGATTATCGTTTTATTTGGCAATCATTTAATGCACTTCATGCAGCAAATACAACACAACACTTACTACAAAAATGCTATGAAAAAGCGGCAGTTACAGACGCAGATAAAAAGAGCTATGAAAACAGTTACCCGTTTATCTATTATTTAGAACATGGTCAAAATTACTACCAATTATCCCAAAATGCTCCATTATCCATTAAGCCGGTTCTTCTCTTTTATGGAATGGTACAATTGTTAAAAGCATGTTTACTAACTGTTGATCCTCAGTACCCAGAATCAACTTCGGTACTTGCACATGGCGTTTCAACTAGAAAACGAAAAAAACAGAGCTACGAGTTTTTTCATGATGAAGTAAAGGTGCAAAAAAACGGATTATTTTCTCACTTTTCTGAACGTATGTTTCATGTGAAACAAATGGAAGGTGAAAAGTTTACAATGGAGCAGTTATTTAAAAGGATTCCCGAATTACAAAATTTATTTACTCTGCATTTTCAAAAAAACTTATATATCGAAACACCAATTACAACTCAGAATACATTATCAATTCCAACTGAAGCCTTAGACAGTTATCATATGACCTCACGGAGGTTTGTAGATTTTATCGAAAATATACTACCATTTTCAACAACTCATGTTAATGAAACAACAGATGGAAAAGACAGTGGATCAATAGCGTTACAAATAAAAAAAGAAAACTATCTTCTGCCACTGGCAAGTTCGCCACTTCTATATCATTTATATGAAGACACCTACTATCTGCCAAAGGAAAGGGAACTACTGTCGTTTTTTCCTGAAATCATGACACATTATTTACTCCTTTATAATTTAAGTATGATATCTAGATATGAGACCGAATGGTGGAGTGAACTGCTTCATTCATACTCTAGCAATGACTACCCATTTATCAGGCAGTTTCTCGCAATATCAGCAGATAAAGTTCCTTTTTTGCTGTATTTGTTTTTAAAGGAGAAAATTGATGGGGTGTAGATGCTTTATTGTCTTTACGTTAAATCATTATCATTTTCCAACCTTCTGGTTACACGATTAACACTTATGTCCCTATATCAACTGTTCTAAAATTAATCTTTAAAGCACAAAAAGGACCAACCACACTGGCTGGTCTTAGACCCTCACAAGGGCAATTTCTCAGCTACCACCGGTGCAAGAATCTTACCTTCCGTATTCGGTGGTCAGCTTCTAAAGAATGTCAGATTTTCTACATCAGCTGCACTCAACTTGTACAAAGTACATTCTGGTTGTCACACCCTTGCTTCCTTGAACTCTTTGCTCCTCGAAACCCGACCTATTCTATTTTTTATTCTTATTCCCGTCAAAAGCGTCTTTAACAATATAAAACCTTTCGGTTTTGAAAAAA
>QGHH01000427.1 GCA_003640645.1 Fredinandcohnia aciditolerans | reverse complement strand
GTCATTTCCACCGATACTATCGGCGCTGCCGCAATGGCGCTGCCGACCGGCGTAGCGATGCCCTCCATTGCTGCCTGAAAAAGAGAACCGATGTTGCGGCTCATCACCCAGGAGAGGACGTCATCCTTCCAGCGGCTGATGACGTAGATACCGATGAAGATCCAGTTGGTCTCACAGATGACGACGATGATCTGCCAGGCAGAGGAAGCGCCGCCGCGTTTCTGCATTTCCTTGGCGCCACGCCGGATCAGCCAGGAAATGGCGACGGAAAACAGCAGCCAGCGCGAGTCCAGCACGTCGAGTACATTTCCAGACTCGCCGAATGGGGCCAGGGCAAGAGCTGCACGCGAATATTGCCGCACCGTATCGCTGAGGAAGCCCCAGGCGGCATAGTAGGCGAAGAACGGCAGCAGGGCGACGGTGACCATTCTGGCGAGCCGAGCGCTGCCGCTGCCGCCAGGCTCCTCAACGCTGTTGCCGCTGGCGGCCGCCTGGGCGGCGCGTACGGCAGGCAAAGCTGGCCGCAATGTCTGGAACATGGCAACCGTGACGACGAGCTGGGAGAGAGCCACCAGTGTCAGCCGCGCAAGGCCCGCCATGTGGTTGGCGATTGCAAC
>QGHH01000426.1 GCA_003640645.1 Fredinandcohnia aciditolerans | reverse complement strand
CCCGCCACGGTCGCCGCGGTCTTGCCGGTCTCGACGCCGAGCCAACGGGCGAGCAGGCCGCGCCAGCCAGTGATGGTGACCGCCTCCGCGCCGGCTTCGACGCCCTTCCGCTTGGCCGCCTCGGCGCCGGCGGTGGCGGTCTGCAGCAACTCGCCGGCGATGAAGCTGTTGACGCGCTTTTCGATCACCTTGATGGTGTCGTTGAGGATCTGTTGTCCGATCTTCTGCAGCATGCCCTGCAGAGTCTCGGTGCCCTTGATCATGCCCTGGACGCCCTGGCTGACGGCGTCCACCCAGGGTCCGACAGCGGCCTCAGCGTTCGCCTGCTGCTGCTTTGCCGCAGCCTCCTGCTCCTTGGCCCGATCGATCCGTTCCTGGGCGAGTTTCTTCTCAACCTCGGCCGCACGCTTCAGCGCCTCTTCCCGGGCCCGGATTCCTTCCAGGTTTATCCGGCTGAGCTCGACCTCATGCGCCTTCTTCAGCTTTTGAATCTCACGATCGATGTCCTCGATCGCATTCTTGTCGCCGTTGTACAGGCGACGCTTTTCCAGAAGGATCGCCTCCTGCGCCGCGAGGTCGGCCTTGGCGTTCTTTTCGGACAGCGCCGCCTGCTCTTC
>QGHH01000425.1 GCA_003640645.1 Fredinandcohnia aciditolerans | reverse complement strand
GGCGCCGGCTCATGCTTTTGCGCGCGGCGCGCGGCGGTTTCGAAGATCTGCTCCATCTCGGCCAGGCTGGCGCGCGCGGCGGGACTCAGCGGCTCGGCCGCTTCCAGCACGTGCTTCATCGCTGCCAGCGCCTCGCGGATGGCGGCCGGCGACGAGCCTTCCAGCAGCTTCGGCATCGTCTGCAGCACGGCGGCCGAGTCCAGCCGCATCATCATGGCCTGGTCGCGGGTGATGTCCTTGAATTCCTGCAGCGTCATGGCGTTGCCGGCCTCGGCGCGCATCTTGCGGATCAGCGCGAAGCTGCGCTCGTCCAGGCCGCCCTCGGCGCCGGCCACGTACAGCAGCATGCGGATGGCGGCCACGCGCAGGCCGCCTTCCTGCAGCAGCGAGCGCAGTTCGGCGGCGCGCTCTTCCATGAAGCGGCGGTGTTCCGGCGACACGCCGGGGTGGCGGCGCGGCTGGCCGTCCTTGCCGCCCAGGCCGGCCAGGTCCTGCACCAGCGGCGAGCCATAGACGCTCATGAAGGTGCGCTCGTCTGCCGAATCGCGCAGTTCCTGGAAGATGTTCAGGCTGGTCTCGACCAGCTTCGAAAACATCTCCTGGGCCAGCAGGAACGG
>QGHH01000424.1:388-617 GCA_003640645.1 Fredinandcohnia aciditolerans | reverse complement strand
TCCAGAGTGCCGTAGTCGAACTCCGTGACGCCCTTGAAGGTGTCGGAGGAGGGCAGGAAGGTAATTTCCGAACCGCTGCGGCCCTCATAGGTGCCGGGGAGTTTCTCCTGCTCATAGGTGCCGGTCACCTTCAACGGCGCGTCGGCATCGCCGTGGGTGAAGCTCATTTCGTGGATCTTGCCGTCGCGACGAACCTTGATGCGCAGCCATACCGACAGCGCGTTGACCA
>QGHH01000424.1:0-378 GCA_003640645.1 Fredinandcohnia aciditolerans | reverse complement strand
ATCTGGCTACAATTCGATATAATGCTCCTTGTTGTCGCGCCACACCCGCAGCTCGAGCTTGCTCGACAGTGCGTTGACGACGGAGACGCCGACGCCGTGCAGGCCGCCGGAAACCTTGTAGGAGTTCTGGTCGAACTTGCCGCCGGCGTGCAACTGGGTCATGATGACTTCGGCCGCAGAGACGCCTTCTGTCGGGTGCAGGTCGGTCGGAATACCGCGACCGTTGTCGATCACCGTGCACGAACCGTCGGGATTGAGCGTTACCGTCACCAGGTCGGCATGGCCAGCCAGCGCTTCGTCGATGGCGTTGTCGACCACCTCATAGACCATGTGGTGCAGGCCCGAGCCGTCGTCGGTGTCACCGATATACATGCCGGG
>QGHH01000423.1:348-618 GCA_003640645.1 Fredinandcohnia aciditolerans | reverse complement strand
CCGGCTGGGGCTATGCCACGTTGCTGCTGGCGGCCGTGGTCGGCCTGTCGCGGGTCTACCTGGGCGTGCACTTCCCCCTGGACATCGCCGGCGGCCTGCTGCTGGCGCCGGTGGCGGCCGGGCTGGTCATGCCGGTCTGGCGCCGCGTCGGCGCGCCGCTGACCCTGCTGCTGCAGGCCCTGTACCGCAAGCTGCTGGCCTTGCCCATCGCGCGCGGCTGGATCCGCGCCTGAGCGTTTCTCACGCGGCGCGCGCAACCGGCGCGCCCCT
>QGHH01000423.1:0-289 GCA_003640645.1 Fredinandcohnia aciditolerans | reverse complement strand
CCGATGACCCGGTGGCACGGCACCACGATCCCGACCGGGTTGGCCCCATTGGCCATGCCAACAGCGCGCACCGCCGAAGCCCGGCCAATGCGCCCGGCCAGCACGCCATAGCTGATCGTATCGCCGGGCTCGATATCACGCAGCGCCCGCCACACCTGGCGCTGGAAATCGGTGCCGCCCAGCGCCACCTCCAGCCCGTCGATCGCCTCGACCTCGCCATCGAAATACGCCTGCAACCGGCGGCTCGCCGCCGAGACCCGCGCGGCGCCCTCGATCCGCCCGGCGTCCT
>QGHH01000422.1 GCA_003640645.1 Fredinandcohnia aciditolerans | reverse complement strand
ATGTGCTCCCGGTCCTGGTTGTCGCCCGGCGTGGGCGCGGCGATGCGGAAGGCGTTGCGCTGGAAGTTCGGGTCGACGAACACGCCGCTGCCTTGCTGCGAGGTGATCAGGCCTTCGGATTTCAGGCGCGCCAGCGCCTCGCGCACCACGGCGCGGCTGACCGAATAGATCTCGGTCAACTGCTTTTCGGTGGGCAGGCGGTCGCCGGGCGCCAGGGTGCCCTGGCGGATCTGCTCGGCCAGGGCGCATTCCTCGTCGGGTTCGTCGGCGGGCGTGTCGGCGCCGGCATCGGCGGTGTCCACCTTGTCCATGCCCACCATGCGGAACACGTAGCGGAAGGTACGCGAGACGAATTGGCGGTTCGCGGCCAGCGTGCTTTCGAAATCCTGCGGGCTCAGCCCCAGCGCGGCGGCCAGCGCGGCGCGCTGGCCAGGGTCGCCCGGCAGCAGGTGGGTCTGCTCATCCTCGCGGTATTGCAGCGCGTGTTCGGTGCGGCGCAGGAAGCGGTAGGCCTCCTCCAGGCGGCGCGCGTCGTCCTCGGGCACCAGCCCGGCGACCTGTTCGGCGTGCAGCGCCGCCAGCAGCCCGCGCTGCTGCAGCGCCGGCATGCGGCCGCCG
>QGHH01000421.1 GCA_003640645.1 Fredinandcohnia aciditolerans | reverse complement strand
GTTCACGCTTACCGTGACCGACTTCGGCGTGCCCAAGGTGGTGGGCGGCGACTACAACGTGCTGGCGATGGAAGCCTACAAGGCCGTGGTCGGCCAGCAGAACTTCCCGAAGGGCGCCGCCATCGGCATCCTGCTGTTGCTGCCGGCGCTGCTGACCTTCGTGCTGGACCGCCGCCTGCGGGCACGCCAGGGCGCCCAGTTGAGCGGTCGCGCCCAGCCCTATGCGGCCGGCGCCAACCGCCGGCGCGACGCAACCTTCCTGTTGCTGGCGGGCGGCATGGCCGGGTTCCTGCTGCTGATCATCGGCGTGGCGGTGTGGGCCTCGTTCGTGAAGATGTGGCCCTACAACCTGTCGCTGTCGCTGCGTTCTTACGACTTCGACAACATGGATGGCGGCGGCTGGCTGGCCTGGCGCAACAGCCTGGAACTGGCCTTCTGCACCGCGCTGATCGGCACGGTGGTGGTGTTCCTGGGCGCCTGGATGATGGAAAAGGTGCCGGCCCGCAGCGCCTCGTCGCGCGGCCTGCGCGGTGTGCTGGGGATGCTGGCGCTGATGCCGATGGCCGTGCCCGGCCTGGTGCTGGGCCTGGGCTACATCTTCTTCTTCAACGGCGCCGCC
>QGHH01000420.1 GCA_003640645.1 Fredinandcohnia aciditolerans | reverse complement strand
GACGTCGGGCAAGTAGCGCGCGGCCAAGCCATCGCCCTGGCGCAGGTGCGCCTGGCGGCCGGCCAACGCGAACCAGGCCGGATTGTCGAGCTGGGTGGGATCGGGATGTTCCATGGTGAGGGTCTCGCTTGCTGAGGCGCCGGGATAAGCGCGGCCCGGCTGGGAAACCAGGCCGAAGCCGTTGATTCAGCGGGAATTCTAGACAGCGGCAAGGGTCGGGATCTATAGTCGTAAATGACAATATTCGGGCTATTTACGACATGCGTATCTGTCTGTTCGCCTTGGATGGCGCTTTCGATACCGGCCTGACGGCGCTGCTGGACGTTTTCGACACCGCCAACGAACTGGCGTCGATGCAGTCGGACGCGCCCGCGCCGTTCGATGTGACGGTGGCAGGCGTGGGCCGGCGTATCCGCACCGCGCTGGGCCTGTCCATGGCGGTGCGACCGGCCGGCGAAGTGGCGCGGCCGGATTGGGTGGTGGTGCCGGCCTTGAATGCCAAGACGCCGCCCAGGCTGCTGGACGCACTGGTCCGGCCCGACGTGGTGCGCGCCAAGGCGCAGTTGCGCGCCTGGCATGGGCAGGGAATCGGGGTGGCCGCGGCGTGCATAGGAACCTT
>QGHH01000419.1 GCA_003640645.1 Fredinandcohnia aciditolerans | reverse complement strand
CAGCGAATAGGCCCCGGTGATCACCGCCTGCGAGGCGATGACGGTGGCGGCGGCGGCCAGGATGACCATCGGCGCGCGCAGGCCGCCGGGGATCATCAGGAAGAACCAGTCCTGGTTGGCCAGGACCTTGCCGTGCGCCACCGACCATTCCAGGGCCGCCAGGGCGAAGGCGCCCTGGCCCAGATAGTTCAGCGCCAGGCACGGCAGGGCGAAGAACAGCCACGAGGCCTGGATCGGCCAGCGGCCGAAATGGCCCATGTCGGCGTAGAGCGCCTCTGCCCCGGTGACGGTCAGGAACACCGAGCCCAGCACCAGGAAGCCGGTCAGGCCGTGACGGCCGAGGAACTCGACGGCGTAGTGCGGCGAGAAGGCCAGCAGCACGTGCGGGTCGTCGAGCAGGTGCATGACGCCGAACGCGCCGATGCACAGGAACCACACCGCCATCACCGGCCCGAACAGGGTGGCGACCTTGGCGGTGCCGCGGGCCTGGGCCACGAACAGGGCCACCAGCACGACGATGGCCACCAGCATCACGGTGTCGGTGTTCACCACCTTGTGCAGCGAGGGGATGGTCTTCATCCCTTCCAGGGCCGACAGCACCGAGATCGCCGGGGTGATC
>QGHH01000044.1 GCA_003640645.1 Fredinandcohnia aciditolerans | reverse complement strand
AAAAATAGATAAAGGAGAACTTGAGTTCACTCAAATTCTCCTTTATCACTATTCGAAGCTAGTTATGTCCCAGCCTCTTCCTTTTTTTACAACTTATATATTGCACTATATTTAGTTTCTAAATATTGGATTAAATAATTTGCATTTAACCCCTCACCTGTAACATCCTTGATGATTTCTAAAGGCTTTTTCATTTTTCCATGCTTATGGATATGTTCAGTTAGCCATTCTTTAATCGGAAGTAAGTTCCCCTCTTCTAGTAACTCATCAAAGTTTGGAAGGTCCTTTTCCATGGCATTCTTGAATTGAGCAGCATACATATATCCAAGGGCGTAAGAAGGGAAATATCCGAAGCTACCGCCTGCCCAATGGACATCCTGCAGGACTCCTTTTGCATCATTCTCTGGACGTATACCTAGATACTCTTCATACTTAGCATTCCATATTTCTGGTAGGTCTTTTACTTCGATCTCATCATTAAACAAACCTTTTTCAATTTCATATCGCACCATGATATGCAATGGATATGTTAATTCATCTGCTTCAATTCGAATAAAAGATGGTTTTGATTCATTTATTGCTCGATAATAGTCTTCGATTGATACTCCATCAAATTGACCACTTGCATATTCTTTTAATAACTCAAAATTATTTTTCCAAAATGACAGGCTGCGCCCAAGTATATTTTCATAAAAAAGGGATTGAGATTCATGGATCCCCATTGAAGTTCCTTGTGCAAGGTTCGTTCCAACTAAATCTGAAGAAATGTTTTGCTCATAAAGAGCATGTCCACCTTCATGGATTGTTCCAAAAACCGCAGTTCTATAGTCAGTTTCAACATAATTTGTTGTAACACGAACGTCCCCTGGATTTAACCCAGTTGCAAAAGGGTGAACAGTTTCATCAAGACGTCCTGCTTCAAAGTCATACCCCATTTTTCTTAGAATCTCTAAACTAAATTCACGCTGTTTTTCCTTAGGGAATTCTTTAAATAAAAATGAAGTCTCTGGTTTGTTTTGTGATTCTGTTACTGCTTTTACAAGTGGTACAATTTTATCTCGTAATTGAGCAAACACGGCATCAACTACCTCAACTGTTACTCCTGGCTCGTACATATCTAATAATGTGTTGTACTTGTTCCCTTCATAACCCCAGTAGCTAATAAATTTCTTCGTGAAATCGACAAGCTTTTCCAAATAGGGGCGGAACATTTCAAAGTCAGATTTTTCTTTTGCATCTTCCCATACAGATTCAGCTTTTGATTGAAGAATCACAAACTCGCGAAATTCATCAGCAGGTATTTTTTTATTTCGTTCAAAATCCTTTTGACACTCCTCAACCACTTTCTTTGTAATTTCACCAAGTTGTTGCTGAGCTCCAGGTTTCGTTAATTCTTTCAAGTAGCTTTCCATTTCAACGGAAGTAGACATTGCAAATACTTCAGAAGACAGCATTCCAATAACTTCTGAGCGTTGTTCGACTCCTTTTTTTGGAGCACCAGTTCGCAAGTCCCAATACATAACCCCAATTGCTTCATTGTAGCTTGTCATTTTCTTTACTAATTCAAGAAACGCTAGTTCAGTTTGTTTTAGTTGCTCAGACATATTTAGTCCCCCCATTAATATGTTTCTGTTGGCAGTACATTTTTAATTTTATTTAAAACCTCGATAGAAACTTGGTTATCAACAAAAATACTAACCGTACCTGTATCTTCACTTGACCGAATTAATCGACCAATTCCTTGTCTTAATCTCAGAAGCATATATGGTAAATCAACTTGCTCAAAGGAATGTTCTGCTCCTTTTCGTTTTGCCTGGAAAACCGGGTCATTTGGTGGAAATGGTAATGACCAAATGATGACATTGGATAAAGAAGGACCTGGGATATCGAGACCTTCCCACAAGGAAACTGAGCAAAGGATACTTTGTTCAGTGTTTTGGAATTTAGAAACCAATCCACTGATTTCTTGATCCCCTTCAAAGAGAAACTCATATTTTTCAGTCCTACAGTTCTCTTTAAATCTCTGGAGTTCTTCCTTTGAATTAAATAAAAGCAAAGCCCTGCCTTCTGATTTTTCGATATCATTCCATGCAAAATCCACTTTCGATTGGAATACATCCTCGTTAATATTGAACTTAGGCATTTGGATCTTCATCTGAGTTTCATAGTCAAATGGTGATTCCACCGAAAATGATTGATAGTTTTTGATTCCCAGACTATTCGCAATATAGTCAAACGATTTATCTTCAGATAATGTTGCAGAAGAAAAGATAAATGGAATCTGTTTCGAAAATACGTTCTCCGCTAAGATCGTTTCTACTGCTTGGGGCATTATGACAAGCGTATCACTCTCACTATCTGCCTCAACCCACGTAATCGCATCATTCTCTTCACCGAAAAGCTTTAATGAATATTCCAATTGGTCTAAGTACTCATCTACAATATGTAATTCATATTGGTCAATTGTATACGTTTCTGCTTCAAAAACAAGGTTATTGCCAATCTCAACAATCATTTGATGCAGTTTCTTCGCAGCGGCAACTAATTGTACTGTCCGCTTAATTTCCATTCGCTCAGAGCCTTCGACTGCTTTGCTATTTTCTTGGAGACTTCTGTAAAACTGCTCATTTTGTTCGATTGTATCCTCAATTAATTGTGCAAATTCTTCACGAATATCATTACCTAATAATCTTGTTAACAGTGATTCCAAAGTGGTTTCTTGGATACGGTAGGTTAATGCTTTTTGTGCAGAGTATTCAAGTAAGTGGCCTTCATCAAAAACCACACAGCTGCTATCCGGTAAAAACGGAAGCTGTCCTTCTCTTTTGCGCGCTTCCATTGTCCACACATGCTCCATATAAAAGTCATGTGAGCAGACAATTAAATCAACGGCCTTGCGATAATGTTCTCTAGAAAGTGTAAGCCCACACCGATGTCTTAACTCACAAGAAAAGCAGTCCTGAAAGCTATCCCATGCGACACTTTTCCACTCTTCATCTGCAAGATCAGGATATGTTTTTCTGTCCCCGTAATGATGAAAAGCTTGCATGGTAGAATGATTATGTACAAAATCTGGTAGTTCGTTATAGATTCTTGCGATTTTTTCATTAGATGTCCGACGAGTAGCATGATCTAATTTTCGAATGCATAAATACTGATCCTGTGCTTTTGCGAGTCGAACATCAATATTCAAATCTAATGCATCCGCTATTTTTGCAATATCTCCTTCAGGCTTAACAAGCTGTTCAATTAATGACTCATCAGCACATGAGATAATTGCCGGCTTTCTCATATATCTGGCATAACAAATAGCATATAAAAGATAAACAATTGTTTTTCCTGTGCCTACACCAGCTTCTGCAAAGACAATTGATTTATCCTTAAACGCCCTTTCTAGTTGAAATGCCATAAAAATTTGCTCATCGCGGAGCTCAAAACCTTTTTCTGGAAGGACGTCATAAAAAACATCGCCAATCCACTCATTTAATTTATCAAAGAAATTTTCATTTCTGGAAATTTCAAAGGGTAACCCTTCTCCAATCATATGTAAAAACCCCCAAAACCAACAAGATCAAAATGCGCCTTGCGTATTTACGCCCATATTTTTTAGGCCCACACGAGGTGGGTCACAAAGACGTTGCCACAGGAAGTGGCGTTCTTAGTCTTTGATCCTATACTCGAAAACTTTCTTTGAAAATCTGTGGCATACGCCGGAGGCTTTAATTATTCAGCCAATGTTTAATTATCTACTAGTAAATGTGGGAAGTCAATATTTTTAGGTGGTACATGAAGTCTAGAACTAGAAAAATTAATAAAATAAAAACCCGCAATAGCGAGTTTTTATTTTATTCCATTATTCATTCTTATATCGTAAATAATCAACGTCTATGGAAGTTGAATGAGACATGGCATGAAGAAGGTCGTTTTTTGCTTTGACAATGGATTTAAGTGGATCCATCTCTTCTCCGACTTCATTTTGAAGTGCCCGATATGTATCATTCAGCGCATCTTGAATTTTCTTAAAGTCTATATAATTCATTATTCATTCACTCCTGGTAATTTTGTAGACACCAATAGAGTATATGTCCTTAGGATTGGAACTATTCATGAATTACTAGAAATAACGAAAATCTTTATTGATTTCTTGGCGGTCTTTTTCCCCAATACTGATAATAGTCTGTACGAATAAACCCGTTAAACAATTTACGTTTTTTTGTTGCAGGCTTGCCATATAATTGCTCAAATTCTGGATGTGAAGTTAACATATAGACTGACCAAGTATCATAGGTACGGAGTACTTCTCCCATGCTGCGGTACATTTCTTCAACAGCTTTCTTTTCACCAAGTCTTTCTCCATATGGCGGATTTCCGACGATCACACCATATTCTTTAGTCGTTGTAAAATCCTTAACCTGCATTTGTTTAAAGTTGATGATATCTCCGAAACCAGCCTCATCTGAGTTATCCTTTGCTATTTGAATCATTCTATGGTCGATATCAAATCCGCTAATATCAAGTGGCTGATCATATTTTGCTAAATCTTCTACCTCTTGTCGTGCTTCATCCCATCTGTTTTTACCAATCCAATCCCACTCTTCAGATACAAAATCTCGGTTAAAACCAGGTGCAATGTTTTGACCGATTAACGCTGCCTCAATTGGAATCGTTCCTGAGCCGCAAAATGGATCAACAAAGGGTTTATCTGGTGTCCAATTGGTAAGCTTGACTAGTGTCGCTGCAAGTGTTTCTTTTAATGGCGCTTCCCCTTGATCAGCACGGTAACCACGTTTATGGAGTCCAACTCCACTACAATCGATTGTTAACGTGGCAACATCTTTCAGTAAAGCGACTTCAATCCGATATAATGGTCCAGTTTCCTCAAACCAACCAGATGTTTTACGATAATGCCTATTGAGGCTGTCAACAACCGCTTTTTTTACGATGCTTTGGCAATCTGAGACACTAAAAAGCTTTGATTTTACTGATTTTCCTATAACAGGAAATTCCGCATTTTCTGGAATAATGTCCCCCCAATTAAGGGCTTTAGTCTTTTCAAATAATTCATCAAAGGTTGTGGCCTTGAATTCTCCAACCTTTAGCTTTATACGGTCTGCTGTCCTAAGCCATAAATTACTCCGGCATATTGCTTGTTCATCAGCGTCGAATGTAATTTTGCCGTTTTCAACCGTGCATTCATAACCTAAATCCCGCACTTCTTTGGCAACAATCGATTCTATTCCCATTGCTGCTGTTGCAATAAGTGTTACTTTTCCCATTACGTTCACCCTAACTATGTACATTATGTATAGTAAAAGAATAAAGAAACTCACAGTGTAAAGCAAGAAATGCTATTAAATATCGTCAAAAAATGAACGAAAGCATACAAAAAGCTCTTCAATTCTGAAGAGCTTTGCTTCTTTATTCGTATGATCGTTTAATTAATAACGTTCTGTAAGCCATGTTTTGTTCCTTCGTACTTCAGTCGGCAAAACGAATGCCTCGTACTCCGGTGGTAATCATCTATCTACAGACGTTTGTACGCCTGTCCTTCTCCTTGTTCATTTCCAAAAGAGAAAGTGCCCCTACCATAATTTGGGTTTCTCGCTCGTGGGGTTTACCTCGTTCCACTCCTGTAATTTCTTACAGGACTTCGTCACTGTGGCACTTTAAAGGTAGTCAAACCATATCCTAATGGACTTAGGTTTTTTCCCTGCCGTTAGCAAAGTTCAATACTTTAGCTACCCTAGCTTATTTTTTCGCTAGGCACGAACACTACGGACATCTCAGTCCGTGCGAGCATGGACTTTCCTCTGCAGGTTACCCTGCAGCGATTACCCGAACGTTATTAATGTGTGCAAAAAATAGTATAGTGGAAAAACATTAATATTGCAAGTATTACAAACTGGCAATTTTTTCCTTAATCATAAAATCAGTAAACCATAGTCAGTCGTATAATTTACTACCAAAAACATGTTTTTCAAGATTAGATAACCGTTTTAAAATATCAAAATTAGTTGTTCCCGTTTGTGCCTGTGGCTGTTTCTTATAAGAATCTTCTAGCTGACGCTTCAAACGGAGGTTTTCTTGTTGAAGTTCTTCAATTTCTTGGTAAAACACTTCATAGTCCTTAATAATAACATCTAAAAATTTATCAACTTCTTCTTGTTTATAGCCTTTCATGCCTGTTTTAAATTCTTTTTCAAGTATTTGTGTCGCACTTAATTTAATTTTATCTGATATCATATCAATCACCTCGATACACTTTCCCCATTATTCCTAAACCTATTTTTTCAAAAAATTCGTGTATTGTCAATTTAAATGGTGTAACCATTAGTAGTCATTATTCGCGAATTGTTCTTCTTCCACGATTGCCTGAAGGTCATAAGCGTTTATTGTAATAAGTTGATAATCTTCATATTCAGCTTTCTTTTTTGCATCTGCATAGATATAACGAGGACTACCATCCTTTTCCTCGTCATAAAAAATTAATAATGCATCGCTCTTATCAAGAAAAAAAGCATTTTTTAAGCGAAATTGTGATGGATTATCATATTTTCGATTTGTGATGCTGTTTACATAGTCGGCTTGCGACAAAATAAGCTGATAAAATTCTTTGTTTGTTTCATTCCATTTTTCTTCTTGTTCAAGAAATGGAGTAATGACAGCAAGTCTCAGGTCAGGATATTCCTCTTGAAGCTCGAATGTAATTTCGGCAGCCCAAAGCTCAACACCAAGTTGACCGCTTATAATAACCCATTCTAGTCCGTCTTCAATTAAGGGGATCAGTTGCTTCTTAAGGGCTAGTTTAATATATTTGATTCCCGGATGATCTTGTCCAAAGATCCCAAGTTCAAATGGTTTATAGCCTGTGATTGCAACAACCTTTACCATGTCAACACTCCTTTACATCGAATGAATTTTTCTAAAGTATGTAAAACAGGAACCATGAAAGTTCCTGTTAGATTGACTTCTTATACGACATTTTTATATTGCGTTTTATTTTTGAATTATCTTCCCATAAATGGTCCTGGTGGTCTTGGTCCACAATTAAAGTGTTGATTCGTTACCTCATTCGCAACAGATTCTGTGTGTGGGAAATAATGCATATGTTGATACATATGATGATTTACATGTTGCGTATGTGAAGGATGAATATGTGGAACAATTGTTTTACAGCAATGATGTTGGACACAGCATTTAGTTGGATGAACAATAGGTTGCATTACGTTTGTTGGACAATACATTTTATTTATCTCCTTTCCTTCATCTGTCTTACATTAATAGCCTATGAAGGAATGGATAGTCATGTACTAATCAAAACACCTATTTTTAGAAGAAGTTTATAAACTGTTGTGAATTTAACGAATCAATTTTCAGTGTTCCACTTAAAACATAATCGCGATCCGTAACTCAAAGCTGCGCCGCCCTGATAATCTCGGTCATCTTCTTTCTTATTTAAATTACCAATTTTCTGTAAAAGTTTAAATCGTTCTCTTCTTATTAGAAAAAGGCATACGAGCCTTCTTTTATTCCAGTTAATACGATTACAGTTATTACAAGTACAAAAAAGTACAGAAATAAAATTTTCTTATACATACATTTCTCTCTCCATCTAAAATAATATTTCCTTTACACAAAACACTATTTTACATGGTATTACAAAGTTCTACAATGACAAATGAAGGAAGTTTACAAATCTTCATAAAATCGACAAATAAAGCGCGAAAAAGCACTAAATTTGCGCTTACCTGGGCAATATTTTCTATTTTTTTTGAAGTTTCCTGGTTATTCTTGAAAGTCGTTTTTGAAACTCATTTTCAATCTTTTCATTTTTTGTCTTATTGCGTGGATCGCTGATTTCTTTCCATTTCAAATAGCCATTATTTGCAATATCCAAAGCGAATTTATAATCCTTTGTATAATGTTCATAATATTTCGCCAACTCTATACTTGCTAGAACAGAATCATGGTCTGCCCCATTTTCATATACTTCACCAAATAACTCTATCGCTTCCTCAAGCTTTTTTTCCTTTTTAAATATTAACGCTAATGCAAGCTTTGCCTTCATTTCTTTCTCTGAGTCCACGTCAACAACCTGTCTATATAGTTCCTGTGCCTTAGAGGTCTCCCCAAGTGCCTCTAACCATCTCGCAACTTCGTATTTATCAGTCGTATATTTATTCTTTTCGTCAAGAATAACAGCACCAGATAAGTGAATATAAAGGGTTAAGAGCGATAAAATATCGATTTCATTATGGCGCATCACTCCAAAAATCCCATCAGGCACCTGATTTTCGACAAAATCAAAATAAAGAATCGGTGCTAAATAACCCGGTACGTCCCCATCACGCTGGATTTCAAGAATTTCTTTTTCAACATTTGAAAGTCTTACAGAATCGAGTTTGTTCTTCCATAATCTTCTTGCTGCATGATATAAATCAAAATGCCCAAATTCTGGAAGTTTCGGAAGTGCATTACGAATTAATGTATGCCTAGTTTTCACCTGTGGCCAATCGAATGATTTTCCGTTATAAGTCACAAGGGTTGTGTAGTCAACACTTGAAAGAAAACTTTGGTAAAGAGCTACCTCACTACCTGGGTTAGGTAAAAAATGTTGCGTGAGAACAACGCGATCTTCTTGAACCCTAGCGTGTCCTAATAGAAAGATAGTATTGCCCGTCCCCCCACCTAGTCCAGTTGTTTCAGTGTCAAAGAAAAATAAATCAGAAACTTGATGTCCTTTTGCAGACAATGGATGATTCAATTCAGAATTATTCCAGAGCTCAATTACATCGTATAATTTAGAAAAAGAATACAAGCCATGCTGAAAATTCAGTGGATACTCTATTTTACGAACCATACAATAGGTACCATCAAAATAAAAGGGCTCTGCTCCAAACTCTTTCCACTTATCTAAATAAGGAATTTCCTCCAAATGTAAAGACAGATCTTCCGGCTTTTGCTTTACCACTTCTTCTTTCACAATATGATTTTTTAATCGATTTAATTTCCCTTTAATCGACATTACCATGTCCCCTTTAAAGTTTTGAACCTTGTTTTAGCTTTGTAATTAAAGTAAGTGCATCAAATTTTGCTCGTTCATTTAGCACATCCGTACCAATACAAGAGGGACAACCTGATTCACACGAACATCTTCCAATTAATTCTTCAGATTCATTGAGGAGATTTTCCATAACCTCATAGACTTTTTCACTCAAACCAATTCCTCCTGGATAACGGTCATAAAGAAAGATTGTCGGCTGCTCATTGTGAACAGCTTTCACTTGGGGGACTACATGTAAGTCTGAAGGGTCACACATGGTCATCAATGGTGCAACATGTCTTAAGACATTAGCGACACCAACTAATCCTTCTTCAATCCTTTGATCACTTATGCCTTCAAGCTCTGATTTTTTCAAGCTAATCCAAGCTGAAGAAGTATGTAGTTCCTCTTCGGGTAAATGAATCGGCCCAGAACCGATATTTTCATGTGTTTCAAATTTTATTTTCTTAAAGATTGTTGCCATTGCTTGAACGGAAACATCCCCATAGCCAATTTCGACAGATTCTTCTGAGCGTTCTTTATCAACCTCAAGAACGCGAAGACTTACTGCTAAGTTGGCATCTGTAAAATAATCAACATCTACTTCCCTAACAAATGCTTTCTTTTCTTCCCAATCGAGCTTTTCAACTTGGTATTGAACACCTTGATGTAAATAAATAGCTTCATCATGTAGTAAAGTCATTGCACTAAAGCGGTCCATTTCACCAATGACCTTGACTGCAGCAATATCTGTTTGATCAATAATGACAACATTTTCTTGCGATGCAGAACGAAGGCTAATATTGTGGGCTGGAAATGAATCGTTCATCCAATACCATTTGTCACCATTCTGATGAAGAATTCTTTCTTCGGTTAAAAACTCTAGAATATCTTCCAGATCAAGTTCACCGAATGTATCACCTGTTTTAAATGGTAATTCATAGGCAGCGCATTTAATATGATCAATTAAGATCACAAGATTATTTGGATTAATTCGAGCTGTCTCAGGATTTCTACTAAAAAAGTATTCTGGGTTTTGAATCATATATTGGTCCAATGGATTGGAACTAGCCACCATAAAAATTACGGCTTCTCCTTGCCGACGACCAGCACGACCTGCTTGTTGCCACGCACTAGCAATTGTTCCAGGGTAGCCTGTCATAATACAAACTTGAAGCTGTCCAATATCCACACCTAATTCGAGTGCATTTGTACTGATTACTCCGTAAATGTCTCCATTTCGAAGACCTTGTTCAATATCACGACGTTGCTTCGGTAAATAGCCACCACGATAACCACGGATCGCTTTCGGTCCAAGCTTATGTTTAACAAGTTCTTGTAAATACGTTAGGATGATTTCCACCCTCACTCTACTTCGTGCAAAAACGATGGTTTGAATTTTATTTTTTAAAAATTCACTGGCTAATTTTCGCACCTCGAGTGTCGCACTTCTCCGAATATTGAGTGGTTTATTGACGATGGGTGGGTTGTAAAAAACAAAATGCTTTCTTCCAGTTGGGGCACCATTGTTTTCTATTAACTCCATTTTAGTACCAGTCAAATCTTCTGCAAGTTCTTTCGGATTGGCAATTGTCGCTGATGTACACATAAAAACCGGACTGCTGCCATAAAACTCACAGATCCGCTTTAACCGTCTAATTACATTAGCAACATGGCTTCCGAAAACACCACGGTATGTATGTAGTTCATCGATAACAACATATTTCAGGTTTTCAAACAAGGAAACCCATTT
The DNA here is from genome assembly GCA_003640645.1 of Fredinandcohnia aciditolerans. GTDB lineage: Bacteria > Bacillota > Bacilli > Bacillales > Bacillaceae_L > Ferdinandcohnia > Ferdinandcohnia aciditolerans. Next base: position 13,677 of record QGHH01000044.1, on the reverse strand, counting down.
TGTGTGATGTGGGAGAATCGCAGAATGCAGCATATCCGGATTTGTGATAACAATATGTCCAGCTTTTCTTACCTTTTGGCGTATATTTGCCGGTGTATCACCATCATATGTATAACTGTTAATCGCAACTCCCATTTCCTCAATGATTTCATTTAATTCGCTTTTTTGATCCTGTGCTAAAGCTTTTGTAGGAAACAAATAAAGTGCACGTGCCTGGTCATTTTCAACAATTGCCTGTAATACAGGAAGATTATAGCAAAGTGTCTTTCCTGATGCTGTAGGAGTTACAGCGACAAAGTTTCCACCACTTCGTGCAATTTCATAGGCAGAATGTTGGTGGGTGTAAAGTTGATGTATTCCTCTTTTGTCCAACGCTTCTCGTAATCTATTATCTATGGTTCTCGGCATGTCCATTGTTTTAGCAGACGTCGCCTCAATCGTATGCCAGTGTACAATATTTTTCGCGTATTGCGGATTTTCTTTTATTAGATCTATTATTTCATGAATATTTTTTCGAAACTTCATAATCAATCACCTCAGGATTTCTATCTCCTATTGTACAGAATAAACGTTCGTTTTTGAAGTTATTCCTTCTGGTATATTTAAGCATACAAAAAAGCACACCTAAATAAGTGTGCTTTTTATATCAAGTTCCACAAAATGTTTGATATGGCCTATTTGTTGGCTCAGGTGGTTTTGCGTATTCAGCTTGATCAGAGGAGTGAGCAAATGGATCTTTTAATACATTTAACAGTTTCCCCATGACATTATAATCACCATCTGCAGCAGCCTCCAATGCTTCTTCAACACGGTGGTTTCGTGGTATGACAGCAGGATTTGATGTTTTCATTAATTCATTTATCTCAACCTCAGATTTCCCTTGCCTAGATTGTCTTTCCTTCCATTTTTGCTGCCAGCTTTTAAATTTCTCCGAATTACATATTTCAATGCTATCAAGCTTATTGAAGGTTAACGCTACAAATGTGTTCGTGTAATCTAGTTGGTTTGAGTTCATCAGTTCCAATAGGTTTTCAATAAGACTCTTATCTTCTGCCTCTTCATCGAACAAGCCAAGCTTTGCTCTCATCCCGTTTAACCAATTTTCTTCATAAATCCCGATGTATTTTGACATTTCATCCTGCGCTAATTGAAGTGCCTTTTCTTCATTTTCATCTATTAAAGGCAATAAGCATTCTGCAAATCTGGCTAAATTCCAACCACCGATATATGGCTGTTTACCAAATGCATAACGACCTCCCGTGTCGATTGAACTAAAAACGGTGGCTGGATCATAGGTATCCATAAAGGCGCATGGGCCATAATCGATGCTTTCACCACTTATCGTCATATTATCGGTGTTCATGACCCCATGAATAAATCCGACTAATTGCCATTTTGATATCAAAGCGGCTTGGCGATTAATCATCCCTCGTAGTAAAGCAAGGTACCGGTTTTCCTCCTCTTTAATCTCGGGATAATGTCGCTCAATCGTATAATCGGCTAATAATCTTAGTTCATCGATTTTCCCAAGTCCAGCAATAAATTGAAATGTACCCACACGAATATGACTTGATGCCACGCGTGTAAGAACCGCACCTGGTAGAACTGTCTCTCGATAAACCGGTTCTCCTGTCGTAACTACAGCCAAGCTTCGGGTAGTAGGAATACCTAAGCCATGCATCGCTTCACTAATAATATATTCGCGAAGCATTGGCCCAATTGCTGCACGACCATCCCCTCCGCGTGAATAAGGTGTCCGACCTGCACCTTTTAACTGAATATCAAAGCGTTCTCCATCTGGTGTCATCTGTTCACCTAGCAACACCGCACGGCCATCTCCTAGATTTGTAAAATGACCAAATTGATGACCAGCATAGCTTTGCGCAATAGGCTCAGCCCCCTCAGGAATCTTATTCCCAGCAAAGACCTCAACCCCATCTTTCTGCAAAGCATTTACATCTAACCCAAGGAGGTCGGCTAAATACTTGTTTAAGATCACTAGTTCTGGTTCGCGTACAGGAGTAGGATCTGTTTTTGAATACAAATCCTTTGGTAAACGAACATAACTATTGTCAAAATTCCAACCCATTTTATTAGTTGTAATCTCGAACACCCCTTTGTATTTTTATCTTAATGCATCCTTAAGTAATACCAAAGAAAATTTGTAAAAGTATTTACTTCATGTTCAATTTCCGATTGTACGAATGACAGTTGAAATGGTTTTATCAAAGGCTGAAGCACACTTTTCCGAATCCGTTCCCGCTGTAGTTCTGACACAATCGTATCATATAAATCTCGCTGGTCTGTTGTAAAAATTGCTTCCTGCTCGATTTCCTTAGCTAAATCTAAAAGTTCCTGTAAGTTTAGTACCTTTCGATCAATTCTCGCTTGTAAAAAATGAAGAGATGACGAGTCAAGCAAAGTACTGCCATTTTTGACCATAATTGGTATTATTGCCTCCAAATAGGTTAATAGCACCTCTACCGTCTTGTGCATTGGTTGTGTACTATTCGTAATCTTCATTGTAAATGAGATATAATGCATCATCCCATAAAAAAGAATCGAAAGTTCAAACCCATATGGCCTTATATGATCCCCATAAACATCTACAAATCGTCCCGCTAACCATTCCAATTCATGAATCCGGTGATGCATCACCAGTTTTTTCAGTTCTACTTCATTTGAATTTAAAATCGCCTCAAAAATGGTATTGAGGTTACGCTCTCTATTTAATTTGGTTAGTATCGAAATTTGTTCAACTAAAACAACTCGGTCCGTTTCATCTTTTCCAACCTGTAATTCCATACGAATTTGGCTAGCATCATAACGCAATCCTTCTAATAATTCTGCAATACAGTCATTTTTATTCGAGAAATAATTATAAAATGTACCTTTTGAAATATTGGCTTGTTCAATGATATCTTGTATCGAGGTTTGTTGAAATCCTTTCTCTACAAATAACTTCAAAGCAACGTCAGCCACTTTTCTCCTACGTTTATTCATACATCCTCCAACCGTTTCCTTTATATTCCAAGTAAACATTTTATTTACTACTACTAGAACATTATACCTTAAGTATAAATATATTGCACAAATTGAACTGATGGTATAAAATCATCAAGTAAATATTTTATTGAACGAATCGAGGGGAAGATGAATGGAATCTACTTTACAACAAAAAAAACCACCATATTTAATGTTAGCTGTATTATTTATTGGTGCTTTTGTTTCTTTTTTAAATAATTCATTATTAAATGTTGCATTACCATCCATTATGATTGATTTAAAAATCGAAAATTATTCTACTGTACAATGGCTTGCAACTGGATATATGCTGGTTAGCGGTGTATTAATTCCTGCTTCAGCATATTTAATTACACGTTTTTCAAATCGTAGCTTGTTTATTACATCTATGGTCATTTTCGCACTGGGTACTGCAATGGCAGCATTTGCACCTAATTTTGGAGTATTACTTGCTGGCCGTATGGTTCAAGCTGCAGGATCTTCAGTCATGGGACCATTACTAATGAACATCATGCTTGTTAGTTTCCCAGTTGAAAAACGCGGTGCGGCAATGGGTGTTTTTGGCTTGGTTATGATAACAGCACCTGCAATTGGACCTACTTTATCAGGTTATATTGTAGAGCATTACGATTGGCGAGTATTGTTCGAAATGATTTTACCTCTTGCAGTAATCAGCTTAGTCCTTGCTGTATGGAAATCAAAGAATGTGATGGAAGTAAACAAAAACGCGACGATTGATCATTTATCCATTATTCTATCAACAATCGGATTTGGAGGCTTATTATATGGATTCAGCTCCGCAAGCAACGACGGATGGAGCGATACCCTAGTTCTGGCATCATTAATTATTGGTGGCATATCACTCATTGTCTTTATTTTACGTCAACTAAAAATAGATGAACCTGTTCTAGATTTACGAGCTTATAAATATCCAATGTTCGCACTAGCTTCAATCATCTCCATCGTAAACGCGGTAGCGATGTTCTCAGGAATGATTTTAACACCAGCATATGTTCAAAGTGTTCGTGGAATTTCACCATTTGAATCTGGTTTAATGATGTTACCTGGAGCAATCGTTATGGGAATTATGTCCCCGATTACAGGAAAATTATTTGACAAGTTCGGCCCACGTCTTCTTTCAATTTGTGGGTTAATCGTAACAGCAGTTTCAACCTATTTATTATCACAACTGCAAATTGATTCTTCGTACACCTATATCATAACAACATACACTCTTCGTATGTTTGGAATGTCAATGGTCATGATGCCGATTATGACAAACGGATTAAATCAATTGCCTGCACGTTTTTATCCACACGGAACAGCTATCAACAATACAGCTCAACAAGTATCTGGTTCTATTGGAACAGCTGTATTGGTAACGATCATGAATAGCGTGACCAAGTCAGAAGGCGAAAGTCTCATGGCAAATGTTGATCCAACGACATTAACAGAAAGCACTCAAGCTTTACTTGGCCAACAAGCATTACTTGCAGGAATTAATTATTCCTTCCTAGTAGCATTAGGTATTAATATAGTTGCTTTAATATTAGCATTCTTTATTAAACGAGTAGATGTTAGCAACAAGGCTGTTCATGGGGCTGAAACTGTTAAACCAGTTAAAGCCGCTACAAATTAATTTTTCTCCCCTAACATTAGTTAGGGGAGTTTTTTAGTTCGGTTTTTAACAATAAAAAAACAGACTCTATAATAGAATCTGTTTTGAACGGTTTATTTTTGGTTCATTATGCCTTTTGAACATTAGCAGCTTGTGGTCCACGGCTACCTTCTTCGATATCGAACGTAACATCTTGACCTTCTTCTAACGTTTTGAACCCATCACCTTGGATAGCTGAAAAGTGAACGAATACATCGTCTCCACCTTCAACTTCGATAAATCCAAAGCCTTTTTCACTGTTAAACCATTTTACTTTTCCTTGTGCCATATTGTTTCCTCCTATGTAATGCAACAAAAGTTGTTGCAAGGTAATGCATGAATTATTATGTCCATAGAAAAAACATTTTATAACTAAAAAATTTTTTTCTATTTTTTGGTGGAGGAAACAAAGAACGTTTTTATGCTAAAAAGCTTTTATTATGGTTGTTGACAACCTGTAATAATCTTGTATTGGTCTCCATCTCTGCTCCACATAATGGACAGGTTGGCTCTTGTGTGCTCTTAAAATTATCTCGTACCCATCCATTACATTCCTCAGATGTGCATTCCCACACCTTCGTTTCCTCAGTAACAATTTCTTCGACTGGTCTTCTTCCAAAAGCCATTCAAATCATCTCCTTTGTTTTGGTTGGCACGAAACTTATAGTAAATTATTGTTTAAAAAGATAAGCGCAAGGCGTTCGTCTATCGGTTACAAGCATAAGATAAGCACTGACAGAAGGTTTTTTTGCCTTCCGAAGCGATTCGCTTAGACCAAAGATCCGATAGCGCCTGGAGCTAGACAATAAAAAAACTTATTATAAAAAGTGTTCTTTGTGCGCTTTTAAACTTGATCAGCGCCACTACGGCTAACTTTGGCTTTAGAGCTTTTTGTTAACGCGAAGCTTCCTTGAGAAACTCCTTATAATAAGCATTACTATTAATTTATCTTAGTTAGTAAATATTATACCACTTTCTACCTATATTTGTAAAACGTAGGTATTAATCATAAAGATGACAAGCTGTGAAATGAGATGGCTTTACTTCCTTCCACTGTGGAACTTCAGTTGAACATCTTTCCATTGCATATTGGCATCTTGTTCGAAACACACAACCAGATGGTGGAGATAACGGGCTGGGTACTTCTCCTTCGAGTACAATTCGTTCACGATTCACTACCGGATCCGGAATTGGCACAGCGGATAATAATGCTTTTGTGTATGGATGTAGTGGTTCATCATAAAGGGACTCACTATTCGTAAACTCAACCATATTTCCTAAGTACATCACAAGAATTCGATCTGAAATATATTTGACCATTGATAAATCATGGGCAATAAATAAATATGTTAAATCCATTTTTTCCTGCAAACTCTTTAACAGATTAACTATTTGCGCCTGAATTGATACATCTAATGCTGAAATTGGTTCATCACAAACAATAAACTTTGGATTTAGAGCCAGTGCCCTGGCAATTCCAATTCGTTGTCTTTGTCCACCGCTAAACTCATGGGGGAATCGATTCGCATGCTCTGGACGAAGACCTACCAATTCTAAAAGTTCCTTCACCCTTTCCTTTCTCTTTTTACCTTTAGCAAGACCGTGGATATCAAGTGGTTCTGCAATAATATCCTCAATTTTCATTCTTGGATTCAAGGATGCATAGGGATCCTGAAAAATAATTTGAACATCTTTGCGAAGCTCCTTCATTTGTCTTGGATTAAACTGATAAATGTTTTTTCCTTCAAACAAGACTTCACCTGCTGTTGGTTCAATTAAGCGAATAATCGTTTTTCCTGCTGTTGATTTTCCGCAGCCACTTTCTCCAACTAGTCCAACTGTTTCTCCTTTATTTATGATTAAATTCAAATCATTAACCGCCTTTAACGGTTTCTTTTGGATAGAAAAGTATTTCTTAACATTTTTTATTTCAAGTAATGCGTTTGATTTCTCTACCACTTTCTTACCCCCCCCTATACATGATTTAAACGATTTTTAGCCATCGGATGATTTAACCAGCATGAACTGTGCTGTGTTGGGCTAACGCCTTCAAAAACTGGTTTATGTTCAGCACAAACTTTCATTGCCATTTCACACCTTGGATAGAATGAGCAGCCCTTAGGTGGGTACAGTAAATCTGGAGGAGTTCCAGTTATGGTGGATAGTTTTTCATGCTTATCCATATCTAGACGAGGTACGGATTTTAACAATCCTTTCGTATACGGATGAGTCGGATTTGAAAAGATCTCCTCGACACTACCAGTTTCAACAATTTCACCTGCATACATCACAACAACCTTACTGCACATTTCCGCTACAACACCAAGGTCATGGGTTATTAAAATAATCGAAGTGTTGGTTTGCTCTTGCAACTTCTTCATCAGTCTTAAAATTTGTGCTTGTATGGTCACATCTAGTGCAGTTGTAGGTTCATCAGCAATTAAAAGTTTCGGCTGACAGGCAAGGGCAATAGCAATCATAACCCGCTGTCTCATCCCACCTGAAAATTCATGTGGATATTGATGAATGCGCTTCTCCGGTTGAGGAATACCCACCATTTCAAGCATGTTTACGGCATACTCAAGTGCTTCTTTTTTTGAAACTTTTCTATGACGAATAATTCCCTCTGCAATTTGCAGCCCGATCCTAGTTGTAGGGTTTAACGATGTCATAGGATCTTGAAAAATCATCCCTACTTCATTTCCTCTAATTTTCTCCATCGCTTTTTCTGATTTTTGAACTAAATTATCTCCATTTAAAAGAATAGAACCATTTTCGATTTTTGCTTGTGGGCTTGGAAGAAGCTTCATAATCGATTTAGCCGTTACACTTTTACCACAACCCGATTCACCAACAATAGCTATTGCTTCCCCTGTTTCTACTGAAAATGAAACTCCTCTAACTGCTTTTACCTTTCCTGCACTTGTATCAAACGAAACATGCAAATCATTGATTTCTAGTATATTTTCCATCTACTTTCCCCCTCTTCTAATCAATGCAGATATTCTATTTCCGCAATTTTGGATCGAGTGCATCTCTTAAACCATCTCCGAACACATTAAACGCGAACATTGTAAGTGAGATGAGAAAAGCTGGGAAAAATAATTGATAGAAATTCCCAATCAAAATACTGCCTAATGCATCATTCGCCATCGTACCCCAACTTGCCTTCGGAGCAGGAATCCCAAGTCCTAAAAAGCTAAGTGTTGCTTCAGCAAATATTGCAGTTGGAACAGTCAATGTGACATTTACTAAGATTGGCCCCATTGTATTTGGAATCATATGTCTTCTTAAAATCCAGGAGGTTTTTGCTCCCATCGCATTTGCTGCTTGGACGTACTCATACTCCTTGAGTTGAAGCACCTGCCCACGGACCAGCCTTGCCATTGGTATCCAACCTGTTATGGACATTGCAATAATAATTGCCCATAATCCTCTTTCAAGGACAATCATGACTAAAATGACCATTAGGAGATAAGGAATGGCATAAAGGACTTCCGCTATTCTCATCATAATATTATCAACTCTGCCACCGCGAATACCCGAAATACCTCCGTAAATAATCCCTGCTACAAAATCAATCAGAGCAGCCATTAGTCCAATAAATAAAGAAATTCGCGCACCATACCATGCTCGTGTAAACAAATCTCGTCCAGAAGCATCCGTTCCGAACCAATGCTCAGCATTCGGACGTAGGTTCTTTTTTGTAAAATCCTGCTCATAATACGTATATCCGTTTATATGGGGACCAACGATGGCCATGACCCCGATAATAATAATGATTATAAGCCCTAACATCGCTAATTTATTTTCCTTTAGGCGATTCCAAACGTCTCCCCAATAGGAAATACTTGGCCTCGCAATTTTCTCTGCCTCAGCATATTTCTGTTCAACTGGTGTAAACATATCTTCCGTTAGATTTGGTTGATTTTTCATTTGCTCTCCCCCGTTACCTTAATTCTCGGATCTATCCACGTGTAGGCGATATCAACAATCAGAATAAAAAGAATCAGGATGGCAGAATAAAAAATAGTCGAGCCAAGAATAACAGGGTAATCACGATTAAAAATACTTGTTACAAACATTTCTCCCATACCCGGGATACCAAAGATTTTTTCAATAATAAAACTTCCAGTTACAATATTAGCTATCAAGATTCCTACAATTGTAACGACCGGTAAAATCGCATTTCGAATCGCATGCTTTAAAATAATCGACCCTTTTTTAAGTCCCTTTGCTTTTGCTGTTAAAATATAGTCCTGACTCATAACTTCAAGCATGCTTGATCTCATTAATCTCGCGATAAAGGCCATGGGCATCATCGCAAGTGACAGGGAGGGCAATACGGTATGTGACCATGACTTCCATGTTGCAACAGGGAACCATCTTAATTCCACTGCGAGATAATTGATAAGAAAAGTTGCTAGAATAAAGTTCGGTACAGAAATTCCAATGATTGCGAGAATCATAGAGGAGTAATCAGGCCACCTATTCCGATAAAGGGCAGCAATAATTCCGAAAAGCAAGCCAAGTGGAATCGCGATTAGCAAGGCCTGTGTTCCTAAATGTAAGGAAACTGGGAAACCGTTCACGATTAGATCATTCACTGTTAGGGTTGAAGATTTATAAGAAGGCCCAAAATCAAACTGCAAAATAGAAAGTAGATAAAGACCATATTGTACATGTAATGGTTTGTCCAAATTATAGTAGCTTTGTAGATTATTGTAGACTGCCTCTGGCATCGTTCCCTCTTGGGCAAATGGATTTCCTGGAATACTATGCATAAGAATAAAAGTTAGTGTTACGATCACCCAAAGGGTTACAACTGCTAGGATTATCCGTTTTCCAATATACTTAAGCATGTTATCCCCCTCTTAAATCTAAAGTGCTAGCCTTAGTTTCTATTTTATAAAAATCGGGGTATGCTAATTGCTAGCATACCTCGATTAACCTGATACTTAGTTTGTTATATCCGCATAGATGAACTGAGGATAACTATTAATTGGTGTAAAGATACCAGTTACATGTGGCTTCACAGTAAACGGCTTTGTATAGAAATAGATTGGGACAATCGGCATTTCCTCCATTAAGATCTTTTCAGCATCATGCATTGCCTTCATACGTTCTTCTTGATTCATTGTCGTTTTCGCAATATTAACTAACTTGTCGTACTCGGCATTACTCCAGTTTGCGTCATTATATGGTCCATCTGTCACCCAAAGGTCCATAAATGTCATTGGGTCTACATAGTCACCAACCCAACCCGCTCTAGAGATTTGATAGTCTCCCGCTTTTTCACGGTCAAGTTTAACCTGGAATTCAACATTCTCTAAAGTAATCTCAACACCAAGGTTTTTGCGCCACATTTCTTGAACAGCTTCAGCTATCATCTTATGCCCTTCTGACGTGTTATAAGTTAATGTTACCGCTGGGAACTTATCGAGCCCCTCTTCAGCCAATCCTTCTTCCATTAACTTTTTCGCCTCATCACTATTTGCTTCAAATAGCTTACCTGTATTTTCTTGGAAGTCCCCTGCAACATCAGGAATTCCAGGTGGTACGACTGAATATGCTGGTGATTGTCCACCTTGTGCAACGTGTTCCACAATTGTTTCACGGTCAATTGCCATTGATAATGCCTTTCTAATCTTTGCATTATTAAACGGCGCCTTCTCCGTGTTTAAATTGTAATAATAAACAGAAAGGTCAGAACCAATTTCAAACTCAGGATTATTTTCAGCTTTTAGCTGACCAATTACATCCTGTGGAAGTGGGTAGACTAAATCCAATTCACCTGATTGATACATTTGCCAAGACGTGTTTTCATCATCAATAATGACAAATTGAACCTCATCTAGATTGATTTTATCTTTCTCGTAATAATTTTCATTTTTTGCAAGCTTCATGCTTTCTTTATGCTTCCACTCTGTTAATTTAAAGGCACCGTTTGAAACGTAGGATTCTGCTTCCTGGTACCAATTTGGATTTGCTTCCTGAACAGCTTTATTAATCGGATAGTACGTATAGAAAGATGTTAAGTCTAAGAAATATGGTGTAGGCTGTGCAAGCTTGACTTCTAACGTCGTATCGTCAACTGCTTTTACACCTACAGCAGCTTCAAGTGCTGCTAGATCAGCACCTTCTTCTGCCGAATTATATGCTTCTCCACCCTCTAAATAATAGAGTTGATAAGCATATGTAGACGCGGTCTCTGGATTCAAAGCGTATTTCCACGCATATTCAAAATCATGAGCGGTAACAGGGTCACCATTTGACCATTTTGCATCACTTCGAAGCTTGAATGTCCAAGTTAACCCATCCTCGCTCGGCTCCCATGATTCTGCCATACCGGCTACGATTTCACCTTCTGGAGTTTTCTTTGTCAATCCTTCAAATGCATGTTCAAGAATCCATGAATCATGAGTTCCTTGTGCAGTACCTGGGTGCAATGAACCAGGTTCCTCATTATTATTAAGGCGCAGAATCTTTGGTCCAGATGATTCCTGTTCATTTTCTTTACCTTCCTCACTAGGAGTTGATGGCTTTTCTGGTTCATTTGACGTCGATTCACCACTAAAACAACCAGATAAAGCTAAAAAGATAGAAAGCAATAATACCAATCCAACTGAAAGCTTTCTTTTCAAAAATTTGACCCCCTATACTATTTTTTTGAAATCATATGATTTCTACATTAAATCTATAAAAAATATCATCAAAATATGACACTAGCGATAAATTTCTTTTTATTTTATGTGATAAGTACTAGTTTTCCTTTCATACTTTAATACAACGACCTTTTAAGCCGATAAAAAGCTTGGAGATGCTTTACCTGTAATCTAGTAGTTTGGTACACTTAAAGTAACAGTAGAGACTTGGAGTGATACAAATGAATCGGATTGAGATAACTGAGGTGTTACAAACGGTACCACTTTTTAAAGAACTAACAAGTAATGAACTAAATGAAATCGTAAACATTGCCCAATACCGGCAATATAAAAAGGGTTCCCATCTTTTTATGCAAGACGACCCTTTAGAGAATGTTTATTTTATCTACCAAGGAAAAGTAAAAATATATAAAAATGATGTGAATGGGAAAGAACAAATTGTGACTGTCCAAAAGGATGGAGACATGTTCCCACATGTTGGTTTTTTCAGAAAGGGTAACTATCCTGCTTATGCTTTGGTGCTAGAGAATACAAAGGCTGTAGTTATTTCAATTTCTCATTTTGAAAACGTATTGCTACAGCAGCCACAAGTTAGTATCAAGCTCTTCAGGGTATTGGGTGAGAAAATAGTAGACCTTCAAAATCGTCTCGAAGCTCAAATATTAAATAATACATATGAACAAATTATTAAATTAATCATGCGCCTTTGTAAGTCAGATGGCGAGGAGATATCCAATGGTAAAATCATGATTACCACTCAATTTACAAATAAGGATTTAGCCAACATGATTGGTACTACCCGTGAAACAGTTAGCAGAACTTTAACAAAATTAAAGAAAAAAGAAATAGTGGAAGTTGATGAAAAAGGTAACATCATGGTTGATTTAGAAAGTTTAGAGGAAGAACTATTTATATAAGTATTAAAGAACTGAGCCAAATTTAGCTCAGTTCTTTTTTCATGCCCAAAATAAAAACATTTTGGTATGTAATGAATATAGTGACTATAGATAATACGTCTAGGGAGGAGAAAAAAGAATGAAAGACGAAAGGTCAGATAAACCAAACCCAAAAGATGAAAATGAAGCATTTGGTCCACTTATGAAATCAATGAATGAGTTCTTTACCCAGCAACCTGTCAAACGACTATTAGATACGATAGATGAATTTTTCGAAAAACCATTCCCGTTCTCAACAATTCCCATTGATATGTATGAAACAGACACAGAGCTAATTGTTTCAGCAGACCTACCAGGAGTCAAAAAAGAACAAATTGATATCGAGTACTCGGAAAGGTATATTACGATTACCGTTAACCATGTTGAAGAAATGGAAGAAACCAATGAGAAAAAACATTATTATGTAAAAAAGAATTCTTTCAACAAAGCAAGTCGGACAATTTCGTTACCTTACCCCATAAACACAAACCACATTAAAGCATCTTATGTAAATGGTGTCTTAAAAATTCGGATTCCAAAGCCAAGAAAACGAAAAATCACCATCGATGAGAGCATGTGAAAATACATGCTCTTTTTTACATACTTTCTATCGAAGATTAGCATGATATGGCTAGGAGGTGTAATTATGGACAAAAAGGCAGGCAACCAAAATTTACCCGATTTTAAGGAATTAAATGATCGAATCATTGCAGATGCCAGTGATGAACCAATGCTTGTGATTAAGACGAATCTTGACCCTAAGAATGCAACTGAGGAAAATCCGTATTTTAAAGAAACTGAATCAGATAATAGAGAGGAATTTACCTCATTTTTCGAAGAATCCTAATAGAGGATGTTCAAATAAATATGAAATGGTGATTAATCGTGGATAAAACGCTAGGCTATTTAATAGAATCAATTTCAAATTATGGTGATGAGAATAAGACAAGCCGTGCTATTCTTACAAAAATGATAAATAACCAATACGCATCTGAAGAAGCATTTGTAAGAGATTTAGATGAGGAAGAAATCGAATTTTTGAATAAAGTTTTACCTGAAGAAATCAATTATGCGATGGACGAAAAAGATTTTACACGTGTCCATCAACTTAATGAAGTATATGAATTGCTTTAGAAAAGGTGGATAAAATGGCAAACGGATTTACTACGAAGCAGTATTCGAATACAAATGTCGAAGAAGTAAAACGATTGAATGCAAATTCTGGATTATCCTATAATGAAGCATTACAGCTTTTGGCAAAGCAGTACAATGAACAAAAGAAACCTAAATAAACCAATATAAAAAGAAAGCTGAATGTCTAAACTGGCACCTATGTCAAGGACACAATAAAAAAAGAGACTAAGCAGCTTGAAGATGATTCCTATATTGAATAGGG
>QGHH01000418.1 GCA_003640645.1 Fredinandcohnia aciditolerans | reverse complement strand
GAAGGACCAGCGGGCGCTGATCGAGGATGACCTGAAGTCGGGCCGGCTGCGGTGCGTTGTTGCCACGTCCTCCCTTGAGCTTGGCATCGATATGGGCGCCGTGGACCTGGTGGTCCAGGTGGAGTCTCCGCCGTCCGTTGCCAGCGGCCTGCAGCGGGTGGGCCGGGCCGGGCACCAGGTGGGCGAAGTGTCGCAGGGTGTCCTGTTCCCCAAGCACCGTGCCGACCTCGTGCATACGGCCATCACCGTGGAGCGCATGCTGGGCGGCAAAATCGAACGGCTCAGTGTTCCCGCCAACCCGCTGGACATCCTTGCGCAGCAGACCGTGGCCGCCACGGCGCTGGGCTCCATCGATGTGGAGGAATGGTTCGCCACGGTCCGGCGGTCCGCCCCGTTTGCGTCCCTCCCCCGCTCTGCGTTCGAGGCCACGCTGGACCTGCTGGCCGGCCGCTACCCGTCAGACGAATTCGCCGAGCTCCGGCCCAGGATCATCTGGGACCGCAATGCCGGCACCATCGAAGGGCGCCCCGGCGCGCAGCGGCTGGCCGTGACGTCCGGAGGCACCATCCCGGACCGCGGGCTTTTCGGCGTCTACATCATCGGCACCGAGGTGGAAGGC
>QGHH01000417.1 GCA_003640645.1 Fredinandcohnia aciditolerans | reverse complement strand
AGGAAACATCGGTTGGCCGCATGCGCATGTTCCTGCGTCTGAACCTCGACGAAGAGCGCGACAGCCAATATCTGCTCTGGGCGCACGCCTGCCTGCTGGGGCGCGATCAGCCATTGCTGCGCGATGTCGTGGTACGTTTTCTGGACAGCTGGGACGACGAGCTGGAGAAGGTGATCAGGGAAGGCGTCGAGAAGGGCGATTTCCGCCCGCACGATCCCAGGACGGCCGCCATCCACATTTCCGCCCTGCTCGACAGTTTCGCCAGCCACGTCATCAGCTTCTCGCGATCCCGCCTGGGTATCCTGAGCGAGATGGTCATCGATGCGAGCGAACGCGAACTCGGCCTTGCATCTGGCACGCTGAAGCTCACCCAGACCCAGAGCAGTTCTCGGGAAAGTGCGTAGCGGTTTTCCGTCCGGAATTGCGCCCCAGACGCATGCCGCCGCCGAAGATGGTGTCTCGACGTGGGGTCTGGGACTTTCAGCCGCGTGACGTCATCCAGACGCCGACAAGCGTAACCCCCAGGCCAGCGAACATCGTGACCGTCAACGGTTCTGAAAACAGCGCCCATGACCACAGCATCGTCACCGGCGGACTGAGGTAGATCGCTGCGCTGACT
>QGHH01000416.1 GCA_003640645.1 Fredinandcohnia aciditolerans | reverse complement strand
GAAGCATCTTGCAAGCATGTTGGTCTACCAGGACTTGCTTACCGGTGACGAGCTTCTCTCGGACTCTTTTCCTTACAAGGAAATCCTGAATGGGATCCTATGGGAAGTTGAAGGAAAGTGGGTGGTACAAGGAGCAGTGGATGTTAACATTGGTGCAAACCCTTCTGCTGAAGGAGGTGATGAAGACGAAGGTGTTGATGATCAAGCAGTGAAGGTCGTTGACATTGTTGATACCTTTAGACTCCAGGAGCAACCTCCATTTGACAAGAAGCAGTTTGTTGGTTATATCAAGAAGTACATCAAACAACTTACTCCCAAGCTCGATGAAGAGAAGCAAGAGTTCTTTAAGAAAAACATTGAGGCAGCAACCAAGTTCCTTCTCTCAAAGCTCAGCGACCTCCAGTTTTTTGTTGGGGAGAGCATGCATGATGACAGTACAATAGTGTTTGCTTACTACAAAGATGGTGCTGCCGACCCAACATTTTTGTACTTCGGTGTGGGATTGAAGGAGGTTAAGTGTTAGAGAGGCAGCAAAGAGTTGCTGCTCTAGTTGTTGGTTTTATGTTTGGGTTTGTTCTATTAAATATGGATCTGGAAGCTTTGTTGCTTTAATATTTGGC
>QGHH01000415.1 GCA_003640645.1 Fredinandcohnia aciditolerans | reverse complement strand
TGAAGGCCAGGAGACAGTTGGTTGCTGGCTACAATTACCACATAACCACCAAGATTGTCCTGGCTGTTTTTGCGGCGCTTCTCGCCGTCAGCTCGGCTGGTTTGATTGGGGGCTTCCAGGACATTGATGT
Source organism: Fredinandcohnia aciditolerans (assembly GCA_003640645.1). Taxonomy (GTDB): domain Bacteria; phylum Bacillota; class Bacilli; order Bacillales; family Bacillaceae_L; genus Ferdinandcohnia; species Ferdinandcohnia aciditolerans. The sequence continues at coordinate 490 of QGHH01000415.1, read as the reverse complement.
GAATGATGAAGGGGTGCAAAACGCCCTGAACGTCGCCGTCGTCAAACACAACAGGGAGAGCAACGCATTGTGCCCCAGCGAAGTGGCAAGGGTGGTGAAGGCCAGGAGACAGTTGGTTGCTGGCTACAATTACCACATAACCACCAAGATGGTCAGGACCGCCTGCAGAGGAACCAGTGCAAATGCACCTTACGAGTGTGAATTCACAGTGTGGAGCCGCCCATGGCTGAATGAAATAACGGTGACGTCAGTGAAATGCTAGAAAGAGAACTACGTGGGACCTCTTCAGTGTTCACCTGCATAGAGAGTAATATGTAATTACCTGTAGATGAAACACAAAAGTATTACATTTCTATTTCTGCCTATGCTACTTCACTGTAGTGCATACTAGACCTTGAAGTGTGGTTCAGATTTTCAAATTTTAAACTTTTTAATGCATAACCACTGAAACACACCTATAACAAGTAATTGTGTACTGAATTAGCCTGCG
>QGHH01000414.1 GCA_003640645.1 Fredinandcohnia aciditolerans | reverse complement strand
AGGCGGCCGGGGGCCGCGCCGGGGAATCCCACTTGAGGGGCCTGGCCCAGGCCCAGTTCGGTGAAGCGGTCCCACATCTCGCGCGATTCCAGCTTCTCGGAGATCATCGTCATGCCGATGTTGCTGGACTTGCGCAGCACGCCGGCCACGTCCAGCGTGCCGTTGCGGCTGACGTCGCTGATCGTGCTGCCTTGATACGTAAAGCGGCCGTTGCCGGTCTCGAACAGGGTCGAGGTGGTGATGCGGCCCAGGTCCAGCGCCAGCGCGGCGGTGAACGGCTTCATGATCGAGCCCGGCTCGAACGTGTCGGTAATGGCCTGGTTGCGCAGATTGGCGCCGTGGAAGGTCTCGCGCTTGTTCGGGTCGAACGTCGGCACGTTGGCCAGCGCCAGGATCTCGGCCTTGCTGGCCTGCGCCTGCAACAGGAACGACGAGAAATCGCTGGTCGACAGAGGATGATTGACCGACCCGACCACCTTGCCGCCGCCCGCCTCGACCACCTTGGTGGTATCGGCCTGCAACGCATGACCAAAGGCATAGTCCGCCGGCAGGATGTACCAGCTCTTGCCGCCCGCCTTCACCACCGCCGCGCCCGTGCCGCGCGCCTGCGCCACGGGGTC
>QGHH01000413.1 GCA_003640645.1 Fredinandcohnia aciditolerans | reverse complement strand
GGTGGCCGGGGTGGCGGCGGCCTTGCCGGCGGTGTCGATACGGGCCAGGACTTCGCCCGAGGTCACGGTGCTGCCATCGCCCTTGACGATTTCAGCCAGCACGCCCGAGGCGGGGGCCGGCACTTCCAGCACGACCTTGTCGGTCTCGACTTCGATCAGGATTTCGTCCGCTTCGACGGCAGCGCCGGGCTGCTTCTTCCAGGTCAGCAGGGTCGCTTCGGAAACGGATTCGGAGAGTTGGGGGACGACGACGTCGGTGATAGCCATTTTGTTTATTCCGTAGAGTGTGTGTTCTGGACCGCGCGGCGCGGGCAAAGTTCGAAATCGGATTTCTGCAACTTGCCGCACGCCGCGCGTGCATCGGGTTGGGTTACTTGGTCAGCATGGCCTTGAACTTGGGCGCGAAAGCCGCTTCGATCAGCGCCTTCTGCTGCTCCTGGTGCTTGGCCAGGTAGCCCACGGCCGGCGAAGCCGACGCGGCGCGACCGGCGTAGCCCAGCTTCTGGCCTTCGACCATGTTCTCGTACACGTGATGCTGAACGTAGAACCACGGGCCCTGGTTCTGCGGCTCGTCCTGGACCCAGATCACTTCGGTGGCCTTCGGGTACTTGCGCAGTTCG
>QGHH01000412.1 GCA_003640645.1 Fredinandcohnia aciditolerans | reverse complement strand
GTCGCCCGCGGCCGGCCAGTACGACCTGGCGGGCGCCTCGCTGTTCGAGCCGGTGGCGCTGCGCCGCGCGACCAGCCGCACGTCAATGGACAACAAGAGCGTGGCGCTGAACTGGACGCGCGTCGGCACGCCCACCGGCGAGATCGTGATCACCCGCGACGGCACGGAAATCGCGCGCCTGCCGGGCACCGCCACCGACTACGCCGATACGGGCTTCACCTTCACCACCGAAGGGCGGCATGAACTGAACTACGCCATCTCGGTTGGCAGCGCTGTGACGGCGGTGCGCGCCACCGTGGTCTACACGGCGCCGGTGCCGTTGCTGCCGTCGCTGCGCACCGGCCTGGCGATGCTGTTCCCGTTCGAGGGCAACCTGACCGACAAGGCCGCCGGCGGCGGCGCCATCACGCCGTACGACGGCGTCCAGGCGCCGGCGTTCAGCGACCGCGGGGTGTTCGGCAAGATGTTCCAGAACCAGCGCTCGGGTGATCCGACCGGCGCCTTCAAGCTGGACTATCCGGCGGGCCTGCTCGACAGCGTCCAGGCGTTCACCATCGGCTTCTGGTACCAGTCCGATGGCACCGCCAACGACCGCTCCATCCTGGGCAACAAAGACTACAA
>QGHH01000411.1:364-622 GCA_003640645.1 Fredinandcohnia aciditolerans | reverse complement strand
GGTGTCGATGGCGATCGTGCCCATCGTCAACCAGGAGAAGGTGCCATTCATGGGCCCCTGGGCCGCCGGCACCGCGATCACGCACAACAAGGGCAACCCCAACTTCGTGTTCCGCGTCTCGGCAATGGACGAGATCGTCGACAGCGCCATGGTGCAGTACGCCCGCAAGACGTTCCAGAGCGCCAAGCCGGGCATGATCCTGGTGAACAACCCCTGGGGCGAATCGAATGAAAAGGGGCTGGACGCCGCGCTCGCCGC
>QGHH01000411.1:0-294 GCA_003640645.1 Fredinandcohnia aciditolerans | reverse complement strand
CGAGAAATGCCAGCCCGCCGACCTCGACGTCACGCCGCAACTGAGCCGCCTGAAGGCGGCCGGCGCCGACACGCTGTTCCTGGTGGGCAACGTCGGGCCCTCGGCGCAGGTGGTGAAGTCGCTGGACCGCATGGGCTGGAAGGTGCCGGTAGTGTCGCACTGGGGCCCGGCCGGCGGCCGCTTCACCGAATTGGCCGGCCCCAACGCCAAGAACGTGCACTTCGTGCAGACCTACAGCTTCTTCGGCAAACAGGGCCCGGTGGGCGAGAAAGTGATGCAGGCGCTCAAGGCCAA
>QGHH01000410.1 GCA_003640645.1 Fredinandcohnia aciditolerans | reverse complement strand
TAGCGGAAATTCGGAGTCCGTATGCGAAAGTTACAGCAGTTTCAGTATCCAGTGGTAGTACCGCTCCTGGTGCCAGCGGTAGTACCGCTCATGGATATAATTTCATAGATCTGATCATAAACTCACAGTTCATCGGATCCCAACAAACACACCGCGAAAAGACTTACATCATATGGATATCCAAGAGACCATTGTATTGATAATCAAGAGAGAGAGAAGAAGCCATCTAGCTACTAACTACGGACCCGTAGGTCTGAAGTGGACTACTCACGAGTCATTGGAGGGGCGATGATGATGATGAAGAAGCCCTCCAACTCCAAAGTCCCCTCCGGCAGGGTGCCGGGAAGGGTCTCCAGATGAGATCTCGCGGAAACGGAAGCTTGCGGCGGCGGAAAAGTATTTTCGTGACTCCCTGGATTTTTTGTTTCTGATTTTTAGGGAATATATAGGCGCAAGATCTAGGTCAGGGGACCTCCAGGGGGCCCACAAGCCTGCATGTTTTGTAGTCCATAGCGGAACTACCTTGTTTAGATGCGTGATGTAACTCTGATATATTTATGAGATGGCAATTGGATCCCTTATTGTCATTCTGTTGATATTATGTATGTGTTATGTTACCATG
>QGHH01000409.1 GCA_003640645.1 Fredinandcohnia aciditolerans | reverse complement strand
GCCGGTGAGTGTGCCGTAGCCGCTGCGGGCGGAACCCGGCAGGCCGAGCAGCAGGCTCAGGTTGATGGCGGCGGTAGCGGTGTCCGTACCGTCCACGTGCTGCTCCACGCCGCGGCCCGTCAGGATGTAGCTTCCACCCTGCGCAGCGCCGTGGGCCAGCCTGCGCGCCGTTTCGCGGATGAGGTCGGCGGGCACGCCGGTCAGGGACTGGACCCGTTCGGGCCAGAAGGCGTTGACGCTGCGGACCAGGGCGTCGAAGCCGCTGGTGCGCGCCTTGATGAAGTCGGTGTCGGCCAGGCCTTCGTGGATCACCACGTGGGAGAGACCCAGCAGCAGGGCGAGGTCCGTGCCCGGCAGGGGCTGCAGGTGCAGGCCGCCGCCGTCGGAGGTGAACGCGGCAGTGGCGGAACGGCGGGGGTCCACCACGATCAGCCCGCCGGCGTCGCGTACCCCCTGCAGGTGCTGCACGAAGGGCGGCATGGTCTCGGCCACGTTGGAGCCGAGCATCAGGATGGTGCTGGCGCTGTCCAGGTCCTCGAGCGGAAACGGGAGTCCGCGGTCCACGCCGAACGCCCTCATGCCGGCGGCGGCCGCGGAGGACATGCAGAACCGGCCGTTGTAG
>QGHH01000043.1 GCA_003640645.1 Fredinandcohnia aciditolerans | reverse complement strand
TTTTCTATTGTAAATTTGGCCATAAAAACACCCCGTAAACGTTAGATTTAAGTGTCTAACATTTACGGGGCAGTTCACTGAGTGCGCTCCTTTTATTTTAATAATTCTTCATATATTGTTCCCTTTCCCAAGGGTGAACAGATACTCTAAATTGATCCCATTCTATTTCTTTTGCTTCAATAAAATGCTCAAGTAAGTGGGTACCTAATGCATTCTTTATGACCTTATCTTGTTTTAGATGATCCAATGCTTCTGATAAGGTTGCTGGTAAATCTACAATCCCATTTTCAACCCTTTCTCCTTTTGACATTACATAAATATTTGAATCAACAGGTGCCGGTGGAGTTAACTTATTCTTAATCCCATCTAACCCTGCAGCAAGAAGTACAGCCATTGCCATATAGGGATTTGCGGATGGATCAACACTACGAACTTCAACACGAGTACTTAAGCCACGGGACGCTGGAATCCGAATTAGTGGACTGCGATTTCTAGCCGACCAAGCAACATAACACGGTGCTTCATAGCCGGGTACTAAGCGCTTGTAGGAATTTACTGTAGGATTCGTAACCGCTGTAAAGCTTGTTGCATGCTTCATAATTCCTGCAATAAATTGTCTCGCTGTTTCACTTAGTTCCAATTCCCCCTTTTTATCATAAAAGGCATTTTCTCCATTGCGGAATAATGATAGATTGCTATGCATTCCTGAACCGTTAACCCCAAACAAAGGTTTTGCCATAAAAGTTGCATGTAGACCGTGCTTACGAGCAATGGTTTTAACGACTAGTTTGAATGTTTGGATGTCATCACACGCTTTTAATGCATCCTGGTATTTAAAATCAATTTCGTGTTGACCAGGTGCTACTTCATGATGTGATGCTTCAATTTCAAATCCCATTTCTTCTAGTTCAAGGACAATGTCTCGGCGGCAATTTTCTCCTAAATCAGTAGGTGCTAAGTCAAAATAGCCACCTTGATCATTTAATTCGAGAGTTGGATCGCCGTGTTCATCCAATTTAAATAAGAAAAACTCAGGTTCAGGACCCACATTGAACTCTGTGAAGCCCAGTTCCCTCATTTCATGTAACATTCTTTTTAAGTTACTACGAGGATCCCCTTCAAATGGAGTTCCATCTGGATGGTAAATGTCACAAATGAAGCGGGCTACTTTTCCTTTTTCTGCTGTCCATGGGAATATAACAAATGTATTCAAGTCTGGGTATAAATACATATCAGACTCTTCAATTCGAACAAAGCCTTCGATAGAAGAACCATCAAACATCATTTTATTATCCAATGCTTTTTCAAGCTGACTAACAGGTATTTCAACATTCTTAATTTGACCAAATAAATCAGTAAATTGTAATCGAATAAACCGAACATTTTCCTCTTTCACGATTTGAATTATTTGTTCTCTTGAATATGAATGTATGGGTGACATTCCAATTCCTCCTTTGAAATCTGTTTTGATAGAAAGATAGAATAGTATAATAATCACTTTAGCCAATGGAAAAGTGTTATTTTATTAATGTTTCATTCGGCTGTTCTTGTTGTTGTAATGCTTTTTTGTATTCTTTGGGAATGATTTTTATCCAATTTTCTAGATGATCGTCCCAGTGGTTCAGAATAATGGATGCTTTTGTACTTCCTGTGAATGTATAGTGGTTTTCAAGTAGTTGTCGAATCTGGTGCTCATCCTCTTCTCCAATAGTATCTAAATCCACTTGTGTAACATTGCACTGCTTTCGGAAATGAACAACATCGTCTACGTAAACATAAGCCATACCACCCGACATACCGGCTGCAAAGTTTTTCCCAATTGAGCCAAGAACTGCAACCACTCCACCAGTCATATACTCGAGTCCATGATCGCCAATTCCTTCTACAACAGCTCTCATGCCACTATTTCTAACAGCGAAACGTTCCCCTGCTAGACCGCGAATGTAGGCTTCACCTGAAGTTGCTCCGTAGAAGGCAGTATTTCCAATTATCGTATTTTCCTCAGGAACAAATATTGAGTTTTCGTATGGGGTAACTATGATTTTTCCTCCAGACAATCCCTTTCCAACATAGTCATTCGCATCACCTTCAAGAGATAATGTCATCCCTTTAGGTATAAATGCACCGAAGCTTTGACCTGCAGATCCTGTGAACGTGAGTCGAATGGTATCTTCAGGAAGACCTTCTCGCCCATACTGCTTGGAGATTTCACTGCCAACAATTGTTCCAACTGCACGGTTTGTATTTTGGATTGGAAATTTAGCTTCTACTTGTTGCTGCATGTCAAGTGCAGGTTTACATACTTTTAGTAATTCCTTATAATCAAGAGAATGCTCAAGTCCATGGTCCTGTTTCTTCTTGTTGTATTGCGGTCCATTACCTGAAAATGGTTGAAACAGTACTTTAGATAAATCTAGATATTTCGCTTTCCAATGTGAATTTGCATGATCACTTGGTACAAGTAAGTCAGTACGTCCCACCATCTCGTTAATGGTTCTAAAACCTAATTGAGCCATAATCTCACGCACATCTTGAGCGATAAATCTCATGAACGCTTCAACATGTTCGGGTTTACCAAGGAATTTCTTCCTAAGTTCTGGATCCTGTGTTGCTATTCCTACTGGACATGTGTCTAAGTGACACTGTCGAACAAGTACGCAACCAAGGACTACCAAAGCAGACGTTGCAAATCCGTATTCTTCTGCCCCTAATAAAGTAGCCATTACGATGTCGCGTCCTGTCATCATTTTTCCGTCGGCTTCAAGTACCACTCGATCACGAAGTCCATTTAAAACAAGTGTTTGGTGAGTTTCCGCAAGTCCAATCTCCCAAGGCATTCCTGCATGTTTAATACTTGATCTAGGAGCTGCACCGGTTCCTCCATCTGCACCACTGATTAAAATGACATCTGCTAAACCTTTTGCAACACCGGCTGCAATCGTCCCTACTCCTGCTTTCGAAACGAGTTTCACACTAATTCTTGCTGATGGATTTGCATTTTTTAAATCGTGAATCAGTTGTGCAAGATCCTCAATTGAGTAAATGTCGTGGTGTGGTGGTGGTGAGATTAGTCCAACTCCCGGAGTTGAACCACGTACTTCGGCAATCCAAGGGTATACCTTATTTCCTGGTAGTTGTCCGCCTTCACCCGGTTTTGCACCTTGTGCCATTTTAATCTGAATTTCATCTGCATTTACTAAATAATGACTGGAAACTCCAAATCTTCCTGAAGCTACTTGTTTGATTGCACTACGTCTGGAATCACCGTTGGAATCAGGGATAAAACGGTCATAATGTTCGCCGCCTTCACCACTATTGCTTTTACCTCCAAGTCGATTCATTGCAATTGCTAATGTTTCGTGTGCTTCCTGACTTAATGAACCATAAGACATCGCACCGGTTTTAAATCGGCGAACAATTGATTCCACAGGCTCTACTTCATCAATTGGAATCGGTGTTGTTTCTTTAAATATAAACAAGTCACGAATGAAAATAAGTTGCTCTTGATTTGCTTTTTCTACATATTTTTTATAAAGCTCATAATCATTTTTCCGGCAAGCCGTTTTTAGTGCATGTGTGGTTGCTGGGTTGAAAGCATGGAGTTCTCCATCTTTCCTATATTTGAACTCGTTTCCTGGTTTTAATGGTGTTTCTGCTTCATTAAAGGCAAGTTGATGTCTCATCAAAACTTCTTTTGCAATAACATCTAGGGTAATCCCACCTAAACTTGATGGTGTTCCTGAAAAATATTGATTGATTACATTTTCAGCAATTCCAACTGCTTCAAATATTTGGGCACCACGATAACTTTGAATCGTAGAAATCCCCATTTTTGACATAATCTTTACGATACCTTCTGTTATGGCTTTTATATAATTATGAATAGCCTTATCTATATTGATTTCTTCTTGAAGCTCCCCGTTCACTACGAGACTTTCAATACTTGCCAATGCGAGGTATGGATTAATTGCATCTGCCCCAAAACCAATTAGCATAGCTAATTGATGAACATCACGAGCTTCACCTGTTTCGACAATAATGCTTACATTCGTTCTTGTTCCCTGTTGTACTAGGTGGTGGTGCAGTCCACTTACTGCAAGTAATGCAGGGATCGGTGCCCATTCATGAGTAACATGCCTATCAGATAAGTGGATAAGGGTGTGTCCCTTTTGAATCGCCTCATCAACCCTACTGAATAGGTCTTGTAAAGCCGTTTCCAGTGTACCTTCAACTTCCTCTGCTCTAAACAATATTGGAATTTCTTTTAGTCTGAAATGTTCTTGAAGTCTTGCCAGTTCATTATCTGATAAAATAGGTGTTTCCAATCGAATACGCTGACAGCTACTTTCAGTTGGATTGAGTAGATTTCCTTCTGCTCCTAGGAGAGTGGATGCTGATGTCACGAATTTCTCCCTAATTGCATCGATTGGAGGGTTTGTTACCTGTGCAAAAAGTTGTCTAAAATAGTTGTATAAGAGCTGTGATTGATTTGAAAGAACGGCTAATGGCATATCATTCCCCATTGAATTGATAGGATCCTTTGATTCGACCGCCATTGCACCAATCACTTGCTTGATTTCCTCCAAAGTAAAACCGAATACTTGCTGGTATCTTGAGATAGGGAACTCTTTTTGTTCATGAGATAAAGATTTTAATTGATCGATATGAATACGATTAGTCTCTAGCCATTTTTGGTAGGGGTATTCATTTGCTATCTCGCTTTTGACCACTTCATCCTGAATTATTTTTTGTTTCTTTAAATCAACTAGAAGCATTTTTCCTGGACTTAATCTTCCCTTTTCTAGAATTTGGTCAGGTTCAAGGTCGATGACACCTGCTTCTGAAGCAAAAATAATCGTATTATCAACTGTTACATAATATCGCGCTGGACGTAGACCGTTTCTGTCTTGCATAGCACCAATTTGTAATCCATCTGTGAACGCAAAGGCTGCTGGTCCATCCCATGGCTCCATTAAATGGCTATGAAACTCGTAAAAAGCTTTTAATGACTCATCCATAGAAGGATTATTCTCCCATGGTTCAGGGACCATCATCATAGCTGCGTGGGGTAATGATCTTCCGGAACGTGTTAGAAATTCTAGACTGTTGTCAAAGGCAGCGGAGTCGCTTCCATTCTGGTCAATGATTGGAACAAGTTCTGATAATTTGTCTTTCCAAACAAGTGATTCCAGCTTTTTTTCTCTTGCCTTCATCCAATTGACATTGCCATTAAGTGTGTTTATTTCACCATTATGGACTAACATTCGGTTTGGATGTGCTCTTTCCCAGCTAGGAAAAGTATTTGTGCTATAGCGAGAATGAACGAGTACAAAGGATGATTGGAATTCGATGTCTCTTAGATCGAGATAATATTGATCGAGTTGCCCTGGTGTTAACATTCCTTTATAAACAATGGTTCTTGCTGATGCACTAGCTACATAAAATGTTTCATTAGCATTAAGTTGTGCTTCTCGTATCTTCTTTTCCGTTCTTTTCCGGATCACATAGAGGAGTTTTTCAAATTCCTCGACATCCCCGACTTTATTACCTATAAATAGTTGACATATAAAAGGTTGACTTTTTCTGGCGCTGTCACCGATACGCTTCTCATCTACAGGAACTGTGCGCCATTCTAGTATTTCCTGTCCTTCTTCCTCAACAATATTTTGAAAAACGTCCTGACATTGCTTTCTTAACACAAGATTTTGAGGTAAAAATACCATTGCTACACCATAGCTACCTGGTTCCATCATGCTCAGTTTTGAACAAGCTTTTTGGAAAAACAAATGCGGGATTTGAGTTAAGATTCCTGCTCCATCTCCTGTATTTGAATCACCAGCTTGTGCACCACGGTGTTCCATACGACAAAGCATGGATATTCCTTGTGTTACCGTTCGATGTGTAGCTTCTCCTTTCAAATCCGCAATAAAACCAATCCCGCAGGCATCATGTTCATATTTAGGGTCATATAACCCCTGTTTATTTGGTTGTCTGACTTGTTGCATCCAATCACCCTTTCCATTTGTTTATTTGAAGTGAACTAAGATTTTAGGTTATAAAATCGTCTTTTATCTTGTTTTTTATTTTATACCGTTTTTATCCATCTAATCAATGCTAATTTTTCATAAAATCAATCTAATTTTGATATTAATTAATAATGATTACGACAGAACCCCTAATTTACCTGCTTTGAATATGCTCAAAAAAGTAGATTTTTAGTATGATTTTGTTATTTTATGTTGTGGAAGTCAAGAACAGAAGATGGCGAATAGGAGTTTTTTAGTGCTTATATCAATTTTTGATAAGATTAATCTAATTTTGAGATAGATTAACTCAAAACGAGGTGAATATTGAATTAAAAAAACGCACCAAATTAATGTGCGTTCCAATAAAGTTATTAGTTTACATAATAATATTATGTTCTACTTCAATGTTTTTTCATAACAAATACATTCATGTACTCTTGAAAACTTGTTTTTGATCATTTGTTGGTCCTTCCCTAAGTAGTGTGCGAAGGTGTACACTGGTTTAAGGTTAGGTATCTTACTTTCAAGTTCTTCTTGTCCTTCGAGATATACATGAAAATAAGAATTTACCTTGAGGAATCCACTTGTTTCATACCATTTCCGGACCCAGTTGTCGTCTCTTGTCCAAGCTTCCAATCGATTTAGATTCTTTGTTTTTGCTATTTGTACAGCCTCCCTTAGTAATTCGGCACCTATTCCCTTTCTTCTGTAATCCGGATGGACAGCCAGATGCCAAATCATCCCACCAAGTCCGCTTCCTCTAGAGCAAACAGTTCTTTCCTCGGTTTCATATTCTATGTCCAATAATCCAATTACTTTTCCGTTTTCAATTGCAACTAATTCAATGGCTGGATTATCATATTTCTCTTTTTCCTTTAAAACGTTGTCATAATAGGCTGTGTCTAGAAACGCCAATACCCTGCATCGTAACCAACTAACTTCATCAGTATTCTCGTATACCCTTATTTCCAACGTAAATTCCCCCTAAAAAAATCTTATATTTTATGTACCAAAAGAGTTTTCGCACATATATTATCAAGTGAATATTTGGGCTCTTATAATGAATTTCTTATGAGGTGAGAAGCATGTTTGTTGTTCATTACTTTGAAAATAAAAATCTCTTATTAACACAACTCGTACAAAATGTTCCGGTTGTTGAAGATGCGATAAAAATAAAAGGTCGAAAAGGTAAAGTAATCAATGTAACAGATATTGATGGAAGAAATGTCCATGTTCAAGTTGAGTTAGCTACTATAGTAAAAAAGAGTGCGCTTGTAGATCCAAAAAAGAAAAGAAGATAAATTTCCGAGAGCGCACTTGTGCGTTCTTATCTTTTTAGTATCAGTATTTCCTTATCCTCCGTCGATGCTTGAAAAAGACTGATTGTTCCAGCCACACCTATTCCAGAACCTGAATCCATTTCAAAATCTTCATTTAATGCAATTGTCCATTTTGCTTCATGATCATCAACTAAAACAACAGCCAATGTGCCAAATTGAACGATTTGGTCCCAGTTAAAGGATTCCTTACTCCCGCCATGATTAACTGTAATTCCTTCTGTATGTGTAGATATTGAACTATTGCTCCCTTTCCATTCACCATATAAGGCTGAACCTACATAATAATAAGATATTCCACTACCTCGGTCGCCATAAGTACCAATAAATTGGTGGAGTGAATCATCCATTGCCTTATATGTCAGAGCAGCCACATCATTTGTTACCCAGTCAATTTTATATTCGTCCTTAAGTTGATACGGAAGTGTTTCCTTTTGTCGTGCGAAAATGCCATAATAGGTCCGATAATACCTGGCTTTTCCCCTTATTTCTTTTATAACGAAAATATTCTTATAATCAGGTGAAACACTTACAATTTGAGGTATTGGATGTTTAAAAATCAATGTACTATTAATCAAAATAAATAATAGTAATATAGCGATGCTTATGATTTTACCCGTCCGTTTCATGTTAAATAGTACAATCATTGAAAGACCAAATAATAAAGCTATTGCAATATTGAACACATAAAACAGCCGATTGTCACTATACTCTACAAAAAATTTAGCATGGAGGTAAAAATAGATCATTTGGAGTAAAAATAATCCGATAGCCATTACAAACAAAATCAACCCAACTAGTTTTTTACTGTTCGTCATTGGGTGCTACCTCCGAAGCAAACTTCCAGGTTAAACCTTGGTCAAATGAAATGAATTTACCTTTTACTTTTCCGCCCATATAATCTCCATTTGGGCCTTGATTTAAAAGCACTGCTAGATGATTACCTTCTTTATAAGGTTCCTCTGCTGTAACGAATACCTTATGATATTTTTCTGGAATAGTAAAGCTTGCTTGAATCCATGAGTTTCCGGCATCCTTGGTCACATAAAAGTCAGGCTCTTCCGGATTAATGACTCCGTACGATAAAAATCCAATATTCTCATTGACAAAGCTTCCATTATAAATAAGTCTTGTTGTACCAGGGGAAGATGCTTCTCGGAAGGAATTACCCCCATCATTCGTGATGAAAATAGATGACCATTCTTGAGACATTGTTCTGTCACCGGATAATATGACATAGCCAAATTGGTCATTGAGGAAATCCACCTTACGGAATCGAATAGCAGGGGCATTTTCATATACAATTGATTCCTGCCAGGTAGCACCATTATCCAGTGAGGTTATTAATTTTATAGGCCCAATTGTATTTAGAAATGCAGCACTTTTATCGGAAAGTATAAAACTGTCTGGAATGAGTTCAGTTTTGTTACCGTTATATTCACCGCTAAATAAATGATCCACTACAACTGGAACAGTAACCCAGTTAATCCCATTGTCATATGTGATGTTTAATTCATTATTTTTCAATGAATATTCAATTCTGTCAGTGACAGGTATAGGTTGCAGTGGGGCTGGTTTCTGTTCTGAAACTGGAGGGTTCACAATGTTTTTTGATGGCGAAGATTCCTTCAATGATCTTTCATAATTAATAATTGAAATTACCAAAATAACGACTACTATACTAGATACAATAAAGAACAATTTTTTCAAAAAGGTAGGCTCCTTTGCTTTATGAATCCTTTTAAGTTTAACAAATGTTTCCAAGATGCAATAGCTAATTATAGAAAATAAGCCTGTTCCAAATGTTGTTCACATTTTAGAACAGGCTCTATCCTATTTCCACCAATCATCAAACATGCTTGCTGGGACTTGTCGTTTATGCTGAGTAATGAGATAACGTTTCTCAATTTTATCTGCATCTTCTTGCGAAATTTGTTTTCCTTCTAGATAATCATCAAGAATATCATATGAGATTCCGAGTTCGGTTTCGTCAGCTTGCTGTGGTGTATGGTCTAATAAATCTGCAGTAGGAACTTTCAAATACAAGCGTTCCTCTGCGCCTAATTCCTTCAATAGGGCACGTCCTTGTCGTTTGGTTAGCCCTGTTAATGGCAGTACATCTGCTCCGCCATCACCATATTTAGTAAAAAATCCAGTAACGGCTTCAGCTGCATGATCTGTTCCAACAACTAATAAATTGTGCATGCCTCCAACTGCATATTGTGCAATCATTCTTTCACGCGCTTTTACGTTACCTTTGTTGAAGTCACTAATCTCTTCACCTGTCGCTTGTTTATACTGAGAAACAAACGCATCGACTGTTGATGCAATATCAAAGGTCATTTCACGGTCTGCTTGGATATAAGTGAGGGCTGCTCTGGCATCATCTTCATCCTTTTGAATTCCATAAGGCAATCGAACAGCTATAAAGGTAGCCTCATGCCCCTCACTTCGTAATTCCTCGACTGCCAGTTGACATAGCTTGCCTGCTAAAGTAGAATCCTGGCCACCGCTAATTCCTAATACAAATCCTTTTGTCTTACTTTTTAACAGATACGCTTTTAGAAAAGCTATTCTGTGTTTTATTTCCTCTTTTGGTTCAATACTAGGCTTTACATGTAAATCATTTATTATCTGTTGTTGAATACTCATGAAGTTCCCCTCCTTTTGTGGTTGTTTAGGAACAAACTCTTATCCGTTTATCTTACCTATTTTTTCTTCAATATTTAATTTTACCTCTTCAATTCGGTTCATTTTATTATTCCAGCATTCTTGACTGAGGTCTACAGGATATTCTTCAGGCATAGTTGTACGCTTATACTCGTCCCAAAGTAATTTTAAATTTTCATTTAGATATTCACGAATTTGTTGCAAGGTAGGTATTTCATAAACGAGTGTTCCATTTTCATAAATCGTGTGCTGTAATTCCCTTGCCTCAAAGTTCGTAACAAACTTGCTTATAAACGTATGAACAGGATGGAACATCTTAAGGCGTTCTTCGTGTTGTGGGTCTTCGTGTTCAAGTGTAATATAATCACCTTCAGATTTTTGACTGCTCTTATTAATTATTCTATACACGCGCTTTAAACCTGGTGTTGAAACCTTTTCGGGATTTCCACTTATTTTGATAGTGTCTACCATATTTCCGTTTTTATCTTCAATGGATACAAGTTTATAGACGGCACCTAATGCTGGTTGATCATAGGCCGTAATCAGCTTTGTTCCAACACCCCATGAGTCAATTTTTGCACCTTGGGATTTTAAGTTAATAATTGTATGTTCATCAAGATCATTCGATGCTACAATTTTGGCATCTTTAAATCCAGCTTCATCCAGCATTTTGCGTGCTTCCTTTGATAAATAAGATAAGTCTCCACTATCTAATCGGATTCCAATAAAATTAATATTGTCTCCTTCTTCCTTTGCTACCCTAATCGCATTTGGCACACCGGATTTCAATGTGTCGTATGTATCAACGAGAAAGACACAGTCTTTATGTGTTTTTGCATAATGTTTAAATGCCTCATATTCATCCCGATATGCTTGTATCATTGAGTGTGCATGGGTACCGGAAACTGGGATGTCAAATAATTTACCTGCTCGAACGTTAGAGGTTGAATCAAAGCCCGCAATATAGGCAGCTCTTGTACCCCAAATCGCTGCATCCAATTCATGTGCTCGTCTTGTACCAAATTCCATCGCAATTTGATCGCCAACAACCTGTTTGATACGTGATGCTTTAGTAGCAATTAATGTTTGGTAATTAATAATATTTAAAATAGGGGTTTCCAATAAAACGACTTCACAAATCGGACCCTCAATACGGAGAAGTGGTTCATTAGCAAAAACGACCTCTCCTTCCTTCATTGACCGAAGTGTTCCTGTAAAACGTAAATCCTTGAGATAGTTAAGAAAATCCTCCTTATATCCCTCTTCTCTTAAATAAGCAATATCGGTTTCACTGAACGAGAAATTTTCAAGAAAATGAATGATTCTCTCAAGACCTGCAAAAACGGCATACCCATTTCCGAATGGAAGTTTCCTGAAGTTTACTTCGAAAACGGCTCTTCGGTTATTTAAGCCTTCCCTCCAGTAAATCTCAGCCATATTAATTTGATATAGATCTGTATGTAATGCAAAGCTGTCATCTTTAAAATATTTATTCATCCAAAAATACCTCCAGTAATTGAACCGCTTAACTGACTTCTGCGCCGATGGAATCTTTAAAATGGCCTAATGCCCATTCATGACCAGCCTGGTTGAAGCTTGCAACCGCTGAGCTATGAATGACAATTTTAAAGCCACGATTATAGGCATCAACAGCCGTATGAAGTACACAAATATCTGTACAAACACCTACGATATGAACTTCAGTGACTCCACGCTCACGTAATTTGATTTCGAGATTGGTGCCTGCAAAAGCAGAATATCTCGTTTTATCCATCCAGTATACATTTGAATTGGTTTGTTGCTCATTAAATACACGTTGTAAGTCACCATACAGCAATCTTCCTGATGTATCCTCAATATTATGAGGTGGGAAGAGTCGTGTTTCAGGATGTAATTCATCGCCTTGTTTATGAAGGTCAATTGCAAATACAACAAAGTCATCATTATTTATAAATTCTTCGGTGATGCGAACAATTTCTTTTTCAATTTCTTGACCTGGTTTGCCACAAGTCAATGCGCCATCACTAGCCACAAAATCATTTGTATAATCTACATTTATCAATGCCTTTTTCATATGATTTCCTCCTTTATATGAACATTCTCTTTATTTCATATCATAACGATTCATCCAGGTCGATGTTACCTCTAGTGGAAAATTTTATTAGGCTATAACGTCCATTTTATATGAAGTTTGTTTATTTTTGAATAGAATTGCACTTTTTTGTAGAATCTTAAGTATGCAATTTGGTTAATGGAGCTGTGTACATGTTTAAAACAATTACTGAGCAGGATTGGGTTTATGAGTACATAAGTAATAGGAAAAAACCACTTCCAGTAGTCCTAGGGACGAAAGGTACATGGACAGGAAACAGGAAGCCGATGATTATTTTAATAGGTTTTACAATGATAGATGTTTTAGTCCTTGGAGATTTGTACGGTGTATCACATCATCCCGTAAGGAAAATGAAAACAAAAGAAATTATTTACTATGCCATTAATGTTATCGATAAAAAGAAGGTAAAAGAAATTATTAAAGAATGGGATGAGGAATAGAAAATAACTCCACGCTTTCACGTGGAGTTAGTGGTTACCATTTAATTTTAGTCTTCGTCTAATTCCTCGTCGAAAATCTCATCGAAAGCAGAAGACACTTTTTCGAATTCCTCATCACTTTCAATTGCAGAAAAATCGCCCTCTTCATCGATTTTCAAAAAGAAGATATCGATATCATCTTCAGTATCCTCTTCTAAGTCTTCAAGAAAACCAACTGCCACATACTCTGTCTCTTCAATTGTTACGACGCCAAGAACTTCTACGTCTTGCTCCTCACCAGTTTCATCACTAATTGAAAATACTTCTCCAACTTTAATCTTTTCCATATTTGAACCCTCCCCAAAAAAAGTTATGTACTCTTTTATCTTTCCAGTGAAAAGATAAAACATACCTGTACACATTAATAATACTCGATTAGGAAACAATAATCCTGTGATTAGTTTAATAATCACAAAATATCAATGTGGAGGGAAATACGATGAATATTCTATTTCGCTTATTCCCAGAGTTATTTTTTACGTTCGTAAAACTAACAATCTCCATAAGAAGATTTACTTCTAAGATTTTGTACTTGTTACGAATTCCAGCTCTAGCGTAGGAAGAATATTCAATCAGTATGTTTAAATTCTCATTGATGATGAAAGAGGTAAGCAAATCGTGCTTGCCTTTTTCTTTGTTTTTAGATGAAAAACAGATATTTACATTTAGTTTATGGTATGATGAGGAAAAAAGTGGGAGTAATAATATGAATCCATACCTATTTGCTGTACTTGTTGTGACCACTACCGCGTTAATGGGCTCATCTTTTGCGGTGGGTAAAATCGGATTGGATTATGTGTCACCGCTTCTTCTTGTCGGATTACGTTTTACAATTGCTGGTGTTCTTATGGCTGTATTCGTTTGGAAAAAACCACTTCCCAAAACGGCACCAGATTGGATACGAATTTTTACAATCGGTGTTTTTCAAACAGCAGGTGTAATGGGGTGTATATTCTTAAGCCTGCGAACGATCTCTGCTGGGGAATCCTCGATCCTCACATTTAGCAATCCATTACTCGTAGTCATTTTAAGTACCATTTTTCTTGGTATACGCTATCATCTCTTTCATTGGATTGGGGTAATCGTTGGTTTTGCAGGAGTCTTTATTACACTTGGCTTTCATCTTCATTTAGAAGTTGGAATTTTATTAGGCCTTGGCGCCTCACTATCATGGTCGATTGGAACATTGTTAATTAAAAAATGGGGAGCACGTTTTAATATTTGGGTATTAACGGCTTATCAGATGCTATTTGGTGGCCTGCTGCTTCTCTTAATGAGTTTTACACTAGAAACACCCGATATAATAATAGCGTCTACATCAATTTTTATTATTTTATGGCTTGCAATCATGGCTTCAATCGTGCAATTTGCCATTTGGTTTTATTTAATAAATATCGGTGATCCAGGAAAAACGTCAGCCTTCTTATTTCTTGCCCCCTTCTTCGGAGTTTTATCTGGATGGATTCTTTTAAAAGAAGTTGTAGAATGGTATGTCTATGCTGGTTCACTATTTATTTTTCTAGGCATCTTTCTAGTGAACTGGACTTTTTCAAAGGATAAAAAAATCGCGCAAAAGCTTGGTGCATGAAAAGACCCCGTTTTCCAAATGAGGAAATTGGGGTCTTTTTAATTAGTTAATAAACTTTTCTTTTTCCTGCCAGTATTCTTTGCGAAGATGTACTTTTTGGATCTTACCTGAGGCTGTTTTTGGTAATTCAGTCTTAAAGACAATCTTTGTAGGCGCTTTAAAATGTGCCAAACGACTGCGAGAAAATGCAATTAACTCTTCTTCTGTTACCTCATAGCCATCGCGTTTCACTACGATTGCCTGTGGCGTTTCTCCCCATTTCTCATGAGGTATAGAAATAACCGCAACCTCTAAAACGGCGGGATGGTCGTACAGTGCGCTTTCAACCTCAATCGAAGAGATATTCTCACCACCACTGATAATGATATCCTTCTTCCGGTCTGCTATTTCAATATTTCCTTGTACGTCTACAATCGCCATATCCCCTGTATGATAATAGCCATTGCGAATGACTTCGTCCGTGCCTTCTTTATTGTTTAAGTATCCTTCCATAACAGTGTTACTGCGTACAATGACTTCTCCAATTTCTTTTCCGTCTTGAGCAACGTCTTCCCCAAATTCATTAACAACACGTACGTCGGCTCCAATAAATTCATAGCCAGCTTTTGCTTTTAGACGATATTTTTCACTTTGGGAAATATCACTCTGTGTATCGCGTATGATGGAGGTTGTAATCAGTGGTGCAGCTTCTGTCATGCCATACACTTGGATAAACTCCCACTGTAGCTCTTCTTCTACCCGTTTAACAAACGCTGGTGGTGGCGCTGAGCCGGCGATCACAATTCGTACATCTTGGTCCTGGTGTGCTACTTCATTGGAGGCAGCATACTGTAATAATGTATTTAAAACAGTTGGTGCCATATGCATAACGGTTACTTTATAGGTATCTATTTTTCTGAAAATCTCATCAGGCTTGACCCTTCGTAAGCAAACCTGTGTGGCACCGTTCGCTGTATAATAAAAAGGTGAGCCCCAGCCATTTACATGAAACATGGGTAAAATATGTAGTAATGTATCACGGTCAGATACACTTAGATGATGCATGGTTGTTAACGCATGGAGGTAATTACTGCGATGTGAAAGCATAACACCCTTTGGCTTTCCAGTTGTTCCACTTGTATATAATAATGTAGCAATGTCTTGCTCATCCATCTCTGGACGCTCAATTGCTGTTTTTTCAAAACGTGCCAGCCATTCCTCATAAGGAACAGACCATTCTGTGTCACCTATTTGTCCATGGATAATGATCTTTTCAACCGTTTTTAATTTATCCCGAATCGGTTCAATGTTTCCGATTAGCTCATGGTCGACAAACAATATTTTTGTTTCACTGTGGTTTAATATATACTCGTAATCCGTTGGAATCAGTCTTGTGTTTAAAGGAACAATGATGGCTCCAATTTGAAATACACCATAAAAGCCCTCAAACATTTCAGAGGTATTCGGAGCTAAGTACGCGACGCGGTCTCCTTTTTCCACACCAAGATGCCTTAATCCACGTGAAAGTTGGTTCACCCTTTCGTTTACTTCTGCATAGGTAAAGCTTTTGTCGTCATCAATTAACGCCGTTTTTGCACCATACAGTTTGACAGCTCGATCTAAGAATTGTGATAAAAGCAAAGGCACGTACAAATTGTTCTCCCCCTTTAGTAAGTTAAAACGAAGCGTGTATACATTTTCATTATAATGAATATTTCCAAAGCTTTCAAACTATTTCAAATGAAAAAACCTATACTTTAAAGGAAACTTTCCTTTAAAAAGTATAGGTTTAGTGACAACTCAAAATCCGATTCTAGACCAATCAAATAATGACCCAGGATCTGTTTTTCTTCCCGGAGCATATTCATCATGGCCAATGATATGGCGTCTGTCATGTAAAATCGATGGATTTCTTTTTAAAATGTTATGTACTAATCGGTTAAGCGATTGATATTGAGCATCCGTATATCCAGCCAATGATGGATTGATTTGATTATAGGTGTCTTCTGGTATAATTGCTGTCATTTCCTCTTTTGTTCCCATTGCAATGAGTTCGATGCCTATCGAGTAGTCATTCATTTTATTTTCATACTCTGGAAAATCACGCAAACTTCCCTTTCCAGCATGATAAGCAATCCTGTTCTCAGGGACTAAACTGTAGATTTCTCCGTTTCGATCAATTAAATAATGAACGGAAACATTATATTCCTCAAAAAGGGAGTAGACATCATCTACATTATAAGGATCTTCGGGCTTGAGCGCGGCATTGCTAATAAAATGAATCATAAGATGTGTGATTTGTTTTGTACGATTCTCTGAATAATCAAGCGGTAATGATTTATTTGTTGTAGCAATGATTTCTTCAGAATCCACCTTTACCTCCGTATTTTCGATTTTTACTTCCTTCGCGTGTGCTGAACACCCTGAAAAAACGCTGATGATTAAAAGTCCAATGCTAAAAGTTTTCCATATCATTTTCCGAATCTCCTGTACGATCTTAGATCCTAGTATTTGTGGGTCATTCTACCTATTTGAATGATAAGTAATCTGCAATATTTATTATACATAGGATACCCTAAGATGTCAGTCTAAAGTAGGAGATTATAGTTCGAATTCCCATTCATCCTTCAAAATTAAGTATAGGACTAAAAGCTCATTTTCTAATTGTTCATATGTTTTTCCTGCTATTTCAATTCCTGCCTTTGGTAGCAAAATATCGGCAATTTGTTTTGTTCTCTTGTCTTTTACATCATCTTTCAATTGTAAAAAACGATTGCAATATGTTTGAAGCAGCTTCCATTCCTTATTTCCAAATGATTTCAATGCCCATTGATCAACTGTAAGAGAATTCTTTGTTAGTCCCCTTTTCCAAATCTCTTTTTCAAGTGGACTTTGTTTTTTATGATTTTTAGCTCTTCTTTCGTGAATAACGATTGTACCGGCAACTAAATCGCCAATACGCTTATGTTTTGAATGAAAGAAAACCATTATGATTCCTACAAAATAGGCCGCTGGCATGGAATCAATAATGCGAAGAAAATTACGAATAAAGCTTGATAGCAATGTAATGCTATGTCCATTTTCTTGGATAACTCGAATTCCTATGACTTTTTTTCCAATCGTCTTCCCTCCTGCAAAAAATTCAAGCAGAAAAAAATAACCCCAGTTTAAGATGAATAAAAGAATGATTGTAATGGCGATTGGTCCAGAAGAAAAACTTTCTCCGAGCAACCAAAGATCGGAGCTACCATGCAATATAAGTAAGAGAGTAAGTAAAACTAGAAGACTTGCCGTTGTTAATATTAATGTATCTAGAAAAAAAGCTGCAGCTCGGCTACCCACCCCTGCTAACTGAAATTGGATGGAGACAAACTCAGGTGTTTTTATATTGGTCTGTTCTTGATTCAAAAAGAACCCCCCTTTTTCTAGGCGTTTTTTTCATATGATGTTTCTATTTTTCTCTAAAATTACTATAATAAGGATATTGCTATTTCAAGAGGTGATTACATATTGAACATGAAGCAATTTGTCAATCAGCATCGAGATGAATGGAAGCAGCTTGAGCAATTGATTTCCATCCTACATAAGCGTCGAAAATCGCGAAGCAGTACCGAAATTAATGAGTTTCATAGACTTTATCAAAAGTGTGCCGGGCATCTTTCGTATAGTCAGACCTATTTTCCAGACGAGGAGATTACGCCTTATTTAAATGGTCTTGTCTCGAAAGCCCATAATCTCCTGTACAGAGATCAAGTATCCAGTTTTCAACAAATTCGTTATTTTTTTAGTACGAAATTTATTGGTCTTTTACTTGAACAATGGAAATTTGCGGTAGCTGCTTTACTATTATTTACTTTAGGTGGTGTAGGTAGCTTTTTTTCAGTTCACCAGGATCCCCTTCATATTTTTTCCATTTTACCAGCAGAAATAGCCCAAGGAGTTGACCCAGACTATTTAGGAAGTGCAGATGGTGAAGTGGATTCATCCTTAATGTCCGCTAGTATTATGACAAATAATATTCAGGTTGCCATCCTTGCGTTTGCTAGTGGAATCACTTTTGGACTCTTAACCGTCTATATATTAATCTACAATGGCATTATCGTCGGTGCTTTAGCTGGATTATATTGGCATTACGGGAAAACGTATGATTTTTGGGCATATATCGTCCCTCATGGGATGATTGAACTAACAGCTATCTTTATAGCAGGTGGCGCTGGATTGTTAATGGGCTATAAATTGCTGGTTCCTGGCAAGTATACAAGAGGCTATCAACTCAAATATCAGGCAAAACGCTCTGTGCAATTGCTGCTAGGTACGATTCCTTTATTTGTAATTGCAGGAATTATTGAAGGGTTTATCACACCTGCTGCGATTTCACTTGAAGCTAAGTATGCTGTTGCATTCATAACGGTTATTGGATTGATTCTTTACGTTGTAACAGGAAAACTCTTTTTATTAAAAAAAGAAGCTACAGCAAGTTCCGATTCATGATATTGATATAATAGGAAACAGCAGTAATTGCTAATTTATCCTCATCGGCCTCAACCATCATGAGGCCTTGTTTTTCCCATTTTTGTTTCTCCTTCTTTTTCACAAGCATCTGTTGCTGTGTCATACTTTTTAGCATGGATGTTTGGACAGTAGTAGGATTCTCATCTATTCTTTTGTATAAAGTAGCATCCCGGATACCGACCATTAGGAAATAATGCCTTTGTCTAAGCTTTCTTAAATAGATTAACATGCTTTCTTCCCTTAAAAATGTATGTATATCACTAAACAACAAGAGAAGACTTCGCTTTTTCTGCATCGTTTCCAAATAAGATAAAACAGCCCCATAATTTGATTCTGCAGCATCTACTTTCACATTATAAATCGCATGCAAAATGGTTTGGAGATGTGCCATCCCTTTTCCGGCTGGGACAAACACCTTTACATCTGTTGAAAATGCTAAGAAAGAAACATAATCCCCATTTTGTAGTGCTGCTGTTGCAACTGTAATAGCAGATTCCATCGCTCTCTCAAGACGATTTCCATTCTTTAACTCAGCACCCATTATTCGCCCACAATCTAATAAAATCGTAATATACTTTCCATGCTCTGGTTCGTATTCATTCGTCATCACTTCTTGGAGCTTTGCGGTTTGCCTCCAATTGATTGTTCGGGGGTCGTCACCTACGACATAACTTCGTATTTTTGAAAACTCCCCAGCACCTGTCTGTTGTTTCCGGATTTTGACCCCTTCATGTAATAAAAATTTCTGTGCATTTTCAAGATACTGTCTTGTTTCGGATAAATCTGGTATAACCTTCACTTCGTTACTTACCGTAAATGTGAATTGTTTTTCCCATAAGCCTAGGTAGCTTTTGTAACGGAAATATATTTTGTTCATTTGATAATCACCGCGCTCCATCGCTCGTGTAACATAAGTGATTCTAGAAGTTGTTTCACCAGATATCCTTCCACTGATTGGAAAAGGCTGAGTAAAGGAACCAGGAATGCCATCAATTAATCGGTATGATAGCCCAAATGTCGAATTATTTGTTACTTCAATATTGATAGTGGTGGGAAGCCCCCGCTCCATTTCAGCTTGTAGTTTACGTTTTGCAGCAAGCTGTTTTTTGTTTGGCGAAAACAACAAATCTACTAAGCTTCCTATGATCATAAAGAGATTTAACCCAATCATCAGCTCCCATGAAAGTATTGAGAGACTTAAAAAAAAGCCGATAGAAAGGATTAGTAATAAAATAATCAATCGTTTTGTAGGTAAGATGCCTCTATCTAGGAACAGGAACCGATCCCACCAGCTCTTCAATGATTTCGTCAATGGTGATTCCCTCCAATTCTGCATGTGGAGATAACTGAATTCGGTGTCTAAGTGCAGGTTTTGATACGATTTTCACATCGTCAGGAGTTACATAATCTCTTCCCGCTAAATATGCCCATGACTGTGCAGCTTTTCCGATTGAGATTGCTGCTCGAGTACTCGCACCAAATTGGATCGTTTCGGATTCTCTCGTTTTCCGAACAATCTCGATTATGTAATTTAAAACGCCATCACCTAAGGTTACTTTTTCAATTTCCTGTCGAATCGAAACAAATGTTTGAAGGTTAAGGACATTTGTAGCATCGTATTGAATGAAACTTTGTTCTATTACTTGTTTTACTATGTTTTTTTCTTCCTCAGAAGCTGGAAAATCAATATGTAGTTTAAATAAAAAACGGTCTTGTTGGGCTTCAGGCAAACGATAGGTACCCTCAAATTCAATTGGGTTTTGGGTGGCAACAACGAAGAAAACGTCAGGTAACGGATATGTTTCACCCTGAATGGTTACTTGTTTTTCTTCCATTGCCTCTAATAGTGCTGCTTGTGTTTTAGCCGGCGTACGGTTAATTTCATCAGCTAAAAGGATATTTGTGAAAACAGGTCCTTTTAATGTTTCAAAACTGCCTTCCTTCATGTTGTAAATCATACTACCTGTAATATCACTAGGTAAAAGGTCAGGTGTAAACTGAATTCGTGTAAAATCACCACCAAGTAAGTTTGCAAGTGTGCGGACCATTTGTGTCTTCCCAGTCCCAGGTACACCTTCAATTAAGACGTGGCCTCCTGCTAAGATGGCAGATAATAATAGTCGTAAATTGGTATTCTGACCTAAGATTCGTTGCTCGTATTTCTCCAGTAAGGATGTAAGTTCTAATCTCATCCTTTCTCCACCTCTTT
The DNA here is from genome assembly GCA_003640645.1 of Fredinandcohnia aciditolerans. Classification (GTDB taxonomy): domain Bacteria; phylum Bacillota; class Bacilli; order Bacillales; family Bacillaceae_L; genus Ferdinandcohnia; species Ferdinandcohnia aciditolerans. The sequence continues at coordinate 6,021 of QGHH01000043.1, read as the reverse complement.
TCTTAATTCATCTAAGTTTCTTGACCAGATCAAATAATCATGTTTAGTTAGTTTTTCATTTTGTAAGATTTTTGTAAGGTTGATTAGATATTGCTTAACATCACTTTCATTTTTTGGGGACCATCGGAGTGTAAGCTTCGGCAAAAGGTCTATCCAGTCCCGATGTGAGGGAAACCCCCATTTTTCCTGAATCAGCTGTTTCACATAATCTGCTTGAATGTTTAACGATTCATGATAGTACCGGCCTCTTATATACCATGCACTTAAAGCTTGAATACCTTCATCACTAAAACGTACATTCTCCTCGCGTGGGACAATCACTTGTCCAAATCGTTTTCCTCTGTTCCAAAGCCAAAGCAGGACGATTAATCCTCCCTGTAAAAGCAATACTAAAAACCAGCTAGGGTACAATGTTGTTAAATTAGAAGCATTTTGGGGACCGTGTACATGTTCATCAAAGTAATAAATAGATGCCTCTTTATTCTCAATTAACGATAGTACTAGTGGGATATGATCATAGTCTGATAGATTGCCATTCAATATCCACTCTGGTGTAATAGTTGTAATCAATTCACCTTCTCCAATTTTTTGTTTTGTTGCAATTACACCAGATTCATCCTTTAACAGCACCTTTTCATTTTCGCTTGGAATGATACGAGCTGTAGCCTGAAAAAACGCATCATATTCTACTCCGTTTTTATCTATTATCGTGATTGCCTCATCGAGAAAAGGATCAATATCTACTGGAAGAGTCTTAATATCAAACATTCCTTTAGGATTTGACTTAAACAAAATCAACTTGTTTCCAGCCTCAATAAAATCTAAATAACCATTCATTTCTTCTCGTTCAGGTGTAAAGTATGGCTCCACCATGATCAAAACTTGTTTCTCATCTTGTTTCGTGAGAAGGTTTGGGGAGTGTGACCATCTTTTAACAGTGTTCTCATCATTTAAATATGTATAAAATGCCTTTACACCGGTTGGAGAAGGAGAATCAGACACATAATGTGGATACGCTTTTGGGTTATAGGATTCAATAAAGTAAGTTAATAAGAGTAGGAGCGCAATAAGCCCAATTAAGGGAATCCATACTTTAGTTTTGCGCATGATTGTTCTCCCCTCCTCCTTTTGCATCTAGCCAGATAAAAGCTTTTTCCCGAAATTGACTGTACTCGGCTCTAGTAATCTCATATTCTCCATAAGTAACTTCATCAAACATAAGTGCTAAATCATAAAACTGAACAGCCCACGATTGATTTACTTTGCGCAGTTCATCATAATACTCCCAATTTGTTTTCCATACCCTTGCCTCAAGCCATTCTTTTTCATGAAAAAATAAGAGCAGTGCCTGAAACAAATGGCGCGTTGCAGGTGAAAAATGTTCATTTTCTTCATACTTTTTCGCTTCACGTAAATGCTTTTGATACGTCCAGTTAAGTTCCTCAGCTGAATGTAGAGGCTTATGATTACTATACTTTGATTTTCTTGTTTGATTTCGTACAAGTAAAAAGACCGCAATACCTACTAATAAAATAGCAGCAAGAATAACCAGGATTAGCACCGCCTCTGCGGCACCACTCCCTGATTCAATTGATGGGAATAAACTTTCTAGTAAATCGGCGAGCCATTTTTTTATTTTATTCCACCATTCCTGAAACACATTCCTGGACTCGTCATAGTAATTCCGGTATTCTTTTCCATTTAATATTTCATCGATCCGATCTCTTGCATCATTTATTTGTGCCATTGTTGATCACCACTCATCTAGGTTCATTAAAACCCTCAATCATCTCATCCAAGTCCTCTGCATCATGTCTGACCCTTGCATCTAGGTACATCACACCATATCCTACGGCAAATAGTAAGGTCGTGAAAATGGTGGTTAAGTTAACAATTACAGTTAATAGAACACTATTGCCCATAAAGATTCCGAAAGTCGCTTCGACGGCAAAGCTAATCGCACTGATTATTAAAAAGAAAACAATATATAAGCAAAAAAGGACCCATCCACGTTTCTTTGATAAATGCCAACTCCTAGAAAATCCAGGAGATTCATAGTCTAGTATCACAGAACCAAAATAAAAGCCCCAACGTGTCAGTAAATAACCAATCGCAACGAACATCCCTAAGCCTAAAGCAATTGCAAAAAGAATCCCGATAATAGGTATTGCAATGGTACCAAAGATACCAATTGGAATTAAGATCATAACTGCTACAAAGAAGAAACCAAATACAATTAGACCAAACAAGATATTACTTCCGAGCATTACCCAAAAACGTGTAAATGCTTTTTTTATAACCGAACCTATTGTATATTCTTCGTTTTTTCGAATATGATTCAATGCTATTAGTATCGCTGCCTCAGCAACAGGAAATAAAACCACACCTACCAGCCCGACAAACATAGTTCCTAATGCTCCGCCAAAGCCAATTTCCTCAGCAACTACTGTTTCGTCAAAACTATTTAGTACTTGAGTAAACCAATCATCTCCTGGGCCAACTTCTCTAAAAAAGCTTGTTCCCGAAGCTAATAAGATGAGCGCTTCAAGTAAATATACAGGTCCCATGAAAATAAGTAAGATTGTAAAAAAGTCACGAAATCGACTTTTACTCAAACTAAACGTAAGATCAAGAATTTCCCCAAATCCCTTAGGTCGTGAAAATTTTGTGTGCAAACTGACATCCCCCTGTTATCGTGTTGTAAAAATGGAATTGCTAATATCGCCTATTTTAACATTATTCTGGAAAATATTCTTTATTAATTTAGAAAAATTTTCTAGTTGGTATAAATGGATATTATTAAAGCCTGACCCCATTATTTAGGCATCAGGCTTAAAAATATCTAGGTATTAGATTAACGGTGATCGGCTTATTTTGCCCTCATAATCTCGTCTGTTTTTTCCAAAACTTCCTTTGCATTTCCTTGGATAATAAGGTCAAATTGATGGTAGCTGTCTAACAGATCTTTATTAATTAAAACAGTCTTTCCATTTGTCATGGATGGAAGTTCGTTAACTGGGTAGACCTCTAAGCTTGTTCCAATTATAATGACTAAATCTGACATCTGAATATTTCTTAAAGTAGTATCCCATGCTTGCTCTGGAAGCATTTCACCAAATAAAACAATATTGGGTCTTAGTTTACCACCACAATTTACACATGTGTGCTTGGATAAGAAATCAGCTTTGTTTGCAGGACTGCCACATCCATTACATCGAAAGTTACGAATTGAACCATGTAGTTCAGAGACATTTTTTGAACCTGCAACTAAATGAAATCCATCTACATTTTGTGTTGCAATCGCTTGGATAAGTCCTGTCTGCTCCCATTCCGCGAGAAGATGATGTCCCTTATGTGGATAACATTCCTGAAAACCTCTAATTCTTGCGCAATAAAATTCATGAAACAAATCATAGTTAGTTTCAAGTGCCTCTATTGTGGCCACAGTACGCGGATCAATCTTTCTCCACCATCCTGATTTAGAGCGAAAATCAGGAATTCCACTCTCGACAGACATTCCTGCTCCAGTTAGCACAGTTGTAACTGAAGAAGAACTCAAATATAATGCTAGCTTGTTTATTAAATTATCCATCTTGCTAGCCCCCTTTTTTATTTACATTGTAATATGCATTCTTTTTTCTGCAAAACCAAAAAGGTACAATAGGTAATAATAGAAGCGAAGGATTGATATTCATGAGGATTGCCGTAATTTCAGACACACATATGCCAAAAAGAGCAAATAAACTACCGGAAAAATTAGTAGAAGGTGTACGTGGTACCGCCTTAATTATTCATGCTGGAGACTGGACAGCAATTGAGGTTTATGAAGAACTGCAAACGTTAGCTCCGGTTATAGGTGTGCGAGGAAATATTGATCCGCCCGAGTTACCATTTGAGGAGAAACTAACGATAGTAATAAATGGGTATAGAATCGGAGTCGTCCATGGGCATGTTGGTAAAAAGAAAACAACACCAGAACGAGCCTATGAAGCTTTCCAAGGTCAGAAGTTGGATTTGATTGTGTTTGGGCATTCCCATATCCCGTATAAACAATACCATGGTGAAACATTACTTTTTAATCCAGGCTCCCCAACTGATAAACGTTTCCAGCCAGAGTTTTCTTATGGAATTGTTACACTTGGAGAAACACTGGATGCGGAGCATATCTATTATAAACGCTAGGATTAATGTTACTTAATAGCACCTGAAATTTCATATAGACTTAAGTCAATTTCAAGTGTTTTTCCCATGGCTAGTTTCGCCAATTCTCTACCTAAAAATGGGCCAACAGTTAATCCGGAAGCACCGAGTCCATTAGCGGCATAAAGATTTTCGAAGCCAGGGATGCCACCAATTACTGGGAGAAAGTCAGGTGTAAATGGTCGAAAACCAACTCTTGTTTCTAGTACCGTAGCCTCAGATAACCCAGGAGCAATATTTAATGCTTTATCTAAAACTTCATGAAGTCCACCGGCGGTTACTCTGGAGTCCATTCCTTTATCATTTTCATGTGTTGCACCTACAACAATCTTCCCTTCATCAAATGCCAAGATATATTGATCATTTGGTGGCATGACAACTGGCCAATTGTCTGTGTTTGAATCTTCAAGATCTAAGTGAACGATTTGAGCTTTCTGTGAGGAAACTAGAAAATCAATACCGAGAGGCTGAAGTAAATCATTTGCCCAAACTCCTGCCGTTATAATCATCTTATCGGCTTCAATTATTTCATTTTCTATTTTTACACCAGTTACCCGTTTATCCGCTTTTACGATATTCGCACTTCCGTTTCGTTCGATTGCACCATAATGTTTGGCGGCTCGTATTAATGCATTTCGAAGCTCCCTTCCATTCACTCTGGCAGCCCCACTTACGTGTACAGCAGAAAATTCTTCAGATAATGGCGGAAACAATTCGGTTGTCTCTGTGGAGTTTAAACGTGTAATTTCTCCAATTTCCAGAGCATCTTTCCGACGGGTATGGGCTCGCTCTTCCATTTTATCAAGCTTGTTTTCATCTAAATGAAGACTAATTGCTCCTACCTTTTTATAACCAGTATCAGTCTCACCTAATGCTTCAAGCTCGCTTATTAACGTGGAGTAATATTTTGCACCTGCTTTTGCTAAACTGTACCATGCTTTATTTCGACGTTGGGATAGCCATGGACAGACAATTCCCGCCGCAGCATCTGTTGCTTGACCTTGATCCTTGCGGTCGACAATGATTACTTCTTCACCCGCTTTTGCCAGATGATAAGCAGTTGATGAACCAAGTATCCCTGCTCCAATAACAAGATATGATGTCATTATTTCAAAATCCCTTCTATGCTCTAGATGTGATTTATTTTACTAAAAATAAGCGTAAGAAACATCTTTTTGTCGAAATTTGTATATTATTTTCCTTTTTACCTATGATATAGATGACGCTGTAAAATATAGGAAAAAAGAAAAATGTATAAAACAGCGGACATAAAAACTAAAAGGAGGATTGACAATTGGCTAAAAAGAAAAATAACCAGTCTCAAACAGGAGCAAATAGTATGGACACGGAATTTGGCGCTGAGCAAGGTTTAAGTAAAAAGGCAAGGAAGAAAGCTGCACGTGAAAATAAGAAAAACAAATAAATAACCAACTTTTATTTAATAAAGTGCATTCGCAGATTTTCGTACCGGTACATATTTGACCTGTTCCTAAGCTAGTAATTTATTGGAACGGGTTTTTCTTTTTATACAGGTTATTGGACAACTGTATTTGTCCGTATACTTGTTTAGAGGGGGAGATATATAGTGAAACAAGTAGAGATCCAAATGATTTTATTTGTCGGAGTAACTTTAGCTCATGAATATTGGCTACACTGGGGACTCCCAAGGGTCTACTATTGGGATGTTAGACACTCACATCTGAAAAAAATAGAAGATGATTCAGATAATAAAATTGCATAGAAAGAGGCTGGGACAAAACCCTCCTCTGAAATGAAAAAGCCTGTGGAATTTTACCATGAGTAAAATTTCACAGGCTTTGA
>QGHH01000408.1 GCA_003640645.1 Fredinandcohnia aciditolerans | reverse complement strand
GTTATCACTACGGCCGGCCGACGGTCGAAAGCGACGTGTTCTCGGCCATGTGGCGTAGCGGCGACCAGGCCCAGATCAAGCGGGCCGGCTTCTCCATGCTGGACATGAAGCGCTACCTGGACAGCCAGGGCTACATGGCCGACGGCTACCGCATGCCGCTGGACCAGCTGGCCAAGCTCAAGACGCCCGCCATCGCGCTGATCCAGATCGGCCCCTACAAGCACTTCGTGGTCATCAAGGGCGTCCATGACGACAAGGTGCTGGTGGGCGACCCGGCCCTGGGCCTGCTGACCATCACCCGGCCGAAGTTCCAGAGCATCTGGAACGGCATCGTCTTCGCCGTGCGCAAGCCGCCGGCGTCCGCCGGCGCCCCGGTGTTCAACGACCAGAGCGAATGGGACCCGTGGTCGACCGCCCCGACCGTGGCCTCGCTGCCGCGCTGGGCGCTGGCCGACCTGACCATGTCCATGGCCCCGATGTACCAACTGACCACCGGCGGCCAGACCATCAACCTCAGAAATCCCACGGCAGGCGTCCCATGACACTGCGAAGCCACATCGCGCCGCTGCTGGCGGCCGCCGCCGCCCTCGTCGCCCCCCTGCCCGCCCATTGCGACGGCTGG
>QGHH01000407.1 GCA_003640645.1 Fredinandcohnia aciditolerans | reverse complement strand
GACAGACGCGAATGCACCGCGCAGCCGCAGGCCGAGTCCAGCAGGGTCGCGGCATAGCCGCCATGCACCGTACCGATCGGGTTGTAGGCGTGCGGGCCGGGCGTGCCGGCGAACACCGCCAGGCCTTCCTCGGCCTCGACGAAATCGAAATCCAGCGACACCAGGATGCCCGGCTTGCGGCCCGAGGCCAGCAAGGCGCGCAGTTGCGCCAGGCCATCCAGGCCGGCGCCGGTCTGGTCGACCAGGCTGGGCTCGCGTTGCGGTGAGGCGCTGCCGGCGGGAGTCGAAGCGGAAGTCATGCGCGGTTCTCCTGAAGGGGAAACATCGTCGAGGGCGAATATGACGAACATCATATATCAAGCCAGGAACGGGGCGGATTGCCCGGCGGCTGGGCCGCCTCCGGGGTGCCAGGGTTCGTGCCTGGACGGCTGGACTGCTGGCGGCCTTCGATCGGCAGTCCGGTTGTGGCGGGCGAGCCTGGCGCCGGGAATTCCGGGCTTGGGCTCGCCTGGCAGGCCCCTCTCAGGGAAACAACTGCTGCGCCAGATGATCGACGAACACGCGCAGCTTGGGCGACGGATGGCGGCTGGCGGGCCACACCGCCCACATGGTCGCATTGCCC
>QGHH01000406.1 GCA_003640645.1 Fredinandcohnia aciditolerans | reverse complement strand
CTTGGGCAGGCCGCCGTCCAGCACGAAGACGTCCTGATGGCCCATCACCCGGAACGTCCACCAGACGCGGGCGGCCGAGCGCAGGCCGAGCTGGTCGTAGACCACGATGCGCGAGCCGTCGCCCAGGCCCAGCCGGCGGACCCGCGCCGAGAACTTGACGGCGTCGGGCAGCATGTGGGGCAGGTCGGTCGTGTCGTCGGCGATGTCGTCGATGTCGAAGAACACCGCGCCGGGAATGTGGGCGGCGGCGTATTCCGCCTGGGCGTCGCGCTGTTCCTGCGGGAAGTACCAGCTGGCGTCGACCACCTTGAGGTCGGGGGCGTCCAGGTTGTCGGCGAGCCAGGCGGTCGATCGGCGATCATGGACGCGCTCACAGCCAGGATGGGACCGGCAGTCCCCGCTCGCGCAGGAACGCCGGATTGAACAGCTTGCTCTGGTAGCGCGATCCGTAGTCGCACAACACCGTCACGATGGTCTTGCCCGGGCCGAGGTCCCCCGCCAGGCGGATCGCCCCGGCGATGTTGACCCCGCTGGAGCCACCCAGGCACAGCCCCTCGTGGCGGGCGAGGTCGAACACCTGCTCCAGGGCCTCGGCGTCGGGGATCTGATAGGCCCTGTCGAC
>QGHH01000405.1 GCA_003640645.1 Fredinandcohnia aciditolerans | reverse complement strand
TTTGAGCGTGTCCGCCGCCCAAGCGGCCGAATACCCCATCGGCAAGCCCGTTGAAAAAGGCGGCATGGAAATCGGCGCGGTCTACCTGCAGCCGATCGAAATGGACCCGCCGGGCATGATGCGTCCCGCCAAGGACTCCGACGTCCACCTGGAAGCCGATATCCACGCCACCGCCGGCAACCCCACCGGATTCCCGGAAGGCGAGTGGATGCCCTACCTGGTCGTGAACTACGAGATCCAGAAGGTCGGCAGCCAGAACGTGCAAAAGGGTGAGCTCATGCCCATGGTGGCCAACGATGGCCCGCACTACGGCGAGAACATCAAGCTCGAAGGCCCGGGCAAGTACAAGCTCAAGTACACCATCCTGCCGCCGACGGCCAACAAGATGAACCACTTCGGTCGTCACATCGACAAGGAAACCGGGGTGGGCGACTGGTTCAAGCCGATCGAACTCGAATACGACTTCGTCTACGCCGGCACCGGCAAGAAGGGCGGTTACTGATCGTGCGTCGCCTGTCTCGCGTCATCTGCGTGCTGCTGGTTGGCCTGGCTGGCATGGCCGGCATGGCGCCCGCGCAGGCGGACGAACTGCCTACCTTCACGTTGACGTTCAAGCCCAATG
>QGHH01000404.1 GCA_003640645.1 Fredinandcohnia aciditolerans | reverse complement strand
GGCGCGTTGCATGGGCGCGTTTCGTGTGCGCGTTTCATGCCGAGGCGCGCGGATGACGAGCGGGGCGGGGCCGAGCAGGCCCCGCCAGCCGGGATCAGCGCTGCTGCTTGAGCAGCCGCGCCGCTTCGATCGCGAAGTACGTCAGGATGCCGTCGGCGCCGGCGCGCTTGAACGCCAGGAGCGCTTCCATCATGACCTTGTCGTGGTCGAGCCAGCCGTTGGCCGAGGCCGCCTTGATCATCGCGTATTCACCGCTCACCTGGTAGGCGAAGGTCGGGACGCGGACGGTGTCCTTGACGCGGCGCAGCACGTCGAGGTACGGCATGCCGGGCTTGACCATGACCATGTCGGCGCCTTCCTGCAGGTCGGCCGCGACTTCGCGCAGCGCTTCGTCCAGGTTGCCCGGGTCCATCTGGTAGGCCATTTTGTTGGACTTGCCCAGGTTGGTGGCCGAGCCCACGGCGTCGCGGAACGGGCCGTAGAAGGCGCTGGCGTACTTGGCCGAGTAGGCCATGATCTGGGTGTGGATGTAGCCGTTGGCCTCCAGCGCGCGGCGCACGGCGCCGATGCGGCCGTCCATCATGTCGCTGGGGGCGACCATGTCGACGCCGGCCGCGGCCTGC
>QGHH01000403.1 GCA_003640645.1 Fredinandcohnia aciditolerans | reverse complement strand
GTCACCCTAACTTAATTGCGAAATCTATTCCTTTATAAACCATCGGGCGCGCCCTTCAACCGGGCCGCCGCGCGCCGCAAGTCCGCTTGCGGTCGGCGAAGGGAGGCCCCATTGAACCGGCGCGACCTGCTGGCGACCTCGGTCGCCGCCGCACTGACGGCCCAGACCTCCAACGCCTACGCTGATTCCAAAGGCTCCCGAATGACCGCGTCGAACGCCCGCCTCAAGCCCCCCGTCGCCAAGAAGGAGCCCAAGCGCATCGAGCAGCTCGGCCGCGTCCGCGTCGACGACTACGCCTGGATGAAGGACGACGGCTGGCAGAACGTCCTGCGCGACCCGAGCCTGATCAAGGCCGACGTCAAGGCGCACCTGATCGAGGAGAACGCCTACACCAAGGCGATGCTGACCCCGACCGAGGCGCTGCAGGCCAGGTTGTTCGAGGAGATGAAGGGCCGCATCAAGGAGGACGACGCCTCCGTGCCCTCCCCCGACGGGCCCTGGGACTATTATTCGCGCTACGAGAAGGGCGCCCAGCACCCGGTCTACGCCCGCCGGCCGCGCGGGACGAACGACGGCGAGCAGGTGCTGCTGGACGTCGACGCCCTGGCCAAGGGCCAGGCCTT
>QGHH01000402.1 GCA_003640645.1 Fredinandcohnia aciditolerans | reverse complement strand
GCATGGGACGCATGCCGGCGGCAGGCTGGAGCGGGCCGTCGAGGCAATCGGCATCCCCGTCGCCCTGTCGGTTGCCCAGGCACAGGCGACGCTTGGCGAAAGGAACATCGTCTACATGCCGCTGGCCGGCTTCGGCGCACGGCTGCAGGGGCTGATGTCGCTCTATCCGCTGTTCGAATCGCGCAGTTCGGTCAATTCGGCCGTGCATCTTCTCAACCCGCTCGCCGCGCGCACGATGCTGCTCGGCGTCTCGCAGCCGGCCTATCGGGAACTGCACAGGGACACGGCCCTGCTGCTTGGCCATGGCGATCTTTCGATCGTCGCCTCCAGCCGCGACGTTGCCGAATGCAACCCGTTCCGCGCCATGACGATGCATCGGCTGGTGGAAGGCAGGCCGGTCGACCTCATGACCGCGGCCCAGGCCGAGCCGCTGTCGCAAGGCATTGGCGGGCTCACCAGCCTCGAATACTGGATGGCGGTATGGTCGGGCGCCGCCCGCGATGCCAGGGCGACGGCAACCATCGTGCTGACGGCCGCGCTGGCGCTGATGACGATCAACAGGGCACCGAACGAGGAGCTGACCTCCTACCGCCAAATGGCCGTCGAATTGTGGGAGCGCAGGC
>QGHH01000401.1 GCA_003640645.1 Fredinandcohnia aciditolerans | reverse complement strand
CGAGCACCGCGTCGATGCGGCCGTCGAGATCGGCGAGGACCTGCTCGGCCTGCGTCGGGCTGACCCGGCCGGAACGGTTGGCCGAGGGCGCGGCGATCGGCCGGCCCTCGATGTTGCGGATGGCGCCGGAGATCACCAGGGCGGCATGGCCGTCGCGCAGGGCCGGCTGGGCGCGCAATCCCTCGAAGGTCAGGCCGACTGGATTGACCGGCAAGCCGACGGCGGCGTAGGCGCCGGCCGAGCGCGGCCACATCGCCACCACGTCGACCCGGAACAGCACCGCCGCGGCGATCACCACCGCCAGCACCGCCGCCGTCGCCGCCCAGATCACCCCGGAGGCGGCGGCCTCGCGTTCGCGCTTGCGCGTCTCGGCCCTGGCGCGGAACGCCCGGGGCAGGTCCTGCGGCGGCGGTTCGAGCTCGGTCGTCGCCGGCTCGGCCGCCAACGCGCCTTCTTCAGGGGATTGCGCCAGCTCGATGGGCGCTTCGGCCGCCGCCGTCCAGCGCGCCCCGCAGTGGGCGCAGCGCACCGTCCGCCCCGCCGAGCCCAGCTTGGCGTCGTCGATGAAATAGCGGGTGGCGCCCTCTGGACAGGTCAGAAACATCGCCGGCGAATCGGAAGCTT
>QGHH01000400.1:290-624 GCA_003640645.1 Fredinandcohnia aciditolerans | reverse complement strand
GCTGACCCGGCTCGCGTTGGCTTCAAGACCGCCGACAACGTCCGTGCCATCACGACCGGCCTGCGCTACGTCAATGGTCCCCTGAACGTCGCTCTGTCGTACGACCAACTGAACGCTTCGCACAACCAAGCTCAAGGTGAAGTCGACGCGACGCCCCGTTCGTACATGATCGGCGGTTCGTATGACTTCGAAGTGGTCAAGCTGGCCCTGGCCTACGCTCGCACCACCGACGGCTGGTTCGCCACGTCCAACCCGGCCGGCGCTTCGGGCTCGATTACCGTTGACGGTACGTCGCGCAAGCTGGGCTTCGGTGCCAACCAGTTCGCTGATGGCT
>QGHH01000400.1:0-280 GCA_003640645.1 Fredinandcohnia aciditolerans | reverse complement strand
AAGGCCAACTCCTACCTGCTGGGTCTGTCGGCTCCGATCGGCGGCGCTTCGAGCCTGTTCGGTTCGTGGCAGCGCGTTGACCCGTCGAACAACAAGCTGACTGGCGACGATGCCACGATGAACGTGTTCTCGGCCGGCTACACCTACGACCTGTCCAAGCGTACCAACCTGTACGCCTACGGTTCGTACTCGAAGAACTACGCGTTCAACGACGGCGTCAAGGCGACCGCTGTTGGCGTGGGCCTGCGTCACCGCTTCTAATCGAAAGCAGGGCGCAAGT
>QGHH01000399.1 GCA_003640645.1 Fredinandcohnia aciditolerans | reverse complement strand
TCATGCTGTTCGGCGACTAGATTCCGCTGCCCGATGGCGTGCGACGCGCCCTGCGCTATGCGCCGGCCGCCGCGCTCACCGCCATCGTGGTGCCCGATCTGCTGCCCTGGAAGGCGGGGCTGGGCCCCATTTTTGACTACAAGCTGGTGGCGGGCATCGTGGCCATCCTGGTCTTTCTGCGCACCCGCAGCGCCGTGCTGGTCATCGTGGTCGGCATGCTGGTGCTGTGGGGCCTGCGCTGGCTGGCGGGTTGAGGCCGGTCAGCCCAGCGCGGCGGCCGCTTCCATTTCGGACTTCAGGCCACTGAGGAAATAGCGCTTCAGGATCAGCCTGGGCAGCAGCCGCAGGGCCGTATTGCGCAGGCCGAAAGCGAATGCCGAGGTCGGCACGTAGACGGGCGCCAGTTTGCGGCTGCGCTGCTGCAGGCTGTTGATCACGGGCCGCAGCCGCCGTTCGTGGGCCGCCAGCGCCTCTTCAAGCGGCAGCCGGCCCAGTTCCTGGGCCAGCACGTAGGCGCCAGCCAATGCCATCCCCGCCCCTTGCCCAGAAATAAGGGACAGACTGTGCGCGGCGTCACCCGCCAGCAGGATGCGGCCCCGATGCCAACAGGGCACCTCGACCAGC
>QGHH01000042.1 GCA_003640645.1 Fredinandcohnia aciditolerans | reverse complement strand
CGGGGTGGAGCAGTCTGGTAGCTCGTCGGGCTCATAACCCGAAGGTCGTAGGTTCAAATCCTGCCCCCGCAACCAAAAAAAAGTTGTTGACTAGAATGAAATAATATAGTAATATAATATTTGTTCCTAATCAATAGACGAAATATTCAATAAAAAAGGTCCCGTGGTGTAGCGACGAGCAATACATCATCGAATCAACTACGAGTTGTCCCGACGGATAATCATCCTCGAATAAACTAGTAGAGGAAGGGACAGTTAACAAACGAAAGAAATTGCGCATTGAAAGATTTAATAATTTAAAAAGGTCCCGTGGTGTAGCGGTTAACATGCCTGCCTGTCACGCAGGAGATCGCCGGTTCGATCCCGGTCGGGACCGCCATATTTAGTGGCTCAGTAGCTCAGTCGGTAGAGCAAAGGACTGAAAATCCTTGTGTCGGCGGTTCGATTCCGTCCTGAGCCACCATATTTATGCCGGTGTAGCTCAGTTGGTAGAGCAACTGACTTGTAATCAGTAGGTCGTGGGTTCGACTCCTATCGCCGGCACCATTTTTATTTAATAGTGGAGGGGTAGCGAAGTGGCTAAACGCGGCGGACTGTAAATCCGCTCCCTCCGGGTTCGGCGGTTCGAATCCGTCCCCCTCCACCATTTAGTTAGTTACACTTTTTTTTAATCTGAATAGTATATAACATAGGGGTATAGTTTAAAGGTAGAACGAAGGTCTCCAAAACCTTTGGTGTGGGTTCGATTCCTACTACCCCTGCCATTATAATAGTGGCGGCTGTGGCGAAGTGGTTAACGCATCGGATTGTGGTTCCGACATTCGTGGGTTCGATTCCCATCAGCCGCCCCATTTTATTTTATAATGTTTCTGCTGATACGCAGCTAATTAATGGGCTATAGCCAAGCGGTAAGGCAACGGACTTTGACTCCGTCATTCGTAGGTTCGAATCCTGCTAGCCCAGCCATTTTATTTATTTGTTTATTTAATTAATAATTTGCGGAAGTAGTTCAGTGGTAGAACACCACCTTGCCAAGGTGGGGGTCGCGGGTTCGAATCCCGTCTTCCGCTCCAATGGCGGCATAGCCAAGTGGTAAGGCAGAGGTCTGCAAAACCTTTACCACCGGTTCGAATCCGGTTGCCGCCTCCATTATTTTAAACTGAATGTAAGTGCTTTTTTATGACTTGCCGGGGTGGCGGAACTGGCAGACGCACAGGACTTAAAATCCTGCGGTAGGTGACTACCGTACCGGTTCGATTCCGGTCCTCGGCATCTTCTGATGTCTTTTTCTTTCTATATACGCCGGTGTGGCGGAATTGGCAGACGCGCACGACTCAAAATCGTGTTCCTTCTGGAGTGTCGGTTCGACCCCGACCACCGGTATCAAAAAAACACTTCTCATCAAATGAGAAGTGTTTTTTTTGCATTTAAATCAGAAATAACAGCAGAATATACAGATATATTTTTAAGTTTTTAGTATCATCTTGATTGCTACTTTGAAGGAGCGGCTAAAAAAGGATTGCGTTCACCTTACCAATTTTCTTTTTCGCCATTTTGTAAATAGATAAATTACAATCATTCCACACAAAATTAGTAAGATCACTTTCATAAATTGTTCGATCCAAGTGAAGACGAACTGCCATTGGTTACCAAATATAAAACCGATTCCGATGAAAAAGGATACCCATAACAGGGAACCTGAATAAGCATAAAGCGCAAAAGTGCGAAAGGGTACCTGAATGATTCCTGCAAAATAGCTATTGAACTGTCTTACACCGGGCAAGAAGAAACCAAATAATAGCATTTTGTTTCCATATTTCTCATAGGTTTTTCGTGTTTTCTTAATATGTTTTGGCTTCAGAAACAACCACTTTCCGTATTTTTCGATTAATGTCATTCCAAACTTGTTTCCAATCCAATAGGTGGTAGTTATTCCTAGCACGGAACCAGAATATGCGGCAGTAAGAGCTGGCAGAAGCTTAAGTACGTGCTTGTAGGATAAATAACCGGTGTATGCAAGTGTTGAATTGCCAGGTGGAATCGGAGAAGCAATTAGTTCTAAAGGCAGACCAATTAACAACACAAAATATCCATATTGAGCAAATAAGCGTTCAACAATTCCCATTATCCTTCCTCATTCCTGAGTTTTTGCGAGAGTCAAATTAATCCGATAAAATTAGCGTTTGTTAACAACCAAACTTTATACGTAAACGATGTTTAAAATAGAGAGAATTGTCCTTTGTGAAATATTGATAGCCATTGTAACTTTACATACTGGGAAAATATAAAGATGAATAAGTTGCATATTTTGAAAAGAAGAAATGGAACTACTTTCATGAAAAACCTAAAACTGAAATGGAGTTTTATCATGAAAGAAATCCTTGATGAAAGAGCTTATTGAAGATGGAAAGGTAAAACCAATTATTGATAGAAGTGATTCCTTACGTGATGTACCAGAAGCATTACGGTATTTTGAGAAAGGACATTCACAAATTCACACCGGAAAGTAATAATAGATATTTAAATTGAGAGAAGGGCTCGGGTTATCATACTTAAATGTAGTTAGAAAAAAAGGAAGTCATTTCCTAAGAACTGACTTCCTCAAAATCTTTTAATAAAACCTCTTAAACCCTTCAAAATGTTTTTTCCAGTAAGAGTCATTTACATTCGAAATGACAACTCCGTCATTTGAAGCATGAATGAATTGATTGTTACCAAGATAAATCCCGACATGAGAAATACCAGATTTATAAGTTCCCTGGAAGAATACTAAATCTCCAACATTAGGTGTATTTACATAATAAGAGCGCATATGGTAACCCTCGCTTGAATAACGAGGAGTATCTAATCCTGCTGCCTTATAAGCATAGTAAATGAATCCACTGCAGTCAAATCCACTTGGTGTAGATCCACCCCATGCATAGCTGATGCCTAATTGTTTTTTAGCTACTTTAATCAATTGATCTACGTTATAGCTACTATTATTTGATGGAGTTTCAACTGTAGGAGTTTCTTGTTTTGCCCCCTCACCAATCGATAGCTTTTGACCAATGTAGATCATATCTGATTTCAAATTGTTCCATTTTCTAAGGTTTGGAACTGTTACTTTATATTCAAGTGCAATTCTTGACAGAGTATCGCCTGACTTAACTGTATATACAGAAGCGGACTGCACTTTTTCTTCTTGAGGTTTCTCTGTTTTTTCGGTAGTGTTGTTTGGTTTCTCCGGAGTAGAGTTACTTGGTTCCTCAGCAGTAGTAGGTTTACTTACAATAAACACATTTCCTGGGAAGATTAGAGTAGAATTCAAGTTATTCCATTTCATTAATTCATTAATTGATATCTTATGTTTCACGGCAATACCACTTAGTGTATCACCAGATTTAACCGTATATGTAGTTGCCTTCGGCGTACTAGGCTTTTGGGTTTCTTTTTCATTAGTAGGTTTTGTGTTATTGCTGCCTGAATTATTGTTGGTAGTTATTTCTGTCTTAAGGACTTGATTTGGAAAAATAAGATCGCTAGTTAACTTATTTAAGGACTTCAATTGTGAAACAGTTAAATCATGTTTTTGAGCAATCTTCCACAGTGAATCACCACTCTGAACTTTGTACGTGCTTGCTGCCTCAGCCTCTTCCGCAGCAAAAAATGCAGAGGCAATGATTGCAGACGCAGTCACGGACATATATATTTTCTTATTACCCAACGTTTGTACCTCCTCATTAATCTATTACTCTAGTTAATAATTATACTATAGAATTGTCTAGGAATGTAGATTAATGTGGAAATAGAGGAATAGTTATCCATTATAGTAAGCCGATTTGCCAAAATTGCTCATTCTCTGTCGATAAAATAAAAAATAAGCTTGCAGTAATTTTACATAGAGCAAGCTTTATGGATGAAATATTTTTTATGACTAATAACCGTATTCCCAGTCAATTGTTTCTTCATACCAAACGACTTTATCGAAGGGATCAAATTGAACTTCTTTGTTATTAATGGTACATTTTATCTTCTTAGAATCTTCAAGATTTACTAGATCTTCGTATACATCATGCTCAACGTTTTCTAATACTGTAACAGAGTGGTCTTTATTGATTAATAACGCTGTCCCTTTCATTACCTAGCACCTTCCTTGGAAGATTTATTTTTAAGCTACTTACAGTATAGCTCATTCAGGAGTTAGAAAATATATTTGTGAAAGAGTTCACATTTTCTTCATTTTTCTGTTTGAAATGTTGTAACAATATGAAGACGGAGGGGGAAGTAAGGGGCAATCTCGATGCAAATAAATAAACCCCAAGGTAAATAATCAACTTGGGGTCATCTTCATATTACTCATACCCATTCACAAAGTATGTGATAATTTCTAAATCATCTTCCGTTAACTCACGTCGAAAAAACGTGGCCATCTCTGTTGTGATTCTTTCTAGATTCCCTTTATGTTTCTCAGTCAATAAGGCACTCGTCTTTAATAGTGTTACAAAAGACGAAAATTCATTCTTTGTTAGTGGTCCTGGATGATGAGAGAGAAAATAGATTTCTGCATCGTATTTTTCAATTTTCTCTAGAAGTTTACTCATTTTTTCAATCGTATAGTGCCATTTTTCTGCGTACAAATTTGCATAGAGGCTATCACCGAGTATTATCGTTTTTTCCTCAGCAATATAGAGGAGATTTGAATCAGCTGAATGGTCTCCACCAATATGTTCGATGATGCAGGTAACCCCACCGAGATTCAGTTTTATTTGATCTTTAAAAATAATCGTGGGATCGGGTAGAAAAACATTTCGCTCAATTCCAAGCTCCAGCTTGATTGCGTCTGCACAAAATGGAATCTCAATCCCTGCTTCAACACGTTCATCCAATTCTTTATCTTCCCATGATAGTTGCTGCAGTTCTTTTATTTTTTCATAGGTCATGTTATTTGCGATTGAAGGCGTGTCCATTTCATTCAAACCAAATATATGATCCCAATGCCAATGTGTGAGAGCGAGAATATCTCCGGTTACATGATAGGAAGCTAATTGCTCTTTGAATAGTTTAGCATGATTAGAAGAGTTTCCAGCATCAATTAATAATGTCTGGTCGTCTCCCACAATCGCTACCAAAATCGGACGGTCTGTTTGTTGAACTGGAGGAAGATAGAAGAGACGATTGGAAAGCTTTTGCAATGTTTGCATGTGTATGAACTCCTTCAAGATTGTATGTACCGTTCATTATATCCTATTTATAGAGGGGATAAAATTATAAAGTCACATGACGCCCCGAAACTGCTCGAAGTTTGTCGAGAGTTAATAGGATAAACTTCAATCAACTTTCAGTACTTGTTTTCACTTCTTCTTCACAAGATTCCTAAACTCACCATACGCGTAACCTTCTATTTTCAAGCCACATTGCTTTATTTCTACTTAAAATATTCTGTATAACGCTTTCGTATAATGTATAGTTAGTTTAGGTACGATGGTTAACAACCGACCCGTAATGGGAGATGAGAGGGGAATTATAATTGGGTAGAATTATTTTAACTACGGAAAGTGGCGCGGATTTACCTTTAGATTGGACGAGCAAACACTCTGTTCAAGTGGTTCCGATGCACGTTATCATGGGTAATAAGGATTACTTAGATGGTGCGTTGCCGGTAGAGGATATATATGATTATTATGAGCGAACCAAGAAAATCCCCTCCACAACTGCAACAAATGTTTATGAATATGAGGAATTCTTTAAACAGATAAAAACGGACTTTCCCGGTTGTGTCATTATTCATATAGGTTATACGTCTAAGGCATCTTCTTCCTTCCAAAATGCCATTATTGCAACGGAAGAGTTAAATGATATTTTCTTAATTGATGCATTGAACGTTACAGGAGGACTAGCTGCTATTGTGATGTATGCAGTAGATTTAGTAGTAAAAGAACCTACGATTGATCCTGAACAGTTAGTCAAAAAAATCGAAGCGATCGTCCCGAAATCCAGGCTGGCTTTTGTTCCTGGCAGTCTAGAGTTTTTAAAAGCGGGTGGAAGAGTTAGTAACCTTGCTTATCTCGGAGGAGCTTTGTTGAAAATAAAGCCATGTATCGAATTAATAGATGGAAAACTCACATCTACTAAGAAGTATCGCGGGAATATGAGTACCGTCACGGAGAAACTGATCCAAGACTATTTAAATCAATACGACATTGATAAAGGTCAAATTTATTTAGTATACTCCCTTGGCCTAGATGAAAAGATTATGGAAAGAATGACCGATGTCGCAAAAGAACATGGATTTGAAAATATCAGTTGGATACAGGCCGGCGCCATGATCTCCACCCATGCTGGACCAGGCGGATTTGGAATTGCGGGCTTGGAGAGATAGAATTAAAGTCACAGTTTTCTACGTCAAAGTGACGCCTCAAAATTTGTCGACGTAGGAGCATGCATTTTCGTGTTCGGGATCAGGCACTTTTTATTAGGGGATGGGAGAAGTAACAAGAAAGAATTCAATAAATCTTGATGAATGGAAGAACGTAGTAAACCCACATAAGTATGTACATTGAGTTCAGTATAACAAATCACACCATTACATATTCCTAAATTAAAAGAAGCAATCCCTTCTCAGGGATCGCTTCAGCAGAATTTTAGGAACTTTTTTCCTTTAATTCTACTTCACTATATTTTGTTACCTCTTGTTGAGATTGGAGTATAGCTTGTTCTTCTCGTAAAGATTTAAAGAAAGATATACTCATGGCTACAATGACTATCGAGAATGGCAGACCTGCAACTGCTGATAAGGTTTGAAGTGGAGTTAAACCTCCAGTTAAAAGGAGTGCAATTGCCACACCAGCAATAACGATTCCCCACATAATTTTACTCTTATTCGTTGGTTCCATTGATTCCTCACTATACATAGCAAGTACGAAAACAGAAGAATCGGCAGAAGTAACGAAAAAGATGACCAAGGAAATAAATGTCATGAGAATCAATATTGGACTGGCAGGGAATAAATCTAAGAAATAGAATAGAGCCGTGTTCATATTTTCTAAGATTCGATTAGCCAGTTCTGTGTTCCCAAGATTGACAATGTTATAGAGTGCACTGCCACCGATTGTTGCATACCAAATCATTGTTGCAATGGTTGGAACGAGCATAGCTCCGATAATAAATTCTTTAATTGTCCTACCTTTAGAAATACGGGCAAAAAAGAGTCCGACGAATACACCAAAGCTAATAGCCCAGCCCCAGTAGAAGAAGTCCCAGGATGCTTGCCAGCTATAATCATTGAGAAATGGTTCTAAATGAAAACTCATTCCGATGAAATTGTTTATATAATCACCAGTTGAAGTAACGATTATTTCTATAATATTTCTTGTTGGTCCTAGAAGGAAAATTGCTATCATGATGGTTAAAGCGATGATGATGTTAATATTGGATAACCATTTAATCCCGCGCTCAATACCTGTACTTGCAGAAGCAATGAACATAGCGGTTAAGATTAGGATTAAAATGATATTATTGGTAGTGTTGTTTGCAATTCCATATTCATATTCAAGGCCTGCTCCCATTTGGTTAACGCCAAGACCTAGTGAGGTTGAGAGACCACTGATCGTGGCAAAGATTGCTAGAATGTTAATGAACTTTCCAATCGGTCCAAAAGATCTTTTTCCTAAAATTGGCTGTAATGTATGGTTAATTAATGGTGGTGAATTTTTTCTATATTGGAAGTATGCTAGGATTAACCCAATAATTGCATAAGTTCCCCAACTGTGAAGTCCCCAGTGGAAAAAAGTATACTGCATCGCAATTTCCGCGGATTCTTTAGTACCACCTTCCCCAAACGGTGGTTCGAGATACATTAATACTGGCTCTGCAACGCCCCAAAAGAATAGACTGATAGCGAGTCCGCAGCTATAAAGCATCGCAATCCAAGAAAATGTACTGAATTCAGGTCTATCCGTGTCTTTCCCTAACCGGATTTTTCCGTACTTTGAAAAGGCAACATACA
Source organism: Fredinandcohnia aciditolerans (assembly GCA_003640645.1). Lineage (GTDB taxonomy): Bacteria > Bacillota > Bacilli > Bacillales > Bacillaceae_L > Ferdinandcohnia > Ferdinandcohnia aciditolerans. The sequence continues at coordinate 22,124 of QGHH01000042.1, read as the reverse complement.
AACAAGTAATTACAAAGAAGAAAGCAACAAGCATATAAAACCATCCAAAATACTCTCCAATAAACTTGAATAGAATGTATGAAGATATTTCACCTAGCTTTTCTGGAACAAATAACCCAAGAGCAACAAAAACAAACGTAAAAATTAGTGCTCCAACGACGACAGAATTTTTAAGCATACACATTCCCCCTTTTTTAAAAAGTTCAAAATTTCTGTAATTTCTATTTAAAGGAAGGCCACACCTAGCTTCACCATATCTGGGTAAATCGTACTTCACTAAATGGGCTTTCCTGTCTTATTAATTACTCGTTACCTTCAGCTGGTATAACCCAGTGGTCTTTTCCGCGTTCGGTAGTAACATATTCAGGCCAACGGTAGTGAATTGGTGGCTTATAATCACATAATGGTTCTTGCCACTTACTTCCACCGATACCCCCGCCAGTTCTTTCTTTAAATTCATCCTGTGCTTGTTTGAGCAATTCAGGCTGTGTTAATAGATCAATAATCGTCAACCCGATTGTTTTTGATGCACTTACGATCATCGGATCTATACATTCACGGATTCCGCCTAATGCATTCATAACCCAAGTGGGGTAGGAATACCCTGGTTTTGGCGCTTTTAATGCTGGTCTACCAATGTAAAGTCGTACAGTGGGTGCGTGCCAGCAATATTCTGTATAGTCATCCGAGGTAAAATGACGTTGGATGGCTGGGAGAGTTTCCCGTAATTTTCTCTCAGCTTCCTCTGGGTGAATAAGGTTTTCGATTTCATCCAAATACGGTTTTTCTAATGGTTCGAACCCGAGATTTTTCTGAATTTCTTGGGCTATCTTAATCGCATCTCCGTCAAACTTTGGAGCACCTGCTAGTTCTAAATTTTTAAATGTGGCCATTGCCATTGTATGGTTTTCAAGGCCTGCTCTGGATTTTGTAACCCATTCTCGTTTCCAGCTACAATGTGCAGCTTTTGCAACACTTTCGGCGTTTTGATCCAGTACCTTAACAACATCCTCAGCCATTTTAATATCAGGTACACGAATGAAATAATAGATTTGTGACATTTGTCCAGGGATATTGTCAGCAGTAGCTTGACCAGTATTTAATATTGTCTCATTGACACTCCAGCCTAAGTTATGGGGGAGCATATGTTCTTTGTACATTTTAGATAAAGTATACATATTGACAACTGCATCGGTAGCACCTGGTGCACGAACAGCCGCGTGAGACGCAGGGATTGGTGAATCATCTCCTAAGGACAGCCAAGTTTCCGGTTCATCACAAGTAAACGTGTACATCACGGAATAAGCGACTGCACAATGGGTATTCCAACGAGTGGTGTTACATAATGGTAGCATATAAAACGGATGAAAACTAATAGCAGCATCAAGATTATCATAATATCCTTTTGCTGCATGGATTGGCTTTGAACCTCTAACTTTTTCAGCTGGTTCCCCAAAGAATTTGAGTTTTCCTTTTATATTGTATTTTTCCATTACGGCCTTGGCCGCTAGAAAACCTCCAAAGGATCCAATACCTAGTGCAGAGTGGGGATCGGTATGTCCACCTGCATATTTGCTTAACCCGCTTCTCGGACGCTCTTTCGTATCGGCTGCCTGGCAGTTTCCCGGAATAGCATCATACTCAGCATAGCCTCCAATTACTGGTCCATCCCCATTCTCCCAGGTGGCACAAAAGGCTGTGGGCATGCCAGCACTGCCTTCTTCCACTGTAAATCCTTCTTTACGTAACTGTTCTACATACCATTTTGCGGACTTATATTCCCTCCATGCTGTTTCCCCATAATTCCAGATGATTTGGTTCCAATCAGAGAGGTCTGCTTTATTTTTCTCAACCCAATCCATTACAGATTGTTTTTCTTCCACAACTGTTTGTTTTTCTTTTATCGTCATATTTATCTCCCCATTAAGTTGTAGTTTAAAAAATAATAATAAAACTAATTTAATCAATTATATTTAGGAAAGGATACGTCGGTAGCAAGGCGAACAGAAATGGAATCGCTTCCTCCCGAATTCATTGCACGTAAGAAAAATCCTCCTCTTTTCCCAAGTACTAACTAGTACGGGACGTTATTTTCCTACCTATATTAGTGATGCTTCTTTTTTATTTTCAAAGACCTTTTCTCCTGCTATCCAGGTTTCACAAACATCGATATTCTTGATTTTTTCTGTTGGCACTTCATATGGATTATGGGAAAGAATAGCAAAGTCGGCTAGTTTTCCGTCCTCAATTGACCCAATCAAATTTTCTTTGTGAATAGATCTTGCTGCTTCGATTGTGTATCCTCTTAAAGCCTCGGTAAGTGTAACTTTATGTTCTTCACCAATAATATTTCCTTGTAAGGTAGACCTTGTGACTGCTGCATAGATTGCAAGTAAAGGGTTTGGTGGTGCTACCGGTGCATCAGATGATAATACGATTGGGATATTTTTTTCTTTAAACCATCCGTAAGGTGAGTAATTTTTCCCGAAATCTCCTACTTGGCTAATAACTCCTTCTCCAAATTGATATACATGCTGTGGCTGTGGAATCGGCCAAATACCTAGTTCTTTAATATCATCAATTTGGCCAGGGTCTGGCAAACCGCAATGTTCAATTCGATGTCGCAATCCTTTCACGTCTGTGCATGAACTTGCTTGAGCCTCTTTCACACTGTCGATTACGAGTTGAATGGCGCTATCTCCTTGTGCATGTGTTAACGTTTGAAAGCCTTGCTGGTGGGCTTTAACAAACATTTCCTTGAATTCTTCAACTTTATGGTAAAGGTAACCTTTTTTCCTCGCACTATCTGCATAGTTCGTTGATAGGTAAGCGGTACCAGAATTTAAGGAACCATCTGCGTAAAATTTAATCGACCCGATCGATAATTGCTCATCACCAAAACCTGAGTGGAAACCAAGTCGAATTAGCTCATCTAAATAGGTTGAAATAAAGGACATTACGACACGAATTTTCAAGTTTCCATCTTTTTTAGCTACATGAAATGATTCCATTTCCTGTTTTGTTACCTGTGGGTCATTGATTGTTGTGAGACCAGCTGAGACACACTGCTCCTGACCGACTGTAATGAGCGTTTGTAGATTCTCAGGAGTATCAGGCATGTGTATGTTTGGTCCGTGATTGCCAATTAAAACTCCAGATTTTTTAGCAAAAAAGTCATTTGCACTGTCAAATAATTGACCATTCGGTTTGCCATTTTCGTCTCTACCAACGGCGCCCCCTTCTGGGTCTTTCGTGCTTTCATCAATACCAAGTTGATTGAGAAGATAGTGGTTGACTACGTTTGAATGTCCACTTGCATGCATAATTTGCACTGCGTATTCAGTACTAATACGATCCAAATCATCAGCGGTTGGATATCGTTTTTCCTTAAGAGTTCTCTGGTCAAAACCGTAACCCCGAATAATTGCACCGTCCCGAAGGTTATCTTTATGAATTGAAAGTTCTTTAACTAAATCATCAATACTTTTTACCTTTGGATAACTAACGTCAATCCAGGTATGGCACATCCCTAACATCATTAAGTGTAGATGAGGATCAATAAACCCTGGGAGTAGACAACGACCGTTTAAATTTATTTCTTGAAAATAACTGCCTTGCAAAGATAATCGGCAATCCTGAAGAGTACCTGTACGAACGATTTTGTTCCCTCTTACCGCTACTGCTTCGACATGCTCCTTTTCCCCCATAGTTAAGATGCTTCCGTTATAAAAAAGCAAAGATTGTTCTTTCATCTGTATTCTCCTCTCTAGTAGTAAATGATATAGTATATTTTTTCTTGAGAATTTTATATGCAAGAGTCGTGCCAATTTAATAAACCTTTGTTTCTTTGGGTTTTTTATAAATTTTATAAACTTATTCTATACAATTCTGTATAACCTTCTGAGTGAAAACCCCTAGATATCAGCATAATCTTCCTATTCAAAATTGGATAAGGCTATACGAAATTGAATAACCTTCTGCTATAATACGAATAAGGGGGAATTTTCTATGAATTTTGATAGTTTATGGGATTGGGAGGAAATCGTTGAAAATATTTATTCAGATATTATTGTTGCAGATAAAGAAGGAAAAATTGTATATGCAAATTCTTCAGTAGAATATTGGCTAGATACCAAAAAAGAAAATCTCATTGGTTATTCGGTTATGCAATTAGAAAAGGAAGGCATCTTTTATCCATCCGTAGTAAAGAAAGTACTAGAAACGGAAAAAAAGCAAGCCCTAATTCAGCAAACTAGGAGTGGTAAAAAGCTTCTTGTTATAGGAAATATTGTTTACGATGAGAATCAAATGATGTAACGTACTCTCAAGATGTTACCGAATTAGAACAAATGAAAATGTATGTCAAAATGATGGAAGGAGAAATGGAAAGTATTAAAAACGAACTGAGGGAGCTGCAAAATAAGCAGTCTGCTGACCCGCATATTATAGCTAAGAGTGAACAAATGAAAAATGTGGTTGAATTGATTAACCGCGTAGCACATACGGATATAACAGTTCTCTTTACCGGAGAGTCGGGTGTTGGGAAAAGTTTATTAGCAGAACACCTGCACAATTGGAGTGGGAGAAAAGGGAACTTTGTCACCATTAATTGTAGCAGTATCCCAGAAACCCTACTAGAATCAGAATTATTTGGGTATGATGCAGGAGCTTTTACAGGAGCGAACCCAAAAGGGAAGAAAGGGCTCGTAGAAGAAGCGGAGAATGGTACTTTATTTTTGGATGAGATTGGTGAGTTGCCTATGAACCTTCAAGCAAAACTATTAACCTTAATTCAAAAGAAAGAATTCTTCCGTATCGGGGACACAAAGCCAAAATCGGTGAACTTCCGTCTCGTTGCAGCCACGAATGTGGATTTAATAGAGAGAGTAAGGATTGGGAAGTTTAGAGCGGACTTATATTTCCGACTTTCAGTCATTCATATTCCAATCCCATCTTTAAGAGAAAGAAGAGAAGATTTATTATCCTTAATCATGAATTTAACGCAGACGTTTAACAGCCGATATCAACAGGAAAAAGTGTTGGATCATGCTGTCATCGATAGTTTGCTTCAATATGATTGGCCAGGAAATGTCCGTGAGTTAGGTAATTTAATAGAAAGGTTGGTATTAACTGTAGAAGACAATTTAATACAGTTAAATCACTTGCCTAGCAAGCATGTTTCCTCAAACCTGCCAGATGGAGCTTTATCTGTTCAGGCACTAAAAAATAAAACTCTACCAGAAATTATGGAGGAGGTGGAGGCCCAAGTTCTAAAAGGGGCTTTTGAACGATGTAATAGTACCACAGAAATGTCCCGATACCTCGGCGTTAGCCAACCCACTATAGTCAGGAAATTGAAGAAATACGGAATAACAAGGGGATCTGTTGTGAGTGAATCGTAGATATGGAGGATGTGTTGAACTACGTTACAGTGACGCCCTGAAATTTGTCGACGGAAGGGCATGCATTTCCGTGTTCGGGGGTCAGGCATTTTTGTCAAAGGCCATAGCCCAGGTGAATATTGGGCTATGGGATTAGGTGACAGTTCAATTAATGTTATATTTTCGAAGTTACAATTTTAGCTTATTAATACACTATAAAGTCGTTTCACTGCTTCTGGTATTTTTTCTTCTAAGATGTTAGCAAACCCAATTACTAAGGAAATCCAACCTTTAGGATGATCCTGACTTTTTAACATGAAACGTTTAATGGAATAGACTTCTAGCTTTTCGTGCTTTGCATTCTCCTCAATTTCTTCATAGGTTTTATCTGTTTGAAAGTGGGCAAGGAAATGGAGTCCTGCGGGTATATCTTCAATCTTAATTCGATTCCCAAAATAAGTAACTAGCTCATTGGTCAGTATTTTTCTTTTTGTCTCATAATGATTGTTCATCCTTTTTAGATGGCGACTATACTCTCCATTTTCGATAAAATAGTGCAATGTGAAAAGGTTTAGTGTATTGCTAGATTGCATCGAATGAGGATAATGCTTGTGGTACAACCTTAATAAATCAGGCGGTAGGACCATATAGCTTATCCTAATACCAGGTAGCATCGTTTTTGAAAAAGTTCCTGTATAGATGACACGATGATTTCGATCTAAACTTTGTAATGAAGGGATGTTATCAGTCTCATATTTGTATTCGCTATCATAATCATCCTCAACAATAAAACGGTTATCATCAACAGATGCCCAATTTAATAACTCAATCCGTCTGGTAATAGGCATGATCTCCCCGGTTGGAAATTGGTGTGAGGGGGTAACAAAGACAAAGTTTGCGTTAACTTTTTCAATTTCTTTTATCCGAATGCCTTTCTTATCTAATTGTACAGGATGTACGGTAAATTCCATGTTTTTGAGGAGTGAATATATCCGCGAGTACCCAGGATTCTCCATTGCAATAATTGTATTTTTATTCTGCATTCCCATTAATTGACGTACCAGTAACATGGTCCCGGCCCCTATTACTATTTGTTCCGGTCCACAAATTACCCCCCGATTAAGGGAGATTAAACGGCTAATTGTTTTTCTTACTATATACGGACCTTGTGGATGGATGATTTCCGAAAGCTCGTTTTTGTGGTTCTCGATTGCTTTTTGCTGGCATTTCATCCATTCATTAAAAGGGAAAAGTGATATATTCGAGGTCATATGGGATAGTGAAAGCAAGTCCTCTTTATCAAAAGTATTTTCTTTAAGATCATTTGGTAAGCTATATTTGTTTGAGTCTCCTTGATTGATAAACTGCGTAATTTTTTCGACAAAATATCCTTTTCTTTCGATGGTATAGATATATCCTTCCGCTAATAGTTGTTCATAGGCGTTCATAACGGAGTTTGTACTGACATTTAAGTGGTCTGCCAACGTTCTCTTTGCAGGGAGCTTTTCGTCCGGTTTCAGTCTCCCTTTTAAGATGCTTTCTCTTATTTCTTCATAGATTTGTTGATATATATATTTACCTTGTGAATCTTTATCTTTTGTTAAAAAAATCATCCTACCACCCCATTATCTCTGGTACCATCATTTTTCTATCTTTGGTACTTTTCATTATACCAAAACGATGTCAAACTATCATTAAATTCAATTAATTTTAAAATCACAAGAACTGAGGGGGAGAAATATGACTACAGCTTATATTATTAGTTCAAAAGAATTACAAGAAAAACGACAAAAATACGTTCCAAAAGGTGTTAGTAACGGTAATTTAAATATTGCACATAAAGCAGCAGGTGCGACAATTACTGATATTAATGGGAACGAGTGGATTGATTTTGCCAGTGCGATTGGTACGTTGAATGTGGGTCACAGTCATCCAAAAGTGACCGAAGCAGTGAAAGAACAAGTCGATAGATTTTTACATCCTGGTTTCAATGTGATCATGTATGAAAGTTATATCAAACTGGCTGAAAGGCTATGCCAAATTACGCCTGGTGACTTTGAAAAGCAGGCAATCTTCTTTAATTCAGGTGCAGAAGCAGTTGAAAATGCAATTAAAATTTCTCGCCGTTATACTAAGCGTCAGGCGGTTGTATCATTTATCCGAGGTTACCATGGAAGAACGAATTTAACAATGGGAATGACTAGTAAGGTGAAGCCGTATAAGTTTGGGTTTGGTCCATTTGCACCGGAGATTTATCAAGCACCATTTCCTTATATGTATCATAAGCCAGAAGGTATGACAGACGAAACGTATATTGATATAAAGATTGAAGAATTCAAAGATTTCTTCATCGCTACCGTAGCACCTGAAACAGTTGCTTGTATCGTGATGGAGCCTGTTCAAGGGGAAGGTGGATTTATAATTCCACCGAAAAAATTCGTTCAAGCGGTGAGTGAGTTCTGCAAAGAAAACGGTATTGTATTTGTTGCAGATGAAATCCAAACAGGATTTGGGCGCACAGGAAAACTGTTTGCGATTGATCATTTTGATGTAATACCCGATTTAATCACAGTTTCAAAATCTTTAGCTGCAGGACTACCATTAAGCGGTGTTGTAGGTAAAAAGGAAATACTTAATGTTGCCGATCCAGGTGAATTAGGTGGTACGTATGCAGGAAACCCAGTTGCTTGTGCTGCTGCCTTAGCTGTTATTGACATCATGGAGGAAGAGAAGTTGGTTGAAAGAGCAGAAATCCTTGGACAAAAAATTGAAGAAACACTCAAAAAGCTAGCAGAAAAGCATGATTATGTTGGGGATATTCGTCGATTAGGGGCAATGGTTGCGTGTGAGATTGTTGAAGACCAAACGACTAAACGTCCAAACAAAACCAAAACAGCTGAAATTGCAAATTATGCTAATGAAAATGGGCTTTTACTTCTTACAGCTGGTTTAAAAGGCAACGTGATTCGGTTTTTGACTCCTTTAGTGATGACAGATGAGGAACTAGAAAAAGGACTAACTATTTTAGAAAAGGCATTTGAATAACATTTGATTATTCTAGATTTGTAACAAAGAGGGAAAGGAAGTGTTACTATGGGTCATACAATAACGGTTAAAAACCCAGCAACAGGTCAACTTGTGCAAGAAGTTAAAATCAATTCGGAAGAAGAAATAAAGGTAGCAATCAAAACGGGACACGATAGTTTTAGAGAATGGTCAAAGGTCAATGCTCATGAACGCTCTCGTTTATTAACAAGCTGGTCCCGAATTGTACAAGAACATAAAGAAGAAATCGCAGAAATTATGACGTTAGAAAATGGGAAACCTTTGGCTGAATCGCTTGGTGAAGTAGACTATGCAACAAGCTATATCGATTGGTATGCAGAGGAAGCCAAAAGAATTTATGGACGTACTGTCCCTGCGTCTAGCGAAACAAAGCGAATTATAGTTAGCAAGCAGCCAATTGGGCTTGTTGCTGCCATCACACCATGGAATTTCCCAGCAGCAATGATGACTAGAAAAGCTGCCCCTGCTTTAGCAGCGGGCTGCCCATTTATCGTAAAGCCTGCTGTAGAAACACCATTAACGACTATGAGATTAGTTGAGTTTGCTCATGAAGCTGGCATACCTACTGATGTTATTCAATATGTAAATGGTCCCGGATCCGTAGTTGGAAACATTTTTACAAGTAGTGAATATATTCGAAAAATCACGTTCACTGGTTCTACACCTGTTGGAAAGAATTTAATTAAAGCTAGTGCTGAAACGGTAAAACACGTTACGATGGAATTAGGAGGGCATGCTCCCCTTATTGTTGCCGAAGATGCAGATATTGATTTTGCTGTAAAACAAACGCTGGCTACAAAGTTTCGAAATGCCGGACAAACATGTGTATGTGCAAATCGAATTATTGTACATGAGAATGTTGTAGAAGCCTTCTCTACAAAATTGGCAAATGAGGCAAGTCAATTAATAGTTGGAAATGGGTTGGATAAGGATACTCAAATAGGGCCAATTATTAATGAAAAAGGTTTTGATAAAATCGTAGCCCAAATCAATGATGCAGTGCATAAAGGGGCAGAAGTATTAGCGGGGAATCAGTACAAAGTGGATAAGGAGAAAGGGTATTTCTATGTGTATCCAACTGTATTGGCAAATGTCACATCTAATATGGACATCATGAAGGAAGAAACATTTGGACCAGTTGCTCCAATCACTACTTTTAAAACGTTGGAAGAAGCTGTAGAAATTGCAAATAGTACTCCTTATGGACTTGCAGCTTATTTCTTTACTAATAACTATAAAACAGGTACTTATCTGCACGATCATCTAGACTTCGGAATCATTGGCTGGAATGATGGTGCCCCATCTGGAGCACACATCCCATTTGGCGGTATGAAAGAAAGCGGATTAGGCCGAGAAGGCGGCATCGAAGGTATCGAACCATATTTGGAAACGAAATATCTATCAATCGGAAATTTTTAAGGTAATAGTGACGCCCCGAAATTTATCGAATCAAAAAACGATTCCAATGGGTAAAGGAATCGTTTTTTTGATTCGCACGTAGTTTTTAGGTCACAGTGACGCCTCGAAATTTGTCGATCGGTAAACAGGAGAAAAATAGAATGTCTTGATTCTCTTTGTGAATTAGAAAAGTATATGATCTTATAAGCAACAACTATCTGTAGCATCTTAGTTAAATTTCAATGTATGTTTTCACTTCTTCCTTACCGGAATCCAAACCTCACTATATGCGTAACCTTCTTTGTTTTTATCCATTTTGGTAAACGAAAAAGAAGGGACATTGATTACTTCATAATCGGAAGAAGGGAGCCATTCTGAATAGGTTTTTGCCATTGTTTCTTGCAATGTTGATGGAAAGGGTCCTTCATTCGGAAAAATCGCCCACGTACAGGCTTCGACTGGTACCTTATCCAAACGATTACTTACTTGAGTTTCTGTTGTTAAAACACCAATTAAGTGTGTTAAATCGCCTTCCTCTTTTATGAAGTTAGCATCCGCATTATAAGAGGCATTCACAATTTCATAAGGTTCTATATTTTGAAGGGAATGCATTTCTTCTTTTTGTTCGTCCGTTATGCTTTGTGCAAGCTTTACAATCTCATTATTCACGCCTTCAAATTGCATTGGGACCCGTTTGCTTACACCAACTAAATTAAATGCAGGTTTATCTTCAATTCTAAATTCCATAGATGTTCCTCCTTTTACAGTTATTACGAATGAAAGTTTGGGAAACGATTTGCTCATTCGAGTTTTGATTACATCCGATGGTAAAAAACCACTCCATTTTTTAAATGCCCTAGTAAAGCCGTCGACTGATTGATACCCATATTTAAAAGCAACATCTGTTACTTTTTCACCATGTAATAAATCCTTGTTTGCTTCCGACAATTTTCTGTTTTTTATATATTCACTAAGCGTCAGCCCTGAAAGATAAAAAAAGATCTTTCTAAAGTGATAATCAGATACCCCGGCATATTCAGAAATTCTTTCAAGAGATAGGTCATCAGTTAAACGATTTTCGATATAATCGATCACTTGGTTTAATTCCTTTAGCAATGTATCCCTCCTTTTCATGTCTTCATAATAGCAAAGGCAAATATAGATTACTCGACATTTTCAACATAAAATATATCGGTTTACGGACAGATATTCAAATGAAGATGTATGAAAAATATGTTGGACTGTTGATTGATGATGAAAAACATGCTCTGAATAGTAGACTCCAGTAATTGGAAAGGTAAGGGAGAAGTAATTTGAGGAGGGGTTTGTAGCGTGAGTTCAGAGTTTAATCAATCAATGAATGAAACTGTTGCTAGTCTTATGTTAAAACAACTTGGGATGTGGGGAGTTAAAAGGATTTATGGGGTTGTCGGTGATGCCATTATTGGGTTTATGGATGAACTAGCTAAGCAGAATTCAATCGAATTTATTGCGGTGAAACATGAATCGGTTGCCGCCATGATGGCTTCAGCTGAGGCAAAGTTAACCGGTAGGCTTGGCGTTTGTCTTGCAACGATGGGACCTGGTTTAGGAAACTTACTCAATGGTTTAGGGGATGCTTTTCTGGACAAGGCACCCGTATTGGCTATTACTGGTCAGGCTCCCACTCAAAAAATTGGGACAGACTATAAGCAGTATATTAATCAACAAGAATTAATAAAACCACTTGCAGAATATACGACTTTGCTCGCACACCCTGACGCCATTATAGATGTTTTAACAAAAGCGATAAAAACATCGCTGGTAAAAGGAGCAGTCACGCATCTATCGATTCCAAAGGATCTTTTTACAATGAATTCAACTGCAAAAATTCAGCAGGAACCTAGAATGATACAGCCTATCAAATCGATCGATGAAAAAGATATCACAGAGATTGTTGAATTAATGAAAACCGCAAAAAAACCGATGATTTTAGCGGGTCTGGGTGCAAAAGGTTCAGTTATTGAAATTGAAAAATTAGCAGAACGTTGGGGAGCGGGTATCCTTGTAAGCCTGGGTGCAAAAGGAGTTTTTCATCAATCCTGTACGAACTTTTTAGGAGGAATTGGTCAAGGGGGAAACCCGTATGCGAAAGAGCTTTTTCAAGAGTCAGATGTCGTTTTAGTAGTAGGAAATTTATGGTGGCCAGAAGGATATGTTCCAGGGCATGCGAAGGTGATTCAAATTGATGTTGCAAAAGAGAATATCGGGAAAGGTATACCTGTTGAGTTAGGTATTGTAGGTTCTGCAGAAATGTTGGTCCCACTGTTAACGAAACATCTTCATAGTGTTACACAAAATCAAACATGGGTAAAAAACATCCAAAAGACAAAAGAAACGTGGGACACTCAAAACGAGAAGGAAGGATTACAATCTTCACAACCGCTCCATCCATCAAGAATCGTTAGAGCTATTGAAAGTACAGTTAAAGATGATGCGATTATTACGCTAGATACGGGTGATGTAACTGTTTGGTTCAATCGCAATTTTCGCTCAACTAATCAACAAATTATCTTTTCAGGTGAATGGCGAACAATGGGATTTGGTTTACCGGCCGCTCTTGCAGCCAAACTGTGTTTTCCAGAGAAGCAAGTGGTTGCAGTCGTTGGGGATGGCGGGATTGAAATGACTTTAGCCGATCTACTAACGGCCATCCGATATAACCTAAATATTACTGTCATCATTTTCAATAATCATGCGTTACAAATGGAACGCGATAAAATGATAGCCAGCGGAAGCGTTCAAAAGGATGTAGATTTAACAAATCCTGACTTTGTAAAAATAGCCGAAGCTTGCTCGTGGAAAGGCTATTCAATCAGAGAAGATAGTGAATTAGAGGCTACCCTTAAAAAAGCATTATTACATAACGGGCCAGTATTGATAGAGGTTGAAACTGCGCCAATTTTTCATCCAGAAACAAAAAGCTGACCTTGGAGAGTAGGTCCCGCCCCACTGGAGTGTTAGCGGTTTAGATAATCAGGGGTGGGACCCACAACTGGAAATGATTCGATAGTTTACTAGAATAATATTTTAGTATAAAATTAAACTAGTACATTATTGCTAAATCTTTTTCTAGAGCGGGGGACCCAAATTATTCATGCGGAATTTTTTTCGCTATTGGTGAATTCTAAAATAGAATGGGCTTATTGTTTCCCTTAGTCCTAACCTGAAAGCTAACCTCGTAAGCAATTGAGAGGAAACAGTATGGTAGAATAGTGAATCGGCAACAGCCGTTTATTTGTTATCTTATCTTTCTATATGTTTCCCTAACCTGAGTAATCAGAATCAAATTATTAAGAAGGTGGGGTAATTTATGAAAAAATTCAAGTTAAGTTTAGCAAGTCAAATTTTGATCGGTCTTATTTTAGGTATTGTCGTTGGAGGGATTTTCTACGGAAGTGAAACTGCTCAAAGTTTCCTACAGCCATTCGGAGATCTTTTCTTACGATTAATTAAAATGATTGTTGTGCCTATTGTTCTTTCAAGTATTATCGTTGCGATAGCTGGCGTAGGTGATTTAAAATCAGTCGGTAAATTAGGTGCTAAATCCCTGACATATTTTATTGGAATGACCATGGTTGCAATTGCAGTCGGCCTTATTTCTGCAAATTTATTCCAACCAGGTGCTGGACTAGTAATGGACCAGTTAGAACAAAGTGATATCTCAGGTTATGTAGAAACATCAGAAGCGCAAGAAGGAAAATCTATTACAGATACACTCCTTCACATTGTTCCAACAAATCCGTTCCAAGCTATGGTTGAAGGAGATATGCTGGCAACTATTTTCTTTGCAGTTGTTTTTGGTCTTGGAATTGCAGCTATTGGTGAAAAAGGAAAACCGGTTTTACGTTTCTTTGAGGGTATGGCAAATGCGATGTTTTATGTGACAAATTTATTTATGAAATATGCTCCGGTTGGTGTTTTTGCATTAATTGGTGTTACCATTTCAAAATATGGATTTGAATCACTTATTCCATTAGGCAAGCTAGCCATTACTGTTTATGGAACAATGATTTTCTTTGTAGTAGTTATTTTAGGATTATTGGCAAAATTTATTGGTTTAAATATTTTTAAATTATTGAAGATGATTAAAGAAGAGTTAATCCTTGCTTTTTCAACATCCAGTTCTGAAACCGTACTTCCGAGGATTATGGATAAAATGGAAAAGGCCGGAAGTCCTAAGCACATAGCAACTTTCGTTATACCAACAGGTTATTCTTTTAATTTGGATGGATCTGTTTTATACCAAGCCATAGCGTCTTTATTTATCGCCCAAATGTATGGAATTCACTTGAGCATTGGGGAACAAATAATGCTAATGCTAATATTAATGGTAACATCCAAAGGCATGGCTGGAGTACCTGGGGTATCCTTTGTAGTGCTATTAGCGACGTTTAGTACAATTGGTTTACCGGCAGAAGGATTGGCTTTTATTGCTGGTATTGACCGTATTCTAGATATGGGACGTACTGCGGTTAACGTCGTAGGTAACTCATTGGCAGCCCTAGTTGTAGCTAAATGGGAAGGTAAATATAACCCACCTACTGAAGTTGAAGCTGTTCAACAAGCATCGTAAATATGTGATATTAAGTAAGCACATTCCTAAAGGAATGTGCTTATTTTAGGTTTGGGACAAGGGACCTGTCCCTGTGTCCCTAAAAGGCAAATACGTGGTTTCCTATTGTGGTTGAAACGGTACGACTTCTTAGATAGGAGCTCGATGTTTTATCAGGGTTGTAAAAGAATAATGCTCCATTTGTTGGATCCTCACCATTAAGTGCCCGTCTTGCAGCTTCTCTATGTCGGTCATTAGGAGTTGCCGTAAGTAACGCACCATTTTCTGCTGGTGTAAATTGATAGTAACCGTAGCTTTTTTCGAACAAGACATCTTTTATATTATTAGGGAATAATGGACTATTTACACGATTCACAATTACAGCACCAACAGCAATCTGTCCTTCTAAAGATTCACCTCTTGCTTCACTGTGTATCATTTTCGCAAGCCATTCCACTTCTTCCTTGTTAACTGCTTTTTGTTGTTCAGCAGCGAATGCTGTTTCTTTTTGAACCGGAGCAGGTGTACTTATAGCACCAGAAGGAATTGTCAACGTTTGTCCAATCTGCAAACTATCCGAAGATAGATTGTTCGCCTTTTTAATTCCATCGACAGTAGTTCCGTTACGAGTAGCGATACTATATAACGTATCGCCAGAAACAACCTGATAGGTAGTTTGATTGGTTTCATTAGGAGCTGACACACCGCCAGAAGGAATCGTTAACGTTTGTCCAATCTGTAAAAAATCCGAAGATAGATTATTGGCCTTTTTAATCCCATCGACAGTAGTTCCGTTACGAGTAGCGATACTATATAACGTATCACCTGAAACAACCTGATGTGTAATTTGCTTTGATTGAGTAGGAGCGGACACACCGCTAGAAGGAATCGTCAATGTTTGTCCAATCTGTAAACTATCCGAAGATAGATTGTTCGCCTTTTTAATTCCATCAACAGTTGTGCCGTTACGAGTAGCGATACTATACAACGTATCACCTGAAACAACCTGATGTGTAGTTACACTGGTTTGAGCAGGAATGGCAGTAATGCCAACAGGAATTGTCAATGTTTGGCCAATCTGTAATGAATCTGAAGAAAGATTATTTACGTTCTTAATTGCATCAGCGGTTGTTCCATTAGCTTTAGCAATACTATATAGTGTATCACCAGCAACTACAGTATGGGTTAAAGACTTCGATTGTGTCTTCTTTCCAGTTGCTTCAGCTGCAGAGGCTTGAGTTGCAGGCAATGTACCAAGACCTATGGCTGATAATAACACCCCACCAGCCATAATCTTAACGGTTTTAACCTTCAATGCAGGAAGAATGTTTTTTACAAAATTAACAGCTTTCCTTTCCATATCGGCCTCTTCCACTGGGGATGAGACTCCTAACTCAGAAGAGTACTCGGTTAAGTTCTCATCAAGGTATAAGATCACTTCAATTCCGTCTTCTGTTTCGTTTAGTTTATATCGTGAAAAACCATCCACCTATTTCACCATCCATTTGTTCTTTTCTACCCATTACTATCCCCAAGTTCTTCATTTTTACAAATTCATATAGTGTAATTGTGGGGAGATAAAAGCAGTAAAAATCGTCACGAAGCTTTGACATGATGATAAGAACTGAAAAGTATGCATTAGAATGTCGAAATATGCTATTTTAATACATAATGATTCTTATATAGTCAATATTCAAGGGGGCAGCATGAAGAGGAAGCGAATGATTTATAGCTTATTAATTATCACTTTTTTAACGGCATTAGGTTTTTCTATTTACTTTTATGAACGTGTGCAAACGATTAATCAAGAAATGGATGGGGTATATTCTCCAGAAGCAATTTTACCAAAGTATCATTTTGTATTAATTGTGGAGGAGATAGAACATGAGTATTGGCAATTAATTGGTGAAGGAGCAAAGCATGCAGGACAAAAGTATGGTGTGTATGTTGAATATATTGGGCCTGAAAGATCAAATACAGAAGAGCAATTGAAACTCTTTGATAAAGCAATTAAATCAAAAGTGGATGGTATTATCGTCCAAGGTCTTAACGAAAATTTTACCGACATGATAAATCAAGCGGAGCGTCAAGGAATTCCAGTTGTAACGATTGATACGGACTCTCCCGAAAGTATGAGGCATGCATACATTGGATCAGATAATTACATGGCTGGTCAATTAGCAGGGAAAGCGTTGGTTGAAGATACGAATGGCGTAGCAACTGTCGGTATCATCACAGGTAGTTTGGATAATCCTCATCACCTAGAACGTTTAAAGGGATTTAAAGATGTTGTGGAGCAAGTAGAAGACATAGAAATTGTTGCGGTTGAAGAATCAAAAATTACAAGGGTGGATGTAGAAGAAAAGGCATACAACATTTTAACGGAACATGAAAATATTACTGCCTTTTTTGGAACAAGTTCCTACAATGGGATTGGAATTGTGTCTGCAGCTAATTCTTTACAAAAGGAAAATGATATGTATGTGATTACTTTTGATACAATCGATGAAAATATGGAATTATTAAAGAACGGGGATATTGAAGCAATTGTGGAACAGCATCCTTTCGAAATGGGATACTTAAGTGTGGTCAGAATGGTAGACATTATGAATGGCAAACAGATTAAAGAAATTACTCATACTAATTCATCAATTATTCGTAAAACTTCTTTAGATATTGAAGAAACAATGGTGGTTCCTAATGATAAAAATTAGAACAAAGTTACTTATTTATTTTGCAACCATCTTATTGTTAATTGTAATTTTGTTTGTTGTTCGTGAGCAGAGTAATCAAAGCATTATGGAACTTCACAATGAGAATGATGAGTATTTGTTTCTATTAAATGAAATTGCTAAAAAGACGAATCAAACATTTGAAACGTTACAAATATACGTGTACGAACCGCTACCTGAGAACCTGATTGATTATCAAGAAAGTAAGGAGCAACTCGTAGAACTGCAAAAAAAGTTTAAGGATATAGAAAAGGAAAGTATAACGAAAAAAAATTATGTAAATATTATGACCAGTTTTCTTGAACAAACAGATAAGACTGTAGTTGCAGTGGATGAAAAAGACATTGAGTCCTACTCACTGTTTATTAGTGAGGCGAATAATACATCGACCTATATCCACGAAGAAACACTTAGTTTGATAAACAATGAGCTTAGCAATTACAAAGCAATAGCTAAGTTATTAGATAAAAAGATTACATATATGAAGAAGATGGCGATATCTATTTTAGTTGTGATTATTTTACTAAGTATCTTATTTGCATTATGGTTTTCCAATGGGATTACAAGCACCATTGAAAGACTTTCTCTAGCAGCTAAAGAAATATCTGCTAGACGATATATGGTAGAGGATATTGTCGTTTCGACAAAGGACGAACTTTGGTTTTTAACTAAGACGTTTAATGAAATGAAAAGGAATATTCAAAAATCAATGAGTGAGATTGAAGAAAAGGCTAAGATGGGACAATTATTGAAGGAAATGGAATTAAAAAGCTTACAAAACCAAATTAACCCCCATTTCCTTTTTAATACATTAAACACAATTTCTAAAACATCACTAATCGAGGGAGCGGAGAAAACGAGTGATTTAATTTCTTCAATCTCAACGTTACTCCGATATAATATAAATAGTCTTGATCGTAAAACAATATTGAAAGATGAAGTTAAAATTGTAAAAGAATATTTTTTTATTCAGAAGACGCGGTTTGGAGACCGTGTTGAGTTTATCGAAAACATTGATCCAAATTGCCTTTCAATTCCGATACCTTGTCTTACGCTACAACCGATTGTTGAAAACGCATTTATTCATGGAATTGAGGGTATGGCGGAGGGGGCGAAGATTGAATTACATATTTATGAAGAAGGTAATATGGTGTGCATAGAAGTTAAGGACAATGGGGTTGGAATGGATGAAGATACACTACAAAGCTTAATAAATACAAATGACAGCAACGAAGTGACTACCATAAAAGAAGGTACTGGCCATTCAACTGGAATTGGCATGAAAAATGTAATCAATCGACTTGCATTGTTTCAAAAGGATAGTAAAGTTGAGGTTGTTTCAAGAATAGGGGCAGGGACAATAGTACGTATTAAATTACCCAAAACGTAACGAAGAATAAGTGAGGATTTTTTTATGATAAAGGTCATGTTAGTGGATGATGAACAGATTGAAAGAGATGGATTAAAAATAATACTTAGTAAAAAGCGGGGAAATTTCGAAATAATTGCTGAGGCTAAGAATGGAAAACAAGCAGTTGATTTAGCCATCTTACATAAACCAGATTTAGTCTTCATGGATATAAAGATGCCTGAGTTTGATGGCTTAGAGGCGATTAGGAGAATCATCTCTGTACTTCCCCATACAAAATTTATAATGGTCTCAGCTTTTGATACATTTGATTACGCTCGAGAAGCAATGAAATTTGGAATTAAAGAGTATTTATTAAAGCCTAGTAAAACGTCTGAAGTTATCGAGGCTTTTGATCGGATGGTCGAAGAAATCGAAAGTGAGAAGCAAAAAGAAAATGAAACAAAACAAATAAATCGACGACTTGAAAGAGCAAGTTCCTTTATTGAAATAGAGTTTATTGTTTCGTTCATTATGGATCACGTTCATGAGTTTAATGAGGAAGATTGGGAGGAATGGCTAGATCTTGAGCATAAACAAGGTTTTGTTGCTGTTTTTACATTTGAATCAGATCATCTGCATGCTAGTCGAAAAGAAAAAAGCCACTGGTATCGCATGTTGAAAGAAACAATTCATGAACAATATTCCCATTGTCTTGTCGGTCCATTGACTGGCTTTCAAGTACCTGTTTTGAGGCTGTTAACAGACGAGGAATATAAAAACCATAAAACAAGAGAAGTGTTTGCTCGATCGGTTATACATCAAGTACAACATGCACTTAAAGAATGCCACTTATATGCAGGGATCGGGAGTATTATTTCTGATGTTAATCAGTTTTCTATTTCTTATCAGGAAGCAATCGATGCTTTGGAACTAGCCTATACACAACCTAATGCAGCCTATATGGTATATAATGAGCGGATTAAACAAAGACGCAAAGAATTAGTTCCTTTTGAAATTGAGAAGGAACTAGTTGATGCAGTGAAGAAAGGTGATAGCCAAAAGGGCTTACACATGTTTGAACATTATTTTCAATCTATTCAACAGGCCTCGGACTATCAGGTTAGAACGATTCATAAAGCGATGGAGAACTTTTTTATTGTATTATCGCGTGCCTTAAAAGAACTAGGATTTGAGGAAGATATAGTGACAGGCTTAGGTCAATTCGGGACAGCAATGCAGATTAAAGAAGCCGCCAAATCACACCTACTCGTGATTATTGAAAGTTTAGCAGAACATCGTTCGAATGGTGTACAAACATTGCTACTAAAAGCAAAAGAATACATAGATAAAAATTATGCTAAAACAATTTCTCTCGAATCAATTGCTGTAGAAATTGGTATTAGTTCATATTATTTAAGTAAGTTATTCAAGGAAAGGTTTCATCTTACGATTATAGAGTATTTGACAGCTACGAGATTAGAAAAGGCAAAAGAGTTATTATTAACACGTAAGTCATTAAAAGAAATTGCACTAAGTATAGGTTATAAAGATCCAAATTATTTTAGTAGAGTATTCAAAAAGGAAATCGGAATGACCCCAAGTGAGTATCGAACGAAATATCAACCGTAAAAAACAACGATCTTAGGTCGTTGTTTTTACTTTTTTAGGCAGGTAAATTCGGTGATGGGATTGGTTAAGTGATTTGAAGGTCTAACATAAAAAACAAGATAGTCTAGTAATTAACAAGATAATGAAGATGAAAGCGAAAACATTAATGCGTTTACATGATAATTTATATACATAGAAATCAAATGCTACCTGCTTCAAGGTTTATGAAAACGAAATCATACTGAGGAATTAATTCTTCTTCAGGAGGATAGTTGATTTGTTTTGAGGTAGGTTCCTTTTTAAAGAAAGTGTAAGGGTTATCAAAATAGTAATCCTTTCGAGGATGAAAGGGGGAAGAAAGAGGAAGGTCTCTTTCAAAAGTATATGAAAAAAAATAGTAATTTTTCGATTGTATTAATTACATTAGTAGCAACTCTTGGAGGTTTGTTATTTGGTTACGATACAGCTGTAATTTCAGGTGCGGAAGGAGCACTTCAAGCGTATTTTACAGACAGTCTCGGACTGAGCTCACTTGTTCATGGGATTACAGTATCAAGTGCTTTAATTGGCTGTATTATTGGTGGTATTGTATCCGGTTACTTCGCATCGAATGTTGGACGAAAATATTCGCTTGTTGTAGCAGCAGTTTTGTTTATCGTTTCAGCACTTGGATCAGCTTATCCTGAATTTTTATTCTTCACAAAGGGTAATCCTTCGATTGAATTGTTGATTACATTTAACATCTATCGAATTATTGGTGGAATAGGCGTTGGTCTTGCTTCAGCTGTTGCACCAATGTATATAGGAGAAATCGCACCACCAAAAATTCGTGGTACATTAGTATCATTAAATCAATTTGCCATTATTTTCGGTATGCTGGTTGTGTATTTTGTTAACTGGGGAATTGCGAATGGCCAAACCATTGAATGGATAAATGATATCGGATGGCGCTATATGTTTCTTTCAGAGGTAATACCAGCAGCTATATTTCTTGCTCTATTATTTACCGTACCTGAAACACCTCGATATCTTATTCAAAAGAATCAGGATGAGAAGGCGATGTCTGTTCTCAATAAGTTGTACGAAAAAGCTGTTGCTAAATCAACTTTATTAGAAATTAAGTCATCCTTTGACGGCAATAAATCAAAATCAAAACTATTCTCATTTGGGAAAACAATTGTTGTAGTCGGAATTCTGTTATCAGTTTTCCAGCAGTTCGTGGGAATTAATGTGGCACTCTACTATGCACCACGTATCTTTGAAAGCATGGGGGCGGCAAAAGATGCTTCTATGTTCCAGACGATAATTATGGGCTTGGTTAATGTTGTATTCACACTTATTGCGATTTTCACTGTTGACAAATTTGGACGTAAACCGCTCTTAATTATTGGTTCAATCGGTATGACAATTGGAATGTTTGGTGTGGCTGGCATGGCTTTCACAAACGTAATTGGAATCGGTACATTAATTTTCATTATCATTTATACGGCATCATTTATGATGTCATGGGGACCTGTAGTATGGGTACTTCTTTCAGAAATCTTCCCTAACAAAATTAGAGGTCAAGCCATGGCGATTGCAGTGGCTGCACAATGGGCGGCAAACTACTTTATTTCATCGACTTACCCAGCAATGATGGAGTTTAGTGGTGGATTAACATACTCCTTCTATGGAATAATGAGTCTTCTTTCAGCGGTTTTTGTATGGAAGTTTATTCCCGAAACAAAAGGAAAGTCATTGGAACAATTGGAGAATATGTTAAGTAAATCTAAAGAGGCAGTAAGAGAAGGTACTATTGAAAGCAAAAAAAGAGTAGTGTAGTGTGACAAATAAAGTGGAAATGAAATAGTCTTATTTTAGAAAAGAAGCCAATCATGTTGTATTGGCTTCTTTTTTAGATCCTAAATTATCGATTTTTGGGACAAGTTATCATGAACGAAACTAGCCCCTTGTCGTAATCCCGTAGGTTAATTTGGTTAGACTGTTTAACGGAA
>QGHH01000398.1 GCA_003640645.1 Fredinandcohnia aciditolerans | reverse complement strand
CAGGGCGGCGGCACTATCGTCCTGGCGCAGCCGGTGGACCAGGGCGCCGGCTCGCTGACCTTCGATGACGACTACACCGTCAAGCCCGTCGATATCCAGACCTGGCGGGGCGGCGGCATCGTCGTGAACGAAGGCAGCACGGTCAACTGGCAAGTCAACGGCGTCGAGGCGGACAGCCTCCACAAGCTGGGCGCCGGCACCCTCAGGATCGCCGCCACCGGGGCCAACCCCGGCAGGTTGAATGTCGGCGACGGCACGGTCATCCTGGCGCAACAGGCGGATGCGGCCGGAACGCAGCAAGCGTTCAGCGCCGCCCGCATCGTCAGCGGTCGCCCCACCCTGGTCCTGACCGACGGCCGGCAAATCGATCCCGACAACATCAGTTGGGGTTACCGCGGGGGCAAGCTCGACATCAACGGCAACGACCTCGTCTTCCATCAATTGAACGGCGCCGACGAAGGCGCCATCCTCGCCAACAGCGGCCCGCTGGCCACCGTGAACCTGGACTTCAGCCGGCCCGGCGTCACCCACGCCGCCACCATGTGGCATGGCCATTTCGCCGGCAACATCAACATCGCCAATACCGTCGATGCGAGCGCCCAAGACAGCTTCGCCATCGATGGC
>QGHH01000397.1 GCA_003640645.1 Fredinandcohnia aciditolerans | reverse complement strand
GACTCCAAGTTCCAAAGATGAGACTCTTCATCGTCGTTTTCGTGGCTGTAATGTGTGTGTGTGATGGCGTGAAGTTTGGCCAGCTCTGCAATGGAAACCCTGACAACACTCGGAGGACGTCGGACAGTTGGGGACAGGGACACTACGGAGCTGGACGAGGGCAAAGGAAACATGAAGGTGTGGACGTCGTGTGCAGAGACGGATCTGTTGTCTACGCCCCGTTTGACGTGACCCTCCACGGAAAGGTCCTCGTCTACAACGACCCCAACAAAGCAGCCATCGACAGCGGCATCAACCTGAGAGGAGAAGGTCTGTGCTTTAAGCTGTTCTACGTGAGACCGGACCAGACCTCTGGGTCAGTAAAGAAGGGAAAGAGGATCGGCGTCATGCTGCCCATGCAGAGCGTTTACCCAGGAATCACTTCACACATCCACGTCCAGATGTGCGACAGCAAGATCGACCCCAACCCGTACTTGTGATCTCCTCAGTGCAGACGTCCACATTTTCTGCTGTTCCTGAAACTCTGCTTTAATAAACTAAGAACATCTGAAAATGAGTTTTCTTGTTTCCTAAATCATCAAGAACGTTGTGGGTCACATGTACTGTATAAATATATCCTGTATG
>QGHH01000396.1 GCA_003640645.1 Fredinandcohnia aciditolerans | reverse complement strand
CGTCATTAGTCTTTCATCACTGAGCCTCGTGGTTTCTGTACCTACTCTACTGAAAAATACTGTACAGAACTCTGCTGTAATAAATTTTACAGGAAGAAAAAAAAAGAAGGATTTTTTAACAGGCTGCTTGAGAACAACTCAGCTTAAAGTAACAGGTTTTCATAAATACTGTTTTCATAAATCAGCTTGATGTCGAGAGATGACACTGTTTAATAATGATAGATCCTTTGTGAACGAGGTTTGTGCTTCATTCCTCATGTACCGTCTGTGGAAAAACAAGGGTATGATGTAAATGAGATGTCTGTTACATGATTGATTTCAGCACCTGCAGAAGCTGTAGGATGTAGATGAAGTATAAGAAATGGGGCCTGCTATGTTGGACATTTTTCATGTCAGAGGTTTTTGTTGGTTTTCAGCACTATATAACTTTAGAGTGTAGGGTTGGTGATCTTTCCCAACATGAGGATGGCGTTAGACGTTCCTTCTATGACAGAAAAGAAGAACGGCCGGTTGATGGACAGTTTCAGAGGGATGCCAGCTTCCTGGATCTTGTCCTGAGGTTCTGCCCCTTCCTCTGAAACTGTCCATCAACCGGCCGTTCTTCTTTTCTGTCATAGAAGGAAC
>QGHH01000395.1 GCA_003640645.1 Fredinandcohnia aciditolerans | reverse complement strand
GCCGCTATCCCTTCGTGCTGGCCAATGACGACGTCCAGCAGCGCATGGTGGTCTGCATCGACCGCTCGGCCAAGGCGATGGGCGAGAACGCCGACGTGCCGTTCTTCGAGAACGGCGAGCCGTCCGACTACCTCAAGCAGTGCATCGACTTCTGCCAGAACTTCGACGTCGAGCGCGCCCGCACCGAGTCCTTCGTCCAGCTGATCAAGGACCTCGACCTGTTCGAAAGCCGCAAGGCCTTCTACAACCCGCCGGTCGCCACCGTCGGCGCCGAGCCGGAGCAGGTGCTGATCGCCGAGTACTTCGCGGTCTCGGAAGAGAAGCTGAACGCCCTGCC
The DNA here is from genome assembly GCA_003640645.1 of Fredinandcohnia aciditolerans. Classification (GTDB taxonomy): domain Bacteria; phylum Bacillota; class Bacilli; order Bacillales; family Bacillaceae_L; genus Ferdinandcohnia; species Ferdinandcohnia aciditolerans. The sequence continues at coordinate 287 of QGHH01000395.1, read as the reverse complement.
GGTCGAGAAGCTGGTCGAACTGCGCGACAACGGCGCCCTGGCCCAGATCTACGCCCACCTGATCTCGCTGCTGGGCTGGGACAAGCTGATCGCCCTGGCCCTGACCCAGCAGAACCAGCCCGTCGCCGGCAACGCCTAACTAAGGCGCCCGCGCCCCGCCCTGGCGGCGGGGCTTCAGCCCCGGCAGGCGAAGACGCTGCGGGTCAGGCAGGAAAAGACCAGCCGGCCCGCCTCGTCCAGCAGGTCGTGCTGGGCCATGACCACGCCCTTGGCGTCGCCGACCGGGT
>QGHH01000394.1 GCA_003640645.1 Fredinandcohnia aciditolerans | reverse complement strand
CATCGAAGCTGGCTTGCCGGAAGGCGTCCTCAATGTCGTCAACGGCGACAAGGAAGTGGTCGATGCCATCCTCGACGATCCGGACATCAAGGCCATCGGCTTTGTCGGCTCGACGCCGATCGCGCAATACATCTATTCGCGCGGTTGTGCGGCCGGCAAGCGCGTGCAGTGCTTCGGCGGCGCCAAGAATCACATGATCATCATGCCCGACGCCGATATGGACCAGACTGTCGACGCCCTGATCGGTGCCGGTTACGGCTCGGCCGGCGAGCGCTGCATGGCGATCTCCGTCGCGGTTCCGGTCGGCAACGATACCGCCAACCGGCTGATGGAAAAGCTGATCCCGCGTGTCGAGAGCCTGAAGGTCGGCCCCTCGACCGATTCCGCCGCCGATTTCGGCCCGGTCGTGACTAGGCAAGCGCTGGAGCGCATCAAGGGTTACGTCGATCTCGGCGTGAAGGAAGGCGCGAAGCTGGTTGTCGATGGCCGCGGTTTCAAGATGCAGGGCTATGAGAATGGCTACTACATGGGCGGTTGCCTGTTCGATGACGTGACGCCCGACATGACGATCTACAAGGAAGAGATCTTCGGCCCAGTGCTGTCGGTGGTGCGTGCGCCGCGCTA
>QGHH01000393.1 GCA_003640645.1 Fredinandcohnia aciditolerans | reverse complement strand
ATGCAGCGATAGGCCCAGGCGGCATGTCGGCGCCGGCCACGGTGACGATCACCATGCAGCCGCGGTCGCCCCTGGTCTTCACGCCGGGCGCCGGCGCCCTGCCGCAGGCAACAGCAGGCGCGGCCTATAAGAGCGTGATCACCGCTACGAATGGAACCGGCCCCTACAGCTATGCGATCACGGGAACGCTGCCTGCCGGGCTGAGTTTCGATGAAGCCAGCGGCACGATCAGCGGAACGCCGACCGACATCGGCACCAGCAACATCACCGTGACGGCCAGGGACAGTATCGGCTTTGCCGGTGCGGCAAGCTATGGGCTTACCGTGGCGGCGCCGGCGATCAGCGCACCGTCCATCAATGCCTCGGTCGTCGCCGGCAGCAACACCACGGTGGACCTGACGGCAGGCGCCACCGGCGGTCCATTCACCGACGCAAGGCTGATAGCGCTGACACCGGCTTCGGCCGGAACCGCCACCATCATCCTCGGCGACACCGCCGATGCCGACGGCGCAATGATGGCTTCGCTGGTGGCGGCCGGCCACTACAAGCTGAAATTCACGCCCTCGCCGACCTTCTCCGGCACGGCGGTCGCGACCTACACGCTGTCCAACCGCTATGCCACCTC
>QGHH01000392.1 GCA_003640645.1 Fredinandcohnia aciditolerans | reverse complement strand
GCGCACGCGCGCCAGGATCGACGCGCTGTCGGGCGCGTGACGTTTCGCACCGAGGCCGAAGCGACGATTAATCACCCGCGTCGGTCAAGGGTGTGCTAGCGTGACCCACTCAGGCGCAATCATGCGCATCCGTCTGACAAAGATCGGACATCTACTGGCTCCATCCAGCATCAGCAGGGGCGGCGGAACGAAGCGGACCGCACATCGACGATCTACCCCATCCCGGCCGCCGGGGGCGCTACCGAGATGACGACACTTCTCGACGCTGCGACGAGAGACGTGCCGAAAGGCCGGGCCTGACCGACGAAATCCGCCCCTCCACGACCGAAGGACTTCCACAATGGCGCTCGACTTTCCAAACCAAAGCCGCAGCTTCGATGAAGCGCGTTTTGCGGTACGATTTTCCGGCTATGACGGCATGCAGCAGGTGCGGTTTCTGATAGAGGCCGAAGCTCTGGCCAAAACGAACGGCGCGGCCAACGCAACAACAGACTCAGAAGCGGGTTGCCTCGCAGCATTCGATGCGGCACGCACTTCGATTCAGGATGTCGCGCGCTTTGTATATTCTCGTAGCCGCCAGCCCATCTATGTTCTTACGGATAAAGATTTTTCCTGAAACGAAATT
>QGHH01000391.1 GCA_003640645.1 Fredinandcohnia aciditolerans | reverse complement strand
CACCATGTCCATCGGCCCGGAGACATGATCGCAGCTCTCGACCTCCGGAAAGCCGGCGACCATCGGGATCAGCCGGCCGCAAGGGCGCCCGTCGGTGCGCACGAAAAAGAAAGCGCGGGCTCCACCTGGCTCCACCGGGCCGGTCGTGTCGATGGTGAAGCGCTTGATCACGCCCTGGCGCTTCAGCCGTGCCAGGCGATCCTGCACGGCGCTGCGGGAAAGCCCGACCGCGCGTGCCAGGCCCAGCACCGGCTGGCGGCTGTCACGCCTGAGCAGCGTGACCAGCTGCCGGTCGATGTCGTCGAGATCTGGTGTCCGCCGGCCGGGCGTCATCTTGCCGGTCGCATTCCGGCGGCGACGTCGTCCAGAAGTCTGCGATCGAAACCAAAGCCGCAGGCAAGAGATGGAACGAGCCGCACGCATTTACCAGTATGGACCGCCGGAAGTTTTGCAGATTGAGCCAATCGAGGTGCCTGTGCCGGGTCCCGGCGAGGCACTGGTGCGCCATACGGCGATCGGACTGAATTTCGTCGAGGTCTATTTCCGGCGCGGCACCTTTCAGATGCCTGTGTTACCGGCCGTGTTGGGCAATGAGGGCGCTGGTATCGTCGAGGCGATAGGCCCT
>QGHH01000390.1 GCA_003640645.1 Fredinandcohnia aciditolerans | reverse complement strand
GCCCAGGCGACTTGCGAGGCCTCGGTGGTGATGGACTTGCCGGCGCGGGCCTTCACGCCGCCGCCCAAGGTGGCCTCGGCGGTGGTCTCCCTGACGCCGCGCGCCGAAGCGCCGTCCAGCGACGAACTGGCGGCCCTGGAGCGCGTGACCCAGGCCGCCTTCGGCCAGAGGCGCAAGATGCTGCGCTCAAGCCTCAAGGCGCTGGGCGGCGAGACCTTGTGCCAGGCGGCGGGGATCGACGCCAACGTCCGGGCCGAGACCGTTCCCGTGGACGGCTTCCTGGCGCTCGCCCGCGCCCTTCGCGCCTGAGGCGTTCCCGTCGTTCGCGGCCTTTCGCGGGCTTGGGTCGGCGTCTTTCGAGGACCGCGGATCAGCCGCCGAGAGCCTTCACCGCCGCCGCCGCCATGGGCGAGAACGCCAGCGGGCCGATGGCCACCTCCATCAGCACCACCGCGGCGACTCCCCAGGCGTAGGCCGGGTGGATGCGGCGGCGGACCACGAGGTCGGCGGCGGGACCGATGAGCAGGATCACGTCATTGACCGCGAACAGCACCAGCGGAGCGAACAGGCCGAAACTGTCCATGGGCAGGAAGCGGCCGAGGCCGGGACCCAGGATGGAGGCGCT
>QGHH01000389.1 GCA_003640645.1 Fredinandcohnia aciditolerans | reverse complement strand
CTTCAGCAAGAATCACAACTGAAGAAGGTCATTGCAAATCTGGAGGCTGAGAAGGAGGCACATGAAGAGGAAATCTCTGAACTTAAAGGAGAAATTGGTTTTCTGAACTCTAAACTGGAAAACATGACGAAATCAATAAAGATGCTGAATAAAGGCTCAGATACGCTTAATGAGGTGCTGCTGCTTGGAAAGAATGCTGGAAACCAGAGAGGACTTGGATTTAATCCTAAGTCTGCTGGCAGAACAACCATGACAGAATTTGTTCCTGCCAAAAACAGGACTGGAACCACGATGTCACAACATCTGTCTCGACATCATGGAACGCAGCAGAAAAAGAGCAAAAGAAAGAAGTGGAGGTGTCACTACTGTGGCAAGTATGGTCACATAAAGCCCTTTTGCTATCATTTACATGGTCATCCACGTCATGGAACTCAAAATAGCAGCAGTGGAAGGAAGATGATGTGGGT
>QGHH01000041.1 GCA_003640645.1 Fredinandcohnia aciditolerans | reverse complement strand
GCACGCCGCCAGCGTTCATCCTGAGCCAGGATCAAACTCTCCAATAAGAGTATTGATTGCTCAATAGTTTGTTACTTTAGAATTAAACGTTGACGCTTGTATTGTGTTCAGTTTTCAAAGAACTTTTCTGTCGCTCAGAAGCGACTTTTCTAATATAACATTTTTAATTTTGAGTGTCAATTCTTTTTTTAAAAAGAATTTTAATCACTCATTCATTTTCTGCGTCACTTGTTTTAGCGACAAGAATTAATATATCATCTCTTTTAACCTTTTTCAATACCTTTTTTAAAAAAAGTTTTAAGGAGTTTTTAAAAGAACTATCTTCTCTTTTCTCTACTAATTCATCATGTGATAAAGCCATAATTATTATACAAGAAATAGTTTTGGGATGAAATACTTTTTTATAAAGTAATAATAAAACAGGTTCTATTAAATTTTTCAAACCATCTATGCCCTCTATTATTTTATTCATATTTACTAGAGTGACTCATATATTTTATTAATAGTAATGGAATTGGAAGGAGGAAAGGTTTTGATTTTTGACTTTTTGCAAGCAGTAGGAATGTTTTTATCATTGGCTATGTGTTTATTTTTGTTTTCATTCGTATATATTGAAGGCTTAAGAATAAGTAATAATGAAGGAAGAATTGAGGCCAGCACTTTTATCACTTTTGTTTCGTCTATCATTATGGCCTTTGTTTTCAGTTTTTTTGCTAGTTCATTTTATTAATTTCGTTTTTAATACTGACATTCCATTCTTTTGGATGTCAGTTTTTTATGTCTATTCTTCTCTCATATGCATTATTTGGTAAAAGTTGAAAATACTAGACCTATGAATATAATGGCTTGGAGGAAGAGGAATGAAGAAGTTATTGCTAATTGGGGTTATTTTTTTATTCCAGTTTTCGTTTTTATCTAATGATGTGTTTGCAGAGGTAACCCCTGAGGAATTGAAAGATTATACTTCAAAAACAGGTTTTACTGAGAGTGACCTTGAGGATTATTTAGCAATTTATGATTTGTCCGTAAAGGATTTTGAGACTGTTGATGAATTGGTTTCCTATTTAGGCGAACCTGTTAACAAAGAGACAATCCAGACTCTATTATCAAAACATAATTTAAATGAGGATGAGTTACAGCATATCCTCGGTGGTTTTGGGGAGTCAATCCATGATTATTTATTTATTAAGGACCTCGAAACTACAGTTAACTTCTATTTAAATCATGCTGAGGTAATAGTAGAGGCTGAGCGGATGCTCTCAGAAATTGGATTAACGGAAGATGAAATTGATGGTTTATTTCTTCATTTTTTAAGTCTAAATGATATGAATCTTGAGGAAAATATGAAATCTCTTAGTTCTAATTTAGAGCAATATTTCTCCTATAATAGCTCAGAGGGATTATCGGCAGAGCAGCAAAAAGAACTTCTCGTGATGTATGATAAAATGATTGAAATCTTTGAATTACAGCCCCGGTACTATCTTTTAAAAGATGGTGTTAAGGAAGCTGTAGCATATAATAAGCTTCTCGAGAAAAGTTCACTTGATGGGGCAGAGCTTTTAGTTGAACTTTATCGAACAAATGATGAGTATTTGCTGGATCTTAAGGTTTCCGAGGATATGCTAGCTTCTGACTTTATCCTTGTACGTGGAGAAAAATTACTTACAGTAGCAACTCTTGCTACAGAGATGAGTGTAAAAGTTCAAGGGAATAAGCTTCCTACAACGGCTAGTCCTTATTCCAATCTACTATTAATTGGGTCTTTATTAATAGTGATGGGAATCGGCTCCGTTTTTATAACTCGAAAATTCACTTAAAAATGAAGCCATGTCTAAACTTAAAGACATGGCTTTTCTTTACCCTACACTTTGCTCCGATAGTTGAACCCGCTGTTTTTTCTTCCTTTCACCTATGGAGTATAGCCAAATACCAAGTATTATAATGACTCCTCCGAATATCTGTGTATGAATGATTTTTTCTGAAAGGATAAAATATGCTAGTATCGCAGCACCAACTGGTTCAAATAGGATACTTACCGAGATGGTTGAGGTACTTACCCATTTTAATGACCAATTGAAAAGATTATGACCGAGTAAAGTTGGTACAATTGCTAGTAGTAAAAAGTACATCCAATCTTGGCCTACGTATCCACCTAATGGGTATTTGAGGATTACTACATATAAGAATAAGGTAATTGTACTTATACTGTAGACAACAAATGTATAAGTGACAAGCGTTAGGCGTTTTCGTACTGTTTGCCCAAATAATAGATAGGCTGTAACCATTATGCAGGAAACAATCGCTAAAAAGTCTCCATATAACGCACTCCCACTCATTTGGAAATCACCCCAACTAATAATAATGCTACCACATAAAGCTAAACTAGTACTTAAGATAGCACCTAAGCCTATTTTTTCTTTAAACAAGAAATAAGTTCCGATAAAAGCAAAGACAGGCTGCATTGTCACGAGAACAGTCGAGCTAGTTACAGATGTGTAGTTAAGTGATTCAAACCATAGTATGAAATGTAGAGCTAAAAATACCCCTGAGATACTAGAAAAGAGCCAATCTCTTTTCTTTATCACCTTCAGTTCATTTCTATATTTCCATAAAAAAACAGGAAGCATCAGCAGAACTGTAAAAAATAGCCGGTAAAACGCGATAACGGGGGCAGGAGCATTTGCTAATTTAACAAATATAGCCGAGGTGGAAACCGCAACAGCACCAATGGCCAATACTAAGTATGGATTTATTTTCGGTTGATTCATGTTTGTCCCTTCATTCCTTATATAATCTTATAATCTTATTCAGTATATAAGATATATACCAAAAAAGGATAGAAGAAATTCTACCCTTTTTTAATGCAATGAAGATTCAGTAATTTGCTCATAGTTTTTTAAGTTATATGCAGAAATTTTTGTCGGCGAAATGGCATATAAAGTATCTCCGATGGTAAGGACTCGTTGAATCTCACCTTCCCATGTTTCATATGGGCCGGGAACGTCATGTGATAGCTTTGCTCTTAATTCAATTCCTTCTAAATTGATATCGTACACATAAGCTCCCTGAAATTCGAATCTTTGCTCGTACTGTTTTCCTTCTATATTTTGAAAAACAGTAATAGGGAATGCAAAAATTCCTTTATCCTTATTAAACAAAAGTGCTTTATGATCATAATTTAAAGGCGAGTATGTTCCTCTACCACCAATAATTTCTGTAAATTTCTCCTTTGGAGCATTCACATCTCGAATATCAAATAAAGAAATCTTGATCCCATCTGTATACACCCTTGGTTCACCTGTATTTGTTTTATCAGCGACAACCTTTGTGTCGTGACCAAAGCCTATTATATGGTTTTCATCATACGGATGAAGATAATTACTAAACCCCGGTATTTTAAACTCACCTAGTACCTTTGGATTTTTTGGATTGCTAGCATCGATCACGAACAATGGATCGACTTGTTTAAAGGTGACAATATATATCCGTTCCCCCATGAACCTTGCGGAATAAATTCGTTCTCCTCGAGCTAAATCACTTAAGGAACCAATTTGCTTTAAATTCTCATCATATATATACAAATTATTCGCTGAAGGTTTGTTGGTATTCCAAGTATCTCCTTTCGTTGTAGCTACCCGAAAAGTACCATTGAACTCATCCATTGAAAATTGATTTAAAATCGTTCCTGGTACTTCAGTCGAACTATGGAATTCGACTTTGTCCTTTTCCACAGAGAATTTATACAAGCTAGTATTAGGAGAGTTATCAGCCCCACCCTCCATAAAAGGTACGGCATAGTAGTTTGAAACCGCAATATAAATGTTCTCCTTTGACATGTACATTTGATTTCCACTACCTATATAGGTAGTAATCGAGGCTTCTTTTTTAGGCTCATTTAAATCAAATGCCGCAATTAAAGTGAAATTGGTTTCTTTTGACCCTGGTATATATTGAATGTTTTCATATGGGATCAACGTGCTTTCATCTTTAAGTGCTGTATCAGAAAATTGTGGCCTTAATTCGACCTCATCGTCCCTCATGTCTTCCATAATCCAATAATTTGGATAATGATTAGATACTAGATATACGTAGCTGTCTATTCTCCGTGATGTCACATGATTGCCTTCCACTTCTACCCTGCGTATTTCCTCGGGATTACTTGGATCATTTATGTCATAAACAATGGCCGTTGTAGCTTCAAAATGTCTAGGAGGGTATATCATCTTTCGCTGATTTGGATTTACTTTAGGTGTACTATCACGGAATGTATACCCAATTACCACGAGCTGGTCTTCATACAAAAATAATTGGCTTGGTGAAAATGAGTGTGAGAATGATATGGATTTTATTAAAGACATTTCCTTTGCAGGTGCTGCTTTAATGATATTGAGCTTTCCATCAATGATTTGAAATATATGTTTTCCATCTGTTTTTACAATGTCTGCTTCATCAACACCCTGAACCTGTGTATTCGTTTCTGAATGATCATTTCCCCCTTCAGTGGCTTGATCAACTGCAGAAGATTCATTCGTTACAGACATATCTTCCTTAGCGGTGTCCCTTCCGAAAATACTAAACCTTCTATTCCGTTTTTCTTCCTTTAGTGCTTCCCGAAATATCTCTTGGAGTTTTTCTTTTGTAACGGGTTGGATTTCAGTATCCACTTGGCTGACGATGGCTGGTTTTGAAGCCGTAAAAAATATAGTCATGGCCGTGATTATAATAACTGAACCAAGATAAATGAACCATCTTTTCTTCATCCATTTCACCCCTTTTCCACTTAGACGAAACTTGGAAAGAAATGTTACATAAAAGAAATGCGGAAGGCACCCTTCTGCCTTTCGAAGTAATTGGCTTATACCAGAGAGCCAATAGCGCCTAAATCTAGAAAAAAAGAAAACCCTCTATACCGAAGGTTCTCCTAATTTTGTATATTGATTTAATAATAACTCAAACACGCGTAGCATTCTTACTATTTTCTTTTCATCGTGACTGCTTATGCAGGAGATTTGAATCCATCTCTTTTCTTGTAAATAGCTGCTTTCATAGTGAAGGTAATACCCCTGAAGTGCCATATCATCTCCAAAGTCCTTTGAAGAAATATGCTTTGGTAGTAATACCGTCATGATTGCAGGTGACGAAGATTCTTGTGGTGTTAAAATTTGTAAGCCAAGACCTTCAAGATATTCACGAATCAACTTGTATCTTGTTTTTATTTCAGAATAAAATTCATCTTTTTCATATTTTTTAAGAGCTTGATTTAATGCCTCTAGCAAGTTCGAGGAATGGGAATATGGAATACTTTGATTAATGGCATACATTCCGAGATCCAAATATCTTGGAATTGTCTGATTTGGCTCGATTTTATGATTATGGAAGACAAATGAGAGTCCTGTGTAGCCACCAATTGCTTTCCCGCTCACACCTGATGCTAAATATACATCCTTGAAATCAAGTTTAACTGCTCCAATTGTACTAATACAATCCAAACATAGCTTGATATTGTTCATCATGCAGATTTCTTTTAAATTTTCATAGTTAATGAGCATACCTGTAGAGGTTTCGCTATGGACACTCCAAAGCCATGTATACTCACCTTTTTCAACTTCACTCTGAATATCAGCTTCTGTAATAGGGGTTCCCCATGTTTTTTCTAATCTTGTAAAAGTTAAACCAGCTCGATTTGCATGATCAATTAATCTTGAACCAAACTCTCCATTGCTAATTATTAGGCCTTTACCTCCTAATACAGATAGCTGAGCAGCAATAACATCATTTGCTAAAGTACCAGATCCAACGAAAATTTCGGCATGCTTTGAGTTTGTCATTTTACATAATTTCTCTCTTACAGACTTCATTTGAAACAAAAATTCGTTCGAACGGTGGGAAATTGGCTCCTCTGCAAATGCCACTTTTACATTCCCGCTTATTTTAATTGGGCCAGGCAAAAAACTAACAGGTTCTTTTAATATTCTCCCAGCCAAAGATTCATCGAAGGTTTGTTTTGTTAAATACATTGGCCAAAACGATGCAGCTGACGTCCCAGTTAGAGATGCGAATGGTTTGAATCCTAATTGACGATATAATTTTTCTTGTCTTGTTGTTCCAGAGATTAAGGCGACATCATAGCCTTCTTTCAAGCAATAATTAGACATAAGCTGGGCAAGACCGAAGAAAATCCTCCCATTATTACGATATTCTTCCTCAACAGCTAGCAAACGAATTTCACACGGACTATTTGGTTTAACTGGCAGTTGTTCATCAAGATTTGAGAGCTTATGATCAAGTGAAAACGGTCTGTTTGCCCTTACAGCAATCATACCCACTAATTTAGAATCCTTTACGCAAATTAAATACGTATTTTCTTCATGGAATTTATCAATTAGCATTTTTTCTTCATTTTTTTCATGCTGTGGAATTTCTTCAACAAATGTTTTGTAGTTTAAACGATGGATTTGATTAAATTCTTGTTTTGTCCGTGCTATTTTATATACAAATGTCACGTTGGAATCACTCCGCTTATTTGTTTTTATTCACTAATTTTTCCTTTAGGTTGTCACGATGCGCCACTAGTAATAGGGCGATTACAATAAAAATAAGGATACATTCACGGATGGAATAATCCATGAACCAATAGATGACTGGTACAGTTAGAAAGGCAGACATTCCAGCAATTGTAAAGCTTCTTACTATCAATAATAAAAGAAGGAAGATCCCACCAAATACTAAAAATGGTTGATAAGCCAATACAACTAATCCACCTGCCGCGGTTGCTATTCCTTTTCCGCCTTTAAATTTGAGGGTAATTGGCCAAATATGTCCGATAATGACTGCGATTAAAGCGAGAATTTGAATTTCAAATGAAAAATTCAAGTATTTTGCACCTAAAACTACAGCCATCCCTTTTAAAACATCACCAATGGCTGTTAGCAAAAATCCCTTCTTTCCTAGCAATCTACCAGCATTCCGAGCCCCTACGTTCCCACTTCCGAGCTTGCGAATATCCTCGCCCTTCATAATCTTCATGACGACATATCCGGTCATAATCGTTCCTATAAAATAAGAAGCTAATACATATAAATAACTCACAAGTCCACCACCATTTTAGGTTTAATCAATTTTACCATTTATTTCTGGTTATTTATATCAAAATAATATAATTCGTTTACAGCTTTTTTAATAGATTATATGAAATTTTGGACAACCTCATGCAAAAAAAACGAATAAAATATTGTCTATTAAAAAGCCACATGATATAATTTTGCTAAATTCATACGGGGTTGTAGCTCAGGGGGAGAGCATTTGCCTGGCAGGCAAAGGGTCGTGGGTTCGATTCCCATCAACTCCATCATTAAAGTCACTCTTTTATTCCACATTGAGTGACTTTTCTTTTCGATAAAAAGCAGAACAGACCCGTTCAGTTAGGATTGGGTCTGTTCTTGGTTTAAGATATGCTCTCTCACAAAGTGAGCAAACTGAGCAAGCTCCTCGGTTCGTTGAAGCTCTTTGCTCATCACTAATGATAGTAGTGAGCTCTCGATGAGAAAAAGACGTGGAAGTTTGTTATTCATAGCTTCTTCTTGAATGAAGTCCACTAATTGATGTAACTTTTCCTTTTCAGGTTCATTTTGATGAATCTTCATAATAGCCTTTTTCAGGTCATTTGATACTTCGAAAAATTCATTTTGAACATTCTTTTCCCCGGCATTCTTTTGAGGCAACCATGTTTCTAGTAACTCAGGATTCAATAGCTTACTATTTGCTTTATTGACATCATCAACTAAAGTTATTAAGCGATCCACACAATATTGAATGATGGCTTCATGATCAACTTTCGGACCGTATGTAAAAAAGTGATACTGAAATGATTGTTGCAGCATTCCGGAAAAAAGAATCGCACAATCCAATAAATACTCACGTTTCTCTTCACCAAATAAGTCAATAAAACGAAAATAAAGCCATCTTAGTTGCAATAATTGAAATTGTTTTACAAACTGCTTTAGGTCTGGATCATTTGATACGAGCGCCTCTTCAATCAGTGCATAAAGTTTGTTTTGCTTATTTAGACGGAAAAAGAGTCCTAATTGTTTACTAAAGATTTCAATATTCGCAAGGTTTTCGCCTATTAATAATTTATTCCGTTCTTCTTCGTTTTTGATTTGTATTGAGTTAAAAACGGCCATGAACAGTTCGCTTTTTGAAGAAAAATAGTTATAAAAGGTCCCCTTTGAAATCCCGCTAGAATCAAGAATATCTTGGATTGATGTGGCTTGGAAACCTTTTTCCATAAAGAGTTGATGAGCCTTTTCTAAGACATATTGTTTTCGTTCGTTCATGTTCAATCCCTACTTTTGTACTGCCATTTTTTAAATTTTATAGTAAATGATTTAAATAAAGAATTCAAATAACAAATGGAATAACTTTTGCAAATTCGAAGTTATTTCAACAATTTTGTTAACCGCATCTGCTTCTACATAAAAACATTCATCGTATTTCATGATGCTCCATGCTCAGTAACAATTCTTCATTTATACCTTTAATAGTAGAAAAATTGATTAATCAATCATCCCTTGTGTCGAAAAAACCTGTCATGAATTGTCGGAATTTTTTACCAAAAGTTGGTTGATTACTAGTTTTAAAATGTTAACATTAGTATTGAAGGTGTTTTTAGCACCTGTATTGCTAGTTTCATATTAAAAAGGAGGAAGAGAATGAGCCAATTAATTTTTGCATTACGAGAAAAGGTTGAGTCATTTTTAAGAGGGACTAAGAAGCTTTACATCAATGGAGAATTTGTTGATAGTGCTTCTGGTAAAACGTTCGAATCCTATAATCCAGCTACCGGGGAAGTTTTAGCAACTGTAAGTGAAGCTGGTCCAGAAGACATTGACTGTGCGGTAAAAGCTGCCCGAAAAGCTTTTGATGAAGGCCCTTGGCAAAAAATGTCCGCAGCCGAAAGAAGCCGTATCATGTATAAACTGGCAGATTTGATGGAGCTACATAAAGATGAGCTAGCACAGTTGGAAACATTGGATAATGGAAAACCGATTCGTGAAACATCAAATGCAGATATTCCTCTAGCAATCGAACATATGCGTTATTATGCTGGATGGTCTACGAAAATTGTAGGACAAACTATTCCTGTAAATGGACCATTCTTAAACTATACTCGTCATGAGGCTGTTGGTGTTGTGGGACAAATCATTCCATGGAACTTCCCGCTATTAATGGCAATGTGGAAGCTTGGTGCAGCCCTTGCAACTGGTTGTACGATTGTATTAAAGCCAGCTGAACAAACTCCTCTTTCTGCTCTTTATTTAGCAGAGCTAATGGAAGAAGCAGGATTCCCAGCTGGGGTAGTAAATATCGTTCCTGGCTTTGGTGAAACAGCTGGTCAACCTCTAGTTGATCATCCATTGGTTGATAAGATTGCGTTTACTGGTTCAACAGAAGTAGGAAAAAGCATTATGGAAAGAGCCTCCAAAACATTAAAACGTGTAACATTAGAATTAGGAGGAAAATCTCCAAATATTATTTTACCTGATGCTGATCTTTCAAAGGCAATCCCTGGTGCATTAAATGGGGTTATGTTTAACCAAGGTCAGGTATGTTGTGCCGGGTCACGTGTTTTCATTCAAAAGAAACAATTTGATAATGTTGTGGCAGACATGGCAAGCCATGCTGAAAAGATTAAACAAGGGGCAGGTTTACATTCTGATACAGAAATTGGACCGCTTGTTTCAATTGAACAACAAAATCGTGTTTTAGGATATATTGAAAAAGGAATTAACGAAGGTGCAGAACTAGTAGTAGGTGGTCAAAAACCATTTGAAGAAGGCTATTTCGTATCGCCAACTATTTTTGCGAATGTAAAAGATGAAATGACAATTGCGAAAGAAGAAATCTTTGGTCCTGTTATTTCGGCAATGCCATATGAAGACCTTGATGAATTAATTGCACGTGCAAATAATTCTGAGTATGGTCTAGCAGCTGGTGTATGGACGCGAGATGTTGGAAAAGCTCATTATATCGCAAACAACCTACGAGCTGGTACAGTATGGGTGAACTGCTACAATGCATTCGATGCAGCTTCTCCATTTGGTGGTTACAAGCAATCCGGTATCGGCCGTGAAATGGGATCCTATGCCCTAAATAACTACACAGAAGTTAAGAGTGTCTGGGTTGCTATGAATTAAAAAGAATAGTGCAAGTCCATAAAGCATACAAAAGAAGGCGAGAACCACATTGAGGGTTCCCGCCTTTTTTTAGTTAATACGGACTTGTATCATGTTTTTGAATTTGCGTTTTTGGTAATTGAACCTTATATAAGAGATCGATAATCCGTGTGCTTATAAATTGACTAACGAGCGCAAAAATGATGATTTTCCAATCGACGATGATTCCTGTGGTAAGCAAAATTGTACCATTAATGGCAAACAGTGTTTTTCCTGGTGAAAATCCTTTAAGTTTTGAAATGATTAAAGCCAAAATATCCATTCCACCTGATGATGCACCCATTCGAAATAATATCCCAATTCCAACACCAAAGATGATAGAACCTACAATCAAATCTACGATTACATTTGATATTGGATTCGTTATCAATGGAGTGATTAGACGGATGGTGAGTGCTGTAACTGTGACACAGTACAGCGTCCAAAGCGCAGCATCTTTTCCAAGCCATTTAATCGCTGCAAATAAAAGACCCGCATTTAGTACCCAAAGCGTAATATCAAAAGGAGTACCTGCTAAAAAATTGACCAGTACTGCGACACTAGCAGCTCCTCCAGTTGGAATATAATGCGGGAATAAAAAGGTTGCCATTGCAAAGCCCTGAATGATTGCTGCAATTCCAAGTATAAGACCTTTGTTTATTATCTTCATGACGTGAGCTCCTATGACTAAACCAGATTTTATTATTATGGTACCATTTTTTATGAAAGTTAAAAAGTAACTAATCACCTTCAAATCTTGCTAATAATTCATATGGTCTCACTCTAAATGCTTCATATGGCACATTATCACCTTTTATCGCATCAAAGTCATCAATCGGTTTGGACATTTATTAATTCCATAATAAAAAGACCTGCTTTACCGTAAGATAAGTGGTAAGCAGGCCTCTTTCTTTTTAATTAATCTTTCCAAATAATTTCACCCGATTTTGTTGTAGGATCGATTTCAACTTCGAAATCGTGTTTTTCATAAAAATAGATAAGACGATCGACATGGTCCCAGTCTCTTTTTGCGATATCACCTGTAATAACAGGGATGTTTTGTTCTCGAGCAATCTCCTTTAAATGATTCATGCAAATTGAACCATAGCCCTGGTTCGCAGGTCCTTTGATATCACCGATATGAATTGCATGATCTTCATCTTTGTATTGTGCCTGAAGTGAAAAATCCCAGTTACCTCTATAGGCTGTGTCACAATCATTCACCATGATTTGGCAACGATTTCCATCATCAAAGGCAGATACAATTACCCATTTCTCATCCTTTGTTTGGTCAATACCGATGATTTGATGCTTTTTGGAGATTTCTTTAATGTTATCTTGCATACGAAAAAGCTGAAACTGTAAATCCTCTAAATCCTGTTTGACCTCTGACGGGCTCTTGTTCAGATCCTCTTTCATTAGCAAACTTTGAAAATACATGACTAACACCTTTCAATGTATATTTTTTGCCTTAAAAGCAATTTACTTCCATTTTATTGATAAAAATGGGAAATGTTTACGTTTTTGACAACGAACATACAATTTCTGATTATACTAGACTAGTACTATATTTGCAAACAACCTATACCGTCTGTCATCTTTTTATAAGATTGTTATAACCTCTTTGTAACATAACTGTCATTTTACTATGTTAGGATAGTTCCATAAGTGGGAAAAAGGTCTTATGAAGGAGGTAGGATACTTTGAAAATTTCAAACCTTAAACTCAAAAAACCAGCTCTTATTTATATAATTGGTGTTGTAATCATTATAGGTACAAGTATTTTCGCTACCATGCAACATTCAAATGCTGAAACACTAGAAAAGAAAGACACACCAGCAATCAATCCAGTACAAGAATTAAAGAAAGAAAAAATAAATAATCAAAAACCACAAAGCAAGCCTGTACAAATGGCTTCAAAAAATTATAATGTAGAACAGGAAAATACCATTACTGGTTTAGAATTGGACAAGCATTTAAAGGGAAATTTAAAGGGTTTAGGACCAAACTTTGTAAAGTCCGGTGAAGAGCACAATATTGATCCTGTTTTTTTAGCAGCATTAGCTGCTCAGGAAACCGGTTGGGGCAATTCTGATATTTCAACCTCACCTTGGAATAATATTGGAGGCATTACATGTATGCCCGATATTTACGCTGATGTTTTTGGTGAAGATTATCCAAACCCTGGTTGCCAGGAACTAGTCGGAGGCGGAACAGAATGGCAAAAATTTCTTTCCATTGAAGATAGTATCCATTTTAAAGCAATCTATTTAAAGAAATACTATGTAGAGAATGGAAATGAAACAATTGGTGAAATCCAAACAATCTATGCTCCAAATCAAGCAGCGAATGACGCCACTGGCCTAAATAATCATTGGGTAAAGAATATTGTATCCATTATGAATAATGTTAAAGAAGAACAAGTATGATTAAGGTGCCTTAAAGGGTACCTTTTTTTTGTTGAGTTGAAAAATAATAATGAACTTTTTCATCACTTCATTCGTATTATCTACGGAAAATAAATGATAACGAAAACAAATGAGGGTGTTCATTATGACAGAGTTTTTTATCTTTTGGATAGCTGCATCAATTGGGGCAATCGTCGTTATGCCCTATCAGTTTAGTATGTTAAAAGGAAAAATTGAGGAGGATGCAAAAAAGAATCCCACAAAGAAGATTCCTCCTACTCCCGTACTTGTTTTAATTAGTATCATTCAAAGCGTTGTGTTATTAGGAGTATCCGCATTTATTGGAACATGGCTCGCTCCGAAAGTTGACTTACATTGGTGGTTACTTGATTCCTGGTTAGTTGGGAGCGCTGTTCCATACTCCATTTCTGGGGCCATTCTACTGAGTATTGTGATTGGTTTTGTTGCATCCATTATTATCATCGGTTTGGATATTCTTTTCATGAAAAAGATACCTAATGTTCAAATGGATGAACCTTCAAGATTTCAATCGTTTTTGGCTTCTTTCTATGGTGGAATTTCAGAGGAGGTTTTAACCCGCTTATTCTTGATGACAGCTGCGGTTTATGTATTAAACTTTGTAGGGCTTGGAGATCTTTCATATTGGATTGGAATCATCGTTGCTGCCCTTTTATTCGGCATCGGGCATTTGCCGGCAGCTTTTGGAGTTTTCGGCAAATCAAAAATCGTGATCATCCGTACGGTTTTACTCAATGCCATACCTGGAGTTATGTTTGGGTATTTATATTGGAAGTTTGGAATTGAAATCGCGATGATTGCTCACTTTACAGGGGATATTTGTTTACATGTCATTTTAGGACCATTGTATAGAAAAAGAATGGCAGGCTAAGCTCACGGAATTCGTGGGCTTTATTTTTTTGAATGCACACAGAAAGGTTCTCGAAGTAATACAATACCGAAAAGATCATTTTGGGAAGGAGCTCTTCTATGTATTATTATGAACCGTGGATGATGCGTTCACAACCTAAAAGGAACAATAGTACGAATACACATAGAATGAAAGTGAATGGTGAGGGAATTGTTACAACTGCGCCGAATATCGCCACCATCACATTGGGTGTCATCACAGAAAGTAGCACAGTTACTGAAGCACAAAATGAAAATAACCAACTAACAAAAAAGATCATAGATTCTATATTAGCACTAGGGATACCAAATGAACATATTAAAACAGTAGATTTTCGAATCGACATCATATATGACTATGAAAACTCAAAACAGACCTTAAGGGGCTACCGAGTCACTCATATGTTACAAATATCCGATGTGGAAATCCAAACTGTGGGTACCGTTGTGGATACAGCCGTTCAGAACGGAGCCAATACGGTGACGAATATTAATTTCACAGTACGCAATCCACGCATTTATTATGAACGTGCACTTCAGAATGCCGTTCAAGATGCACAAGATAAGGCAAGGACAATTGCCAAAAAACTAGGAGTTGCACTTCAAGAGGTTCCCCTTCAAATTAAGGAGCTTTCACAGCAAAGCCCACCTGTTCCGTATCAAACTGCAATGTTTGCCAAAAGTGAGGCTGCTACACCGATACAGGCTGGGGAATTGACGATTACCGCTAGGGTGGAAGCGACATTCTTATATACAGTTTAATCAATAAAAGGCACTGAATTTGGTGCCTTTTTCGTTCTTGTTTTAATCAGTTTCAATTAGGTCCAATGATGTAATGCTTTCATCGATATGTCCAGTTTCGGTAATGACAATCTTGTTGCGAAACAAAACAAATTGCAAGAGTTCATCTTTATAGGAACGGGTAATGGCATGCAGGTTTATTTATTAATAACTAACCATCACTATTTCAATGTTATGTAGTGAGTGTTTAAATAGATAAGTGGTGTACTTTTTTGATTCTCTTACTGCTATTAAAAAAAGACTCAATCCTGTCGGATGAGTCTTAAGTTTGTTATTGAATATATTGTACTTTAAATTCCTCATATTTCTCAATGATTACTTGTGCAATCTCATTTGTCTCGTCTAACTTGCATATGTCTTTTAATACATATGTGACACCTTGGTCTTGAATCATTTTTTGTAATTCAACTGACTCAGGATCGTCCTTAACGTCAAATAACAGACAAGCTGCCGCTGCACTAGCAAGGTTTTGGTAAGACAATCCAAGCTTTTGGGCTTCTACCATTGGTTTTATTAACCTGTCATTTGGTCCTAGCTTACGGAGAGGAGAGCGACCAACGCGCGTCACATCATCATGTAAATGTTTATTCTGGAAACGTCCTAATATTTTCTCAATATATTTTTGATGCTCTGCTTCATTTAATCGATATCGTTCTATTAAGTATGATCCTGTTTCTTCAATGGTTGATTTAACTTTCTCATAGATGGTTGAGTCATTCAGTGTTTGATCAATGGTTTCTTTATCTGCCAAGTAACCAAAATAAGCAGTTACGGCATGTCCAGTATTTACAGTAAATAACTTTCTTTCAATAAAAGGTGCTAAATCTGTAACTTTGGTCATTCCTTCAACCTCTGGAATATCCAAGGTTGTTTCAACAATCCATTCAAAATAGGGCTCTACTAAAACATCTAGAGAATTCTTATTATCTTGTATTGGTACAATCCGATCTACTGCTGAATTAAAGTAATATACTTTATCTGTCATTTTTGCAATTTCATCCTGGCTCAATCCTTTTTGGATATAACCTTTTAATAGATCTGTTGCTGAGATTTGATTTTCGCAAGCAATTACATAGACTTTTTCGTCTGTATTTTCAATCCGAGTTTTCAAGCCCTTTGCAATTAAGGGAGCAATATGCGGTAAAATATTTGGACCAATTGCAGTTGTGATATAAGTTGCTTCTCCTATTGCCTTGATTACCTCTTCTTCTTGTTTCATATTGTTTAATCCGGAAACATGGGTAATTTCTGACACTTGAGGAACATCCTCTGCTGTTATGACTTTGTACTCTCCATCTTTATTTAATTGGTTGATAATCACATCTGCTATGTCAACAAACGTTACGTGATAACCTGCTTGTGAAAACAATGCCCCAATAAAACCTCTACCGATATTTCCAGCGCCAAAATGTACTACTTTTTTCACAAAAATTCATTCCCTTCCAAATTTAAGCTGTAAGAAGTTCAAAAATGTTTCTTCTAACTTTATACGTATCATCTTTTCATTTGCAGAAGAAAAGATCATAATATTTTCTTTATTTTCAACAATAGTCGTACTTACCATGCTTATAATTTCTAATTCACTATCATTTAATGTTTGTGGAGCAAGAAGCAAAAGAATTGTATATACTTCCATTTCCTTACCATCCATGCCTACTAACTTGTATGGGGAATCTAAATGTGCGATTTGAAAAATGAGTTCTTTTACACTGTCATGTCGGCAGTGAAAAAGAGCCATACTTGTTTGAGGAATCCCCAATCCTCCTTTTGCTTCACGTAGCTTAAGCTGACGAAAGACATCCTTACTATTCGTTATTCTTCCTCTTTGCTTTTCGTATCCTAGCATCTTCTGAATAAGAAGATCATAGGAGGACTCATTTTTCATCTTGTTTATGGAAAAATTGCGAAAGATAGCACGAATACTATTTTGACAAATATCTACTTCATCCATAAAAGCAGTAAGAGATGTCGGACTTTTAATTATCTTCTGTTGCTCATTTCGTTTCGTTGGATAACTAGAATGTTTAGTAATGTTTTGAACATGAGTGCGTAAATATGCTTGAATTGACTCAATGTCCTTTTCATAAAGTAGTGGATTTACATAAACATAGTCAAATTTTTCTTGTAGCGGTAGTAAGACAGTCGAGACAATGATTTGATATTGACTCCAATCCATAGTATGCATTTCTTTTAATGAAATAATATCGGTTGAAGTAATCTCTGGTACCTCTTTTTTAATACGACTAGCTAGCATCTTTGAAGTACCAATTCCCGTAGGACATATAATTAAAGCATGGATCTGAACTTCCTCTTTTTTTAATTCCAAAGCTGATCCGAAATGCAAGACAATATAAGCAATTTCATCATCATAAAATGGAATCTGGGTGAAAATCTTATTAACACTTGTGTGTACAGCCATAAACAAAAGAGGATACTTTTGCTTAATTTCTTCTGTTAAAGGATTAAAATGAGTTAACCCTTTAGTCACTCGATAAATTGTGGGCTCCATATGAGCCATAAGCCCTTGAAACAAAGAAAAGTCTGCTGATAAGTCAACATTCAATTGCTCAGAAACATCATAAATCAATCTCTTAACTGAGCGGCTAATGAGGATTTGATCATAGTATGTATTCTCAGTTGTTACTATTTTTGAACCTCTAAAAACAGTTACAAAATTAGAGATTTCATAATCGTTTAACTCGATAGATAATAAATTTGATAATTCACCACATATCTTAATCAGAAGTGAATATTCTTCAGAATTCTTTATTCGATCAACATCTTGTTTTCGTTCAGAAAGAGTATTTCCCTTTTCAATTCTTTGCAAGGATATACAGATATAGATGATGAACGCAATATAATCACTATCCGCTAATTTTATTTCTGATTGATTTATGTATGAATATACAATTTTATCTGTTGTCTTTAAGTAATCCTTTTTAAGAAAAAATAAGATTTTGTCATTTTGTAGCCTATCATTGGAAAGTAAAAATATGCTTTCAATCAGTTCTTTATTAAAATGAATGAGTAAATAACTAACCAAGGCATTTCTTTTGTCTTCTTCTAATCCGTCGATTTCAATTCCTACGCCTTTTTTTCGATTAAGGATAATATCGTAGTTTTTCAACCACTCCATCAAATCATCGATATCTGTGCCCAAGGTTGTTATTGAAATGCCTAGTTCATTTGCTAATGGAGCTAGTTTTATGGGGCCATCTGCATCTAATAGTTTAATATAAGCAAGTAATCTTCTTTCTTCTATTGTAAAATCGATGGGTTTAATCTTATTCAATTCTTGAATCAGTCGATAAAAGTTTTCATTGGTTCCAACTATCGATAACCCGTTATCATTTTCTACTGACAAATCGAATTTCTTTAGAATCTTTTCTATGCTTTTAATATCTCTTTGAATGGTTCTGGTGCTGACATGCAAAAAATCAGCAATGGAAGAGATCGTATGATTTCCACTTTTTTTTACCATTAGGTCAACTATTGCCTTCTCTCTTGCTGTCATCATCATGTTCATCAACTCTTTTCAATCAAAATTATTCGATAAATGATTGAGATTCTTCATAAAATGGAAGAAGAAAGATGCATGTTGCATCTTTCTTGCTTAACTTAATTTTCAAATGAAGCTCCTATAATATTTAGGATTTCATCCGCTGTTTTTGCAGTTGCCATTTTTTCAACGTTTTCCATCTCAGAACAGGTAATAGCAATTGCAGACAGTATTTCTAAGTGTCCGCCATCCTTTCCAGCAATTCCAAAGATTAAACGCACTTTTTGTCCATCATAATCAATTCCCTCTGGAACTTGAATGATGGTAACACCTGATTTTCGAACACTCTTCTTTGCCTCATCTGTACCATGAGGTATCGCTACATCGTTCCCCATATAGGTAGTTGTTATTTTATCTCTTTCAATCATCGCTTCAATATAAGATTCATCTACATAACCACCATCTGCTAAAACCCTTCCTGCAAATCGAATGGCTTCTTCTTTAGAAGAAAATTGTTGATTTAAGAAAATATTTTCTCTCCTTAAAACATCTTGATTGGTTGATGGTGACTGATCTTCTACCTTCTCATTACTAGGGTTCTCAACAACAACATCCTCTGTTTTTAGACGTTGGATCAATTCATCATATTTTGGACTCGATAAAAAGTTATCAACTGAAATATGATATGCATTTGGTACTTTTTGTTTTGCACGTGGTGTTAGTTCCTCTTGTGTAATAACAAGTTTTGCATCACTTGGAAGGTTGCTTATAGCTGTGTTCGTAACCTTCATATTTAATCCAGCTTCTTTTACTTTTTTCCTTAAAAGAGAAGCACCCATAGCACTTGAACCCATACCCGCATCACATGCAAAAATGATATGGTCAATATCTTTAGATGTCAATTCTCCGTTCACATCTTCTGCACTTAATGCACTTGCTACACTACTTTTCTTCCCTTTCATCTCTTGCATTTTTTGTGATGCATCTTCAATGCTACCTTCTTTTGTTTTACTTGTTTTTAATATGATAGAAGAAATGAGAAGTGAAACTAGTGCTGCTACTACTACACCCGCAATATTAGCAAAATAGTTACCAGCAGGCGTTACAGCAAGAATAGCTAGAAAACTTCCTGGTGAAGATGGAGCTACTAAACCACCACCAAGAACAGATAAGGTGAATACTCCGCTTATTCCACCTAGTATAACAGCAATAAATAATAGAGGATTCATTAACACATATGGGAAGTAAATTTCATGAATCCCCCCAAAGAAGTGGATGATACTTGCACCAGGTGCTGTTTGCTTAGCTGTTCCTCTTCCAAAGAAGCAATATGCTAAAAGAACTCCGATACCTGGTCCAGGGTTTGCTTCTAGTAGGAATAAGATCGATGCTCCAGTTTGTTTAACCTGCTCTATCCCAATTGGTGATAAAACACCATGATTTATTGCATTATTTAAGAACAATATTTTTGCTGGTTCAATTAAAATGCTTGTTAATGGCAGAACGCCTACTCCTAACATCCATTCTACGCCAGTCACTAACCAGCCAGTAAGTACACTTACTCCAGGTCCTACTAACAAGTATGAAAGAATAGCAAGTATGCCACCTAATATCCCTGAAGAGAAGTTATTTACTAACATTTCAAAACCAGTTTTTACTTTTCCCTCTATTAATGAGTCAAACTTTTTGATGACCCATCCACCAATCGGCCCCATGATCATGGCCCCGAGGAACATTGGTATTTCTGCTCCAACAATCACACCCATTGTTGCAATTGCACCAACGACACCACCACGAGTGTCATAAATAAGTTTACCTCCAGTGTAACCGATTAATAATGGTAACAAATATTTTACCATTGGGTCCACTAATGAAGCCAATTCCTCATTTGGGAACCACCCTGCTTCAATAAAAAGAGCTGTAATTAATCCCCATGCTATAAATGCTCCAATATTCGGCATAACCATGGAGCTTAAAAAGTTGCCGAATTTCTGCACGCCAACTTTAATCCCTCTATCTTGTTGAGTCATTTGACCCACTTCCTTTCAAATCATAATACCTATATATTAATCTTAGGAAGTAAACCGCTTTCAAACAATGAAAAGTAGAACTAATTTTGTCTCAACTATCTATGTCAAAACTTTTATTAATCTGATGTAGCCTTATGCTACTGCCTGAATGCATAACCTTAATGTTAACGATTCCTTGCTTTTTTATTCTTCTTTATTACTTAATTTCATATTTCATACATTGATCAACGAACAATAACATCAAAGCAAATGAAATTGTACGTATTTTTGACCAAAGCAATTAATTTCTACTGTTAAAATAAAGAAGTTAATTCACCAGAACCGTATTTTATATAAATTTCTCATATCCTCATCATTCGGTTCTACTCCGTCACATTACCACTACATCAAGCTGCTGTTAAAGATCCAATTTCGCAAGTGCAATAAGTCTTCAATTAATTTGATTATAAAATTTCTAAATAAATACAAAAAAGCAGGGTATTTCTGAAGTGAAATACACTGCTTCTATACCTGTTTTTCTCAATTCCTTTTTTTCAAAAGAGAACGTCCTAATATGTTAACAAACGTTCATGTTATATTTTTACTTATTATTTCATTGTTGCTGTTCTTTATATCTCAAGAAATGCATCTCAAAACAACCCTTTAAGACTTTCTCTGAGACAGTAATTTATTTATTTGTCTTTATCAACTACTAATTCAAAATATAATTTTCGTAAGATATATGTTTTATACGTTTCTAGTTTTTTTCGCTCAACTGGATGCTGGTAAATCCCTTTTTCTTTTAATTGTTTCACGTACCAACCCTTTGATCCTGGATAAGCCATATCAAATCCCCCTCTTTTTTTTACGCTTGTCCTATATGTATGCATGGAAAAGAAAAAGAATGAGTATCAAAAAAAAAATTTATAAGAGTTTGTAACCTTTTACAATACAGTTCGTCTAATTCAATGAAGTTTTCATTTCTCTCTTGCCTCTAATTACTCTCTCATAATTAGAGGCATTTTTTACTTCAATTCCCCTATCATTTATATATACAAAAAACCTCTAGGCTGTCCTAGAGGTTTTTTGGGTTGTATGAAAGATTCCATTATGCAAATAGTATATAAAAGAGGTGATTGTGTGAAGAAGGAGACGCTTAGTTGGATATTAACTGGTCTAGTGATTGCTTTTTTTCTTTGCTCATTCTTTTATTTTAGTTCGGATATTTTCGCAAAATTCATTAGCGGATTTTGGGATTAAAAAAGCTCCCCTTTGCGTAAAATGGGAGCTTTTGTTTTGTTTTGTTTTTTTAAAGCAGGGAACCTGGTAGTCCCCGGTGAAAACTGGAGCTTTGTGTTGATTCTGACTCTGGGAACCTAGGAATTCTCCTTGGTATCTGAATGCGCTAGGGATTCGGACTCAATGAACTATAAAATACTCCCTAGTGTCGGAATGACAGGAGTATTCGGACTCAGTGAACCTGAAAACTCTACGGTGAGTCCGAATACAAGGGTTATTCTGACAGACTCAACCAGAAACTTGTCCCCCTGTGTCAGAATTGTAGGCCCATTCGGACTCAGTAAACCTGAAAACCCTACGGTGAGTCCGAATACAAGGGGTTTTCTGACAGACTCAACCAGAAACTTGTCCCCTGTGTCAGAATGTTAGGCTCATTCGGACTCAGTGCACCGACAAACCCTACGGTGAGTCCGAATACAAGGGGTTTTCTGACAGACTCAACCAGAAACTTGTCCCCTGTGTCAGAATGTTAAGCTCATTCGGACTCAGTGCACCGACAAACCCTACGGTGAGTACGAATACAAGGGGTTTTCTGACAGACTTAAACCAGAAAACTTGTCCCTGTGTCAGAATGTTAAGCTCATTCGGACTCAGTGCACCGACAAACCCTACGGTGAGTCCGAATACAAGGGGTTTTCTGACAGACTTAAACCAGAAAACTTGTCCCTGTGTCAGAATGTTAAGCTCATTCGGACTCAGTGCACCTGAGGACCCTACGATGAGTCCGAATACAAAGGGTTTTCTGACAGACTCAACAAGTAAATTGTCCCTTGTGTCAGAATGTTAGGCTCATTCGGACTCAGTGCACCGACAAACCCTACGGTGAGTCCGAATACAAAGGGTTTTCTGACAGACTCAACCAGAAACTTGTCCCCCTGTGTCAGAATGTTAAGCTCATTCGGACTCAGTGAATCAAAAAACCCTACGGTGAGTCTTAATACAGGGGTTATTCTGACAGACTTAACAAAATATCTTGTACTCTGTGTAAGAATCCTAGGCTCAATCAAACTCTGAGAACCGGTTACCTCTAAATTAAGTCGGTAGGCCAAGATGAATCAGACAGAGAAAATCAGAATTTTCTCTTTCGAGTGAAACACCAGGTTACACCGACTAAACTTAACGAACTCAAAAGACTTATGTACTTACATTTCCTCTAATTCAGCTACTGGGACAATATTTTTTTCATGCTCCCTACCTCTTAGGTGTACTGTGCACATATTCCCCTGCTCATCACAGCTATCAATCCATACTGAAGTACCTTGATAATGAACAGTTACTTCATTTGATGAAGATAAGATTTGCTTTGCTCTACGAATATCCATTCTACTCACTCCAATTTAATATTTTCTACCCTCCAATAGTTTCCGAATTTCTAGGAAATTTATGCAAAGATAGCAAGTTTTTGAACACACTATATAGGAAAGGACCAAGGATAGGAGTAAACGTATGAAGCTTAATGAAAATGAGAAGAAGACACTTAGTGATTCGATTGATCGGTTAAATGAAGGCATAGATGTTGTCATTCAGTTATACAATGAGGCAGAAGAAGACAAGCCCCTGATTGAATTTGATCAAGAGGTTATTGAAGCCATTGAAAAAGCGAAGGAAACCTTTGGAGAAGAGGAGATTACTCGTAGGATTAATACAATTATAAAAGAGATCTTTGCCTTTCTACCAAAAGATGAAAAAAAATAGATGTAAAAAGGAGTGGAGTGTTTGTTTACAAGTATCTTAGCTTCCTTCTTTAAGCGCTTTTTGATTGCCAAGCTCGTTGGGATTGTTTTATTAGTCATCATCATCTTTGGCTCCATTATTCACTTAATTGAGCCCGAAAACTTTCCCACCGTTTTCGATGGGGTTTGGTGGTCGATTGTCACCGCTGCAACAGTAGGGTACGGTGATTATACTCCAACTTCATTAATAGGAAGAATTGTGGGGATGTTTCTTATCTTTATCGGTGTTGGTATTGTAACCCGGTATTTTGCTGCCATTTCAACTGCAACCTTCGTTACCCAAAATGCATACCTTGAAGGCACGTCTGGATTCCACGGAAAAAAACACATTATTATCATTGGATGGAATGAACGTGTAAGGGAAACCATTTCGTTTCTTAAAGCTCCAGGTTCAGCAACTGAAATTCTGTTAATTGATGATTCCTTAGAAAAGAACCCAATGCCTGGAAATCATTTTCATTTTATTAAAGGGGATCCGACTCGTGATGAAACATTAAAACAAGCAAATATTCAGGATGCAGATATCGTCTTAGTTACTGCCGACCAAGGCAAGGATGAAGTACATGCTGATATGCTAACCATCCTGACATTACTTGCGATAAAAGGGTTGAATCCAGCGGTTTATACAATTGTAGAAATACTAACCACTCATCAGATTCAAAATGCAAAGCGTGGTGGTGCTGATGAAATTATACAAACAAACCGGCTTTCAAGTTTGGTGATGGTCAATAGTATTTTTTCACATGGAGTGTCTGATGCATTACTGTCCATGTTGGTTGATTTAAAAGGTGTTAAACTTCAGTTTTTGGAAACTACTTTTGATTTAGTGGGATTGACTTTTCAAAAAGCGAGTGAAACATTATTAAAGGAAGGAAAAATATTAATCGGAATTAAACGAGGCGAAGAAATAACAATTAATCCTCCTCTTTCACTTGAAATACGTAAAAATGATCACATTCTAATTATAAAAAGTTAAAAGGGATTCTCCATTCGGGAATCCCTTTTACAATGACTCGCTTATAAGCGTTTTTCTAGTTCAGCCTTCTTCTCTTCAAAGCCTGGCTTACCTAGTAGTGCAAACATATTTACTTTGTATGCTTCTACACCTGGTTGATCGAATGGGTTTACACCTAATAGGTATCCACTCATCGCACATGCTTTCTCAAAGAAGTACACAAGGTATCCAAATGAATACTCGTCCATTTCTGGTACATGGACAATTAGATTTGGTACGCCTCCGTCTGTATGAGCAAGCATTGTACCTTCGAATGCTTTTTTATTAACAAAATCAACCGATTTTCCAGCTAAATAATTTAAACCATCTAAATCATTGTCTTCAGCTTCAACAATTAATTCATGACGGGATTTTTCGATATTAATGACTGTTTCAAATAAATCACGTCGTCCTTCTTGAACATATTGTCCAAGTGAGTGGAGGTCTGTTGAGAAGTTTGCTGATGATGGGTAAATTCCTTTTTGGTCTTTCCCTTCACTTTCGCCAAACAATTGCTTCCACCATTCAGAGAAATATTGAAGACCTGGTTCATAGTTGATTAGCATTTCAATTGTTTTGCCTTTGTTGTATAGTGCATTACGAACCGCAGCATATTGGTAAGCAGCGTTTTCCTCAAGCTCTGATTTAGAGAAATCAACACTTGCTGCTTGTGCACCCTTCATCATTTCTTCAATATTTGCACCACTTACGGCAATCGGAAGTAGTCCAACAGCTGTTAAAACAGAGTATCGACCACCAACATCATCTGGAATAACGAAGGATTCATAGCCTTCTTCAGTTGCTAAAGTTTTTAATGCACCACGCGCTTTATCAGTTGTTGCAAAGATACGGCCACGTGCTTCTTCTTTTCCGTATTTTTCAATTAACATTTTACGGAAGATACGGAAGGCTAGTGCTGGTTCAGTTGTTGTTCCAGATTTAGAAATGACGTTAATTGAATAATCCTTACCTTCAAGTAAGTCCATAAGGTCTTTCATATATGTAGAACTGATACTGTTCCCTACAAATACGATTTGTGGGGTCTTACGTTGTTCCTTTGTTAGTGAATTATAGAAGGAGTGGTTTAACCAATCAATAGCTGCTTTAGCACCAAGATAAGAACCACCGATACCAATTACTAGTAAAATGTCAGAATCTGATTTGATTTTTTCAGCACTTTTTTGAATGCGTGAAAATTCTTCTTTGTCATATTCGGAAGGAAGGTCTACCCATCCTAAGAAATCACTACCTGCGCCTGTTTTTTCATGTATAGAATGGTGTGCGACCTTAACCGCATCACGTAGATATGTAATTTCATGTTCTCCAAAAAAAGTTAATGCTTTAGAATAATCAAAACGAACATGTGTCATTATTAATACCTCCACCCTTTAGTTTTCAATGCCTCTTTTCACTGTAACCAAACTTTTCTGTTAAATCAAGACCGCCGACTTACTGTAAGCGTAACCATTAAAAAAATAATTTAAAGCAATCTTCCTTGGCGTATTTGCGCCCGATTTTTAGGCCCACGTGGGTCATAAAGACGTCGCCACAAGAAGTTGCGCTTTAACTTTATTTAGCCATGGGGTGAATAAGTTAAAAGGCTCACACAGGTAGTACGAGCCTTTTTCACGGTTTATAACTATCAATTATAGAGATGCTTTTAGTATTTCAAGCGAATCTTGTTTGCCTAGTACTTTAAAGCGACCAAATTCACCGAATACAACTGTTTTGTCAGCCATTAGTTCAAGGTTTTCTTCACCAATGTCGTAATCTGCCAATCTTGATGGTGCACCGATGCTGCTCCAAAATTCTCTTAGCTTATCGATCCCTTCAAGGGCTACTTCACGATCCGTTTTTCCTTCGGTATCGACATCAAAGACACGAACCGCCAATTGCTTGAAACGGTCTACATTTTCATCCAATACATGCTTCATCCAATTCGGGAATAGGATCGCAAGTCCACCACCATGAGGAATATCATATACAGCGGATACGGCATGTTCAATATTATGTGTAGCCCAGTCCCCGCTATATCCCATGTTTAACATTTTATTTAGTGCAAGCGTTCCGTTAAGCATGATGGTTGCTCTGTAATCATAGTTTTCTAAGTCATTAATTAGTTTTGGCGCCGTTTCAATGACCGTCTTTAGTATAGACTCACACCATCTATCTTGGGTTAATGTGTTAGGTTCATGATGGAAATAATGTTCCAACACATGTGACATCATATCCACCATTCCATACACCGTTTGATCCTTTGGCAGTGAATATGTATAAACTGGATCAAGTATTGAAAATTTTGGAAACACTGCAGGGCTTCCCCATCCATATTTTTCATTCGTTTCCCAATTTGTAATGACAGATCCTGAATTCATTTCTGAACCTGTTGCAGCTATTGTTAAAACAGTTCCTAGAGGTAGAGCGTCAGTAGCGACTGCTTTTCGAGACATAAAATCCCATACATCACCATCATATTTTACGCCCACTGCAATTGCTTTTGTACAGTCAATAACACTTCCACCGCCCACAGCGAGCAAAAACTCAATGCCTTCCTTACGGCAAATTTCAATTCCTTTTTTGACTGTAGACAAACGAGGATTGGGTTCTACTCCAGAAAACTCGTGTACCTCTGCCCCTATTTCATTTAATTGGTCAATGACTTGGTCGTATAAACCATTTCGCTTGATACTACCTCCACCATATATAAGCAATACTTTTTTTCCGTACTGGGGTATTTCAGTTTTAAGTTCTTGTACCTGCCCTTTACCAAAAATAAGCTTAGTTGGGTTGTAATATGTAAAGTTTTCCAAAAATATCGCCTCCTGTAAAAAATTATGGCAATGTTACAACATGTTGTAAAGCAGTTTGCTCTTTACATTATCTTCTATTTTTCTTTATATATGTAAAAAAAAGAGGCTATTCAGTGAATGCCTCTTTTTCTGGTTCTTAGTTAAAATTCGATTGTTCAATCCATTCTTCAAGCTTATCCTTTAATGTGTTGAAACCTTGAGGGCTTTCAGCATTTGCTGGTTGTGCTTGTGCTGGACGTTTTTTTGGCTTAGCAGTTCTTTGTGCCGGCTTTTCTGGTGCTTCCTCAGTTGCACGAATAGATAGACCGATTTTTCCTGCACCTTCATCAATTGATAAAATCTTTACATTTACTTCATCGCCAACTTTAACATGTTCGTTAATATCTTTAACAAAACCATGAGTTACTTCTGAAATATGAACTAAACCTTGTGTATTTTCGTCTAAAGCAACAAATGCTCCATAAGGTTGAATTCCTGTAATTTTACCCTTAACAACACTTCCTACTTCGAATTTTTCTGTCATGCTACCCAACTCCTAAAACTTTAGTTTACATACCTTTTATATACGCAATAAATAATTATAACACAGAATGGCCATTTATTCAAAAAAAGAACCTTTTCGCTTTTAGAGTTACCATTTCGAGATGAAATTATGAAAGAGGTAATATTTATCATTTCGATTATAGCGGGATCTGTGCGGTGTTTAAAATAGCTGATTATTGGAGATACTACTTTTAAAGGCTTTCTAGTATTCCCCTTTTGTATGTAGGACAAAACCAAAATTGGTTTTGTCCATTTTTTTCAGTATTTTATAAAAGATTATTGTTTTTCAAGAATCGGCCCATTCGTTTGACTGCTTCTTGGAGTTGCTCTAGTGAGGATGCATACGAGCAGCGAATATACCCTTCACCACTTTCACCGAATACATTACCAGGGACAACTGCTACCCTTTCCTCCATCAGTAAACGATGCGCAAATTCTTCAGATGATAATCCTGTTTCTTTTATAGACGGAAATGCATAGAAAGCACCGCCTGGCATATGACAAGATAGTCCAATTTCCTGTAACGAAGATACAAAAAAGTTTCTACGCTGACGATAGCTTTTTCTCATATATTCTACATCTGAAAGTCCATTTCGAAGTGCTTCGATTGCTCCGTACTGAGCCATAGTGGAAGCACACATCATTGTATATTGATGAATTTTCAACATAGCTTCCGAAATTTCCCTTGGAGCCGCAGAATAACCTAAGCGCCATCCAGTCATAGCAAAGCCCTTTGAAAATCCAGAAACAAGGATTGTACGCTCAAACATCCCTGGGATACTTGAAAAACTTGTATATTTGCCTTCGTAGGAAAGTTCAGCATAAATCTCATCTGAAATCACAAGTAAATCGTGTTTTTCCACAATTTTAGCAATTGCTTCAAGTTCTTCCTTCCTCAACATAGTTCCTGTTGGATTATTTGGAGAACAAATAATAATCGCCTTTGTACGTTCTGTTACAACTTTTTCTATTTCTTCTGGCTGTAGCTTAAATTCATTTTCAGGTCTCGTGTGTACAGGGATCGGAACTCCACCTGCAAGCGAAACGATTGGGCTGTACGCAACAAAGGTTGGTTCCACAATAATCACTTCATCCCCTGGATCGACAATGGCACGCAATGCCAAATCAATTGCTTGGCTTCCGCCGACCGTCACAATAACCTCATTTTCAGGAGTATATTTCACCCCAAATGACCTATGTAAATAAGCTGAAATTTCCTGCCGTAGTTCAAGAAGTCCCGCATTTCCAGTGTAAGATGTAATTCCTGACTCGATAGATTGGATGCTTGCTTCCCGAATTGACCAAGGTGTTACAAAATCAGGTTCACCCACACCTAACGAGATGACACCTTCCATCGTTACCGCTAAATCAAAGAATCGACGGATTCCGGAAGGTTGTAATTCTTGAACTTTTTTAGAAAGGTACTGAGAAGTCATGGTGTCACCACAATCCTTTTGTCATCTTCACCTTGATCAAAAATAGTTCCATCATGTTTATATTTTTTCAAAATAAAATGTGTTGTAGTCGAAAGAACAGAATCAAGAGTTGAAAGTTTTTCAGACACAAAAGAACCAACTTCTGACATCGTTTTACCTTCAATTACCACCGATAAATCATATGCACCAGACATTAAATAAACTGATTTTACTTCTTTAAAATGATAGATGCGTTTAGCAATTTCATCAAAACCTACACCCTTTTTCGGGGTTACCTTGACATCAATCATAGCTGTTACACCTTCATGCCCTTCAACTTTCTTCCAGTCAACAATTGTGTTATACTCCACAATAATCTTTTGATCTTCAAGTTTTTGAATAATGCCATCGACTTCATCAACACTTTTGCCAACTAATTTTGCAATTGTTTCCACAGGAAGTCGTCCGTTGTTTTCAATTATCTCAAGTATTTCAATTTCATTTTCCTGTAACTGCATAATGGTCACTCCTAGTAATTTGAAATGAATTTTTGTCATTTATTATATCAGATAAATGAATAGTATATTGAATTATTTTATATTCATTCGAAATTTTATGAGTTTTTCTATCCCCTTAGGTAAAAATAGGGAGAAATCAATAGTGTAGGATGTGGACGTTCATCAATGGATACGATACAAATTAAAGAAGTAAATCTTCATTATGAGTTATACCAACATAATAAAAAGAAGCCCGTTCTCGTCATGCTGCACGGTTTCTTATCATCCTCATTTAGCTTTCGAAGACTGATTCCCTTTTTACAGGAAGAGTATACCATCTTATCAATTGACCTTCCCCCTTTTGGAAAAAGTGAAAAATCGACTAGATTTACATATTCCTATTCAAATATCGCGAATGTGGTATGTGACTTGATTCGATCTTTTCATTTTTCAAAAGTGAATTTAGTTGGCCATTCGATGGGTGGCCAAATATGTTTATACATTGCAAAGCAAGCGCCTGATTTAGTAGATAAATTAATACTGTTGTGCAGTTCAGGCTATCTGAAACGAATGCCAAAGTCTTTAATCTATTCTTCCTATCTTCCCTATTTTCATTTTATTGTAAAAAGGAAGCTAGCTAAGCAAGGGGTATTGCATAATTTACGTAATGTCGTGCATAACCATGAACTCATTGACCAAGAAATGATTGATGGGTATACAGAGCCCTTTTTGGATAACCGAATTTTTATGGGATTAACACGAATGATTCGCCATCGTGAAGGAGATTTACCGTCTGAGGAAATAAAAAAGATCAAGCATCCTGTCTTATTAATTTGGGGAGAAAAAGATCGAGTCGTTCCAATTTCTGTAGGAAAAAGGCTACATCAGGACCTGCCTAATTCTAGTTTTGTTTCCATTAAGAATACAGGCCATTTGGTTCCGGAAGAATGTCCGGAGAAGGTATCCGAGTATATTTCACAGTTTATCTAGCTGTTCTTGGTCCTATCCCCTTTCATTAGGTCTATGAAGGAGATTTCTTTCGTCAATTTGCTTGATTCCCCTTCTTTAGGTCTATGAAGGGGATTTGATTCGTCAATCCCCACTCGTTTCCTCTTCATCACGTCAATGAAGGGGGTTTGGTGCCGATATTCCCACTCGTTTCCTCTTCATCGCGTCTATGAAGGGGGTTTGGTGCCGATATTCCCACTCATTTCCTCTTCATCTCGTCTATGAAGGGGGTTTGTATCATAAATTCCCGCTCATTTCCTCTTCATCCCTTCTATGGAGGGGATTTGTATCAAATATCCCCACTCATTTCCTCTTCATCCCGTCTATGAAGCGGATTTGGTGCCGATATTCCCACTCATTTCCCCTTCATCCCGTCTATGAAGGGGGTTTGGTGCCGATATTCCCACTCATTTCCTCTTCATCTCGTCTATGAAGGGGGTTTGTATCAT
>QGHH01000388.1:373-626 GCA_003640645.1 Fredinandcohnia aciditolerans | reverse complement strand
CGCGCTTTCCGAAAATTTCGGCGTCCGGCACCAATTCGGTCACGATCGCCTCGATGGCATCACGCCGCTGCCGGACAACCTCGATATCGGCAAGTCCAGCCAACCCTTCGCGTGCGGCAGCGCCAAAACCGGCAATGGCGGCAAGGTTCTCCGTGCCGCCGCGATGACCCTTCTCCTGGCCGCCGCCGGTAACCAGAGGCGCAGGCATCATCAAATCAGAGGCAGCAACGATGGCCCCTATGCCCTGGGGCCC
>QGHH01000388.1:0-363 GCA_003640645.1 Fredinandcohnia aciditolerans | reverse complement strand
GGGAGGAGAGAATCAAGTAGTCCGCATAAGGCGCTGACATATCGAGCGGAATGCGCCCTGCGGCCTGCACTGCGTCCACCACCAGGAGACCGCCGGCTGCCTTCACGATCGTGGCAATCTCGGCGATCGGCTGGATGACGCCCGTCTCATTGTTGGCGGCGTGCATGGCTACAAGAGGCAGTCCTTCGGCTTTGTCGTGGCTAGCGAGTGCCACGCCCAAAGTTTCGAGATCGATGATGCCATCGGGTGTCACGCCGATGCGCACGATCTTCTCCCGTGCGAAACGACCACCGTTCAGGATGCACGGGTGATCGGCTGCAGAGACGTAGAGGCGCGCCATGCGCAGTGCCGCGCGGCCCATCC
>QGHH01000387.1 GCA_003640645.1 Fredinandcohnia aciditolerans | reverse complement strand
ACGGCTGGTGCGGCATATAGGTATCGAGTTCGGTGGCCAGCTGTTCCCATTCCATGGGCATAGGTCGTGTGCTCTCTTTCGGGTGACGGGGGGAGGTTCTCATCCTTAGGCGGCTCGGCGATGGAAAAAAACCGTAGACCGCCGGATATGACCCTGAATTATCCGACAACTCGCGCGGCCGCGCGTTTCCAGCCGCAACAGCGTCGCGCCGGATTCGTCAGGCGCCCGAGGCAGGCCCTATAATCCCCGCCATCATGGCAAACACTCCCTCCCCCGATCAAAACCAGTTCGCCAACAAGGCGCAGGCCTGGTCCGCCCGGTTCTCGGAACCGGTTTCCGAACTCGTCAAACGCTACACGGCGTCCGTGGACTTCGACAAGCGCCTGGCGCGCGTCGACATCCAGGGTTCGCTGGCGCACGCCGACATGCTGGCGGCCCAGGGCATCATCGGCGCCCAGGACCTGGCCGACATCCAGCGCGGCATGACCCAGATCCTGTCGGAAATCGACGCCGGCAGCTTCCAGTGGCTGCTCGACCTCGAAGACGTGCACCTGAACATCGAGAAGCGCCTGGTCGAGCTGGTCGGCGATGCCGGCAAGCGCCTGCACACCGGCCGTTCGCGCAAC
>QGHH01000386.1 GCA_003640645.1 Fredinandcohnia aciditolerans | reverse complement strand
ATGAAATCATGCACTTAAATAAGTGCGACATCGTGCCCGACATGAAGTGGACAGGCAGGGGAGAGAATCTGCCCTCTTGGCCGGGCCGAATGCGGCGCCGTCAGGGTCAGCTCCAGCCGCCGCCATAGGTGCGGTAGAAGATGTGCAGGCCGATCCTGGTCATCTTCTTCATCGCCCGTGCCCAGCCGGGGCTTACATAGGCGGCATAATAATGCGTGGAGGAGCCGACTTCCGGCAGGAAGATCTTGCCGGCGGTGACGGCCATGCCGATTTCCTGTGCGACCTTGTAGTTCTGCGGCTCGGTGATGCGCTTGCGGCGGCCATCGCAGGCGAAGGAGAACTGGCAGCGGTTCAGCCAGTCGTCATTCTGGTAAACGACGCCGCAGATCGACTTGGGATAGGCCGGATTGCGGACACGGTTGAGGATGACCTGGGCGACGGCAGCCTGGCCGCGTAGCGATTCGCTGCGCGCTTCGAAATAGATGCCGTTGGCGAGGCACTTCTGCTCGGGCTGGGAGAAGACCGAAGCCGGCAACGGCGTTTGCATCCAGGCGTGGTCACCCTTGCCGAGCGGCGGGATGAAACGCCCGCCAGCCGGCTTTTCATCCTGCAGCAGCGCCTCGAAGG
>QGHH01000385.1 GCA_003640645.1 Fredinandcohnia aciditolerans | reverse complement strand
CCAGATTCTCCTGCCGTTCAGGTCCTCTCCACTCAGCAGCCATGAAATTCTCCCTCATCGTAGCGGTCGTTGTGCTTGCTCTGGCACAAGGAAGCTTTGCAGAAGAGCTCCCCAGTCTTGAGAGGCTCAGTCAGTACTTTGAGGAAATCAAGAACAAAATGACCCAGGAGCTGACAGAGATCATCCAGAGCCAGGACCTGACCAACCATGCTCAGAACATCCAGACCCATCTGGAGCCCCTGGCCGCTAAGTTCCAAGAGCAGCTGAAGACTGTCGCTACCAACATGGAGGACCAGATCAAGCCCATGGCTGCCGGCATAGGGAGTCAGATCCAGCCCATGATCCAGGACTTCCAGGCCCAGATAGAGCCTCTCCTCCGGAGGCTGGCTGATCAGGCTAAGGCCGTTACCAACTAAACCAACATAAAACAGTCCACTCTTTTCCCCTCGAGGGATCAATAAAGTAACTATTCTAGTCTATTCAAAACACAGCAAATGTGCCACCATGCCAGCTAAAGGAGCTACACGGATTCTAATCCTCAAAGTGCAAGCAGAAGTAAAACAGCACGTTCTTCAATGATTGTGACATTCTCACGTCCAGCTGAGCACAAATAAAACTTAAAGCGAC
>QGHH01000384.1 GCA_003640645.1 Fredinandcohnia aciditolerans | reverse complement strand
CCGGACGTTCCCTCCAAGCCCGACGACGTCAACCAGGAGGGACGCGAAGTCCCCGCCGACCTGCCGCGCGTGGCTTTCTTCCACTGGGTGCTGGTCGACCTGGCGGCCGACATGCGCGAAATCGACGAAGGCGCCTTTTCCAGCGGCATCACGCCGCGCGGCAAGGGCGGCCCGCTGGCGCCGCTGGATGCCCGCCAGGGCATCAACTCTTACTCGTCCTGGTTCGCCAACGACCACGACATGAGCGGCGACTATTTCGGTTATGACGGCCCGTGCCCGCCCTGGAACGACGCGCTGGTGCACCGTTACGTGTTCACGCTGTACGCGCTGGACGTCCACACGCTGAACCTGCAGGGTGCGTTCACCGGCGAGGACGCGCTGCGCGCCATCCAGAAGCACGTGCTGGCGCAGGCGTCACTGACGGGCACCTATACGCTCAACCCGAAGCTGGCGCCCAAGCAGATCGGGGCGACCTCGGCGTCCTGATTGCCGCGATCAGCAAAAAGGGCCGCATCAATGCGGCCCTTTTTTATTTCCGAGATGTTCGTCGGATGCGCCGCGCCCTCAGACGCCGGCGCGTTTCAGGCGCAACAATGCCACGCCGAAGGCGACGAACACCGAACCCAC
>QGHH01000383.1 GCA_003640645.1 Fredinandcohnia aciditolerans | reverse complement strand
GCAGCAGCAGGCCAACCAGCTGCGCGTGGATGATGCAGTGAACCAGGCGAAAGAGGCTGCGCTTAAGCTGACCTTTGACCCGCAGGCCGGGTATACGAACATCAAAGGTATTCAGGCGCTGCAACGCGATAGTGGCCAGCCACTGGCCGCCGAGTACGGCGACCTGCTCAATCAGCAGATACAGACGATCTCGGAAGGCCTGGGCAATGATGCGCAGCGATTGGCATTTCGCCGCGCGTCGCAAGCCATCGGTTTCCAGTTCCAGGAGCAGGCGACCCGCTACGAAGGCGAGCAGTTCCGGACATACGCCGCCTCGGTGCGCGAAGGCACGATTGCCAACAGCACCAACGAGATCGCGCTCTATTACAACGATCCTGCGAAAATCGATCAGAACATCCTTTCGATCCAGGCGGCGGTGGCCGACCTCGGCCGCATGAAAGGCCTTTCGGCATCGCTGATCGAGGCGCAGACGCGCAAGGCGACCAGCAATGCGCATCTCACGGCGCTATCGTCGGCATTGCAGAAAAACGACGTGGCGTATGCAGACGCCTACATGCGCAAGTACGCGCCCCAGATGGACGCCGACGATATGTTGCGCATCAACGGCTTGCTGACAAAGCAGATGGA
>QGHH01000382.1 GCA_003640645.1 Fredinandcohnia aciditolerans | reverse complement strand
TCGGTGATGTCGGCACCAGCAATGAAAGTGCGGCCGGCGCAGGTCAGGACAATGGCAGCCGTGGCCGCGTCGTCGCGCAGCCTGACAAGCGTATCATGCAGCGGCTTGCGCACCGAAAACGACAACGCGTTCACCGGCGGGTTGTCGATCGTGACGATCGCGACGCCGCCGCGATGCTCCACGCTCACCTTGTTGTCGGACGAAGCTGCTTCAGCCATGGTCGCACCTCTTCCCTTGCGCAGGCGATACCGCTCATATTTACAAACCGGCTGGCCGGTAATAAAACTTGACCCATGCCCCGTCAACAGTCCGATCAGGTCCAGTCAGCGAAAGCGCCGGTCGGTCGGCCACCGAGCATGCCGGCGCCGCGCGCCACCATCCTGGATGCCGCGGCGAAACTTTTCGCCGCGCATGGTTTCGAAGGCGCCTCGCTCAACGATGTCGCGCGGGCGGTCGGCGTCACCAAGGCAGCCGTCTATCACTACTTCCCGACCAAGAAGGACATCTTCGACGAGATGATGATCGACCTTCTGGAACGGCAATACGCCGCCGTCAGCACCGAAGTGAATGCAGCAGCAACCCCACCTGACAGGCTGAAGGCCTTCATGCGCGCGCAGGCGGAATTCCTC
>QGHH01000381.1 GCA_003640645.1 Fredinandcohnia aciditolerans | reverse complement strand
ATCCCTTGCGCACCAGTTTAGGGCGAAATCAAGGGGCGCCGGCGGGATAAAAAGGGGGATTTTCGCCCTAGGCCGGACAGGCCAGGGGCCGATCCGACAGGGGCGGGGAATCACCAGTAGTTTTCCACCGCGAGGTTGCCGGGAACGCCGCGGCGGCCCGGCTTGAAACCGCGTTCGCCCAGCAACTTGCGGGCGTCGGCCAGCATCTCCGGGTTGCCGCAAAGCATGATCTTGGCTTGCTCCGGGGCCAGCGGCAGGCCGGCCAGGCGTTCCAGTCCGCAATCGGCGATCAGGGTGGTCAGGCGCGCCTGCGGCATGCCGGGCAGGGCCTCGCGAGTGGCGATGGGCAAATAGATCAGCTTGTCCGGTTCGGCCTCGAACAGGTCGCTCAGGGACGGATCATTGCGCCAGCCTTCGATTTCCTCGCGGTAGGCCAGCTCCGCCGCGGTGCGCACGCCGTGCACCAGGACGATGCGGCGATAGGCGCGCCAGACGGCCGGGTCGCGCAGGATCGACAGGTAGGCCGACAGGCCGGTGCCGGAGGCCAGCAGCCAGAGGTCGCCGCCGGGCGCGAAGCGCTCCAGCGTCAGGAAACCGTAGGGCGCTTTTTCGACAGAGAGCGCATCGCC
>QGHH01000380.1 GCA_003640645.1 Fredinandcohnia aciditolerans | reverse complement strand
CTCTTTGCGCCCTTAGCTCTCTCTTCTTCCTTATAATTTTCCAATTAGATTAGATTCCTTTGTTCACAGCCAAAGAAGAAGAACAACAGCAACTGTAACCATGCTTGTCTATCAGGATATTCTTACAGGTGATGAGCTTCTCTCGGACTCTTTTCCATACAAGGAAATTGAGAATGGAATGTTGTGGGAAGTTGAGGGGAAGTGGGTTGTCAAAGGAGCAGTTGATGTAGACATCGGTGCAAACCCTTCTGCCGAAGGTGGAGATGAAGAGGGTGTTGATGACCAAGCTGTTAAGGTTGTTGACATTGTTGACACATTCAGACTTCAGGAACAACCTGCTTTTGACAAGAAGCAGTTCCTTGCCTTCATAAAGAGGTATATCAAGTTGTTGACACCCAAACTTGACGCAGAGAAACAAGAGCTGTTTAAAAAACACATTGAGGGAGCAACCAAATTCCTGCTCACCAAGCTCAAGGATCTTCAGTTTTTTGTTGGGGAGAGCATGCATGATGATGGTAGCTTGGTCTTTGCCTACTACAAGGATGGTGCTACTGATCCAACATTTCTGTACTTCGCATATGCTTTGAAGGAGATTAAGTGCTAAGTGACTGTACTAGGTTATCTTCCCG
>QGHH01000379.1 GCA_003640645.1 Fredinandcohnia aciditolerans | reverse complement strand
ACGAGGGCCTGCCGCCGACGCGCGGCGAGAAATGGCTGCTGTCCCAGTTCGTACGGGGACCGGCGGGCTGAGCCCGCATGGAACACCCGGCCGGCGGCCGGGCTTCCCCGGCTAGGCGCCGGCCTTGATCTGCTCGCGGGCGACGGCCAGCAGCTCGTCCATCTTGGAGCGCACCTCGCCCTCGGACACCTTCACGCCGGCGCCGGAAAGGTCCTGGCTGACCTTGCGCAGCACGTCCTCGTCGCCGGGCTGCTCGAAGTCGGACTTGACCACCGCCTTGGCGTATTCCTCGACGCTCTCCAGGCCCATCAGGCCGGCGGCCCATTGGCCGAGCAGCCGGTTGCGGCGCGCGACGGCCCGGAACTCGATGTCCTGATCGTGTGCGAACTTGTTTTCGAAAGCCTGTTCGCGGTCGTCGAAGGTGGTCATGTTCGTTCCAGAAACCACAGCTCGCGCGGTCCATTATAGCGCGCCGGGCCGCCCCGCAATGCACAACAGGTTTCCGGGCGACGATCGGCCGCGTGACCATGACCGAAAAGCCGCTGTTTTCACGCGGGATTTCCATGATCGACACGCCGGGAGAAACGGCCGCCGCTTCCACTGGGGCCCAAACCGCGCTAGGTTCCGCCC
>QGHH01000040.1 GCA_003640645.1 Fredinandcohnia aciditolerans | reverse complement strand
GAGGTTGATAGGTCAGAGGTGGAAGCATGGTGACATGTGCAGCTGACTGATACTAATCGATCGAGGACTTAACCAAATCACTTCGAATAATGAATGCACGTACGTTATCTAGTTTTGAAGGAATGAATCCTTCAACATAGTCTAGTGGCGATAGCGAAGAGGTCACACCCGTTCCCATACCGAACACGGAAGTTAAGCTCTTCAGCGCCGATGGTAGTTGGGACTTTGTCCCTGTGAGAGTAGGACGTCGCTAGGCTTATATATTATTATCGCGGGGTGGAGCAACGAGCGTTGCATCATCGAAGTTACTGCGAGTTGTCCCGACGGATCAAGCTTCTTGATTTAGCTTGCAGAGGAAGGGACAGTAACAGCTAACTATGCGCATAACAAAAACTATATATTTTCTATTATCGCGGGGTGGAGCAGTCTGGTAGCTCGTCGGGCTCATAACCCGAAGGTCGTAGGTTCAAATCCTGCCCCCGCAACCAAATGGTCCCGTGGTGTAGCGGTTAACATGCCTGCCTGTCACGCAGGAGATCGCCGGTTCGATCCCGGTCGGGACCGCCATATATACAAACACACGAAACTTTGTAGTTTCGTTTTTTTTATGCAGAAATTTAAATGTTATGAATTAACCACAGTTACTAATGCTGTGGTTTTTTCTATTTATGGTGTGAACATCTTATTTCATTATTTATGTTTGGAGAAGCCAACAAAGTAAGATCTAATTAAAAGAGGAATGGATTT
Source organism: Fredinandcohnia aciditolerans (assembly GCA_003640645.1). Classification (GTDB taxonomy): domain Bacteria; phylum Bacillota; class Bacilli; order Bacillales; family Bacillaceae_L; genus Ferdinandcohnia; species Ferdinandcohnia aciditolerans. The sequence goes on along the minus strand of QGHH01000040.1, from coordinate 36,438 downwards.
TAGAAAAAAAACATATAGAATTACTGGCGAAACTTTCAGTAAAGCTTTTTATCGAAAGCGATAAAAGGGAAAGCTACGAAATAATACTGTTGGAATCCTCTTCATGTGGGGATGAAAGGGAAAATAAACAAATAAAACAATTAGAATCCTCTTCATGAGGGTTATGAAGGGGAAAGTGAGCAAAGAAAACGGTGGAAATCCTCTTCATGAGGAGGATGAAAGGGAAAATAAACAAATAAAACAATTAGAATCCTATTCATAAGGGTTATGAAGGGGAAAGCGAGCAAAGAAAATGGTGGAAATCCTCTTCATGAGGAGGATGAAAGGGAAAATAAACAAATAAAACAATTAGAATCCTCTTCATGAGGGTTATGAAGGGGAAAGCGAGCAAAGAAAACGCTGGAAATCCTCTTCATGAGGGTTATGAAGGGGAAAGTGAGCAAAGAAAACGCTGGAAATCCTCTTCATAAGGGTTATGAAGGGGAAAGTGACCAAAGAAAATGGTGGAAATCCTCTTCATAAGGGTCATGAAGGGGAAAACGAACTAAGAAACCTATCGAAATCCCCTTCATGAGAGATGAAGGACCGAAAACAGTAGGAATCCCTTCATGAATCTAATGAAAGCCCACACGCAGCGCGATCCCCAATGAAAAGTCCTTCATGAAGCGAATGAAAGCCCGAAAACAGCGTGACGCCCTAGGTAAAGTCCTTCATGAATCTAATGAAAGCCCGAAAACAGCGTGACGCCCTAGGTAAAGTCCTTCATGAATCTAATGAAAGCCCGGACGCAAGAAACCCCCAATGAAAAGTCCTTCATCAAGCTGATAGCTTAACCCTAATCGAAGATATAAAATCTACTCAATACTTCTAAAAAAATATAACCATCGGATCCGTACATAACCACCTCTGCACCTATCTCACTTAATAACTAATTATTTATTTCTTTTTTGCTGATTTTGTTGAAATACGGTAAACTTATAATGATGTATTAAGGTCCTTAGGAGTTGTCCTAAGGCTTTTTTTACTACTTGTGTTTTATAGTTTCTTTCGACTTAATAGGAGTGACTTTGATGGCTTTGCAGGACGAATTTCACTTTATTGATCAAATTAAACCAAAACGTGTTGCCCAATCTGGACTACTTGCAGGTATAGGTGATGATGCCGCGTTGTTTCGTCCAACACCAGATATGGAACAAATCATTTGCATGGATACGATGGTAGAGGGTGTTCATTTTACTTCTCAAACAATGGACCCTTTTCAAGTTGGTTATAAGGCATTAGCTGTTAATATTAGTGATATTGCAGCGATGGGTGGAATCCCTACCTACTATTTAGTGTCGATTGCAATTCCAAAGGAATGGAATGAAACAGATTTGTTATCGATTTATGAAGGTATGGCAATGCTAGCAGATAGGTACAAAATGGATTTAATCGGTGGCGATACAGTTTCGATTGCTGAGAAGTTGGTTATTACGGTGACTGTTCTAGGTGAGGTTGAGAAAGATACTCATTTATTACGAAGCCATGCACAGCCAGGAGATATTATTTTTGTTACAGGATCGGTAGGGGATTCTGCTGCGGGTTTAAATTTATTATTACATAATGGTAAGGACCATCCTTTTAAAGAGCAAGAGAAAACTCTTATCCACAAACATCAGTATCCGAAACCGAGAGTGGAGATGGGGAGATTACTTTCAACTTTCCAAAGAGTTTCTTTGAACGATATAAGTGATGGTTTAGCAAGTGAAACAAATGAGATTGCAAAAGCGAGTGGTGTCACTTTAACAATAGATGAAGATAAAATTCCATTCAGTGAAGCCATATTAGATTTATATAAAGACCAAGCACTTGAGTTTGCGTTATATGGTGGAGAGGACTTTGAATTGATCGGCACTATGGCTGAATCAGATTGGGATATACTAGAGAAAAAAGCAAAAAAACATGGTTATGTCCTTTCAAAAATTGGGACTGTCTCGAAAGGTGGTCCTGCTGTGTTTTTGAATCGAGGCGAGGAACTTCAAAAGCTTGAGATGAAAGGGTATAATCACTTTAAATCTATTCAGCAGAATCCCAACTCAGAGAAGTAGTATGTAAAAAGTGTACGATTTTAGGTAGGGATTTAACTCAGCTGAATAAAGTTAAGGCCTCCGGCGGATGCCACGATTTTTCAAAGGAAATTTTTTGAGCTTGCTCAAAAAAATCGGGCGCAAATACGCCAAGGCGTATTTGATGAAATAAGGTGGAATATATGGATAAATTTGAGTTTATTACGAATACACCCGATGAAACAGGGAGTTTTTCATATCGTTTGGCCGAAAAGCTTGGGCCAGGTGATGTGTTAACTCTTGAGGGTGATTTAGGGGCAGGAAAAACCACGTTTACTAAGGGCCTTGCAAAAGGACTTGGCGTGACAAGAACGGTGAACAGTCCAACATTTACGATAATCAAGGAATACCAAGGGAGAATCCCGTTGTATCATATGGATGTATATCGTTTGGAACACAGTGATGAGGACCTGGGATTTGATGAGTATTTTGAAGGTGAGGGTGTGACAGTAGTTGAATGGGCTCATCTGATTGAAGACCGATTACCTAAGGATCGACTCACTATTAAGATTGAACACCAAGGGGATACGAAACGTAAGATTACGGTGATACCAATAGGGGAAAGGTATCAACATTTATGTGAGGAGTTATTTAGCGAATGAAAGTGTTAGCTATAGATACATCCAATTATGTATTGGGAGTTGCGATAGTGGATAAGGAGAAGGTGATTGGTGAGGTGATTACAAATCTGCCAAAAAACCATTCTGTCCGCGTGATGCCTACAATTGAACAGTTAATGAAGGAATGTGGGATTAAGCCAAAGGAGCTTGATAGAATCGTTGTCGCGATGGGACCTGGTTCTTATACGGGTGTCAGAATAGGTGTAACGATTGCGAAAACACTGGCATGGTCATTGCAGATTCCTTTAGCGGGGGTTTCAAGTTTAGAAGTCGTGGCGGCCAATGGTCGGCATTTTAATGGATATATTTCACCATTTTTTGATGCAAGACGTGGTCAAGTTTATACAGGGCTTTATCAATATGAAGAAAAAAGGCTAACCTGCGTTGAAGAAGATAAAATTATTTTATTAGCAGATTGGCTAGAAGTGCTTAGAAAGAGGGAGACACCGGTTCTTTTTATCGGTAATGATCTAGTTATCCACAAAAAACAGATAGAAACAGATTTAGAGCAATTCGCATATGTTGCACCATATACAGATTGGAATCCGAGACCAAGTGAGTTGGCCATATTAGGGATGGAGAAAGCGCCTGTAGATGTTCATACATTTGTGCCAAATTATATACGTTTGGCAGAGGCGGAGGCGAATTGGTTAGGGAAGAGGCAGGGGTAAGAATGGAAGAGATCATTAAACAACAAATTTTGTTTCGTTTCATGACAATAGAAGATATTGATGGTGTGATGAAGGTTGAGAAATCAGCATTTACAGTACCTTGGAAGAGGGAAGCTTTCTATAATGAGCTTGTTCATAATCAGTTTGCCAAATATATTGTCATGACTGATAACGATCAAGTGATTGGATATTGTGGAATGTGGCTTATTTTGGATGAGGCTCATATAACCAATATCGCAGTTCTTCCTGAATATAGAGGGAAAAAGCTGGGGGAAGCCTTACTTATGCAGGCAAAGCTTTTAGCGATGCAGCACCAGGCTGCTACAATGACGCTTGAGGTCAGAGTATCTAATTTTGTTGCCCAAAACCTTTATAAAAAATTAGGATTTAAGCCTGGTGGAATCCGAAAAAATTACTATACAGATAATAACGAAGACGCGCTAGTTATGTGGGTGAATTTAAATGAGTGATAACCAAATAATCATGGGGATTGAAACAAGCTGTGATGAGACGGCTGTTTCAATCGTACAAAATGGACGAGAAATATTATCAAATGTGGTAGCATCTCAAATCGAAAGTCATAAACGCTTTGGCGGAGTCGTTCCAGAAATCGCTTCAAGGCATCATGTTGAAGCTATTACACTGGTAATTGAAGAAGCTTTAAAGCAGGCAGATAAGAGTTTCGAGGATATTGATGGTATTGCAGTGACGGAGGGCCCTGGATTAGTAGGAGCATTGTTAATAGGTGTCAATGCTGCTAAAGCAGTAGCATTTGCCCATGATATTCCGCTATTAGGAGTCCACCATATTGCAGGTCATATTTATGCAAATCAATTGGTTGAGGAGCTGGAGTTTCCATTATTGGCATTGGTTGTTTCAGGGGGCCATACAGAGCTTGTCTACATGGAGGAGCATGCATCATTTAAAGTGATTGGGGAAACAAGGGATGATGCTGCTGGTGAGGCATATGACAAGGTGGCTAGAACTCTTAACCTTCCATATCCAGGTGGGCCACATATTGATCGACTTGCACACGAGGGAACAGCAACGATTGATTTACCGAGAGCTTGGTTAGAAGAGGATTCTTACGATTTTAGTTTTAGTGGATTAAAATCTGCTGTTATTAATACCCTTCATAATGCTGAACAACGAGGAGAAACTATTGATCCGAAGAATCTAGCAGCAAGCTTTCAGGAAAGTGTGATCGATGTCTTAGTGACTAAAACAGTGAAGGCAGCAAAAGAATATAAGGTAGAACAAGTATTACTAGCTGGTGGGGTTGCCGCAAATAAAGGGCTTCGTGCAGCTTTAGAGCATGCATTTTCTGATATGCCAGAGGTTAAACTCATTATTCCACCACTTTCATTATGTACAGATAACGCTGCAATGATTGCTGCAGTTGGTAGTGTGTTGTACGAGAAAGGAAAGCGTTCATCTTACGCATTGAATGCTAATCCTGGGTTAGACATTGAAAGATAGTCAAAAAGTCCTCTTTTATTAAAGAGGGCTTTTTTGTTGATAAATAATCCACAGCATCACAGGTCTTGTGGAAAACTAATATAAAGTACCGAAATAACTAATGTGCATTTGTGGACATTTTATGTGGATAAGTCTGTTGATAAGTGTGGATTATGTGGATAACGTGGATAAGATAGTGTATAACTATATTTTTTTGTGTAAATAATCAAAAAATATCCCCATTCTAAAAATTAGAGATGGGGATATCTTTATTTTGTTGATAGGTGTAAAGTTCTAGGATGTTAGTTATCCACTAATTTCGTGGAGAGATTCCCATTCTTCCATAAGCGCTTCAAGTTTTGCTGAGGCTTTTTCGTTTTCTTCATTAATTCGTTGAACTTCCTCATGATTTTGATAGACTTCTGGATCACAGAGAAGCTGTTCATTTTCTTCGATTTTTTCTTCGATTGTCGAAATTTCCAACTCGATTTCTTCGATTCTGCGTTTTCTTTGACGCTCAAGTTTCTTTAATTGCTTTTCTTGTTCATAGGACGTTTTTTCTTGGACCACTTCACGTTTGGTGTTCTTTGACTCTTGGGCCTCGAGCCTTGCGAGTTCCTCCATTTCAAACTTCTTTTCAAGGTGGTAGTCATAATCACCTAAGTATTCTGTAAGTCCTTCGCTGGATAGCTCAAACACCTTCGTTGCAATGCGGTTAATAAAATATCGGTCATGGGAAACAAAAAGGATTGTACCGGGATAATCAATTAGAGCATTTTCAAGTACTTCCTTACTATCTAGGTCTAAGTGGTTGGTAGGCTCGTCAAGAATGAGAAAGTTAGATTTCTCCATCATTAGCTTCGAAAGGGCAAGTCTTGCTTTCTCGCCGCCACTTAAGGTTGAAACAGTTTTTAACACATCATCCCCTGAAAAGAGAAAATTCCCAAGAACCGTACGAATTTCCTTTTCAGTTTTAAGAGGATATTCATCCCATAATTCATTTAATACTCGCTTGTTCGAGGTGAGATCCGCCTGTTGTTGATCATAGTAACCGATGGTCACATGTGAACCAAAGCGAAATGTTCCCTCTACGTTTTCGAGTTTTTCTATAATTGCTTTTAATAAGGTTGATTTTCCGATTCCGTTTGGACCCACTAAAGCAATGCTATCTTCACGGTAAACATTAAAATTGATGTTTTTAATAATCGGTTTGCCTTTTTCATACGAAACGGTGATATCTTTTGCACTTAATACGTCATTGCCACTTTGTCTCTCGATCTCAAATCGGAAGGAAGCTGACTTTTCATCACCTAACGGCCTGTCCATTAGCTCCATTCTTTCAAGTTGCTTTCGTCTACTTTGGGCACGCTTGGTGGTTGAAGCTCGAACTAGGTTTTTAGCGATGAAATCCTTTAGCTTTTCCACTTCTTCTTGTTGTTTTTCATATTTTTTCAACTCAAGTTCATAGTTTTCAGCCTTGAGTTTTAAATAGTTGCTATAGTTTCCGACATATCTAGTACTTGTGTGTCTTGAAATTTCATAAACTTGGTTGACCACTTTATCAAGGAAGTATCGGTCATGGGATACGATTAACAGTGCTCCTGGATATCCTTGGAGATATTGTTCTAGCCACGTAAGTGTGTTGATATCAAGGTGGTTAGTTGGCTCGTCCAAGATTAACAAATCAGGCTTGGTTAGCAATAGTTTACAAAGGGCAAGGCGTGTCTTCTGACCGCCGCTTAAGCTGGATATTTTGGTTTGGTAGTCTTCTTCTGTAAAATTAAAACCATGTAGAATTGATCGAATATCAGCTTCGTATTGATATCCGCCCTTTTCCTTAAAATCAACCTGTAGCTGATCATACTCTTCAAGTAATTTTTGGTAATCAATCGGATTTTCAAAGAGGGATGGGTCTCCCATTTTAACCTCTAAGTTTCTGAGGTCTTTTTCAAGCTTCTGTAAGGAGGTAAAAACAGTTAGCATTTCCTCCCAGATGGTCAAACTCGATTCAAGTCCTGTGTTCTGAGCGAGGTAATCAATGGTAACACTTTTCGGTTTGATAATTTCACCGCCATCATGAGACATATGGCCAGCAATAATTTTTAAAAGTGTTGATTTTCCAGCACCGTTTCGTCCAACGATGGCAATACGGTCACGAGTTTGTACTTCTAGCTTTATATTCGATAATATAAGATCAGCAGCAAAATACTTTTTGAGCTGATTTATTTGTAGTAAAATCATGTTATTTCACCTCTTGTTTCTATCATCAGTGTATCTTATATTGTCTAATTAGAGCAACTGCAATGATATTGTTCACAGATGTATCAAAGACAGATGTGTTAAAATAGTGTATAGTTTATGGGAGGGTTTGTTTATGTCATCATTTACCCATTTTAATGAGCAAGGTCGTGCCAAGATGGTCGACATTACGGAAAAAGCAGATACTGTCCGTACAGCAATTGCAAAATCAAGTATTACTGTAAATAAAATCATTTATGAGCAAATAATAAATAATGAAGTTAGTAAGGGTGATGTCCTTGCTGTTTCTCAGGTTGCCGGGATTATGGCAGCCAAAAAGACGTCGGAGTTAATTCCGATGTGTCATCCATTGGCATTAAAGGGCGTTGATATACGTTTTTGCTGGACAATCCAAGATGAATATATTTTAAATATCACGGTTTCAGTTAAAACAAAGGGCAGTACAGGTGTCGAAATGGAAGCACTTACTGCTGCATCTGTTTGTGCGCTAACTGTCTATGATATGTGTAAAGCGGTTGATAAAGGAATGGTCATTGGACCAACTTATTTGGCTGAAAAAACAGGTGGAAAGAACGGAGATTTTAAAAGGGAGCTATAGTTAGTTCCAAGTTAGTGGAGGAATTAAGGTGAATCTTGAACAATCAAAAATACCACAAGCAACTGCCAAAAGGCTGCCACTTTACTATCGATTTTTGAAAAATTTGCATGCCTCAGGAAAGCAGAGGGTTTCATCTGCAGAACTAAGTGATGCGGTTAAGGTTGATTCCGCAACAATTAGGAGAGATTTTTCTTATTTCGGAGCATTGGGAAAAAAAGGGTATGGTTATAACGTCAATTATTTATTATCCTTTTTTAGTAAGACCTTAGATCAAGACGAGTTAACGAAGGTTACTTTAATCGGTGTAGGGAATTTAGGTACAGCATTTTTACATTATAATTTTTCAAAAAATAATAATACAAAAATTGAGCTTGCGTTTGATGTGGATTATAATAAGGTAGGTAGTAGTATTGGTGGAGTAAAGGTACATCATCTTGATGACCTGGAAAAAGAATTGCCTGATGATGTAACGGTGGCTATTCTAACAGTGCCGGTTGGGGCAGCCCAGTCGATTACAGACCGCTTGGTTAATAAGGGGATCAAGGGTATTCTTAATTTTACCCCAGCACGAATTAATGTGCCTGAACATATTCGGGTCCACCATATTGATTTGGCTGTAGAACTACAAGCTCTTGTATATTTCTTAAAGCATTATTCAAATGATTCAAATGATTCAAGTGAAGAATAATAATAGATCTTATAATTGTTGGGAGGTGACTTACAGTGGGAAGTCTTGGATTCGGTAGTATTTTATTGATTGTATTTGCAGCGTTATTAATCTTTGGACCGAAGAAGTTACCTCAACTTGGAAAAGCAGCAGGTAATACATTGCGTGAATTTAAAAACGCAACAAAAGGTTTAGCAGACGATGACGATGATGATGTTAAGAAGAATGAAACTCAAGATGTGAAGTAATGATAGGATGAGTCACATGAACGAAAAAGAAATGTCCGTCTATGATCATATTGGAGAGTTACGAAAACGACTGATCTACGTAGTCGTTTTCTTCTTCATTGTTGCATTAGGAAGCTTTTTTCTCGCAGAGCCAGTTATTCTCTATTTGCAAAATGCAGAGGAAGCAAAAGAGCTGACAATGAACGCTTTCCGTATGACAGATCCAATTAAAATCTATATGCAATTTGCTTTTATCATTGCCCTTGTTATCTCTTCTCCTTTTCTGCTTTATCAGCTTTGGGCCTTCATCAGTCCTGGCTTATATGAGAAGGAAAGAAAGGTAACCTTGAGTTATATTCCGCTTTCGGTAATCCTTTTTTTAACAGGAGTTTCTTTCTCCTACTTCATTTTGTTCCCTTTTGTAGTGAACTTTATGACAAGGTTAGCGGAACGCCTTGATATTAATCAGGTGATTGGAATAAACGAATATTTTCAATTCCTGTTGCAATTGACTTTACCGTTTGGCTTTTTGTTTCAATTACCGGTTATTGTGATGTTTTTAACAAGATTGGGAATTGTAACACCGATGTTTCTTTCTAAAATTAGAAAGTACGCGTATTTTGTTCTATTAGTCATCGGAGGTTTAATCACACCTCCTGAAATAATCTCGCATTTAATGGTTACAGTACCGTTATTCGGATTATATGAAATCAGTATTCTAGTATCAAAAAGTGCCTATAGGAAGGCATTAAAAGCAGAAATGGAAGCGGCAAATTCGATAGAGTAGAGAAATACTATAAAAAAATAACCTCCGTTGTGAGGTTATTTTTTTGTTTTTGCGATTTTTTTTATTTTACTGTGAAGGACAAACATTCGGATTGCCACACCAAAGTCGAATGTTGCGACAAGTGCTAGAAGGATGGTAGAGAAGTTCCAAACGGTCTCTGTTGCACTATTAATCGCAATATAGGTAAACAGAATCCCCATTAACGTGTAAATGATGCCCATTACAAAAGGTGAAGTTCTTCGCATAAATTAAAAGCCTCCAATAAATGTCTGTTGCAGCTTCTCGGCTTGCTTCATGATCCTTTCTATATCATCTGCAAAAATCGTTTGAACCACTACAACAAAAGTATTCATTGCAACATGTGCAAAGATTGGAACGATAATCCGTTTTGTTCGTACATAAAGGAAGGCAAAGGTAAAGCCCATCGCTGTATAAATCAGAATATGCGTAAAGTCCATATGCACAACTGCAAAGATTAACGAACTAATCAAGGCAGAAATGAAAAAGTTAAATTTTTTATATAAGGAACCAAAAATAATTTGGCGAAAGATAATTTCCTCAAGGATTGGCCCAATAATGGAAACTACGATTATAAGCAGTGGTAGGGATTTTACCAAGGTCATAATTTCTTGGGTGTTCTCAGAACCTGCCTCAATTCTAAGCAAATGAATCTCAATATTAGCTGCAATAACCTGAGCAGTCATTGCCATGAATATACCTGCTATTGCCCATCCAATCGCTTCCCCTTTTGAAGAACGATGAAGATTTTGATGTCTTTCATTAATATCTTGTCTTAATAAAAATAAAACAATCGGAAGTGCCGCCACAAAACTAATAACAGTCCATAGGGCAATAATCGTATTCGGGTCAACATCATCTCCGATGCCTAATAGCAATAGAAGCGGGATACCTAAAATTCCAGAGAACTGCATGATAATGTAAGTTAAAATGACATACCAGTAACGAGCTTTCATGAAAATCTCCTTTAGTAGTTGGAATAAATATCAAGTTTTTATACTTTTGTCCACTTTTTGTATTGTATCATATATTCGCTTATATCCATTAGTATTATGCAAATTCAAATTTTCATTGAAGAAAGTAAATTGTTGGTTTATTTTTCCTGCCTATAACATAGGATAGATAGGTGGGCCAAGTTTCGTATGATAAAATTGAATTTTTTTGTAAATTTCTATCTCAAATGACTTGCAAAATAAGTAGAGATTATTTAATATAATAATTGTGTTAGCACTCAGATGAGTTGAGTGCTAATAAGAAGACGAAACTAATTATCTAAATTATTTGAGGAGGTTGTTTCACTTGTTAAAGCCATTAGGTGATCGCGTTGTTATTGAACTAGTTGAATCAGAGGAAAAAACTGCAAGCGGAATCGTATTACCAGATTCTGCGAAGGAAAAGCCTCAAGAAGGTAAAGTAGTTGCTGTAGGTACAGGTCGTGTATTAGACAGCGGTGAAAGAGTAGCTTTAGAGGTTGCGGTTGGTGATCGCATTATCTTCTCAAAATATGCTGGTACTGAAGTGAAATATGAAGGTACTGAATACTTAGTATTACGCGAAAGCGACATTTTAGCTGTAATCGGTTAATAGAAAAACAGCATTTTATATCATAGATTCTTAATTTTTTGAGGAGGGCTTAAGAATGGCAAAAGAAATTAAATTTAGTGAAGACGCTCGTCGCGCTATGCTTCGTGGTGTTGATGCTTTAGCAAACGCTGTAAAAGTAACATTAGGACCAAAAGGACGTAACGTTGTTCTTGAGAAAAAATTCGGTTCACCTCTTATCACAAATGACGGTGTAACAATCGCTAAAGAAATCGAATTAGAAGATGCATTCGAAAACATGGGTGCGAAACTAGTTGCTGAAGTTGCTAGTAAAACAAACGATGTAGCTGGTGACGGTACTACTACTGCAACAGTTCTTGCTCAAGCAATGATTCGTGAAGGCTTAAAGAACGTTACTGCTGGTGCAAACCCAATGGTAGTTCGTAGAGGCATTGAAAAAGCTGTAACAACAGCTGTTGAAGAATTAAAAGCTATCTCTAAACCAATTGAAGGTAAAGAGTCTATCGCACAAGTTGCTGCTATTTCTTCAGATGACAAAGAAGTTGGTCAATTAATCGCTGAAGCAATGGAGCGCGTTGGTAACGACGGTGTTATCACAATAGAAGAATCTAAAGGTTTCTCTACTGAACTAGAAGTAGTAGAAGGTATGCAATTTGACCGTGGATATGCTTCTCCATACATGGTAACTGATTCTGATAAAATGGAAGCAGTTCTTGAAAATCCATATGTCTTAATTACTGATAAAAAGATTTCTAGCATTCAAGAAATCCTACCAGTATTAGAGCAAGTAGTTCAACAAGGTAAGCCATTATTACTAATCGCTGAAGATGTTGAAGGTGAAGCACTTGCAACTCTAGTTGTGAACAAACTTCGTGGTACATTCAATGCAGTAGCTGTTAAAGCTCCTGGATTTGGTGACCGTCGTAAAGCAATGCTAGAAGATATTGCTATCTTAACTGGTGGTCAAGTAATCACTGAAGATTTAGGTTTAGATCTTAAATCTGCTGACATCACTCAATTAGGTCGCGCTTCTAAGATTGTAGTAACTAAAGAAAATACGACTATCGTTGAAGGTGCTGGTGAATCTGACAAGATCGCAGCTCGCGTTAACAATATCCGTGTTCAAATGGAAGAAACTACTTCTGAATTTGACAAAGAAAAATTACAAGAGCGCCTAGCTAAATTAGCTGGTGGAGTTGCAGTTATCAAAGTTGGTGCTGCTACTGAAACTGAACTAAAAGAACGCAAACTTCGTATTGAAGATGCTCTTAACGCAACACGCGCAGCAGTTGAAGAAGGTATCGTTTCTGGTGGTGGTACTGCACTTGTGAATGTATACAATAAAGTAGCTGCTATCGAATTAGCTGGAGACGAAGCAACTGGTGTGAACATCGTACTTCGTGCTCTAGAAGAGCCAGTTCGTCAAATCGCTCACAACGCTGGTCTTGAGGGATCTGTAGTTGTTGAACGTTTGAAAAACGAAGAAATTGGTATTGGCTTCAACGCAGCAACTGGCGAGTGGGTAAACATGATCGACGCTGGTATCGTTGACCCAACTAAAGTTACTCGTTCTGCACTACAAAACGCAGCATCTGTATCAGCTATGTTCTTAACAACTGAAGCAGTAATTGCTGACCTACCAGAAAAAGATGCTCCTGCAATGCCTGACATGGGCGGCATGGGTGGAATGGGCGGCATGATGTAATCTGCCCCTTGAACCCTTGATATGACTGGGTTTGTTGGTAAGATGAAAGTGGAATGCTATCATTGCTAACATTAGGGTTTTAATCGAGGCTTCTCATTAGTTCACTGAACTTTTGGGAGGCTTCTTTTTCATTTCTTCGGTTATTAAATAAACGTATTGGTAAAAAACGAATTCCTGGTATGGAATTCGTTTTTTATGTGGTCCTTTTGGAAAACTGGCCCATGCCAGTGAGGCAAACCTTTTTCAACATCTAAATACTCCTTTGAGAGTTTATTTGTTCAAAATAATTTCTTTTTATAAAAAATTATACTAAAACTAAATTGCAATATAGCAGATGAAATGCTATTACAAATAACATTTGACATATGCTTTATTATGTTATATTATTATCTTGAAATCAAGATAATCAAATCCAAGATATTATCTTTTAGGAGGTGTTAGTGTGGCAAGAAAATGCACAAACCAACCATTTTTGATTTTAATGCAAACATCAAGAGCGCTCCAAGAGAGAATTAAAGACGATATGATGAAAAATAACTTAAGCATAACTGAGTTTTCAGTACTAGAAGTACTTTTTCATAAAGGTAAGCAAACCATTCAACAAATTGGTAAGAGTGTCCTGATAACAAGTGGTTCAATGACATATGTAATTGATAGGTTAGAACAAAAAGGATTATTAAAGCGAAGTGCTTGTCCAGATGATCGACGTGCTATACATGTAACGTTGACTGATGCTGGAATTGCAATAATGAATAAAATAATGCCTGAACATGAGGATTTTGTAGATCGGGTTTTTGATTCACTAACCTATAGTGAGGTGGATACTCTGGTAGATTTTTTAAAAAGAGTAAAAGAAAAGGTAGAAGATTAGTTCTAAAAAGTAATGATATATTTTTTGTTATATATCTTGAAATAAAGATACTTTAATTAAAGATTATATATAAATAGAATGGTTTTATTTTATTAGTAAAACATGATAGTAAATTAGTCAAAAAACTAAAATAAGGAGTGGTAAAAAGTGAGTAAAAAGACAATGGGGATTCACCACATTACAGCAATAGTTGGTCATCCACAAGAAAATATAGATTTCTACGCAGGAGTTTTAGGGTTACGTTTAGTAAAGCAAACAGTAAATTTCGATGATCCAGGTACGTATCACCTTTATTTTGGAAATGAAGGTGGAAAACCAGGGACGATCATTACGTTTTTCCCTTGGGCAGACGCTTATCAAGGAAAAATTGGGGACGGTCAAGTAGGTGTAACTTCTTATGTTGTTCCAAAAGGAGCATTGGACTTTTGGGAATTGAGGTTAGAAAAATTTGATATTCCTTACACTAAAATCACACGATTTGGAGAAACATTTTTGGAATTTGATGATCCACATGGACTTCACCTAGAAATCGTTGAGAGAGAAGAAGGCGAAATCAATACGTGGACATTCGGAGATGTAACACCTGAAGTTGCAATAAAAGGTTTTGGCGGCGCTACATTATTTTCAGCAAAGCCAGATAAAACAGCTGAAACACTCGAAAAAGTAATGGGTCTTGAAAAAGTAGGTGAAGAAGGAGATTTTGTTCGTTATCGTTCTTCTGCAGATATCGGAAATATCATCGACCTTAAAGTTGTTTCAACTGGCAGAGGCCAAATGGGTGTTGGAACAGTTCACCACATCGCATGGAGAGCTAGTGATGACAAAGACCAATTAGATTGGCAAAAATATGTTGCCCAAAATGGCTACGGTGTAACTCCAGTACAAGACAGAAATTATTTTAATGCTATTTATTTTAGAGAACATGGAGAAATCCTATTCGAAATCGCAACAGATCCTCCTGGATTCGCACATGATGAATCACACGAAACAATGGGAGAACAATTAATGTTACCTGCACAATATGAACAATATAGAGAGCAGCTCGAACACAGTTTAATTCCTATTAAGGTGAGAAAACTAGATTAATTTGAAAAGGAATGAATCCTATGCTTTCAATTGACCCTACTTCTATATCAGAAAGAGAAAATTATAAGTTTCTAATAGGTAGTATTATTCCAAGGCCTATTGCATTTGTTACAACTCTATCTGAAGAGGGAGTCTTAAATGGAGCACCTTTTAGTTATTTTAATATTGTTTCCTCAAATCCTCCGATGATTTCATTGTCAATACAACGTACAGAGGGCAGACAGAAGGATACTGCTAGAAACATTGCATCGTTAAAGGAATTTGTAGTCCATATTGTGGATGAACAAAATGTTGAAAAGATCAATAAAACAGCTGCAAGTTTACCACCAAATCAAAGTGAGATTGAATTAGCGGGATTAACATCGATTGAAAGTGTAAAGGTCTCTGTGCCTGGAGTGAAAGAAGCAAAGGTTCGATTGGAGTGCGTATTGGAACAATCTTTAGAATTGGGTGGGGTTAATTCTCCAGGTTGTGATTTTATCATAGGAAGAGTTGTTCAATATCATATTGAAGATGATATCTACGCAAAAGGGAGAATTGATCCTCGAGGGTTAGCTGCCGTGAGCCGGTTGGCTGGTGCCAACTATGCAAAAATCGGAGATCTATTTGAGATAGAACGACCTAAGTAGAGTCAAGGGGACAGGTATGTTGTCCACCAATTAAGTGAAATTTTTGGGACGAGGGACCTGCCCCCTCTGTCCCTAGTGAATGGAGGGAATGAGATGCAAAGAACAGCGGGCATTCATCATATAACAGCAATGGTTAACGATGCACAAAGAAATATTGATTTTTATGCTGGTGTACTGGGGCTTAGGCTTGTTAAAAAAACAATTAATTTTGATCGCCCAGAGGTTTATCACCTCTATTTTGGGAATGAAACTGGTGAACCCGGAACAGTCATTACTTTTTTTCCATGGCCAAAACAGCTAAAAGGTCGCATTGGCATGGGGCAAGTAGGGGTTACAAGCTATTCTATTCCTCCTGGCTCGTTACAATTTTGGGAAGAACGTTTGCGTAAGTTTGGTGTTGAATTTAAGTCTTCTATTCGCTATGGAGAAAGTTATGTAACATTTAATGATCCAGACGGGCTAGAAATTGAACTAATAGAAAGAATTGAAGGACCAACTAATAATTGGAGTTTTGGCGGGATTAAATCTAAGGATGCAATTAAAGGATTTGCTGGTGCAACCTTAATCTCCGCACAACCCAATAAGACTGCAGATGTACTTGAGAATGTATTAGGTCTCACATGCATTGGTGACGAAGAAGGCTTTCTTCGATTCAAGTCCGATGCTTCACTTGGAAATATCATAGACATTAAGTTAACTCCATCAGTTAGAGGTCTAATGGGAGCAGGAACTGTTCACCATATTGCATGGAGGGCAAAGGATGAAGAAGATCTTTTCAGATGGAGAAATCTTCTTCAAGAGAAAGGGTATCACCCAACTGAAATACGGGACCGAAACTACTTTAAAGCTGTGTACTTTCATGAAGAAGGAGGAATCCTTTTCGAGATAGCGACCGACCCACCAGGTTTTTCAGTGGATGAGCCAACTCATGAGCTAGGTAAAAAGCTCATGCTTCCTACATGGTTAGAGTCAAAACGAGAAGAATTAGAAGAAAGCTTACCTTCTGTTGAGGTTCGCGTATTGGAAGGAGATAAATGATGAAACACATTTTTAATAAGGGTACGAACCCTCAAAAACCTACTTTACTATTACTCCACGGAACTGGTGGAAACGAATTGGACTTGCTTCCACTTGCAGGAAGAATTGATGATGAGGCCTCTGTATTAAGTGTTCGAGGAAATGTTTTAGAAAATGGCATGCCACGTTTCTTCAGAAGATTGGCTGAAGGAGTTTTTGATATAGAAGACCTTATATTCAGAACAAAAGAACTAAATCAGTTTCTTGATGAAGCAGCTGACAAATATGAATTTAATCGCAATAACATCCTTGCAATTGGATATTCAAATGGGGCAAATATAGCAGCTAGTCTTTTATTTCACTATCAAGATGCATTAAAAGGAGCAATACTTCATCATCCAATGGTTCCTCGCAAAGGAATTGATCTTCCTGATTTAACAGGGAAGGCCGTATTTATTGCAGCTGGAACTAATGATCCAATTTGCTCGCCTATGGAATCTACTGAGCTACAATCTATATTAGAAAAGGCAAATGCGGATGTAGAAATTCATTGGGAAAATAGAGGTCATCAGTTGACAGTAACAGAAGTAGAAGCTGCTGCACAATGGTATAAAAAATTATAATTTAAAAAATATTTTATAGGAGAAGAGAAAATGACACAAATAAACGAAATTGGAGCACTTATTTTACGAGTTACACTGGGGATACTATTTTTTATACATGGATTAGTTAAGTTCCAAGGAGGAATTGAGAATACTGTCGGATGGTTTGAGAGTATTAATATACCTGGATTTATGGCATATGTAGTTGCTTTAATTGAACTAGTTGGAGGTATAGCACTATTTATTGGATTTGCCACTAGACTGGTATCTATTTTAATTGCTCTAATAATGGTTGGAGCAATCATTACGGCCAAACTTCCAGTTGGTTTATTAGGAAATGGTCAAATGGCAGGATATGAATTAGATTTAGCATTTTTAGCGATAGCTGTTTATCTTGCGATTAATGGTAGTAAGTTATTATCCCTAAATCGCGTACTGTTTAATCAAAATTCAAATGAACTAAAAAGAGCCGCCTAACAAGGAATGCAAATTTTAGAGAGTGGAATAATAGGAGGTGTACTAAATGGGTTTTTTATCAAAAATATTTGGTAAATCATCAGAAAAGGAGATAGTAAATATGTCAAATGTTAAATTAGCAGTCATATTTTACAGCATGGGTGGAACAAACTATCAATTAGCAAAATGGGCAGAAGAAGGCGCAAAAGAAGCTGGAGCAGAAGTCAAGGTTTTAAAAGTACAAGAATTAGCTCCTGAATCCGTAATCGAGGGAAATGAAGTATGGAAAGGAACTGTTGAAGCAACGAAAGACGTTCCAGTGGCAACATCGGCTGATGTAGAATGGGCAGATGCTATTATATTCAGTGTACCAACACGATTTGGTAACATGCCATCACAAATGAAACAATTCCTTGATACCCAAGGTGGACTTTGGGCTACTGGAAAAACGGTTAATAAAGTTGTAAGTGCAATGACTTCTGCACAAAATCCACACGGTGGACAAGAGGCAACACTTCTTTCGTTATACACAAGCATGATGCACTGGGGTGCTATTATTGCAACACCTGGTTATACCGATCCTGTTATATTTGGAGCAGGCGGAAATCCATACGGAACAAGTGTTACTGTAGGTCAGGATGGAAAGATGATTGAGGACGTACAGGGTGCTGTAAAACACCAGGCAAAACGTACTGTTAATGTTGCTGAATGGGTTAAAAAAGGAAATCAATAATTAATCCTAGGAGCTAATCAGGTTATAGTTGATTAGCTCTTTTTTAATCATATTAGAAAGGAAAAAACATCTTTTGTGAGTAAGGGGGATCAGAATGAGGATCCATATACAAGGATGGCGATCGGCTTATATACAAATTACTTCCTTTTAGAAATGATTAATATTCTTTTTTCCTCAAATATGAGCTTTCTTACTGAGCTTTTTCACCATTTTTCCAAAAATGATGGTTATTCTTGAAGGCATTGAGACAAAAGAGGATTTGGAAATTGCACAAGTCTATTATTAAAAAGTTCATTGGATATGACTATAATCACCGCAATCCCTATGTATATAATGGTGAGCCGGTAGTTCAGCTACTGATTCGAGAATGGTTTGATTTAGAGAAAAAAGAATCAGGTAATACTAACATAATATAATAAGGATTAATGTAGGCTTCTCTAAGTAAACCAGACTTTTTGAGAAGCCTTTTCTCTTTTGCTAAACGTTATTAGGTGATGCATTGGCGTAATAATGATGGAATAAACTAGTCCTTATATGTTCAGTAAAATTGGAAGTTGATTTTGGCCTCTTGTTATTTTGCTAACTTATCCCATAGTTCATAGAAATAGTAGACTTCTTCTATAATTGCTTTGTCATCTTTTACTTTTATGCCACCTTTTATTCGAGAAAGGGTTTCATTTATCTGGAATATATATTCTTTTTCTACACTGAATTGAATTCTACGGACAATTTTTTTCCATGCAGTTTCAGCATAATTGATCTTATTATTGGCTTTATCCCAATTCTTTTCTTTTACGTCAACTTCGATTTGCTGTACGGTTTCATATAATCGGTCTTCTTTTCCTAAAGGTTTTTTTAATAACGAGCCACTATTCATAATTAAAATAAAAAGTACTAATGTTAGAAGAGGGATAAGAAATAATAAAAATTTTTTCAATGTCTTCACCTCAACAATTTTAAAATGGTCCCTCATAGTCACCAATATCTGCTTTATTACTAACATGGTCTTCGTATACATCAATATATAATTTATCATTGGGTAAAATTAAAGCATAAAATACTTGTTGAACATCATCTATACCTTTTGACCGTAATTGTTGCAATAACCAATTTCGATCTTTTTTTCTCTGCAATAAATTTTGATCAATAACTATCCCATCCTGTATGACCTCGGTGGATAGACCGCTTGGAGAAACGGGAATGTTTAGATCCTTTGGAGTTACGGGAAGATAATCGGATTTTTGTAGTACCGACAGTTTTCCATTTATTTCGAATATCGCTAAATCAACCTGTGTAATATCAAAGACTCCTCGATCACGAAGGAGCATTGTTAACTCGCTAATTTTAATTCGCATTTTCACTAAATTTTTTTCTAAAATCTTTCCATCCTCGATTACTACAGTGGGCTCTCCATCAAGAACCCTTCCTATGTAGCGATTTTTTACAGTTATAAATTGTAATAGAAAAGTAAATAAGGCAAAACCGGCTAAACCGACCCAGTGTGCCCAAGCCTTTGATGATAAGTCAGTGGCTAATGAGGCTGCAATGGAACCGATTGTAATACCGTTTACATAATCAAAAAAGGTCAATTGTCCTACTTCTTGTTTCCCGAGTATTCGAGTGAAAATTAAGAGAGTAAAAAAAGAAATAATAACTCTCACAAAGACAACAAGAGCTTCATCAAACATAATTATCCTCCTCTAAAAGTACCTCCCTTATAATATTTCCAAAAGTAGGAGATTTAGCATAATTGAGGAGTGTCAGTAAATCGTGCCCATGATAAATGACTCTTGTTACATTATGTAATTTATAATAATGTAAAAATGCCATCAGTGTGCTAATTTTATATTTGCTTTGGAGAAGGCAGAGGCTTACAATAGATTGATTTATTAGGAATGGTGAAGAAAAATGCTATATATGTGGCATATCGAGGAAATAATTACAGATACGTTATTAGAACTCAATCTAAAAATAAATGTTGAATCTAGCGATAATCTCAAAGTTCCGATGAGTTATAATGTAACAACAAATACGATAAAGTTTAATTACTTACAAATTAACGGATATAACTCTAAAATTAATTTTAAAGTAAAAGAAACAGATGTTAATTTCGTTAAGCTTATTCTATATCGTCAGCTTGGTTATTACTTAGAATTTAGAAAAAATACACGAGTTTTAAAGACTCTTATTTATGGTGAGGAAAAAGAGAAGGAACAGCTTTTAGCGGAAATCGAAGAGAATGCCTGGGAATATGGGAAATCACTCGTACCTGAATATCTATCAAAAGCATATGATCAAGTACGTGAGTTAGATAAATTACTGTTAAAAGATTGAAGGATTTTAAGAATTCTCTATGAATAGGTCTGAATGGTTTTTTTCTTTCGTATCGCCGAGCGATATAACACTTGCAAATATACTTAAAAACCTTCATATTAATAGAAAGGAGGTGCGATATGAGACGCGATATACAACCTAATGAACAAGCTTACTCTTCCAAGGAAGTGGCAGAAAAGGTGGGGATAGCAACACCTACTGTCCGAAAATATGGTCAAATCTTAGAACAGAATGGATATGAGTTTTTAAAAGATGGCGATCGGCGTATATTTGTTCAATCCGACATCGAAGTGCTTATAGCGCTACGCGATACGGACAAGTCTCTAGACGATACAGCTAAAGATCTTGTGGAACAACAAAAAGCGAGATTAGTAGAATCAAATGAAACAAAGATTGCGATAACCAATACATATGAAAATCTACCTCAAGATCCTAATCAATTAAAAGATGTCTTAATGTTTTTAGCAAATGAACTTGCAGCCACTCGAGAAATGAATGTTCAACTGACTAATGAAATGGTAGAGCTTAAAACAAAGGTATCTCGACTTCAGCAAGATCATCATATTATAAGTTCTACGATTGGAAATTCAGCGCAAAAAACGAATGCTAAAATTGAAAAATTAACTGAACAACAAAAGAATCATTATGAAACACTGCTGGAACAAGAAAAACAAAAATCTGACCTTTTACAAAAAGAAATACAAAATATGCGGGACGAACAGAAAAGGGAATGGAACTCACAAAGTGAATTTAATAAACGCTTAGAAGAAGCAATACATAAACCAAAAGAAAAATGGGGAGGAATCTTCTCGATATTTCGAAAATGATTCCTCTTGAATAGCGTAATCTAGAAAGGGTTGAAGGACTCTTTTTTTTTGTATCGCTGGGCGATATATCTTACGATTAGTTCCCTGATGTATGTTGTGAAATCCATCCAATAAGCGATACGTTCAGTTTCAAAAAAATTGCAGTTCCAGCAAATCATTAATATTATTTAATAGGCAAGTCGCAGTCCGCTATTCTTTGATTCATATCGCCAGGCGTTATATGAGATTACAAGAGAAGATAAATTGGAAAAAACACCCCTAGTAATTAGCACTATATTTCAAAATCCAACAAATTCCCGGGAAATATCTACAAATTATGAGCATATCATTGACAAATTAAGATAAATAACAACATAGAGGTGACAACATGAAAGGCCGAACACATTTAGCAATAGGGTTAGGAATAGGAGCGGTGGCATCAGTTAACCAACCGTTTGAAATGATGCCTGTCATTTTAGTTGCATCAGGCGTGGCTTCCCTTGCTCCTGATCTAGATGGAAATAATCTATTAAATAAACGTGTAACTAAGACAGCTAAACTAATTAAGAAGGGTGGCGTATTTGTCGGTGGAATATTAATGGTCCTGGCTTTAGCAACATATTTTTTAGACTTCAATTACTTGTCCTTTATAGATGATAAATGGTTTAGTCAACAAAACAGTCTTTTACTTTTTGGATGGGGAGCGGTAATATTAGGACTTTCCTTTAAAGGTCAAGAAACATTGAAAAATATTCTAATGAGCATTTTAAGTTTGATCTTATTGTACTATGCAGCTACGAACGAATTGTGGTGGTTGATTATGTTTGCCTTATATATAGGGGTTGCGGGGTGGTTCGCACATCGAGGACCAACGCATACAATATGGGCATTGATTTATTGGTGGTATATGTCGCATCTATTGGAAGTTAACACGAATGTAGACGGTTTGGCTACAATTTCAACGATCGCTTATCTTTCACATATCTTAGGAGATATGCTAACAAAAAAAGGGGTTAAATTTCTCTATCCGGTAATTAATAAAGTATTCCGATTCCGATTTTAATAGTTGGAAAAAGTAAGTGTGATTTATATTTTTTAACTAAGTAAGCCAAAAACATGAAATAAAATATGTGATTAGGTATACTAGAAGTATAAGTAATTCTAATATTTCTTAGACTGTTTTTTCTATAAAAACTAATGTCTAAGATTTAAAGCTTAACAGAAAGGTGGAAATGAAAATGAGTATGCTAGTAGCAGAGAAAAGGAAAGAAACTAAAAAAACAATCTTGAAAAAATTGAGGAGTGAAGGGAAAATCCCTGCAGTTGTTTATGGCCGGTCCATACATACAGAGTCAATCTTGATTAACAACTCTGATTTAAGGAATGTAATCAAAGAAGTTGGTAGAAATGGTATTTTCTCTTTAAATGTTGATGGTAATTCAAAAAACGTTATTTTAAGAGATTACCAAAATAACCCTGTAACTAAGGAAATCATTCATGTAGATTTGCTTCAAGTAGATCAGAATACAGAAATTGATACAAGAGTAAGTGTAATCCTAAAAGGAACTTCTAATGGCGAGAAAGTCGGTGGAGTTGCTAAACAATTTGTTCATGAATTAGATATAACTGCTAAGGCGAATGATCTCCCTGACTTTATTGAAATAGACATTACTGAATTTGAAATCGGACATTCTGTTCGCGTAGCAGATATTAGAAAAGAGTACAGTAACTGTACAATCAAACATGAAGATGATGAAACGATTTTGTCAATCGACTATGTAAAAGCACAAGCCAATGAAGAGGAAGAAAGTGAAGTTGAAGTTTCGGGCGTCTAATCCTGCGATCTAACCTGGTAAGTTGAAAATAGGAATATAAGACAACCCAAAACTGCGTTTATAAGTGTAAAATAAATAGAATAAAGATAGCAATACTTTTTTTAAAAAAATTTTAATGAGTCTATAGTAGAAGCATTTATTTCTTCACTATAGGCTTTTTTTGTTAAAAAAATTATTTTCGTTTATCTGTTCGGGATGAAGCTGAATCTACAAAAATAGTCAATAATTCGGATAAAACGCAATTCCCTTTATCCTTTATTTTTTAACACTTCTTGCAACATCATTTCCAAACGATCTAATCGCTCGATAATCGGTTGAAGGGCCTCCTCGAGTTGTGACCGCAATCGATCAGCTTTTTCATTTTCCATGCTTTATTTCCTCCGTTTTATCATTTTGCTAAGGACCTCTTTTATATAGGATGTGTTACAATATGGATATATAATCACTCTTTTGTGCTAAGAAATTATAGTGATATGAGGGCGAGGGATAAAGTGAAATGCAATTAGTTTTTACATATGTAGTGACCCTTATTGCGATAGGGATCTCAGTGTTTATTTCGCTTTTTTTCAAAGCTGAACTAGAGCGAATGTTTCGCGAAAAAACGAGCGTGATTGCTTTCCATATATGTAATGTGCTTATTGTGTTAATGGTGTCGTTTGCTTTTCATATCGTATTTACAATTTATATATTTGAGAATGAAATAAGCTTGCCGCTACAAATGCTTATTAACTTGTTTATCATCCTGCCGATTTATGTTGTCGGGAATATCATATTTGAAAAAAATAAATTTAGGTTTCGAAAATACAGACCTGTTGAAGATGGAAAAGTGCTTGTAATCAATGAAAAGTACTTGCAGAAGAAAAAAAGGTAAGTTGAATAGTAGGAAAGACTACAACCAGGCTCTCGAAGAACGAGACCTGGTTTTCTTTGTCTTATGGTCGAGTGTAGAGAAAAGTTAGGTCGTATCGAGTAATACTCCCCAAATACGGTACGAAGGCACTATGAAGATCCTACATATAGTATATTTCGATAAAAAACTGAAAATTTCAGCACATTCGGAGGATATTAGAGGATTCGGGAGTATCTTGGAAGGATAAACCACTACTCCCCCTCAAATTTTTCGAAAGAACGAAATATGCTAGTTTATCATGAGATATGCTAGATTATCAGGTTTGTCCGAAATTTATTATTCCTCTATACTTTTAATGTAACCCTAAAAAGTTATCGCTGTTAAACAAAAAATGCATATTCCCTCTAAGAACAATAGTTCAAAAGATATATCCTCAAACGTCCTGAAAAATGTAGCCTTTACAATTCCTCTGCATTTTTCGTCTGGCTTGAATAATGAATTATACCTATCTATTATTCTAATCAACCATAAAATTCAATAGGGAAGTTTTTTATAAATATAAGGAGGAATTTGTTATCGCTTGAAAATGAATAAGTATTCATTTTGGGGTTATTCTTGATATAAACTCAGTAAGTTTATAGGTTTACTTACAAATAAAAAAAGGGGAGAAAATTATTTATGAAACGAAAGTTATTTACATTACTAACCGTTTTATTACTAGCCTTAGTAGGGTGTAGTAGTGAAGGGTCTTCAGGAGATGGAGAACCAGAAAAGTTAGACAAAATTGTGTTAGCTGATGCTGGTTGGGATAGTATTCGCTTCCATAACAGCATAGCGCAAAGAATCCTTGAAGAAGGATACGGTTATGACACAGAGGTGACTGTGGGTTCAACACCTGCAACATTAGAAGGTCTACGTCAAGGTGACATTAATGTCTATATGGAAGTATGGACGGATAATGTCAAAGAGCTTTATAAAGAAATGACAGACGCTGGAGATATTGAAGAAGTATCTACAAACTTTAATGATAATAGCCAAGGGCTGTATGTTCCGACTTATGTTATTGAAGGGGACGAAGAAAGAGGAATTGAGCCGTTAGCTCCAGATTTAAAAACAGTTGAAGACTTGAAAAAATACCCTGAGGTTTTCCCAGATCCTGAGGATTCAAGCAAAGGACGTATTGTAGGGGCTCCTACTGGTTGGGCAGTTAACGAAACCATGACAGCAAAATACGAAACCTATGGATTAGATGAAACATTTAGTTATATTAGTCCTGGCTCAGATTCAAGTGCAGTTGCAACACTTGTTGATGCTTATGAGAAAGGTGAAGGTTGGGTTGGATACTATTGGTCTCCAACATGGGTAACAGCAAAATATGATCTAACTCTTTTAGAAGAACCAGAATATAACGAAGAACAATGGAACAAAGATTTTGGTACTGCATTCCCACCGAACGATGTTGTTGTAGCAGTTCATAAGGACATGCCTGATCAAGCACCAGAGGTTGTGGAGTTCCTAAAAAATTATGAAACGAGCAACGACTTAACTGAAGAAGCACTTAACTATATGAATGAGAATGAAGCTTCTGCCGAAGAAGCTGCTGATTGGTGGATGAAGCAGCACGAAGACATCTGGACTTCATGGGTTCCGGAAGATATTGCAGAAAAAGTAAAAAAATCATTAGAATAATATATTTGTAGTAGTTGGTGCTGCCAACTACTACATTTTTCAAAGATTTTTGTCGAAAAAAAGTGAGGTGAATGGTTACATCATGTAACCTATTTATGGGTAGTTTTCCAGATATACGATGGGATTTTCTAGGTAAATACGTTGAAAAATTTATAAAGTGGATAGATACAACATTCGAAGGTTTTTTTGATTTCATACATCTTATCTCCTCTCAAACAATCAATGGAATTGATAGTTTTCTTAGCTTCATTCCGTGGTGGCTCTTCTTAATCATTATTTTCCTTTTAGGATGGCGCTTTAAATCTGCTCTTTCCGGTGTTTTATATGCATTCTTTATCTTCTTAATAGGAACATTTGGACTTTGGGATGTATTGATGATTACGATTGCCATCGTCTTAACCTCCGTAGTCATTTCATTGATCATCGGGATTCCAGTTGGGGTATGGATGGCGTTTAGTAAAAAGTTCTCCATCATCATGAGACCAATCCTTGATGCCATGCAAACAATGCCAAGTTTTGTTTATTTGATTCCGGCCATTTTCTTCTTCAGTCTAGGAAATGTTTCGGCTGTATTTGCTACGTTAATTTATGCATTGCCACCAGTTATTCGATTAACTGAGCTCGCCATACGGAATGTTGATGAGGACGTCATTGAATCTGCTCAATCATTTGGATCTTCGAGATGGCAAATGCTCACAAAGGTCCAATTACCACAGGCACTTCCAACGATTATGGCAGGGGTAAACCAAACAACGATGATGGCCCTTGCAATGGTTGTTATTGCGTCAATGGTAGGTGCAAAGGGATTAGGTGAACAGGTTCTAATTGCGATTAACCGTATTGATATGGCACTCGGGTTTGAAGCAGGAATAAGCATTGTGTTTCTAGCTATTATTATTGACCGCGTGACATCAGGGGTAGCGAATTCCTTCCAGAAACACAGGGGGTCTTAACTATGGAAACAAAAATTAAAATAGAAAACGTCTCAAAAATATTTGGCTCGAAACCAAAATCTATCATTCCAATGGTCGAAAAAGGAATGAGTAAAAAAGAAATTTTAGAAAAAACAAATCATACCGTTGGTGTTTATAACGCATCAATGGATATCAAAAAAGGTGAAATTTTTGTCATTATGGGGCTTTCCGGTAGTGGTAAGTCTACCTTAATTCGCTGCTTTAACCTTTTAAATAAACCAACATCTGGGTCTATCTATGTAGATGGCGAAGATGTTGTTCGTTATAATTCATCCCAATTGAAAAAATTCAGGCAGGAAAAAATTGCAATGGTATTTCAGCACTTTGGCTTATTCAGCCACCGAACAGTCTTAGCAAATGTTGAATATGGCCTTGAAATTAAAAATGTCTCAAAAGAAGAACGTAGAGATATTGCCTTGAAGAATATTGAAAGTGTAGGGTTAAAAGGATATGAAGATAAATATCCAGGTGAACTCTCTGGTGGGATGCAGCAGCGTGTTGGATTGGCTCGTGCATTAGCGAATGATCCGGATATTCTATTAATGGATGAACCTTTCAGTGCGCTTGATCCACTCATCCGTAGAGAAATGCAACTCGAGCTTTTAGAACTTCAGGACAAGCTTCAAAAGACAATCATCTTTATCACACATGATATCAATGAAGCTTTTAAACTTGGGGATCGAGTAGCTGTTATGAAAGATGGTGTCGTTGAGCAAATTGGTACACCAGAGGAAATCATTGAGACACCTGCAAATGACTATATCACTGAATTTATAAAGGATATTGATCGCTCAAAAGTATTACAAGCTGAGCATGTCATGATTAAGTCAAGTGCAATGGTTTCTTTAAAAGATGGGTTACAGGTTGCTGTAAAAGAAATGCAGAAGAATGGTATATCTAGTGTATTCGTTGTAAACAAGCATCGACAACTACAAGGAATAGTGACGATTGACGATTGCATTGATGGCATAAAGGAAAAGAAGACACTGACCGATGTGCTTCGAGATGATATCTTTAAAGTATCGAAGGATGAATATATCCAAGATATTATTCCGAAGGCATTGGAGACAAAGTTCCCCCTAGCTGTAGTAGACGAGGATTCTCGACTATTAGGGATTATCCTTCGGGTACATGTTTTATCAAGTTTAGTCTAATAGAAAACTAACTTACTATGACTCAGATTATTTTATGAATCTGAGTCATTTTTTTTTAGTAACCTCTAATTTTAAAGGGAAATGTTGGTTCCCCATAGAAATCATATTATGGTGGATAGTATAATGGTTACATATATTGTAAGAAGATGCTAGGTAAATAGGGGGACGTAAAATGGCGCAGCTTGATATATTACATCCAGTTTTAGGAAAAGTAATTGAAAACATTGAAAAAGTAATGATCGGAAAAAGAGATGTAGCCACACTGAGTTTGGTTGCATTATTGTCAGAGGGACATGTCTTATTAGAGGATGTACCAGGTGTCGGGAAGACAATGATGGTACGTTCACTCGCAAAATCAGTAAGTGCGGAATTCAAGCGGATTCAGTTTACGCCCGACCTATTGCCGTCTGATGTAACTGGAACGTCCATCTATAATCCGAAAGAACTTCAATTTGAGTTCAGACCTGGTCCAATTATTGGCCATATTGTACTTGCGGACGAAATCAACAGAACCTCTCCGAAGACACAATCGGCCTTACTTGAGGGAATGGAAGAAAGCAGTATCACTGTTGACGGAGTGACCCGTATGTTACCTAAGCCTTTCTTTGTTATGGCAACCCAAAACCCAATTGAATATGAAGGAACATACCCACTGCCAGAAGCACAGCTCGATCGTTTTCTATTAAAAATGAAAATGGGGTATCCATCTGTTAATGAGGAAATTGAGGTATTGAATCGAGTGGAAAAGTCCAAGCCAATCGAAAAACTAGAAGCGGTAATTACACTTGAAGAACTAATTTCCCTTCAAAATAAAGCAAAAGAAATTTATGTTGACCAAACAATTAAAGAATATATTGTAGATTTAGTGAGCCGAACAAGAGAGCATAGTTCCGTTTATTTAGGGGCTAGTCCGCGTGGGTCGATTGCATTAATGAGGGCATCTCAGGCCTATGCTTTAATACACGGTAGGGATTTTGTGATACCAGATGATATTCAATATCTTGCTCTATATGTTCTTCCACATCGAATCATATTAAAATCAGAAGCAAGATTTGAAGGAATGACAACTGAAAAAGTAGTATCGAAAATCATTGAAAGAACACCAATTCCAGTACAAAGGTCGTTGAATCGTTAATGAGGAGACTAATTCGAAAGCTTAAAGAAATGGGGAAACTCGTCAATATTTTTCTTCTGATTGTAGCTACATTTGTATATGCGATGTTTCAAGGTGGGTTCGTAAGCTGGTTTCTATTTTATAGTTTTATCCCATTTGGATTGTATTCTTTTGTTCTATCAATCTATCCTCTTAAAGATTTTAAACTGGAACGTCACATCAGCCAGAGTGAGTATGTAGCAGGAGAGGAATTTGAAGCAACAATTTTGATTCGGAGAAAGACTCCTTTCCCACTCATGTATCTAATTATTGAGGAGCTTCTTCCACCTCAATTGAAAAAATATGAAGAATCGAAACAATCAAAGGTGATCCTGTTCCCTTGGTTTAAGCGGGAGTTAACTTACAAATACAAGTTTAGCTCAGTCCCGCGGGGGGAGCATCTCTTAGAGGGAATCCGAATGAAGACAGGAGATTTATTCGGACTTATTGAAAAAGAAGCCAAGATGCCGGTACGTGACCAGTTTTTAGTATATCCACAGTACGTAGATATGCTTTACCGACAACAGGAAAGTCGCTTTGAACAGGGTATGACTTCCTCAAACGTAAGATTACAGCGGGATACAGCAATGGCAATCGGTGTACGGGAATATATCCCTGGTGACCGATTCTCATGGATTGATTGGAAGGCTTCGGCTAGAAGAAATGGAATTATGACGAAAGAATTTGAGCAGCAGCAAAGTCATGATGTTGTTTTATTCATGGATCGATCAGAATCAGCCCATTTTGAACAGATTGTAACCTTTACAGCCTCACTAACGAAAGCGATATTAAGAAAAGGGGCACAGGTTTCATTTATCTCGATTGGGGAAGACCAAGCTATCTTCCCGTTAAAAAGTGGAGAATCCCAGCAACAAGCAATCTATCACCACCTTGCGAAAGTAAAAGACAATAGTCCGCTATCATTTTCGCAAATTGTGGAATCAGAAATCAAAAAAAATTACCAACCTGTAACTTTCATGGTGGTCACAAGCGAGTTAAGTCAGGATACGATTCATTTAGTGGGCAGGTTTTCGATGCGAAACGCTGACTTACAGCTTTTTGTAGTGAAAGAAAGAGGAACCCAGTTAACACAGGCTGAATTTGGTGTCCTTGAAGCAATCAGAAAGCATCATGTATTTGCAAAAGTCGTTTATGAAGGACATTTTACCGAAGTATTTAACTCTATTCAGCAAAATTCGAAGCTCCAATAAGTGGGGATAAATGCAATGAAATTTTCGATTTTGTAGAGATTCAAATCTTGGCTGAATATAGTTAAGCCTCCGGCGGATGCCACAGATTTTCAAAGGAAATTCGGTCATAAGATCAAAGACTAAGTACGCCACGTCCTGTGGCCATGTCTTTGTGACCCACCTCGTGTGGGCCTGAAAAATCTGGGCGCAAATACACCAAGGCGCATTTGATTCAGGAGGGAGGAAATCATGAAGCCTAAAATTCCAGCAAAACGTGATGTTCGAAACCTATTGTTAAATATATTTGGTTTTCTCTTACTTTGGGAATGGTTGAGGCCCCTTGAAACGGTGACAGATACAAAGGAAACTGCAGGGTTTGTCATTTTTATTGGTGTCAGCTTTCTATTGTTATTTCTGCGCGTGCCTTTTGTGTTTAGTGCATTGATTAAAATATTCCTTATATTCTATATGATTCATTCTTTGTATTTTAAATATGATTTTTTAGATTCAACATGGTTGGGTATATTTATTAGTGATTTTATGAAGAACATTGGGCTTATGTTCCAAGCGAATTGGTTAGGGATGACGCCGATCTTTCGGACGATTCTCTTTTTCATTTTACTTTGGTTAATGAGTTATTTGCTTCATTATTGGTTTACTCATCAAAAAAGAATACTTCTGTTTTTTGTATTAACTATCGTTTATATCACGGTGATTGATACATTTAGCCCATATGATGCAAAAGTAGCTATTATTCGAACGGTCTTTATTGGATTTTTTATGCTTGGGATTTTACAATTTGAGCGTTTAAGGGATAAAGAGCTCTCTAAACATGTAAACATCGGGAAAAAATGGGCAATACCATTAGTCCTATTTATTTTATTTTCAACATTTATTGGTTATGTTTCACCGAAAGCATCTCCTCAATGGCCAGACCCGGTTCCATTTTTAAAGGGATATGGTCAAGAAAATACGAACGGCTCCATCAATGGAGTAAAGAAAATTGGATATGGAACCAATGATCAAAGTCTAGGTGGACCTTTTATCGCCGATGATACAGTTGTGTTCACTGCAGAGACAGAAAAACGCCATTATTGGCGAGTTGAATCTAAGGATACCTACACAGGGAAGGGGTGGAAATTATCTGGTTCTACTGATAGGGAAACCTTTAATGTTGAAAATACCGTGTTGAATTGGTATGAGTCAAAAACAGAGGTTGAGGAATTCGAAACGGAGATTCAAATGGATCTAAAGTATTCCCATATCGTGTATCCATTAGGGTTAACGTCAGTTGAGACAGACCCGGATATCTATTTTAGCGTTAACCCACTATCCGAAAAGATTTCGACTTTAAGAGGCGAAGATGAGGTCAAATTGGATAAGTATAAGCTAAATTATCAGTATCCGAAATACTATATTAACCATTTAAAAGAGGTCGTACAGTCAGGTGGCCTTGAGGAGGATAACTATTTTAAAGAAAGATATACTCAATTACCTGTTGACCTCCCTGAACGTGTAAAAGAACTTGCAGTAGAAATCACGAGCTCACAGACGAATCGATACGATAAAGTTAAGGCAGTTGAGGGCTATTTTCAAGTCAATGGATTTGCATACGATACCCAAAATGTGGCCGTTCCAACAGCAGATGAGGACTATGTCGATCAGTTTTTGTTTGATACAAAAATAGGCTATTGTGATAACTTTTCAACTTCAATGGTTGTCCTATTACGTGCAGTTGACATACCTGCAAGATGGGTAAAAGGCTATACAGAAGGACAGCGTGTGGAATTAAATTCATATGAAATCACAAACAATAATGCACACTCCTGGGTTGAGGTATACTTTCCGGAGTTTGGTTGGGTTCCATTTGAGCCAACAAAAGGATTTAGTAATTCAAATTTATTTTCGTATGATTTATCAACGACAGGAAATGCAAACAGCCAAACACCCCAAACTGCACCAGAGGTAGTTCCTGAAGAAGAAGAGGTCGAAGAAACTGTTGCCACACCTGCGTCAGAAGAGAATGAAACGGGCATCTTTGAAACGATAGTAGACACTTTCTCATGGAAATATGTTCTGATGTTCCTATTAAGCATCTCTTTGATGGGTTATCTTGTTTTTCGGACTCGAAAAAGATGGATCCCTTATCTTTATATTTGGTTATATAAAAATGCGAAAGATGAAGAGACATATTTTAAAGCCTATAATGCCTTGCTAAAACAATTGTCACGAGTAGGCTTCCCGAGAAGAGAAGGGCAAACATTAAGGGAATACTCTGTTCAAGTTGATAAGTTTTATAAAGGACATGAAATGGAACAATTAACGTTAAACTATGAACGTGCCCTATACCGCAAAGACAATGCTGCTGTTGAGTGGGTAAAATCAGTTGAATTATGGGAAAATTTAATTAAAAGGATATCATCTTGACCAATAAGTACCTGGTTGGTAGAATTAAACCACAATTTTTAATAGAAGTATCCTTCGTATATCCTCGATAATATGGATCGAAAGTTTCTACCGGGCCACCGTAAATGGTCTGACTATGAAGGCAGCTATTCTATAGGGTACGTGACCTAGAATTCTGCCTTTTATTAGGTGGAATTCTTTTTTTTTACCTTTACTCAGTACCATACTAAATTAAGGTAAAAAAAGCCTCCGGCGGAGACATGCGATTTTCAAAGGCAAGTTTTCGAGCTTAGGATCAAAGACTAAAGGCGCCACTTTCCTGTGTCAACGTCTTTGTGATGGGCCTAAAAAATCTGGGCGCAAATTCGCCAAGGCGAACTTGATATGCATAATATCTGGTGGGTATATTACAAAATATAATGAGGTGATTTTGTGGATAACGTTCAAGAAATGATCGTTGTTTTAGATTTCGGTAGTCAATACAATCAATTAATTACTCGCAGAATCCGTGAATTTGGTGTTTATAGTGAACTCCATCCTCACACTTTGACAGTTGAAGAAATTAAAGCAATGCAACCAAAGGGAATTATCTTATCTGGTGGGCCGAATAGTGTGTATGATGAAAACTCATTCAGATGCGATGAGAAAATTTTCGATTTAGGTATTCCTGTGTTAGGAATCTGCTACGGAATGCAACTTATGACACAACACTTCGGCGGCCGCGTAGAAAAAGCACATAATCGTGAGTACGGAAAAGCAACAATTACTGTTCAAAATGAATCAGCGCTTTTTACAAATCTCCCAAATGATCAAGTAGTATGGATGAGCCATGGGGATTTAGTAGTTGAAACGCCAGAAGGCTTTACAGTTGATGCAGTTAGCCCATCTTGCCCAATCTCAGCGATGAGTGATGAAGCTCGTAAATTATACGGTGTTCAGTTCCATCCAGAGGTACGCCATTCAGTATACGGAAATGATCTTCTTAAAAACTTTGTTTTCGGAACTTGTGGATGTTCAGAAAGCTGGTCAATGGAAAACTTCATTGAAATTGAAATGGAAAAAATCCGTCAAACAGTGGGCGATAAGAAGGTTCTTTGCGCACTTAGTGGTGGTGTAGATTCTTCAGTTGTCGCTGTTTTAATTCATAAAGCAATAGGCGACCAATTAACATGTATGTTTGTTGATCATGGCTTGCTTCGTAAGGGAGAGGCCGAAAGTGTAATGAAGACTTTTAGCGAAGGCTTCCATATGAATGTCATTAAAATCGATGCAAAGGATCGTTTCTTAAATAAACTAAAAGGTGTAAGCGACCCAGAGCAAAAACGTAAAATCATTGGTAATGAGTTTATCTATGTATTTGATGATGAAGCTGCAAAGCTAGAAGGAATCGACTTCCTAGCACAAGGTACTCTTTACACAGACATTATTGAAAGTGGAACTGCTACTGCACAAACAATCAAATCACATCATAATGTTGGTGGATTACCAGAAGACATGCAGTTCAAATTAATCGAACCACTTAATACTTTATTTAAAGATGAAGTACGTGCACTTGGAACGGAACTTGGTATTCCAGATGAAATCGTATGGCGCCAACCATTCCCAGGCCCTGGATTAGGTATTCGTGTTTTAGGCGAAATATCAGATGATAAACTGGAGATTGTTCGTGAATCAGATTACATCTTACGTGAAGAGATCCGAAAAGCAGGATTAGAACGTGAAATTTGGCAATACTTTACTGTCCTTCCTGATATCCGAAGTGTTGGTGTAATGGGTGATGCAAGAACTTATGACTACACAATTGGTATTCGTGCCGTAACTTCAATTGATGGAATGACATCAGACTGGGCTCGTATCCCATGGGACGTACTCGAAGTTATTTCGACAAGAATCGTAAATGAAGTAAATCATGTAAACAGAGTTGTGTATGATATTACAAGCAAGCCACCAGCAACAATTGAATGGGAATAATACACGAACGATATAAAATAAATTTAAAATAATGTTCGCTTTTAGGTTGACTCTCTAGGTACATTGTCATATAATAAAATCGAAATCAGATTTTGTTGAAATACGTCGTATAATCTTGGGGATATGGCCCAAAAGTTTCTACCAGGCTACCGTAAATTAGCTTGACTACGAGGTATAACTGATAATGAAGAGTGTCAATTAACTATGATTCTCCTTTTCTATCGTTATCCTTAATGTCAAGCGCTTCAGATATTAATCTGAGGCGCTTTTATGCACTTGTTATCAAATCGATGCTCTTAAGTACGACGATATGGATCAAAGGGAGAGGGAATCTAATTATGAAAAAGTATTTTCAATTCGATGAGCTTGGAACTACTTACAAACGAGAAATCATTGGTGGACTAACAACGTTTTTATCCATGGCTTATATCTTATTCGTTAACCCATCAATTTTATCATTAAGTGATGTACCGGATTTACCGTCAGAGTTAAGAATGGATGCTAACGCAGTATTTGTTGCAACAGCACTTGCAGCTGCGATTGGTACACTTATTATGGGGGTTGTTGCAAAATACCCTGTTGCTTTAGCTCCTGGTATGGGACTAAACGCATTCTTCGCTTATTCAGTTGTATTAGGAATGGGAATTTCATGGCAAACTGCTTTATCGGGTGTATTAGTATCAGGAATCTTTTTGGTTCTCCTAACGTTAACTCGCATCCGTGAAAAGATTATCGATGCTATCCCACAAAACCTAAAGCTCGCAGTTGGAGCGGGGATTGGATTATTTATAACATTTATTGGATTTAAAAACGCAGGGATTGTAATTGCAGATCCAGCTACTCTAGTAGCATTGGGTGATCTATCAAACGGAAACACTTTATTAACTATTTTTGGTCTTGTTATTACAGTAATCTTAATGGTTCGTAAAGTAAACGGAGCTGTATTTATCGGTATGGTAATCACAGCTATTGTTGGAATGATTGTTAATTTAATTGAAGTACCAGATAAAGTTGTTAGCTCTGTACCGAGTCTAGCTCCTACATTCGGAGCAGCATTTGCTAACTTCGGAGATATTTTTACAATGGACATGCTGATTGTTATACTTACATTAATGTTCGTTGATTTCTTTGATACAGCAGGAACATTAGTAGGGGTAGCAAACCAAGCGGGTATCATGAAAAACAATAAACTTCCTCGTGCAGGAAGAGCGCTAGTATCAGATTCAACTGGTACAGTAATCGGAGCAATCTTAGGAACGTCTTCAACAACTTCTTACGTTGAATCAACAGCAGGTGTTGCTGCTGGTGCAAGATCAGGATTTGCTTCAGTTGTGACAGCATTATTTTTCTTACTTGCCTTATTCTTCTCTCCATTATTAGGTATTGTAACACCAGCTGTTACATCGCCAGCTTTAATTATTGTTGGAGTCTTAATGGTTGCGACATTAGGCGATATTGAATGGAAAAAGTTCGAGATTGCTGTTCCGGCATTCTTAACAATCCTAACAATGCCTTTAACTTCAAGTATTGCAACTGGTATTGCAATTGGATTTATCTTTTACCCAATCACTATGATAGTTAAAGGAAGAGCAAAAGAAATCCACCCAATCATGTACGGTTTATTCATTGTCTTTATCTTATATTTTATCTTCTTAGTTTAAAAAAATGAAGGGATACCAGATTTAAAAGTCTGGTATCTTTTTTATTTTGTTATATCTTTTGTAATTGGAATTTGTCGAGATGTGTAATAACGAGAATGATATGGTCAAATATTCCAGAAAAAATTAGGTTGACGGTAAACATTAAACTTGGTATATTAAATAGGTCGCTATTACAGCTTCTGAAAAAAATAAATCACTTTTTAAAAGTTATTGACATAAACTTTTAAAGATGATATATTATAAAAGTCGCTGATGAACAGCGGGTTAAAAGTTCTTTGAAAACTGAACACAATACAAGCGTCAACGTTTAATTCTTAAGTAACAAACTATTGAGCAATCAATA
>QGHH01000378.1 GCA_003640645.1 Fredinandcohnia aciditolerans | reverse complement strand
GCGACGATACTCGCCACCGTCGGGTTGGACGTGCCGCCGGAAACATTGCTCGGAACGCTGCGCACATCCGAGCAGCAGCTCGTCGAGATCGCCCGCGCGCTTTCCCTCGACGCCCGCGTCCTCATCATGGATGAGCCGACCGCGGCGCTCTCGCAACGGGAAGTCACCCGGCTGTTCGCAGTTGTCGACGATCTGCGCGCCCGCGGCGTGGCGATGATGTTCGTCGGCCACCGCATGGACGAGATCTTCCATGTCGCCGACCGCATCGCCGTGCTGCGCGACGGCCGCCTGATCGACGTCTGCGGCAAGGCCGAGCTCAGTCGCGGTCGCGCCATCTCCATGATGGTCGGTCGCGAACTGACCGAGCTTTATCCCGAGCGGACACAGACCAGGGGCGAGCTTGTTCTCGAGACGAGGGGGCTTTCCCGAGCCGGCGCATTCTCCGGCATCGACCTGACCCTGCATGCCGGGGAGGTGCTCGGGCTGGGTGGTCTTGTCGGCAGCGGCCGCACCGAGATCGCGCGCGCCCGGTTCGGCATAGACCGGCCCGACGCCGGCAGCATCCTGATCGACGGCAGGCCGGTCCGCTTCGCATCGGCGATCGATGCGATGCGGGCACGCATCGCCTAT
>QGHH01000377.1 GCA_003640645.1 Fredinandcohnia aciditolerans | reverse complement strand
GCCATCGACGGCATCATCAGCACGTTCAGCGACATGGGCATCGCGGTCTACGACCAGGCGCCCGACGCCGAAACGCTGCTGATGAGCGAAAACGCGCCGGTCGCGTCCAACGACGATGACGTCGAAGACGAAGCCGAAGCCGCGCTGACCACCGTGGACTCCGATTTTGGCCGCACTACCGACCCCGTGCGTATGTACATGCGCGAAATGGGCTCGGTGGAGCTGCTGACGCGCGAAGGCGAAATCGAGATTGCCAAGCGCATCGAAGACGGCCTGAAGCACATGGTCATGGCCATCTCGGCCTGCCCGACCACCATCAACGAAATCCTCGCCCACGTCCTGCGCGTGCGTGAAGGCCAGGCGCAGATCGACGAAGTGGTCGACGGCCTGGTCGATCCGGAAGACGGCGAAGAGTACGCCGGCGCCGGTGTCACCGCCGACGAAGACGAGAGCGACGACGGCCCCGCCGGCGGCATGTCCAGCAAGCAGTTGGAAGACCTGCGCGTGAAGGCGCTGGCCAAGTTCGACGAGGTCGGCAAGCAGTTCGACAAGATGCGCCTGTCGTACGAGAAGGACGGCTACAAGTCGGACGTCTACGTGCGCGCGCAAGAGTCGATCCAGAACGAACTG
>QGHH01000376.1 GCA_003640645.1 Fredinandcohnia aciditolerans | reverse complement strand
GCGACGTCAGCGTATAGGTGTAGGCGCCCGTCGTCGGGTTCAGCGACAGCGTGCCGTAGCTGCCCGTGCCGCCACCCACGCTGGTGATCGCATAGCTGACGATCGGCACCGCGCTCGAAGCCGTGATCTGGCCGGTGGCGAAGATCTCGCTGTTCGAGGAAGCATCGCTGCCCGTCGAAAGACCGGCCTCGTTGACGATCGCATCATTGTCCGAGGCCGTGATGCCGCTGTCGGACAGGTTGATCGTCAGCGTCACCGTCGAGGTGTCGCCGTCGCCATCGGTGATGGTGTAGACGAAGGTGTCCGTCGCTCCGCCGGCCGGCACCACATTCGGCTTGGCCTGGTAGGTGTAGCTGCCGTCGCCATTCAGCGTCAGCGTGCCGAGCGCCGTCACGATCGGCGTGCCGACATTGCCCGTCACCGGGCTTGCCGTGTTCGAGCCCGTCGCGACACCCGTCACGCCGCCGCCCGCAACCGTCGGACCGTCCGCGCCGAACACATCGGCACCGGACACGCCACCGGTCGTGCCGATACCCGTCAGCACGTTGCCGCCGATCAGTGCGCCTTCGATACCGGCATCGGCATCGGCATGCGCCGTCGGACCATCGTCCAGCACCCGGATGGCAAGTGT
>QGHH01000375.1 GCA_003640645.1 Fredinandcohnia aciditolerans | reverse complement strand
CAACACGACCCAGCCGGGGTTGTCGAAGTGGTTGAAGGATCTGGAGGACGACATCGGCCTGCCGCTGTTCGAGCGCCATGCGCGCGGCCTGCGGCCGACGCCGCACGGCGACGTGCTGATCGCGCACGCGCAGCGGGTCGAGGCGCAACTGGACCGCGCCAGCGCCGACATGGCCGCCTTGCGCGAAGGGGGCGGCGGGCGGGTGGTGATCGGCGCGTCCGGCGCCTCGGCGTCGGATACCGTGCCGCTGGCGGTGATGAAGCTGCTCGAACGCATGCCGCAGGCCCGCGTGAAACTGGTGGAAGGCACCACCGACCGCCTGCTGGCGCAACTGGCGCAGGGCGACCTGGACATCGTGGTGGGCCGCTCGGCGCCCGAGCATCACGATCCGGCCATCCGCTTCGAGGCCCTCTACCTGGAGCCGATCCACCTGGTGGCGCGGCCGCGCCATCCGCTGTTCGCGCGGGAGCAGCCGGGCTGGCCGGAGCTGCTGTCATACCGCTGGATCCTGTGGCCCAAGGGCACGCCGATCCGCAACGCGGTCGACGCCGCGCTGGCCGCGGCCGGCCAGGCGCCGCCGGCCGATCACATCGAATCCAATTCGGTCACCATCAACCTCACGCTGATCAAC
>QGHH01000374.1 GCA_003640645.1 Fredinandcohnia aciditolerans | reverse complement strand
GAAGTCTCATTGAGAGCTACAGAAAACGTTTGATTGCAGTGATTGCCTCTAAAGGTTGTGCAACAAAATATTAGGTTAGCGGTCCCATCATTTTTGTCCATGCCATTTTCATTTGTTTTATTATTTACAATATTATGTTGAATAAAAAATCAAAAGCAAAGTCTGATTTCTATTAAATATGGAATAAACAATGGTGGATGCCAATTACTTTTGTCAGTTTCAAGTTATTTCAGAGAAAATTGTGCATTCTTCGTTTTTTGTGGAGGGGTACCAACAAATTTGAGCACGTCTGTATATTACTGGGATTGTGAAATGCATCCCAGTCCATTCTTTGTACTTTTTGTGACATTTTCCTTACATTTTATTGTGTACCTTTCGTGTGTTCTGTATGATTCTCTATAGCTGTTTCTGATTAGATCATTATCTGCCATGCTTACTAACTATCCAGCAAAAAGACTCCTCAAAGCTGATTGTGGGGAGGCGAGCCCACAAGCACATCACTGTT
>QGHH01000373.1 GCA_003640645.1 Fredinandcohnia aciditolerans | reverse complement strand
AAAGGAAGCTGCCGGTGTGGCGATGGGCCTTGGTGTGCTCGCCCGGGCGCAGCAACTGCATGCTGGCGCCGATGGTCGGCATGACCGGGCCGCCGGTGGCCGGGTTGACGTACTCCATCAGGATGCCGTCATAGGGACTGCCGGCCGACACCCGCGCGTGGCGGCGCAGCGCCTCGTAGGTAGGTTCCCATTCGTACTTGAACAGCGGCGAATACGGCTTGGTCCAGCCCGTGGTCTGCGGCCGCAGCGCCGCGCTGCCCCACAGCGCGCTGGTGTCGTCCACCGGGTGCGTCACGGTCTGGTTCAGGTCGGGATGCACGGCGTAGAAGCCGGCCTCGAACGCGTTGACCAGCGGAATGTCCAGGCCGTCCTGCCAGATGCAGGTGGTGCCGTCCTCGGCCACGCCGTGCTCGTGCCAGGTGCCGTTGGGCGTGAGCACGAAGTCATTCGCGCCCAGCGTCATCTTGTGGCCGTCCACCACCGTGAACGCGCCCTTGCCTTCCATGATGAAGCGCAGCGCCGAATGCGAATGCTTGTGCGCCGACGCCAGCTCGCCCGGCCGCAGCACCTGCAGGCCCGAATACAGCCAGCCGACCGCGGCGGCGACGTCGCGCCGGCCCGGGTTGTTCAGGTAG
>QGHH01000372.1:242-635 GCA_003640645.1 Fredinandcohnia aciditolerans | reverse complement strand
GATCTCTTCTTCGTCTCCGCCGCGTTCGTGTTCGATGCTTGCCACCGCCCCGGCGGGAACGCGGATTCTCTCACCGCCGATGCTGATCTCGAACCGTTTCTCGGTTTCGAGCGCATCTGCCAGTCGGCGCAGCTTGGCGACGAATTCCTGTCTCGGATAGATCTTGTCGATATCGCGGTCGACGCGGTGGCTCATTTCGGTTCTCCGTCAGCCCCACCTCCTTACCCGATCAGGATGGCTGCCAGATGAACCACACAGCAGTCGCCGCAAGGGCTCGTCACCGTCCCGCAGCACTCCGGAAAGCGGCGGCTAGAACCTTGAGAACCTCGCGTGCATCGCGCCGGCCGGGACGTGTCATCAGCACGATGTCCTGCCCCGGCAAGGGCGGCAGCC
>QGHH01000372.1:0-231 GCA_003640645.1 Fredinandcohnia aciditolerans | reverse complement strand
TTTTACCCACATCCACGGCACCCGCAGGTGCGACCCTTTGGGCAAGTGCGGCTACGGCCAGACCAGCACTCACCGCAGCGCCCAATGCAAGGACACCACCTCCGACGAATGCTTCGGTCCAGGGCAGCCCCGCCTCGTCGAGAGCGTCGATGGCGAGCGCACGGATGCCGCAGGGCGCAGACAACGCCGCCAACCTGAGCGGTTCACCGGGCCGGTGCTGGAACGAGGGTG
>QGHH01000371.1 GCA_003640645.1 Fredinandcohnia aciditolerans | reverse complement strand
CGGGGTGGGGGGACATCGCCGATTCGAACGTGGTCTGGCCGGGATGCGCCAGCGTGTAGTTCGAGGCCGCCCTGAGCACCATCAGCCGTCCGGCGTTTACGAGCCCCATGCGCTCCAGGCGGGCCATGGCCTCGGCGATCGACGAGTCCTCCATGTCGCTCATCGTGAACGTGGCCTTGCCGTCGGTGAACATCCTGACCCAGTCGCGCGCCCACTGGGTGCCCGCTTCGCCGTGCCAGAAGTGATTGGAGGCGAAGCTGGAGCCGATGCGGACCCTGGGCGGCTGCTGCGCGTTGGGAAAGCCGGTCCAGACCTTGGCCTGCGCCGCGAGCTCCGGGGCGTAGTCCAGCGGAACGGACTTGGTGAGTTCATACGCCCATCGCGTCAGCCCGATGTTCAGGGGGAACACCTGCGCGTATCGGTCGAACGGGCCGTATTCCATTTTCTGGGACGGCATCTCGCCGGCCTTGCTGGACCGCATGGGATAGATTCCGTACGGCCATCCCGCAGGCGCCTCGCGCATGTCCATCGACTTGGCGAGATCGTTGACGACGTAGTCCGCCCAGGCCGCGTCTCCGATCGCGCCGACCTGGGGATCGACGCCGCCGACGCCGGCGACCAGCCACTAGGCCTTC
>QGHH01000370.1 GCA_003640645.1 Fredinandcohnia aciditolerans | reverse complement strand
ATAAGCTTGCCGGTCTCCCAGGACGCTCCCCACAGGAACGGCATGGTCAGCGGATTTCCGAGCGCGGTGCCGATGGCAGCAGCGACCAGATTGCCGGCGACCAGCCAGCATACGGCCGCGGCAACGACGAAATGCAGTCCAAGCGGAAAGAAAGAGGCAAACACGCCCGCCGCCACCCCGGCGGCGACGGCATGTGGCGACGCCTCCAGCCGCACGATACGCCTGGCATAATAACGCAACGATCGCGACAACGAGCGGCGTGGCCATAGCCACACCCTCAGGCGTTCACCAAGACTTTCCGCTTTTCTGCGCTTGAACAACATGTCGATCAGGTCAAACCGGCCCGGGCCACTCAGAGCGTGCGACTGCCCGGCTTCACCGGCGGAATGGCGGCCAGCTCAGGCGGCAACTGATCGGCAGGATACGCCGGAACCTCATACTGCGCGAGTGCAATCAACGGCACGCCGACGTCGGTCTTGCCGGC
Source organism: Fredinandcohnia aciditolerans (assembly GCA_003640645.1). GTDB lineage: Bacteria > Bacillota > Bacilli > Bacillales > Bacillaceae_L > Ferdinandcohnia > Ferdinandcohnia aciditolerans. The sequence goes on along the minus strand of QGHH01000370.1, from coordinate 151 downwards.
TGAACGATCGATGATGCAGGCCGCCGCCAGCACCTCGGCACCGAGACCATGCAGGCATTCGATCGTCTCGCGGATGGACAGGCCCGTCGTGACGATGTCTTCCACGATGACGACGCGCGCACCCTTCTCGATGTCGAACCGCCGCAGTCTG
>QGHH01000039.1 GCA_003640645.1 Fredinandcohnia aciditolerans | reverse complement strand
TTTTCTATTGTAAATTTGGCCATAAAAACACCCCGTAAACGTTAGATTTAAGTGTCTAACATTTACGGGGCAGTTCAATGATGCATCCTTTTTTGTATTTAGTGAAGCAATTATTTGGGATTATGCATGATTTGAACACTAAGAACTTTATGGTACAGATAGTTGTCCGAATGAAGAGGTGATTCTGACAGAAGGTTTGAGAAAAACCAAGTCAGTGTCCGAAAGAGAAGCAGATTCTGACAGGAGAGGCGAGTAACCTTTGGTCTAAGTCCGAATAGTGGATTGATTGAGACAGAAGAGTCGAGTACCCCACTATTCAGAGTCCGAATAAAGGATAATTCCGACAGAAGAGGGAAGTAGCCCCCAAGTCTAAGTCCGAATAGTAGATTGATTTAGACAGAAGAGTCGAGTACGCCACTAGTCAGAGTCCGAATAAAGGTTAATTCCAACAGAAGAGGGAAATAGCCCCCTGGTCTAAGTCCAAATAGAGGGTTGATTCCGACAGAAGAGGCGGGTGAAGCCCTAGTCTGAGTTTCTATGAAAGTGAAAATAGCATAAGGTCTACCAAAAAAGATTGATGATGAAATACTAAAACACTCCCTACTTTTAAAAAACTCTAATTTTAAATACAAATCCTAAACTCAAGTCCAGTTACACAAACAATAAAATATTTTCCCGAATTACTACATATGGTGTAATATCACAACCTGAAGGTGGTGTTGGAAGTTGAAATCGACTTTAGCAAAAGTAATTGAGGCTAAGTCACAATTACTAGTTGGGAATCGAAGAGGTGTTCCTTCTGTTAGTTTGCCAGTAAAGGACCTTGAGTTTATTCAGAGGAAAAAAGAGCTTTTAGATAAACGTTCAGCTGAAATCGTTAAATGTAATACAAACGGCCAAATCATCAGTAAAAATGAAGTGGATGGAAAGGTCCATCTCAATTATATTGTTCATTCACAATATTTAATTCGCCAGAATAAAAATCTTTACATTGAAGAGCACTGTGAAGAAAGAAAGGCTGTATTTACATTTAATAAATTAATTAGTGATGAAGAGGTTCCAAAAGAAATAGACACCTATCATGAAGTTATGGATCGTGAAACCCAAGAAGAACGCAATCTGGATTTTAAATATAACCGACTTGCTGCAGTTCAATACGCGGAGCGATGGTGGAATGACTACAACCCCAAATACAAAAAGTTCGAAGATAATTGTACGAATTTTATTTCGCAATGTCTCCGTGCTGGGGGCGCGCCGATGTATGGATATCCGAATCGTAATAAAGGGTGGTGGATGCAAAATAATAATTGGAGTTATAGCTGGACTGTTGCGAATGCCTTGAGATTGTATTTAAGTGGATCACAAAAAGGCCTTCAAGCAAAAGAAGTTTCCTCGCCTAGAGAGCTTTTATTGGGTGATATCATTTGCTATGACTTTGAAGGAGATGGGCGTTTTAATCACAATACAATTGTTGTGGCGAAGGATATTGCAGGTAATCCACTTGTTAATGCACAATCCCAAAACAGTAGGATGAGGTATTGGTCCTATTATGATTCAACTGCCTATACACCGAATATTAAATATAAGTTTTTTCATATCATAAATAACTAAAAACTTTATTCAGTAGAAGTCCACTTAACTGTCCGTGTGGAATCAAGAAAATAAGATATACTGTTTAGTGGGGTTCAAAACCTGGTTGAATAAAGTTAAAGCCTCCGGCGGATGCCACGATTTTTCAAAGGAAATTTTCCGAGCAGGCTCGAAAAAAACCGGGCGTCAAATACGCCAAGGCGTATTTGATTTTTTTTGGTATAATAACGATTGAGGTGAAAGAAAGTGGGACTACACGTCGTATTATACCAACCAGAGATTCCTGCAAATACAGGGAATATCGCGCGTACATGTGCAGCAACAGGGACGACTTTACATTTAATTCGGCCCATGGGATTTTCAACTGAGGACAAAATGCTTAAGCGTGCTGGTTTAGATTATTGGGAGTTTGTAAAAATTCATTATTACGATTCTTTAGAGGAGCTTTTTGAAAAATACCAGGATGGTGAATTTTATTTTATTACAAAGTTCGGACAGAAAGCATATTCATCCATTGATTATAGTGATATACAAAAGGACCATTTCTTGGTATTTGGTAAAGAAACAACTGGGCTACCAAAGGAGATCATCGAAAAAAATATGGAACGTGCTCTCCGACTGCCAATGACAGAAAATGTCCGTTCATTAAATTTATCTAATACCGCAGCAATTCTAATATACGAAGCTTTAAGACAACAAAATTATCCTGGACTAACTTAAAACAAAAACGACCTCTACCCATGGGCAGAGGTCATTTTTTTTTATTTTTTGTTTATGCTTGGCTTATCTTCATAGCCACCTGTAAAAATAGCTGCTAAAAATGTAACAATAACACCTAAAATTAACAATAATTTCATGTGTTTTTCCTCCTTTATGTATGAAGCTCAAAAATAAACTTCAAAAAAGATACCTAGGTGTATTATAACCTAATTTCAATTTTGTGTGAATGTTATCTATGGACAAATTGTAAACATTTTCGAACCTTTTAAAAATAGGCACATATACTTTATAAACTCCTTTTACATTGTATCCCCTTATTTTTTCTAAATTATTTTCATTTTGTCCAATCAAGAATATCAAAAGGATTTTTCTTATAATTCAGAATAGGACATGTTGAATTTTGTAAGATTAAAGCATGTTAAAGGACATCCTCGCATACATTTTATTAAACCGTGCAAGAGACAACAAAGATGGAGGAGGCCCCTAATTAATGGATATCTTAAAAAAGATAGAACAATTTCGTGAAGAGGAACAACGTTTGAAGTGGGAAGGAACCTTCGCTGATTATTTGGAAATTTTAAAGGAAAAGCCATGGGTTGCTCAGTCTGCTCATTCCAGAGTATATAATATGATTAAAGATGCAGGGATTGAAGAAGAAAATGGAAAGCGCAAATATAAGTTCTTCGACCACCAACTATTTGGTTTAGAGGAAGCACTTGAGCGATTAGTTGAAGAATATTTTCATCCAGCAGCAAAACGACTTGATGTTCGTAAGCGAATTTTATTATTGATGGGACCTGTTAGTGGTGGTAAATCCACATTAGTTTCAATGTTAAAAAGAGGATTAGAGACATATTCACATACTGAAAGAGGCGCGGTTTATGCAATCAAAGGCTGCCCAATGCATGAAGATCCACTGCACCTTATTCCTCATCATTTAAGAGAGGACTTTTTCGATGAGTACGGGGTTCGAATTGAAGGTAATTTATCTCCACTAAATATGATGAGATTGCAGGAAGAGTACGGTGGCAGGATCGAGGATGTGAGAGTGGAGCGAATATTCTTGTCCGAGGATAAGCGTGTAGGGATAGGAACCTTCAGTCCTTCAGATCCTAAATCTCAGGATATTGCTGATTTAACTGGAAGTATTGATTTTTCAACAATTGCTGAGTTTGGTTCAGAATCAGACCCACGTGCCTATCGATTCGATGGTGAATTAAACAAAGCAAACCGTGGAATGATGGAATTCCAAGAGATGCTAAAATGTGATGAAAAATTCCTTTGGCACTTACTATCCTTAACACAAGAGGGAAATTTTAAAGCGGGGAGATTTGCGTTAATTTCAGCAGATGAGCTGATCGTCGCACATACGAACGAAACAGAGTATCGTTCCTTTATTTCGAATAAGAAAAATGAAGCGTTACATTCACGTATCATTGTTATGCCAGTTCCTTATAATTTACGTGTTTCTGAGGAAGAGCGTATCTATGCAAAGATGATTAAGGAAAGTGATGTGCGTGATGTTCATATTGCTCCACATACCTTTAGAGTGGCTGCCATGTTTACGATATTAACTAGACTTAAGGCTCCTAAAAAAGGCGATATCGATATTATTAAAAAGATGAGATTGTATGATGGTGAAAGTGTAGAAGGTTTTAATGCAATTGATGTGGAGGAGCTTCGAAAGGAATATCAAGATGAGGGTATGAGCGGTATTGACCCGCGTTATGTAATTAACCGGATATCATCCACGATTATTCGAAAAGAAAACCCATCAATTAATGCATTGGATGTATTGCGTTCCTTAAAGGATGGCCTTGAACATCATCCGTCCATTTCGAATGAAGATCGTGAACGCTATTTGAATTTCATCTCAATTGCGAGACGTGAGTATGACGAAATAGCGAAGAAAGAGGTCCAAAAGGCTTTTGTTTATTCGTATGAAGAGTCTGCGAAGACATTAATGGATAACTATCTAGATAATGTTGAAGCATACTGTAATAAAAACAAACTTCGCGATCCGTTAACCGGAGAAGAAATGAATCCAGATGAAAAGCTTATGCGTTCGATTGAGGAGCAAATTGGAATCTCTGAAAATGCAAAGAAGGCATTTAGAGAGGAAATCCTTATTCGTATCTCTGCATATGCCCGTAAAGGAAGAAGATTTGATTATAATTCACATGAACGTCTTCGAGAGGCGATTCAAAAGAAATTATTTGCGGACCTGAAAGACGTCGTGAAAATCACTACTTCTACAAAAACACCTGATGAGCAACAGCTGAAGAAGGTTAATGAGGTTGTGGCAAGATTAATTGACGAGCACGGTTATAATTCAACATCTGCGAATGAACTGCTACGTTATGTAGGAAGCTTATTGAACCGATAATCTAGAAAATAGGGGTTAGGCCAGCATGATGGTCTAATCCCTTGTTTTTCAAAATTGTCGTATCTTTTTATTGGCTTATGAAGAGGAGTCTGAGTAAGGAATCCACTTATAACCCCCATCATTGCACTTATGAAGAGGAATATGAGCAATAAATCAATTGCCAATCCCGTTCATTGCACTTATGAAGAGGAATATGAGCAATAAATCGCCAGCTAATCCCGTTCATTACGCTTATGAAGAGGAAAACGAGCGAGAAATCAACCGCCAATCCCGTTCATTACGCTTATAAAGAGGAAAACGAGCAATAAATCGCCCGCCAATCCCGTTCATTACGCTTATGAAGAGGAATTCGAACGAGAAATCAACCGCCAATCCCGTTCATTGCACTTATGAAGAGGATTCCGAGCAATAAATCGCCCGCCAATCCCGTTCATTACGCTTATGAAGAGGAAAACGAGCAATAAATCGACCACCAATCCCGTTCATTACGCTAATGAAGAGGAAAACGAGCAATAAATCGACCGTCAATCCGCTTCATTACGTTTATGAAGAGGATTCCGAGTAATAAATCGACCACCAATCCCGTTCATTACGCTTATGAAGAGGAAAACGAGCAATAAGTTAACCGCCAATCCCGTTCATCGCACTTATGAAGAGGAAAACGAGCAATAAATCGCTCGCCAATCCCGTTCATTACGCTTATGAAGAGGAAAACGAGCAATAAGTTTACCGCCAATCCCGTTCATCGCACTTATGAAGAGGAAAACGAGCAATAAATTGCCCACCAATCCCGTTCATTACGCTTATGAAGAGGAAAACGAGCAATAAGTTGCCCGCCAATCCCGTTCATCGCACTTATGAAGAGGAAAACTAGCAACAAATCGATCGTCAATCCGCTTCATTATGCTTATGAAGAGGAAAATGAGCAATAAATTGTATGCTAAACCCCTTCATCTGGCTCATCAAGAGGAACCAGACGACCGCCCAATCCCGTTCAACGCCCTTCATAAATGTAACTTGTCCATTTATGAATAATAGTAATGCACCCGTATGTAATAAACAGAAGGAACTTGTCTATTTTTAAGACAAATCGCCCAATTTACGAAATTTTTTGTCAATAAATCAATGTTCTTGCATAGTATAGAGTAATCTACTATTGGTTAATTTTTGCTAAAGAGTAGGTAATAGTTGGTCTCTTTTTTATTTCAATAAGGTTTTGTTTAGTATAGTTTTTTCGTTTTACGAAGTTCTTTCACAAACCGTCAAGATAATGTATGAGGATCAAGGTAAAAATGTGAATGGTTTAATAAAAAAAATTTTAGGAGGGGAAAGATTATGTCGAAAGGTAATTCAAAGAACTTTGTCATTTCCCAAGAAGATTGGTCCCTCCATCGCAAAGGCCATGATGATCAAACAAGACACCAAGAGAAGGTACAGGATGCAATTAAGAATAATTTACCTGATTTGATAACTGAAGAAAGTATAATTATGTCAAACGGAAAAGATGTTGTTAAAATTCCGATTCGTTCTTTAGACGAATATAAAATCCGTTATAACTATGATAAAAATAAACATGTTGGCCAAGGAGATGGAGATAGCCAGGTTGGTGACGTTATTGCAAGAGATGGGTCCGGACAAAGTGCAGGAAAAGCAGGACCTGGTAAAGGGCAAGGTGCAGGTGATCAAGCCGGTGAAGACTATTATGAGGCAGAAGTTTCTCTAATGGAGCTTGAAGAAGCCTTATTTAAAGAATTAGAGCTGCCAAATCTTAAGCGGAAAGAACAGGATCAAAACATTGTAGAAAACATTGAATTTAATGATATCCGTCGAACAGGTTTAATGGGGAATATTGACAAGAAACGAACAATGATGTCGGCATACAAACGAAATGCGATGGCAGGGAAGCCTAGCTTCCATCCGATTTATCGGGAGGATTTGAAGTTTAAAACATGGAATGAGATTGTAAAACCAGATTCAAAGGCTGTGGTGCTAGCGATGATGGATACGAGTGGTTCAATGGGAATTTGGGAGAAGTATATGGCAAGAAGCTTCTTTTTCTGGATGACTCGATTCCTGCGTACAAAATATGAAACGGTAGAAATCGAATTTATTGCTCACCATACGGAAGCCAAAGTTGTGTCTGAAGAGGATTTTTTCTCAAAAGGTGAAAGTGGGGGTACAATTTGTTCATCGGTGTACCGCAAAGCATTAGAAGTAATTGATGATAAGTATCCAGCGGCACGTTATAATATTTATCCATTTCATTTCTCAGACGGAGATAATTTAACCTCAGATAATGCAAGATGTGTAAAGTTAGTGAGCGAGTTAATGAAGGTTTCTAATATGTTTGGCTATGGAGAAGTAAATCAGTATAACCGCCATTCAACCCTTATGTCAGCCTATAAAAACATTGAGGATGAAAGATTTAGGTACTATATTTTAAAGCAAAAAGCAGACGTATTTCATGCGATGAAGAGCTTTTTTAAGAATGAAGAGGAAAATAAGGCGTATGCATGAAAAAAAAGAGAGGGGAGACCCTCTCTTTTTTAGCGAAACAATTATGTTTAGGAAACATAACCTTTTCTACGATAATGTACAACACCAACACTAACACCAATAAATATTAATACGATACCTAGAACTAGCCAGTTGTATACAGAGGTTGCTGTTTTAGGTAATTTGTTGTTATCTGTTTGTTTATCTGTCCCTTGAGATTTATCTCCGTTTTCATCAGAACTTGGTGTTTTATCTCCCGGTTGATGGTTGTCATCTTCATTGTCAGGAGTTTCTTCTCCCGGTTGTTCTGGATTTTCAGTCTTAGGTTCTTCAGGCTGATCCTCACCAGGCTCTTCTGGTTTTTCGGTCTTAGGATCCTCAGGCTGTTCCTTACCTGGCTCTTCTGGATTTTCAGTATCAGGTTCTTCATATTTTGCGATAAAGTCATCAAACGTTTCCCAAACACCATTCCAATGGATTTCACCATCTTGACTGCGTTCGAAGTTTTGAATGGTAGCCAAGGATTGCATGAGCTCATTAGGCAGCACATCACCAGATTTATTAACAGATTGTTCTCCATTAAACATGAAGTTCTTATCTAAATTAGCATGTTGATAATTGTCTTTTGTTTTCTTTTGACTGTCTTCTGTGAAGAATGAAAGAAACCCATCAATTGTAAAGTCAGGTGTAATGTGGCCATATGTTGTGAATGCCATATTTCCACCAGCATTATTAAATGCGTAGTTATTTTCGGCAATCACACCTGGATTACTATTACTTGTGAAGCCTGCTGCACCGTTACCGAAAGCAACACTATTTTTGATAGTATGAGGGACATGGACTCCTTCACCACCAAGCTTAAAACCGTTTTTATCACCATTCCCAACAGTTCCATCTGTTAAGAAACCGTTGTTATAAGCGATGCTATCCTCAATTGTAACTGCTCCAATAGCACCTGTACCAACCTTTGTATAGAGATCCCATCCATCATCAATATTATTATGAGCGATCGTACCTCTAAAAATATTTCCTTCTCCAACCGTGAGTTTTGCAGCAAAACCATCTGCATTATTGTCAGATGGATCACGGTTATCAAATGATTCACTGTTAAGAATCAAGTTATAAGAAGGCCAATCAGCTATAGTAGTTGAATCGTCCGTACGGCTGATTTGTAGACCTGTGTCTCCGTTCTGGTACGTTTTAATGTTTTCAATAATATTGTGGTTACCTCCAACTGTGTAACCTTTTGTGTTGCCGGCTGATTGAATAAAGTCTAAGCCTCTTACATGCCAGTAGTTACCGCTATGGATAACACCTTCAGTTTTCTTATCAAAGTCAATGATTGGTCTACTTGTGGCGGCAGGGTCAGCCCATAAGTACTTCATCGCATCATTAGTGCCGTCATTGTATTTCTTAATTTCAAGTATCGCATTTCTCACATAGTGACCTTCCATCACATAAATGTGTTGACCTGGTTTTACAAATTCAATGGCCGTATCTAAGTCTAGCGGATTTTCTTTTGAGCCGTCACCAGTACTCAATCCGTTAGGGGAAACATAGATATTTCCATCTTCGGCAAATGTATTCATTTCAACGGTGAAGTTTCGAATGATTCTATTATAGTCTGATAGTTTTTGAGTTTCGTCAGGTATGAATACAAAACTAAAATTTGTAGGTGCATTTACTGCGATTTTTGTCTGTATTTCAAGCTTTTGCCCGGCAATAATAGGTTCATCATAACGAATCGTTTTATTGCCTTCTTTAATCGTCACAGTTCCATTCACATTTGATTGTACGATAAGGCGATAATTTTCAACAGAGGTCTTTTCCAATGATAAAATGTCAAACTGCGGAGTGACCTCTTTTACAGGTGCTTCTCCTTTAGGAGCATCTGTTTCCGCAGCTGTTACCTTGAAGTCTATATTACTCACTTCAATTGTTGCTACACGTGCGGTATAGAAACCTACATATGCCTTTCCATTTTGAACGTTTAAAAGATCAGGTGCATAGATCTCTTTTTCAATCGTTTTCTCTCCGTCATTTAGTATTCCCGTAAAACCACTATTCGTTTTCTTAAGTGTAAGATGATATGTTTTGTTTGGATGAGTATTAGCAGTTGTTGGTCTTTCTGCCTTTACCATTTCTTTTTGAATGCCTTGGCTTCCTGTACCATCCGTTGATGTTACCCCTGTTCGAACAAACAATTGTGTTCCGTTCTCATCCCGAGTACCACCTGAAAAACCTCCGATTGCGGCAATATTACTAGCAAATATTCCTTTTTGGTCGCCCGTTTCGTATATGGCATCTCTTGCCATTATTCCGAATGATTCTTGTCCATCATGAGGATTTTTTGCGTATTCAACAACTTTGATATCAGCTGAGAGCTCAAAATTATCTTCATTCGCATCAATTTCGGTGTAATAGAAGGAGATTCCATCATGGTCTCCAGTAACTTTACCACCACCATCAATTGCAGCTAAACGAATGGTATTATTCTCTAAGTACTCAATTGTATTTCTTTCGTCTGATGTTGATTGCCCAAAGCGAATAAAATCAAAATTGTAGGCTGTTTTTTCTCTAACTGTAACCTTATATGTGATTGGGGCGACTCCCAAATCTACTGTTGGACTCACAGTAATAGGGTACGTACCGGTCATATCACTATTGAATGAACTGGAGTCAACATCATAGGCATCAGTTGATAATACCTCTTGCTCTCCATTATCATAAATCTTTGAAACTTCTAATCCACTAGATGAAAACACATCATTAATTGTAAAAGTTGTAGTAGGAAACTTAGTTATTTTTAACTCAAGGACTTCCTTTTCTTTTACATTGAATAGGATAGTTTTACTAGCATCCTTATGACTGATTATTACATTCTTGTCTCCAGGTGTTGAGGTATCAAAATGAGAGACATGATATTCATTTTCTAGTAATCTTACCTGAGTACCGTCCTTATAGATGGCATATACAACAATTCCGGTAAGATCGAGTGCATCTCCAATAAAATATTGTGTTTTAACAGGTTGTTTCTTTATCTCAAGCCCTTCAAGCTCAGTATCTTTTACAGTTACATTGAAGCTTGCTGTTACAGCAGGGAAATCTCTTGGTACAATTGTAACGGTCTTTGTACCAGGGGTATTAAATGCAGATGCCCTATCAATTAAGACATTGTCAACTTTAAAATCTAGCTGATCTTCGGATAGAATATAGGTTTCTCCATTATCATATGTTCCTAGTACTACTAAGCCTGCTGGGTCAAATTTGTCACCTGGATAGTAAACCGTTTTAGCGGGATAGTACTTAATCGTTAAATCTAATAAGGTCAATTCTTTAATTCTTAAATCAATGGTCTCTTTAGCTCCTCCAAAGTTGACTGTAATCGTATTTGTTCCAACACTACTGCTATCAAAACCAGTAATAATATAGTCGTTTGCAGATAAGATCGCTTCTTCACCATTATTGTAAATGGCTTTAACGACTAAGCCATCAGTATTTAATTCTTCGTTTACTAGATATTCGGTTTTCATATTATCCGTGTTAACTTCCAGTGTCGATACTTTCTTCGTGTCTATAACTATATTGAAATTGTTGAATGTAATTTCAGCATCACGAGCAACATATAGTCCAGCGAAGACAGAATCACTAAATAAATTGTCCACAGTTATTACTTCAGAGACTCCATTTATGGATACTTTAAATACATTTCCTGACTTCTGAATTTCTAGATCATATACTTCATTTGCAGCTGGAGTATTTACATCTGCGAAGTTCTCCAATTTTATAAGTTGGCCATTTTGATTATAAAAAGGTTTCATAGCTAAATCCAAAGCACCTACTGCAACAAAATTAGAAGTTTGTTTACTACTATCCCTATTTTCACCAACATTGTCTCTTAGCATAAGACCAAAGGACTTTTGGTTCGGAGTAGATATACTGATGTTGCTATTGAAGTTCTTTATGATAGCTTTTGTTGTTAGAGTAAAGTTTGCATTAGCCGGAATTTCTTTGAAATAATAGGAAATACCCTCATCACCGTTTGCAATTTTTCCACCAGTAGCAGAAATCGTTATTGTTCCGTCATCATTTAGGATAGGATCAGGGTTTTTTGACTCACTTGTGTTACTTCCAAATGCCCTAAACTCCCAATCTCCGGTTTCAATCGGACGATCTTGAACTAATTTGACATCGCTGTAGGTGACGCTTACATTTCTTGCTGCGAAAAGTCCAACATAATTCATTTCCCCACTATAATCTGTGAACGTTTTTGTTTCTTCACCGACTGTTAATTGATAAATATTTCCTTCTTTTCTAAGCTTAAGTGTATACTCTTCACCAGGAGCAGGGTTATTTGCTGTATAGTCTAGCTCATCTGGATATACAGACGAAGCGCTACTGTATTTATAAAACCCTCTAATATCTTGCTTGATACCACCTACCGCAAGATAATCACCGGTTTTTACATCGGTAGAAGTTAATAAGTTGCCTCTTAGCATAATTCCAAATCCAACTTGATTATTTGCCTCAAAGGATTCAAGCTTCACCTTTGCTTGTAATTCAAAATTATCTGTAGGATCAACTTGCTGGTAATAATATGCAATACCTTCTGTTTCATTTGCAATTTTACCACGATTGTTCATAACGCTCATTTTGACAGAGCCGTTTCCATTTTCCTTAATCAAAAAGTTTTCAGCAGTAATTTTGTCATTACCGCCAACATCGCCTCCGATCGCACCTTTCCAATCAGAGGATTCAGGAATATCAATCATCTCTGTGGTTTCACTTTCAGCAGCAAACACATTCAAACTCATATTAGGCAATAATAATAGAAAACACAGTAGTACCGTAATAAAACGTTTAAACTTCCTCACTATTTGGCCTCCTTTTTTTATGTAAATGAATACTGATGAAAAACCCAACTCTTGAGCAGTAATCACCTCCTTAAATCACCCAAATCCTAAAATCAGAGTTAGAGGATTTGGGCATTTGTTCGATATTGTTTTGGAGTCATGCTGACCTGTTGTTTGAAGCTTCTGATAAAACTGGAAGGGGAGGAAAAACCTACTTTTTCAGATACCTGATTTATAGGAGAACTAGTTGAAATAAGTAGTTTTTTCGCTTCGTAAATTCTTCTTTGAAGTATATAATCGTGGATGGTAAGACCAAATTCTTTTTTAAAGAAATGACAAAGATAATATTTATTTAGATGTAGAGTTTGAGCTAGTGAATCAAGACGCCAATCCGTATTCCAGATTTCATTAATTTCCTTTAAGATACGTTCTAGCATTTCTACTTTTTGAGAGTCGCGCTTTACAATCAAATGGGATTTCTGCGCAAAGGATGACTGAATTTCCCTGCATAAAAATAATAGGAGTTCGAGGAGGTATAATTCTAGTGCAGCCTCCTTTTCCCACAGATCTTCATTCTCTTGCTCAAATAATAAATGATCGATGATATGCTGAAGTTGTTCTTCCTTCCAGGCTTGTACATTCAAAACATATTGCGGGGAAGGAAGGTTGTCCAAAAAGCCTTTAAACTTCTCAAAAATAGGATGTTTAAACGTAAGAAAGCTTTCGGAGAATAAAGTAACAACTCGTTCATATGGCACACCTTCATGTAATTTAACTTTGTGAAAATCAGTGCTCTTAAAAAATAATATTTGTCCTTTCGTTAAACGAAAGACTTTTTCTTCAAAAATGTATGTGGCTTCTCCTTTTTGGAGCCACACAATTTCAAAACCTGAGTGTGAGTGGAAGTTAGAAGCTGTTTTACGATCCGATTTATGTTGAATGGTAAACTTCGGCCTCGTAAATTTTTTACTAAACAATTTATCATGATAAACTCTCATTTTTCTACACCTGCCTTTTATACTGAAATGCTGATATATCCAATAATAAAGCGGTTTCAAAGTTGAGTGTAACATAGCAGGGATACTCAAAGATGCGTAAAAATTGCTTTAAAAGTATGCAAATATTGCTATTTGGGTATGTTCTAATCAAATGATTATATGTGTTACGAGAAAACAGGCAAAAAAAGCTCAATATGGATCTTTACATGACATGTACTTTGAAAGGTATACGGGTTTGAGTCGTCCAAGAAAGAATAATAGTTTGTTAAATGGAAAAATTCGAAATATTAGTTGACAGGCCCAAAAACAAAAACATATAATCGAATTAATAAAGCTTTTTGACATCCATTTTAAAAAAATCCTAAATCTTTTTTTTTGTTAGTGGTTGTACCAACGACCTAATGACACATCAATGTGTTAACCCTCATTTTAATAAACTTACACATCTTAATTTGTTCCAAAAAGAAAACGCATACTACAGGAGGCTAGGGTGTATTGTGGTTAGATTAAAAGACATCGCTGAACACGTTGGTGTATCCATATCAACAGTATCTAGAGTAATTCAAAATGATAAATCGCGAAATGTAAAACCAGAGACCATTCAAAAAGTGTGGAATGCGGTTAAGGAACTTGGGTATGTACCAAATGAAAATGCCCGTAAATTGGTAACGAATCAAAGTACAGAAAAATTAAGGACTATGAAGATAGGATGGGTTGCTAACCCCAAAATTGCAGAACTAAATCCATATTTTTCAAGATTGTATGAGGGGGTTAACGACACTCTAATAAAATCCGATTACTCCTTGACTAGTATCAATAAGGAAGAGTTACAAAATGAATCATTGCTTTTTAAAACGATACATGAATCAGGTATCGAAGGATTAATTCTAATTGATCATTTAGAACAAAGTGTTTTAGATTATATCATGCAGTTTATACCTATTGTTGGCCTAGATTTTTTTTATACAGATAAGGAAATAACTGTGATAGATTATGACCGAGAATCAGCAGTTAAAAAAGCGATTAAGGAACTAGTAAAACAGGGACACCAGAAGATTGGATTTTTAGGTGGGGGAGTTGGGGAAAATTTCAAGGATTTAAATGAAGAAAAAAGGTACAAGGGATACAGAAACGCTTTGGAAGAGTTTGGCCTCAACATAAATCCCGAATGGGTAATCAATACAGAATGGAACATGAAAAAAAGTTATTTTGAAATGAGTCAATTGATTCAAACAAAATCAAGGAACCTTCCAACGGCTATCTTCTGTGCCAGCGATCTGATGGCAATAGCCGCAATGAGGGCTGTGACTGAGAATGAATTAAAAATACCGGATGATATTGCTTTTATATCTATAGATAATATCGAAATGTCTCAATATTCTTCTCCGCCTTTATCTACAATTGATGTTCCGAAATATGAATTAGGAGCTATTGCAGCAAAAACAATAGTAGATAAAGTTGAAGGGAAAATAACATTACCTATGAAAATACTCTTACCAAATAAATTGATAGTAAGGGAATCCTCAAATTTTAGAAGGCTATAAATGCTCTTTTTTTTAACAAGTGAGGAAAACGTTTGGATAGTTTTCCGAAAAACGAATTAAGGGAGTGATACAAAAGTGGAAAATTTGCAAAAAACAGAATCTCGACAAATTCAAAAAGTCCAGACCAACATACTAATTGGATCCAAGAAAAGCGTATGGTCCAGACTTTGGAAAGAAAGGTACCTTTATATTTTATTGCTTCCGGGTCTGCTTTATTTTCTAATATACCGATATGTACCAATGGCAGGAAATATTATAGCCTTTCAGGATTACAGTGCCTTTCAAGGATTTCTTAATAGTGAGTGGGTCGGATTAAAGCACTTTAAAACAATTTTTGAAGACCAAGAAGTTATTAGGGTTCTCTGGAATACCTTGTACCTTTCTTTCCTTCAAATTGTATTTGCCTTCCCAGTATCTATTATTCTAGCACTCATGCTAAATGAGGTTCGGAATACATTTTTCAAAAGGACAATTCAATCCATTGTATATTTACCACATTTCCTATCCTGGGTTGTAGTTATTGGACTTGTTACGATTCTATTAAAGTCTGACGGGATAGTAAACAGAGTTTTAGGAACCGTTTTTGGAATGGAGCCGATAGCTTTTTTACAAGATCCTAACTGGTTTATGCCGTTAGTAGTACTCGAGGTTATTTGGAAGGAATCAGGTTGGAGTACGATTATTTTCCTTGCTGCACTATCAGGGATAAATCCAAGTTTGTATGAGGCTGCGGCCGTTGACGGAGCGAACCGATGGAGACAAATTTGGCATATAACATTACCAGCACTTCGTAGTACTATCATTATTTTATTGATATTGAGACTTGGAAGTGTATTGGACGTTGGCTTTGAACAAATTTATTTAATGTTAACTCCATTCACAATGGAAGTTGGAAATGTACTTGATACTTTTGTTTATTTCAAAGGAATTCAAAACTCAGATTTCAGTTTTGCTACTGCTGTTGGGTTATTTAAATCAATAGTTGGATTGATCTTAATTGTCGGTGCTAACCGATTAGCAAAACGGTTTGGCGATGAGGGAGTTTACTAGGATGGGAGGAAATTTAGTTGCAACAAAATAATACGAAGTCAGAAAAAGCTGTAAATCTTGTAAACTATGTATTACTTATCATCATAGCATTAACAATGATCTTTCCGTTTTATTACATGTTCGTGGTCTCATTCGCAACATATGAAGAATTTGTACAATCTGACTTACTCCTTTTTCCGAAAACCTGGGTGTTAGATGCGTATGAGTATATCTTAGGCTCTAAAGAATTTGTTCGCTCGCTTGGGGTAACGATTTATGTAACCATAGTAGGTACATTTGTCAGTTTACTCTTAACGTCTATGATGGCTTATGCATTGTCTAGAAATATTCTTGGCCAAAGAGTGTATTTGTTTCTCGTATTATTTACTTTTGTGTTCGGAGCTGGAATGATACCTACATATATGGTTGTACAAGCAACTGGTCTCATGGATTCATTGTGGTCATTGATCATTCCAACAGCCATCAGTTCATTTAACTTGATTGTTATGAGGCAATTCTTTATGAATCTACCACACGATTTAACGGAAGCAGCGATCATCGATGGAGCAAATGATTTACAAATTTTTGGAAAAATCATTCTGCCTTTATCAAAGCCAGCCCTAGCAGCTTTCGGACTGTTTTATGCAGTTGGAATCTGGAATTCGTATTTTACAGCTCTTCTTTATTTAAATGATCCTGCAAAGTGGACTGTACAGGTTATCCTTCGACAATTAGTTATTTTAAATCAAGGTAATATGTTGGATGTTGGGATGCAAGCAACAATGGATAATCCTCCACCTGCTGAAACAATAGGGATGGCGGCAATTCTAATTGCCACAATTCCAATTTTGCTAGTATACCCGTTTCTTCAAAAGCACTTTGCGAAGGGAGTGATGCTAGGGTCAGTCAAAGAATAGGATTCTGATTCTCGCCACTTTAAGATTTTATGAATCAAACGCAAAGATGAAGGGGGAAGTTTTGAAATGAAACGGATAATTGCTTTATGTTGTTCTACTATTTTACTCCTTGGTGTACTAGCAGCTTGTTCATCAAATGAAAGCTCTTCAAATGAAAAAAAAGATGGAAAACTGACAATCTCTTGGTTTGATGGTACATGGGAAAATCCAGTTCCTGAGCCAGGTTTTGAAAATATTAAAATGGTTAATGAAAAATTTGACATCGATTTCAAACCGCAATATATTCCTTTTGATTTATACACAGATAAGCTTGCGGTAAAAATGTCTTCAGGTGATTTACCAGATGTAATAGGAGATGAGACTGCTGGTGTTAATTTTGTAAAGTGGTCTAAACAAGGTGCTTTCTTACCATTAAATGATTACATAGACAAATATGAAAGTCTTAAAGCGATTCCTCAATCGGTATGGGATACTGTAACAGTTGAAGGGGATATTTATGCGATTCCACTGTTTTTCCCTGCGAGTGGTGGAAAAAAACCAATTATTCGTCAAGACTGGCTTGATAAACTTGGTTTGGAAATGCCAACAAATTTTGAGGAACTGAAGGAAGTAGCAATTGCTTTTGCAACACAGGATCCTGATGGTAATGGAAAAGATGATACGATTGGACTTGGATTAGCAAAAGGTCTAGTATATGACCCGTCATTTGGGGCCTACTGGAGCAATAATACCTGGTACCATAAAAATGATGAAGGGAAATTAATTCCTGGCCAAATCTCAGAAGGTAGTAAAGAGAAAATTAGTGCTTTAAAAGAATTAAGCGATGCAGGAGCTCTTGATAAAGACTGGGCGGTAAAACCTTATAATGAAGTCTTCAAAGATTTTACTGCAGGAAAAGTTGGAATCTGGTATGAACAACCAGGAAAAGACAAGGGTGCACAACCTGCTAACTTTGATTATGCAACATTAAAAAAATCTAATCCTGATGCAAAAATAGCAGCTATGCCTGCGTTTGTTGCACCAGATGGTACACAAGGATATGTAGCGGGTAGTGGATACTATAGAGTTTGGATGTTAAATGCTAAATTAAAAGACAACCCAGAAAAAGTAGAGAAAATTTTAGAAATGATTGATTATATCACCCAATATGTACCAGCAGACGAGCAAAATCCAGATAATGAATATTTTGATTGGACAATGGGTGGAGAAGGAAAAGGTTATACGATGGTAGATGGTGCACCTGAACTAACAGAGGATTATAGCCAATATGCACCTCAAGCACTTTTTAACCAAAAACAAGGTGGCTGGATTGAAGGAGAAAAATCGATGTTAGATTACGCAATCCAATCTAAGGCTCCTGAAGCAAAAGAATTTAATACCCTTATGGTTGAAATGTTATTAGAATCTAACTTTTATTTAAGCCCAGTAGGACGTATTCACTCTGAGGTTTATAATGATAAAATTGCAGAATTAAATGAATTTGCGACAAATGAACTTACAAAAATGGTTGCAGGTCAAAGACCAATTTCCGAATGGGATAAGTTTGTTGAAGAGTATATGGCTAAAGGTGGAGCAGATGTCGTTAATGATGTTAATCAGCTACTGACAGAAGCAAATATTGAAGGTGAATGGGTTAGCCCAAGTAAATAATATGTACATTCCCCCGATGACTTTAAATTGGGGGAATGTCATTATATAAATCTATTCATAAGAAAACTTATTTAATTATTGGGAAAACGTTTGGATAATTTGAGGAAAAAGATTTTTATTTCAGGTTATATGTCACAAAGAATTATACGATTTCCAATACTCATAGTTAGGGAGAGAATGCAAATGGAACAAGTCAGAATTGGTATTATAGGTGCAGGACTTAGAAGTGGAATTGCAAAGTATTTTCACAATCCAAATGGAAAATCTGTAGTAGTTGGCGCAGCGGATATTTCATTTGAAAAGTTAAAAGCTTTTCAAGAAAAAATAAATGAAAGTGCATATATTACAACAGATTATAAAGAACTAATCAAACGTGACGATATTGATGCTATCGTCGTTTTATCTCCAGATTACTTACATGAAGAACATGCTATCGCAGCTCTTGAAGCGGGAAAACATGTTTATTGCGAAAAGCCACTAGCAATAACAGTAGAGGGTTGTGATCGAATAATTGAAACTGCAAAAAAATGTGGGAAACATTTAATGGTTGGCTTCAATATGCGATATATGAGTATGTATCAGACAATGAAAGGTATCGTTGATTCTGGTGTAATTGGTGAATTAAAGGCAGTCTGGGTCAGACACTTTGTTGGCTTGGGTGGATACTATTACTATCATGATTGGCATGGAACATCTCAAAATACGACATCACTATTACTACAAAAGGGTTCACATGATTTAGATGTTATTCATTGGATTACTGGTAAGTATACGAAAAAAGTCTCTGCAATGGGAGGGCTTGATTATTATGGGGGAGATAAGCCTAATCATTTAACGTGTCCAACATGTACTGAAAAAGATACTTGCCCCGAGGCTAGCTTACATACGTTAACACAGTGTGCATTCAGAAAAGAAATTGATGTGGAAGATAATAATATGTTAATTATGGAACTAGAGGGCGGAATTAAAGCATCGTATTTACAGTGTCATTTTACTCCAGATTATTCAAGGAATTATACCTTTATTGGTACAAAAGGTAGAGTCGAGAATGATGATGTCGGAGGAAAGGTTTACGTTAAAACTCGTAAATCCGGTTCTTGGCATGAATACAGTAATGTTACGTATGATATGAAAAAAGAGCAAGGAAGTCACGGAGGGGCTGACCCGAAAATTTGCAAGGATTTTATTGAACTAGTGTTAAATAATAAGCAACCATTAACGACGCCTTTCGCTGGTAGAATGAGTGTCGCTGTAGGATGTGCCGCAACAGAATCAATTCGTTCGGGTGGTAAAGTTGTTGAGATAAGTAAAGAATCAACGATTACTATTTAATAGTTCGTTAGGTTGAAAGATGGAGACATCTAATCTGCCTATTCTTTAGCTGGAAAGGAAAGATGGCCGTGGAGATGGATGGAATAGTAGGGAGATTTTATAAAACTTCTGAATTTATCATGAAGCTTTTACAACTTCAGTTATTATGGATTTTCTTTTCGTTTGTAGGTTTACTGGTTGTTGGCATTATGCCAGCAACTATGGCCTTATTTGCAACTACTCGTAAATGGGTTATGAAGAGGGAAGAAAATTTTTCTTTATTTAAGGAGTTTTGGAAGACGTTTCGGAATGAATTCTGGAAATCCAATCTGATAGGATTTTTGCTTTCTCTAATGGGTTATGCATTGTACGTAAACTTATCCATTATGAAATATGCCGAAGGGATTTTAGCAATTTGCCTATTTATTGGGGTGATTTTGTGTAGTCTACTCTTTATTACTATTTTGATATATATTGTTCCAGTTTTTGTTCATTACAATCTTAAACTCTCTCGATATTTTACATACTCTCTAATGATAGGTATTTCTTATCCAGTTCATACAATTTTAGTAGCATTAATCGTTTACATAGTATCCAGATTATTTTTTTGGATTCCAGGATTACTGCCGTTCTTTAGCATGAGCCTCCCGGCTTATCTAATAATGGTGTTATCATTAAAACTATTTGAACGCATTGAGCGTAGAAGAGAAAGCGAAGAATCTATTAGTGAAAACTTTTCAAACATGGGACAGAAGTATGGAAGTGTTGATGCTTAATTAAGTTGAATCGCCAGAGTTGGAAAAATAGAGTGGAGGGTTATAATGTCTGTTTTAACTACTGAGAATGAACAATTTATGATTAATGGGGAACCAATTCAGATTATTTCAGGAGCTATTCATTATTTTCGTGTCGTGCCTGAGTATTGGAAGGATCGATTGCTTAAGTTGAAAGCCTGTGGATTTAATACTGTAGAAACCTATGTGCCTTGGAACTTTCATGAACCAAAGCCTGGTGAATTTCAATTTGAAGGTCAGGCTGATATTGTAAAATTTATAGAGACTGCAGCTGAAATTGGATTATACGTTATAATTCGCCCAAGTCCTTATATTTGTGCAGAATGGGAGTTTGGAGGATTGCCTTCTTGGCTGTTGAAGGATCAGGGAATGAGGCTTCGCTGTTATCATGCCCCCTTTTTAAAAAGAGTTGATGAATATTATGATGTTTTATTACCAAAATTCAAGCCTCTACTATGCACAAATGGAGGACCTATAATTGCAATGCAAATTGAAAACGAGTATGGCAGCTACGGCAACGATACCAAATATTTAGAGTATCTGCGTGATGGAATGGTATCTAGGGGGATGGATGTACTCTTGTTTACTTCAGATGGACCGACTGATTTCATGTTTCAAGGTGGTATGATTCCTGGGGTATTAGAAACGGCAAATTTTGGCTCAAGACCTGAAGAGTCATTTGCGAAATTAGAGGAATATCAACCTAATGCCCCCAAAGTGTGCATGGAGTTTTGGAACGGGTGGTTTGACCATTGGGGAGAGGAACATCATACAAGAAATGCAGATGATGTTGCAGATGTATTAGATAGAATGCTAGGAATGAATGCATCCGTAAACTTTTACATGTTCCACGGTGGAACAAACTTTGGCTTTTTTAATGGGGCTAACCATGGGAAAGGGTACGAACCAACAATTACGAGTTATGACTATGATGTACTAATCGATGAATCAGGAACTCCAACTGATAAATTCTTTAAGGTTCGAGAGGTTATCTCTAAATATGTTAACTTAGAACCACTTAACTTACCAGAACCTATAAAAAAGAAAGCATATGGAGAAGTTCACTTAACTCAGCAAAAACGGTTATTTGATGGGCTACCGCAACTGTCCAGCCCAATATCGAAAACGTGTCCTGAAACTATGGAAGAAATTGGACAAGATTATGGGTTTATTTTATATACTACTCATGTTTCTGGTCCTAGACCTGAGACAAAATTAAATTTACAAGACGTACATGATAGGGCATTAATCTATTTAGATGGTGAATATAAGGGCGTAATTGAGCGCTGGAATGAAGAACCCGAAATACTCTTAAGTATACCTGATGGAGGCGCTACTTTAAGTATATTAGTAGAGAATATGGGGAGGATCAACTATGGCCCCAAATTAAAAGATTACAAGGGGATAACTGAGGGAGTTCGATTGGGTGCTCAATTTTTATATCATTGGACAATTCATTCACTTCCATTAAATGATTTAACTGGCCTTACATTTGATACGGATTATGAAGTTTATTCTGAAGTTCCTGCATTTTATAAAGGAACACTTCATATTAATGAAGTTTCAGATACCTTTATAAATACTGAAGGATGGACAAAGGGTGTTGCTTATATTAACGGTTTCAACCTTGGAAGGTACTGGGAGATTGGTCCGCAAAAAACACTCTATGTTCCGGCACCGCTGTTAAAAGAAGGGGAAAATGAGATTATTTTGTTCGAGTTACATGGAACTAAAAATCGTGTGGTTACTTTCTCTGACCAACCAAAACTTAGTTAATTATTTCTAAGCTTTTAACTGAATAGTAATCATTTAAGTTACAAAAGGAGTTGATATTGTGTCAAAGCCTAATATATTGCTAATTACAAGTGACCAACAGCATTATAATACAATCGGTGCTTTTAATAGTGAAATTACAACTCCGAACCTGGATAGGTTGGTCAAAGAAGGAACAGTATTTAATCGCGCCTATTGCCCGAACCCTACTTGTACCCCTAGCCGTTCATCGATGATTACTGGATTATATCCGAGTCAGCACGGTGCTTGGGCTTTAGGTACAAAATTGTCTGAAGAGGTTCCGACGGTAGGAGATTATTTTCAGGAGAGTAATTATCGAACTGCCTTAATAGGAAAAGCTCATTTTCAACCACTTAAATCAACTGAAGAATATTCTTCTTTTGAGTCTTATCCCGTATTGCAGGACTTAGATTTTTGGAAAGAATATAACGGTCCCTTTTATGGCTTTGAACATATTGAACTAGCTCGAAATCATACGAATGAAGCACATGTCGGACAGCATTATGCTCTATGGTTAGAAGAAAAGGGCTGTAAAAACTGGAGAGACTTTTATTTACCACCAACAGGAAATATGGACCCTACCATTTCATACAAATGGGATATACCAGAGGAATATCACTATAATTCATGGATTGCCGAAAGGACTAACCATTTACTAAGTCAATATCATGAGCAAGACGAAAATTTCTTTTTATGGGCAAGCTTTTTCGATCCTCACCCACCATATCTTGTTCCTGAACCATGGGATAACATGTATAATTCGGAAAAGTTGACATTACCAGAAATAGTCCCGGGTGAACATAAGAATAATCCACCTCATTTTCAAATGACACAAGAGGAAAATCCGGACTTTTCGAGGTATGTTGAAACAGGTATTGGGAATATTGGATTTCGATCACACACTTTCGTTACGAAGGCAGAAGCAAAAAGAAATATGGCGGTATACTATGGAATGATTAGCATGATGGATAAGTATATCGGTAAGATACTTGATAAGTTAGATGAATTAGGAATGGCTAATAACACTATTGTTGTATTTACATCAGATCATGGTCATTTTTTTGGTCAGCATGGTCTCCATGATAAGGGTGCATTCCATTATGAGGATCTAATAAAGATTCCATTTATTGTGCGTTACCCTGGAAAGGTACCAAAAGGGGTGGTAAATAATGCAATGGTATCATTAGTTGATTTAGCCCCTACTTTTTTAGGTTTAACCGATATACCTATACCGCATCAAATGACAGGAATAAATCAGAGCGATGTCTGGTTTGGTATGAAGGAAAAATGTAGAGACCACATCATATGTGAGTATAGAACACAACCAACTATGGTACATCTAAAAACATATGTCGATGAACGTTACAAATTAACGGTTTATTATAATAACTATTATGGGGAGCTATATGATTTACTAGAAGACCCAAATGAATTATGTAATTTATGGGAACATGTAGAATATCGAGAACTCAGGGAAAAGCTCCTATTCAAGTATATTTGGGCAGAGTTAGGCAAGGAATCTATGTCAATGCCAAGAATTACTGGAGCTTAAAAAAATAAGTATCTCGTAGGATAAATGACTTCATGTATTGAATAATAGATGAAATATTTTCTAGTATATCCTAATATAAGGTATAGTTATATATATAATTATTAGGAGGCAGATTAAATAGAATGGACCGTTTGCAGCATGAAAGTTTTATTCCCCTTTACCATCAATTAAAAGAAAAAATAAAAGAATCAATTGATAGTGGGATGTGGAAGGTAGGAGATAAAATTCCTTCTGAAAATCAATTGATGGAACAATTTGATATTAGCCGAAATACTGCAAGGAAAGCAATTGAAGAGTTAGTACAGGAGGGAATTTTGTATCGAACTCAAGGGAAAGGGACATTTATTGCAAGACCAAAGCTAGAGCAATCTTTAACTGGATTTTATAGCTTCAGTAAAGTATTAAGAGAAAAAGGAATGAATCCGAAGGATATTATCCTTGGAATTGATGTTGTAGAGCCTAAGCTAAAGGTGAGAGAAGCTCTACAAATAGCAAAAACGGAAAAAGTAGTTGAAATAAAGCGTCTTCGATGTGCAAATGATAAACCGTTTATATTAGAATCATCATATATTCCTAAGAGTCTAGTTACTGATATGGAATGCCTAAAGGATATTGGTAAAGTTTCGCTTTATGATTTGCTTGAAGAGAAATTTAATATTCGAGTGACAAAAGCAAAGGAGGCATTTGAGCCTGTCTTAATTCGTGATTATGAAAGTGCTTATTTTAAAATTAAGGAAGGTCTACCGGCATTACTATTAGAACGTGTGGCCTATGATTTGTCTGGTAAACCAGTTGAATTTTGTAAATCCATCATTCCTGGAGATAGATGCCGTTTTTATACTGAGTTAACTTAGAGTATGCAGGAAGAACTCATAGAAAAAATTCGAACTATGAGTTTTTTTTTAGACTACTCATACCAACAACCCACCCTTTTGGATTAGGGGTAATTATAGAAGCGGTAATAACGAAAGCTATTTTGGAGGATAAAAGATGAAACCTAATATCCTATTGATTATGGTTGACCAAATGCGAGGCGATTGCTTAAGTATTTTGAATCATCCAGTTGTTGATACACCGAATATTGATCAACTAGCAAGAAACGGAGTAATTTTTAAAAATGCCTACTCAGCTACACCGACTTGTGTTCCTGCTAGAGCCTCGTTGCTAACAGGAATGTCTCAAACCTCAACCGGTAGAGTAGGTTACCAAGAACGGGTTCCTTGGCAATATGAACATACACTTCCTGGAGAATTAGCGAAAAATGGATATCATACACAATGTGTTGGAAAGATGCATGTTTATCCTGCGAGAAATCTTTGTGGGTTTCACAATGTTGTGTTGCATGACGGGTATTTACATTATAATCGATTTAAATATCAGAATTTTGAGTCGGAGTCATTCAATTTAACTGGAGATGACTATTTACCTTGGTTAAGAGAACGAGCAGGCTCTCAGGTAGATTTAATTGATTTAGGATTGGATTGTAATGCCTCAACAGTTGCTAGGCCATGGCATCTTGCTGAAGAATTACATCCAACTAATTGGGTGGTTTCTCAGTCGATTGATTTCTTGAGGAGAAGGGACACAACAAAACCATTTTTTTTAAACATGTCATTTGTTAGGCCACACCCTCCTTTTGATCCACCACAAGTGTTTTTTGATATGTACAAAGATCTGGATCTTCCTGATCCTGTTGTTGGTGAATGGGTTGATATAGATGATGTTCAAAGAGATGGTTATAATCCAACAACTTTAAAAGGTAATGTTCCCAAGAATAGATATAAGAGGGCACAAGCAGCTTATTATGCTCTTATTACACATATTGATTTTCAAATTGGGAGATTTCTAAATGCCATGGCTGAGTATGGTGTTTTACAAGATACAGTTATCCTATTCGCTTCTGATCATGGGGAGTTATTAGGAGACCACAATTATTATCGCAAAGCACTTCCTTATGAGGGAAGCGCCAAAGTTCCATTTATTCTTTCAGACCCGGGGAATAAATTAAAATTAAAGCAAAATAGTACCAAAAATCAGGTTGTCGAAATAAGGGATATTATGCCAACTCTTCTAGATGTGGCTGGTGTTAAGATACCTGAAAGTGTAGACGGAAAAAGTGTGTTACAAGCGTGTGAGGAACCTTCCACTAATTTGAGAACGCATATTCATGGTGAGCATGCTTATGGTTCTTTATCACATCATTACCTAACGAATGGTAAGGAAAAATACATTTGGTATAGTCAAACTGGAGAAGAGCAGTTATTTGATTTAATAGAAGATCCGAATGAATGTAAAAATTTAGCCATAAACAATGAATACACTGATAAGCTTAAGTATTGGCGTAACAAACTAATTGAAGAATTAGGTGGGCGTGAAGAGGGTTATACCGATGGCATTAATCTAATTGTTGGAAAGAAACCAAAAAGTTGTTTAGATCATCTAATTAAATCTCTCACATCATCATAATTAGCTAACTTTACTATAACTTTAATAGAAACTTAATTCTTTATTCATAGTTTGTTCATATTTACACCGTAAGATAAAGACATGGAAAAGATAAGCTTTTTCATACCCCCCTTTTAAATGATCATATCGTTACAGTGTCCGGCTTTTTAGCCGGATTTTTTTTGCGCAAAATGAAAAATCTCATTAATGTGCATAGATTTTCACGAATCAACCAATATAAAAATATGGAAAAAATAATAAAGGGGGAGAAGTATATGAAACATATGGAGATGAATACGAACCAGATATTAGACTTACATGGTTTCAATAATCTTACGAAATCGCTAAGCTTTAATATGTATGATATTTGCTATACAAGTTCTCAAGAAGAACGAGATGCATATATTGAATATATTGATGATGTCTATAACGCAGACCGATTAACCGAGATACTAAGTAATGTTGCTGATATTATAGGTGCTAATATTTTGAATGTCGCAAAGCAGGATTACGTTCCCCAAGGAGCGAGCGTAACGATTTTAGTATCAGAGGGACCCGTAAATGATCCAACAAAGGATGTATTTGAAGAATCTCCTGGTCCAATACCAGGATCAGTCGTTGCACAAATGGACAAAAGTCATATAACGGTTCATACCTATCCAGAATCTCATCCAGATGAAGGTATTAGCACTTTTCGGGCGGACATCGATGTTTCAACCTGTGGAGAAATATCCCCTCTAAAAGCATTAAATTATATGATCCAATCGTTCGAAACCGATGTGATGACGATTGATTATCGTGTTCGCGGATTCACAAGAGATGTGACAGGACATAAACTATTTATAGATCATGAAATAAATTCGATACAAAACTATATACCAGAAGATATACAGGAAATGTATCACATGATTGATGTGAATGTGTACCAGGAAAACATTTTTCACACGAAATGTAAATTGAAGGAATTTGACCTGGAACACTATTTATTTTTCAGTAATACAAGGGAAAAACTGACACCTGAAGAGGAATTAGTGATTGCTGAAAAATTGATTACAGAAATGGATGAAATCTTTTACGGAAAAAATATAAGATAATCGTTGACAAAAATATAAACATTGTATAAAATTAATTATATAATAAATATTGTGAATAGTGTTCTCCTAAAGGGGAGTAGCTTTTACAGCAAAGTCGTCATTTCAGAGTGTCGCCACTCTCGGCTTTGTTGGCAACTAACGTTGTTAGCAAGACCTTTACCAGATTACGGTAGAGGTCTATTTTTATGACCTTTACCTCATGAGGTAAAGGTCATTTTTGTTTTTTAGTACAAAGAGTAGTGAGGTGAGAAGAGTAATGCTTAAGAGAAAGATAGAAACAGTGTCAATTGAGGACTTAATTAAAAAGAACAAAGAAGAGATTTTGAAAGACAAAAAAGAACTCGAAAAAATCGAAAAACGTCTTGATGATAAACATATGGCAATAATCAAGTAGTTTATTCTAGTGAAGGGCATTTTTGTTTTTCCTAATTTTATAGAATAAAAGAAAAATAGAAGGGAGATCTTTGATGGAATTCTTAAGCGCAGAATTTTTTTCCGCACTGTTAATTATTATTGCGATTGATTTAGTATTAGCGGGCGATAATGCTATTGTTATCGGCTTAGCGGCAAGAAATTTACCAAAAGAACAACAGAAGAAAGCAATTATTTGGGGTACTGTAGGTGCAATTATCATAAGAGCTGCAGCCACTTTAGCAGTAGTGTGGTTACTTGAAATTCCGGGACTACGGCTAGTAGGTGGAGTGCTTCTTGTATGGATTGCTTATAACCTGTTAGCAGATGACAAAGGCCACGAAATAAAAGCAGTTGGCAGTTTCTGGGCAGCCATTCGTACGATTATCATTGCTGATGCGCTAATGGGTCTTGATAATGTATTAGCGGTTGCAGGTGCTGCTCACGGTAACTTCTTACTGGTTGTGTTAGGACTTATTATTTCAGTTCCAATTATGGTTTGGGGAAGTACATTATTTATTAAACTAATCGATCGTTTCCCGATCATTATTACAATTGGTGCTGCTATATTAGCCTGGACGGCATCAAAGATGATTGTTGCAGAACCATTCTTAGGTTCAGTTTTTAGTAATGGTTTTGTGAAGTATGGCTTTGAGTTAATCGTAGTTGCTGCAGTTGTAGCAATTGGTTACTTGAAACAGAAAAAAGCTGCAAAAGAAGCTGAAGAGCAGCAAGAAAAACAAGTTTTAAGTAAAGCAGAATAATCGAAGGCGGACTCGATAGGGTCCGCTTTTATATTGTATTGCAATTTTATAAAAATGTGCATGGAAACGATTGACATCTAGTTAAAACTGGACTATATTTATAATTGAACAGTGGTTAATAAAGGAGATTTGTTTTTAATGTCACCAAGAAAACAGGTTCAAGAGGAATTATCACGAGAAAAAATAATGGATGTTGCCCATGAATTATTTGTTCAAAAAGGCTACCAACATGTTTCAATGCGTCAAATTGCAAATAAATTAAATTATAGCCATGGCGCGATTTATTATCATTTTAAAAATAAAGCTGATTTATTTTATGCAATGGTTGTGCAGGACTTTGACATGCTTAACGGTGTTTTACAGCAAATCATGAATCTGAACTTACCACCAGAAGAGAAAGTTAAGAAAATTTTATTAGGGTATATTGAATTTGGACTTTCAAATAAAAGCCAATATGAATTAATGTTTTTAATTAATGATGAAGAGGTAAAAAGCTGTATTCAACAGGAACCACTCGAAAGCTATGGAATGTTTGCAAATGCAATCTCTAGTTTAAGCAACCAAAAAACGAGCATTCAGGATATTTGGTCTATTTTCTTATCGATTCATGGTTTTGTTACGCATTATTGTAGAAGCAACCAATCCTATCATGATGTGAAAACACTAGCGGAGTCTCATGTTGAATTTATTTTAAAACCAATATTAAATGGGGAAGTGTAAAAGACTTTCCTATATTTTTTACACCTTATTGACCGATGGTTAATAAATAAAAAGGAGAGGGTTCGGATGAAAAAGGCATTGGTATTAGGCGCATCAGGTGGAATGGGATATGCGATTGTTAAAGAGTTGATTGAGAGAGAAATTGAAGTAATAGCTTTTGCTCGTTCAAAAGAAAAATTAGAGAAGCTATTTAAAAACAGTGAAAAAGTACAGATCGTTACAGGGGATGTTTTTGATTTGAGAGATCTTATGAATGCGGCGAAAGGTATTGATGTTATTTTTCATGCGATCAATATTCCGTATAGTGAATGGTATGATAAACAGCCAATTCTAATGAGAAATGTCGTTCAAGCTGCTGAATCATCAAATAGCAAGCTTGCAATCGTTGATAATATTTATGCATACGGTCGCGGAACTACTCGTAAAGTAAATGAAGAGCATCCTAAAAATCCTCATACAAAAAAAGGAAAGATTAGGGTAGAGCTCAGTAATATAGCATTTCAAGCAAATGTACCAGTACTTATCGCGCATTTTCCAGATTTTTATGGACCTAACGCCGTAAATGCGATGTTGACTTACACTTTCGATAAAATGGTTCAAAATAAAAAGGCAATGTTCGTTGGAAATCAACAAAATGCAAGGGAATATATTTATACTCCTGATGGGGCAAAGGCAATTGTAGAGCTAGCAATATGTGATAAAGCATATGGGCAAAGTTGGAATATTCCTGCTGCAGGAGTTATCACTGGAGAAAAGATCATTAGTATTGCGGTAAGTCATTTACATTATCAAAAATCTGTTTCTACTATAACAAAGGGAATGATCCAATTCTTAGGGATTTTGGATAAACAAATGGGAGAAGTTGTAGAAATGCTGTATTTAACAGAGGAACCAGTGGTATTAGATGGTTCAAAATATGAGAAGGAAATCGGCCCTCTACCAGCAACACCATATGAAGAAGGCATTAAAAGGACCTTAGATTTTATGAAGAGTAACCTGAGTAATAATTGAAAAAACATTGAAAAAGACAGAACGACATGATATGATGTCATTGTTCTGTCTTTTTTTGAAAGATATAAATAAATGCGTTCAAATTACCCTATTATAATTTTATAACAATATTTTTTGTTTGTCAACTATTATCAATATCAGGGTAGAGAAAGAAGTTCACTTATACGAGGAGTGGTGTTCATGGAAAAAAATAATCCAGACTGGATTCAGGAACAAGACAGACTTGAAGATGTACTGAAGGTCATCGATAGTAAGAAATCAACCATTGAATCAAAGGTGGGAGGCGCAAAAAGTGAACTAGTCGACCTTCGAAAAACATTTTGGGAAGATGTAACTGTCAATCTTGATGAACCTGATGACGTCATTGAAACATTTCAAAGTATTAAGCAGCAATCCGAACTATTGGGTGAACGTGAAAGAAATCATCGATTGATTCATAAACAAATCAAAGTTCTTGAAAGACTAAAAGACTCACCATATTTTGGCCGATTTGATTTTTGGGAAGAGGGAGAAACAAAAGAAGAGAAAATATATATTGGGATTGCATCCTTATTAGACAAAAATGACGAGGATTTTTTAATATTTGACTGGAGAGCACCGATTTCTAGTATGTATTATGATTATTATCCTGGTCCAGCAAAATATGAATCCCATTTTGAAAAAATTCAAGGGGAAATGACTCTAAAGCGTCAATTCATTATCAAAAATAGCATGATGAAAAGTATGTTTGATACGGGTGTCACAATTGGGGATGAAATGCTTCAAGAGGTGCTCGGTAATAATGCGAACACCCAAATGAAAAGTATCGTTGCCACTATTCAACGTGAACAAAATAAAATTATTCGAAATGAAAAAAGTCATTATTTAATTGTTCAAGGTGTGGCTGGATCTGGGAAAACGTCAGCTGCATTACAAAGGGTCGCTTACCTACTTTATCGTTATCGTGAACAGCTTAACTCAAGTAATATCATGCTATTTTCACCAAATCCTCTTTTCAATAGCTATGTTGCGACTGTTCTGCCGGAACTTGGGGAAGAGAACATGCAGCAATCTACATTCCAAGAATATGTCGAGCATCGATTAGGCACCCTTTTTGATGTGGAGGATCCATTTTCCCAAATGGAATATTTATTAACAGCAATGGATCAATCTGAATATGATGTGAGGCTAAAAGCAATTAACTTAAAAGCAAGCACTGGGTTTATGGAACTAATCGATTCTTATGTAAAAGAACTTGGCGAAAAAGGACTCCTTTTTAAAAATATTATTTTTAACAGAAAAAAAATTATTTCAAAGAACGCGATTCAAGAATACTTCTATACATTGGATCCAGCCATCTCGATTCCAAATCGATTGACCAAGGTAACAGAGTGGTTAATGAAGGAAGTTATTAAGTTCGAACGAAAAGAACGTAAAAAGGACTGGGTTCTTCAAGAAGCTGAATTAATGGAGAAGGAAGACCATCTCGAAATCTTTAAGCAATTACAGAAAAAGCAGGAGTTTTCTGAGGATACCTTTGATGATTATGAACGTGAGGAAAAATTAATCGCTAAGGAAATTGTACGAAAGCATTTTAAACCTATCAAAATTGCGATTAAAAAATTGGATTATCTTGATATTAAAGGACTATATAAGCAATTATTTTCTTACGTGAATGAACAAAAATTATCAGAGGATTGGAACGAAATCTGTCTGTACACCATGAAACAGTTGGAACAAAACCATTTAAATTATGAAGATGCAACCCCATTTTTATATTTACAGGACTCAATCGAGGGGAAAAAATCGAATACTGGTATCCGTCATTTATTCATTGATGAAGCCCAGGATTATTCTCCGTTCCAGTTCGAATATTTAAAGCAGCTATTTCCAAACTGTCGGATGACTATTCTTGGAGATTACAACCAGGCGATATACGCTCACTCCATGAATGCACCAACATTATTATCTCCAGAGCTTTATGAGGAAGAGAAATATGAAGTTATTCAATTGAAAAAAAGTTACCGTTCAACAAAAGAAATTGTTAAGTTTTCTAAAGGCATTGTAGCTGGCGGAGAGGAAATTGAAGCCTTTAATCGTTCAGGATCGCTTCCGATACTTAAAGAAGTGGATACTAAGGATAAACTTCACATCGAAATTCTAAACCAAATTAGAGAGCTTCAAGAGAAAGGCCATGAAACGATTGCGGTCATTTGTAAAACTGCAGTGGAAAGTAATGAAGCATTTCAGGCATTACAAGATAAAATACATGTCCGCTTAATGAGTCAAGAGACGTATCAATTTGATAAAGGTGTTTTAATTTTACCTACGTATTTAGCAAAAGGAATCGAGTTTGACGCCGTCATTATTTATAACGCATCAAATGACGTTTACGGAAGAGAATATGAAAGAAAGCTTTTTTACACAGCCTGCACAAGGGCTATGCATGAACTACAGCTTTTTTCAATTGGACAACGAAGCTTTTTCTTTAATGGGATTGATAAAGAAAATTATTTAGAAGTGTAAAAAAAGAGTCGGCATATGCTGACTCTTTTTTATTTGGATATTATTAACGTGAAAAAACAACGGACGAATAGATAAAAATAAGAAAAAGATTATTCAATAGGAGGTTAAAAAATGACAACTAATTGTTTTTATTGCCAAGATCCTTTTGAAAACGAAAGATTTCATTATGTTGCATTTGTTAATGTTGAAGGTGAACGAGAAGAAACATTATGCAAGGAATGCTATAAAGAATGGCTTGAAGGGATAAAAGAATAAATCGGGAGTAAATAAAGGAATAAAGGGGAATCACCTTTATTCCCACTCTTCTGGTATAATCCTTATAAAAAGGAAATAGAAGGTGGGGATAGTTTTTGAAAAGATGTGGATGGGTAAATGAAGATCCTCTTTATATAGATTACCACGATCACGAATGGGGTGTACCTGTTTACGATGACCGTTTGTTATTTGAATTCTTAAACTTAGAGGGTGCACAGGCGGGGCTTAGCTGGTACACCATATTAAAAAAACGAGAAAATTATCGTAAAGCCTTTGATTATTTTGATCCGGAAAAAATTGTGACATATGATGATAAGAAAATTACGGAATTATTATCGAACGAAGGAATCGTTCGAAATCGGCTTAAAGTAAATGCAGTTGTCACAAATGCAAGGGCGTTTCATAAAGTCGTAGAAGAGTTTGGAAGCTTCCATACATACATCTGGTCATTCGTGGGTGGTAAACCGATAATAAATCATTTTAAAACCTTAAGTGAAGTGCCAACCACTACTGAAATTAGCGACAAACTAAGCAAGGATTTAAAAAAGCGTGGTTTTAAATTTGTTGGTTCCACCATTTGCTACGCATTTATGCAAGCAATAGGGATGGTAAATGATCATCTAATAAGCTGTCATTGTTATAATCGTACTGAACAAAGGACTACCATTAATTGAGAAAAGGTTCCGATTCAAAGTGTGAAATAGTAAATCATAATGCGTGAATTCACAAACGAATTCACGCATTAATTTTATTGATAATATTTAGGTTTAATGCTTATTTAAATAAATCAAATTCGCATATGTCGCAACTACGGACACAGCATTGCTGATTTTACGTTTTCTTGTCTGAAGAAAGTTCAACTACGGACACAGCATTGCAGATTTTACGTTTGCTTGTCCGAAGATACTTCAACTTCGGACACAGCATAGCAGATTTTACGTTTGGTTGTCCGAAGATATCACATCTTCGGACACACTTGCTAATTTTTCACCTATTCTTGTCCGAAGATACCACAACTTCGGACACAGCATTGCAGATTTTATGTTTTCATGTCCGAAGATACTTCAACTTCGGACACAGCATAGCTGATTTGANCGTTTGGTTGTCCGAAGATATCACATCTTCGGACACACTTGCTAATTTTTCACCTATTCTTGTCCGAAGATACCACAACTTCGGACACAGCATTGCAGATTTTATGTTTTCATGTCCGAAGATACTTCAACTACGGACACAGCATAGCTGATTTTACGTTTTCATGTCCGAAGATATTACAACTTCGGACACAGCATAGCTGGTTTTACGTTTGCATGTCCGAAGATACTAGAACTTTGGACACAGCATAGCTGATTTTACGTTTTCTTGTCTGAAGATAGTTCAACTTCGGACACAGCATTGCAGATTTTATGTTTTCATGTCCGAAGATACTTCAACTTCGGACACAGCATAGCTGATTTTACGTTTTCATGTCCGAAGATATTACAACTTCGGACACAGCATTGCTGGTTCTACGTTTTCATGTCCGAAGATACTAGAACTTTGGACACAGCATAGCTGATTTTACGTTTTCATGTCCGAAGATACCACAACTTCGTACACCACGCGCTGATTTATACCTTTTCATGTCCGAAGATACCACAACTTCGTACACCCCAGCGCTGATTTACCCCTCGTTTGTCCGAAGATACTACAATTTCGGACACAACCAACTCATTTTACCCATTGCATGTCCGAAGCTTTTCCGATTTTTATCTCTCAGTAGCTTTTTTATTGGTTAATTGACATTAGAAATCATATGCGACTTATTATATATTGAACTATACAACTCAAACTGAACTCAGTAAAACCATCCAGGTGCCTTTCATTACATGACCGTATCATCTTCATCGTCTTCATATAATGACCCGAGTTCTTGTTCACTGTGAATCATTGTATTTGTAAGGTCGTGCCAGCCTGTATACCCAAAGACGGTATCAAGAAGTCTTTCAAATCGATACATCTTTTTCACCTCTTTTTTTGGATTATCTTAACCGCTCTTTCAAAATCTATGCACGGATCATCTAAGTTTTTTTATTCTTAGAACTTCTCTATAATGGAATAAGTAGAGGATAGAGGAGGTACAACATGGAAAAACAAATTGGTTTTATTGGATGTGGAAAAATGGCTCAAGCCATGATACAAGGGATCATCACTTCTGAAGTGGCCACTCCACAACAAATTATTGTGAGTGCAAGAACTGAAAAAACATTGCAATTCGTCAAGAAAACATACGAGGTCGGAATTTCATTAACAAATATAGAAGTAGCTGCACATGCTGATTATTTATTTCTGGCGGTAAAACCAGATTTATATGCTGAGATCATTGATGAAGTTAAAGAGGTCGTAAAAGAAGAGGCCATTATCATTACAATTGCAGCTGGGATAACGCTTGATTTTATCGAAAACCAATTAAAAAAACCTATAAAGGTAGTTCGCTCCATGCCTAATACACCTTCATTAGTTGGAGAAGGAATGAGTGCACTTTGCGTAAACTCATACGTGACGACTGAAGATTTATCTGAAATCGTCCAACTATTTGACGGTTTTGGAAAAACTGAGGTTATTGGGGAACGCCTTATGGATGCCATTCCTGCAGTAAGTGGATCATCACCAGCCTATGCTTATTTGTTTATTGAAGCTCTAGCAGATGGAGCGGTTATGCAAGGAATTCCTAGAAAACAAGCTTATAAACTTGCATCACAAGCATTACTTGGCGCAGCAAAAATGGTATTGGAAACTGAAAAACATCCTGGCGAACTAAAAGACAATGTGTGCACACCGGGGGGCTCAACGATTCAAGCGATCGCAACCCTTGAAGAAAGGGGTTTTCGCGCGGCTATTATCGCAGCGATGGAAAGCTGTACTCGAAAATCAAAGGAACTATCTCAAGAATAAAAGTTGGCTTATTCTTGTGGTTCTCATATAAAAGAAAAAACTGCAATCAAATGACTCTGATTGCGGTTTTTTTAGTTGATTTGTTCTTTAGAAAGAACGTATAATAAAAATATGACAAATATTTCAAAAGTTAGTAACAAATACAAGCTATTCAACGTCTAATGAGGTGAAAAAGGTTATCTTCTTCTACTGCTAAACTACTATTCTTACCACTACATTCACTTCCATCTATCAAACATCTCAGTCTATATCCCTAGTACGAGAAGGAATTTAAATACTTACAGTAAGTAAATTGGAATATATTCATTTTTCATTAATAAGATTCCAATGTAAGTTCTTTTGTTAACCATTCTTAATATTTGTAACATTGTCCAAAAAAAGAAAGACAAGTAAACTAT
This sequence comes from Fredinandcohnia aciditolerans, assembly GCA_003640645.1. Classification (GTDB taxonomy): domain Bacteria; phylum Bacillota; class Bacilli; order Bacillales; family Bacillaceae_L; genus Ferdinandcohnia; species Ferdinandcohnia aciditolerans. The sequence continues at coordinate 2,695 of QGHH01000039.1, read as the reverse complement.
GGGAGAGAGTAATTTGAAGAAAACAACTTTGCCATTATTATTAGGTGTATTTTTAATGAGTGGGTGCAGTCTCATCGAAAAAGAACCAGTGACTGTAGAGCTTCATCAGGTAGAGCCTGTTGAAGTAATTGAGACAAAGCAAGGCGTGGATGTACGGGAAGTTTCTATCATCGATCCTCGAGATAACAGTGTCATTGAAGTTCTGAACATGGATGAATATCAAAATGAAGAAGAATTAAAAGCAAAAGCAATACAAATAGCAAGTGATTTGGCAGCAACGATTGATCGACCAATGATACCTGCAAAACTTAGTACTTCTGGAGAATTACAACAAGGTCAAAGCCAAATGATATTAAAGGAAGATGAACTTGTCACTAGATTACTAGATAATTCGATTTTTAATAAGCAAGTTATACTCCCGATTGAAGAAACAAATCCAAATGTTACACAAGATCAGGTCCAAGGTATTAATGAAGTTGTGCTGGGGAGCTTCACAACGTATTTTGATGCTTCTGTAGAAGGAAGAAGTTTTAATATTAAAAAATCTGCAGATCAGATTAATGATATAGTATTAGGACCTGGGGACCGTTTTTATTTCAATACAGTTGTTGGCAATGCCTCAAAAGAAAATGGCTATGCGCTTGCGACCGTAATCGTGAACAAGGAATTTGTTCCTGGTTATGGGGGAGGAGTATGTCAAACTTCTAGTACTCTATATAATGCTGTTGCAAAGGCGGGACTTGAAATGATTGAGGTCCATCACCACTCAAAACCAGTTGGTTATGTTCCAGTTGGGCATGACGCGACAGTTGCGTATCCGTATTTAGACTTTAAGTTTTCAAATAATCGTCCATATCCAGTTGTATTAAAATCGGCTGTAAAAGGCAGTTCACTTACTATCGAAGTTCGTTCTGCAGCAAATTATGTATCTAACTAAAAAACGAGAGATTAAGAGACCAGTACTTATCTGGTCTTTTTTGTTATAATATAATACAGTCATTATGAAAGGGGTTGCAAGATTTGAGAATACTAGTTGTAGGAGCTGGGGCAATTGGTGGCTACTTTGGAGGACGCTTATTGGAAAAGGGGGAAGACATTACTTTCCTGGTTCGTGAAAATAGACAAAAACAAATCCAAAAACATGGGCTTCAAATTGAAAGCATCCATGGAAATGTGACACTTCAACCGAAAACAATTAAATCGGGTGATGAGGCAGGTCCATTCGATGTTATCATTCTTTCAACAAAACAATATCACCTTGAAGGTGCCTTAGAAAGTATTGAGCCATATGTGGGCAAGGATACAATGATTCTGCCGCTCTTGAATGGTTACAGTCATGTGGATGTCATTAAATCCAGGTTTAATCCCCAAAATGTAATTGGTGGTCTATGCTTCATAGAATCAACTTTGGATTCCGAGGGGAAAATCATTCAGACTAGCCCAGGTCATCGTGCTTTATTCGGTGAGTTTTCAGGAGAAAGAACGAAACGTATTGAAATTCTGGCAGATATCATGTCCGGAACTAAAACAACGATTCAATTAAGCGATAATATTGATCGAGAGATGTGGCATAAATATATGTTTATCACAGGTTTTTCAGGCATTACAACATTAATGAGATCAGCAATTGGTCCAATTCGAGAAGAACAGAATGGTCAAAAGCTTATTCTAAGCCTTTACAAAGAAATCGGTTCTGTGATGAGGGAAATAGGTGCACCTATTGATCAGGACATAGAGGAAGAACATTTAAAAACAACGAATTTATTGAGTTATGATATGAAATCATCGATGCAGCGTGATATGGAAAAAGGTTTTGACGTAGAGGCTGATCAATTACAAGGTTATTTATATAAAATTGCCCAGGAAAAAGGCATCGAAACGCCATTATTAGAGATCATCTATTCAAACTTAAAGGTATACCAGGATCAAAGAGGATGGACAAGCAATAATGAAAAATAAGCAAGTGTGTCCGAAGTTGTAGTATCTTCGGACAAGCCAAGCCAAGGTAAAGTCAGCATTGGTGTGACCGAAGTTGTGATATCTTCGGACAAGCGAGGGGAAAATCAGCACTTCGGTGTCCGAAGTTGTAGTATCTTCGGACAAGCCAAGGTGAAAAATGAGCTGAGGTGTCCGAAGTTGAGGTATCTTCGGACAAGCGAGGGGAAAATCAGCACTGGTGTGTCTGAAGTTGTAGTATCTTCGGACAAGCGAGGGGAAAATCAGCACTGGTGTGTCTGAAGTTGTAGTATCTTCGGACAAGCGAGGGGAAAATCAGCACTGGTGTGTCTGAAGTTGTAGTATCTTCGGACAAGCGAGGGGAAAATCAGCACTGGTGTGTCTGAAGTTGTAGTATCTTCGGACAAGCGAGGGGAAAATCAGCACTTCGGTGTCCGAAGTTGTAGTATCTTCGGACAAGCAAAGGTGAAAAATGAGCTGAGGTGTCCGAAGTTGAGGTATCTTCGGACAAGCGAGGGGAAAATCAGCACTGGTGTGTCCGAAGTTGTAGTATCTTCGGACAAGCAAAGGTGAAAAATGAGCTGAGGTGTCTGAAGTTGTAATATCTTGGTCTTCTGTCAAGAAAGTGGACAATAAAATTTGAGACTTTTTATAACCTCAACACTACCGCACTTCGTTTGGTACGGTATTAGAAATGACCAGTCGAAAACATGACTGCTCATTTCTAATACCAAAAGTC
>QGHH01000004.1 GCA_003640645.1 Fredinandcohnia aciditolerans | reverse complement strand
GAAAAAAAGAAAAAGAAAAAACAAAAATAGTCTGCGCGATAGCGCGCGAATTTTTGGTTACTGGAAGGGGGTACCCCTTCCAGTAACCAAAAACAAATAAGATCGATTAACACTGTTTTTCATGAGGAATGAATTTACACATAATACAGGACTTGACATGTGCCCATGAAAACTGTCCGAATCCATAGTGCATTCGGACAATGCTGCTCCTGTGCTCATGAAAGCAGTCCGAATCCAGAGTGTATTCGGACACGGCTGCTCCTGTGCCCATGAAAACTGTCCAAATCTAGCGGGCATTTGGACACAGTCGCTCTTATGACCATGAAAGCTGTCTGAATCCAGGTGCATTTCGGACCCAGCTACCCCTATGCCTATGAAAACTGTCCGAATCTAGCGGGCATTCGGACAATGCTGCTCCTGTGGTCATGAAAGTTGTCTGAATCCAGCATGATTTTGGACACAGCTGCTACTATCATGATGAAAGCAGTCCGAATCAAGAGAGCATTCGGACACGGCTGCTCCTGTGCCCATGAAAACTGTCCAAATCTAGCGGGCATTTGGACACAGTCGCTCTTATGACCATGAAAGCTGTCTGAATCCAGGTGTATTTCGGACCCAGCTACCCCTATGCCTATGAAAACTGTCCGAATCTAACGGGCATTTGGACACAGTCGCTCTTATGCCCATGAAAGCTGTCTGAATCCAGCATGCATTCGGACCCGCCCGCCCCTTGGATCCAGAAAGCAGTCCGAATCCAGAGTGAATTCGGACACAGTTGCTCCTGTGATCATGAAAGCTGTCCGAATCCAGCACGTATTCGGACACATCTGCCCCTGTGCCCATGAAAGCAGTCCGAATCCATCACATATTCGGACACGTAGCCCCCCATTCATCCAGAAATTTGTCAGAATTCCCCTTTCATTCCGACATCCCTCCTTGAAATCAGTATGCCTACAGTCGAAACATCCCTAGCAGGTCAACACCTCATACTTAAGGAAAATTTTAAGCTAATTGTGAATTGGACGAAATCAAATAATATAGATGAGATTATTTTTCTTGAGTAAGTTTTCATCAACAGATACTATAGAGTTTGGAACATTAATAGGAAGGAAGACAACATGGATAAACGTATTTATTTTTTAATGATCATATCCTTTATCATTGGGTTAGTTGAACTTATCATTAGCGGCATCTTAGATTTAATTGCAGAGGATTTAGAGGTAAGCATCGGACAAGTTGGCTTGTTAATTACTGTGTTTGCTGTCATTTTTGCAGTGGCATCACCAATTTTACTTGTTATGACTGCAAAAATAGAAAGAAAACGGCTTACCTTAATATGCTTATACATCTTTTTCATCGGTTGTATCGTAACCGTGCTCGCACCGACTTTTTCTATTTTGTTTATAGGTAGAATTATTTTGGCATTGAGTGGAGCTTTATTGATTATCTTGTGTTTGGTTATGGCGCCTAGCTTAGTAGGGGAAAAGTATAAAGGCAGAGCCATTGGGATTGTGTCCATGGGAGTAAGTGCTTCTTTAGTTTTAGGGGTACCAATCGGTCTTATTATGGGTAATAGTTTTGGCTGGAGAGCACCTTTCGTACTTATTACGGTTTTGACGGGATTATCTATCATTGGCGTTCATCTATTAATGAGTAGAGTACAACCAAAGCCTCAAATTCCATTAAGGAAACAGCTTGCGACATTGAAAAATCACAAAATTACTCTAGGGCTAACAACGACTTTTCTGTATATGACAGGTCATACGATCATGTATGCCTATTTTAAGCCATATCTAGAAGTTACCACTGATTTTAACGCGACGTGGATTAGTGTTATCTATTTCATTTTTGGTTTTGCAGCAGTAAGTGGTGGGGGTCTTGGCGGTGTCTTGGCAGATTTATTGGGCTCAAGAAAAACAATGGTTATTTCACTAGTAATTTTTAGTGCATTATTCTTTGTATTTCCATACTCGGCAGATTTGTATCTCGTGTTTTTCATTGTCCTAATTGTTTGGGGAATTCTCAGTTGGGCGATTTCACCAGCCATGCAATCTTATCTGATTGAAATAGCACCTGAATCGTCGGAAATTCAACAAAGCCTGAATAACTCAGCTCTTCACTTAGGTGTGGCTGTCGGGTCCGTGATTGGGGCTGGAATTGTAGATACACTTTCGGTTACAGTTAACCCGTTTGCAGGTGGAATATTTATTATCTTATCACTCATTACAGTAGTTATTTCTGTAAGGAGCAAAGAAAAGGATACGTATAAAACAAGGAGCGCAATTTGATTTTTTTTCAAGTTGTGCTCTTTTTTATTCTTTGGAAAAATTGCAAGGATTCAGAAGGATTCTCTAATCGAATAGGAGAATAGGTAATAAAAGCAAAAAACAGGGGGAAATATGAAAAAGTTTTATGTTGCATCAAGTTTTAAGAACATAGAAACAGTTCGTTATGTTGCACGACAATTAATAAAAAAAGGTTTTATACATACATATGACTGGACAAAAAATGAAAAAGCTTCAACATTCGAGGATTTAAAAGTTATTGGGACGGAAGAAAAAAATGCAGTATTACAATCGGATTTACTAATAGTCCTATTCCCTGCAGGAAAAGGCAGTCACATTGAACTTGGAATAGCACTTGGACAAGGTAAGAAAATCTATCTCTATTCACCGGATGATCAAATAAATCATTTTGAAACAACAAGTACGTTTTATCATTTACCCGAAGTGGAAAAGTGTATTGGGACTATTGATGAATTAATAGAGATAGTTGTTGAAGGGAATTCGAATGTAAACAATTAATTATATTTTAAAAAGGCTTTTTTACAGGAGAGAGTATGAAAATGAATAATTGGTGGTATGGCTTTTACTTTTTAATTTTAGGGGTAGTATCCTTTTTTACTGGTGAAATCGTAACTTTTATCATGTTAGGGTTTATATTACTAGCTTTTAATAATATAAACTCCACGCTTAAGAAAATATACAAACAAAATAATGGTGAAAAGCAGGATTAGCAATAGAAACGGAGCTATCTATGAAATTAAAAAATCGTGACATTCTAGAGCTTATGGAACAATATCATGTACCGGGTTTGAGCATTGCATTAATTGGAAAAGGTAAAATCAGTAAAATAGAGAACTGTGGTGTCTTACAAGCAGGGACTACTAAAAAAGTAGACGGGAACTCGATTTTTAATTCTTGTTCGATCAGTAAGTTTCTAACAGGAATGCTAGTTATAAGTCTAACCGAACAGGGACTCCTTAATTTAGATGAGAATGTAAACAGAAAACTTGAATCTTGGAATGTACCTGAAAATGAATATACGAAAAATAAAAAGGTTACATTACGAAACTTACTAAGTCATCAATCTGGACTGGTCGACCCTAAATATAGTTTCACAGAGTTAAAAGTGGACATAGGTGTACCTTCAATGGTTGACCTATTAGAGGGAATAACACCTTATTGCAACGAATCGATTGAAGTGAAATATGAACCTGAGAGTGAATTCCATTATTCAGACGCGGGTTATTGTATTATTCAGCAGCTAATAGAAGACGTTACTAAATTGCCATTTGACCAGGTTGTGAACGAACTATTATTTAAACCATTACGAATGGAGAATAGCTTATTTGTTATGCAAACCACGGATATAAGAAAAGCAAACATTTCTAGTGGACATAATAAAAATGGCGAAATCGTTCATGAAAAATATCCAATATATCCATACCCCGCGGCTTCAGGATTATGGACAACCACTACAGATTTAAGTCGTTTAACTCTGGAATTAATGAATGCTTTAAAAGGTGAAAGTAAAATTGGCATTTCTGCGAGTAAAGCAAAGGAAATGATAAGCCCTCAAAGGGATAAGAAGTGGTGCGGATTGGGAGTGTTTTTAAACGGGCAAGAAACAGAGCTTGAAATTTCCTCGCTTGGTTGGGGATTAGGGTTTCAATGTATGATGGTGGCATTTCCGCAAAGAGAGTCCGGTGCGGTGATCATGACAAACGCTGAATTAGGTATTCACCAAATGGAGGGGATTATTGGTGAAATATACAAATCCCTTGAAATATGACAAATTTAGTTATTCTATAACCGGAGGATGCGGAAAATGAAAATAATCTCTATTAAAGAAAATCCAGAGCATATGAAAAGTGCGATAACCTATATTCAAAGCAAATGGGCTAACGAACAAAGCTTGAAGGTATATGAAGATTGTATCGAACATTGCATTTCGAGCTCGAACCCCTTGCCACAATGGTATCTTTTGATGGATGAAAAAAAAATAATTGGCTGCGCTGGTCTGATTACAAATGATTTTATAAGCCGGATGGACCTGTATCCTTGGGTGTGTGCTGTATATATTGAAGAAGAGTACAGAGGTAATAATTATGGGTCACTCCTGTTAGAACGAGCTAAAAACGATGCGAAAACTAGTGGTTTTTCAAGCTTATATCTTTGCACCGATCACATTGGTTTATATGAAAAATACGGGTTCAACCATATTGGTACAGGCTATCATCCGTGGGGAACGAGTTCGCGTATTTACGCAGTAGCTTTGTAAGTGATCTAAACGTAACCGAATCCATTAGGAGTTTGCCAATAAAGTGGGACAGGGCCACTGTCCCTTAGTTTGTTTTCTCAGGAAAAGTGGCGGTCACTTCCTACAAGAAAATATCAATACGACTGGAATTCGTTGTCTTCTTTTATACTCAGCATCACTTGAAAAATGTTCTCGCTGGGGAGAACCTTCACGTAAATCATCGATTCTAAAACCAGTCTCAGTAAGACCCCGGAAGTATTGCTCAATTGTCCTGTGATATTTTACAACGATTTGATCTATCCAAGGTTCTTTTCTTTCACCTTCAAGAAAATAATCATCAACTAGCCAGTTCCCACGCTTATCACCTACTTGTTTACTTATGAAAGAGGAAGTTGTGAGAGGATGCTGGACACTGAACACGAATTTTCCATTCGTTTTTAATGCACGATACACGTTTTGAAAAAGAGACCGAATGTCTGAAATATAGTGTATCGCGAAGCGTGAGGTGACGATATCAAAGTGGTTTGAAGGAAAGCTGTATGTTTCTAAGTTTTCATGATAAATGGTTCCGGACTCACTGTTAAGATTTAGTTTTGCAGCTGAAACCATCTGCTCAGAACCTTCTACACCCGTGTAATAGGATGCACCTTGACTCAGTAGGTCTTTGCCAAAAGATGCATCGCCACAACCTAAATCTAGAATACTTTTATTTTGAAAATCACCGATTAACTCATAAATAATCGGGGCTTCGATTGCATTATTGGGACTATCCTTTCTGCCTCTCCGTTTCATATAATTTGAAAAAAAGTCCTCGTGATCGTATGCACTTGCTCCTCGAAATTCCATACACGTCATAACCCCTTTCCCACATTAACTACCCATTGCTAATGGTTATTTTAACATGTATTGTAAAAATATGGGGTGAACTCATCGTTTTATAGAAAGGTCGAAAGGAGAATGCTGATTGAGTGAATGGAAGGATCTAATCAAAGATTCACAAGCAAGATGGGAAGAGAATGCGGAAATTTGGGATGATTATATGGGGGATGAGAGTAATCGATATCACCGTGAACTGATTCGCCCTTATACTGAAAAACTATTAAATATAAAAGAAGGCCAGACCATATTAGACATTGCTTGCGGTAACGGAAATTTTTCAAGGAGACTTGCAGAATCGGGAGCAGATGTTGTTGCCTTTGATTACTCTGAAAAAATGATAGAGCGGGCAAAAATCAGAACAAAGGAATACATAAATCAAATAGATTATAAAGTTGTGGACGCAACCAGTTACAAGGAATTGTCTGAACTGGGAACTGAACAATTTGATAGTGCAGTAGCTAATATGGCCTTAATGGATATTGCGGATATCACGCCTTTAGTCAAAACCTTACATCAGATGTTAAAGCCAAATGGAGTTTTCGTTTTTTCGATCACACATCCATGTTTCCAACCGCCTGGAGTTCGTAAAGTCACGGAGACAGAAGAAAGGAATGGGAATGTGATCACTACAAATAGTATTCAAATTTCAAAATATCTTACCCCAGAACCCTATCAAGCCATTGGCATAAAAGGTCAGTCCAGCCCACATCTCATGTTCCATCGCCCATTATCGTATTATCACAATCTATTTTTCGAGGCTAATTTTGTATTGGACGGTATGGAAGAACCAAGTTTCCAAAAAGAGACTGATAAATTTGATTGGCTTGAAATTCCACCTGTATTTATCTTGCGGTTTCGAAAAAGATGATTCGGATATAAAAACAACCCAATAGGGTTGGGTCTAATAAAGATAAGGTTTATAATGAATGTGTTGATGGATAGGAGGAGAAAATGATGTACATAACAGACGAGGCGAAACAATTATTGGAAAATTCAGGTGCTGTGGGAATTCGTCTTTTCACAGTTCCTAGTCAGGAACATGGTCCACAAATTGCTTTAGCGCTAGATGAACCACATGAGTTTGACCGTGTTCAAACGATTAAAGGAATTAAAGTAGCCTTTGATCCAAGTGTAACTGGGACGGAAGTCTTAACATTAGACAAAGAGGAAACTGAAAATGGAGTAGGATTGGTTTTAACAGGACCAGGAAGCTATTCGTAAAAGGAGGAATAAAAATGCCCCTTAAAAAGATTACACCTGAAGAGTTATTTCAGAAAATGAATACTCAGGAAAAGATTACCCTTTTAGACGTAAGAGCAGAAGAGAAATACAATGATTTTCATATTGAAGGCCAAGGTGTTGAGAGTCAAAACATTCATAAAGAGGAAATTTTTAAATCAGAAGAAAACAAGAGTAATGCAGTTGGATCCTTACCAAAAGATAAAGAAATAGTCGTAACATGCACAACTGGAAACTCCGCCACAAAATGTGCAAACATCCTTTCAAATCAAGAATACAATGTTGCTGTATTAGAGGGTGGAATTACGGCTTGGAAGGAATTTTTAAAAAACAGAGCAGAATAATCAAAAACGACAGCGATTGCGAAAGTAGGCGATCGCTTTTTGTAACTTAATTTTATTGTCTGGATTTGATTTATTGTTTACCCTTCATGAATGTATAATAGAAACATATATTTAGGTGTGTAGTCCTCATGTTTCTAAGTCAGGTATCTGAGGGGAGATGGCAAAATGAATTACAAGATGAGAATCGCGACGATGCTGGCTGATCAAATTGATGGTTTTATTCAACTCGTTCAACAAAACTATGAAAATAAACATAAAACCTACATAGAAAATCCGGATAAATGGTACCAAGTGAAACTACTAATTGAAGAATTTAAGTTTCAACTAAACGCATCCGAACTTAGGAGAATTAACCGATTTTCTTGGAACGAAAAGTACACAATTTTATTAGTTGATGATGTTCAAAAGGGCTTGGATGTGATTGAGGAATACGTCGTGAAAAACTACGACGAGTTATTTATTTTAACGGGCAGACTTCACACATTAAGGAGTTTTTGTACGTCACTTAAAAAGGATGAAGTTTGATTATGTTCGGGATTAAAGAGTATGAACCAACTTTCTTTTCGGATAAAAATGAGTTTATGAGAGAGCATGGAGAAGGGTTAAGGAGATTAAAAGGTTCGCAACTTGAGGCAATTATAACTGTACATCATGTAAAAGATGGTGAGTTTTGGTCGGACTGTCCGGTTATTTTAGTTATCGGAGGAAAACAATTAGAGTTTTGTTCCTTTAAAGATTGTGTTTCTGTTACCTGGGATGAAATAGATGTGAATGAAGGTTTAGACTGGTACGGAAGTAAGAATTTACAGCTTGAGTGGCAAAAAAACATGGTTGAAAATGTGACTTCAATGATTGGAAAGAAGATTGAAAAAGTCGAGATCATTGAGGCATCCCCAGGCATTTTACACGGAATTGGGTTCCAAATAGGCGCAAGCTATTTTTGCATCTTCAACGCATTGGACGAGACAGGCTTTTCATGTGTGAAAAATGATGGCCATACATACCCAAAGCTATAGGGAAGATGGAAAGGATATATCGGGAATGAGTGCTGAATCAAGAAAGCTAGTGTAGGATGAACTAAATGAAAGTACATAAACTTCACAGACAAACCACCGACATTAGTAAGGTGGTTTTTGTGTATGTATTATCTATTTTTGTAATACCAAAGCACCCGTTTAAGATGAAATGTACACTCTACTATTACTTTTTTTAAAACTAAGTATAGCCCCAGTATAAAAGTAATAATTAAAATGATATGGATTATGTAATACCAAAAAGGATGATTATATACTGTTGTAGTAGTAGTAATTCCCGTAGTCCAATCGGTCATTACTAACTGGCTAGGAATAGGATTATAAAGTATATCGATAGTTAAATAAGTTAGTATAGATTGTAGAATAAGAAATATTCCGATTGTTTCTTTCATTATTTTACCTCCATAAACCAATTCACTATTAACAGTTTAACATAAAAACAGTAAGTTTTTTCCACAAATTCCATAAGATTGGTTTAATGAAACTAGTTATAAAAGGATTAATGATAATTTTTGTTGAATTTATAATACAAGTATTATTTAACGGAGGAATTAAAATGTTTTCATATACAATTTGTTTTATTAAGCAAGGAAATAATATACTTCTTCTTAATCGAGAATCCCCTGAGTGGATGGGAATTTGGAATGGTGTTGGCGGTAAATTAGAGGAAGGCGAAAACCCCTTTGAATGTATCATTCGAGAGATACGAGAAGAAACGGGGATTGAGATGGAACCTCAAAACGTACGGCATAAAGGTAATATTACATGGACAAACCCATCTCATTCTTATTTTGACGGAATGTACGTTTATGTGGCCGAGCTGCCTGAGTCCTATCACTATACTACTCCACTCAAAACCGATGAAGGTATTTTGGATTGGAAAGACCTATCCTGGATCATGCATCCGAAGAACGTAGGCTTAGCAAATTTGAAATATTATTTACGAGTGATTTTAGAAGACGAGACGAATTATGAACATCGATTTGTTTATGATGGGGATGATGTCGTGGATTTCAACAGAATACCCTTGGGTGAACCAGTTCTAAAATAGTAGTGGAAGGTGCATTGTTTTTTCCAAACTCTTCCGGTCAACTTCTGACAATGGGGGTCGAAAAAGCGAGTTAGTGTCCGAAGCTTTGCTAACTTTGGACAAGTCCGACTTGAAAAAGTGGTCTAGTGTCTGCAGCTGTGTGAACTTCAGACAAGGGCGAGTCGAAAAAGCAAGATAGTGTCTGAAGTTGTGTGAACTTCGGACAAGGTCGAATTGAAAAAGCAAGATTGTGTCCGAAGATGTGTAAACTTCGGACAAGGTCGAATCGAATAGGCGAGTTTGTGTCTGAAGCTGTGTGAACTTCGGACAAGGGTGGATCGAATAGGCGAGTTAGTGTCCGAAGCGGTATGAACTTCGGACAAGGGTGGGCCAAAAAAGCAAGGTTGTGTCTGAAGTTGCGTGAACTTCAGACAAGGACAAAGTAGAAAAGCAAGATTGTGTCCGAAGTTGTGTGAACTTCGGACAAGGTCGAATTGAAAAAGCAAGATTGTGTCCGAAGATGTGTGAACTTCGGACAAGGGCGAGTCGAAAAAATGAGTGTGTGTCCGAAGTAGTGTGAACTTCGGACAAGGGCAAGTAGAAAAAGTAAGTTGGTGTCCGAAGCTGTGTGAACTTCGGACAAGGGCAAGTGGAAAAAGTAAGTTGGTGTCCGAAGCTGTGTGAACTTCAGACAAGGGCGAGTCGAAAAAGCAAGATTGTGTCTGAAGCTGCGTGAACTTCGGACAAGGTCGAGTCGGAATAGCCAGGTAGTGTCTGAAGATGTGTGAACTTCGGACAAGGTCCAATCGAATAGGCGAGTTAGTGTCCGAAGTTGTGAGAACTTCGGACAAGGTCGAATTGAAAAAGCAAGATTGTGTCCGAAGATGTGTAAACTTCGGACAAGGTCGAATCGAATAGGCGAGTTTGTGTCTGAAGCTGTGTGAACTTCGGACAATGGTGGATCGAAAAAGCAAGATTGTGTCCGAAGATGTGTAAACTTCGGACAAGGTCGAATCGAATAGGCGAGTTTGTGTCTGAAGATGTGTGAACTTCGGACAATGGTGGATCGAATAGGCGAGATTGTGTCCGAAGTTGCGTAAACTTCAGACAAATGCGAGACCCAAAAGGAAGTTAGCGTCCGAAGCTGCGTCACCTTAGGACAATGCAGAAAGAAAAAGCAAGTTTGGTCCGAAGCCGAACCCAAAATCTATCAAATGGGAGGCCGAGGTAAAGAATATCTAAGAAATATAGCGTTGTAGGAAGTAGCCGCCTGATCAACAAAATATGCCCCAAAATGCCTGGGAGGTTAATTATATGAATAAAGACAATGACTCGCAATCCACCACAAATCATTCAAAAAGAAAAAGTGATTTATTTTGGGACCTTTTTCTTACAGGTGGATGGTCCTCATTTGAAAAGGAATGGAAAAATTCAAAGAGTCCTTGGCATACATTCCTTTTGTTTTCTGTCCCTGTCTTGGGAGTGGGGATCATCGTACTAGTAGCGGTATTTGTGAGAAAATTATTTTAGTGCAACCAAAATAAAAAAATAAGTTTAGTAACATACTTATTCGCTTACATGAATGCAAGCCCAATCGTAATTTTTATAATATTGTCCTGTAAACTCTTTAATTTATACAAGACTTTTGGTATAATAATTCTGAAAATTGGTAAATTTTAAAATACAGAAAAAGGGGGTTAATAACAATGAAAAAATTTAGTCTTTGGTCGGTACTACTGGTATTGGTATTGTTTGTCAGCGCTTGTGGTGGGGGTGGAAGTTCAGAAACAGGTGGGGACGGGATAAGCGAGGATGGTATCTTAACAATTGGTGAAACTGGTCTTTATTCAACCAAAGGTGGGGATTTTGAAGTAACGATAAATAGTGTCAAGAAAGAAGTAGGTGGGGATGGTGAGACGGCTTTAAGGGGTACATATGTCGTTGCAAATGTAACGATAACGAGTAGAGCATCGGAGTCGACAAATTTAGAAAAAGTATTGCCATTTAAAATCTTTGTGGACGACATCGTTAACTGGAACAGCGTAACAGCTGGCAAAGAGTTCAGTTTTGGAAAACAAATTTCAGGGGAAATCGCTGGAGGTGATTCCATAACTGGTGAACTTATATTTGATGCTCGGGAATCGGAAACATATAAAATTCTGCTGGGTGGAAAAGCAGAACCAAATAAACTTGAATGGAGCCTAGCTGCAGAGGATTTTCAGTAAAAATATCATAGTCTTTCTTAATTTTTGAAGTGGTACTGGAATAAAATTCCGGTGCCACTTTTTTGGTCTAGGAATTTTTCGGCATTACCATATAAAACAATAAAATAGGTCTAAATTTCAATAATATTTTATTGAAAAACAATAAATAATAACTTATAATCAACTAAGAACTAATTCAATGTCGGGTGGGACACAGGGGCAGTCTCCTGGTCCCAAATTGGAGGTTAGGATCATGAGAGCGTTGAAACAGCTTTTTCATTTTGGTTGGGAGCAGGCCCTTTCCTGTTTGTTTCCTGTGGTTATTTTTGCCTCTTTGGCTCTTACAAAAATCATACATCTTCCTTTTTTGCCACGGTATGATTGGCTGCTAATCATCTGTGTTGTGATGCAGTGGTGGATGGTACGCTCAGGCCTTGAAACAAGGGATGAACTAAAGGTGATCACATTGTTTCACCTTATCGGGCTTGCTCTTGAACTTTTCAAGACACATATGGGCTCATGGTCCTACCCAGAGGAAGGGTATTTCAAAATTTTCGGAGTGCCATTATATAGCGGATTCATGTATGCAAGTGTGGCGAGTTATCTTTGTCAGGCATGGCGAAGGCTTAATGTGGACCTCGTAAAGTGGCCACCATTTTGGCTAGTGGTCGCACTTGCAGCTGCGATTTATTCGAACTTTTTCACACATCATTTTTGGATTGACGTCCGTTGGTACTTAGCGGTGCTTGTTATGGTTGTTTTTTGGAAATCGTGGGTTACATATGAGATTAATGGAACACTTTACCGGATGCCAATTGCCCTTTCTTTTATGTTAATCGGATTTTTTATTTGGATAGCTGAAAATATCGCAACATTCTTTGGAGCCTGGGAATATCCCAACCAAACCAAAGCCTGGAGTCTTGTTCACTTAGGTAAGGTGAGTTCATGGGTTCTATTAGTCATAGTGAGCTTTCTTATCGTAGCAACGTTGAAGCAAGTTAAAGGGAAAAATTCCACTAGGATTACTACTAGTCATTTTTATAAAAAGGAGATGGTAAAATGAAAATGCAAGTGCCGATACTGTTTTTTCTTCTTATTTTATTATCAGCCTGTACAGAAAACTCTGGAACCCCAATTGTACCAAATGAAAATAATATGATTATTAAAGTAAAAAACAATGCAGATTTTGAAATGTATGTTCTGGAATTAGATCTACGTAACCATACACAAGGGGCGGCGGACGGATCCAAAATAAAAAAAGGAGATGAACTTTTGTTTGAATTCCTCGAAGAAGACTTTACTTTAAAGGGTGAAGGTGAAATGACCGTTTTTATTTTAACAGACAACCACATAGAGGATAATGGAGATAGAATACCGTTAAACAAAAAAGTAATCTTTGACTTGAAGAGTAATAAGGAAATCATATTTGAACTAACTGGTGAATCAATAAGCGACACTGAACTAAAAAGGTTAAAATAAGTGTAAGGATAATTGATGAGGGTGAGGATATGGCAACAATTACAAGAATCAATAAAGAACAAGCTTGGGAAGTAAGGCACAAAGTGATGTGGCCAGATAAAAACTTTGACTATATTAAATTAGAAGATGATGATCTAGGAATTCATTTTGGCCTTTTTGAAGATAAGATGTTGAAATCAGTTGTCTCTCTTTTTATAAAGAATGAGGAAGCCCAATTTCGAAAGTTTGCTACACTTCAAAAGGAACAAGGCAAGGGATACGGAAGTACATTGCTGGACTACGTTTTAAAGGAAGCAAAGAATCATGAACTGAAAAGAATATGGTGTAATGCCAGAAAAAACAAAATGGATTTTTATAAAAAATTTGGTTTGCAAGAAACCAATGTTAGCTTTGTAAAAGGTGGCAAATCCTATTTGATTATGGAGAAACATTGGTAATTCAAAATAGAAACATTGCTGTATAAGGGAGTGAAGTAGATGCTAGTAAGAGAAGTTACACTTTCAGATGCAGAGAATTTTGGGTATCTTACACAACAAGTTGAAATGACTTCTGATTTTATGCTTTGGGAGGCAGGGGAAAGAAAGGCAAGTCCTGGCCAACAACGAAAAATGATAGAGAGAATCGATGCCGATGATAATTCTACAATTCTTGTTGCTGAAGAAAAAAACCACTTAATCGGTTTCGTAATGGCAATCGGTGGCACTGCCAAGAGAAACAGGCATTCAGTGTATCTTGTTGTAGGAATCTTGAAAGAGTCTAGAGGCAAAGGTGTGGGCACAAAGTTGTTTGAAGAACTGGAAAAGTGGGCATTAACGCACCAAATCCATCGTTTGGAATTAACCGTTGTTACTAGAAATGTAGCTGGATTAGGATTATATCAAAAAATGGGCTTTGAAGTTGAAGGAACGAAGAGAGATTCCCTCTTAATAGATGGTGATTATGTGGATGAATATTATATGTCTAAGCTTTTATAAATGGAAGATAAGGTGTGATAATCCAAGGAGGATTCACACCTTTTTTGTTGAATTTAACATAAAAAGGAAAAGTCCTAAAAGGAGGAATGAGTGCGTTGACAATAGAAATTCATTTGGACGAATTTACCGCGATGCATGATGAATTTATCATAGATTGGAACAACGCAATGAAAACGGGAGATACTTCTGCAATAGAACGAATGCAAGAAGACTATTACGTTACTTTTTTTAATGGTTCTCATGAAAAGCCAATGCTATTTAGCAGGGAGGAAGCGATTAAGGGGATGCGGGAATCAGTTAAACAACTGCTTGGAGCTCAAAAGAAATTTAATAATCGTGTCATTCGTATGAAGAATCATGAGAATGCAGCTGTTTTTTATGAACTGTTAATTGAAAAAGATGAAAAGATATTGGCCAGATTGTTTACAATCGAAACTTGGCAACTTATAAATGGAAAGTGGATGCTCGCAAGGGAAACAGAAGAGCCGATTTCGTAAAAAGGAGGACCATATGAATATATGATCAGGCATTGTGAGGCTGAGGGCCAGGAACCTGAAGCGCCTCTAACAGAAAAGGGCAAACAACAAGCCATTAATTTAGCTGCTTTTTTTGAAAAACGAAAAGTAGATCGAATCATTTCGAGTCCGTTCAAACGTGCCATCCAAACAATTCAAGCACTGGCAGGTGAACGTGATCTTGTTATCGAAATGAATCATCAATTATCAGAACGTGTTTTAAGCGCAAGGAATATGCCAGATTGGTATGATAAATTAAGAGATACATATGTGAACTTTGATCTGAAATATGAAGGTGGCGAATCGAGTCGAGAAGCAGTAAGCCGAATCATTGAGGTTGTCGATGAAGTATTGAAAAGTGATGCTGAGAATACAATTATAGTGACACATGGTGGTCTATTGTCACTGCTATTAAATCATTACAATAAAAACTTTGGATTCGAGCAATGGGCAGCACTTAGCAATCCGTATGTATATCTCTTAACTGGTGAAAATCAAATCACTTTCGAGCGACTTTGGGAATAAACTGTAACGTTATTTCTCAAAAAGTTATAGAGTAAAAGTGAAAGGGGAAATTCCCATGAAAACACTTGGACTCGCGCTTTCGGTAACGATTGCCCTGTTCTTTATCAGCCTGTTTATTATAGCTCCGGTCATGTCCAATATTGGCTATTCATCTGTTGAATCGTCCTATCATCTACAAACACACGCATTATTAATAACCCTGATTTTTACGGTTATTCTTTGTACCCTCCTTGGCACAAGATATATTGTAGAAGAACTAAAAAAAGCAAAAGCTAAGCAATAATTGAGCGTTGACCCAATGGCAGGTCAGCGTTTATTTTTGTGTAAAATAAACTGAAACTTCTGTAAATATAAAACGTAAGATATAGAGAAGGGAGTGGGTTTCTTGAAGAGATATATGATTTTTGTGTTATTGGTATTGGTGCTGGAATTAATCCTGCTTTTCGGTATATCTCTGTTTTTGGATATAAACCTCGTAAACACAATGTTTATTGGTTCCTGCATTTTCATCATCTTTGCATTTTTAATGAGTTCCACGGGTGATATCTTTTCGAAAAATAGTCAAAAGGCCATTTTTGATATGTTTTTGGGAAGCTACAAACCACAGCACGAGAAAATGACATTAAAAATTAGTCCATTTCTAGTTGGCTCAATCTTGTGTTTTGGAATGTATTTTGTTTTGTATTATTTAGGGATTTTGACATGAGGAGAAAATAAATGAAAAAAGCCCTTTGTATAACAATCCTAGTTTTATTGATGCATTCAATCTCTGCTCACGCTCTTAGCTGGGCGTATTTCTTTGTCGTTCATGATGGAAAAGTATACGAGGTAAAAGAGGAGTTGGTACTCAAACGAACTGAACTTGGAAAAACGATAGGTAAAGTAGAAACCAAAGCGGATGAATATAGTGGGGATTATTATGGAAATGCATCAAACTATTATGAAATCGATACACGCTATTTTAAGATACAAGGTGTCCCAATCACCGAGGCAATCGCAGTGGAAACGGAAGAAGGACTGTATGTAAAAGCGGTCTATGTTCACGATGCTTCATCTCATATCAAGAATCTCCTCACAAGCTCCTATTTTTGGGTTATTTTAGGAATAGGGATGGTTCTATTGGTGGGGATTACTGTGTTAAAATCAAAACAAAGCTGATTTACTAGGAGTGTTCCAATTTTGACTTATATCAAAACTGTATTACCTAGAAAGCTACTAACCGCATCCATCTCAGGTTCCCTTTTCGCAATCTTGTTTGGCTTATTCTTTCCAGGTTCATTTGGGAGTGAAATCAACTCGATAAAAGAATATATGTGGAGTTTTTCAGCAACCGTACCATTCTACCTCATGTATAGCTTTCCAGTCATCCTCGTTTACGGAACGGTAACTTCTGTCATTAGCGACTTCCTTTCAGGACTCATTACGAAAAATAGGTTAAAACGAATGGAACCATATCTGTCAGCCGTATTTCATTTCTTATTTGGTTTCGTTCTCCAATGGATAAGTCTAGTTGCTGCCATCTTGTTTTTTGGAACAGACCGTATTTTAGGCAAAAAGAAGAACAGATACACTTGGAGCCATGGTTTAAAAAGCCTAATCATTCCATTTCTAATCTGGATCCTTTTCATGGGAATCATATGGATTATGGATTTCATTAGGGATGGTGGAGATCACATCGTTTATTAGTAGTAAAATATGTGGGTAAATGGAGGTTTCATAATGAGTCCTTTTATTGCACTTATTATTATTTTATTTGCCATTGTGGCAGATTACTTTTGGTTTGATACGGATAAGAAGAGATGGGGTTGGATGAAAGATTGGTCAAAACTCAGTAAAGGGTTATTTTTTTTAGGATTTGCGGTCTTCTCGATATTAATTTACATAGGTTTAAGTTTCAAATATTTACACTAATTGGCGGATCTAAAGTAAGATGAGGTGCCATTCTTCTAATAGGGGGAGTTTACTTGAATCATAAACTAAGGAAATCTGCTAAAGACCGGTCTATAACTGGTGTTTGTGGAGGTATTGCTGAATTTTTTGGTATATCCTCTTTTGCTTTTAGACTTATCTTTATTCTTTTACCACCTGCGAACATACTGATCTATATCATTCTTGCAAATACGATGTCTGATAGTCCACGGTCTCTTTATTAATAAAGAAATACGTTAGAGGTGATTAAATAGGGAGTGTGAACCAAATGGAAGTATACGATAGAGAAAATGTCACTTGTGTTGAATTAGAGGTTCCGAATATGCCAAACCTCTTTTTATTCGTAACGGATGGAATGTTAGTTGATACTGGAGCTAAAAGCTATGAAACTCAAATTATTCCTTTTTTAAAAGAAGCATCATTTGATCTTGTTGCATTAACACATAGTCATGAAGATCACACAGGTACAGCTCCGTGGATACAGGAAAACCTTAATGTTCCGATTTATATATCGCCTCTCGGTGTCGACACTTGCCTGCAATTTGCACCATATCCACAATATCGCCAAGTTATTTGGGGCAAACGAAAGCCATTCAGACCACTTCCGATATCAGATACAATACAGTCTCGGAAAAAAGAGTGGAAAGTATTACATACACCAGGCCATGCTGAGGACCATATTGCTTTATTGAATAAAAAAACCGGAATTTTGTTCACAGGTGATTTGTTTGTATCACCAAAAACAAAGGTAATAATGAGGTCTGAATCTATCCCTCAAATCTTAGACTCAATTCGGAAGGTTCTTACCCATGACTTCGGTCCAATGTTTTGCTGTCATGCCGGCTATATACAAGATGGACAAAAACGGATGCAACAAAAGCTTGACTACCTTGAAAATCTTTGCGGCGAAGTAACGAATTTATATGAAATTGGGCTTTCCATAGAAGAAATAGACCAAAAGATTTTCCAAAGAAAATACCCAATTACATTTGTATCAGAGAGTGAGTGGGATACTGTGCATATTATTACTTCAATTATCATCGATGGTAATAAAAAATTTAATTGTTAAGGGAGTATTGTTCCAACTCACCAAGTTTGGAACATCGTCTTACGTCCTTTTTCTATTCCTTTGATTATAGGAGGATTAGTGATGTTATTTTGTGCGTTACTTCCAGAGCACCTCATACTAAGTGGGTTCCTAACGGTCCTTTTTTGTACATTATTGATTTCCATCTTACTTTCATTTAGAGCCTATAAAACTCATTTGAATAAATGTTAAGCTTCGCAAGAATAAAAGCTAGGGAATATCTATTCAGGTCTTACCCTAGCTTCACAGAAACCTTTTAAACTGTTAAGAACAAACTCACCAGATTGTTTGGTTGAACTTTTAAATAGCTTATCAATCATATTCATTACAGGTCGGAAATACGTTGTTTCAAACTCTTGCTCGATAGCAGTATGATTGGCCTGGTGCTGTAAACGATACGAAAAAGTCATCTTATAGGTTTGTGATTCAAGTTCAAAAGCGAAGAACGATGGGCGGGTAACTTGCTTATTTCTCCCCTGTAATGTAACCTGTTCTTTTTCTTCCACGGCTGTAAGCTGAAAACTCGCACCAGGATGAGATTCGTGCTTGAGGTTAGAATAATGGATAGACGTCACATACGGAAACCATTTTTCACGCAAATGGGCCTTCGCAATACAGTCAAATACTTCTGTAATGGGTGCTTCGATAACAATTGATTGTTTCATAGGAATACCTCGTCATTTTTATTAGATTAAACATAGCAGAAAAGGTGATGTTTGTGGAGAGAATTTTTGGACTAGATCCTATAGTTGGAGAAGACCCAAAAGTATTAATCCTTGGTTCAATGCCAAGTGTAGAGTCACTTCGGAAACAAGAATATTACGGAAACAAACGCAATCATTTTTGGAAAATCATGTTCCAGCTTTTTGATAGTCTTGAGCGAGCAGAATACGAGGAAAAGATTGCATTTTTAAAAGACCAAAACATTGCCCTTTGGGACGTGCTATATAGTTGCCATCGTGAAGGAAGTCTGGATTCGAATATTAAAAATGAAGTACCGAACGAGATTGAGTCTTTTGTAAAATGTAACCCAACCCTTCGCCTAATCGTTTGTAATGGCACAAAAGCCTATAAAAGCTATCAAAAATACATTGGGCTTAATCGCTTTCCAGAGCTTAAGGTGATTAAACTACCTTCCACAAGCCCCGTTCCCGGAAAATACAATAAAAATCTTGAAGGCAAGCTCCAAGAGTGGAAAAAGATTAAAGAGTATTTATAACACTTTTTTTAGGTCTTCCTCAATTTTTTCAGGCTCGGTTTGTGGGGCATAGCGACCCACAACTTGGCCATTACGGTCTACTAAAAACTTGGTGAAATTCCATTTGATCGCTTTTGATAAAACACCTTTTTGTTGTTCTTTTAGGTATTCAAACAATGGGTCGGCATTCTCACCATTGACATCAATTTTTGCAAACATCGGGAATTTTACGCCATAATTTATTTCGCAAAATGAAGTTGTCTCATCCACATTTTCAAACTCTTGATTTCCAAACTGTGCAGACGGGAACCCGAGAACAACTAAACCATCTTCTTGATATTTATCATAAAGCTCCTGCAACCCCTTAAACTGGGGTGTAAATCCACATTTACTTGCTGTGTTGACGATAATTAGTGGTTTTCCTTCATATTCCTTCAGCGCTTTTCTTTCACCATTTGGCATGGTTACTTCAGAATCATACACACTTGCCATTATTACCACTCCCTAAAGTACGACTTATCCCAATCGTAAATGATGTTAAATTTGGTTTCAAGTTTGGACTTCTTTTCATACAGGTTTTCATGTAAGATTCAGTGTAGAAGGAATCTTTTGAAAAAATGAGGGTGTTGAATGAACCAGTCGTTGAAAGAGTGGAAGTTCCCAGCGATGCTATTAACTGGGTTAGGATTATCCTCTTTGGGGGATTTTATTTATCTTGTAGCTATTAATCTACTTGTTTTAAAAATGACCGGATCAGCCGCAGCAGTCGCTGCTCTTTGGGTTGTCGGTCCAATTACGTCAATCTTCGTAAATGGATGGTCTGGAAGTATTATCGACCGCTCCAATAAAAAGAAGATTATGATCATCACCGATATCGTCCGAGCTGTTGCGGTTGCCATCATCCCATTACTTCCAAGTATTTGGATGATTTATGCCTTATTATTTGTAATCAGTGTTGCTAAATCTTTTTTTAATCCAACATCAACTACTTATATAACTGCCCTCATCCCGAAGGAAAAGCGGAAGACCTTTAATTCGATTAGAAGCTTGGTTTCTTCAGGTGCATTTATTACAGGGCCTGCGATTGCAGGTGTGCTCCTCATCGTGGGGAGTCTTGAAATCGCCATCTATAGTAATGCCATTTCCTTTGTCATTTCTGCTATACTCATTGCATTTTTACCGAATATTGATAGTAATCAAAATGACATAACGAAAAAACTTCAATTGAAGAACTTACTAGAAGATTGGAAAGTGGTTATTCGCTTTGGAAAAGAGGCCCTATTTGTGATGACCATTTATTCCAGCTTTGTTATATTTGATATTTTTACGATGGCTATGGATTCGCAGGAAGTTGTTTTTACACAAAGGGTAATTGGTCTAACTGAAGTGGAGTATAGCTTACTAATGAGTGTAACAGGGATTGGCTATGCTGTTGGAGGATTATTGGTGATTTTTATTTCACGATTTCTATCGATTCGCGCCCTAATCGGAACAGGACTCTTTATGCTTGCAGCAGGCTATTTCATCTACTCCCTGTCCACATCCTTTACAATGGCAGCAACTGGTTTCATTATATTAGGCTTCTTTTTTGCCTTTTCAAATACAGGATTTACCACCTTTTATCAAAACAATGTACCTGTGGAAATCATGGGCCGTGTCACAAGTATTGTAAGTGTGCTGCAAAGTGCAGTGTCTGTTGTTTTCCTATTATTTATTGGAATCATGGGCGACCTCCTGCCGTTACGCTACACGATTGTTACATTGTCTATTGTTAGCGTGGTGCTTGCCGTTTTTGTGATCATCCTTGTTTCTCAACCGACGAAAAAAGTGTACTTTTCAGAAGATAAGGCAGGATAGATATGTATACATAAGCTTAAATCATGATAAATGCTGCGACCCTAAAAGTCGCAGCATTCACTCATCAACAATCTCAACTTTACTCGCTTTTGCCTGAGCTGGGGCAGACTCTGCAATCCCGCCATCCACCACAATTTTTACTTTTTGCCCAACCTCGAGCTTAGAAACAACTGACTTGTCAATAGAACTAACGTTGAAAAAAATACTTGAATAATAGTATTCGTCATAAATTTCTTGATCTGTTTTTGTCTCAAATTCCGCTCCAATAATGTGTTCATTGACTAGGATTCGCTCCCCGATCTCAAGAATGTAGCCAGTAATCGTTGTTTCGACACTATTGCCAGATTGCCCGCCTGTTCCACAACTTGCAAGCAGCAAAGTGAAAAAGCTAAAAAGTAAAACAATTCGTCTCATATTCTCACCTCATCTTATTTGGCGAAAATTCATGTGAAAAGGTTACGAACAAGAAAAAAAGTACGTGATTTTTTGTAAAATTATGTTAAAATATTTGAAAAGCAAAGGGGTAGGGAGATGAAATTTGTTCATTTATTTGGACCTCAAGCAGTTGGAAAAATGACGGTAGGACAGGAACTAGCGAAAATAACAGATTTAAAGCTGTTTCACAATCACATGACAATCGATTTAGTCAGTCATTTTTTTGATTATAGTACAAAACAGGGAAAACGGTTAGTAAAATTGTTTCGTCAGGAGATTTTTGAAGAAGTGTCAAAGAGCGATCTAGATGGCATGATTTTTACGTATGTTTGGATGTTCGATATGGAGTCAGATTGGGAGTATGTGAAAAATTTATCTGAGCTTTTTGAATCAAGAGGGGCAACGGTTTATTATGTTGAACTTGAAGCCGACTTGGAAGAGAGACTCAAAAGGAATAAAACGCCAAATCGTCTTGAACATAAACCAAAAAAAAGGGATATCGAATGGTCTGAGAATGACATTAAAAGGACAATGGAAAAACATCGCTTGAATTCATTTGATGGTGAAATTACATTTGAAAACTACATCAAAATTGACAATACACACCTAAGCGCTATAGAAGTAGCCAAAATGATCAAAGAAAGATTTCAATTATAAGAAACGCTTGGCATTTGTGTGTGAAACTGCATGAACTTCAAATAGGAAGATGTGCAGTTCACATTTGCCAAAGCGTTTTCCAAATCAGTTATTCTTATTTAATTCATCTCGAAGCAATTCCAATCTTATTTCCAATTCATGTGTGAAATGCTCACGTGCTTGCTTAGCGTCCATATCTGGAGAGGCAATATACATGGGTTCACCAAAAATAAGCCTTGCCTTTTTAAACTTGATTAATTCACCAATCGTATTTGGCCCAATATACACAGCGGGAACGACTGGTACCTTGCTGCGCTGTGCAATCGTAATCGCTCCTTGTTTAAGCGCAGACTGCTCATTCGTACGAGTTCCACTTGGAAAAATTCCTACGATTTCCCCTTTTGAGAGTAATCTAGATGGAATTTTTAACACACTTGGACCAGGGGTATCACGATCTACTGGAAAGGCGTTTAACTTTGTTAAAAAGCCACCAATAAATTTGTTTTTGAACAATTCCTTTTTTGCCATATAGTGTATTTGTCGAGGGAGTAGTGAAACACCAAGCCACAAAATATCAATATAACCTGTATGCGTACAAGCAACAACATAAGCACCGTCCTTTGGCAGCTGTTCCTTGTTAAGAACCTTAATTCCACCTGTAGTTGTAAGGATACCTTTTACTAAATTTGCAATAAAATGATACACGTAACTTACCCCTTCATAAAAAACTTCTAAACTAGTAAGATTATAGCATGAAAGAATGGGTCGAAAATACCAAAAAAGCGAGGATCTGCATGAAAAAAATCATGGTAATCGGAATATCGGCTGGCGTTGGAAAATCTACATTTGCTCAACAATTAGGTAATAAAACTGGAATTGACGTGTTCCATTTAGACAGCTACTTTTGGAAACCAGGATGGGTGGAGGCTACACTTGAAGAATTCAGACAATCTCAGGAGGAGATTCTAACGAAAGATACCTGGATTATCGACGGCAATTATAGCAAAACCTTCGACCTTCGTGCAGAGCAAGCCGATACCATTATCTATCTCGAACTACCAAGATATATGTGTTTATACCGTGTCCTCAAACGCTATTTAACACACATTGGAAAAAAGCGCTCAGACCTTGGCTGCACTGAAAAATTAGATTGGGAGTTTATCAAATTTATCTGGACGACCTATAAACCAAGAATACATAAAATGCAGGAAAGGCTTAACCGATTAGCAAAGGATAAAACTGTGGTCATCCTACGAGGGAAAAAAGAAATTCATGATTTTATGAGTAAATTGTAGAGGGTAATAAAAGAACACCCTAAAAAGGTAAGTAGTTCGTTTTAGTGGTGAAACAGTAGGCCTTTTCCGAAGGATATTTACATAATGGTGGTGATAAAAATAAAAACGCTCGCCTTATATATTTTTGGATTTGTTCGATATATTATTTTAATTATATCTATATTTTTAAGTATATGGTTCTTCATAGTAACCGTATTTTCAGGGATTGCTGCAATAGGAGAAACTCAAGAAGAGTGGGTTTATGTGTTAACACAATATCTATATTTTCTTGTTTGTGCTTTTTTAATAGGTGTGATGAATGAATTCGAAAAGAAAATAAATAAAGAGGATTACGACCTAAGCTCAAATATTTGGTTATTTGATTTATATTTGCTTATATTAATAGCTCATTATGAATTGCCTAAAAAACTATTAATGAAAATAATTGGACGTTCAAAATAAAAAAGCCAGGTCAAGTATCCTGGCTTTTGTGTTTGTGGTGTGTTACTATTCTGTATTTTTTAACTGCTTGGTGATCGAAATCATTTTTATAGCAGTGCCTAAACGGGTGTGGGTGATCCAAGGGGAGTGCACTTCTTTGTTGGATCTTTAACTAACAGGGTAGGTTAGTGAAGAAAGGTTTTAATCATGGTATGTAGAATCACTATTCTTAAAAACGACTCAGTTTAGAAACCTTTATCCTTTAGCGTGTAATAATTACAAGGTAGGTGGTCTGAAATGAATAAATTGTCTAAAATAGGAAAAATACTGACTTTTATTGGTATCGGGGTAGCTGCATTTGGCATTGTGCTGATGATAAAAGATGACGGTGGAACTTTTACTGCTCTCGCAATGCCATTCATATTTATAGGTTTATTAGTAATTATGGCGTCAATCTTGTTTTTAGGAAATTTGAGTAAAAAAGCGTTTCATACAAATAATTTTATCGTTTTGTTTATGTTACTGGCGTTTAACACATTAGCCTTATTTGGGGCTGAATTTAGCGGAGGAGCAGAACCTTATACGTTGTTTGCAACTGGAGTTTCATTTGTATTTTGGGGAATTTTTTATTTTGTTCAATTTGCACGTCCCAACCGGATTTGGCGAATTTCTTGGTTTTTCATTATGTTACTATTTTTATTTTTTTGGGAAACAGGACTTGGTACATTAGTTGGTCTATTGTTTTTTAACTAAAGGGTGCAAGAGTTGAAGATCAAAGCTGTCTTGAGGGCAGCTTTTCTTGTAGTACTAACAGGCAGATTTGTTCAATAAGAAATCAATGGAGGTGTAGTTATGTGGATAATATTCGGGGTTATTGCAATCATTGTTACTTTTATAAATCTTTATATGTATACAGCTGGAAAGGATTATAAGCTTGCTATGGCGATGGGTTTAGCATTTACAGCATTAACACTTTGTGCAGAATACAGTCTTGTTTCGGATTGGGTAGAAGTGAAAGATTGGGCAGCTTTAGACGATGTAGTACCTGGTATGGAAAAGGCATTATGGTTTTTGACAATTGTTTCTATCATACTAAATATAGCACCTATACACTTAGAACGAAAAGGTAAGAAATAAAGAATGATTGTCACATCATTTATATAATATGCAATTAATCTGTAAGTCTTTATGTATAGCAACGGGTAGCGATTGCGAAAAGTCGCTAAATTGCTAGCAAGCAGGTTAATGGAATAACGATTTTAGATATTATGGTAGAAAGGGTGACCAAAATAAAAACAGTTCTTCAAGCAGTTATCAGTTCAGTTGTCATTCACTTAGTCTATATCGTTGGTCAAATGGTAGTTGGTTATATAAAAACAAGAAACTACAAACTAGATATTGTAAGTGCTTGGGATAAAGGTGAGACACTTCAAAATGAAGTTGTTTTTGGTAAGGCTATATCTCCTTTTATTTACTTATTAACATTTATCGGTGTAACCGTTATCTGTGGAATTTTTATATTTTTATATAAAAAGTTATTGAACTAATGAGTAGCGTTTATTAAAAAAGGAATGCACTTTTCGTATTCAATTAAAAGTAAGTAAATTATTAACGATGGTTGCTCTTATATTATAGGGGAGAAAGCTTTAATAAGGTGTATGCTACAATATAGAAAAAGGTAAACTTTGGATGCACACACTGCAATAAGACTTATTACAGTATTGAGTTCTTGATATATCCCGTCAAGTACATATTATGAAACAGTGCTTTAATAAAGGAGTTGTATAAAATGAATGAAAATAAAGGTACAGAAATAAAACGCTCTTCAAAAGCAGAAAACATTCTAGCTCAGATTAATAGTAAAACTAAGCTAGGCGACTTACGAAAAATTGCGAAGGACATTAAAAAGGATCACGAACTAGCTATGGAACTATGGTCAACCGAAGAGTTTTTGCCCAGACTATTAGCAATCTTAATTATGGACAAAAAACTTCTTTCACCAGATGTGCTAAATAAGCTTGATAAGGATATGCAGACTCACACTCTTGATGAGCGAAATAACTTAATGGACTGGTTAATGGCTAATCAGCTCACCAAAGACAAGAAGAAGATTGCATTGATGGAGTCATGGGAAAATAGTCCTTCTGCTCTTCAAAGGCGAGCTTTCTGGTATTATCAAGGGCGGTTGAGATGGACTGGACAAACACCGCCTGATAACACCGAGGACTTGCTATCTGCAATGGAAGCTAATATTACGCAGGAAGAACCGGAAGTTCAATGGGCTATGAATTTTACCGCTGGCTGGATAGGCGTTTATGATGAAAAGAATCGTGCACGTTGTATTAAACTTGGTGAGAAAACAGGTCTATACAAAGATGAAATAGTATCAAAAGGATGTACTCCAAGCTATTTGCCAGAGTTCATTAAGATTGAAGTAAACAAACGAAATAAAAACTAGTTACCTCTGTACTGTTCAGAAGGAAATAAATAAGGACGATTTCCACAATAAAGGTGATCGTCCTTCTTCTTGGCAAAGTTTCAGTCGTTTCAAATAAGAACTTTATTCTTTTTCAACTAACGAAGTTTTCTATTGGAGGGAGAAGGATGGTAAAAATACTAGAATTGGCAAGTAACGAAATAATACAACAAGTATCAGAACTATATAAAGAAGTTTGGAATAATGAGGATAATTCAATAAAAGAACGGATTTTAAAACATAGCTCATATAAGGGGTATAGAGGGTTTGTAATCCTATCTAAAGAAGACAAAGTAATAGGTTTTTCATATGGGTATACTTCATTACCAGGACAATTTTATCACGAGTTACTTACAAAGGAATTTAATTCAGAAGAATATCATGATTGGTTACAAGATTGTTTTGAATTTGTTGAATTAGCAGTCCATCCATCATACAGAAAACAGGGGCTTGGTAAATTGCTAAGTACAAAACTATTAGAAAACCTTGAAAACAAGACCGCTATATTAACAACTCAAAACGATAATAATTCTGCCCGGTCACTATATGATTCTTTGCATTGGAAGGTTCTAAAAGAAGCTTTTTACCCAAGCAATTCGAAACAGCCATATGTAATCATGGGTAAAGAATTAATATAGTCCTTCTTCACAAGTTAACGAGAAAAGGTATTTCTACTTATTGATACAAATCTACCTCCAGTTGCGAAGTATATGGAATATCTCTATAACAAGGAAATTCTGGAGCAGTATGACAGTTCCGTCGTCCACCATTGCTAATAAAGACCATTATTTATATAATTGATGAGAAAATTAGTAAGAGCTGAGTTTTTTTGGAGGGAAGAAAGTGGATTTTGATTTTGGTGCAATCAGTTATTTAGCAGTAATTTTAAGTGCGGTTGCTATCTGTATTCTTGGTTCAATCTGGTATTCACCAAAGGTATTCTGGAATACTTGGCAAACATTAAAGGGATTGAATCAGAAGGATCTACCTAGCGTGGGAAAAGTGATGACTAGTTCGATTTTGATGGCTATTGTTAATTCCTTTTTGTTAGCGAATATTGCCAAGTGGGCAAATATAGGTGGTTGGGCAGATGGGTTATGGCTCGGGTTACTAGTAGGTCTTATCATCGCTGGCACTTCTGCCACGAATGCCTTTTATGAAGGGATGAAGCTGAAACTTTACTTGATAACGGCTGGTTTTCATGTGATCAGCATGATACTTGCTGGGATCATTATCGGGAGTTTCTCTTGATACTCTCACTCACATTGATTGGATCATTTCGGAGAGGGATATTTTTACTCGTACATGACGGTCACTCTAGTAGAATGGCTGTTTTCTAGTCTTTGTGTTTAATGTTAGACTATTTATGTAAAATTACCTTGAAACCAAAAAAGTAATAATCATTTTCAACAAAAGGGTGCGTTGATCTAAGAAGGATTAACCACCCTTTGTGAAATTCTGGGGGAGAAGAATTGCTTAATAAAATTAAACGTCCCATTTATATCCTGCTATTTGTATTTCTTGCCGTCTATTGTATTGAGTGGTTTTATTTTGATTATACGCGCTTCTAAGATGAATACCTTTTTGAATCTACCTCTCCAAATGAATCTTTCACAATAAAAATATTTCGTTCTAAAACAGGTACGGTCACTCCTTATGTCGTGTTGGGTGAGTTAACCATAAATAAAAAGTATAAAGTAACAAAATTTATCTACTTTGATGAAGTGGATAATGCGAAAATTGAATGGCTTGATGATGATACCGTCCTTATTAATAACATCCCGTTAGAACTACCAGAAGAATACTGGCATATTCGAGAAGGAGTAAAAAAAGGAAGTTTATAGTATCCTATAATCATTTTCATTGAACTGACTTAAATCCTAATCGGGTGTATTCCTTACTTAACGTACGAAGCAATTTAGTTTAACAAGGAGTACCGTCAGATTTATCTTGTTACAAAACTATACATAAGGAGTTTAGCTATGGAAAAGTGGGATTTATATGATAAGCATCGTAATAAAATAGAGAAACAAATAACTCGTGGAGATGAAATGACATCAGACGAGTTTCATTTAGTAGTACACGTATGTATATTTAATTTAAATGGTGAGATGCTCATCCAGCAGCGTCAGCCCTTTAAGCAAGGATGGTCGAACCTTTGGGATATCACTTGTGGTGGTAGTGCGGTTGCAGGCGATACCAGTCAGCAGGCTGCCTCAAGAGAGTTATTCGAGGAGTTGGGGATTCATTATAACTTTGAAAAGATACGTCCACTATTTACATTTAACTTTGAACGTGGCTTTGATGATTTTTATTTAATTGAATATGACTTAGATTTGAATGAATTGAAGTTACAGACTGAAGAGGTACAAGCAGTCAAATGGGCTTCTAAAGAGGAAATCATAAAGCTAATCGAACAAAAAAATTTATACCTTATTATGAGAGTTTCATTGCGTATCTTTTTGAGGGTCGACATCATTATGGTTGTATTCGTTTGTAAATGTGTAGTTTTGCAATGATAACGTATTTAAGGAACTAAGTTTATAAAGGCGTAACAAAGATGGGATTTATTTTACTTAAAGTAATGGGTGCCTTAATCTAAGAAGGATTAATGCATTTTTTTGTTGAAGTTATAAAACGAAACAAACGGAATTGTTAGATGAGGATGGAATGATTATAATTTTTAGTAAAATATCAAAAGGTGTGAAGCAAAAGATGCATTTAAAATATGAAGTTTTACCAATTGAAAAAGCTCACTCTTGTAAAGAGTTGTGTAATGAACTTATGGTTTTTCAAAAATCAAAGGCAAAAATTACACCTGAATTGTTTGATGATATGAATTTTGAGACTAGGATGCTTTCTTCTATAAAAAGTGCTATAGACAATCAAATAGTGGTTGTAAAAGATGGGGATAAAATAGTTGGTTATGTTTATTCAAATATCTCTCCTAAAGAAACCTACTCGAATGATTTCGCAACCTTCTTCGACCTTTCTTCTGTTAATGGAAAGAATGTAGGGTGTTTATCTCAGTTTTATATAAAAGAAGAATATAGACGATTTGGGATTGGCTCAAGGCTATTTGATATTTCAATGAAATGGTTGTATCAATTTGATGATATAGAAGATTATTTTATTTTTGTTTCAAATGGTAATGATGCATTAGAATTTTATAAACGAAAAGGTTTTGCTGTTAGCCACAATATTTTGAATGGATTCATAACTGTTTTACGAAAAAGATTTCCAGATCGTTAATTTTGAATGTGAGGGATTACACTTAAACGAACGGGTGCAAGAGTTGAAAATCAGAGCTGTAACGAAGGCGGTTTTTTCTTGTTTAACTAACGGGGCAGGTTTGTTGAAGAGTTTTGTTTAACTTGTGTTTAACAATCGGTCATATTGAGAGTATTTTGATGCTGACAAGAAAACGGGGGTACTTATGAAAACTCACTATTATTTAGGTTGGTTTAATAATTTTTTTCCAGAGAATCTAAGCAGAGTGTTACAGGGGGATATAACTGATAGAAAATCACTTGCTATGATTAGCTCGAATCCTTCTATTTATGAAAACGCTGGTGTTACTGAACGCTCTTGGCTTGACCAGGCTGGTATTATGTTTGACGAATATCATTTAATTAATTTTCGCGTACAGAAGGAAGATGCCCAAACGATAATTCAAAATGCTTCAGTCATTTTCTTGTTGGGAGGGGATATTCTTAAACTTAATAATTTTTTGAAGGAATATGAATTATTGGATTTGATAAAAAAAAGTAGCGCAGTTGTGATTGGAGCAAGCGCTGGTGCAATCAATATGTCCGCTAAATGGTTATACTCGAAAAACTTTGGGGATAAAGTTGAAACGAACTCTGTTTATGACGGAATCGGTCTTGACAATTTTTCCGTCCTGTCTCATTTTGATCATGAAAATAACATGGAGTTAGTTCAAAGCGAACTATCTCTTCTATCAAAAGAAATAGATATTTATGCATCGAACAAAGATTGTGCTTTACGTATAAAGGGAGACAAAATCGACGTTATAGGCAATGTTTATTTGCTTTCCCATTCAAAGATTCAGAAATTGGACGAGACGCTCTAGTTTTAGTTCAATCGGGTCCGAGTAATAAAATATGCGTCACTTTTTTCTTGTTCAACTAAAGGGTGCGTTATTGAACAAACGGGGCAGGATAGTTGAAGAATCGAGTGCAAAATGTGAATAGATAGTAGATAAATTAATATGGAGGATACATATGTCATTTGGACAATGCCAGAGCATTAAGTCATTGATGTCAGGATTTGATAGACCTTGGTTTATTGCTGGAGGATGGGCAATTGATCTTTTTATAGGGAAAGGAACAAGAGAACATAAAGATATAGAGTTTGCCATTTTTCGAAAAGACCAAATATATTTGAAGAATTATCTCAAAGAATGGGAGTTTAAGAAAGTCGTTAATGGTAAGTTCCATGCTTGGGAAAGTGAGTTTTTAGAGTTACCAATTCACGAAATACACGCTTTAAATATGTTAAGTGGCGACAAAATAGAAATTCTTCTAAATGAAACAAAAGAAAAGAATTGGATATTTAGAAGAGATTTAAGGATATCATATCCACTCAATTCTATTTGGAGTATTAATGAAACAGGTATTCCATACCTAAAACCAGAAATTGTACTATTGTATAAGGCGAAAAACACAAGAGAAATAGATCATCAAGACTTTTTAAAAATAAAGGATTATCTCGATAAAAAGAAGAAAAAATGGCTTAAAAATGCTCTGGAAATCCACGAACCAGAACATAAGTGGCTTAAATTTTTAAGGTGATTTTTGTTGAACTAACAGGCTTAAATTACACGTCTTTCTTACCAAAAAATGAGGAACATTACTTATTTAATTGCCATATGTACATATTATCCTTGATTCCGATTCTCTTCATATTTAATTTTTTTAAGACTTTAATTGATGAAGTATTATCAATTAAACATTCAGCAACTATTTTTTTAACAGTACCGGTTGAGAATGCCCATTTAATAATTTCATTTACTGCTTCTGTAGCAAATCCCTTGTTTTGAGCTGCCGGTATAATCCCATAACCTACTTCAACAATATTTTCTGAGTCAGGTTTGCCCTTAAACCCAATATCACCAATAATTGTATTATCTTCTTTATGAATAACAAGCCATACACCCCATCCTAATAGGGAAGGGTCTTCTTTTAGTTTCTTCAAGTAATTATTTATATGGCTACCAATTTTAAATCCTTTGGTTGCATATACAGAAAATACTTCAACAGTGCAAGGGACAATTACTAGTCTTTGAGTTTGAAGTTCCATTTTTTCTCCTTGTTTACTTAATTTTTGTCACTTCTGTAATATAAATCATCTTCATTTCTCATTTATGTCTTCTCATAATTACTTTACTGTCCTATATATCCTCTGTAAACAATAATCGTAATAATTTATTCCACATTACTCAATGTTTTTATTGTGAAATCCTTCGCTTAAACATTCAATGCTTAAATTGAATAAGAACATCACATAAAATAACAAAAAAACTTGGGATGTCCCAAGTTTTTTTGTGTTAATTGTATTGTTAATTCCTTGCTATTTTCATTTCAAACCGTATGTTATTTGAACTGTGATTTTAAGTTTTCTTCACAATATCGGAAATCTTACTAAAACAGGGTGTTCATACTTAGATAATCTTTGTATCATTCTTTGGGGCTTCAAGTTTCATTTTTTCGAGCTCGACTCGCATTTTCTCAGTTTCAAGCAAGTAATTTTCATGCTTCAGCTTCTCTAACTCTAATTCATCTTGGATCATCTTATGTTTATATTTAGATTGTGTCTGAAAGTGACTCGTGATAATCGCAACAAGCGGAATTGAAAAAACCATTACAACCGCAACAATACCCGTCATTCTTTGACCTCCTTACAAAAAAATCCGTTTCTTTATATATATTTCATTATACCAAATATACGGAAGAATAAGCCGTATGGTTTCAAAATGTGTAACCTTTTTTTAGAATGTTTCGTCAGTTTATTAAAAGCGCACATTTGGAGGACATATGATGAAAAAATGGATGTTTGTACTTTTAATTGCGATTTCTATTACTCTAACAGGTTGTGGAGAAAGTGATGCAAGTAGTAAGCTGTCTGGAAGAAAACCGCCGGAGACGGTGATTCAAATTGGAAATGAAACCTATCCAACGAAACTAGGTACGTACTGCTGGAGCACTTCAAATACAAGTGAATGTGTTGACACAGCTGGGCCTGAAGGATTATTGGAGGGAAAGGAACCGATTGTTGTGCCCCCAGGTGAAGAAATTACATTTATTATGGATTATGAGCCATTGCCAAATGAAGTGCACCTAGCTATTTACAATGGTGACAAGGAACAAGAAGTAAAAGTAGTAAATCATCGTTTTACGGCACCTGCGGAAAAAGGGATATATTACTATTCATATGGCGTTTGGTGGATGGATGAAAACGAAGAGAATGTATCAAACGGTGATGCGTTTTACGCCTTTGCACTCGAGGTAAAATAGGAGGACGTTATGAAAATAAGAAAAGCAGTATTAGCTGATGCATCAGGCATTGCCAAGGTGCATGTCGACAGTTGGAGATCGACCTATACAGGAATTGTTCCTGATGAGCACCTTCAGAATTTATCTTATGAATCTAGGGAAATGATGTGGAAAAAAGGAATCCCCAACGGCCATATATTTATAGCAGAAAATGAAGAAGGTGAAGTTGTAGGATTTGCCTGTGGTGGGCAAGAGCGGAGCGGGGAATACGGAAACTTTCATGGCGAGCTCTACGCCATTTATATTTTAAAAGAATATCAAGGGCGTGGCTTGGGTAAAAAGTTAGTAGCTCCTGTTGTAAGACAACTTTTAGGCAAACACATAACTAACATGCTAGTATTAGTTTTGGAAGAAAACAAATCCTGTCTATTTTACGAAGCACTTGGAGCCCGCAAACTAGATTCGGTCGAAGTCGAAATCGGCGGGAAGACACTGAAGGAAGCCGTTTACGGATGGGATGATTTAAAAACAAGCTTCGGCACGATAATGAACTAGGAGGTACAACATGCTAGCAATACTTGAAAAAAATGATTCCAATTACATAGCTACATTTGAACGTCACTTTTCACACTCCGTTGATGAGGTGTGGGCGATGCTAACAGAAAATGATAAACTACAATCATGGTTTTCAGAATTAAAGGTTGATTGTCTTCATAAGGGTGGCCGTCTCCTATTTGATATGGGAGATGGAACCTTCGAAGAAATGACCATCACTGACTTTAGTGACCACGCTGTTTTGGAATATACATGGGCCGACGACAAAGTCCGCTTTGAGTTGACCCCTGGGCCAAATGGTTGCAAACTTCTATTAATTGAAACGATCACAAAGTTGACTGACCATACCCCAAGAGACTTAGCTGGTTGGCATGTTTGTTTAGATATCATAGGTGTTTTACTTGATGGAAAACAAGTGGATGACCGTAAGAAGCTCTGGGAACCCTTATATGAACAATACGTCCAAGCCATAGCTAGCTTAACTAAATAACACTTCATAAAGAAGCCGATCCATAAGGATATGGCTTCTTTTTTATACGCCATCGAGCTCTCTTATTGGAAGATAATTCATAAAATTAAAAGGGAATTCAAAATATGGCTCGAATAAAGTAAATATCGAAGTCTGTTAAAAAAAGGAGGCCAAGAAAATGTCACAAAAACTCATACGGGTCGGAACGACTTACCTTCCTGTTTCGAACGTGGAGCGTTCAGCTAGCTGGTACACTGAAAAACTTGGGGCTACGCTAAATTATATGGATGAGTACAAAGCCATCATCAATTTGGCGAATCAAAGCTTTTTCCTTGTTGCAGCATCGGAAGGACAAAACGCAAACTTCATAGATTCAAAAGGTAATGAACGCTTTTCACTAACTTTTGAGGTTGATGGTTTACAAGCATTAGAGAAATTACATAAAGAATTCAAAGATCTTCATATCACTGTAGGAGAAATCGAGGACCGTGGCCATGCAGGTAAGAACTTTGTATTTAGAGATCCAGACGATAACCAATTCGACGTTTGGAGCGAACTCAGTCCTACATTTAAAAAAGGGGGTAAATAAATGAAAGCATTATTAGTGATTGATGTCCAAAATGGCATAGTGAATTTTAAAGATTTTAGCGAGGAACTTCACAAAATTCAACAAATCATTCAAGATTTCAAAACGAAAAAACTACCGGTAATCATGGTACGTCATTTTGATGAGGTTGAGGAAAGTCCGTTATATCGGGAATCTGAGGGCTCTAAACTACATGAATCTGTCAGAGATTATGCGGATTATATCGTTGAAAAAGAGACACCGAGTGCCTTTTTTAAAACAAAGCTAGCAAGTATTTTAGAGGAACTCGGAGTAGAGCACATATTTATTACTGGATTTGAAACAGAGTTCTGTTGCATGTTTACCGCCATTTCCGGATATGATCGTGGCTATAAAGTAACCTTTATTGAAGATGCAACCGGAACCACAAACACTGAAGATACGTATGAGATGAAAGGACTTGATATTAATGACTTTGTAGGAACAGTCCTTAATTGGTCTAATGCTGTTGAGGTTCTATATTATAATGAGTATAAGGAGACCTATAAAAAATGAAGCAAGCACTTCAACTTAGAGAAGAGGGTCGTTTTAAGGAATCAAATGCACGGCTATTGAGTTTGGTAAAAGAGTCGCCAAATGATCCTCAGCTAAACTATCAGGTTGCCTGGAGTTTTGATGTGTTAGGTTTGGAATCGAATGCTGTCCCTTTTTATGAAAAATCGATCAGATTAGGTCTAGAAGGTGAAGACTTGGAAGGGGCACTTTTAGGTTTGGGTAGCACTTATCGGACCCTCGGAAAATATGAAAAATCAGCAGAGACTTTAGTAAAAGGTCTCGAGCTATTCCCTGAAAATCATGCGATAAGGTCTTTTTACGCAATGACACTATACAATCTTAATAGACACCAGGAAGCTATGGGAATTTTGCTAAAAAGTCTAGCCACGACCTCGGGGGATAAGTATATTCAACAATACAATCGTGCAATCAACTTTTACGCAGATAAGCTTGATGAAATATGGAAATAAAAAACCCTCCACAATCGGAGGGTTAGACTTCAATGATAAACGGAACAATCATCGGCTTTCGTTTTGTTTGGGCAAATAGGTACTGACCCACTGCTTTTTTTATTTCTCTTTTCATTGCATTCCACTGGTACTTATTTTCACTTTGAAGGTCTAGAATCGACTTTTTCACAAGTCGGTTCGTCTCCCTTAGAAGCTCTTCAGAGTCTCGATTGAACACAAAACCGCGCGTAATTGTATCTGGACCAGATATGATTTTCTGATCTCGTTTACTGAGTGTAACAACAATGACAACCATGCCATCCTCAGATAACTGCTTGCGGTCGCGTAAAATAATATCGCCTACATCACCGACACCAATTCCATCCACATATGTGTCTCCAGAAGGGACTTTCCGAGTTTGACGGGCCTCCGAATTTTGAACATCAACCACATCGCCATTTTGAATAATGAAGGTATTCTCCGGATCCACTCCAACGGATGCTGCTAGCAATTTGTGCTGATGTAACATCCGATATTCGCCGTGAATCGGGATAAAATATCTTGGTTTCATTAAGGTCAGCATGAGTTTTAATTCCTCCTGATACCCATGACCAGACACGTGCATTCCAGTTGCGCTTCCACCGTATAAAACGACCGCCCCAAGTTGGAACAAATTATCAATAATGCGTGATACATTTTTTTCATTACCTGGAATCGGACCGGCCGCTAGAATTACCGTATCCTCAGGAAGGATTTGAACATCTCGGTAACTTGCATTCGAAAGACGGGCAAGTGCAGCCAACGGTTCCCCCTGACTTCCTGTACATAAAATACAAACCTTCTCCGGTGCAAGATTGTTCACCTCTTTGGCATCAATCAGCATCCCATCTGGTAGGTTAAGGTACCCGCGCTCGACTGCAACATCTACCACATTCACCATACTTCGCCCAAGTAGAGCAAGTTTTCGGTTTGTTTTCATCGCCGCATCAACAACTTGCTGCACCCGACTAATGTTGGAAGCAAACGTTGACACAAATACCTTACGCTTTGCTTTGAAAAAAGCTTCATCTATACTGTTTCCAACTTTTAACTCAGTCGGTGTTGAACCAGGGCGCTCCGCATTCGTACTTTCTGATAATAGTACAAGCACACCTTCTCTCCCGATTTCAGCCATCCGATGAATGTCCGAATGTTGATCATTTACAGGTGTCAAATCAAATTTGAAGTCCCCAGTATGTACAACCCTACCCTCGGGAGTGTCAAACACAATTCCGAGGCAATCCGGAATACTATGATTTACTTTGAAAAAGGAAACTGAAATTTCTCCAAACGTAAGCTTTGAATCTGCATCAATAGTTATTAGCTCCGAATCTGCAATAAGTCGGTGCTCTGTCAGCTTTAACTCAATTAAACCTAGTGTAAATCGAGTCGCATAAATTGGTACATTGAGTTTTTTTAGAAAGTATGGAATCCCGCCAATATGATCCTCATGCCCATGCGTAATAAGTAATCCGCGAATTTTTTCCCGATTTTCTTCTAAGTAAGTAAGGTCTGGAATGATTAAGTCAATGCCAAGCAAGCTCTCATCCGGAAACTTCCCCCCACAATCAATCACCAAAATGTCATCATCATACTGTAGCACATACATATTTTTCCCAATCTCATTGATTCCGCCAAGTGCAAAAATCGATAATTCGTTGCTCAATACTTACGCCTCCTACATCTTAAATCGTGTTCTTAGTTTGACCAGAGTTTACTGGATTTATTTATAAGGTGTTCCAAAATATGTTAATATTAGTTTTGTGAGGGGGTACTGAACGTGAAACGATTACCATTTGAACGACGAAACGTACATTATAATGAGAAACTTTTTGAAATAGATGAGCAAATATGTGCCCTTTTAGAGAAGAGAAAAAATATCTCAAATGACAATCCAGGATTACCAAAGGAAGAAGTGATTTCTGGGTGGGCAAAAAAATATGGATTCTATGAAGAATATTTGAATGCTGTTTTTGAATCATTTCGAACTGAAAAATATTTCAAACCAAGGGTAGAGCCCGAAGGATTTAAGAAACACCTGCCGGTTTTAAAAGCTGTCGAAGTAAAAAATTTACTTTATACTATCAATTTTATACGACAATACTCGAACGCAAGTGTTATCAATTTAAATATCGATAGGGATGCATCAGAAGAAATCGAAAAAACG
This sequence comes from Fredinandcohnia aciditolerans, assembly GCA_003640645.1. GTDB lineage: Bacteria > Bacillota > Bacilli > Bacillales > Bacillaceae_L > Ferdinandcohnia > Ferdinandcohnia aciditolerans. Next base: position 299,359 of record QGHH01000004.1, on the reverse strand, counting down.
TGGGTACACACTTCTTGGGAATTAGAAATGGGAGACAAGTACGATTGCAGAACAGAAGGTGGTAGTGGATCAGGAGGCCATGTTTCTTTTAAATTTGTTGTGTCACCTCCACTACCAGACGATGCAAAGGGAATAGTACTACAATTCAAGGGATATCAAACACCATATCGTGACGCTCCAACTGGGGTAGAGTTTGAAATTGAATTATGAACTATTTTATGAAACTTAATGTAATGGGCACACTTTTTGCCTTGCTTTATTTGTTGCGATTGAAATAATTTTAAATGTTTATCGGATTAGTAGACTCACAGGCTGGGATCTTGGAAGTATAACAAATGTGGTTACTATTCTTGTTTTTGGGGGATTTGTTGGGGCAACCCTTCTGTTCATTTTGATGACAAAAAGGTGGATGAAGGCAAGGAAATCTAGTTACTGGTCTGTGGTACTTTGGGTTCCATATCTTGTATTCTATGTGTATATATTTGCTTCACTTTTCCCAATTAAGGACCCTGGGGAAGTACCCAGCCCGGGCGTCGGCCTAGTCCTCATTGCTGCTTTGTTGGTGTACCCATTTTATGTGGCTTTGGTGAATTTTGTCGGTGTGAATCTACGGAGAGGATAAGGTGTATCAATGATTTATCAGTTTATTATATTTTGTTTGGTAGTTATAATACTCGGATCGGCTGGTGAAGCCATTATAAGGCGAAAGTTCAATATAGAAAAAAGAGGAAAATTGGCTCGTTCAGTCAATAAACTACAAACTAGACTTGAAATAGCTCTATTTGTCCTTTTTATAATCGGCATTTGGTTCGTAATGGACAATATCTTTCTATACTTAATTGGTTTCTTAACTATCCTTAATTTATTCCGTGCATTCATGTACTATAAATATGAACCCGAAAAGAAGCACCATATCCTTTTTGTGTATGAATTAGTAGTGTTAGTAGCAGTTTGGGCTGTGGCATATTGGTGGATTTTTGGGTGATTATGGCTAATAGCCATAAAATAAAAATAACGGCCATAAAACTTTTTTATTGGCCGTATTTTTGTGCAAACGGCTATAAAAGTTTAATAAAAGCCATAAATTGTCCCACGCTGAAAAGATTAATTAATTTTAGGCTGTTTTCGCAAACTTTGTTGTTTTTATATCGTTGACTTCCGCTTCAGGTGGACGCTTTCCGTGGGCGTGGCTTGAGCCTCCTCGTCGCTGCCGCTCCTGCGGGGTCTCAAGTCTCACGCTTTTCCCGCTGGAGTCGCCACCTTACGCTCCAACCAACTTGGTTTGCAATTTATTAACATAAAGCAACAATCTTTTAGAAAAGAGACAAATTTTAAAAGGATTTAAAGGGATTTTGTCGAAAAAAACATTATCAAATCATAAAGGAGTAAGAGTTAATGAGGAAAAAAGAGTTAGAAATCCCTTTACGTATTAGAAAACTTGAAGCCGAACTAAAAAGATTGCCGGAATCGCATCCAAAATATCAAGAAATTAGCGATGAATATGGCCGAAGGATGTCCGGATACCGCGGAGAACAATCCTTAAAGTACTATTTGTCCTTTTTAAAAGGAAAAAATTACTTTATCTTCCACAACCTACGTCTTCCTGACATCTCCGGTGAGCACTTTTTTGAAATAGACTTACTTCTAACCAGCCCCAAATACCAACTAATCATCGACGCTAAACATTATCGCGGAGAATTATATTTTGACGGTAAGTTTGACCAACTGATCCAAACTTACAAAGATACGAAGAAATCGTACCACTGCCCGGTTGCCCAAATCAACAGGCACCAACTACAGCTAAAACGACTCCTCGAAACCTTTAAATTACCCAGCCCCCCAATTGAAACCTTAGTTGCCTTCACAAATCCCACTGCTATTATTGATGCTAGCAATGACTTTAAACACTTTCATAAAGTCATAAAAAGCCCAAGTTTTCTTTCAAAAATAGATTTGTTTGAGAAGAGGAATAAGCAAGAAATATTGGATAAAAAACAACTTCAAAAAGTGTCAAAACTACTTTTAAAGAAACATACCCCACATGACCACGACATACTCGCACAATTCGGGATAAAAGAGCATGAACTCATTAAGGGCGTGCGATGTCCTAAATGCGACAAGATTCCAATGGAACGAACGCCAAGGTCGTGGTGCTGTACAAAGTGCAATTATACCTCTAAGACAGCTTATCTGAACTCTTTGGTTGATTATTCGCTTTTAATCGGGAACACAATCACAAATCAACAACTACGTGATTTCTTAAAATTGCCTACTCGTTCAGGTGCAAAAACAATATTTAAGTCATTAAATTTAGAGTATAGGGGTGATTTGAAGGCTAGAGTGTATATCATACCTGACGATTTTGAAAAAATCCTTAAAGAATTTGAGTGAAAATAGGGTTCGTTTAGTATTTATGGCTAATAAAATTTTTTTATGGCTGATAAACAAAATTTATGGTCAATAATTAAAAAATATGGCCGATAATTAAACTTTATGGCCAATAGCTTCAAAAGTCAGGATTCCCTACCCCACGTCTCGAATGAATAAAAAATGTCAATCCTACATACTATCAAGGAGGTCTATACCATGTATGAATTAAAAACAAAAGAGAATGACGCAAGTGTCATCGAATTTATTGAAAGTGTTGAGAGTCCGAAGAAGAAAGAGGATGCATACAAATTATTAGATATTTTCACAGAAACGTCCGGATACCCGGCAAAAATGTGGGGGCCGAGCATTATTGGTTTTGGATCCTACCATTACAAATATGCCTCCGGTCATGAAGGAGATGCGCCACTTGTTGGATTCTCACCACGCAAAGCAAAAATTAGTTTGTATTTTGCACCTGGCGATACAAAGCGTGAGGAGCTTCTCGAAAAGTTCGGCAAGTACACGACTGGAAAAGCGTGTGTCTACATTAATAAATTTGCAGATGTCGATGTTGATGTACTTAAAGAGTTAATTACCCAATCCATACAATTTTTAAAAGAAATGTATCCGGAAAAATAAGGTAAACTTATATCAATACATAAAATTTATCAAATTTAGTTATCCCTCAATATGAAGTACGATAGAAGTAACACATATTAAAGAGGGGATAAAAATGACTTATACCATTAAGGCAATTGACCATATTCAACTTGCTGCGCCAAAAGGCAGTGAAGACCAGGCACGCCATTTTTACGTAGCCATTTTAGGCTGCAAAGAAGTCGAAAAGCCAGAGGCTCTTCGAAAAAATGGCGGTGCTTGGTTTGCGTTTGGAACTGTGCAAATTCACATCGGTATCGAGGATTCGTTTGCACCCTCCAAGAAGGCACACCCAGCATTCGAAATCGAAAACTTAGAAGCCTTAAAACAACATCTTCTTAACAACAATTTGGAGATAATTGATGACAACAACTTACCGGGTGCAAATCGATTTTATGCGCATGATCCGTTTGGCAACCGCCTAGAATTCTTAGAATGGAAGTAGGGTTGAACCAAGAAAAACGAGTTACTTAATCCAGTTCCCGAAAAAATTAGACCTTGAACTACAAGACATCTTCGAACGAATTAGCGGTTCGAAGCCACTTCAAATACATGAATGAACGACAAACTGATTGCCCACACTATGGCTAATGTAGAATTTTCCATAGTGGAGGTGGTCAGTTTGCCTAAGGATACAAAAAATGAAAGCCTAGAACTTTTTTCAAATGATGCACTTCGCGGGAAACCATATCTCGATATCGATCGCACGATTGTCGAGGGGGTTTCAGCGTATGTGAATAAAGAAACGAAAACAAAAGATGTATAGGGGCTTAAAGCCTCTTTTTGTTTTTTTAACCTAAGAGGAAAAAGTGAGTAGAGTCCAAAAGAAAAAAAGGATGTCCCCTGAAATGACCCGTAATTGTTAGATACTAACGTTTACAGGGCAATTCAGCCCGGACATCCTTTTTAATTTAGCGTCCCAGATAGGAATCGAACCTACGACCTACAGCTTAGGAGGCTGTCGAAGTAGAGAGATTCCCTTGAAACGTTGATATTATGCGTTTTATATGACCTGTAGTGTATGTACAGTTCCTACAGCCTCTTATTATTTAAGTCTTACAGTGTCCATTTTACAAAAAATTCAGAGTGTGTCAATAGTAACAGGAGAATTATAATAGCCTTAGCCAAAAGATAAGGTATATTGGTGTTCGTAGATAGGATATTTATAGTAAAATATATCCATAAATGAATATTATCGAAGCGGGGGTAAATAGATGAGTTTTAATCATGGTTTAAAACCTTCAGACGAGTTAGATAATAGAGGCCTTATGGATTTATTTAAAATTGCGAACTCCGGGGGAATGAGGCGTTCACATTTTGCAAATGCACTCATCATTGTTTCGGACCATACTAAATCAACTTATGCCGATAGATGGAAAGGGGATGTCTTTCATTATACTGGTATGGGCCTTGAAGGGGATCAACGATTAGATTACGCGCAAAACAAGACTTTATAGAGAGGACATAACCGTCTACCTGTTTGAAGTATTTGAGGCAGGTAGATACATATTCCAGGGGGAAGTTTATTTAGCAGGGGAGCCTTATACAGAAATTCAACCGGATATAAACGGAATCCCTCGAACAGTATATGTGTTTCCATTAAAGCTTAAAGATGGCCAAACACAGGTGGATATTTCGCTAGATAAGCTTGTTTCAAAGTCCAGTCTCCAGGAGAGAAAGGCCAAAAGACTTGATGAAAATGATTAAAGAATAAGAGCTAAATATGCACCACGTAAACCAGGATCACGCACCCTAACGGTTTCTGGACATGACAGAAAGAAATGCTTATGTGACTGAATATGCGAAGAGAAGAGCGAATGGTATCTGTCAACTTTGCGAACAACCTGCTCCATTTCGTGATAGAAAAGGGAATCCATACCTGGAAACGCGTCATATAGTTTGGTTATCCAAAGGTGTAGATGACACGATAGAGAATACTGTCGCCCTTTGTCCAAATTGCCACAGGAAGATGCACTCATTGAACCTTCCGGAAGACGTAAGAAAACTTCAACAAAGGAGAGAAGAATAAAAATAGTTAAATTAATATACAACTTATGGGGGAAGGATGTTAGAAATTTAAATGTTCAAGCAAATTTTGACGTATATTAATAATTTGTTTACGGAAGTATTCAAGTCTAATCGAGATATATTTATAGGCGTTTCAAGGGTATTACTTGGAACCTTGCCATTTTATACAACGTTGAATGAACTAACTAAAGTTTTAGAGAAAAATAGGACAGACCTAGACCTAAAAATAGAATTGGCTCATACTTCATTGGAACATACTTCTAGTGTCTTAAAAGAATTGGAAGAAACCTTAACGAAGAATACCGAAGCATTAACTAAATTAAAATCAGATTATGAGAGATTCTCAGTATTGACTGAAATTGAGGAAAAAAAGGCACAAGCACTACTTTCCGAAGTGACTAAAACAGTGAATCAAGGTAAAACTAAAGAAAGATTGATAGCTGTTTTAATCAGCTTAATCACGGGATTAATAATATTCGTCTTGGGTATATGGTTGGGACCAATAATAACTGATTGGTTAAACATTACAAACAAATAGGTAAATTGGGCCTCTCTCTATGAAGGCCCATTTTTTTGGAACAATTAGCTCAATGAACCTTTAATACGACGTATTTTATCTGGTTTTTATTTTAAACATAGTTCTTAAAGCTATGCGGAATGCTAGTAAATTTTTATAAATAAGAAATTGAATGTTCTTTCATAAGCCTACCTATTTCAAAAATAGCGCCAAGTTCGAAGTTTTCTTCTTTTTCGCTAATAATTGCCTTATCAAATTTTCTTATATAGTGTTGACCATTAAAAAATACGTAATTGTATACTTCACTAATATCCTCAACTGTCTTCGTTGCAATCGTTCCTGTGCTCTGTAAAAGTCCTATTGAAATTGAGTGATTTCCGCCAGTTACTTCAAAGATTCCAATTGGTAATATTAGATGTAAGCGATAATTCATTTTATCTTCTTTCCAGGGACCATTCAATCTGCCTTTTCCGATATTAGTAATTGTACCAATCAATCTTTCTCGTTTCCATGGCCAGGGCAATACAGGATCGACACTTAAGTTAGCAGTACTTTTAACGTTTAATATTTTTTTGAAATCACCAAATGTTTTCCCATCTGGTGTTACAATCGTTCGATTTGGAAGGAATAAATTAAATAAAGATTCTTTGGGGGATTCATCTTCAGAAGATATAAGGCTTACCATATAATCAGCTTGTACTTTCCTAGCTAAGATATTTATTACCTCAAAGATGGGATGCTTAATTGGTAGGTAATCAGGTCTTTTTATTTTCTTATCGTCATAAGAATTAATTACGGATTTTGCAAAAGTTAGTATATTTTGAAGTTCTAGTTGTTTAGGTGTCATCCTATTCCTGTTTATCTTTGTATTGAATTTAAATAACATCTACAAGACCTACTTTCATTAGGTTATTTATACTATATTTACGTCAACTTAAAAGTAGATATTACATGAGTTATTAAGATAAGCCTGTAGTGAGAAGTAGGGAGTAGGTTTTTATTTTGGTGATAAACCTGGACAATTCCGTAAAACACCCCATACACCAACAATTTCATATAGTAAACGCTATCTGAAAAGGTTTATATGACGCGGATTTCATATAGTAAAATAATGATGTGAACATATGTTTTAATTAGATTTGTCGAACCTTGTCGAAAGTAGTTCGTTTTAATAGCCTGTTCTTATCTATAACAGCCGACCTCCAAAAAGACTGGTGACTTTTCCAACCGCGCGCGAGCCGAGCAGAGCCGACGAGTTGCGATGAAATATGAGTCAATTTGCAACCTTCGAGAATCGATTCTAAGGAGTTTCGATCGTTCAGAGTGTTATTCCTTTCGATTGAGTTTAATTGCTCTACACAGGTCGAATATTAAGCTCATTTGGCGACTAAATGAGTTCTATCTATCAATCGATTGACCAGGAACAATGTTGAATGATTAATGCATCTTTTCTGTTGCTCATAGAACTTTAAATCTCATTCAGCAACAGTAGGTTAGTAATGGCTCAAGTGTCTACATACTATAGTTGTTATATATCTGATTGGAATATTACCGAATATACTATGGTTATTATTTTATTCAGCAGATATAGGACCTTACCTCGACAATTTGAGTACCCTCTGAAGCTTATATTCGTCCTGGTGAACCAACCTACCACTCAAACAATCGTCCATTTACTCGCGCCTGATTAGCTGTTATGCTATCACTGATTCGATAGTTTTGGAGCATCAAATTGACCATAATTTACAACTAATTGTATGCAAAAATATGTATTGTATATTTAATTTTAGTTAACATAATCACACTTAAGGGAAGTTGGGTAGTTGCATAAACCTTGATATCAAAGGGATTCACAAAGTCGCTTTTTTCACGATTATGCAGGATTTTATGCAAGTGTTGATATATTAAGGTTTGGGGAGGTTTTGAAAGTTTGTGAAATGGTATCAGAATGCATAAATAATTTGGCTACTGGCACTTTTCGCAACTTAAAAAATGAATCGCTCATATTCTCGATATTGATCCAACTTTCGATAATGAAATCCTGATTTTCCCGTAACCTGAAACTATCATTCTGAATAAACCGTAAGCTGAAACTCCCATTTTGGAATTTGGGTAGGTTGTTCGAAATTCTAGTTTTGGAAAACAGGTGTGCCCCCATATATTCTAATTTTGTAAAACGGATATACCCCTAATAGGTATGTAAAGTTTTACCTCCCTTTTTTTAGTACCTGGTCCTAATATATTAACAGAGCGCGAGCCTGCGAATACTCCCCCATCAAATCACCATCAAAAACCACTCCAAAACCCCTATTTCCAAGCGAAATCCATCTCATTCACCCAAAAAATAACCCGAAAATATTGGCCCTCCTACTCGATAAAATACTCGAAAATCACTCGATATCGAGCATCGAGCAAATGATGAAAAAACTCGTAAAAGTAATGCAATATATTTTATAAGTCTGTTTATGATGAATAAAAACTAATGGTCTAGGAGCTTTTGAATTCTCAATTTCAAAGGCTTCTTTTTTTTACGCGAAATTCTATAAGTTTCTAGGTACTTATATTTAGGACTACAGAAAGGAGGAAGAGAATTGAAGACTCAATTAGTAAATAGAACCGCTTTTGCTTCGACTTTGGATAATAAACTTCATCAAAGACTGAATCAGTTAAGTAAAGAAACGTTTATTCCTAAAACTAAACTTTTAGATCAAGCTGTTCAATTATTGCTTAATAAGTACAACGAAAAATAGGTTTTGGAAAAGAGGTAATGAAAAATGGAAAAAACATTAGTTAAAAATGATATTTTTTATTGTTACTCTCCTAACGTACAAAAATATCTAGTGGCGAATGGTTTCAGTGTAATTGATTGTGGTGTTCATAAAGTGACTAAAAGAGTATTTCTATGTTTTGAGAAAAGTAAAAAGTTAGATCAATATCTCTTAATATGGAAAAACAGAAGAAAACTGGTCAGTTAGTTAAAAAGGAATTAGTTAGACATGTTAAATAATCAGAATGCCGAATTAATGCAAATGTCACTAGATTACTGGAAATATGAGATTACCAAAGATAGTAAATACATCCAAAGGTACGAAAAACCTAAAATTTTATCTAGAGAAAAAGGTGATTTTAAAGGCTTTGATGAATTACACGAGCTAAAGTTTAACCAACATATGCACATAAAAGAGGGAGAAAAGTACGGAGGTTATACAATGATACCCCACATTCTTTTTAGAGAAGTTTTTCCTAAGATTTTAATGAGGTATAGAAAGAAAGGGGAACCTGAAAAACTAAGGTCTGCATTTCATCTTCTGATTTACTTACACTCCATGTGCTATGGAGGGGGTAACGATGAAAAATACGATAAAAGATTATATGGATGGGCTTTTCCTACAGACAAACAAATTACAAGAGACACAGGAATAGGAAAGGATCAGTTAAAAGCGAGGAAAGAAATCCTTCAAAAAGAGAGACTTTTGAAAATAGTAAAAGTTAAAACCAAAAACGGCAGACCAAAAGATTATTATTTACCCTTTTACTTCCCTTTTCAGGATTCAGAAGATGAAAAACTGCTTGATCTTAACCCAAACGATTTGACATAAAAAATGTATTAGTCCTATGTAAAGGGTCAGTTATTGGTCCTTTATAGAGGAATTTGATTACCCCTCTATAGCGGATACTAATAAGAACTAAAATAACAATAACTAATTTAATAATATTTGCGAGTAATAAATCACTCGCTTTTTCAAGAGTATATGTTCAAATAATATAACTTCCCAAAAGCCTGTGTCAGAAGGAAAAGGGTAGGATGAATAGGAGAACGCAATTTTCCGTTATGACAATCTCCCTCCCCTTCTTTCCTGACCAGGCGACACGTAAACTCAAACTTTAATAAACAATTGATCAAAGGGAGATTCAATGAAATGAAAAAAACTAAAACAGAAGAACAAACAGAACGAGTAAATATAAATCCGCAAGACCGTTATGCATTAAAAGTTAAATTCGTAGGTTACTTATATGTTTATTGCACGGATATAGGAATAACTCTCAAGGAGCTTTCTGAAATCTTTAAAGTAAAGGTCAATGATGTCAAAGCACAGTATAAGCTAGATAAAGAGAAGCTAGAGATAAGAGGTATCTATTTCGATGAGAAGAAGAAGCTCTTTTACCGCAAGGAATGGAAGTTTAAGAAGCTAAGTACAGGTAAATTCGAGGTATCAAAATGATTGTATATAAAACAGCAAATATGCATCTCGCATCCTTGTTATTAACGGAGCTAAAGAGCGTGACAATTGACCGTGTAGAAGTCGAAGGGAACTCCGTGACATTTTATATTAAGTACCACAAAAATGAACATACAAAGGTCTCTGAACTGTCTAAAGACTTCAAGTTTGGCGAGTTAGAATCGAATATAACTAACTTTGTATCTGTAGCGAATGACATTGTTTATCTTACCCAACTAGTACGAGAGGGTAAGGATTGGAAGAATTATAACTTTAAGTCGAAAAAATTACGTGCGAATTAAAAAGTAAAAACAAGTTGTACACGGGATGAGAAAAAAGTTGTTCAAAAGAATACTAATGGTAGTGACGAGGGAGAGATTAGCGCCTTCCTTATTAAGATTCAAGTTCACGAGGGACCTATTTTCCTAAAACAATTAGGTCCTTTAATTTCTTGATTCTCCTATGGATTAGTAGCACTTTTAAGAGGAATCGATCGGAAAAGGTTCCTCTCTTTTTTTGAAAATTAACTTGTAAAAAATATATATGAAAGGAAATGAGAATGAACAGTAAAACTTTCAGAGCTTTGAATAGAAAGAAACAACTGTCCGATGCGGTAGTTAAGTTGGTTGTTGCAAATAAGTTATTGAATAAGCGAGATACAGAATTCGTAGAGATCAGAGAAACGTTAAAGTTAAGCAGGCAAAACTTTAATTATTACTTAAATGATATGGACTTTATGAATCAAATTAAATCACACGGAATTAAGGATTATAAAGGGATTTATAAAAGATACTTCTATATTCCTGAAGATGTACTCAAAAGAAAAATCAAACTAAACAAATAGAAAAGGAATGAAGTTATATGTTTGAATTAGGAAACAACCAAAATTCAAAAATGAATTATCAGAGTGAAAATAAAATCGATTTCAAGGCTCAAATGAGCGAGGATAATTACCTAGAAGGGTTAGACTTTAATGAGGATAAAAACAGCGTTGAGAAGGCTCACAAAGAGCGAGAATCAGCTTCCTTTTTAGATGGGATTGATACCTTCGATGAGAAGCTAAAAGGGGTTAGAAACAAACAAGCGGAACATGACAAAGAAATGAAACGGATTCTAGGTCCTAGTTATCAGTCGCCTAATGAAAAGTTTCAAAAGGTTAAACAAGATACACAGGACTCCTTAAAAGGTTTATAGGAGGAATTGATAATGAAAAACTTAGATTTTGATTATATACCTTTAATGGATCACAATTATCGAACTGAAGGCCATGTACCCGATAAGAAGATTGCTTTAGGCTTAGTTAATTATATGCGCGAAATGGACTATACCTTACATGGTGAGTGGCGAGAGGTTGATTTAATCGCCAATATTCACAACAACCGATATTTAAAAGAGTTTTTAGATTTATGTAAGCTTCGAATTAATGACACTCGTAGAATCATGAAAGACCACTCTCGACGAAGAGCTTTTATACAGGAGCTCGACAATTTAAGAGTAAGAGTTAAAGAAGGTCGTGAGTGTATTCATTTAATTGACTTAAAGTCTACTGACCTAGAAATTACTCCACGCGATAGAGAGGTATTAGAAAAGTTTATTGGCCTAATTAAGAGAGAGGGGTCACTTAAAATAAATGTATGGCAACCTACCCAAAACGATAGAATCGGAGCAGGTCGCCTAGAGCTTGCTGAAGTCTTGGAACGCTATGAAAGTAGAATCAAAGGAGCGGGTATCAAAATCGTTGCTGATCCTGAATTCGAAGAGCTTAAGACATTTTCTTATATTGGTTGATTCAGATTTTAAGGAGTATCTAAACCAAATTTATTATAGAAAGGATGTGAAGGACCTCCCTTCATTCGGATTACCTACCTAAGATACTTCTAAAACTGATTAATATAAATATCTAACAACTAAATAAAAGGTTATTAAATAAGAAATTGCCTCCCAACCTTCTATAAAATGGTCTATAACCACCAATAAAAAAGCCTGGTCCATACGGATCAGGTTATTTATTTCTGTATAATTCCTCTTTGGGTGTTTCCTTTAGGCTTATCACTGGATAGGCGTGCTGTTCGTTTAGCCAACTCACAAACTGTCTTTTTAGAATATCCCTAATGTCCTCTTCGCCTTCACCAACAAATTCACAACTCCAATGATCCTTAGTATTTCTTTTCAAAAAATCAACTCCTTTTCTTTGTAAACAAGCATACTAAAGCGGTTTTATAACCTTCAACTCTTCTATAAAATAAAATTTCATTCATATTAGTTATATTGATGGTTATATAATGCAGGAAAATATCCCCTTTTGTCGAACTGTTAGACGAAGGGGGAGGGAATGAAATGTCTGATCATATGGATAACTTTAGACAAGGTATAGCAGAAACTCAACGACAAATGAGATTAGTGCAAGAACAAATATATAGGGCTAAGTATGAGGAAATAGAAAGGCAAAAAAGAAATGTTGAGTTGTTAGAGATAAATGCCAATCAAAATGAGCAAATGTTGAAGTTAAAGGAAACGGAATTGGATTTTTTGAAAAATATCAGCGAAGATTCTTCAAAACTGGTATCATTACTCATTAACCTTGAACAAATAAATAAAATAAATGGGACTATTACAGAAGCAAATATGCTTGTGATTCAAGACAAGTTAGATGAAATTGTCTCAAACTCTGAACCGACGAATATTAATCAAATGTTTTTAGAAGAGGTCAAGAAACAAATCGTGGAAAAAGGAGTCGGAGTAGGCATCCAGTTTATAATTACAGGCTTAAAATATCTATTAAAAGCAAATCACGTTGAATAAGCATCCTACGGGATGTTTTTTTATTTATTCACAAAGTTGTCAAAGGGTAAAAGTGGTTTCTTGTCGAACTTCCCCTCTAAAGGAGGAATATTGATGAAATATTTTGTTTTGCATGTTATATCAAATGAAAGTTGTTTTAGTGAGTATTATTTAAAGGCTAAGTTAGCAAAGCATATGGAAGACACAATAAAACGTTATTGCAATGGAATCATCACCACAAGTAGATGGACCCTTATGACTTCGAATGTTAGCCACGGTTTTCTTCGAGAAGTAACTCCTGCAGAATATCCTCATTTAACTAAATCCAATTTCCTACTAATTTAATGAAAATAAAGGTTATGATATTTCAGAATTAGGTTGAAGTTCTTGTTAAATATTGCAGGAAAATATATCCTTTTGTCGAAATCTAAGAGAAGAAGGGGGTGTAAATATGAATATCAATGAACTTTCTAATTTTCATTTAGTAATGGACGAGTACGGAAATTATTATGAAGTCAACCGTATCAGTCATAAGAATAATGAACTAACAGAAGTGACGTTATCAAATATCTATTTTGAAAAATCTTTCCAAAGGTTATTTAATTTAGATGGTGAGAATGAAAAATATAAAGACAAACATATTGGTGTATTCCTTCAAGACTTGGTAAACGGAAGCATCAATAACTACACAAATAAGCATGGCAAAATTTATTCTGTTAGAGAGTTAGTGGAGAATGGGGTAAAAGTTAATTTTATGGACATTACAGCTCCGCATCCAAGGAGTAACCCAATTAAATAATTGTTTACAAAGCATCCATCTAGGGTGCTTTTTTGCAGGAAAAAGTATCCTTTTGTCGAAATTTAAGAGAAGAAGGGGGAATCAAAATGGAAAAATTGAGAGGCACTTGGAGCACAAATTCAGATGGTGTTCAAGGCGTTTCGTATTTATGTGGTTTTTGCGATTCCAATGTTGGTCCATCTAGAAGATATAAATGTAATTATCAAGATTCAAAACTTAGGACTTTATCTAGTGGTAATATTTATATTTGCCCAAATTGTAATAAGCCAACATTCATAAGTGGTAATGAACAGGTACCGGGTCAATCATTTGGAGATCGTATAGAATTTTTACCGAAAGATATTGAAGCGTTATATAGTGAGGCGAAAAATTGTATTTCAATTAATGCATACACATCTACAGTCCTATCATGTAGAAAATTATTAATGAATGTATCAGTTTCAAAAGGTGCAGTTGAGGGAAAATCATTTGCTTTTTATGTAACATATTTAGAAGAAAACCACTATATTCCGCCTAACAGTAGAGATTGGGTCGATCATATTAGAAAAAAAGGTAATGAAGCAACTCATGAGATTCCAAGTATAAGCAAGGAAGAGGCAATTGAATTATTAGAATTCACTGGAATGTTACTTAGATTTGTTTATGAAATGCCAGGGAAGATGAACAAGTATGCAACAGTTTAAGCATCCATCTATGGTGCCTTTTTTTATATAAAAGGACGGTACTACACCGCCCCCTATACTTATAACTTTCTACCTTTACGATTAATTAACTTTCTTACAGGTGAAAATTTATTGTGTTGTTGTCTAAGATGCTCTTTATCCATTTGAATGTATTTCCTTGTAGTTTGAATATCTGCATGATCCAGTATCTTTTGTAAGGTGAATATGTCTCCACCATTTAAAATGTAGTTTCTCGCGAAAGTATGCCTAAACATATGAGGGTGTAATCGTTCGATCCCTAACTTTCGCTTCAGGCGATTCAATCTCCTTCTAAACGCATCTGCTGTAAAGTCTTCTCCAAAAGCATTCATAAACAATTGACAGTTATCTCCGAAATACTGTTGAGTCTCATCTAAGAGTTGTCTTAATCTTTTTGCGACCTCTCGACTGATTGGAACCTCACGATACTTCCGGTTCTTTGCGATTTGAGAAGGAACAAAGATAGTAAGGTCCCTAAAATCAAGTTGTTCAGAAGTAAGAGATAGTGCTTCATTTATCCGTAGCCCAGTATCTAACAATAAAAGGACCAAAGTTTTGTCTCTCCATTGTGCAAATAAGTTATCGTCATATGAATCAAGGATAGCATCGAGTTCTTCATCTGTTAGGCCTGGTACCTCTTCCAGTTCGTCATCGCGAACAAGAGGAATATTAGCTGTGGGGTTTACATTAATTATTCCCTCCTTGTGCAAGAATCGAAACATTGTTCGCAGGTTTCTTAAGCGAATGTTGATTGTATTTACAGATAACCCCTTTCCTTTACGCTTCCTGTTAGTATCTTCTTCATAAGGTATTCTGTCCATCCTTAAATACTTGATATAGTCCCTTAAGATAGAAGGTGTAATATCATCGATGAACTTAACGTCTTCCCGTAGCCAGTCAGTGAGATATCTTACTGTGTCGAAATAACCCTTGATTGTGCTATTTCTAATTCCCTCTGCTTCTTTTGCTCGAATGAAAATTTCTACAGCTTCAGTAATTGTATATAGGACCTCACTAGACTTTTGGTCCTGGTTAGGCTGTCGGTCCACTTTGGCTTTAGGACCTCTTTCTACAATAAATCTTCTTCCCATTCTTAAAATTCCTCCTTTTTTAAAGGTCTGAGGGTCCTAAATACACTTTCAAGCAAGTCCTATATAGACATAAAAAAACACTGATATTATGTATTTCTTACAGGAAAGTTCATTCCGAAAGAAACGCAAAAATATCAGTGTTTACAAGGTTTTAGCGTCCCAGATAGGAATCGAACCTACGACCTACAGCTTAGGAGGCTGTCGCTCTATCCTACTGAGCTACTGGGACATCATATAAAAAATAAATATACTACAGAAATTAATTATAAAATTAATTACTGAAAAAGGTCAAGACATTGAAACGACAAATAAAAAATCCACTCTCCTATTGGAAAATGGATTAGCATGAAATTGGAAAAGCCACAATTGCCGTAATACGCTAAGAAAGTTTAAAACCACCACTCCTCAAAGTGGGTGTTTGCAGAAACGTTCCTGTATGTCCTTCAAGTCGCCATGGACGAAGGCCTGCCATTCCAGCTTCAATGTTAAACTCCCTATTACAGTTCAAAGGTTAAACTTTATTATGATTACGTACAATGTAGCTTGTATATGTATACTACATGATTGAAACCATGAAATCAAATGTAAAAAAAATCCAAATTGTTGAATTTTGTCGTTGTCTTTTCAGTCGAAATCAATTGTTGTTAGAAATAGTAGTGGAATCAACAACATCTTTAGTAATTAGAAAGAATTTTTGTCGAAAAAAATTTGAGAGCCTATGATTTTTGAATACATTCGCTCAGCTTGAAAATACTATATAAAAAAAGTGATGAGGAGTTATGCAATGAAACCAACTAATGAGCAACTTACTACGGCAGAAATGGGTAAGCTGTGGGCGGTCTACATGGGGAACTCAATGGCCATTTGCGTGTTAACCTATTATCAAAAACATTGCCAGGACCCTGATATTATGGAGATTCTTAAAAAAGCAAAAGGCCTCAGCGAAAAAATAATAACTGGAATTACAGAGGTATTCAAAAAAGATAATTTTCCAATACCGATTGGATTTGACGTTAAAAAGGATGTTAACCTAGACGCCCCTAGATTGTTTGCAGATGAATTTTACCTTCATTATTTAAAGTATACTGCAAAGGCAGGGCTTAGCCTTTACTCTACTGCGATTCCTATGATGATACGGAAAGACGTTAGAGAACTTATTCTTACTATCGACCACAATACAATTCAATTTTTAGTTGCTCTAAATGAAATTCTAGAGAATAAAGGTTATTTAACAAAACCACCAATCATCCCAATCCCTAAGGAAGTAAGTTTTGTGGAAAAACAGAGCTATCTAGCTGGATTCCTTGGTGATGCAAGACCGCTACATGCTTTAGAAATTGCACACCTTCAAGATAATCTTGAAAATAATGTGGCGAGTAAAGGGCTATTGATTGGATTTAGCCAAGTAGCCACTCATAAAAAAGTAAGAGAGTTTATGCAACGCGGAGTGGAAATTACACATGATCATATTAAAGATGCTAGGGAAAAATTAAATGAAAATAATCTACCAGGGCATCCATTACTTGATGACTTAGTGGAACCATCATCCATCCCTCCTTTTTCAGACAAGTTGATGGTTTTCCATAAGATTGATATGTTCTCAATGAAGATTCGGTCTTATGCGAACGCTATGTCAACGAACGGTAGACGAGACCTTGGGATGATGTATGGTAAGTTCATTATCGATGTAGGAAAATTCGCAGAAGATGGCGCAAATATCATGATTGACGAACACTGGTTTGAAAAACCCCCACATGCTGTTGACAGGAAAGCACTTCTAGATGACCGATAAAATGAAAAAGTCAGGCAACCATAGCCTGACTTTTTTATTTAAGGTAATGTAATTAAGCTCGAAAATTCCCCTTTTTTCTTTCGCAACCAGTTTGCTAATATTCAAATCCTTTCCTCGTTAGTTAGAGAAACTAGATATCCAAAACGTTTCAATATATTAAAAGGATTTTGGTTTGTTTGCATCGAAATACATATAAATCTTATCATTTTTAAAAAGGGCGGAAGCGAAAAATGTTGGAAACAGATGGCAACATTTTTAAGATTAGACAAGCGGTTGGAGCAATCGTTTATAAAGAAGATCACTATTTGCTCGTACATAAAACAAAAATAAATACTCGAACAGGTACAAAAAAAATAGATGGCGAGTGGGATTTTGTTAAAGGCGGAATCGAAGATAGTGATGAATCTCCAAGACATGCAATCCTCCGCGAACTGCAAGAAGAAACAGGCTCAATCGATTTTTCGATCATAAAGCAGTTTGATGAAAAAATTCACTTTGAGTTCCCTGAAAAAATGAAAAAGAAAATCGGATATGAGCGCCAGGAAACCACGATGTTTTTAGTGGAATTCACAGGTTCTAATTGCGAATTTGCTCCATTAGATAAAGAAATTGCAGAGCTTCAATTTATACCGGAAAAAGAGGTCGGCGACAAACTTACTCACGAAGATACAAGAAGCTTTTTTATGAAAAATCTGTCTCAACAAAGCACAAAAAGACAGGATGGAAAAATGTGTGACAAGTAGAATGAAGGTAAGGAGTGAGGGAAATGAGTTGGCTAGAATCATTACAGAACGCAATTGATTATATGGAGGACCATCTGCTAACGGAAGTTTCAATTGAAGAGATAGCGAGTCGTGCAAATGCATCACCGTTTCATTTTCAACGGACATTTTCGATTCTAACAGACATTACAGTGGGTGAATACCTCCGCCGACGCAGGTTAACATTAGCAGCTGAAGAACTATCGAGAACAGACACAAAGATTATTGATCTAGCCTACAAATATGGCTACGACACTCCCGAGGCTTTCACAAAAGCCTTTCGGAAACAACACGGTGTAACGCCAAGCGATGTCCGGAAGGGGATTGGAAAGCTGCAATCATATAGCCGCCTGGTCATCCAGGTGAGTCTGAAAGGAGTAGATCCAGTGAAGTATCGAATTGTTGAGAAGGAAGGATTTAAAGCAGTTGGGGTAAAACGAACGTTTTCATGTGTGAATGATGAGCATCTCAGTATGATCCCGAAATTATGGGATGAAGTGAATTCCGATGGTACCTGCGATTCATTGATTCCGCTAATGACTGGCGAAACGAACGGAATATTAGGCATTTGTGTTAGTGAGCCAAATGTTAGAGCAATCGATTATTGGGTTGCTGTGGAAAACAAGGATGGAGCATCTGGAAAGTATGACATTTTAGACATACCAGCTTCAAAATGGGCCGTATTCGAGGTTCATGGCGCGATGCCACACGCGATGCAGGACGCATGGAAAAAAATCTACTCAGAATGGTTTCCATCAAGCGGGTATGCGTATGCAGGGACTGCTGAGCTTGAGCTATACTCAGACGGAAACGCAGCAGACCCCGATTACTACTCAGAAATTTGGATACCAGTAAAGTAAAGAGAGAGCCCCAAGGAGATTCCTTGGGGCTTTAATGTGTGGTGATTTTCGCTAATGGCAGTAAGTTGGCGATTAGCGGCAGTATTTTTGGAATAGTGGCAGTATTTCCGAATTAGCGGCAGTAACCAAAAGGTTATAGGCCAGTATAAGTGAGTGATTCCTGAAAAAAACAAGTCATTGCGACCACTTATGGCTGATAATCCAAAAATATGGCTAATAAATAAAATTTATGGCCAATAAAATGATTTTATGGCCAATAATTAAAACTTATGGCTGTTAACCAAAATTTTTCGAAACCCGATCCTTAGTCCACAACCAAATACAATTAGACGGAAATTTCCGAAAAACATATAATGGAAATATCTAAAATACATATTACGAGTAAACGTTTAAATAAGGAGGGACGAAATGAACTTAACACATATTCGTCTGTTAGTAGATAACTATAAAGAATGTTTCTTATTTTACCGAGACACATTAGGTTTTGAAGTTTCATGGGGGGATAAAGAATCCAATTATGCTGATTTTACAGGAATTGGTGGAGCGAAGTTGGGTCTTTTTGAAAGAAAACAAATGGTGGCTGCGATAGGTACTGAATATGTACCACTTGTAGAAAATCAGGACAATTCGGCATTGATTTTTAAAGTGGACAGTGTCGAGGATACATACGAAAAAATGAAGGATAAACTTGAGTTCATCACGAAGCCACACGAACAAGTTGATTGGATGCTGAAGGTTGCACATTTTCGAGACCCAGCAGGCAATTTAATTGAAATCTATGAGAATCTTTAAACCTGCATTGTAAAACAAGAAGGAGTGCTGTCCATGCATTATGGCTGGGTTGTGGTTTGGATTACATTCGTTGCGGTATTGATAGCAGCTGGAATTCGCTCAATTACAGGTGTTATTTTAATTCCGCTAGAGCAAGAGTTTGAGTGGAGCCGTTCATCCATTTCATTTGCTTTTGCTATTAATCTCATACTCTATGGAATTTCAGGGCCGTTCATTGCTGCGGGGCTTGAGAGATTAGGCGTTCGAAAAATCATGGCCTACTCGATGGTCCTGTTAGTTATCGGATTAATTACAAGTTTGTACATGACACATATTTGGCAGCTTCACCTCATTTGGGGAGTCATTATTGGGATAGGTTCGGGCGTTTTTTTATCCGTACTTTCAGCAAATATCGCAACGATTTGGTTTGAAGAAAAGCGCGGAATGGTTTTGGGTCTCCTTATGGCTGCAACCGCTGCGGGGCAAATGGTCTTTTTACCGTTATTATCATTTTTAACTGAGGAATTTTCCTGGAGAGTAGGAACGACTGTATTTATCGGACTAGGACTCCTAATAACCCCGATCATCTTTATTTGGATGAAGGATCATCCACGTGATAAGGGGCTTCTTCCTTATGGGGCAACCAAGGAAGAAGTGAAAAATGAAACTAAAAAGAATCCAATCAGTTCTGCCTTTGAAGTGCTATGGATTGGAATGCGCTCCGTACCGTTTTGGTTACTGTCAGGTAGTTTCTTCATTTGCGGCTTGTCGACTGCAGGTCTTTTAGGTACACATTTTATCCCAGCCTCAACCCACCATGGAATACCTGAGGTACACGCAGCGAGCATCTTCGCGTTCATGGGTGTTTTTAATATAATCGGAACGATGATTGCGGGCTGGTTATCTGATCGCTTCGACAACCGTTGGCTCTTATTTTGGTTTTATGGTCTTCGAGGACTGTCGTTACTCGTGTTGCCGTACGCTCTTCAGATGCAGTCGTATGTGATGCTTATCGCCTTTGCTGTATTTTATGGATTGGACTGGATTGCTACGGTTCCGCCAACGGTTCGACTAGCAGCTGACTTCTTCGGAAAAATAAATGGGCCGATTATTTATGGCTGGGTGTTTGCAGCCCACCAAATCGGATCTGGAGTAGCTGCATATTTAGGTGGATATTTTTACGAGGTTTTCCATAGCTACACCATTACGTTTCTATCCGCAGGAGTCCTATGTATCGTTGCAACCCTGTTTGTATTAATCATAAAAAAACAAGCCACAATCATTCCCCAGGACCCTAGTGTGACGGTTAGTAAATAAACGAAGAGGAGTATCTGGTTTTTTACTACAAAAAAAGAAGGTGTGACTTAAATGAATAAAGGAAATCCATTTCTACATAAAATTGAAACAGAAGAAGAGTTGCGCTCCATGATGGGTACTCCAAGTGAGTTGGTCAAAAGAAAAGCTATTTCTTATCTTGATGAAAATTGTGTAAAGTTCATTTCTAAATCACCATTTCTTGTCATATCTACGTCTGATGAATCTGGCTTTTGTGACGTCTCTCCAAGAGGGGATCAGGCAGGTTTTGTTCAGGTGTTAAGCAAGAAGTATTTACTCATACCCGAGAGACCTGGGAATAAGAGAATGGACTCACTTCGAAATATTTTAACGAATCCTAGGATAGGTCTTCTTTTTATGATTCCAGGATTAGGTGAAACAATGAGAGTGAATGGAAAAGCCACGGTGGTCAAGGACCATGAACTCTTTGAGGAAATGGCCGTTAATGGGAAAAAGCCACTTTTAGGCATAGGAGTTGAGGTAGAGGAGTGCTTTATCCATTGTGCCAAAGCCTTTATCCGATCGGGATTATGGAAGCCTGATTCTTGGCCGGAACGATCACAATTACCATCCCCGGTAAAAATGTTACTTGAACACACGAAACTCCCTCATGCAACGAAAGAATCAATCCAGGATAGCCTTGAAGAAAGTTATTCGAAAAGACTTTATTAGATTGATAGGAAGAATTAAAATGAACGTAAATAGGTGCGTTAATCCATAAAGGGTTAAACGCACCTAATCTTGTTTGACAAAAAATTTTATTACAGCGCGGGATTAGAGTATTTTACCCCTGTTGTTTTTCTTTCTCTACAACCAATAGTTTAATCAACGCTTTGCAACACATCACAATACCAGTGAGAAATGCTGCAAGGGTATAGACAAAGGGTAAGTAAAAAAAGCAAAACAATGTGGAAACAAACAACCAAATAAGCCAAAAGAGTAACTCTTTATTCATTTGTTGCATTCACTTTCTCAGCATCGAGGATATGTTCACTGATTACCTTTGCCAGCGCCTCAACGGTGTTTTTTATTTCTTTCATGTCATTATCGACGCCACCGACCTCGATCAGAATGGAGTTTTCCGCTAAGTCCTGATTATACACTCCATTTCCTTGGTCCAGTCCTTTTCCAACCACACCCCTGCTGATTCCTGGGAACAGCGATTCGATAGATTTATCTAGAGCCTCGGCCAAGGCATAACTTTTTTCAAAATGACGACTCGCTTTTCCGACCACAAAAAATACTCTCGCATATGGTTTATTGTTGATGGTAACAGTTGTTACATCTTTTCGAACACTGTCACGATGAATATCGATTAGAAAGTCGATATCGGAGTCACTTGCCATTGCCGATTGAACGATTTCACGTGAGACAGCATAAGATTCAGTCGTGTCCCACCCTTTTTTCTTCAATATTTGCCCAATATTCGTCTTATCGATAACTGCCCCAATTCCGTATTTTTCTAACTCTTTTCCTAGAAGTTCGCCAACAACTGTGATGTTTGTTTTAGAATCGACAGCTTTATTCATATCCGGGTCACTAGTAAGTCCAAGTAGAGGTAAGTAGGATTCATAACTGTGAGAGTGGTAGATTAGCACCTTTTTATCCGTGGCTAGATTGACTGGTGGAGTTTTCGGATCTTCCTTATTAAACTCATCCAGTTCCTTTTGAGCCATTTCTCTTTCTTGTAGTAAGACATCTAAAGGTGGCGCCGATTCGTATGGGAGATTGGTGAAATCTGTACCTTCTCCAGATACCAGGATTTCGGTATGATGCAAAGATAATCCGGGTAGTTCATGGCCGAAAAAGCTTCGCAAATCACCGTATTTAAATTGAAAGGTTGATTCTACTAAGGTTTTTGTGAAAGATTCCTGTTCCACGGTTAAAGATTGTCCGAAATAGGCATTTTCAGATTCAAGTAATTTCACAAAAAACTCAGTTGGAAAGGTTCGAATGTTAACATCGATTTCGCGAAAACTCATCCAATCTTTTTTAATAGAGGATATGCTTGATGCGGCTGCAAAACAAATGAGTACGGTTAAGATAAACATAAGGGCGACTCTCGGAATTAACAATTGCCCATATCCTAAATTTTTCATGATATCCGTCCTTTATTGCTTTTGGACATATATATGAATAATTCTACCTAAATAGAATGTCTATTTTCCTATGATCGATTTTGTTCAAATGAAAAAAACATGGCGGACCATGCTTTCTAGGGAAAAGCTCTCTTACTTATCTTCTCGTAATAAATACTCATTTCCATCTTGATCGTAGAAGGTGAACATAGAGCCATACGGCATTTTTTGTAATACCCCAACTTTAACTCCATTTGAGTTCATATTTTCATAAGCAGTGTCGATATCAGTTGTGCTGAAAAGAATCGATGGATGAGAAACCTTTGATGGGTCATGCTGCTCCATAGCTGCCTTCGCATAGAGTACCAACGTCGTAAACTCGTTCTCACTTGGACCAACTTCTAACCAAGAGAAATCGGGTCCCATTGGTTGTTCAAACTTTAAAACAAAGCCAAGTTTGTTCACCCAGAAATCCTTTGCTTGTTCTTGATCTTCCACATAAACAGTTACTTTACCAATTTTATTAATCATCATTATCACCTATTTCTATAGCGTCATCTAAATTTTAACAAATCTGCAAGTAAAAACGAAATGCTTGTATAACAAAAAATACAGAGGCCATCTAGCCTCTGCATTTACTACTTAATGTCCGCTGCCGTTTCCAAAATTACTACCCGTCACATCAGCGATATTTTCAATTGCAATCAATGCACTTGGATCCAGTTCATGAGAAATTTCCTTTAATGTGGAGAGCTCGATCCGACTAACAATTGTATAAATGATTTTCCTTGGTTCATTTGTGTAGGCCCCTTCACCATGAATAAAGGTAATTCCACGACCCAAAACTTTATTCAATTCATTAGCAAGCTCATCAGGCATATCAGAAATAATGGTTACTGATTTTAATTCTTCCAAGCCTTCAACCACAATGTCTATCATTTTAAAAGCAATGTAATATGTAATAATGGAGTACATGGCTGTTTCCCAACTGAATACGAGCAAAGCAGCAAGAATAAAAATAAATACGTTCGTGATCATCACAAATTGTCCAACAGATACGGGTCGTTTCCTGCTTACGATGATGGCCAAAATTTCGGTACCATCCAAAGCTCCACCAGTCCGAATGACCAATCCGACACCTGTTCCTAAAATAACCGCCCCAATAATGGTTGCTAAAAATAAATCATCTGTTACAGGTTCAAAATGATGCAAATAAGCAGTAAAGGCGGATAAAACAACAACGCCATATAACGTATGTAAAGTAAATTTAATTCCCATTTTTCGATACCCAAGAAAAAGGAATGGAATATTTAAAACTATAAGGAAGATACTCATTGGAACTCCAAATATCTTGGACGCAATGATGGACAGACCGATAACCCCACCATCCAAAATATCATTTGGAACTAAAAATAGTTCCAACCCAAAGCCCGCGATCAGAGCCCCGATGGTAATCATAATAAGTTGTTTAATTTCTGTTAATACCCGTTTTTTCTTTGTTTTTACCATAAAAACCAAGCCTTTCACTATTAAAAATAAAATTTACTTATTAATATTACCACATTTAACGGACATGCTTACAATTTTTGAAGGAAATTAATACCTTTAAGTGGAAACTTATAATAAGTAATTTTAATAAGTTTAGTAAAGGAGCACAAATGAACAAATTTGATAATTTTGAGGAATACCAAGATCCGGTCCTTTATGACCGAGAAAATGACCCTTTCCAAGATGATGTGGAATTCTTAAAAAAATGGGCTGAAAAAGTTAACGGTCCAATCATTGATTTGGCTTGTGGAACAGGTCGAGCAACCATTCCCTTAGCAGAAGCGGGACATTCTCTTATTGGGGTAGACATACATCAAGGCATGCTTGCTCAAGCAAACAAGAAAACAGAATATACAAACCTAAACATTGAGTGGATTGAGCAAGACTGCATGAATCTTCAATTAGGAGTAAAAAGTCCACTGATTTTTATCGTCGGAAACTCATTTCAGCACTTTCTTACGAATGAAGCGCATGATCAGCTTCTAACTTCCGTTCACGATCACCTTGAAGAAGAGGGGATTTTCATCTTCGGCACGAGGTTTCCAAGTCCGGATGAATTGCTTCAACCACCTACTGAGGAATATTGGCTAAGCTATAAGGATGAAACAGGGAAAACGGTAGATGTCTACACGATAAGTAACTACGACGCGCTTCAGCAAGTGCAACACTATATAACTATTAGACGACAAAAAGATGACAGCGGTAAAACAGTTGGAGAACAGAAAACGAATATCAAATTGCGCTATGTATTTCCGCTAGAGATGGATCGTTTACTCAAACAAAATAAATTTGAGATTTTAGGTGTTTACAAGGATTGGGATGAATCGCCTTTAACGGAAGATAGCCATCAAATGATTTATGTCTGCAGAAAGGTGTCGGAATAAATGGAAATGATCACAGGGCTGGCATCCATCACATTAGTAGTTTTATAAATTCATCAAAAAAGGAAGTGGAGAAGTGGTCGTAACCAAGCAATTTGCCCAAACCATAGAAACCGCTGAAATAGAGGTATTAAACTCTAGACTAACGGCTATACAAGCGATCGAAGGAAATCCGATGGGCGTAGAAGTGAAACACTTTGGAAGTGCAAAAGCTTTTTCAGTTAAGAATATTCCAGGTCCATCGTTCAACACGGTAAAGGGTTTATCTGATGGCGATGAGAAATACATAGATGAAATCATTCATTTTTACAATCAGAAGAATATTCCTGTTCGATTGGAACTAACGCCGGGGCATGTTTCTTCGGATTTTCTTATGTTCCTAAGCAACAAGGGCTTTTATCAATATGATTTTCACACAACCCTTTACTCAGAACATTCTTCACATCAGGATACGAGCACTAATTCCAAAATCAATGTTCGCGAGTTAGACCATCATGAATTTGATTTATTCGCCGGAATTTACACGAAGGGCTTTGGTATGCCGGCATTTTTAAAAGATGGGGTCGCACAGAATAACAAAATACTTTACGACAATGAAAATTGGACATTCTATCTTGCAAATATTGAGGATGCACCAGTGGGGATAGGAGTTTTATATACACAGAATAGTATTGGAACTCTTGCTGCCGCAACGACCTTGCCGGAATTTCGTAATCATGGTATACAAACAGCATTAATTAAGAAGCGGATGCAAAAAGCACTGGAAAAAGGATGCAGGTTAATTGTAAGTCAGGCAAAATTTGGTTCAGTCAGTCAAAACAACATGGAACGAGCAGGTATGCACATAGGTTATACAAAGGCTATTTGGATAATGAAATAAAGGAGAGGTGACGATGGCACGAATTGTAGGTTTTGAAATCAGCAGCCAGGACCCTGAAAAAGCAGTGAAATTCTATTCAACGGTTTTCGGTTGGGAATTTGAAGAACCTAATTGGGGGTTTTGGCCTGTTAAAAGATTAGATCACATTCAAGGTGGGATTAGCAAAGGCCCGCATGATTATCCACATGGAACGAGAATCCAAATTGAAGTTGATTCGATTATGGATACAATTGTGAAAGCTGTAGACAACGGTGCAATGATTGTCCGTGAAAAAATGGAGTTTGATGATTTTTTCTTGGCGTATTTAGTCGATCCAACCGGAGTTGGTTTTGGATTAATAGAAAGAAAGTAATAGGAAAAGTGTAAGACGATATCGAATTGAATGGGGGACTTCGGGTGATAAATTATCCTCTATTAAAGAGTGGAGCAACTATAGGGGTAACGGCACCGTCATCAGGGGTAGAAACAGAGCTTCATGATCTCATTAGATCTGCCGTTACTCGTTTGGAGCAGAAGGGGTTTACTATCATTTGTGGTGATACTGTTTGGACACAGAAAAAAGCAAAATCCGCACCAGGAGTAAAGCGTGCAGACGAGTTTAACGAAATGATGGGCAGTGAAGAAATCGATCTGATTATTCCACCCTGGGGTGGTGAATTACTTATTGAAATTCTTGAGCATCTCGACTTTGACAATTTCAGAAACAAATGGATCCTAGGTTACTCAGATATAAGTGGGTTACTATTGGCTATTACATTGAAAACGGGTTTGGCAACTGCACATGGAACAAACTTAATAGATTTAAGAGGAAAGGATTCGGACTCGACGACAGCAATGTGGCAAACCGTCTTATCCACCAAGAAGGGAGAATCAGTCATCCAATATTCATCAGAAAAATACCAAAAGGAATGGCATCATGATAATCCAACACCTCACATTTTTCATCTAACCGAACCGACCTACTGGAAAACAACAGGAAAAGGTGTAGTAACTCTAAAGGGGAGATTACTTGGTGGCTGTATCGATATTATTAGACATTTAATAGGTACCCCATACGGGGATGTTAGGAAATTTAGTGATGACTTCCTTAATGGAGATTCAGTAATCTGGTATTTCGAAAATTGCGAGCTTGTCACAACCGATTTGCGCCGATCCCTCGTGCAAATGAAGCTAGCGGGGTGGTTTGAAAATTGTGAAGGCATTATGTTTGGCAGAAGTCCAGCGAATAATCCAGTTGAAGATTATACTGTAGAGGATATTTACCAAGAACTCACAGAGGAACTAAAGATTCCGATTATATATGATATCGATTGTGGCCATGTTCCACCACAAATTACATTTATTAATGGAGCATATGCCGAAATTGAAGTAGTAGACGGAAAAGGAACTGTTTTACAGAGGTTTAAGTGAAACGCTTGGTGCAGAACCAAGCGTTTTATCCATCCTTGTTGAAATCCAATCCTTGAAGTTCCTTATGCTTATGCAACTTTCTCAAAAGTACAAGAAACATGATTTCCATGAAGAGGCCTAAAGGGATTGTAAAGAATAGGTACCCCATTATAATGTCTCGTGAAAAGTTCATCGCAAATGTATGTATGAGCGTGATAAGTAGCATGACAGTCATATAAATTTTAAACGTTTGTGAGCTTCTACTTATTAAAACTTCATCCCCTAGAGCAGAGACAACTGTCATGATTACCTGAAAAACAAGGAATACAATGACCAACTTGAAAATTTCTAGTAAAAAGGTATAGGTATCCCAGATAGGTATGCCGACAAAAGATCCTAATTCATTCCCATTCACATTTTGCTGGATAAACACAGTTGGAATACTAATGAGTATAAGCAAGATCAAAAGCTTCTTCAATAAATTACCGGTTCTGCTTTCTGAAGAAACTCCTACTAGGCTTGAGAAAATGAGATAATACCCGATTGGCTCTGGCAAAATATCAACAAAAATCAAATGGATCTCTAATAGAATAAAAACGAAGCCCCAGAACATTTGCTTAAAATTAATTTTCATTCGATCTCACCAGCCTCTTTTCCTCGATGATTTCATTGATCGCCTTTTGATTTAACTCAGGGTGATCTATGATTGGTAACTCCCTTACAAACTCATCACCCGATTCTGTTTTTCCGTTGAGTTTGATGCTGAATAGAAAGAAACTATACCTTGCCGAATTGAATTGTATGAAGAAGCGAACCCATTCTTTTTGTTCCAAAGCAAATGGAAGTAAATCGTCATTAGGGGTGACACCTGGTAAGTCATCCCATTCCTTTTCGCGGTCTTCATCGAACCATTTTGGAGGATTCGCACCAGTCTTGAGTTTTTCGAGTTCACGCAATTTATCCTGTTCAAGTTCAACTTTAATAAAAATGTCATCTGACAATTCCTCTTTAAAAGGAATCTCAATTTCCTCAATGGTGACTGGTTCTAAAGCAACAATCGATTTCTCCTCCCGATGCTGATTACTACTTGAACTTATTTGTGTCTCTAACACATTGGGGTATTCCGAATTTTTATGAAGAATGACTTCTCCAATATCAGCCAAAAGGGTTTTTCCATTGGAAAGATGGACCTCCATTTCTGAAAACGATAAAGGACCTTCACCTTCGAAATCCATGGGAAACGTAACATTAAGTGCTTTTAAATAATGATGTGTATACTCTTGTTCAAACTGAGGGTCCTGCGACTCCCACATAAAATCCATATTCGTGCTCGCATATGCCTCAATTCCATCAATTTGTACGTGATCAATTGATGAAGAGTCCGACTTATTGGTTACGTAATAAAAAGTGAGCATTGTCTCATCTTCATTATTCAAAGTGAGTTCATAATAATGCTCCAAAAATAGTGGGGCATCCAGCTGTTTAGATTGGAAATACAAATAATTGCCGATATAGCTAAGGATAATGACCACTATACTGATCCAGAATATTTTCTCCTTCAAACAAAAACCCCCAATTTTATAAATCTCTAAAACTATTTTACCATCAAGGTTTGGTAATATTTTTATTTATTTCAATTTTTTTGAAATGATGCGATAATAGAGGTAACAGATAACTAATAGAAACGGAGGGAGGAGTTTCGATTGTATTATGATAATGTCTTTGATTTCATCTATGTAGCATTATTCTGGTGGGTGATCTTTCTAGTTTTTCAACGTATCAACAACCGTTATCCAAAGAGTAATCCGTGGAAGAAGGATATGATTTTAACGTTCATACAATCTTTAGTAGTTACACTTTTGCTTCCGATTATCGTGAAAATCTTTATATAGGAAGAGTCATCGACATCTTTCGTTTAAAAGGCATAGGAGTTATCCAAATGCCTTTTACAACCCCCACGTAAACCATTTTCCATGCCCTTCTGTTTGACCAACAACATGTTTATACACTTTTCCGTCAAGAGAATAATCTAGATGAAGGTCGCGGTCTTGTATATTGTTATATAGATGAAAAATCTCACGTTCGGTACCGATCTGCTGAACCTTATCTAGCAATCTCGTCTTCACTTCCGAAGGCATTTGGTTTGCTACATGGGTGTGGAACACACAAATAGCATATTCGCTTGAAATTTCTTTAGAAAGGTCCTCAAGCATTTCAACACCATTCCCTTTAATCAACTGTATTTCGTTCGCCTTAACTATTTTTGCAGCTTTTTCAAATAACTCCCGTCTTTCATGATGTTCCGGCCAAATGAGGGCTTTTAACCAAAGGACATTTTCATCATCCTTTAAATCAATTGGATGGAGGTCGATGCCAATACGAGAAGCGACTGGAGGAATATAGTCTTGTAGCTTAGGAGCATTATCTCCTTTTATCTCAGCTGTTATATGTAAAGTTGATTCTCTGTTTCCGTAAGCTGCATCCGTCCCATACGAGTAACTATACTGATCCCATAGCAACTGCAGGCCGGCACTGGTCCCAATTTCAATCAATGCTAGCGGCTTTTTCATGATATGATAAATATATTGAAAGGCCGGAAAAAGATAAGAACATCGTCTTACTTCATTTGTCTGAACCAATTTTTCCTGTAGAAGTGGGATGATTTCATTAGAATATTGATTGCAAAACTCTTTAAAAGGTAAAAAGGATTCATCTACTTTCCGGGGATGCGTCGTCATACTTGGATAAAAATCTCGAAGACTGTGGTCTTTTCCTTTTAACAAAAGGTAATGAACAGCACCAAACAACAAATTAGATGAAGGCTGACCACTACGTGCATGAGAAGCCAACTCAAGGAGTTCATCATCGTCGGCAATTTGTAATGAAAGAAATTCATACAAGCTACTTGAACCCTTACACTCGGTGTTGGCGAAGTTTTGAAACTTAATAGACTGAGTGTTATTCACTATTTTTCTCCTCCTGAAATTTTTTTAACTTGACCCTCAAACCAAGATAAGCCCAAGCGAATTATATAACGAAAGGTTTGGTGGATTACATGAAAGAACAAACAATAAAGTTTACGTATAATGAAATCGACTTACTTATAGAAGCAATGGATAAGGATATTTGGAAAGATATTAAATGGAAGTTTGTAACTGAAGAAGAAATTGAATCTTTATTAAAAACCTCTTAAGGCATCCCTTAGGGGGTTATTTATATTATTCCTCTACCCACTCCAATTGCTCGTTTTCTATTAGGCTTAATAACTTGTTTTCACCCTTAATTACATAGCTTTTGTCTTCGATTCGCAACTCACTTTCAGTAATAACTAAACTGTAAGCATCTTTCCCTATATAGGCTATCACGAAATAACCTAATCCAGGTCCAAATCTTGTTTTCATAAGGTCCATATCAGAAGGCTCGGTAATGAATCTATGTATCAATGATTGATCGGTGATGGTAGCATTTTTGTTCATGTAACCCTTCTTTTGAACAAATCTCATTGATGTTACTTCAATTTTGTCGATTTTCTCCGTTTCCCCAATGTATTTACTAACTTCCTCACCAAAAGTAGTTTTCGTGATTTTTTCATAAGTAAAAAAGATTCCAAAAGTAGCAATAACAGAAACAACCATTAAAACAAGAGACAATTTGTACTTCTTTCCCTCTACATATTTCCATTCCATGAATGACTGAAAACCCCAAAAAGAAAACATAAAAGAGATGAGAAGCCATTTTGTATGGTTAACATTATCAATATCAAATAATGTATAGGCACTTCCCAAAAATAAGATGACGATAAGGATGCCGCCTACCCGGAATTTTACACGCCCGTCTGATTCGGCCAAATTATACCCTGGTTCTAATCGTTTTCCTATAACACTATCGATTTTGGACAGCAGGAAACACATAATTAAAAAAACGAAACCCATTAAACCCCCCCAATCTTACTTTGATTATACTGATTATTGGGAAAATATACTAGGTGGAGTCTGAAGCCAAAGCGTAATTTTTGTACAAATTCACCTAAAGTGTCAAAATGAAATGGAAATAGGAAAGAATACAAGTATGAACAAGCAAGGAGTGAACGAAATGAGTTCCCTTTTTAAACGAGATCTTAAAAATCATTGGTATATAAAATACAACAATAATGGGTATCCACATATACAGCAAGGCTTTGTGCTACCGCCTAATCGGTTCGAGGAATTTGACCCGTTTTTAATTATGGCGGAGGACTGGTATAAGCGCGGCGCATTTCCGGACCATCCACACCGAGGGTTTCAAACGATTACCTATGTAATTGATGGACGATTGGAGCATATCGATAACCACGGTGGAAACTCAATTTTAGAGGCTGGCGATATCCAATATATGAATGCTGGCAGTGGTGCAAGACATGCTGAGGAGCCAGTTGACCAAGATATTGCTCATACACTACAGTTATGGTTGAACTTACCGAGTTCCCTAAAAAATACAAAAACCTCCTACCAAAATGTGTATATAGAGGATGTACCTCATGTGAAAATTGAAGGTGGGGAATTAAAGGTCTACTCTGGAGACATAGCGGGGGTTAAAGGACCGATGAATAGCTTGGTCCCCATTACTATGACTGAGATTTCACTTGCGAAGGGTATGACATACAAACACATACTGCCTGAAAATCACAATGGGTTTGTATATGTACTTTCCGGTGAAGTAGAGCTTGGTGAAAGTAAAACACCTCTGAAAAAAACAGGGGCAGGAACCCTTACTTTTAACGAAAATGGTAAAAACGAAAGTGAATTTGAAATATCAGCAAATAGTCGTTCAAAATTACTTGTTTACTCAGGGGTGCCACTGCGCGAAGAAATTGTCGCTTATGGCCCATTTGTTATGAATTCAATGGAAGAAGTCCAACAAGCATACCGTGATTATCACGCAGGAAAATTTGGCCCGCCGGCAGAATAAGGAGTATTGTTACAATGAATAAAGAAGTAATTGTCTATACAACAAATGACTGTGTCGAATGTACTTTTGTTAAAAAGGTTCTCACTGAAAATGGTATTCCATTTGACCTCCGAAATATTGCAGAAAACGTGGTCTACCAAAAGGAATTGGAACGCTTTGGTTTTCTAGGTGTCCCTGTAACAGTTGTAGGTGACCGCGCTGTTAAAGGATTTACCCCTGAACTTATTGAACTATTAGAACCGTTGAAAAAATCCTAATCTCTTTGCAATGGTTAAAAGTGGTACAAGTAGGAAATCCTAAAGTATACACCCCTAAAGAAGATGGGAATAAAATAAGGAAACAAAATTATTGGGTGAACTTATGGAGAAAATCAAAAGCTGGGCAAAACGCTTGAAAAAACAAATATTCGTCTTGTATTTTGCATATAAGGATGCGAGGGTTCCATGGTATGCTAAGCTTTTTACTGCTGGAGTGGTAGCTTATACATTCAGCCCGATCGACTTAATCCCAGATTTTATACCAATCCTTGGATACCTTGATGAGGTCATCCTTGTCCCAATTGGAATCATGTTTGCATTGAAAATGATCCCAAGTGCAGTGATTGCAGATTGCGAAATGAAAGCAGAAGAAATGATGAAAAATGGTAAACCCAAAAACTGGGTTGCAGGGATACTTATCCTGTTCATATGGGCTTTGATTTTGATCTGGATGATTGTCAAAGCATCTCAATATATACTCTAAACCTGTATTTCAAAGTGAAATTCAGGTTTTTTTTGGTTGTTAAGTAATCTTATTGGTAATTGCCCTGAAATCCTCATTGTGATGAAAAAGCATTACTCAAGATGAAGTGAAAAATATGAGTGATAAAGTAGATTTTCTTGGGTTGCACGATACCGGATTGGTTGGAAAAGCGCTGTCACTTGTCAAATTATTATGATTTATTTTGCATGAAATTTGATGTTTCTGCTTTTTTTCATGTTATAATAACAAAGGATGGAATGAAGAATAAGAGTTTATTAGTATTCCATTCATACAACTGAAGATGCAAGGCTGTATTGTCGGAGCCATGAACTTCTAAATAAACTTCTTACTTTTAACTGGCTATTAAATAGCCTATAATTATCATATAATAATGAAATATTAATCTATAACTTTATTCAGTTTTCTTACTTCAGTTAATTAGTACTAAACACAGGAATTTAAATTTGTGTGAGCGTTTAAAACATGTCTGAATAAAGTTAAGCTTCCGGCGGATGCCACAGATTTTCAATGGAATCTTTTCGAGCAAACTCGAAAAAATCTGGGCACAAATACGCCAAGGCGCATTTGATAAGATTGCCATCCAAAATGGCCTTAATTGAGACGAGAAAGAGATTGTCTAATAATGGTGAGCCCGATTTTGTGACCGCCTTCATCTTTTTTGTCCAAATTTTAAAAGAAAAGGTTGATAAATATGAGCAACATAGAAACCAAAACAGATGTCATTTTAATCGGTGCTGGTATCATGAGTGCGACATTAGGGACACTCTTGAAGGAACTAGTGCCTGAATGGAACATTACCGTTTTTGAAAAGCTCGATAAACCAGGAGAGGAAAGCTCTCACGAATTGAATAACGCGGGTACAGGTCATGCTGCACTATGTGAACTTAACTATACTGTTGAGAAACCAGACGGAACATTAGATATTAAGAAAGCAATTAATGTCAACGAACAGTTCCAAGTTTCCAAACAGTTTTGGGCATATCTTGTAAAAAACAACTTAATCCAAAACCCACAAGATTTCATCATGCCATTACCGCATATGAGTATGGTTCAAGGAGAAAAGGATGTCGAATTTTTAAAGAAGCGTTTTGAAGCGCTGTCAAAAAATCCGTTATTCCAAGGAATGGAGTATAGCGATGATCCGGAAAAACTTTTAGAGTGGATTCCGCTCATTATGAAGGATCGCTCAACAAATGAGCCAATAGCTGCTACAAAAGTAGACGCTGGTACAGATGTGAACTTCGGTAATTTAACACGAATGTTGTTTGATCATTTAAAGAATAAAAATGTCCAAATTAATTACAACCAGAGTGTAAAAGATGTGAAACGTACAAGTGATGGTCTATGGGACTTGAAGGTGAAAAATCAAAATAGTGGTTCTGTTGAACATCATAAAGCAAAATTCGTCTTCATTGGAGGCGGTGGAGGAAGCCTACATCTACTCCAAAAATCTGGTATTCCTGAAGGAAGACATATTGGTGGATTCCCTGTAAGTGGGATTTTCATGGTATGTAATAATCCGGAAGTGATTGAAAAGCATCATGCCAAGGTATACGGAAAGGCGAAGGTTGGTGCGCCACCAATGTCTGTTCCACATCTTGATACAAGATATATTAACAACAAAAAGTCATTGCTATTTGGACCTTTTGCGGGATTCTCTCCAAAGTTCCTAAAAACAGGCTCCAATATGGATTTAATTACATCAATCAAACATGATAACTTGTTAACGATGTTAGCTGCAGGGGTAAAAGAAATTCCGCTAACAAAATACTTGATTCAGCAAGTTATGTTATCAAAAGAACAACGAATGGAAGAACTCCGTGAATTTATCCCAAACGCAAAAAGCGAAGATTGGGATTTAATCGTAGCTGGCCAACGTGTTCAAGTTATTAAAGACACTGAAGCAGGCGGCAAAGGAACCCTTCAATTTGGTACTGAAGTAATTACTGCAGCTGACGGTTCTATTGCAGCGTTACTTGGTGCATCACCAGGTGCATCAACTGCTGTTCATGTTATGCTTGAAATCATTAAAAAGTGCTTCCCACAACATATGCTAGAATGGGAGCCAAAAATCAAAGACATGATTCCTTCATACGGGCTATCCCTTATGGAACACCCAGATCTACTGGCGAAAATCAATGCTTCAACTGGAGAAGCACTTGGCTTAATCGAAAAACAAGAGAAAGTAGAAAAAAAACAAAAGGAACTTGTCCTAAGCTAACCACTTATGATGTATAGATAAATAATACCTTCAATCTTGATTGGGATTGGAGGTTTTTTTATGTGCAAAATCCGAACCACTCAGTAGTCCGGAATTTGCATTTCTTAATTCAAATTAACCTTTAATGCTTCTAAATTAATTTCTTCATTGCCAATATGATACGAAGGTATTACCTCAATAAACTTTGGTGGATTTTTACTATCAATTTCAAAGATAAGCATAGAATCTGATACGGTATGGAGTGATAATTTTTCACTTTGATCAGAAACAACGTTAAAGTGTAGGTTTTCACCTACTATCCCAGCTGTTGATAATTCTTCATAAGTTAACATAGCGTTTGTTTTTCCAATCTTTATATCATGAAAAAGGAGGCTATAATCCTTATTTGTAGAGTACATTGTTTCATTAAGTACAATTTTCCTCGAAGGTAATTTTTCAACAGAAAGATTAAAGGACCACTCCCCTCTTACGCCGGCCATATGTGTGAACGTAATTGGGATTTCTAGCTCGTCTGGACTATTCTCGTTGGGGTTATTCAATATCATTGCACCTACATATTTATCGCCTTGTTTCGTTATGGTACCCATAGTTGAACCCCATCCAGATTCATCTTTTCCGTCAAACATCTTATAGGAGTACCCAGATTCTGGTCCTGTTTCTCCGCCAAATGTTTCAGACAAGTTTTCACCAGATGCTTTAAAGGTTAAACCAACATAGGAGCCATCATAAAAAATCGATGTAATACTCATTTTGACTCCTTTATTTTCAACGGTTTGATTCATTTCGGTTATTAGTTGCTCAGCTGCCAAATTCTGACCAATTGTCATTTGATAATTATCGTAGATACTCCCAATGATTGGAACTTGAGCAAGAACCTGGTTTACAGGTGTAAAAACAAATCCGGATGCTAGGAGTAAAGCTGCAGCCCCAGTAGAAAAAAAAGTTGTGCGTTTTAGTGGTCGTATGTATTTACTTTTTCGACGGAACCTTTCACCGCTCTCGATCCCTTTTCTAATCGCAACATTTAGTTCTTGTTTCGGTATTTCAATATCGTTAAATAAGTCTTTTTCCATAATAATCAGCCCCTAACGTTTTTCTTAATTCAGCTTTTGCTCTCCGTAAATAGGTTTTAATGGTTGATTGTGGCTTATCCAGAATCGTAGAAATCGTTCGAATCGGTAAATCATAATAATAGAAAAGTAAAATAGCATTTCGATAGTTCATATTTAGCGAAGAAAGTGCCTCTGATAAATCAATTGTTAGGTTCATTTCTGGTGTCTGGCTGGATTCGATTAAATACTCTAATGTTTCTTCCGGAAGCTTTATCAACTTCTTATTACGTGCAAGTTCTTTATAAGCAGTTCGCATTAAAATCTTCACAAGCCATGTACTGAAAAAAGTAGGTGATTTCAGTTGATGGATGGAAATATAGGCCTTATAGGTAGCTTCCTGTATGACATCAAGTGCATCCTCTTTGTTCCGCATATGTAAATAGGCAATTTTATATAACTTTTCACTTTCAGATTTTATAAGTTGTTCAAATGCTTGTTTGTCACCAGCAATGGCCAGCTCAACTATGTTCGTAGAATATGACATTTCCTAATTAACCTCCTTTCAACTATTAGAGGTATGATATGTAATAAAAAGTTTCAATTAAATGTTTATAGTAATATATCATTTTGTCGAAAGAAAAACTTCCCGTTCTCTGCTATTCTGTGAAGGAAGAACTCCACATTCTGTTGAATAAATAGGATGGTAAATTTATTTTTAACTAAAAAGGAGAACTACATGAACATTAAATTAGTTGATGTAACAGAGGAAAATTTCTATGATGTAATCAACTTAAAGTCTGATGAAAACCAAGAAAAGTATATTCAAATTTATGAAAGGTGGGTAGGATCAAATACGTATTTTCTCGCAGTATGCCAAACATTTGGTTTTACTCCAAAAGCAATCTATGATGGTGATACACTAATTGGTTTTGCTTCTCATGGCTATCATAAAGAAACAAATCGGTATGAATTAATCAGTATGATGTTAGGGCATAAGTATCAAGGAAAAGGATATGGAACCCCTGTTTTAAATGCGATTATTGAAGATATGGTTGGTGCCTATCAATGTGAGGAAATCTATCTATCTGTTATCTATAATAATGAACGTGCAATACGGACCTATGAAAAAGCGGGTTTTATCCCGACCGGAGAGGTGGAAGAGGGTCATCATCCAGAGCCGATTTATTGTTTGAAAATAAAATAAGAAAAGGGGTGCTCAAAGGTCCAAACTTTAGAGCCTTGGACACCCCTCGTTATTATTCCTCAAAAGCTTTTGAATATTGAACAAGTCCTTGAACATGATCAAGAGAACCTTCAGTTAGTTCGAGAGCCATAAATACCTCATTCGGTACATCAAAAGGGGCTTTGATATTCCAGCGATTCGCCTGTTTGAAGCCAAACAATGGATAATAATCTTTATGTCCAAGTACAATAACTGACTGATATCCAAGATCTTTTGCCTTATCAAGTGCAGCACGGATTAATTGGCTTCCAACCCCTTTTCTTTGATACTCTGGTGCAACAGAAACGGGTGCAAGTGCCAGCGATTCGACTGAATGGTCTCCATCCACAATCTTAATTTTTGAAAGAATGATATGTCCAATAATCTCATCATTTTGATTAACGGCAACCAACGAAAGTTCTGGTATAAAAGCATCTGATTTTCGAATCCGGTTTACGAGAAAATGCTCTGTCTTATCACTGTATTCTTCTTTTAGAAAAGCTTTTCTGACAACTTCTTCTGTTTGAAAATAATCTTCAGTTTGTTCTTGTCTTATTACTATTTCCATTTATAATCCTCTATTCTAGGTGTATTTTTTATGTATAAATGGTACACATCCCAGCTCTAAACAGAAGTTTACCAAATGATAGCCTACTCCTATAATACCTTCATTTTAGAAGGCTATGGAACATGGGTCAATGATGCTTTGTGGGAAATTGCAAGTTGAGAAAGGGTTACGAAAGTTTAAGTAGAATAAAAACATAGAATGGAAGATCCATAAAGGAGGATTTTGTAAATTATGGAAAATGAGTTAAAGCAAAAATTGAAAGAATTAGAGGAAATGCATTTAAATATAGAAGTTCGAAAAAAACGTGAGGAGCTAGATAAACTACTAGCAGATGACTTCTTTGAGATTGGTAGTTCCGGATATATGTTTAATAAAAAAGAATGTCTTGAATCTAGAATTGACCTTTCAGTAATGTCGCTCCATAACTATGAAATTTATCCCCTGGCACCAGATGTCGTTTTAGCAACCTATTTCATTGTCAATGAGACGAGGAAACGGAATACACTTCGAAGTTCCATATGGAAACTTATTGAAGGAAGATGGCAATTGTATTTTCATCAAGGGACGATCTCACCATTGAAGTTGAGTGAAGTACTTAACGAATAAATTTCACGAAATTTATAAGTAATTGCCTAGCAAAGATAAAAACATACATAGTTGGTATAATAGGTACGTACTTCAATTACATATCTAGGACGTGATGTACATTTTACATGCCATTTTCTTTTTTATCATAGCAGGAATCGCTGAAATCGGAGGAGGCTATTTGATATGGCTTTGGTTAAGGGAAGGGAAGCCGTATTACTGGGGAATCGGTGGGGGAATCGCATTGGCCCTATATGGTGTGATTGCTACTTTTCAAGCCTTTCCATCTTTCGGTAGAGTTTATGCTGCCTATGGTGGGGTATTTATCGTTCTTTCTGTTCTTTGGGGGTGGGGAATTGATAAGAAAACACCCGACTTATACGATTGGCTAGGTGCTGGAATTTGTATCATAGGTGTTTCCGTGATGTTATTTTCACCGCGACAATAAAAAAAGGCGATGATCTATGGAAGGATCAACGCCTTTTTACTTTTTTGCGATTTCTGTTTAGTCTTTTTAGAGACGGTTTTAATGAAAAATATGCCTACAATTAAGGCAAGTAAATTGAGAGAATCACCGAAATTCACTGTGAAATTTATGTTGTTATTCACTCTTATATAGTTTCGATTATCAGACCTCGCCTGCGAAACTTTTTCATCGTTATCCAAATTGATCCCTCCATATGAGCGGTTGTCCTAAACTCAATATATGAAAGAAAATAATAAGTATTCGTGCCAATGTCCTCACAACTATATTATTTTGGTTTGTCCGATAAAATGTGAGTTGTGTCCGATATATTGGCAACAATGTCAGATAAAATCAAAATATTGTCCGATATCAAGATTATTAGAAAAAAACGAGTACATCATCAAAACGAACTGGCATTATAATAGAGTTCTAGAAGGAAAATAGAATTAAATTAGCCAAAAAACAAGAACACATCAAGTAGACATGTTCTTGTTTTTTGTGTGATGTTTTTAAAGGCAAGCTTTTATTTAGCACTTTGGAAAATAGCAAGCACCGATAATGATTAATAAGATGAACAACACAACGATCAATACGAAGGTATTATCGTTACAAGGTTCAGGACAAGCATATCCATAACTAGGGGTAAAATCATAGCTTGGGGCTGTATATGTCGGTTGTGGTGCTACGTAAGGGGTCTGAAAAGATGCCGCATTTACGTTAGATAAATTTAGCTCCATGTTCTTACTTCCTTTCTCTTGTGTAGATTCCCTACAGTATACTCACCTAGTCTCAAAATGCCACGTTTCTCTAAGAAAATGGGTCATTGTCACGGGCCGATAAAAGTATTCCAGAGAACTTTTTATGTAATATTTTGGTATTGTTGTGTGGTAAAATTGTTTACATAAGTAGCCAGTACATTTCGTGGTTTTGGGGGTTAGTTTTGGTGAAGGAAGATAAAAAGGTTTCGTACATAAGTATGTTTTTTGGCGGAGTTGGGACTGTATTAATTTTATTAGCGGCAATTAAGCTACTTGATTCGGATGAATTAAACGAGGGGTATCTTGTAATTTTCGGTTTTATATTCACAATCGGTTATATTAACAATTTAGAGTCTAAAGCGGGTGTGAGTAAAAAAGCAACATGGGTTAGAGCAATCCTTTCCATTGTAGTCTTATTACTAGTTTCATATTTTGTATTTTTCTAATGACTGGAGGGGTTGTTAGATGAGAAAGGGTAAAAAAAGATTTAGTTTGGGTGGGTTACTCGTGATCTTTTTAATCCTATCCTTATTATTTAACCCAACAAAACAAGACTAGATAGAATATACAAATTTTAATAAGATCCCAGCAGAATCTTTCAATAAACAAGTTGATATCGAAATAGAAAGGAAAAATTTCTTTATCTTTTCAACTTATGCCCCGAAAGAGAAGGTTTTCGAAAGTTACGGTATTGTTCATTTAGGATTTATGGACAGTTTTTTTCAAATCTCTGATGGACAGTACGATTACCGATGGTGGTTAGAACTTTTCAACTAGGCTGTTCACGTAGATGATGATAAAAACGACTTTATAAGACAGAATATTTTGAAACTAAATGGCGGGTAGATTCGTATAGACACAAAAGGGGGAGCTGATTTGGCCGAAGTTATTTTGTGCTTGATATTAATGATTCCTATATATGCAGTGTTAATTTGGACCTACTTCAATCCAGAGGAAAGTATGTTATTCGGGCAAAGGTGGATGTATAAGGGAGAACCTGAGTTTTCGGAACATGCCATTCGTTATACGAAATTTATGGCACGCGTAGGTATTTTACTTATAACAATGGTATTCGTACTCTTTATTATTGATCATATCATAATCCGACTTATCATCATTCTTGGATTCATTTCTTATGTGATTATCGGGGGCTATCGGTTACTACAAAAATATTTGGAATCTTAAAATGTCGAAAATTCAAGATGTAAAAAAACGAAAAAATTATCATTTTTTGTAAGTGATTTTTGTATAATGGATTTAGGCACTACAGGGCATCTGCAGTGCTTCCTTTTTTATAAGAAAGATGGAGGGGGAACATTTGATGGAAAATGAGATTTTGGTAGATAAAGACAAACAAGAAAAACCGAAAGTGAAGGTAGAGCGGAAAGAAGGGGAACCAACTGCAGCCTTTAAAGGGGCTTCGTGGGCAGCGTTATTAGTTGGTGTTTCTGCTTATCTTATTGGTTTATTTAACGCCACAATGGAACTGAATGAGAAAGGGTATTACTTTGCAATCTTAATTTTTGGTCTGTATTCATCTGTTTCTTTGCAGAAAGCTGTAAGAGACAAAGAAGAGGGAATTCCAGTAACAAGTATTTATTATGGAATTAGTTGGGTTGCACTCATTGTATCCGTATCATTAATGGCTATTGGGCTTTACAACGCAGGAAGTATCGTTTTAAGCGAAAAAGGATTTTATGGAATGGCATTTGTTCTAAGTATTTTTGCAGCTATAACTGTTCAAAAGAACATTCGTGATACACAAAAGGCAAGAGAACGAGATTAAGAGATGAAAAGAGGACCTTCCATGTTTAAATTGGATGGTCCTTTCCTTTTTGTTTTTTTCGTTTCCATAACAAAAACGGGGTCCAACTTAATAAGATAATGAGTAGGACGGATACAAGCGTAAGAGTTACAGTATCCGTCATCAAGATTGCAGTGTAATCTCTAAAATCCATCTCTTTGGCAAAGACCTGATAAGGGTTATCGACATTATAGACCATCGGTATTTCCTCGGTATATTTTTTATAACTATGCCATGTGACGCCCTTTACGATAAAAATACTTTCGTGATCCTCCGGTTTATACATCAAGGAGATGTAGTATTCATTTTCGTTATAGATTGATGTTCCCCTATCAAAACCACGATCCGTAACAATAGCCATTGTTTCAGCATGATTCTTTCCAAAATATTTCTCATACCCGTTTTCAAGTGCTAATTTTGTTTCTGTTGAAAGGAAGAGAAGGAGAGTTAGTATCAAACTACCAAATATAAGTAATGAAATCACAAAGCCTGCAATCTTATTAATATACAAGCGTCTTGAAATAGTTGAAAATAATTTCCTTATTGCTTTAATTTTGCCTAACCAATAAAAAATAAAGCCGATGGGATACAGACTAAAGACGGTTAACAAAATATAAAACCAGCGTATTTCCTCTTTTAACAGTGTCTCTGTATAAAATTTTCCGTCAATCTCATAACCGGAAATTGTATCCGCAACATCAATTTGGTCAAATAATTCCTTAGAGATTGTAATCATGAATCATTATGTTTTGTAGGGATACTACTATCAGGCAAGGCACCGATTTGGACGGAAAACCTAGGTCCTTCTAATAGCCCATTCACAACATACTTACGCCAAACTCTCTCTTCAACTTGATTTTGCTCCGCTTTTTCAAGGAACTCCTGATGCTCCTGAACGTTATCATAGATTGTATAAAGGATAAATATAAATGCAACGAATGCCAGCAACTTCAACCCATTTTTGTCCCATAAATCTTTCATGAATTACACCCTTAATTTTCCTTTTTGACTAGTATAACATCGTTTAGGGTGTTTTTATTTTCTTTGACAAAAAAAGAGCTGTATCTTAACAGCTCTTTTACATAGTACAGATTATTTTCCAGGCTTGAATTTGATTTTCATTGCTTTGGCCATTAACACAGGTAGGTTTGTATTTTCATGTAATCCATTAAATAAGTGAGACCCTGGTCCGAATGCATATAAAGGAACGTCAGTACCAGTGTGCCCCGAGCTTGACCAGCCAACAATTGCACGTTCAGAAACAACTTGATTAATTGCGATCGATGGCGAGTTAGCAGCCTTGATTCTTTCCACTTCGGCAGCAGTTAAATCCAAATTTGTATACTGCTTAACTACTTCCTTTACATTACTGCGGGCAGCGTTCAGTTTGCTTTCCATGAAATCACCAGTTGCTGTAACGTTACGTAAAACCTCGAGATTTGCATCTCCTTTTCCATAACCACCGACTGACATCCCGCCAGTATCATGGTCACCAGCAACAACCACTAATGTGTTGCCATCCTTCTTAGCAAATTCTACCGCTTCCTCAACAGCAAGTTCAAATGCTTCACTGTCCTTCATTGCCCATGCAGCATCATTATCATGACCAGCCCAATCAATTTGGCTTCCTTCAACCATTAAGAAGAACCCATCCTTATCCTTTTTAAGAACGTCTATCGCAGTTTCTGTCATTTCTGCAAGGCTAGGCTCGTTGGTTTCATCACGATCTAATTCAGGTGCCATGCCATCTTCAGCAAATAGCCCGATAAGTTTGTTTGATTTCTGGGCTTTTTTAAGCTCATCTTGCTTTGTAACATATTGATATCCATTTTTGACGGCCTCATTCAGTAAGGATTCAGGGAAGTATTTTTTACCTCCGCCAAGAATAACATCGACATCATTTTCTAGCAATTGTGGTGCAATATCTGCTTCATTTGAACGTGAAGCTACATGAGAAGCAAATACAGCGGGTGTTGCATGTGTAATTGTTGAAGTTGCAACTAAGCCTGATGATTTTCCTTTCTCTTCAGCAGCTTCAAGAATTGTTTTTAAATCTTTCCCATCTGGAGATGTACTAATCATCCCATTATTTGTTTTAATTCCAGTTGCCATAGCTGTACCTGCTGCGGCTGAGTCGGTCACCTCTGAGTTAGAGGAATAGGTGCGATGCATCCCAACTAGCATTGAATCAAGCACAGTTTCCTCACCTTTATACCATCTGTAGTTCGTTGCATATGAAGCAGAATAGCCGTCTGGAACCATAAAAATAACATTTTTAGCTTTACCATTATTCGTATCTGGCTTACTTGACTTTGCATCAGCAGTAGGAACTGAAAAGTTTCCAACAAGGGCTCCAAGTGCGAGTGAAGACACAACAGCAAACGGAATCAGTTTCTTTTTAATAGATTTGTTTTTCATTACTATTCCTCCTAAAATGTTGTTAGGATTAGTATAGAATTCGAGTTTGAATATCGCTTTACTAGAAAGTAAATAAAAGGTTAATAGGAAAAAATGGTACAAACCTCATGCTTCATATATAACTATAAAAAGATAAATAGATATTTTAGCATAATCTTTTTAGCTATCACGGTTAGTTAATTGGTTCCTTTTGATGGGAAGTTTCAGTTTAACTTTTGAGATGGGAAGTGAAGGTAATTCGAATGTACTAGACACGCCTTCATCTTTTATTTACACTTCTGATACAATATTTACTTTTTTTGCTAAAACGGAAGGATTAGGAGGTCTTATCATGAGATGTGGGGCAAAATGCTTTCTGGTTGAAATAG
Organism: Fredinandcohnia aciditolerans; assembly: GCA_003640645.1. GTDB lineage: Bacteria > Bacillota > Bacilli > Bacillales > Bacillaceae_L > Ferdinandcohnia > Ferdinandcohnia aciditolerans. The sequence continues at coordinate 254,729 of QGHH01000004.1, read as the reverse complement.
AAGTAGACGGAAAAGTACAAGTCAAGTCAGTCAACGCAAGAACATCGGCGGAAGCGAGAAAACAAATCCGAAAACAATTGGGGCAAGACACTGAAATTCTAACAGTTAAAGAAGAGAAGAAGAAAGTACAATGATAAAAGGGTATGTTTGGGTTGGGGAAACTAACGTAAAAAAGATGATTTAATGTGTATGAATTGCTGTTTATACGATTAATCAGGTGCGTTGTCTATGACAGCGCATTTTTTATTGATTTTTTAGGCTGTTATCGTAAACTTAGTTGCTTTTTAATCCGATTATGCAAGGGATATATTATTGTTAATTAAGTGATTTCAGTGGATGGTACGAGATCCTCGAAAATGCTGGCATTTTCTTCGTGCGGTGTATGTTCAAGGAAGCAAATTCAACGTCCTGCGGGAATAGCGAGCAAGAAGAGACCCCGCAGTGACATAGCGACTTGTCCAGTTGCAGCAGCTAGAAACTCGAGAAATTTCACCTCCTCCTTCAGAGGCAAAATACGCCTCTTTGTCGGAGTCTCCGACGCACAGGACGTGCTAGTGCCGACTCCGCCACAGGACGTGGCGCTTTAGTCGGCCAATTTTCTCGTTTCTGTGCAAGCCGCCTCCACATTTCGTTGAGGAGGCTTGCGGATCGCCCGCGGAAAGCGAGTACCAGGAGCGGAAATCACCCTACATTTAAAAACAACAATCTGTTAGAAAAGAGCCTTTTTTTAAAAGAATAGTTAGAAAAACAGATGTGAATTCTGGAAGCACATGCTATTTTATAAGTAATATAGAGTAATCTAAATCTAAAGAAAAGGGAGATCACGTTTGATGAGCCAATTCATTCGAGACCAATATCCACTTAAAGGAAAAAATGTATTAATTACTGGAGTTAGCCGTCGCCAAGGGATTGGGTATGCGATAGCCCGCCAAGTGGCTGCATGGGGAGCATCTGTTATGATTCATCATTTCCAGCCGCACGATCAAGATCAATCATGGGGTGCAGATGATTTGAGTGAAGTACTAAAAGGTATTAATGCTGAACTAATTGAAGGTGCATTTCTATATGACATAAGCGGGAATTTTTTAGAGCCTGAAGAACCAAAAAGGGTGATAGATGAAATCCGTAATAAATGTGGACATATAGATGCTCTTGTTTGTAATCATGCAATGAGTGGTAGCGATGGCTTACTTGGTGAACTGACTGTAGAAATGTTAGATAAACACTGGGCTGTTAATGCACGCTCGTCCATTCTACTCGCACAATATTTTGCAGCTCAACATGATCCTAAATCAGGCAGAGGAAAAATTATTTTCATGACCTCGGGACAAAGATTAGGTCCCATGCCAGGTGAAGTTGCCTACGTTGCTTCGAAGGGAGCGCTTGCTGATGTAACGCTGACACTATCAGATCAATTGGCTGATCAAAACATTACTGTGAATACCGTGAACCCGGGACCAGTTGATACGGGGTATATGACCGAGGAATTATGGGAAAATCTTAAACCCATGTTCCCATTTGGAAGGATTGGGCAGCCGGAAGATCCAGCGCGTCTTATTGCGTGGTTATTAACGGATGAAGCTTCGTGGATGACCGGACAAATCATTAATACAGAAGGAGGATTTGGACGTTGGCGTCATCCTTCCTGATGGAGGAGTTTAAAGCTGTACGTACCAGTCTTAGAATCGATAAATGCTTTACCGGAATCACACTCAGATTAGGGAGTTTTAGGAATATTGTCATGAACTGAAGAATAAACGTTATAATACAAGCCTTCCTAATCTCTTCGTTAAGGTGCTGATTTTTTGAATAGGAATAAGAATATTAGTGTAGCAATTCTATTGCTGATTTTGATACTCGTTATCCTGATTGTCCATGTGATCCTTCATGTAAATGTGTATGTTGTCTACAGCGCAAGTCTTGGTACGATTTTTATGATTGGCCTTATCATATTTCTCATTGTTTTACTCATATTAAAAACATAACCGTCTAAAGAGGTGTTAATCAAAGAAGGATTAACACTTCTTTTTGTTGAACTAAAGTAATATTACAGTTGTCATTTCTTACAAATTGGAGGTTCCTATGGCATTTCTATTTTGGCCGTTTATGATTGTATCACTTATCCTTTCCGTTTTAGCAATCTATAAAAGAAAACCTTTATTACTCGTAATATCAGCTGTGCTTATAGTACCACTGTCACTATATCTTGCAGCTACACCACGTTTTGAAATATGGGGACTTATATTTCCATTGTTTTATGTCGGGGCTGCCGTGTCCCTAGCCAAAAAAGTAAAATGGTTATCCATTTTGCTGGTATCTCCAAATTTTATTCTTATTGGGTGGATAGGATTTTCGGTAATGAATCAGTAATTTGTAGAGGAGTGTCTCAACATGGAAGTACAGTTGGTAAAATTACAAACAGATAGAATGAATGAAATGAAGAAGTTCTATGTTGATCTTTTCGGATTTCCATTAATTAATGAAAATAAAAGTAGCTTTCGAATTAAGGTAGGTTCTAGCGAGTTAGAATTTACTACGGAAAATGTAAAAGGGAATCCGTTCTATCACTTTGCCTTTAATATTCCTTCTAACCAGTTTAGTGAAGCTAAGTCATGGGTCAAAGAGAGGGTGGAACTAAATGTGGAGGATGGGGATGATGAAGTCTATTTTTCTTTCTTTTCCGCACATGCTTTCTATTTTTACGATCCAGCTGGGAATATTGTAGAGTTCATTTCAAGGCAGGGCTCAAAAGAAGAAGCAAAGCCATTCTCGATAGACAATGTGATAAATATTAGTGAAATAGGACTTACAGTAAATGATGCGATTAGTGCTGGCACTCGGTTAATAGAGATTGGTATAAATGAGCGTAACAACAACCCACTTAGTCAAACATCACTAAATTTCATGGGAGATAAATCAAAAGGTGTATTCATCATTTTAAATCAACCTGGGAGAAGATGGATCTTTTCCGATAAAATCTCTGCAATATTTCCAATTGAAATTTTAACAACAGATGGCAGTAAAATTATAGTTAACTCTGAAAATCTGATAGAAGTGTATAAATAATAACTAGAAGGTGAATGTATATGGAACAGACAACATTAATTCGGCCATCACTAGACTATCAATTTGAATATCTATCTTTCTACAATGAATGGAAAGATAGTAATGAAGATATGGTACCTTGGGTGATTAGTAAGGACCCATCAAATTTTCAAGATATGCTTCAATCTCTATTTGATGCTGAAAAAGGAGAAAATCTCCCGGAAAATTGGGTGCCTGACTCAACCTTTTGGTTAGTTGGTGAAAATAAAAAAGTAATTGGTGCAGTAAATATCCGCCATCGATTAACTGAAACGTTATTCAACAGTGGTGGTCATATTGGGTATGGAATCCGTCCCTCTGAGCGACGTAAGGGGTACGCATCGAAACTTTTAGCATTATCTTTAGAAAAAGCGAAAAAACTTGGGATTCAAAAAGCCTTAGTTGTTTGTGATGAGGATAATATAGGTTCATTAAAAACAATAGTAAATAACGGTGGGGTACCTGATACGGACTTTATCGAAGAAGATGGAAATGTAATTAAAAGGTTTTGGATAGAAATTTAGATTCATTTGCATAAGGTTAGAACTAGATAGTTTCCTTCGCACTAGCATTAATTCTCTCCGGATTAATGCTTTTTTTGCTAATTTTAGGAATTTGTGAACCTTTTGTGGTTAGTTAACAACCAAAAGAAAAAAAGCGCCAGTTTCCACTAAGCGCTTTTCTCAAAGTTTATTTATTTTTTCACCAAATCATTCATTTTTAGCTCAAACTCAGCATGGTCTCCAAGTGCATGTGGAACTTGAATACTTACGATAACAGCATCATCAAGGAAGTATGAAAAAACACCATAAGGGTTTTCTTCAGGATTTGGATGATCTGCTTTCGTGATGGCATCAATAAGCGTTTGTGCATCAAAAGTATTTAAGTATTCAACAATAGCAGCCTGTTTTTCCTGATTTGGCTCCTTTGGATTTTCCCAATCAATGTACGGTGCATTTCGCAATTTTTCAATGAAGCCTGCATCAATTACAAACTTATCCGATAGTCTAACTTTTTCTCCTTTTTTCCAGTCAATAGTGGTGGTGAAAAGGAGGCTTGTAGGATACATCCCACCATGATAATCACCAGTATATTGAATACTAAAAGTATCAGCATCTGGCAATAGGATTTCGTAATTCATTTCAAGTGAAGAGTCACCACCATGATATTGCTCAATAAAAAGAGTTGCGTCTTCTTTAATAAGAGTATTGATTTCCTGCTCAATATTCTTATCCTGCATTTCATTTAGCTGAGGATAATGAATTGTAAGCTCCCCATCCTCATAAGTCGCTGTATCTATTTCAAAAGGTTCAGTATTTGTTTCCTCTTCTACTTGCTTTGATGGCGTATCTTCTTCATCTACTTCTGCCGGTGCATCATCGTTCTCATCGGTTTCTCCTTGTTTTGGTGATGTATTATCTTCTTCATTCACCTGTTGCGATAGTCCCGTCTGCTCGCCACTGCATCCTGCTAAAAATAGGCCACAAGTGAACACAATCAGTAAAAGGATTTTATTCATTCAACTCTCCCCTTGAAAAATATTCCAAATCATTACTCTCTATTTTATTACAATCATGTATGGAAATGAATATCAGTTGACCAAATAAATCCTGATTGTTATCATTTAATTATCGTTTAGTGAACTTTGTTTCTTATTAGGAAACCTTTTTGCATCATACGATTATAATAGAAGGTGATAACATGAATTTGCAGACAGATGTTTGTATTGTGGGCGGAGGTCCTGCGGGTGCTCTACTTGGCTATTTAATGGCGAAGAAGGGTATATCAACTATCGTCGTTGAGCGTACTTCTGGAAATGAACGTGAATTTAGAGGTGAGCACATCAACGCAGAAACCGAAGTGATATTAAAAGAACATCAACTTTTCGATAAAATAGAAGCACTTGGATTATTAAAGATGAAGAAGGTTCAATATATTAATGGTAGGCATATTGTAAAAACAGTCACTCCAACAACTGAGGATCACGTTGGTATTCATATACCGCAGCCCCATTTTTTAACGGCTGTTTCAAAAGAAGCTGAAAGGTTTCCAAACTTTCAGTTGCTTGTAAACACAACTGTCACAGGGTTAGTTCAGGATGATAAAGGACAATATACAGGTGTAAAAGCAAAGCAAAATGGAGAAGAAATCAACATTACGAGTAAAATCGTAGTTGGTACGGATGGCCGTTACTCAACTGTTCGAAAACTTGCGGGTATTGCGGCTTCAGAGGAATCACATGGTTATGATGTGCTTTGGGCTAAAATTCCAGCACCTGCTGATTGGGAGCCTTCAACAAAAATGGTTCTTGCTAATGGACATCAACTAGCTTTGTTTACCCAAACAGGTGGGATGATTCAAATTGGTTGGAACATTCCAGAAGGTACATTCAATTCTTTACGAAAGCAGCAGCTAGAGCCATTTTTGGAGCCACTTATAACAAGCTTTCCAGAATTAGAGTCAACTGTAAGGGAGCAGATTCAATCGTGGAAGAACTTCGTCTGCCTAAAAGTTTTTAGTTCAAATGCAGACACTTGGGTAAAAAATGGCCTCATCATCCTTGGAGATGCAGCACATACAATGACACCAACAGCAGCGATTGGTATTAACTGTGCAATTAAAGATGCACATGTATTGGCGCCAATTCTTGAACAAGCATTAAATGCAGGCGATCTTAGTGAAACAAGATTAAAAGAATTTGAAATTACAAGACGCGTGGAAATCGAACAACAACAAGAAATGCAGTTTGAAAAAGAAGAGGCATTCGTAGAGAATTTCCTAGAAGTGGTTGGAAATTAAGCATGCAGTAGTAAAACGCTGCATGCTTTTTTAATGCCGAAAAAGAGCTAAAAGCAGTAAATTCAGACGCTATCGTTCCCCTTTTTCTGATTGCGTTTGGCGATTGGGCACGATTCAGACGCTATCGTCCCCTTTCCGCCCATTTAGTTTAGCGATCAGGCACGATTCAGGCGCAATCGTTCCCCTTTCCGCCCATTGCGTTCGGAGAGCAGGCACGAGTATTTTTTCACAGTCATGGTTTTAATAAAAGAAAGGATTTTCTATGTTGATACCGAATAAAACATATATATAGGTAATATATTGGAAATTAACGTTTTGAAAGATAGCAGGGGGATTAAGATGAATCTAGTTAAAGTAAAAGGAGAAAAAGTCACTTTACGTCAAGTTGAAAAAGAAGATTTACCTGTACTTTGGGAACTGCGCTACGGTAACCCAAATCCAGAATGGAAAAAGTGGGATGCGCCTTATTTCACACTTAAGTACATAGATAAAGAAACGTATATAAAAAAGGCTGAACATCAACTCGCCATGCAACACCACCCATTAGATCACATGATTATTGAAGCCGATGGTCAAATCATCGGATCCGTTATTTTCTATTGGGAAAGTGAAGCCACAAGATGGCTTGAGATGGGCATTGTCATCTATCTTCCGGAATATTGGGGGGATGGATACGGAACCGAGGCGATGAAGCATTGGATTGACTATTTATTTGAAACGATCCCATACATCGAAAGAGTCGGATACACGACATGGTCAGGGAATCAACGTATGGTCAAGGTTGGCCAAAAGCTCGGCATGACACTCGAAGCGCGTATGAGAAAATGTCGCTACTATAATGGCTTCTACTACGACTCAATCCGGATGGGGTTGCTAAGAGAAGAATGGGAACAAGAAAAATAAGAACTCGAACCTGCATTTCAAATGAAATGCAGGTTTTTTTAATGGGACACAGGGACAGGTTCATTGTCCCACAAAATTTTTCCAATTTTAATTGACACCTTTCAAACAACCACGTAATATTATATATGAGCATATGCTCATATACTTCGAACAGAGTAGGGATTTCTATGTATGATGTTGTGATAATTGGCGCTGGTCAAGCGGGTTTAGCCATAGGTTTTTATTTAAAACAAGCCAAACAGTCATTTCTACTTATAGATAAAGCGAAGGAAATCGGGGAATCATGGATAAATCGTTATGATTCATTGACCCTTTTTACACCAAGAGCCTATAGTGAGCTTCCTGATTTCCAAATGAAAGGTCCAAGGCAAGGGTACCCAACAAAGGATGAGGTTGCCGATTATTTAGCTAAATACGCATTATACCATTCGCTCCCGATCCAACTAAATACAATAGTAACCAGAGTCACAGAGGTAGAACTGGGTTTTAAAATTGAAACACCGAACGAAACAATCCTTGCTAAAACTATAGTGATTGCGACTGGTCCGTTTCAAGAACCATCGATCCCACACTTTGCAAAGAACTTATCCAATCAAGTATTTCAAATCCTTTCATCACAATACAAAAATCCAACACAACTCAAAGATGGACCTGTATTGGTTGTAGGGGGTGCAAATTCTGGTGCGCAAATCGGTGTTGAGTTAGCAAACGATCGAACTGTTTATCTTTCGGTTAGTCAAAAATTCAACTTTATCCCGCAGGACCTCGGTGGTAAGAGTATTTTTTGGTGGTTTGATAAATTTGGTATACTCGAAGCTAGTACAACATCCAAATTAGGTACTTTTATAAAAAAACGTCCTGATCCGATTTTTGGATATGAATTAAAGACGGCCATCAAATCTGGTAAAGTGACGATAAAACCAAGAACTACTAGTATAAAAGATGATACATTCATTTTTGAAGATAAAAGTGACCTTATCGTTCCTAATGTCGTTTGGGCAACTGGATTTAAATCTAATTATCATTGGTTACAAATTCCGAACGCATTACAAGAAAACGGTCAGCCAGAGCATATAAAAGGAATCACCAAGATAAAGGGTCTGTATTTTTTAGGATTACCCTGGCAAACAAGAAGAGTCTCAGCCTTACTCCAAGGAGTCGCTGATGATGCAAAGTACATAGCACAGCATATACAGGTAACCAAGCAAAATTTAGAAAGAAGGGTTAAATAGTGGAACAAAAAGATCATTCCTTTTTATCTCAAACCACCATTGACGAAGCATCACGTATTTTTAAAGCACTCGCGGATCCAACGCGGATTAAAATTCTTTATTTATTATCACAAGAGGAATGTTCAGTTACCCATATTGCAGAAGTCCTCGAAATGTCACAATCAGCAGTATCCCATCAACTTAGCTTATTAAGAAATCTTCGCTTAGTGACGTACCGACGCGAGGGGAATACATTTCTTTATACATATGATGATGAACATGTCATTACTTTGCTCCACCAAGTCATTCATCATATTGAACATGAATAGGAGGGGAAATTGATGGGACATCACCACCACCATCACCATCATCACGGACACGACCATCATGGTCACCATCACCATCATCATTTTGATGAAGTTAGGGAAGGCAATAAAAAAGGCTTACTCATCGCTTTGGTCATTACGACGGGAATCATGCTGCTGGAATTTTTCGGCGGTCTTATTACAAACAGTCTAGCTTTACTATCGGATTCAGGTCATATGCTAAGTGATGCAAGTTCATTAGCGCTAAGCTTAGTCGCCTTCTGGTTTGCTACCCGACCTGCATCTCCGAAGAAGACCTATGGGTTTTACCGATTTGAGATTTTAGCCGCCTTATTTAACGCAGTTACATTGTTTGTCATTGCAGGCTTTATCGTTTATGAAGCGTTTCAACGATTTTTCGAACCTCCAACTGTGGCAAGTGGGACGATGATGATCATTGCTGGTATTGGTCTTTTCGCGAATATACTGAGTGCTTGGTCACTGATTAGTAAAGGCGATGTAAAAAATAACGTTAATCTAAGGAGCGCATACCTTCATGTTCTTGGGGATGCACTAGGATCAGTAGGTGCCATAATTGCGGGACTCTTGATGCTGATGTTTGAATGGTATATAGCGGATCCAATTATTTCTGTAGTTGTCGCAATCCTAATTTTAAAAAGTGCCTGGGGTGTGTTAACTCACTCAATTCATATTTTAATGGAAGGTACGCCGATTACGATTGATCAAAAAGAAGTGAAAGACACTTTAGAAGAAATTGAAGGGGTGATAGATGTTCATGATCTTCACATCTGGACGATCACATCAGGCATCGACTCACTCACATGTCATATATTAATCAAAGACGACCATGACAGCCAGGAAATCTTACAGCAATCCATTGATAAAATACGTGATAAATTCAAAATCGAACATACCACTATTCAAATTGAAAAATCTTCAATTGAGCATGGGGAAATGAGAGTATAGAAATCACAAGGGGCATCCAACAATAGAGGGCCCCTTCTTTTAATAAAAGCTATTTATATTGTAAAATAAAAGTATCTACGGTTTATTATTAGGAGTTGGAGATATGAGAGTTCTTGTTATAGAAGATAATGAGAGTGTTTGTTCGATGATAGAAATGTTTTTTTCAAAGGAAGGTATTCAAGGTGAGTTTGTCCATGATGGACAAGAGGGGTATAAGCGATTTAAAGAGGAAAATTGGGATTTAATCATTGTAGACTGGATGCTTCCTGGTATGGATGGGGTTACCATCTGCCGAAAAATTCGTGAAGAAAAAAGCACGGTTCCGATTATTATGCTCACCGCAAAGGATAGTGAATCTGATCAGGTACTGGGCCTTGAGATGGGGGCAGACGACTATGTCACAAAGCCATTCAGCCCACTTGCGTTAATGGCACGAATAAAGGCGGTCACAAGACGCTACAATAGTAAGCCTTCAGAGAACGTAGAGACGGGGACGCTTCAAACAGAACATTTTAAAATAAATAAAATTACAAGAGAAGTTATACTGAATGGGAAATCGATCACGAATTTAACGCCTAAGGAATTTGATTTATTGTATTATTTTGCGCAGCATCCGAAACAGGTATTTTCTAGAGAACAATTATTAGATCGCGTATGGGGTTACCAATTTTACGGAGATGAGCGCACGGTCGACGTACATATAAAGAGGCTCCGTAAAAAACTAGGTACTGCAAATCAGCCATTTTTCCATACCGTATGGGGTGTTGGCTATAAATTTGATGAGACTGTTGAGGAAGACAAATGAAATTTCGCTACATGTTTCAACAGCTTGTTAGTCACATAAGTGTGATTGTGGTTGCTTTTGTAATCTTAAGTATTGTGTTCGCACATTACGTTGGGAACCTCGTCTTCGAAGAAAAGGTCGACGAACTGACCACTTATGGTGAAAACATCATTTCTGATATTAGTCGTACATCTAATGTCGATTCATTAATTCGTCAATACTCAAACATGCTTGGTGAGAGAAATATTTTATTTACTGTATTTGATGAAAATGGAGTAAGTCTAAGTACTGCCAGTGGATTTGTACCACAAGTGGAGTTGAAAAAGAAGGAATGGGACAAGGTCCGAAGTGGGCATATCGTGTCAGTCAAACAGGATTACAAGCGATTTGAGCAAGAAGTGACATTTATTGTCATGCCTTATATGGTTGGTCAAACTTTTGTCGGCGGTGTTCTGCTTGCGTCACCAATCAGTGGGACACAGGAAATGATTCATGATATTAACCAGTATTTATTTTATACGATGTTTTTAGCATTGGCTGTTGCTCTATTAATGAGTTGGATTTTGTCGACGGTTCATGTAAAGCGTATCAGACGTTTAAGGAAAGCGACCTCAATGATTTCTGCTGGAGATTATTCCATTAAATTGCCTTCATCTGATTTTGATGAGATTGGTGAGTTGTCGAAAGATTTTAATGAAATGGCGCAGCGCTTGCAACAATCAATGGAGGAAATTGAAAGCCTTGAAAGCAGAAGGCGGAAATTTATGGCCGATGTTTCCCATGAATTGCGGACTCCGCTCACAACCATTAGCGGGGTGATTGAAGGGTTAAGTAATGACTTGATACCAGATGAGGAAAAGGAAAAAGGCGTTCAACTGGTAAGTCAGGAAACAAAGCGTCTTATTCGTCTTGTTAATGAAAATCTGGATTATGAAAAAATTCGCTCCAACCAGGTTACGCTTCAAAAGGAAACAATCGAATTAATTGAAGTGTTTGAGGTTGTTAAAGATACACTTGAACCACAAGCGGAAGAGAAAAATGATCAAATCATGATTGATGTTCCCAACGGTTTAATGATTACAGCAGATTACGATCGTTTAATACAAATACTAATTAATATCACAAAAAACAGTATCCAGTTTACTGATAATGGGGTTATTTGGATTCGTGGAAAAGTAGGAGAACATGAAACAATTATCGAAATTGAAGATACCGGTGTCGGGATTGACCCAGCGGAAATAGAAAATATTTGGCATCGTTTTTACAAAGCGGATGTCTCACGAACGGGTACATTGTTTGGTCAATTCGGCCTAGGACTTTCTATCGTGAAACAGTTGGTCCAGCTTCATAACGGTAAGATTAAGGTCACGAGTGAGAAAGGAAAAGGAACCAAGTTTGAAATTCGATTTCCATTAACGTAATCCAGAATAATAATGGTGGATTTTCGCTTATTTTTCCACTTCTTTTCAAGGTTTGTTAATATTTTGTTCATAATTTTTGACTATGATATAAATAAGGAGTAAGTCAAGGAGGAATTCATAATGGAAAACGATAAACGTTTTGATGAATTTAAACATACAGATGATCAATCTAACAACCTAGATAATAAGGAAAGTTATTCTTCTACAGAGATTCAGACCGAACAGGAAAAAGTGGATATCAAACCAGAGGTAGAACACAATGACTTAGAAGCAACACAAATTGAACACGCTCAAACTGAAACTGTACAGCAATCAGCGGTCAGCGAAGAATCGACACTTCGTGCATCAAGACCAAAAGAGAAAAAGTCAAACTCAAAAATGAAAAGCTTTTTATCCATGGTGTCAGCAGGTGTCCTTGGTTCAGCATTAACGCTTGGAGTTGCACCACATATTGACGGTCTCCAGGGATATTTCAATTCAGATTCTCCTGCAACAGAGCAGAACTCTGAGGTTATTGAAGCATCTGGACCGGTGAAAATCCAATCAACCGCAGTTTCTGACTCAGCGTCTTCTATCGCCGATATGGTGGAAGAAGCATCAAAAGGGATCGTGGGAATCACAAGTATGCAATCTCAACAAAATCCTTTTAACCGAAGCAACTCACAAAATATTCCTAGCGGTACTGGCTCCGGGGTTATTTTTCAAAAAGATGGAGATAAAGCTTATATTGTAACGAATAACCATGTTATCGAAAATGCGAATGAGGTAGAAATCTCTCTTCATAATGGTGAAAAATCAATGGCTAAGTTGATTGGTACAGATCCATTAACCGATTTAGCCGTTTTAGAAATAGATTCTAAACATGTCGAAGCGGTTCTTCCATTTGGTGATTCTGGGACACTAAGACCTGGTGACCAGGTATTTGCGATTGGGAACCCACTTGGACTTGATTTATCAAGAACAGTTACATCAGGAATTGTAAGTGCGAAAGACCGTAGTATTTCTGTTGATACCTCTGCAGGTAGTTGGGAATTAAACGTTATTCAGACTGATGCAGCCATTAATCCTGGTAACAGTGGTGGTGCTCTTTTAAATACACAAGGACAAGTGATTGGAATTAATAGCTTAAAAATTGCGAACAGCGGGGTAGAAGGATTAGGCTTTGCGATCCCAAGTAATGATGTTGTTCCGATTATTAACAGTCTGATCGATAATGGTAAAATTGATCGTCCATTTATCGGCATTGGTTTAGCGGATCTTGCAGAAGTTCCTAGAATGTATTACGCTGACCTTCCGAATGATGTTAAGGAAGGCGTCATAGTAACCAGTGTTGCTCAAAATTCTGCAGCACAAAAGGCTGGTTTGAAAATGACCGACGTCATTGTAAAAATCAATGATACCGAAGTTAAAAGTTCGATGGACCTTCGCAAATATTTATATTCAAAAGTAAAAATAGGCGATCAAATTGAATTAACCTTCTACCGAGGTGGAAAGCTCGAAACAGCATCATTAACTTTAACAAGCAATACGACTGGAATTGAATAATTGACATAAAAGGCCCCAAATCGAATCAGATTTGGGTCTATTTGCGTCGGGAATCTCTCCGACATTTTTTTCTATTGCCGACACCATTTCCCGGGAAACGACAGCGTGTATTGGTTATTGACAGAAAATTTAAATATATATGCAAACGCTCTGGACCATAGGAATTATGCATGTTACTAACTATTACCTAAGCATCACGCATTTTTTAAAATGCTTTCAAAAGAAAAATGAATACAGATGACTTATTAAGGCAATAATCTGGTCTCAAATAACATCAAATGCCATATAGATTACTACCACTTAAAAACTAGGAGCGGTTTACAATGAGTCACTATTTATTGAAGCAATTTGAAGTATTAAAAGGTCGTTTCCTTGGCGAACTAGAGGATATAACAGACGACATAATTAATATTCAACCGGAGGGTTTTAATAATACAATTCTTTGGCATGTAGGTCATCTCGTTACGGTCAATGAGCAGTTCATGTTTGGTTATCCGAAGAAATCTACTTCTCTACCGGAAAATTACATAAACCTATTTGCTAAAGGAACTAGTCCTGCAGATTGGAATGGAGATATTCCCTCAAAAACAGATCTTGTAAATCAATTTACCAAACAGGTAACTAGAATACAGCAAATTCCTGTTGAACGTTTGGAAGAAAGGCTGAAACAACCCTTTCTTGGGCTGGAAACCTTTGGTGAAATAACGAACTTAGCTCTCTTCCATATTGCCTACCATTTAGGCCAAATTCATGCGATGAAGCTTATGCTTCAAAAATAAGTAGCTACTATCCGGAAGATGCACATTCAACTTGTATACTATAAAAGTATAAAAAGCACTTGACAATTCTAGTGAAAATAAAAATGTCAGTGTGTTTTTAGTTCAATAGTATGATATGATAAGAGTATGTCATCAAAAGGCCTTTCATTCTTAGTGCTATTAAGAATGAAAAGGGGATTTTTGATTTGAAGAAGAGAACATGGACATATGAAGAAATAGAGTTTTTGAAGGATAATGTAGGCCGTATGAAAATCTCTACCATTGCCAATCACCTTCGTAGGACGGAAACGGCAGTTGAGTTAAAGATTAAAAGATTAGGGCTTTCGAACACGAAATCCTTTACTGGTCAATTGACTATGCACGAGTTGGCAACTCTATTAAAAATTGATCCAAAGTCTGTAAAGCTATGGATTGATAACCATGGACTAAGGTACACAAAAAAAGCAACACGAAATACTCGAAAATTTTACTTTATTAAACCCGAGGATTTTTGGGATTGGGCAAAGAGGAACAAAAGCCGAATTGACTTTTCAAAAATTGAAAAAAATGCAATCGTTCCTGAACCATGTTGGGTGGAAGGAGAGCGTTCAAAGCAAAAGAGGGTCAATTACCGGGCGTGGACTACAGTAGAAATTAACTCTATGATTGAGCTTGTGGCAACAGGTACTCCGTTTTCCGATATTGGGAAAAGACTAAACCGTAGCCCAATTAGCATCCAACGTAAATACCAGCGTATAAATAAAGCAGTGAAATAAATACATCATTGATAAAAACCAAACTATACAAAAGGCAAAATTGTTGAAAGACAATGACGCAAAGCCACGGGCCTAAGGAGGATAACTCTATGGTGGCCGGGTTGCTATAGAATGGAAGGGTTCCTTTATTTGATGACGAAAAAATGGGAGATACTAGTTGAACTAGTTCTCCCATTTTCTTTTTCTACATTATTGATCCAGTGAATTGTTATCTATTTCTTTAACACCTTTCATAATTTGCATTGCAAAACCGACACAAACTAGAATAAGACTAAAAACAAGAAAATATGCTACAAACATTGTAACTCTCACCTCATTATAGTTTTTTCTATTTCTAGCTTTAGTATAGTGCGAATCTATATTGGATTCTGTGATTTAAATCACAGAATCGCTTTATTTTCGAAACTTTCCTACTTGGAATTGGAATCAATTCTCGTTGTAGTTCCTTTTTAATTGTGATATATTTTTTTAGATACAATCTGTGATAACGGAAGGATAATTTACATGAGCTATATAGATGAAGTTCAAAAACGAAGAACGTTTGCCATCATCTCCCACCCGGATGCCGGTAAAACGACGATGACTGAGAAATTATTATATTTTGGTAATGTAATTCGTGAAACAGGTACGGTAAAAGGAAAAAAATCAGGAAAATTTGCTGCGTCGGACTGGATGGAGATTGAAAAGCAACGTGGGATTTCAGTTACGTCAAGTGTGATGAGTTTTCCATACCAAAGCTTTTATGTCAATATTCTTGATACACCAGGACACGAGGACTTCAGTGAGGACACTTATCGTACGTTAACAGCTGTGGACAGTGTTGTGATGATCATCGACTCCACGAAAGGTGTCGAGCCACAAACGATTAAACTATTTAAAGTTTGTCGTATGAGAGGTATTCCGATTTTTACCTTCATCAATAAGCTTGATCGTGAAGGAAAAGATCCACTTGAACTTTTAGCCGAAATTGAAGAGGTCCTTGGTATTGAGTCTTATCCGATGAATTGGCCAGTTGGAATGGGGAAACGATTCTTAGGGATTGTAGACCGTTACAACAATCAATTTGTACATTTTACTGGAAATGAAGATGAAAAAATTATTTCATTACAGGAGCTTGAGGACGGTAAGCATCCTGAAATTACAGATAATCCGATTTATGAAAGTACACAAGATGAGTTACTTTTATTAGATGAAGCAGGAAATGATTTTGATGTGGAACGTGTAGCCAAAGGTGAACTTACGCCCGTCTTCTTTGGTAGTGCGCTCGCAAACTTTGGGGTAGAAACGTTTTTTAATACATTTTTACAATTTGCTTCAGAACCGAAGCCACGTAAAACAAATCTTGGCTTAATTCCACCAGAGGACGAAACGTTCTCAGGTTATATTTTCAAAATCCAAGCAAACATGAACACGAAGCACCGCGACCGAATTGCATTCCTTCGCGTCTGCTCAGGGAAGTTTGAACGTGGAATGAGTGTCAATATTACTCGTACAGGAAAATCGATCAAGCTCAATCAAACTCAGCAGTTTATGGCTGCAAGCCGTGAAACAGTAGATGAGGCTTATCCTGGCGATATTATAGGGATTTATGATCCAAATGTCTACCAAATCGGCGATACCCTTACAGCTGGAAAAGAAGATATGCATTATCAGGAATTGCCTGTGTTCCCACCTGAAATGTATCGTAAGGTACGTGTGAAGAACGTAATGAAAGCAAAGCAATTTAGAAAAGGTATTGAACAGCTCGTTCAAGAAGGGGCAATTCAATTATTCAGACAGGAATCAAGTGATGAGTTCATTCTTGGTGCGGTTGGCCAACTTCAATATGATGTGTTTGAATATCGATTAGAGGGAGAATATAATGTCTCTGTTGAGTTCACTTCACTTGGAAACAGGATCCCAAGATGGATTGGCAATAAAGATGTAGATACTCGCCTATTTGACTCAAGAAGTCTACTTGTTCGGGACCGTAACGACCGATATGTCGTGTTATTTGAAAATGACTTTACGTATCGTTATTTCCAAGATAAAAACAAGGACGTTGAACTAATCGACCTCTATGAAAGTAATGACTATAAAGGTGTGTAAAAACATGACTCTACGACGCTCAGAAAACTTCTCTGGGCGTTCATGTTTTGTAGAAAGGAATTGGGATGAAAAGGGATTATATTCAAAAGATCTTCAATCAAGATGAACCAAATATGAAGATTATAACAATACTGCTGTTGATAGTAAGTGCACTTTCAATCTTCTTCTCAATCGGTATAGGGCCAGTCTCAGTTCATCCACTTACGGTCATCCAAATTCTTTTAGCCAAACTTCCCTTTCTTACTATTGAAAATAACTGGACTCAGGTTGAGTATAATATCGTTTGGGGTTTGCGCCTACCAAGAGTGTTATTAGGAATGATTGTTGGTGCTTCATTAGCGATAACAGGGGTAGTTATGCAGGCATTGGTACGTAACCATCTTGCAGATCCATTCATTCTCGGTGTTTCATCAGGTGCATCTGCAACGGCAACTTTAGGTATGTTATTTGGTGCTTTTTCAATTTTCGGTACTTATTCACTTTCCATTAGTGCGTTTATTGGCGCTGCTGTGACGATTATTTTAGTCTATGTCCTTTCAAAGGTGAACGGAAGAATCAATGTTACTCATCTCTTACTTTCAGGTGTCGCCATCGCACTGATGATGGATGCTTTAACAAGAACGATTACGCTAAGTGCTCCGAACGCGTTAGGCTTACATAATGCTACCTTTTGGATGTCAGGTAGCTTGGCAGGAGCAAAATGGGGCTATTTAACACTGCCTCTTATAGTGTCAGTGATTTGTATGATTGCTTTAATGAGCCAATACCGTGCCCTTAATGCCTTACTTTTTGGTGACGAAACAGCGGGAACATTAGGCTTTAATGTGGGGAGATTACATAAACTGTTAATCCTTGTGGCCTCGCTTTTAGCTGGTGTCACGATAGCGGTGAGTGGCTCAATTGGATTTATCGGTTTAATGGTTCCGCATATTACAAGACTTCTCGTTGGTTCAGATCATAAACGTGTTCTTCCTGTAAGTGCCTTACTCGGTGGAATCCTTGTTGTGTGGACAGATGTCGCAGCCAGAATGGTGATCGCACCTGAAGAATTGCCAATTGGGATATTAACCGCATTAGTAGGAGGCCCATTCTTCATTTGGTTATTAAAAACAAAGAAGTAGGTGAAAAATTGACACTACAAGTTGAGAATTTGAATTTTTCATTGAATGAAAAACAGATTATTGAAGATATGAATTTGCATGTTAATAAAGGTGAATTTGTCGGAATCATCGGACCAAACGGAAGTGGGAAATCGACTCTCCTTAAAAACTTGTATCGTGTGCTTAAGCCTGATTCCGGTGTTGTTTTTTTAGATGGAGAGAATGTATATAAAATGAACCCTAAAGAAGTTGCCAAAAAAATCGGTGTAGTTGGACAAGAAAATGTCATCCCATTTGACTTTAACGTTCAAGAAATCGTCGCAATGGGACGAAGCCCATACAAAGGACTTTTTGATGGTGACAGTAGAAAAGATAAAGAAATTGTTGCAAATGCGATTGAGCAAATTGGTATGTCTGATATGGAGAAACGTAACTATATCAATCTATCAGGCGGAGAAAAGCAGCGTGTCTTACTAGGTAGAGTGCTTGCGCAGCAAACGGATCTATTACTACTAGATGAGCCAACAAATCACTTGGATATCCAGCACCAGCTACAAATTTTTGATTTGATTAAAGGTCTAGGTGTAACAGTATTATCCGCTATCCATGATTTAAACCTTGCTGCTCTATATTGCGACCGACTTTATGTTGTTAAGGATGGGCGTATTTTGATGGCAGGAACGCCTGAAGAAGTATTAACGTCTCAATCGATATACGAAATCTACGGGGTCAGGTCTGATGTAGCAATTCATCCAACTACGAAAAAAGTGACGATTACCTATTTACCCGTCAGTTTGTTAGAAGGAGAAATTTAAATGAAAAAACTAGTTTTGCTACTGGTAGGGATTCTTGTTTTGGTATTAACAGGATGTGGCTCGGATACAGAGAACGGCTCCGTTACCAAATCTAAAGAAGCTCTGGTCATTGATAATTATGGAAGAGAAATAGAATTTACTGAGAAACCTTCAAAAGTATTAACCCTGGGGCCGAATGCAACCGAATTATTTATTGCATTAGGACTCTCTGATTATGTAATTGGAAACAGCTTGGACAATCATAGCCGCGGTGCTTTGCCTGAATACAAGGACGATTATGAGAAGATTCCAGAGCTTACGTACGGTTCTGCAACAAGGGAAGCTGTAATAACGAGTGGGGCAGATTTTATTTACGGCATTGATTGGGAATTTGGTAGTGAAGGTCTAGACGTGGATGAGCTTGAAAGCTATGGAATCAACGTATATATGAATAAAGCCACAACAATGGAAGAAATTTATCAGGAAATACGTGATATCGGTAAGATCTTTGACATTGAAGATCGAGCGGAGTCATTTGTTGAAGAACAAAAGGCACGAATTACTAGTGTGCATGAGAAATTGGATAATCATGAGCCAGTTGATGTACTAGTATATGATAGTGGCGGAAATGGCATTTTCACCGCGGGTGGAACAAATTTTGAAACGTTATTAATAGAGCTAGCAGGCGGCCGAAATATTTTTAATGATATCACAGACAAACAATGGACCACAGTTAGCTACGAAGAAGTACTTGCAAGGCAGCCAGATGTCATTCTAATTCACGATTATGATGCTCCTTCGATTGAGCAAAAAATAAAGGATATCAAAAATGACCCAGCGCTTTCACAACTTGAAAGTGTTAAAAATGAAAAGTTTGTCGTTATTTCATTAGAGAGTGTACTACCAGGAAACCGTATGGCGTATGCAGTTGAAACATTGGCTAAAGGATTCTATCCGGAATTGTTTAAATAGCAGGAGTAATCACGTGAATTCCTTAATTTGATTTGCTATATTGAAGATATGAAATTGAAAGGATACGAATTTAATGCTATTAAAACTATTGCTGGCGCTCATCCTTCCTGGTGTACTCGTCGTTTTCTTTACAAGAGTAACCTATAACCATTATGTGGGGTTTTTACTAGCGGTTGCCCTTATCGTTGCGTCTATTTATAAAGGATATGCCGATTCTGCGATTATCATCGCTGCTGATATTCTTTCGTTGGGAGCAGGATTCATGTATGCGAGAAATATGGGAAAAAGAGCGGGAAAATAAAGTCCTTCATCGAGATGATGAAGGACTTTTGTCTTTGAAATTACTTCGATTTATTTCAAACTTCTCCCACACTTAAACAAAGCTTTTATTTAATCTTACACTTCTAATTGCCCCTCTATGAATAAAAAAATTCAAATAAAAGATCACCTTTTATCATATAAAACTCCTTCAAAGTAAACCTATTTACCTAATTATAGTATGTTATATTTTTTATAAACTACATTTCAATAAATAAAAAATCGAATATCAGTTCGTATTTTTGTTTGTTTTAGGTCAGTTTGTGGTACAATATTTCTATCGAGAAAAAGTCAGTGGAAAATTACATAAAAACAAAAGAATGGATGGGAGGAACGTAAATGAAGGATCAATTTGAGTTAGTTTCAAAGTATTCACCACAGGGTGACCAACCACGAGCAATCCAACAGCTTGTTGATGGAATCAAAGCTGGCAAAAAAATTCAAACCTTATTAGGTGCTACGGGTACAGGAAAAACGTTTACGATTTCGAATGTGATCAAGGAAGTAAATCGACCGACACTTATCATTGCCCACAATAAAACATTGGCAGGTCAGCTTTATAGTGAATTTAAAGAGTTCTTTCCCAATAACGCTGTTGAATATTTTGTTAGTTATTATGACTACTTCCAACCAGAGGCATATGTTCCATCCTCTGATACATATATCGAGAAGGACTCAAGCGTGAATGATGAAATTGATAAATTACGACACTCAGCAACATCTTCACTTTTTGAACGTAGGGACGTCATCATTATTGCGAGTGTATCTTGCATTTATGGCTTGGGTTCTCCTGAGGAATATAGGGAACTCGTTGTTTCATTAAGAACGGGAATGGAAATCGAGCGAAATGAGCTTTTACGCAAATTAGTGGATGTTCAATATGAACGAAATGACATTGACTTCCGACGCGGAACCTTCCGTGTAAGAGGGGATGTTGTTGAAATTTTCCCCGCCTCACGTGATGAGCACTGTATTCGCGTGGAGTTTTTTGGTGATGAAATTGATCGGATTCGTGAGGTTGATGCCTTAACTGGTGAAATACTGGGTGAACGTGAGCATGTTGCAATATTCCCGGCATCCCACTTCGTAACCCGTGAAGAAAAAATGCAAATTGCGATCAAAAATATTGAGGCAGAGCTAGAAGAACGCTTAGCTGAACTTCGTGAAGATGGTCAATTATTACAAGCACAACGTCTTGAACAACGGACAAATTATGATCTTGAAATGATGCGTGAAATGGGCTTTTGTTCAGGTATTGAGAACTATTCACGTCATCTAACCTTACGCCCGCCAGGTTCAACACCTTATACTTTACTGGATTATTTTCCAGAGGATTTGTTAATTGTCGTTGATGAATCGCACGTTACATTGCCTCAGATTCGAGGCATGTTTAATGGTGACCAGGCAAGGAAACAAGTACTGGTTGATCACGGCTTCCGTCTTCCATCAGCATTGGATAACCGCCCTTTGCGTTTTGAGGAGTTTGAAAAGCATATCAATCAAATCATTAACGTCTCTGCTACACCTGGACCTTACGAAATCGAGCATACAGACGAAATGGTTGAACAAATTATTCGTCCAACTGGATTACTTGATCCAATTATTGAAGTTCGACCAATTCAAGGTCAAATTGATGATTTATTAGGTGAAATCCAAGACCGTGTAAACAAAAATGAACGAGTCCTGATTACTACCTTAACGAAAAAAATGTCTGAGGATTTAACAGATTACTTGAAGGACGTTGGGATTAAGGTAACCTATTTGCATTCAGAAATAAAAACACTAGAGCGGATTGAAATTATTCGTGACCTACGTATGGGTAAACATGATGTACTAGTAGGGATTAACCTGCTTCGAGAAGGACTGGATATTCCTGAAGTCTCACTTGTTGCCATTCTGGATGCGGATAAGGAAGGGTTCCTGCGTTCGGAACGATCACTCATTCAAACTATTGGTCGTGCCGCTCGAAATGCTAATGGTAGGGTCATCATGTATGCAGATAAGATGACGAACTCAATGGAAATTGCGATTAATGAAACAAAACGTCGTCGTGAAATACAAGAGGAATATAACAAAAAGCATGGTATTACGCCACAAACTATTAAAAAGGATATTCGCGATGTCATTCGTGCTACAACTGCAGCCGAAGATACGGAAACCTATGAAACAGTACCTAAGTTAACTGGATTATCGAAAAAGGAACGCGAACAGGTAATTGCTGAAATGGAAAATGAAATGAAGGAAGCTGCAAAAGCACTTAATTTTGAACGAGCAGCTGAATTACGTGATTTAATTTTGGAGTTAAAAGCGGAAGGATGACATAAACATGGCATTGGATAAAATAGTCGTCAAAGGAGCAAGGGCCCATAACTTAAAAAATATAGATGTTACGATTCCAAGAGATCAACTAGTTGTCGTGACTGGTCTATCTGGTTCAGGAAAATCTTCCCTTGCATTTGACACCATTTATGCAGAAGGACAACGGCGCTATGTCGAGTCTCTTTCTGCATACGCACGTCAATTTTTAGGCCAAATGGATAAACCCGATGTTGATTCAATTGAGGGTCTTTCACCTGCGATTTCGATTGACCAAAAAACAACAAGTCGGAATCCAAGGTCAACTGTTGGAACGGTAACAGAGATTTATGATTATTTGCGTTTATTATATGCTCGAGTAGGAAAACCGGTTTGTCCTAACCATGGAATCGAAATTACTTCACAAACTGTTGAGCAGATGGTGGATCGTATATTAGAATACCCCGAACGGACAAAACTGCAGGTACTCGCGCCTGTTGTATCAGGACGTAAGGGTGCCCATGTGAAAGTTTTAGAGGATATAAAAAAACAAGGTTATGTCAGAATTCGTGTCGACGGTGAAATGCTTGAGCTATCAGATGACATCGAGCTAGAAAAGAATAAAAAACATTCAATTGAGGTTGTCATTGACCGAATTGTAGTTAAAGAAGGTGTAATAGCAAGACTATCTGATTCCCTTGAGGCTGCCCTTCGATTAGGCGGAGGTAAAGTAATTATTGATGTAATTGGGGAAGAGGAACTCTTGTTTAGTGAGCTTCATTCATGTCCAATTTGTGGTTTTTCGATTGGGGAACTTGAACCAAGAATGTTTTCTTTTAATAGCCCTTTCGGTGCATGTCCCGATTGTGATGGCTTAGGTAACAAGCTTGAAGTCGATCCAGATCTCGTGATTCCGAACTGGGATTTATCACTTCGAAAGCATGCAATTGCACCATGGGAGCCAACAAGCTCTCAATATTACCCACAATTACTTGAATCAGTTTGTAATCATTACGGGATTGATATGGATATTCCTGTTAAGGATATCCCGAAGCATTTGATGGATAAAATCCTTTATGGAAGTGATGGGGAGGAAATCTACTTCTATTATGAGAATGACTTCGGTCAGAAACGTGAAAATAATATCGTTTTTGAGGGTGTCCTTCGAAATGTAGAAAGACGTTACAATGAAACAAGCTCCGATTATATCCGGGAACAAATGGAAAAGTATATGGCTGAGCGGGCTTGCCCTACATGTAAAGGATATCGATTGAAAAAGGAAAGTCTAGCTGTTTTAATCTCAGGAAAACATATTTCTCATGTTACAGACTTTTCTATTAATGAAGCTTTTGATTTCTTCACTACTATTGAGCTTTCTGAAAAAGATATGAAAATCGCGAACCTTATTTTTCGAGAAATCAAAGAACGACTCGGTTTTCTCGTCAATGTTGGATTAGATTATCTAACTCTAAGTCGTGCCGCAGGTACTTTATCTGGTGGTGAGGCTCAACGGATTCGACTAGCTACTCAAATCGGTTCGCGTTTAACCGGTGTTCTCTATATTTTGGACGAGCCGTCAATAGGATTACATCAACGAGATAATGACCGACTGATTGATACATTAAGGACAATGAGAGATATTGGGAATACATTAATTGTAGTTGAGCACGATGAAGATACGATGTTAGCTGCTGATTATTTAATCGACATCGGACCGGGAGCTGGAATTCATGGGGGAGAGGTTATTGCTGCGGGAACTCCTAAAGAAGTAATGGAAGACCCGAATTCCTTAACAGGACAATACCTCTCGGGTAAAAAGTTTATCCCACTTCCAAGCGAAAGAAGACAGCCGGATGGACGTTACGTAGAAGTTATTGGTGCAAAGGAAAATAACCTAAAAAATGTATCAGCTAAGTTTCCCCTTGGTCTGTTCATCGCTGTTACAGGTGTATCAGGATCAGGTAAGAGTACTTTGGTGAATGAGATTCTCCATAAATCATTGGCACAGAAACTGAACCGAGCCAAAACAAAACCTGGTGAACACAAGGAAGTTAAAGGGATTGAACAATTAGAAAAAGTAATCGACATTGACCAGTCGCCAATTGGACGAACACCACGATCAAATCCAGCTACATACACAGGCGTCTTTGATGATATTCGTGATCTGTTCGCTAATACAAATGAAGCAAAGGTAAGAGGTTATAAGAAGGGCCGTTTTAGTTTCAATGTTAAGGGCGGACGCTGTGAAGCCTGCCGTGGTGATGGAATTATTAAAATCGAAATGCACTTCCTGCCAGATGTTTATGTACCTTGTGAGGTATGTCATGGGAAACGCTATAATCGTGAAACATTAGAAGTTAAATACAAGGACAAAAACATATCAGATATATTAAATATGACTGTTGAGGATGCACTATCCTTTTTCGAAAACATACCACGAATCAAGCGGAAAATTGAAACCTTATATGATGTTGGTTTAGGCTATGTTAAACTAGGACAGCCCGCAACAACTCTATCTGGTGGAGAAGCACAACGCGTGAAGCTTGCATCTGAATTACATCGTCGCTCAACTGGTAAGTCGTTTTATATATTAGACGAGCCAACAACAGGCTTACATGTAGATGACATTTCAAGATTGCTTAAGGTCTTACAGCGATTAGTTGAAAATGGGGACACAGTCCTCGTCATTGAACATAACCTCGATGTAATTAAAGCCGCGGACTACATTATTGACCTCGGCCCTGAAGGTGGAGACAAAGGCGGTACTATCAATGGAACAGGTACACCAGAAGAAATTACAAAAATCAATGCATCCCACACTGGACGCTATCTAAAACCAGTCCTTGAACGCGACCGTCAGCGTATGAAAGAACTAATCAAAGAAAAAGAGACAGTTTCTAAATAAATGCAGAATCCCGTTTTGCGCATAGCAGCAGAACGGGATTTTTTAACTGAAAACATACTACGGGAGGAAAATTATGGTACTCTACTAATAGATTCTTAATTAATAGGTGGAGTTGATACACATGAAAGCAAGAGCTCAGAAAAAACTATTTAGCCTTTGGACAGGAGAATTATCAGCTGCCATTCTATTTGCGGTCCTCTGGTTACTATATATTCCAACTTTTGAATGGTCTGCTCATTATTTAATCACTATTCCACATCTATTTGCATTCTGTATTTTGGAATACATTTTATTTCAAGGTAGTTATTATTGGTACTTGAAGTGGAAGCGGGTCAAACAAGGCAAAAGTTCTTCTTTACCTGACAGTTATCTATCCCGTTTTCGTTTTTTTAAGAAAAGTAATCTGGTATTACTTGTAGTGGGTTTCCCTTTCCTAGTCTACCAAGCTACTTTTTCTAAAGGACTATATTGGTACCTTTTCTTATACGGATTTGCTATGGTTGAATACATTAATTATTATCATATCCGCCTTTCCTACATGAGCACAGAAGAAATGAAAGAACTCATTCGCCAAAAGGGGTTTCGCCAATCGATTCTTGCAAGGGAGTTAGGCAAAAAGTAAATTGAAGTTCATCCTTCTTAGTTCTAACGGAAGTGTAATACCGTAAATATTACTGTAAGGGTCTTTAAGGTAATCTTTTGAAAGTGGCTATTTAAAAACCATACAAAGGGGATTATGATGAAAATCACCATTCGCATTATTGAAATACTGTTGGGGACCATATTTTTAGGAGCAGGGTTAAATGGGTATGCTGTATTATTTGGATTTGAGCCATTTGCACCAACAAGCCCTGCTGCGATGGAATTTTTGGGAGAAGGCTATTTTCTAGCATTGGAAAAAGGTGTTGAAATCATCACTGGTGTTTTACTGATTATTCATAGGTATGTTCCGTTAGCTTTGGTTGTTTTAGCAGGTTTGATTGTCAATATTTTAACATTTCATATCTTTGTAGATTCAGAGTTGCTTCCATTGGCGATTATTATCACAGTATTTGAAGGAATATTAGCATGGCATTACCGCGAAAACTTTAAGGGACTTTTAGAAAGTAAGCCTAAGCATTAAATCCAGTGGGTTGACCTCTGGATTTTTTTGAGTCAGGGGAAATTCACATGAATCTTTCATCGATATATCAAGTGGCTCCCTTTGTTATCTAAGACTCCAGGCTTATTTTTATAAAATCTTGAAACCAATTATATCTCGTTATCGTATATAGAGGTATAAAGGGGAGATGAAGAGTGAATACCGACAAATTAATTGCAGCGTTGTGTTACTTCAGTGTTTTCTTTGCGGGGTTTATTTTACCACTCGTTGTTTATATCATAGTTCAAAATCCAGTAGTAAAAAGGCATGCCTTGCATGCGTTAATCTCACATATTATTCCAGTAGCAACAATCGTTTTTATTATTATTCCGTTTTTCTTTATATGGTCTGTGGAGGCATTTGTAGCTACTATGGTGCTAGTGTTCATCCTATTAGCGATCATTAACGTCGGAATTGTGATTTGGAACATTGTAAAAGGAATTCAAGTATTAGCTCAAGAAGAACTTTAAGGGAGGAAGGAACCATGAAAGAAGAACAAAAACGTATTTTAAAACTAGTTGAAGAGGGAAAACTGACAGCTGAGGAAGCAATCGTTCTAATTGAAAAACTCCATTCTGGCGAGGAGAGCCAGTCCCAAGATCCAGCACAGGAAATCAAGACAGAGCTTTCGACTCAAGTCCAGTATGAGCAATCCCAGCAGCAACACCAACATTCATATCAAAGCAAGGGCTCTGCGAAACACAAATTTATGGACTTTATCGACACTGCTCTGAAAAAAATTAAAGACCTCGATCTCGATTTTAATTTTGGTAATGCAGTAGAAGTGAAACATATTTTTCAGCATAAGGACGTATATATTACCAAGCTTGACCTAGACGTTTCGAATGGAAGTATCACAATTATTCCGTGGGAAGAGAAGGATGTCCGCGTTGAATGTGAAGCAAAAGTATATAATATTGATAACCAGGAACGTGCACGCAAAGCATTTTTAGAGGATGTTCTTTTCTCCATCGAAAACGGTGCACTTCGCCTATCAATCCAGAAAAAGCAAATGAAGGTTCATGCAAAAGTATATGTTCCTCAGGAAAATTATGAAAGTATTAAGACACGCATGTTTAACGGACCGATAACTGGGGAAAATTTACGAGTAAAGGATTTCCGTGCAAAAACAGCAAATGGTGCAATCACCATTTCGAATTTTGATACAGAATCGGTTGAAATAGAAACAGCAAATGGTCACATTAAAGCAAATCAAATCACAAGTAAAGACTTTGAAGCGGAAACATTAAATGGGACTGTCACAGCAACTGGACGTTTTGAGAAAGTTGACCTCCAAAGCTTTAACGGAAACATCACTTGCGACATTCAGGGAGATAACTGCCACACTGCGTATGTAAAAACAACCACTGGTAGCATTGATGTGTTTGTCGCAAATGACTATCAAGTTGACGGTGAATTAAAATCAAATCTCGGCAGCTTCAAGTCAGAGCTTCCAATGATGTCGATCATTGAGGAGAAAAATGAAGTTGTTCAGAAGTCTCTACGTTTTAAAGCAAATGAAGAGAAAGTGCAAAAGCTACATCTCTTTGCTGAGACGAAAACAGGCTCTATTACGATAAAGTGAAACTTCATTCAGTAAGGGGGCTTCATCCCCTACTGAATGTTAGTTGAGGCCCACACGAAGTGGGTCATAAAGACGTTGACACAGGATGTGTCGCTCTTAGTCTTTGTACATTGATACGGGCTTTTACTGGCAGTTTGCCCCCAAAAAAATACTTGTTGGTTATCCCAATAAACTTGTAGCGGGGGTCTTACTGCCAGAAATAGCGGGATAAAACTACTTTGAGGTGTTGACTATGAAAAAGAAATTATACCGCTCCACCAGAAATAGAATGCTAGGAGGAGCGCTTGGTGGCCTAGCGGATTATACGGGAATCGATGCGTCATTATTACGTATACTTGCTGTAGTCGGATTCATTTTAGGCGTCGGTTCATTAGGGATTATTTATCTCGTTTGGTTGTTTATTGTACCAAATGAAGGAGATGTCTATAGATAATGAGATGGATTGCTAGCATAATTGTTAATAGCATCGTACTAATGGTTGTAGCAGGATATGTCGATACGTTTCATCTGGAAGGCGTAGGCGCCGCTGTCACAGCAAGCGTAATCCTATCGATTTTAAATGTAATCGTAAAACCTATTCTCATCGTTTTAACCTTACCTGTTACGGTACTCTCATTAGGTTTATTTTTATTTGTGATCAATGCACTTACTTTAATGTTGACACAGTCCCTAATGGGTGACTCCTTTGTCATCGAAGGCTTCGGTACAGCATTACTAGCAGCAGTCATTATCTCGATTCTAAATTTACTCATACAAAAAGTAATCGTCGAACCGCTACAGGAGAAAAAGAAGAAATAACACTTTACTAGCAGCGTAGTCCAAGGAGGATTACGCTGCTTTTTATTGAACATATAGTCAAAGGAGAGAAAGGAGTACAAGCATGTTTCCAGTACTAGAAACCGAACGACTTAGATTAAGAGAAATCGTACTTAGCGATGCCAAAGCAATCTTCATCTGTTTTTCAAACAATGATGTCACGCGTTATTACGGACAAGATCCACTAACCAAAATAGAACAAGCAGAGCAGTTTGTTGAATTCTTTGCAAAAAACTATAGAGAAAAACGTGGAATAAGATGGGGAATTGAATTAATAGAAACCAATGAATTCATTGGAACGATAGGATTTAATGCTTGGTCTCCCAAGCATATGCGAGCAGAAATTGGCTATGAGTTACAGCCCCAATACTGGCGAAAAGGATACGCAACAGAGGCTGTTAAAAAAGTAATCTCTTACGGTTTTGACAATCTAGGATTAACTCGCATTGGTGCCATAGTGTTTCTTGAAAATGCAGCATCAAATGAATTGTTACTAGAACTTGGATTCCAAAAAGAAGGTATCTTAAAGAACTATATGTACCAAAACGGTGTTGCGCATGATACAAATGTTTATTCACTGGTAAAATGAAATACTCAAAGACAAATAAAAGAGTCCTCCATGCAATCTGTCGTTGAGACTGCCTCTCGCAGACAAAAAAAGAGTTAGTTTGGTAATCTGTCTCAGAGGCCGTCTCTCGAAGACAAATTAACTGAGTACACCGTTCAATCTGTCTCTGAGGCCGTCTCTCAAAGACAAATTAACTGAGTACACCGTTCAATCTGTCTCTGAGACCGTCTCTCGAAGACAAATTGAATGAGTTCTCCGTTCAATCTGTCTCTGAGACCGTCTCTCAAGGACAAATTGAATGAGTACACCGTTCAATCTGTCTCTGAGACCGTCTATCAAAGTCAAATTGAATGAGTTCTCCGTTCAATCTGTCTCTGAGACCTTCTCTCAAGGACAAATTAGATGAGTACACTGTACAATCTGTCTCTGAGACCGTCTCTCAAAGACAAATTAGATGAGTACACCGTTCAATCTGTCTCTGAGACCGTCTCTCAAAGACAAAATAGATGAGTACACCGTTCAATCTGTCTCTGAGACCGTCTCACAAGGACAAAATAGATGAGTACACCGTTCAATCTGTCTCTGAGGCCGTCCCTCGAAGACAAATTAAATGAGTACACCGTTCAAACTGTCTCTGAGGCCGTCTTTCAAAGACAAATTAAATGAGTACACCGTTCAATCTGTCTCTGAGGCCGTCTCTCGAAGACAAATTAACTGAGTTCACCGTTCAAACGTCTCTGAGGCCGTCTCTCGAAGACAAATTAGATGAGTTCACTGTTCAATCTGTCTCTGAGACCTTCTCTCCCACAAGAAAACAGAAGCTAATTCTCCCAATCCACCTCTTAAAACACAACTCCCCTACATTCTTCTGCAATTTAAATCAGAAAAGTTTTGGCCTTACACAGAAAAATGCTAAAATAGGAGAATGAGTTTGAAAAATTTAATTTTAAAAAATACAGTCTTTTTAAGCAAAAAATGAGAGGGCTTTAAAAATACGCAGTAACAACTAAAAACTACATGAATCACAATCAAGGAGGAACAGATGTGCCAAAAGTTAGCACAAAAGATTTAATTGAGAAGTTCAAATTAGAATTGGTGAGTGGGGAAGAAGGAGTGAATCGCCCGATAACAACAAGTGATATATCTAGACCGGGTATTGAACTAGCGGGATTTTTTGATTACTATCCTTCAGAGCGAGTCCAGCTATTAGGAAAAACTGAGCTGACGTTCTTTGAGAAATTATCTACCGAAGAAAAAAGATTCCGTACGGAAAAGCTTTGTACAGATATCACTCCTGCAATTATTATTTCGCGTGATTTAGAAGTTCCACCAGAACTGATTGAAGCCTCCGAGCGTGAATCGGTTCCGGTGATCAAAGCACAAATGAAGACAACAAGACTATCAAGTAGAATTACAAACTTTTTAGAAAGTAAGCTCGCTCCAACAACAGCTGTCCATGGTGTTCTAGTGGATATATACGGAGTAGGGGTGCTAATCATCGGTAAGAGTGGTGTGGGTAAAAGTGAAACAGCGCTTGAACTTGTCAAACGCGGACACCGACTTGTTGCAGATGATTGTGTAGAAATTCGTCAAGAAGATGATGATACACTTATTGGAAGTGCACCTGAGCTTATCGAGCATCTCCTTGAAATTCGTGGTCTTGGGATCATCAACGTCATGACCTTATTCGGAGCAGGTGCAATTCGAAATTATAAACGGATTACGCTTGTGGTCAATCTAGAACTTTGGGATCAGACAAAACAATATGACCGACTTGGACTGGAAGAAGAAAAAATGAAAATCATCGATACTGAATTAACAAAATACACAATTCCAGTTCGTCCTGGGCGAAACCTAGCCGTCATCATTGAAGTGGCAGCGATGAATTACCGTCTTAAACGTATGGGTTTGAATGCTGCAGAAGATTTCTCAAATCGACTTTCACATACAATTGAATTTAGGGAGCACGACGACATATAAAAAAATCAATAAAATAGGGAGATGAGATAGTGGAGCGAAACATTCAACCATTAGACCCAACATTTTTAGAATTTGGTGCGTTACGCATTCAATGGTATGGATTAATCATCGGGCTAGGGACCATGCTAGCCCTTTACCTTGCCATTAAAGAATCAGAACGCAGAGGTATGCATAAAGATACTTTCATGGACCTTATGCTGTTCGCGGTGCCAATTGCTATCATCTGTGCAAGAATTTATTACGTTATTTTTAAATGGGATTATTACTCGCAAAATCCTTCCAAAATCATTGCAATTTGGGAAGGTGGAATTGCCATTCATGGTGCGTTAATTGGTTCAGTTGTGACTGCGATTGTGTTTGCAAGAGTAAAAGGTTTGTCCTTTTGGAAAATTGCAGACATCGCTGCACCAAGCATTATCTTAGGTCAAGCAATTGGCCGTTGGGGAAATTTTATGAACCAAGAAGCACATGGGGGACCCATTGCTGAGGAACAGATCCAAACTTTCTATAATGTGTTACCTGACTTTATCATGGACCAAATGTATATCCAAGGAACGTACTACCATCCAACCTTTTTGTATGAATCAATTTGGAGTCTTGTAGGTTTTGTTTTATTACTAATGCTTCGAAGGGTTAACCTAAAACGTGGAGAAATGTTTCTTACATACGTCATCTGGTATTCTATTGGCCGCTTATTCGTAGAAGGCTTACGGACCGATAGCTTAATGCTTGGGGATATTCGAGTGGCACAGCTGATTTCAGTGTTATCGATTGTGGGAGCAATTATCGTACTTATTTACCGAAGAATAAAAGGTCATTCGAACGAGCGTTATTTAGAGAACTAATTTTAAAATGTGAGTTTAAAAAGGAGGATGAAAAGGACCGGTCGACAAAAACGCCACGGCCTCATGTCTTGTCGACACTAGCACGTCCTGTGCGTCGAAAGTTCAAGGCGGCGCAGTTTCGAGTACCGGAGCGAGGCAACTGCCTGAGTTAACTTCCTTGCAGCCTTGCGCTGAGGAATTGACCTCGTGAATAAACTAGAAGACGCAAGCGCATAACCTGTTTATTCGCCATTTTCTCGGAGCAATGTACGCAGAAATTCGATGTGTCATTTTTATTGGACTTTTTAAACATCCTTAAAAGGGAGAGGGGAAACTTGCTAGATACAATCAAGAGAGGCTTCATAGTAGGATTAAAAACTACTTGGACATTAGGGAAGGTTATTTTCCCTGTTACCCTACTTGTCACAATGTTGCAATATACACCGGTGCTAGATTGGGTGATTAAGTGGATTGCCCCAATCATGGGCTGGTTTGGTCTGTCAGGTGATGCCGCAATACCACTTGTATTAGGTAACTTTTTAAACCTTTATGCAGGGATTGGAGCGATCTTAACACTAGATTTGACCGTAAAAGAAGTGTTTATTTTAGCTGTCATGCTATCATTCTCGCATAATATGATTATCGAATCGACTGTTGCTGCAAAAGTAGGTATGAAGATTTGGGTGATTGTAACAGTTAGACTGGGACTCGCATTCATTTCTGCCTTTGTCATTAATCTAGTTTGGAAAGGTGGAAGTGAGCTAGCAAAATATGGACTAGTTTCTACGACTGATGAACAAATTTCAGGCTGGGGTGCTATTGTTTTAAATGGTATTGAAAAAGCTACATTTGGGATTCTGCAATTGGCTCTTATTGTCATTCCATTGATGGTTGTTATTCAAATATTAAAGGATTTAAAATGGTTGGATGTATTTTCAAAATGGATGACGCCTGTCACAAAGGCACTCGGAATGAAGGAAAATACATCAACAACCTTGGCTGCAGGTATTTTGTTCGGTCTAGCGTTAGGAGCAGGTGTAATGATTCAGGCGGTAAAAGAGGATAATGTAAGTAAGAAAGATGTAACCTTAGCATTAATTTTCTTAGTATCTTGTCACGCGGTTGTGGAGGATACACTTATCTTTATCCCTCTAGGCATTCCAGTCTTACCGCTATTGTTAATCCGTCTCATTACGGCAATCATACTAACAATGGTCATCGCTTTTATCTGGAAACGCGTCGAGCAAAATAATAGAAAGGAAGTTATTTATGGCAATTAATACACTACTATTTGATTTAGATGGAACGTTAATCGATACGAATGAACTGATCTTGCAATCCTTTTTACACACCTTTGGAAAATACTTTCCAGATCGCAACTATAGCAGAGAGGATATTTTGCCGTTCAATGGTCCTACTTTACATGAATCTTTTTCATCTGTAGACCCGGATCGTGCAGAAGAAATGATTGCTGAATATCGAAAATTTAATCATGAAAAACATGATGAACTAGTTACCGAATTCCCAGGGGTATTTGACACCATTAAGACTCTTAAAGATAAAGGTTATAAAATTGGAGTTGTTACAACAAAAGTTCGAAAAACGGTTAACATGGGATTACAACTAACACAGCTAGACCAATTCTTTGATGTCGTGGTGACATTGGATGATGTGACTAATCCAAAACCAGATCCTGAACCAGTGCTGTTAGCATTGAAAATGTTAAATTCAACACCGGAAGAAGCCATTATGGTTGGCGACAATTATCAGGATATTGTAGCTGGTAGAAATGCGGGCACAAAGACTGCTGGAGTTGCCTGGTCTCATAAAGGAAAAGACTTCTTATTGGAATACAACCCTGATTTCATGCTTGAAAACATGAGTGACCTATTTGATTTAGTTTCGGTTAAAGGATGAAAAAACTGTGAAACGACGAACCACACGATATTTTGTTTCAGGTCCCAATTCACTTTGGCAAATCTATAGGACCGTATCCTTTTGGAAAGTTGTAAAAAACTTTATCATTATACAGATAGCGCGCTATACGCCATTTCTTGGCGTGAAAAATTGGCTATATCGCACTTTTTTAAATATGCAGGTAGGGGAAAAAACAGCATTTGCACTCATGGTAGTGCCGGATACAATGTTTCCCGAGAAGATTAGTGTCGGAAGTAATACAGTCATTGGCTTTAATACTACAATCCTAGCCCATGAATATTTGATTAAAGAATACAGACTGGGTGACGTTAAAATTGGCAGCGAGGTAATGATTGGGGCTAATTCAACGATTTTGCCTGGTGTTGAAATTGGCGATGGAGCAATAATATCAGCCGGCACATTGGTCCACAGAGACGTCCCTGCAGGCAGTTTTGTTGGCGGGAACCCGATGCGAGTGATCTACACGAAAGAACAAAGGGAACAACGAGAAAAAGAGGAATCTAACCATTGAGTTGGTTTGGTTCCTTTTTTATTGTCACAACTTACACCTTTTACTTATCTCTTTTATGCTATATCAACTTCTTTCCTCTTTTCCTCCTATTTTAAATTTCTTTTTCCAACATCTGTCTCCTTTCTTCCTCTCTTGCTTACAAATTTTCGGTTC
This sequence comes from Fredinandcohnia aciditolerans, assembly GCA_003640645.1. Lineage (GTDB taxonomy): Bacteria > Bacillota > Bacilli > Bacillales > Bacillaceae_L > Ferdinandcohnia > Ferdinandcohnia aciditolerans. Next base: position 220,168 of record QGHH01000004.1, on the reverse strand, counting down.
ATTTATACACAATATCAACACAATCCACAATCTTACTTTTATAGTTATCAACAATATACATATAATCCACAGTTAATAACTTTATTCTCTATAATGGCACAATATCCCGATCCTACCTAATATATTTTACCTAAATTCTGACTTTTTTGTTGACGCATATAAGGGATAGGTGTATTATATACTTTATCTTGGTAGTATATTAGCGAACTAAAGTAAAATGATTTTTTTAAGAAAATATTGGGAAAGTTAACATATACAAACTTTGGTGGTGACGAAAATCGTGTTTATGTTTGAAAAACCATTAGGAATGAGAGATACATTGCCTGCTTTATATGAAGCGAAAAAGAAAATCCGTAATGCAATGTCGTCTCAAATTGAAAGCTGGGGTTATCAATTTATTGAAACTCCAACACTTGAATACTATGAAACAATCGGTGAGGCGTCAGCGATCCTCGACCGTCAGCTATTTAAATTATTGGATTCACAGGGTCACACACTTGTGCTAAGACCTGATATGACAGCACCAATTGCTCGAGTCGCAGCATCTCGTTTATATCAAGGTGAATATCCACAACGTATCGCATATTCCGCAAATGTGTTCCGTGCGCAACAACATGAAGGTGGAAGACCAGCTGAATTTGAGCAAATCGGAGTCGAGTATATTGGCGATACAACAACAAGTGCAGATGCAGAGGTTATCTCGCTTATGATTGCGTCTCTTAAGCAGGCAGGATTAACTAATTTTACAGTGCCAATTGGCCATATTGGATATGTGAAAGCATTGTTTATGGAGATTGTCGGAAATGAAGCAAGAGCGGATGTCCTTCAGCGCTATTTATATGAAAAAAATTACGTTGGCTACAGAGAGCATGTGAAAAAACTGCCGCTTTCTTCTATTGATAAACAGCGATTGCTATCTCTTTTACAATTGAGAGGAAATGATTCGAAAATTGAGAAAGCGAAAGATTTAGTCGAATGTGAAGAGGGAAAAAATGCAGCAGCCGAACTTGAAATGCTCTGGAAAAAACTAGAGGCATTCGGAGTAACTGAGCATATAAAAATTGACTTTAATCTCGTGAGCCATATGAGCTACTATACAGGAATTCTTTTCGAAGTTTATGCTGAAAATGTAGGCTTTTTAGTAGGAAATGGTGGACGCTACGATCATTTATTTGAAAAGTTTAATCGTCCTGCACCAGCGACAGGCTTTGGTATCCGTGTTGACCGACTTCTTGAAGCTCTTGATTTACCTCAGGAAGAGCCAGAAATCCATTGTGTGATTTTTAGCGCTGAACAGAGAGAAGAAGCAATCCGTTTTGCAATGAGTAAAAGAGAAAAGGGTGAGCGGGTTATCCTTCAAGATATAGCAGGAGTCAAGGATGTTGATGCTTGTACAAATGCTTTTGCCAAAAACACCTTTTTCTTAGGAATAACAAGGAAGGAGGAGGCATAATGAGTGACAAATTAACAATTGCAATGCCAAAAGGACGAATTTTTGAAGAGGCGGCACAACTTTTAGTAAAAGCAGGTTATAATCTGCCTCCCGAATTCGAGGATTCCAGAAAGTTAATTATCGATGTTCCTGATGAGCCGTTTCGTTTCATGCTTGCAAAACCAATGGATGTAACTACATATGTAGAGCACGGTGTAGCAGACCTTGGTATTGCCGGTAAAGATGTCATGCTTGAGGAAGAGCGCGATGTATATGAAGTGCTCGATTTGCAAATCAGCAAATGCTATCTAGCCGTTGCAGGACTCCGAGATGTCAAAATCAAAGGTGTCGCACCTAAAATCGCAACAAAATATCCAAACATCGCATCTAGCTATTTTCGTGAAAATGGGGAGCAGGTTGAAATTATTAAACTAAACGGTTCAATCGAACTTGCACCATTAATTGGTCTTGCAGATCGAATTGTCGATATCGTCTCAACAGGTCGTACATTGAAGGAAAATGGATTAGTTGAGCTTGAACATATTGCGGATATTACGTCACGACTTATTGTAAATCCAGTAAGTTATCGCTTGAAGGATCAGCAAATCGATGAAATCGTAGAGCGATTATCAACTGTAGTATCGCAGTAGTATCAAAATAGAAAGGACCGACACACCATGAGAATTGAACGTGTTACCAACACTGTTTCACTGAAAAGGACCATTGATAGTGGGACAGAAGAACAAAGAAAAGCAGTCTTAGAAATTCTCGCAAACGTACAAAAAGTAGGGGATCAGGCCCTTCGTAACTATACCGAAAAATTTGATGGGGTTTTACTTGATGGATTAAAAGTCACCGACTCAGATTTTAAAGAAGCGTATCAAAAATTAGACGCGAAACTTGTTCCAATAATTAAAGATGCAGCTGAAAATATCCGTGATTATCATAGCCGTCAGGTAAAACAGTCATGGATGACAATGAAGGAAAATGGGACGATTCTCGGTCAAAAGGTCACTCCACTTGATGCAGTTGGTGTTTATGTTCCTGGTGGGAAGGCTGCATACCCGTCATCCGTCCTAATGAACGTCATTCCTGCACAAGTCGCTGGAGTCGAGAGGATTGTGATGGTGTCACCACCTGGAAAAGACGGTACCATTCCAGCCGGTGTATTAGTGGCTGCAGACATACTTGGTGTAAAAGAAATCTATAAGGTTGGTGGTGCTCAAGCTGTTGGGGCATTGGCGTTCGGAACAGAAACCATCAAGCCTGTTGATAAAATCGTCGGTCCTGGTAATATCTTTGTTGCATTAGCAAAACGTGAGGTATTTGGAAACGTGGATATCGACATGATTGCTGGGCCTAGTGAGATCGTTGTGTTAGCAGATGAGACAGCTTTACCAAACGAAATCGCAGCAGACTTACTCTCCCAAGCAGAGCATGATGAACGAGCATCAAGCATTCTCGTAACACCTTCAATGCAGCTTGCTGAAGCAGTTTCTAAAGAGGTTGAAAGGCAGTTAAGCCTTCTTCCGCGTGAAGCGATTGCTAGGGCATCAATTAATGATTTTGGAGCAATTTACGTTACAGGTGACCTAGATGAAGCAATCAAGGTTGTAAACGAGCTTGCTCCAGAGCATCTCGAAATCGTGACAGAGGAACCAATGGAGCAAGTTGGAAAAATCAAGCACGCTGGAGCTATTTTTATCGGACGTTATAGTTCTGAGCCTGTCGGTGACTATTTTGCTGGTCCAAACCACGTCCTTCCGACAAACGGAACTGCACGTTTTTCAAGTCCACTAAGTGTGGATGATTTTACAAAAAAATCAAGCATTATTTCATATAGCAAACAAGCTATCGAGGAAAACGGTCCAAAAATTGCTGCTTTTGCAAGACTAGAAGGGTTGGAAGCACACGCAAGAGCCGTTGAGGAACGATTAAAGTAGAAGTTCAAAAATTCGGGTGAAAATGACACATCGAATTTCTGCAAACATCACTACGAGATATGGTGAAAAAATAGGACATGCGCTTGCGTCTGCTAGGTTAATCTCGAAGTCAATTCCTCAGCGCAAGGCTGCAAGGATGTTAACTCAAGCAGTTTTCTCGTTCCGGTACTCAAAGCTGCGCCGCCTTGAACTTTCGATGTACAGGATGTACTAGTGTCGACGTTGCCACAGGACGTGGCGTTCTTAGTCGACGGGTCCTTTACATTTTGAACGTATATTAAAATAATTCACAAAATTCACATCTGATTTGTGGATAGTGTGGATAATGTGGACAATAATCCGCAGATTTCAGAACCATCAAGGACTCATTACCATTTTTAAAATTGTGGATAACGGTAGGTGTAATTATGACAAGACAAGCAAAGGTTGAACGTAAGACAAATGAAACAGATATAAAACTAGATTTTGCAGTAGATGGGGAAGGTATTTCAAAGCTAGACACAGGCGTTCCATTTATGTCCCATATGTTAGATCTCTTTACACAACATGGAAAATTCAACTTAACAGTTGATGCAAATGGTGATACAGAAATCGATGATCATCATACAACAGAAGACATTGGAATTTGTTTAGGACAGGCATTGCGTGAAGCACTTGGAGATAAAAAAGGAATCAAGCGTTATGGGAACTCATTTGTTCCAATGGATGAAGCTCTCGCGCAGGTTGTTATTGATTTAGGAAATCGTCCACACTTTGAATTGAAGGCAGATTTCCCAAGTACTCGAGTTGGCACATTTGATACAGAACTTGTTCATGAATTTTTATGGAAGCTTGCATTAGAGGCAAGAATCAATCTCCATGTAATTGTTCACTACGGTCACAATACACATCATATGATTGAAGCTATTTTTAAAGCGTTTGGTCGTGCATTAGATGAAGCAACGATGATTGACCCACGAGTTAAGGGGGTCCCGTCAACGAAAGGGATGTTGTAGATGATAGGCATAATCGATTATGGCATGGGGAATTTATACAGCGTTTCTAAGGCGCTTGAACGGATGAACTATGATTATTTCATTTCAAGTTCACCAGATGAGCTTGCGAAAGCAGAAGGATTAATTTTACCAGGTGTAGGGTCCTTTAAGGACGCAATGGGGATCTTACATGAAAAAGGATTAGTCGGTTTCATAAAGGAGTCAGTTGCAAAAGGGACTCCGCTCTTAGGAATCTGTCTTGGAATGCAGTTATTATTTGAAGAAAGTGAAGAAAATGGACTTACCCAAGGTTTTGGTTTCTTACAAGGCAGAATTACAAAAATTCCTGGCATAACAGCGAATGGTGAAACCTACAAAGTTCCCCATATGGGATGGAATGATCTTGAACTCAAAAATCCATCTCCACTTTTAAAAGGCATCGAGGGTGGGCACGTCTATTTCGTTCATTCCTACTTCGCAGAGACTGACAGTGAAAATGTGATTGCAAGCAGCATGTATGATGTCGAAGTTCCAGCTGTTGTTGGAAAAAGTAATGTGTTTGGAACCCAGTTTCATCCTGAAAAAAGCAGTGAGCTAGGATTAAAAATTCTCCAAAACTACGCTGCGATCGTGGAAAAGAAGGTGACAATATGAGTACTTTTACAATTTACCCGGCAATCGATATGCGCGGTGGCAAATGTGTTCGATTGCTACAGGGGGATTATAATAAAGAAACCGTCTATGGTGACTCCCCGTTTGATATGGCAAAAGCCTTCGCTGATGCGGGTGCTGAGTGGATTCACATGGTCGATTTAGATGGAGCAAAAGCGGGTAAACGTGTGAATGACCAGTACGTGATTGAGGTTGCCAAAAAACTTGATGCAAAAGTTCAAATCGGTGGCGGAATTCGAACCGAAGAGGATGTAGCTTACTATATTGAAAATGGTGTTGACCGCGTCATTTTAGGAAGTGCGGCCATTTCTAATCCTGATTTTGTAAAAGACATGCTTAAGAAATACAAAGAAAAAATCGCGATAGGAATCGATGCAAAAGACGGTTATGTAGCGACTGAAGGTTGGTTAAATACATCATCTGTAAAAGCGACTGACTTAGGTGTTGAGCTCGCAAAAGCAGGTGCACAAACATTCATTTTTACAGATATCGCGACAGACGGCATGCTTAGCGGTCCTAACATTGATGCGGTTGCAACGCTTGCTTCTGTTACAGGAAAACAAGTCATTGCTTCAGGTGGAGTTAGCTCTATTGAAGACTTAAAAGCTCTTAGTAAGTTAGCAGATCGAGGTGTTTCTGGTGCAATCGTTGGAAAAGCCATCTATACCAATCAGTTTACCGTGCAAGAGGCGTTAGAAGAGGTGAATGCGTGATGATTACAAAACGTATCATTCCATGTTTGGACGTAAAAGATGGTCGGGTTGTGAAAGGCATTCAATTTGTTGGTCTACGTGATGCAGGGGATCCTGTTGAACTTGCCAAATTCTATGATTCAGAAGGTGCAGATGAACTCGTATTCCTTGATATTTCTGCCTCACATGAAGGTCGAAAAACGATGGTTGAGGTTGTCGAAAAAGTGGCAGCAGAGCTTGCGATTCCTTTCACAGTTGGAGGAGGAATTAATTCCTTAGAGGATATGAAAAAAATCCTCCGTGCAGGTGCTGACAAAGTTTCACTAAATACGGCAGCCGTGACAAACCCTGCCTTAATCAAGGAGGGCGCTGACTTCTTTGGCTCTCAATGTATTGTTGTTGCGATCGACGCAAAATACGATGAGAAACTTAGTAGCTGGAGAGTTTACACTCATGGCGGACGTAAAGCAACTGAGTGGGAGGTTGTTTCTTGGGCGAAGGAAGCAATCAAGCTTGGTGCTGGTGAAATATTATTAACTAGTATGGACGATGACGGAAGCAAGGATGGCTTCAATCTTGAATTAACAAAACGAGTGAGTGAGGCAGTTACTGTACCTGTTATCGCATCAGGTGGCGCAGGAAATGCTGAACATTTTGTACAAGCATTCAAAGAAGGTAAGGCAGACGCTGCATTAGCGGCAAGTATTTTTCACTACAAAGAAACTTCCGTAAAAGAAGTGAAGACTTATTTAAAAGAGAAAGGGGTCAATGTCCGATGAACACACCAGACATTAAATTCGACGAAAAAGGACTTGCTCCAGCTATTGTTCAGGATGCAGTAAGTAAAGAGGTATTAACACTCGCTTATATGAATGAAGAATCTTTACGTAAATCCATTGAAACACGTGAAACTTGGTTTTATAGCCGTTCACGCCAGGAGCTTTGGCACAAAGGGGAAACCTCAGGTAATACTCAAAAAATAGTGGATATTAAGTATGATTGTGACCAGGATGCCCTCCTTGTTTTAGTTGAGCCAGCTGGTCCGGCTTGCCACACAGGAAGCTATTCTTGCTTCAATGAATCAGTTCTAGGAGAATCAAAAGAAGTGTCCTCTGACCGCTTCGCTATTCTTAATGAACTTGAAGAAGTAATTGCTAAGCGTGAAGCAGAAATGCCAGAAGGAGCTTATACTACATACCTATTTGATAAAGGAGTAGATAAGATTCTGAAAAAAGTCGGTGAAGAAGCTTCAGAGGTTATTATTGCAGCAAAAAACCGGGATCATGAAGAACTTAAGTGGGAAGCAGCAGATTTAATTTATCACTTGCTAGTCTTACTTCGTGAACAAAAGCTTCCACTTGATGAAGTATTGTCCGTACTACAAAAGAGAAGATAAGAATGTAAAGGGTGCTTATCCACAGATAGGCACCTTTTTCAATGCTTGACCTTACTGAAATGTTAGCTATATATCCACAATATCCACACTATCCACATTTTGCATTGGTTCGATGTGCGTATGTCCCAATCAAACCAGCAGCCACGGTACTTTATTCAAAGAAATGTGGAAAGTTGTCCACATTATTCACATTACCCACAAATTACCACTCGAACTTTCTTCAAAAGTTTTTTCCTTTTACCCGAGCACCCCTATGTGTCAAGGATTATATATGTTATACTACGTTGGGAAATATGTTTAAAAAGCAGTATTTATAGTTGATGTTCAAAAAGTCCGGTAAAAATGACACATCGAATTTCTTTGTTGGCTTGCTTTTCCGTTCCTTACGTATAAAATGCATACGTTCCGCCACTCAAAGCTGCGCCGCCTAGAAATTTCGACGCACAGGATGTGCTAGTGTCGACAATGCCACAGGACGTGGCGTTTTTGTCGACGAGGTCCTTTTTATCCTCCTTTTTGAACACGTACTTTTAATGGAGGCCCCGATGGAAAAACAAAACAGAAAAGAAAGTCAGCATAGTTCGAAGGTAATTCCGTTTATCCAGACGGGAGAATATTATTTTAAAAAAGGACTAAAGGCGTATCGCCAGCATGATATATATAAAGCCATAAAACATTTTAAACGAGCGATTCAGCTTGAACCAAAAGAGCCGATGTTCTTCTGTCAATTATCTGTAGCGTTAACAGAAATTGGCGATTATGTCCTATCTAATCAGTATCTTACAAAAATAATGGAAGATCCAAATTTCGATATGCCAGAGTGCTATTATTTCATGGCCAATAATTATGCACATTTAGGTTTGTTCCAAGAAGCAGGCAAACATGCACAAGCCTATTTAGATTGTGAGCCAGAGGGTGACTTTTCGGAGGATGCCGAGGATTTGCTTGATTTATTGCTCCTTGAGGAAGTGGACTTTGAAGATTCAGCTAACCAACAGGATGAACTCATCGTCATGCAAGAACAAGCCCGTGATTACCTTGAAACAGGACGATTAGACGAAGCAGTGACCCTTTTAAAGGAAATCATTCGCGAATACCCGGAATTCTGGTCTGCTTATAATAATTTAGCACTTGCGTATTTTTATTCTGGTGATGTAGAGAATGCATCAGAGATTCTTGATGAGGTTTTGAGTAAAAACCCTGGCAATCTTCATGCACTTTGCAACTCATTGGTATTTCTATATTATCAGCGAAAAAATCAGCAGGTAAAAGAGCTAACAAAACGATTAGCGCTGATCCATCCGATCCTTTCCGAACACCGCTATAAGCTAGGTGCAACATTTGGGTTGGTCGGAAGACATGATCTGGCTTATAAATGGTTGCGAAGTCTGCAACGAAGTGGGTTTGAAGGAGACGAAACCTTCTATTATTGGCTTTCACATTCTGCTTATTTTACAGAGCACCATGATGTTGCCCAGAATGCATGGAAGCGAGTGCTTGAAGAAAATCCGAGTAAAAAGGGCTCAGCCCCATGGGAATCAGACCGTACTAAATCCATTAGTGATGTATTGGACCGTTGGTTAACAGGTGATTTTATCGAGGAACGCCTATATGGTTTATTTTTAGCAAGTAAGACAAATTCTTCTCTTGCCCGCAAAGATATTAAACATATACAATTCCATGCGACCCTTGAACAAGAATTTGCAAGCTATGTCCTTAGTAAAAAGAAAAAAACAGGAAAAATTCCGGCATATATTATAGATGGATACAATATTGCAGACACTTTATTTACAAAAAATAAACATGATGATTCTGCAAATGAGGAACTCTATTTAACATGGTTAATGATTTACGATGAAGCGGTTAAGCGTCAATTCAATGTATCTAACTGGCAAGCATGGGCTGCAGCAACTGAATACATTTGGCGTAACCACGGGTCACGGACGATAACCCAAAAACAGGTTGCTGAGAAATATAATATTTCAAAAGCAACCGTGATGAAGTATGTAAAATTTGTTAAAGAACTCTTACAATGAGCATATTAATAGCGGATTTTGTCAGGTTTTTATAGGATAGGGGTAGGAGATACTAAAACAATAAAATCCACTTTTATAAAGGATGTAAGGAGAGACGTAAAAATGACGGAAGAAAAAATTTATGATGTCATTATAATCGGTGCTGGACCAGCAGGTATGACTGCGGCCGTTTATACATCTCGTGCAGACTTATCAACATTAATGCTTGAGCGCGGGATTCCTGGTGGCCAAATGGCAAACACTGAAGAAGTTGAAAACTACCCAGGATTTGATCATATTTTAGGACCTGAATTATCCACAAAAATGTTCGAGCATGCGAAGAAATTCGGTGCTGAATATGCGTATGGTGATATAAAAGAAATAATTAATGGTGAAGAATACAAGACTGTCATTGCTGGCAGCAAAGAATATAAAGCACGTGCTGTAATCATCGCAACTGGTGCGGAATATAAGAAAATTGGGGTGCCAGGTGAACAAGAACTTGGTGGCCGAGGCGTTTCTTACTGTGCCGTGTGTGATGGGGCATTCTTTAAAAACAGAGAGCTTGTTGTAGTTGGTGGAGGCGACTCAGCTGTAGAAGAAGGCGTGTACTTAACACGTTTCGCTTCTAAGGTTACAATCATCCACCGTCGTGACGAACTTCGTGCCCAAAAAATTCTACAACAACGTGCATTTGATAACGAGAAAGTGGAGTTTATCTGGAATCACACAGTTAAAGAAATTCACGAAAAAGATGGTAAGGTTGGTTCCTTAACACTTGTAAATACAAAGACTGGTGAGGAAACAGAATTTGGTGCAGACGGCGTATTCATCTATGTTGGAATGCTTCCACTTTCAAAACCATTCCAAAGCTTAGGTATTACAAACGAAAACGGTTATATCGAAACAAATGAACAAATGGAAACAAAAGTTCCTGGTATCTTTGCAGCAGGCGACATCCGTGAAAAACAACTTCGTCAAATCGTTACTGCAACAGGTGATGGAAGTATTGCGGCACAAGCAGCTCAACACTATATCGAAGAATTAATGGAAAAAATCAAAGCATAAAGTAGAAACACCTTCGTATCGGAGGTGTTTTTTTTGACGAATTAAAAGGTGGGAAAAGTCTTATGATCGATTTACAGGCTAAACCGACAATCGTCGGAGAAAAAACAATTCTAAGACCATTTAACATGGATGAAGATTTCCCGTACATAGAAGAATGTTTAAAAGATCCTATTGTCCTTAAATATACGGGTAGCTCAGCAGGATATGATAAAGAAAAAACTCTTCTGTGGTACAGAACAAGAAATGAACAGAAAGATCGATTGGATCTTGCTATTGTTGATAAGGAGAAGCAAGTCTTAGTTGGAGAAGTCGTGGTTAATTTATATGATGAAAAAACACATAGCATGAATTTTAGAATTCTGATTGGTCCTAATGGCAGAGACAAAGGACTCGGAACAGAAGCAACTCAGCTTATGGTTGATTATGTTTTTCAAAACACTGATCTTAACCAACTAACCCTAAGTGTTTTTGATTTTAACCCAAGAGCCAAAACAGTTTATGAAAAAGTGGGGTTTATTACCGACAGTGTAGACAAAGACGACTTAGAGTTTGAAGGATCATGGATCGATTCCATCAACATGAAACTAACAAGAGCGGATTGGGAGAAGAAGCGGTCGGGTAGCTAGGCAAACTTATCATACGATATACATAACTGTGGATTCGGACAAAGACGTGCATTAAATTATGAAAGCAGTCCGAATCCCAAGCACATTCGTACACGGGAACCCCTTGATACTATAAAAGCTGTCTGAATATCACACTTATTCGGACCCACCATCGCACGAAACTAAGAAAACTGTCTGAATACTATACTCATTCGGACCCATCAGCCTGTGAAACTAGGAAAGCTGTCTGAATACCGTACTCATTCGGACCCATCAGCCTGTGAAACTAAGAAAGCAGTCAGAATACCATACTCATTCGGACCCATCAGCCTATGAAACTAAGAAGGCTGTCCAAATACCGTACTCATTCGGACCCATCAGCATGTGAAACTAAGAAAGCAGTCCGAATACCGTACTCATTCAGAACCACCATCGCACAAAACTAAGAAAACTGTCTAATACCGCTCTAATTCAGACACGGACGCACATGAAACTAAGAAGGCTGTCAGAATACCATACTCATTCGGACACACTAGTCAATAAGACTAAGAAAGCAGTCCGAATACTACATTTATTAGGACCCACCAGCGCATGAAACTAAGAAAGCAGTCAGAATACCATACTCATTCGGACCCATCAGCCTGTGAAACTAAGAAAGCAGTCCGAATCCTACACTCATTCGGACCCACCAGCGCATGAAACTAAGAAAGCAGTCTGAATACCACTCACATTAGGACTCACAATCCTATGAAACTAAGAAAGCAGTCCGAACACTACATTTATTCGGACCCATCAGCCTATGAAACTAAGAAAGCAGTCCGAATACTACACTCATTCTGCCCCACCATCGCACAAAACTAAGAAAGCTGTCCAAATACCGTACTCATTCAGACAGCCATGACCCTTGATGAGTAGAAAGATATCAAAATCCAGAATACACACGCACAGAAAACTCCCTCGATAGTATATACCTGTTCCATATTTCGTAAAGAATTAAAATGAGATGATATTAAATGGTATACAAAATGTCCCAATTATAATCATCATCAAACCAAATAGATATATAATCGCTCTATCAATAATATAGTGATATAAACGGGGAAGATTTTTAAATATAGTTTAGTATTTATCGAATGCCCAGAAAGGGAGATATTTGTGTCGAGGATTGATTTATCAAGATTTGAGAAGAGGATTGTGTTACGAAATATTAGGCATGAGGATATCGAAGAGATTATTGAGCTTTCAAAAGTGTGTTTTCCCAATATGGATCCATGGGAGCGGGATCAATTAGAAAGCCATCTTACCATTTTTCCAGAAGGTCAATTTTGTGTTGAATATGATGGGAAAATCATTGGCTCCTGCTCAAGCTTAATTGTTGATTTTGATGAATATGAGGATAAGCATACGTTCGATGAGATTAGCGATAACTCCTATATTCGCAACCATGACCCCCATGGGAAAAATCTTTATGGAATTGATGTCATGGTCCATCCGGATTATCGCCGTATGAAAATCGGACGTCGACTTTATGAGGCTAGAAAAAAACTTACTCAAGAACTCAACTTAGAAAGTATCATTATTGGGGGAAGAATCTCTAACTATCATAAATATGCGGATGAAATGTCTGCTAGGGAATATGTGGATCAGGTCATCCAACAGAACATCTATGATCCAGCCCTTACTTTTCAAATGATTAATGGGTTTGTCCTGAAGCGCGTCAATGCCAATTACTTATCGGATCGGGATTCTTTAGGCTATGCAACTCTAATGGAATGGAATAATCCAGATTACTTGCCTAAGAAAACGAGAAGAATTTACAATCGGTCCCTCCCAGTAAGAATTTCAGTAATTCAATATATGATGAAAAAAATCAAATCCTTTGAAGACTTTGCCACACAATGTGAATATTTCATTGATGCTAGTTCTAACTTCCGCTCAGATTTTGCTGTGTTCCCTGAAACGTTTACCATGCAGTTATTGTCGTTCATTGATGAGCAGGTACCGAGTAAACAAATCAAAAGAGTTTCAGAATATACGGAGGACTATATTAATCTCTTTTCGAAACTTGCCGTGACATATAATATTAATATCGTAGGCGGTTCGCACTTTGTGGAAGAGGATCATTGCCTTTATAATGTTGCGTACCTTTTCAGACGAGATGGTACAATTGATAAGCAATATAAGCTCCATATCACACCTGATGAGAGAAGATGGTGGGGAGTTCAACCAGGGAATGGTGTCCACGTATTTGACACAGACTGTGGAAAAATCTCAATTCTGATAAGCTATGATATACAATTTCCGGAGCTTGCTCGGATTGCTGTGGATAAAGGGGCACAAATTATTTTTACCCCGTTTAGCTCAGAAGATCAACAGGGGTATTTAAGAGTGAGGTATTGTTCACAAGCTCGTGCTGTTGAAAATCAAGTATATACGGTAATTGCTGGTGCGGTCGGTAACCTTACACATGTCCCACATATGGATGTACAGTACGCACAATCCGGTATTTTTTCACCATCGGATTTCACGTTTTCAAGCAATGGGATTGTTGGAGAGTGTAACCCAAATATTGAAACAATTGTGGTGGGAGAGGTTGACCTTGAAAGCCTTCGACGAAACCGCAACATTGGTACTGAAACCCCACTAAAAGATCGCCGAACGGATTACTATCAAATTATCACGAAGAAACCGAAACAAGCCAAAAAGACAATCCCATCTGATTAAATACGTATGCACATGTGAATAACTGTTTAACATAAAATAACCGCCTAATCCACAAAGGAAAAGGCGGTTATTTATATTTCTATCCTACACGCTTCGTTCAACTCTAAAAATCGCGTGATGTAGCTTTTCAATCATGAGTTCGACTTCTTCCTTTCTGATACAGAGAGGAGGAGCGAAGACGAGTGTGTCCAAACCATCAAATACGACGGATCTGCAGATTAAGCCGATTTTCGCGGCCTCATTCACAATTTTGGGGGCAAGAGGTCCTTTCACATGCTGTGGTGTATTGATTTCAACAGCACCCATGAGCCCGAGGGCACGGACATGACTGACAAGACTGCTTTCACCTTGAATCCATGAAAAACCATCAAGCATTTTGGCACCCATTTTTTCAGAATTCTCGATTAATCCCTCAGTTTCAATGATTTCAATGTTTTTCAACGCGACTGCACATGCCATTGGATGACCACTGTACGTATATCCATGTAAAAGTGTCCCAGTTGATTGTTGCTTGAAATCCTCAAAAATAGCCTCGGATAGCATGACCCCACCTAACTGGGCATATCCACTCGTTACACCTTTGGCAAAACACATCATGTCAGGTGCAACACCATAGTGGTCCACTCCAAAGTATTCACCTGTCCGCCCAAATCCTGTAATCACTTCATCTGTAATCCATAAAATATTGTATTCATTACAGATGTTCCGCACTTCTTTAAAATATCCTTCAGGTGCGATATGGACCCCGCCAGCCCCTTGCACGGGTTCAGCGACAAATGCTGCAATTGTATCTGGACCTTCAGTTTCAATCGTCTGGCGCAATTCCTCAGCAGAAAAATTATCCGTATGATAAAAATCAGGTGCTAATGAATTTGTAAAATCTCGAAAAGGCTTTAGGCCTGTTGCACTTGTCGATCCCATGGCAACCCCATGATAAGACCTATTTCGAGAGATAATTTTCTTTTTCTCAGGCATTCCACGGAGTATCCAGTAATGCCGTGCTAATTTATATGCCGTATCATTTGCTTCAGAGCCACCTGAAGTAAAAAAGGTTGTTGATAAACTTCCTGGTGAAATTTCTGCAAGTTTAGCTGCCAAACGGATTGCAGGTTCATTGCTAAATGTTGCAAAACAAGAGCTAAATGCAAGCTTATTCATCTGCTCCTGTGCTGCTTGCCCTAATTCTTTACGACCGTGTCCGATATTGACATTCCATAAAGAAGACATGCCATCGAGTACGCGTTTTCCATTCACATCCTCAAGAAACACACCTTCTCCTTTTGTGAAAATAAAGGCAGGTCCTAAATCCTGCTGTTGCTGTATCGGAGAGGTTGGATGCAAAAAATGCTTTTGATCAAGTTCCATCAGTTCCTTTCGTACCATTCCTTTTTCGTTCATTCAATTCCTCCTTCGTAAATAAGCTTTTATTGAAATATATGCGAAGGGTTCAAGCTTTTGAACTACGAATAAGTGAAGGAACTACTCCTTTCGGGTTAATGTTTCGTTTATGTAAATGCTACTTTTAAAACGTAATTTTGTTTTAACTCTCCTGTAACACGGATGAAATATATTTTGAGTATGATAATAGTAGTAATTGACCCCCTTTTTATAAATAGATTTTTTTTGGGCACGGGTACATCCCCCGTGCCCCCTTTTTTTTAGTCGGCCGAAAATGACACTTCGAATTTCTGCAAACATTGCACCGAGAACATAGTGAATTACTAAGACATGCGCTTGCGTCTGCTAGTCTATTCTCGAAGTCAATTCCTCAGCGCAAGGCTACAATGATGTTAGCTCAAGCAGTTGCCTCGTTCCGGTACTCAAAGCTGCGCCGCCTTGAACTCCTCGGTCCTTTTCAACCTCCTTTAGGAAACACACCTTAAATTTTAAAAAACAATATGAAAATCTTGTTCGTTGTGAGTACCTGTTAGAAATAGTATAATAATATCAATATGAATGCTTACAAACGGTCTAATTAAAAAGAGACCGACTTGGGGTGAAAGAGAGTGCAAAGAGTAACAAATTGCTTAGTACGCAAGGATAATAAAGTCTTGCTTTTACAAAAGCCACGACGCGGGTGGTGGGTTGCCCCTGGTGGAAAAATGGAACCGGGTGAGTCAATTCGTGACTCTTGTATCCGTGAATACCGCGAGGAAACTGGACTTTATCTTAAGAACCCAGATATTAAAGGGATTTTTACATTTATCATTAAAGAAGGTGACAAGGTAACCTCTGAATGGATGATGTTTTCTTTCTTAGCTAATGATTTTGAAGGGGAAAATGTTGATGAATCTGAAGAGGGAATCCTGAAATGGCAGGACATCGGAGACATACCCAATCTGCCGATGGCACCAGGTGATTATCATATTTTAGATTATGTACTTAAAGGTTCTGGGGTCATATATGGGACATTTACATATACACCCGATTTTCAATTACTATCCTATCGATTAGATCCAAGCTAATTTATACAGTCGAAATTCAAGCAAAGACTGCATAAAGTTAGTGCGTCCGGCGGATGCCTCAGATTTTTTAGAGAAAAATTTCGAGCATAAGACATTAAGAACGCCACATTCTGTGACAACGTCTTTGTAAACCACCTTTGTAGGTATAGAAAATCTGAGTGCAATTAGCCAAGTCGCATTTATATTAGGGAGGCAAAACAATGAGTGTTGGTTCAACAAGTGAAATACAATTAGTAATAATAACTGGAATGTCAGGTGCCGGAAAAACGGTTGCCATTCAAAGTTTTGAAGATTTAGGGTATTTTTGCGTAGATAACCTACCCCCAACTTTGCTTCCAAAGTTTCTAGAGTTGATGAAAGAATCTGGCGGAAAAATGAATAAAGTTGCACTCGTCATGGACTTACGGGGCCGTGAGTTTTTCGATAGCCTTTTTGCATCACTTGACGAGCTCTCAGAAGTCTCATGGATTTCTCCGCAAATCTTATTCCTTGATGCAAAGGATACGACTCTTGTTACTCGGTATAAGGAAACAAGACGTTCTCATCCGCTTGCTCCGACTGGTTCTCCATTGGAAGGGATACAGGCAGAGCGCGAAATTCTTGATGAACTTAAGGGAAGAGCACAATACATTTATGATACATCTGAGTTAAAACCAAGAGAATTACGCGAGAAAATCTTAAAGCAATTTGCATCTGAATCAAGACCTACCTTTACAGTCAACGTAATGTCATTTGGTTTTAAATATGGTATTCCAATTGACGCTGACCTCGTGTTTGATGTGCGTTTTCTTCCAAATCCACACTATATCGAAACGATGAGACCGAAAACTGGACTTGAAGATGATGTTTCAGGTTATGTATTAAAATGGACCGAGACACAGAAGTTTATTGAAAAGGTAACCGACTTGCTTGCATTTATGCTTCCTCAATACAAACGGGAAGGTAAAAGTCAGCTTGTTATTGGAATTGGTTGCACAGGTGGACAGCATCGTTCTGTTACGCTTGCCGAATATATCGCAAATCATTTCAAGGATGAATATCAGACCCATGTTTCTCACCGCGATATTGAGAAGAGAAAGGACAAAAAGTAATGACCGAGCCAAAACAACCAAAGATTGTCATCGTTGGTGGGGGAACAGGACTTTCTGTGCTTTTACGAGGGTTAAAATATCTACCTGTTGATATCACTGCAATTGTGACGGTTGCAGATGACGGGGGATCTTCTGGTCGTCTTCGAGATGAGATGGATATCCCACCGCCTGGTGATATTCGAAACGTATTAGCTGCGTTATCAGATGTGGAGCCATTAATTGAAGATTTATTTCAACATCGGTTTGCCGGTGGGAATGGATTATCAGGTCATTCTCTGGGAAACTTGATTCTTGCAGCAATGACTACAATTACCGGGGATTTTGTTCACGCAGTTGGTGAAATGAGTAAAGTCCTCAATGTAAGAGGGAAGGTCCTTCCGGCGGCAAATAAAAGCGTCATTTTACATGCTGAAATGGAGGATGGTACTGTTGTTTCAGGAGAATCCAAGATTCCATATTCGGGTAAAAAAATAAAGCGTGTATTTTTAACACCTAGTGATGTAGAACCTCTACAAGAATCGATTGAAAAAATACAACAGGCAGATATGATTATCATTGGTCCTGGTAGCCTCTACACCAGTATTTTACCGAATTTACTTGTACCCAAAATCGGTGAAGAGGTTTTAAAATCGAAGGCAAAAAAAGTTTATATATGTAATGTAATGACACAGGCTGGGGAAACGTTGAATTTTACAGCAAGCGACCATGTTCAAGCTTTGTACGATCATATGGGCGTCAATTTCATTGATACTGTTCTTGTCAATAATGGAGAGATTCCCGAGAATATAAAAGAAAAATATGCAAAAGAGCTAGCAAAACCTGTAGTTTACGACACTGAAAGGCTTTCTGCTTTAGGTTTAGCTATCATCCATGATAAAATTATTTCATACGATAATGGAGTTATCAGACACGATACTACAAAAGTAGCAAACCTGTTATACGATTTGCTCATTAAAAATAAAAAGGGTGATTGAGCGTAAATCACCCACTTTTAATAAAAGGGAGGTGGAACTGTGTCATTTGCATCAGAGACGAAAAAAGAACTTACAAATTTAGACATCAAAGATTGCTGCGCAAAAGCTGAGCTTTCCGCTTTGATCCGAATGAATGGCGCACTTTCCTTCTCTAACCAAAAAATGGTGGTTGATATCCAAACGGAAAACGCCGCGATTGCGAGAAGAATTTATACACTTCTGAAAAAATGCTATAATGTAGGAGTAGAGCTCCTTGTTCGAAAGAAAATGAGACTCAAGAAGAACAATGTATATCTTGTTCGCCTTATTGAGGATGCAAAGGAAATATTAGAAGACTTGAAGATTTTTGAAGGCTTTTCATTAAGGCAGGAAATTTCATCGGAATTAGTAGCGAAGAAGTGCTGCAAACGCTCCTATTTACGCGGAGCTTTTTTAGCAGGTGGCTCTGTTAATAACCCTGAAACATCTTCGTACCATCTTGAGATTTTTTCATTATATAAAGAACACAATGACTCACTTTGTGAATTGATGAACGTTTTTGATCTCAACGCTAAAACGTTAGAACGAAAGAAAGGTTTCATCACCTACTTAAAAGAAGCAGAAAAAATCACAGAGTTCCTAAATGTCATTGGTGCGCATCAGGCATTACTTCGTTTCGAGGATGTTCGCATTGTCCGTGACATGAGAAATTCGGTGAACCGCCTCGTCAATTGTGAAACAGCTAACCTAAATAAAACTATTGGGGCATCGATTCGACAGGTGGAAAACATCCGATACATTGAAGAAACAGTGGGCCTAGGCATTCTACCCGATAAATTAAGAGAAATTGCGGAGCTTCGCGTCGCCTATCAGGATGTCACACTTAAAGAGTTAGGTGAAATGGTAACATCAGGCCAGATTAGTAAGTCGGGCATTAATCACCGACTTCGAAAAATTGATGAAATTGCTGATAAGCTACGAGCAGGCCAATCTATAAAGTGAGCACCTTGCTCACTTGGAGAAAAATAAAGCGTTATCATTTTTTAATAAAATATGAAACCTTTAGAGCTCAACCTACGTATTAATAGGAAATACTAAAAAAAACACAACTTAAGAATGTACAGAAAAATTTGAGGAGGAAGAAACGAATGGTGGAAAGACAAGTTGAGGTTGCTTTAAGAACGGGGTTACAAGCACGTCCTGCAGCGATGTTTGTTCAGGAAGCAAATAAATTTTCTGCAGACATCTTTTTAGAGAAAGATGGAAAAAAGGTAAATGCAAAAAGTATCATGGGTCTAATGAGCTTAGCGGTTGGCAGCGGTACAACAGTTACATTAATTGCTGATGGAAATGATGAAGAAGCAGCGGTTGAAGCATTAACTGAATTTGTTCAAAAAGAAGCATAAAAAAATCCTCTCACGATGAAATGTGAGAGGATTTTTATTATTTCTTATTTATTGTCTTGTGGGAACATAACCTTGTCGATTAATCCATATTCCATTGCTTTTTCAGCAGTCATGAAGTTATCGCGGTCAGTGTCTTTTTCAATAACTTCTAATGGTTGACCAGTACGCTCAGCTAAGATTTTGTTTAGCTTGTCGCGTAGGAATAAGATTCGCTTAGCCGCAATTTCGATTTCAGTTGCTTGCCCTTGTGCTCCACCAAGTGGTTGGTGAATCATAACTTCACTGTTAGGAAGCGCAAAACGCTTGCCTTTTTCACCAGCAGCAAGTAAGAAAGCACCCATAGAAGCTGCCATACCAATACAGATTGTAGAAACCTTTGGCTTAATGAACTGCATTGTGTCATAAATAGCCATACCAGCTGTAATCGAACCACCAGGACTGTTAATGTATAAAGAAATATCTTTTTCAGGATCCTCAGCAGCTAAGAATAATAACTGAGACACAATTGAGTTAGCCACATTATCATCAATGGCACTTCCAAGCATGATAATACGGTCTTTTAATAAACGTGAGTAAATATCATAGGCGCGTTCTCCACGGTTTGTTTGCTCAATAACTGTAGGGATTAAATTCATTTAACTTCCTCCTTCAAAACAAATTAAAAACTTTACTACTATGTATTTCCATCATACAATTAAGGTCAGTAAAGGTCAAACAATTCGCTTTACTAACTTATCTTATTCTACAAACATTTATGACATACCTTTATCGATGTGAAAAAAACTAAATTTCATACGTATACCATCATAACCGATTTGGAGTGTTTTAAAACATACATCTTGCAATCAAATGTGTTCTAGCCTATAATGATGAGTGCAGTTTCTATTCAGACATGCCCTCGTAGTGTAGTGGATAGCACAAGAGATTCCGGTTCTCTTATCGTGGGTTCGAATCCTGCCGAGGGCGCTAATGAAGAAAGGACCAGAGTAAAATCTGGTCCTTTTTGCGTATTATGGTATTGGTACCTTTTTTCGTAAATTAGTTGAGGGGGACACAACAGCATAAAAGTACCCCCACGAGCTGAAATCGAGTCAAAAGGGAACGCAAACTTGCTAATCGTACCCTTACAAGTCAGAAATCGACCTAAAAGGGAACGTAAACGCATAAATCGTACCCTTACGAGTCGGAAATCTTGTCAAAAGGGAACGTAAACGCGTGAATCGTACCCTTACGAGTCGGAAATCTTGTCAAAAGGGAACGTAAACGTGTGAATCGTACCCTCACGAGCCAGAAATCTTGTCAAAAGGGAACGTAAACGCGTGAATCGTACCCTCACGAGCCAGAAATCGACATAAAAGGTAACAAACGTGCTTAATCGTACCCTCACGAGCTGAAATCGAGTCAAAAGGGAACACAAACGTGCTAATCGTACCCTTACAAGTCAGAAATCGACCTAAAAGGGAACGTAAACGTGTGAATCGTACCCTCACGAGCCAGAAATCAATCTAAACGGTAACGCAAACGCGAATCATACCCTCATCAGCAAACAATCAGACTAAGCTGGCAAAGATAGCCCGCGCGCACATCACGTCGCCAAAAATCCATCTCCCAATCGCTAATTATCCTTATACCCTAATGTCCCTTCGTACACATCCTCGTCAACTGGGTTCACAGCCCACATTGTTTGAATGGGATCAAATTCAGCTGCGAACTCTTCGTTGTTTTTCGCTTTTTTTGCTTCATCCAAAGTCCCCGTCACCGGGCCGGTATACATAATCTCATTTTTTTTCAATTCAAATCACCTCTTTAAAGTAGATTCTTTCAAAAAATGAATAAAAATGCGTGCTAAAATTTAACTTTTTCGATACCATAGAAGTAAGCTGAAATTAGCGATAGAACCTCTTCGATAAAATGAGGTTGTTCATTACAAAAAGAAAAGTAAACGCTTCCATTTAATACAACTCAGGGGAAGGGGGAAAACGAGAGTGAATATGCAAACTGGACTTTTTCAACAGCAATCATTAAAGCTAGTCATGACAAAGGAGCTAACTCAAGCTATAACTCTTTTACAATACTCTTCTTTGGATCTGACTAAATTTCTAGAAGAGCAAACATTAGAAAATCCCCTAATAGAAGTAAAACAAACGGATTTTAATAGAGTAATGAAATCAAAGGTCAAAAATGAATCCTACACAAATCCGATTGACTATATTGGAAAAAAAGAAACAACCCTTTATGAACATTTGCTTACACAACTTTCATATATGAAAGTGAATACCGAAAAAAAGCGAACGATGGAGTATATAATTCAACTTTTGGATAGCAACGGTTATCTGTATTTTCCGGAGGAGGAGATTGCAAAAGACCTTAATACCGATACAGAAACCATCGAAAGTGCAATTCACTATATTCAAAGTCTAGAGCCGATTGGGGTAGGGGCAAGGTCCTTACAGGAATGCCTACTTCTACAACTCAGGAAATTGCCAAAGCGGAATAGTCTTGCTGAGACAATTATTCAGGACTATTTTGAAGAATTCGCAGAAAAGTCCTGGAAGGAAATCGCAAAGCAACTTGATGTAAAGCTCTTTGACATTCAACAGATTTTTGACTTTATCCAAACTCTTCAGCCGAGACCAGGTGCAGCTTTTCATGGAGGAGAAGCGCAATATATTGTTCCTGACTTTGATATTCAAGTTGAAAATGGTGTTGTCATCATGAACATGCACGATTCATATTTGCCAAAAGTTTCGTTGAATCTTCAGTATTACCAACATTTCATACAAGAAAAAGATTCAAAAACTAAATCCTATCTTCAAGAAAAAGTGGACCAGTGCCAATGGATTATGAGAAGTTTGGAGCAGAGAAAACTCACCTTACAAAATGTCATGAACGAAATCATCAATCGCCAACTGGACTTTTTTTTAAAAGGACCAGCTCATTTAAAGCCACTTATAATGAGTGATGTTGCACAAAGTTTAGACATTCATGAATCAACTGTAAGTCGTGCAGTAAAAGATAAATTTGTGCAAACTCCATTTGGTATTTTCGAAATGAAATATTTCTTTAGTCGCAACATCCAGACAACGGGTTCAACCGACACGTCATCAACTCAGGTTAAGAACGTTTTAAAGGAGCTGATTGATGAGGAAAATAAACAAAAGCCTTTGTCAGACCAGGAGATTGTCAGTATACTTAAGGAGGAGCATGGTATTCTTGTGTCCAGAAGAACAATTGCAAAATACCGTGATCAATTAAATATACCATCTTCATCGAAGCGAAAAAGATACAGCAAGTAGATTGGAAGTGTAACAGTTGAGCCGCATTCAAGTCACCATGTATTCAAAAGATAATTGCTCCCTTTGTACAAAAGCGAGGCGGGTTATCGAGGAATTAAGTGAGGAATTTCCATTAGAACTCAATGAGGTTGATATTTATAAAGATGATGAACTTCTTGAAAAATATCAAATCATGATTCCGGTTATCGAAATTGACGGAAACGAAGTGGAGTATGGGATTATCCATAAAGAAGTCATCCAAGAACATCTAAGTAAATATTTAAAATAATCTGACTGCCTGAAAAATAGGCAGTTTATTTATTGCATTCTTTCAAAAGTACTGGTACTATAGAAAATGTAACACGGCGATATACAATTTTTATTGGAGTTGTTTTTTTTACTGTAAGCGGGACATAATATGTCACAGCGGGACAAAAACAGTCCCTTATAGTAAAAAGGGGAAATGAATAAATGAGTTCGATTATTGAGGTACAACAAAAATTATTACCTGATTTACTAGAGGTTATGCAGAAACGCCATGAGATCCTCAAATACATACGACTTATGCAGCCGATTGGAAGAAGGAATCTTTCTACGAGTCTTGGTCATAGCGAACGTGTCCTCCGTGGTGAAGTTCAATTTTTAAAAGAACAGAACCTTGTTGATTTTAGTACGGCTGGAATGAGCTTAACAAGTGAGGGTGCTGAACTATTAAAGGACCTTGAGGATGTCATGAAGGAAGTTTTAGGTTTACGGGTTTTAGAATCACAGCTTAAGGAAAAGTTAAAGATAAAAGGTGTAATTGTCGTTTCTGGCGATAGTGACACAACTCCTTGGGTGAAAAAAGAAATGGGGAGAGCTTGCGTTTCAAGAATAAAACAAAGGCTTTCTGGAGAAAATATCGTCGCAGTTACTGGTGGTACAACCCTCGTTGAGGTCGCAGAAATGATGACCCCAGATTCGAAAGGGCGAAGTATTTTATTTGTTCCAGCAAGAGGTGGACTAGGAGAACGAGTAGAAAATCAAGCAAATACCATTTGCGCTAAGATGGCCGAAAAAGCTTCTGGTGATTACCGACTCCTCCATGTACCTGATGTTGTGAGCAATGAAGCGTATCAATCCTTTGTGGCCGAACCATCGATTCGGGATGTCCTGAATTTGATTAAATCATCAAGTATGGTCGTTCACGGAATAGGAGACGCTATTACAATGGCTAAGCGGCGTAAAACAGATGAAGAGGACATGAAAAAAATCATTGAATCTCATGCAGTCGCAGAGGCTTTTGGGTATTATTTTGACGAAGATGGGAAAGTGGTCCATCGGGTTCAAACAATTGGCATCCAGCTAGAAGGTCTGAACGCAATTCACGATGTGATTGCCGTAGCTGGTGGAGCTTCGAAGGCAAAAGCCATTCAAGCATACTTAAAGCAGGCGCCTGAGACACTGTTAATAACAGATGAAGGTGCAGCTAAAGAGTTAATAAAGGGGTAAATCAACCTCTTAAATAATATTTTTTTTAGGTTTCACATACAAAAGGAGGAAATCAAAAATGGCAGTAAAAGTTGGTATTAATGGTTTTGGACGTATTGGTCGTAACGTATTACGTGCGGCTCTAAAAAATCCGAATGTTGAAGTAGTAGCAGTAAACGATTTAACAGATGCAAATATGTTAGCACATCTATTAAAGTATGATACAGTTCATGGTGTTCTTAATGCAGAAGTATCTGTTAATGGAAACAACCTTGTTGTTAATGGAAAAGAGATCTTAGTTAAAGCTGAGCGCGACCCAGCTCAACTTGGTTGGGGAGACCTTGGAGTTGAGGTAGTTATTGAATCAACTGGTCGTTTCACTAAGCGTTCTGATGCAGCAAAACATATTGAAGCTGGTGCAAAGAAAGTTATCATTTCTGCTCCTGCAACTGATGAAGATATTACTATCGTTATGGGTGTTAACGAAGATAAGTACGATGCAGCAAGCCATGACGTAATTTCTAATGCTTCTTGTACAACAAACTGTTTAGCTCCGTTTGCTAAAGTTCTAAATGAAAACTTTGGAATTAAGCGTGGTATGATGACAACTGTTCACTCTTACACAAATGACCAACAAATCCTTGACTTACCACATAAGGACTACCGTCGTGCTCGTGCAGCAGCTGAAAACATCATCCCAACATCTACTGGTGCTGCAAAAGCTGTTTCTCTAGTATTACCTGAATTAAAAGGTAAATTAAACGGTGGAGCAATGCGTGTTCCAACTCCAAACGTGTCTCTTGTAGACTTAGTAGCTGAGTTAGAAAAAGACGTAACTGTTGAGGAAGTAAATGCTGCATTACGCAAAGCTTCTGAAAATGAATTAAGCGGAATTATGGGTTACAGTGAAGAGCCACTTGTTTCAAGTGACTACAACGGAAATTCAAATTCTTCAACTATCGATGCTCTTTCAACAATGGTTATGGAAGGCAGCATGGTAAAAGTTATCTCTTGGTATGACAACGAAAGTGGTTACTCTCACCGTGTAGTTGACCTTGTAGATTACATCGCATCAAAGGGTCTATAATCATTATCTGCTTGATTAGTATGTCATATTAGTCAATTAGTAAAACACATTGTTCTTTTAAACTAAAGCAACAACCACTATAATAGAACTAGTGAAGGGAAGGGAATGTTCCCTTCCCTTTTTGATGTCTATATGAGATGCTAATTACCCCTAGGATACTTTGTGCATAGGGCACAGTTTTTTTACCAACATTACATAGAACGGAGGCCTTTCCTGTGAATAAGAAATCAGTTAGAGATATGGATGTAAAAGGAAAGCGAGTTTTTTGCCGAGTTGATTTTAACGTTCCAATGCAAGATGGTCAGGTAACTGATGAGACTCGTATTCGTGCAGCATTACCAACAATCGAGTACCTTCGTAAAGAAGGGGCAAAGGTCATTTTAGCGAGTCACCTTGGTCGTCCGAAAGGTAAAGCTGTGGATGAGCTTCGTTTAGATCCAGTTGCTAAGCGTTTAGGCGAACATTTAGGTATCGAAGTTCGCAAAACAAATGAAGCATACGGTCCAGAGGTTGAACAAACCATCTCAGAGATGAACGAAGGCGATGTTCTTTTACTTGAAAACGTTCGTTTTTACCCTGGAGAAGAAAAGAATGATCCAGAGCTAGCAAAACAATTTGCATCACTTGCTGATGTGTATGTAAATGACGCATTCGGTGCCGCTCACCGTGCACATGCTTCAACAGCTGGGATTGCTGAACACATACCAGCAGTAGCAGGTTTCTTAATGGAAAAAGAAATCGAAGTATTAGGTAAAGCACTTTCTAACCCAGAGCGTCCTTTCACTGCAATTATTGGTGGTGCGAAAGTTAAGGACAAAATTGGTGTTATCGAAAACCTTCTAGAAAAAGTAGATAACTTAATCATTGGTGGAGGACTTGCTTATACATTCGTAAAAGCTCAAGGTCACGAAATCGGTAAATCACTTTTAGAGGAAGATAAGATTGATCTTGCTACCCAATTCATGAACAAAGCAAAAGAAAAAGGCGTTAATTTCTATATGCCTGTTGATGTAAAAGTTGCAGACGACTTCTCAAATGATGCTAACACTAAAATTGTTTCGATCGAAGAGATTCCTAGCGATTGGGAAGCACTTGATATTGGACCAAAAACAGCTGAACTATACAGAGATGTCATCCTAAACTCTAAACTTGTCATTTGGAACGGACCAATGGGTGTATTCGAATTAGATGCATTCGCTAACGGAACAAAAGCCGTTGGTCAAGCACTAGCTGATGCTACTGATACATACTCAATTATTGGTGGTGGTGACTCTGCAGCAGCAGTTGAGAAATTCGGCCTAGCTGATAAAATGAGCCACATTTCAACTGGTGGTGGAGCATCGCTAGAATTTATGGAAGGTAAAGAGCTTCCAGGAGTCGTACTACTTAACGATAAATAAAAAAATGAGTGCAACTAGTTTTCAATGTCTAGTTCCAGGCGCTTCGGCTCTCGGGTCTAAGCCAATCGCTTCGGAAGGTAAAAAGACACCTTCTGTCAGCGCTCGTCTTATGCTTGTCACCTAAGGCTGTGCGCCGTGCATTTTTCTAATCGAAAGGGATGGTGAACATGAGAAAGCCAATCATTGCAGGAAACTGGAAAATGAATAAGGTTCTTTCTGAAGCAGTTCATTTTGTAGAAGAAATTAATGGTCTAATTCCATCACCAGAAAAGGTTGATTCTGTTGTTTGTGCGCCAGCACTATTTTTAGAGCGCCTAGTTGCAAACGTAAAAGCAGGAAACTATGACCTTAAAATTGGTGCGCAAAATATGCACTTTGAAGAAAGCGGAGCATTTACAGGAGAAATCAGCCCTGTAGCTTTAAAGGATCTAGGTGTTGACTATGTCATCCTTGGTCACTCTGAGCGCCGTGAAATGTTCGCTGAAACTGATGAGACAGTGAATCAAAAAACACTTGCAGCATTTGCTCATGGATTAGTTCCAATCGTATGCTGTGGTGAAACATTAGAGCAACGTGAAGCAGGCCAAACAAATGACTTAGTTGGAACACAAATTCAAAAGGCATTAGCAGGTCTTACAGCAGAACAAGCGAAAGAAGTTGTCATTGCCTATGAACCAATCTGGGCAATCGGAACAGGTAAATCTTCTTCAGCAGAAGATGCTAACGAAGTTTGTGCACATATCCGTAAAGTAGTAGCTGAACAATTCTCTGCTGATGTAGCAGATGCTGTTCGCATTCAATACGGCGGAAGTGTTAAACCAGAAAACATTAAAGAATACATGGCACAACCAGATATCGATGGTGCTCTAGTTGGTGGAGCTAGTCTTGATGCTGCCTCTTTTGTTAAGCTTTTGGAGGCGCAGAAGTAATGAGTAAATCTCCAGTTGCACTAATCATTTTAGATGGTTTTGCTTTTCGCGATGAAGTAAAAGGAAATGCAGTTGCTCAAGCAAACAAACCAAATTTTGATCGTTTTTGGAACCAATACCCACACGCTACTTTACAGGCAAGTGGCGAGGCTGTTGGTTTACCAGAAGGCCAAATGGGGAATTCAGAGGTAGGACATTTAAATATCGGTGCAGGCCGAGTTGTTTACCAAAGTTTAACTCGTGTTAATGTTGCGATTCGCGATCATGAATTTGAGCAAAACGAAACATTCCTTGATGCGATGAAACATGTAAAGGAAAATGGAACTGCCCTCCACCTATTCGGTTTATTATCAGATGGCGGTGTACATAGTCACATTGATCATCTATTTGCATTGTTACGACTTGCTGCATCAGAAGGCGTTGAAAAAGTATATATTCATGGCTTTTTAGATGGAAGAGACGTGGGTCCTCAAACCGCGAGAATATATCTAGAACAGCTTGATGAAAAAATAAAAGAATACGGTGTTGGTGAAATCGCAACCTTGTCTGGCCGTTATTATTCAATGGACCGTGACAAACGTTGGGAGCGCGTTGAAAAGTCATACCGTTCAATGGTTTACGGAGAAGGTCCAACATATAAAAATGCATTTGAACTTGTCGATGATTCCTATGCAAATGGCATTTACGATGAATTCGTTCTACCATCTGTCATTGTAAAAGAAGATGGTTCACCAGTTGCAACGATTCAAGACAATGATGCTGTGATCTTTTATAATTTTAGACCAGACCGTGCCATCCAAATTTCAAATACGTTTACAAATGAAGACTTCCGTTCATTTGATCGTGGACCAAAGCATCCAAACAAGCTATTCTTTGTGTGCTTAACTCACTTCAGTGAAAGTGTAGATGGATACGTGGCATTCAAGCCAACGAATCTCGATAACACTTTAGGGGAAGTACTTTCACAAAATGGTTTAAAACAGCTTCGCATTGCGGAAACTGAAAAATATCCTCACGTTACTTTCTTTATGAGTGGTGGACGTGAAAAGGAATTCCCTGGTGAAACTCGTATTTTAATTAACTCACCAAAAGTGGCAACTTATGACCTTAAGCCAGAAATGAGTGCATATGAGGTAAGGGATGCACTTTTACAAGAAATTGCAGATGATAAGCATGACGCAATTATCTTAAACTTTGCAAACCCAGATATGGTGGGTCACTCAGGCTTACTTGAGCCTACAATTAAAGCCATTGAAGTAGTAGATGAGTGCTTAGGAGAAGTGGTTGATGCCATTATTGCAAAAGGTGGAGCAGCCATCATTACAGCAGACCATGGTAACTCGGATGAAGTTGTTACCCTTGAAGGCAATCCAATGACAGCACATACTACGAATCCAGTACCTGTGATTGTAACAAAAGAAGGTTTAGGATTACGAGAAGACGGAATCCTAGGAGACTTAGCACCAACTATGCTAGACTTACTAGGTATACAAAAATCAGCTGAAATGACTGGAAACAGCTTACTTAAGAAATAAAGGTAACTGATTAAGTTAAAAAAAGAACGACCTAATAAACTATTTTTTAATCGAAAAGGAGAGATTTAATTATGTCAATTATCATAGATGTATACGCTCGTGAAGTATTAGATTCTCGTGGGAATCCAACAGTTGAAGTTGAAGTATATACTGAGTCCGGCGCATTCGGCCGTGCTTTAGTACCAAGTGGTGCTTCAACTGGTGAATATGAAGCAGTTGAGCTTCGTGATGGCGACAAGAGCCGTTACCTTGGAAAAGGTGTACAAACTGCTGTAAACAATGTTAATGAAATCATTGCTGCAGAAATTATCGGATTCGACGTAACTGATCAAGTTGCAATCGACCGTGCATTAATTGAGCTTGATGGCACAGAAAACAAAGGTAAATTAGGTGCAAACGCAATTCTTGGTGTATCTATGGCAGCAGCTCGTGCAGCAGCTGACTTCCTTGAAATTCCTTTATACCAATACCTTGGCGGATTCAACTCAAAAACTCTTCCAGTACCAATGATGAACATCATCAACGGTGGAGAGCATGCGGATAACAACGTTGACATCCAAGAATTCATGGTTATGCCTGTTGGTGCAGAAAGCTTTAAAGAAGCACTTCGCATGGGCGCAGAGATTTTCCACAACCTAAAAGCAGTTTTACAAGCAAAAGGCTTAAACACAGCTGTAGGTGATGAAGGTGGATTCGCTCCTAACCTAGGTTCAAACGAAGAAGCGCTACAAACAATCGTAGAAGCAATTGAAAAAGCTGGTTACAAGCCAGGCGAGCAAGTACGTCTTGCAATGGATGCAGCATCTTCTGAGTTCTACAACAAAGAAGACGGTAAATACCATCTTAAAGGAGAAGGTAAAGTTCTTTCTTCTGAAGAAATGGTTGCATTCTACGAAGACCTTGTTTCAAAATACCCAATCATCTCAATTGAAGATGGTTTAGACGAAAACGACTGGGAAGGTCACAAGCTTCTAACTGAGCGCCTAGGTAAAAAAGTTCAGTTAGTTGGTGACGATCTATTCGTTACAAATACAAAGAAACTTTCTGAAGGTATTGAAAGAGGCGTAGGTAACTCAATCCTTATCAAAGTAAACCAAATCGGTACATTAACTGAAACATTTGATGCAATCGAAATGGCAAAACGCGCAGGCTACACTGCAGTTATCTCTCACCGTTCTGGTGAAACAGAAGACAGCACAATTGCTGACATCGCAGTTGCTACAAACGCTGGCCAAATCAAGACTGGTGCTCCATCACGTACTGACCGTGTTGCGAAATACAACCAATTACTACGTATTGAAGACAATCTTGGAGAAACAGCTCAATACAACGGATTAGCATCTTTCTACAACTTAAGAGGTTAATCTCATTAAAGGAAAACGACAAGCTTCATGGAGGCTTGTCGTTTTTTTTTGGTGAATTGCGGTTTCGCGGTTAAACACACAACCCTGAGAGCGTAAAGAGGTATGGATTATCCTAGAACTTTCCAGATTAGTGCCCGCAAAGAACATAAAGAGGACCGGTGTATCCTAGAACTTTCCAGACTCGAACCCGCAAAGAACATAAAGAGGACCGGTGTTTCCTAGAACCTTCCAGACTCGAACCCGCAAAGAACATAAAGAGGACCGGTGTTTCCTAGAACTTTCCAGATTCGTACCCGCAAAGAACATAAAGAGGATCAGTGTTTCCTAGAACTTTCCAGACTCGAACCCGCAAAGAACATAAAGAGGACCGGTGTTTCCTAGAACCTTCCAGACTCGAACCCGTAAAGAACATAAAGAGGACCGGTGTTTCCTAGAACTTTCCAGATTCGTACCCGCAAAGAACATAAAGAGGACCGGTGTTTCCTAGAACTTTCCAGACTCGAACCCGCAAAGAACATAAAGAGGACCGGTGTTTCCTAGAACCTTCCAGACTCGAACCCGCAAAGAACATAAAGAGGACCGGTGTTTCCTAGAACTTCCAGATTCGTACCCGCAAAGAACATAAAGAGGACCGGTGTTTCCTAGAACCTTCCAGACTCGAACCCGCAAAGAACATAAAGAGGATCAGTGTTTCCTAGAACTTTCCAGATTCGCACTCGTTAAGCACGAATAAAGATGAAGAATCTCCTCAAAACATGGAGCACGACTTCTAACTACTTTTCTTTCTTCGGCTGCTGCTTCTTTTGCTTATCTTGCTGTGTATTCTCACCTAAATAATTCGCTTTGTGTTTTTTCTGTTCTTTTACCATTTCATCAAAATCCCAATTGATCATTCATCTCATCCCTTTCAAGGTAGTCAACCTTAATATGGACGTTAACAGCCCAAATCATGAAGTGAATCCTTGGAAAAAACTACGACATATTGTAGTTCCATATATTAGGTTTGAAAAAAATGTAAAGTCAGAAAATGCAGTATTGTCCACTTTGTATTTTTATGGTACATTTATACTAACGTCATATGCGTTCTCGTTCAGGAGGTGTAGTTTTATATGTTGCATGGAGTATTTGTTACATTATTAGTAATCGTATGTATCGCGTTGATCGTAGTGGTCTTATTACAATCCGGTAAAAGCGCAGGTCTATCTGGAGCTATCTCTGGTGGTGCTGAGCAGTTATTCGGAAAGCAAAAGGCTCGTGGACTTGACGCAGTTTTACACCGAATTACAGTTGTCTTAGCGGTATTATTCTTTGTTCTTACAATTGCAGTATCATACTTTGAACTATAAAACTATTCAAAAGTAGGTTAGACAGTAGATGTCTAGCCTTTTTTATTGCGTATAAAAAGGTCTTTCATGTACGATAGTAGAATACCGAAAAAATGCGCAAAATAAACATATTGGATGTCGAAAAATAATAATTCAAAAATTGGACGAATCAGAAGCAAGAAGGTCAAGGAACTAGCGGCTTGAGGACCGGAGAGAGGCGACTACATAGAATATTCTTCCATGCAGCCTTTTGCTGAGGAATTTACATTCTAGAATGAACGAGTAGACGCAAGCACATATACAAGGTACTCGTTCCATCTTTGGTTTAAAATCTTGCAAAGATTCGCAGCTTATCATTTGGCGAATTTTTGAATACCATCATAAAGGAGTTATACATAATGAAGATCAAACTACCTCAACCTTTCCTATTTGAAGGTGGAGAAAAGGCTGTTTTATTACTACATGGTTTTACAGGAAATTCGGCAGATGTTCGAATGCTCGGCCGCTTCCTTGAAAATAGAGGCTATACCTGTCATGCACCCATATACAAAGGACATGGTGTTCCACCGGAAGAATTAGTTCATACCGGTCCCGAGGATTGGTGGAAAGACGTCATGAATGGCTATCAGCTTTTAAAAGACAAAGGCTACGAAAATATTGCTGTTGCAGGATTGTCACTTGGTGGGGTATTTTCGTTAAAATTGGGATACACTGTACCTATAAAAGGGATAGTGACGATGTGTGCGCCTATGTATCTAAAAAGCGAAGAGGTCATGTATGAGGGTGTTGTTGAGTATGCACGGGAATATAAGCGATTTGAAGGGAAAACACCTGAACAAATCGAGCAAGAAATCGAAGAATTTAAGAAGACCCCGATGAATACGTTAAAAGCATTGCAAAACCTAATCGCAGAAGTGCGGGATAATGTAGACATGATTTATTCGCCTACTTTTGTTGCACAGGCTCGTCATGACAAAATGATAAATCCTGATAGTGCGAATATTATATATGAAGCAGTTGAAAATGATTTTAAAAAGATTAAATGGTACGAAGATTCAGGACATGTCATTACCCTAGACAAAGAACGTGACCAACTGCATGAGGATGTATATGCATTTTTAGAGCAGTTAGATTGGTAACGGGAGGGAAAAAAATGGAACAAGATATCCAAAAACATATTAATCAATTATTGGACTTTATGAAGGAAGAAGCCTACAAGCCCTTAACGGTTCAGGAACTTGAGGAGGCTTTCGGAATTAAAGGTTCGGAGGATTTTAAGGACTTTGTCAAAGCTCTTGTGGTAATGGAAGAACAGGGCTTAGTCGTTCGAACTCGCAGTAATCGCTATGGTCTTCCGGAAAAAATGAACCTTGTTCGCGGTACGCTCACTGGGCATGCGAAAGGTTTTGCATTTGTGATGCCGGAAGATAAGACAATGGATGATGTGTTTATTCCACCAAATGAATTAAAAAATGCAATGCATGGTGATACCGTTCTTGTTCGAATAAGCACGGAGTCTTCTGGTCAACGCAAAGAAGGCACCGTTGTTCGGATTATTGAACGCGGCGTGAAAACAATTGTAGGTACATATACGGAAAGTAAAAGCTTTGGATTCGTTATTCCTGATGATAAGAAAATTGCCAATGACATCTTTATTCCAAAGCAGGCATCACATGGTGCAATTGAGGGACATAAGGTTGTCGTCAAGCTTGTCACATATCCTGAAGGGAGAATGAGTGCGGAAGGAGAAGTAGTTGAAATCTTAGGTCATAAAAATGACCCTGGAATCGATATTCTTTCAGTAATTCATAAGCATGGCCTTCCGCAGGAATTTCCAAGGGATGTATTAGAACAGGCAAACAATACATCAGATACGATCGATCCAAAAGATTTCGGAGATCGACGCGATTTACGAAATGAAGTTATAGTTACTATCGATGGTGCCGATGCTAAAGACTTAGATGACGCTGTAACAGTTACAAAGCTTGAGAATGGCAATTACAAGCTAGGTGTCCATATTGCTGACGTTACTCATTATGTAACAGAAGGTTCACCTATTGATAAGGAAGCGAGTGACCGCGGAACTAGTATTTATCTTGTCGATCGCGTGATTCCGATGATTCCACATCGTTTATCCAATGGGATTTGTTCATTAAATCCAAAGGTTGATCGTCTAACATTATCATGTGAGATGGAGGTTGACCAAAACGGTGCTGTTGTTAAACATGATATTTTCCAAAGTGTTATTAAAACCACGGAACGGATGACGTATTCGGATGTAAACAGCATTCTTGTAGACAAAGACGAAGAACTAAGAACACGTTATGAGCCACTCGTTCCTATGTTTGAAGATATGGAACAACTTGCTACAATTCTTCGTGAAAAACGAATGAAACGTGGCGCAATTGACTTTGATTTTAAAGAAGCAAAGGTTCTTGTAAACGAAGAAGGCGCACCATATGATGTCGTCTTAAGGGAGCGTTCCGTGGGTGAACGATTAATTGAAGAGTTCATGCTACTTGCAAACGAAACAGTTGCTGAGCATTTCCATTGGATGAATGTGCCGTTTATTTACCGAATTCACGAGGATCCAAATGAAGAGAAGTTAAGACGTTTCTTAGAATTCATTACGAACTTTGGCTATCTTGTAAGAGGAGCTGGAAATTCAATTCATCCTCGTGCATTACAGGAAGTCATTGAAGCAGTTCAGGGTAAACCTGAGGAAATGGTTGTTTCAACCGTCATGTTGCGTTCAATGAAACAAGCAAAATACGATCCAGAAAGCGTGGGTCACTTTGGATTATCAACTGATTTTTATACACATTTCACGTCGCCAATTCGACGTTATCCAGACTTAATCGTTCATCGATTGATCCGTACTTATTTAATTCAAGGAAAGCTAGACAATGCCACTCAGGATAAATGGAAGGAAAAACTTCCGGATATTGCTGAGCATTCCTCCAATATGGAACGTCGTGCAGTTGAAGCTGAACGTGAAACAGATAGTATGAAAAAAGCAGAGTACATGATGGATAAAATCGGTGAGGAATACGATGGCATCATAAGTTCTGTTACAAACTTTGGAATGTTTGTTGAGCTTCCAAATACAATTGAAGGACTCGTTCACGTAAGTTATTTAACAGATGACTATTACCGGTATGACGAAAGAAGTTACGCGATGATTGGAGAACGGACCGGGAATGTATTCCGCATAGGTGATGAAATTACGGTTCGTGTTATAAACGTAAATAAGGATGAGCGTTCTGTTGACTTTGAGGTTGTCGGCATGAAAGGAAGCCGTCGCAAGTTTTCGAAGGAACAACCTACGATTATTAAATCCGAAAAAAGAAGAGGTCGATCTAGTTCGAATGATGACAAGAAGAGCGACCGTAATAACGATGGCGAATGGTCAACTCGCAAACCACGTAAGAAAAAGAAGAATTTTGATAATGTACCTTCTCAGAAAAATAAGAAACGCAAGAAGAGAAGATAACCTAAAGTACTCCACAAGTGTGGAGTGCTTTTTTATGCTGGGCTTTTGAATAGTGTTTGTTTAATTTAATAGGTGGTGGTGGATTCATGGCATGGATGTATTTCTATGCTAATAAGGCAATTAGTAAGCAACAGACTCAGGGGTGTGGGTCCATGAATTATTTTATGTTATTGAGTCGAGCCCTTGCCTTGTGATGTTGTCCAATTTTTGCTAAAATATAAGGTACCGTGTTAAGGGGGAAATCAATATGCCAAAAGGTGCAGGCAAGGTAATCGCACAAAACAAAAAAGCCAATCATGATTATTTTATTGAAGAAACCTATGAAACAGGAATTGTTCTTCAAGGGACAGAAATTAAGTCTCTTCGAAATGGCAGAGCCAATTTGAAGGATTCATATGCCCGTGTTCATAACGGTGAAGTATTCCTGTACAACATGCATATTAGCCCTTATGAGCAAGGTAACCGATATAATCATGAACCGCTGCGTACACGTAAGCTTCTACTTCATAAAAAAGAGATTAACAAACTAATTGGTCTTACAAAGGAAGAAGGCTATGCGCTTGTTCCAATTAAAATCTATTTAAAAAATGGGTATGCAAAGCTTTTATTAGGTCTTGGTAAAGGTAAGAAAAAGTACGACAAACGTGAAGATCTGAAGAAAAAAGAAGCGAAACGTGACATCGAACGTGCTTTCAGAGAACGACAAAAGATGTAACTTTATTCAGCTGTAGTTTACAAACTCTAATTTATTGATAGATGAATCAAAAGTCTAACGAATAATCAAAGTTACGGCATGACTGAATAAAGTTAGCCTCCGGTGGATGCCACAGATTTTTTAAATGTAATTTTTCGTGTGTGCTCGAAAAAAATCTGGGCGCAAATACACCGATGTGTATTTGATTCACGTAACTTACAATAACTTACAATTGAAATTGTAAGTACATGTGCTATAATAAGACATGTGGTTGACAATTGAATAGTCAACGAAAGCAAAAACACTTCATCCGAAACACCCAGATAACTGGTGATTAAGTTCATCATTATCATTTTATAATGGGGACGCTACGGATTCGACAGGGGTAGTTTGAGCTTAAGTTGCGAGTCGAGGGGATCGGCCTCGTTAAAACGTCAACGCCTATAACTGGCAAAGAAAACAACAACTTCGCTTTAGCTGCTTAATAACAGTCTATAGCGGTTCCTCCCTCCATCGCCCATGTGGTAGGGTCAGGGACTCACTTTAAGTGGGCTACGCCGGAGTTCGCCGTCTGAGGACGAAGGAAGAGAACAATCAGACTAGCTGCTTGGAAGCCTGTCGATAGGCTGAAAAGTTAGCGAAATGCTAATATATCGACTACACTCGTAGAAGCTTAAGTGCCAATATCTTTGGACGTGGGTTCGATTAGTAATTAGTCGCCTTATGTGGTAACACATAAGTGATAATCCGGCTTTATCGGTGAAACCTAAGTCGTACTTGATGCGATAAGGCAATGCCGAGCGGTATGTAGAGTAATCTAACAGCCGTGTATCGACTTATAGGCTGCCATGAATCATGGTAGTACTAGGATGCGAAATCCTACCTGACTAGGTACAAATTATATTTCGCATAATACGCCGGAGGACCTGATAACTTCTTCAGGTTCAAGATATAGTCAGTGCCATGACGAAAGCATGGAATAGCACGTCCCACCGTCTCCACCAAATACATATACTTGGTGGTTAAATACGAAATTGACACGGACTCACCGATATGGTGAGTCCGTTTTACATTTTCAAAAAAGTATTCTTCAAACATAATTTTCTTTCGTAAGAATTCTGAACTGTACTTTCCGTTTCGAGTAATTTAAGGAATCTACCTCAACTCCTTCTTGAATTATGAAAGCGCTCTATATTTATATTGACAGCTTGGTACGAGTGGGCTAATATTCAGGTAAATATTCTTTATTTTTGGAATATTATTTATATTGGGAGTATAAATAATAGACGAGAGGGGACTGAGAGGAATTTGAGAACAAACACCATAGCCGAGGCCGTCCGTCGTACGGCCACACGGATCCCGCATAGTACTGCTATTGTGTTCAACGATAGGGAGTGGAGTTACCGTGAACTTGACATGGCAGTCACACGTATTGCGCGAAAACTGCGTGAACAAGGGGTAGAAAAGGGAGACAGAGTTGCCTCCTACGGTAAAAACTCCGATCTGTATGTTTTACTGTTTCTGGCCACGTCACGTATTGGAGCTATTCACGTTCCGGTGAACTTTCAGCTCCGAGCCGGTGAACTCGATTACATTCTTGGAGATTCCGACCCATCGCTCATAATCGCTGACCGAGACCTTGCCAATGCAATCTCCCAGACTAGTTCGAACAGCCATCGGCAGGTACTAAGATTCGAGGACGAGCTCCTGGAGTGGACCTTCAGTAATGATAACCGTCCTGTGGAAGATGAAGAGTTCGATGTTGAGGATACAGATGTTGCACAGTTACTCTACACCTCAGGCACCACGTCGGACCCAAAAGGTGCAATCATGACGCATCGTGCTCTGATGCACCATTACATGAGTTGTATCCACGGTCTGGACATCAAGGAATCAGATCGTGCGCTCCATTGCCTGCCACTTTACCATTCCGCGCAGATGCATGTGTTTATGTTACCGGCATTGTTAGTAGGTGGCTGGAACAAGGTGCTTCCTGCTCCGGAGGCTGGTGTTGTGCTTGAAACCATGGAACGAGATGAAATCACATCTTTCTTCGCCGCTCCAACTGTTTGGGTTTCAATCGCAAATCACTCTGACCTGACGACCCGGGACCTTGGGAATCTTCAGAAGGCCTATTATGGGGCATCAATCATGCCTGGACCAATACTCGAACGACTGCAGAAGTGTCTGCCCAAGCTTGGTTTCTACAATGTGTACGGCCAGTCCGAGATGGGACCTGCTTGTACAGTCTTGCGTCCTGAGGAGCATGCGGATCATCCAGGTTCCGCAGGAAGACCAATGCTCTTCGTCGAGGCTCGGGTTGTGGACACCGAAGGTAATAGTGTTCCTCCTGGCGAACTTGGCGAAATTGTATACCGTTCACCCCAGCTTTGTCTAGGATACTGGAACAAAAGTGAAGCAACGGCAAAGGCGTTCGCTGGTGGTTGGTTCCACTCTGGAGATCTCGTGAAGCGGGACGAGAACGGATACATTGAGGTGATTGATCGGGTGAAGGATGTCATTAACACTGGTGGTGTGTTAGTAGCCTCCCGCCAGATAGAGGACTGCATCTACGAATTACCTCAGGTCGCTGAAGTTGCAGTTGTTGGTGTGCCTGATGAAAAGTGGATTGAGGCAGTCACTGCCTTCGTTGTCATCAAAGCTCCAGTGTCTGAGGAGGAGATCCTCCAGCATGTCAGGAGCAATTTAGCCAGCTTTAAGGTACCAAAGAAAATCGAATTTGTGGACGAATTGCCAAGAAACGCTAGCGGCAAAATCCTCAAGCGGCAGCTGCGTGATGTTGGAAGTTCAAAGAGCGCTACGTGAGTCTGTCTACTTTTTTTCCGAAATAAGGATAAATGGTCGCATAAATGTAGATTAAATCAAAAAAAGCTATAGACATCAAGTCTATAGCTTTTTCTAATGTTCCCATATCTTTATTTTTTAGCCCCATAACTAATTAGGTTAGCAAAGATACGATATCCTCCAGGTACCTGAGCACCGATTTGGCGATAGAACACGAGGTTAGTGTAAAGGTAAGTACCTTCACCGTATTCAGCCATTAGGATTCCACTTGTGAATGGGTCCTCACCTGGGTCTGCCATTGAAACGAATGTTTCATACTGTTCAGCCCATTCCATTGGGAAGTAAAGCCCTCTTTCTTGTACCCAGTTGTCCCAGTCCTTGCTAGTAATCTTGTTAGGGAAATTAAAGAGATCATGCTCTGGCTGAAGTACATTAACCTCTGCATTTTCATCAGTTACGCGCCAGCGAATGGATGGAGTACCAATTTTCAAATGATATGGCGGTGTTAGATTAGCATCCCATGGATCTGCTGCAGTCACATATTGCATGACTAAATGTCCACCATTTTCCACATATTCAAGCAATCTTTCATTATTTGCTAGTAGATCCTCTCTACCAAGAGTTGCGCGAATCCCCGTAACGATTGTATCGTATTGAGATAGATCTCCGGTGGCTAAA
The DNA here is from genome assembly GCA_003640645.1 of Fredinandcohnia aciditolerans. Lineage (GTDB taxonomy): Bacteria > Bacillota > Bacilli > Bacillales > Bacillaceae_L > Ferdinandcohnia > Ferdinandcohnia aciditolerans. Next base: position 180,677 of record QGHH01000004.1, on the reverse strand, counting down.
TCTTCTGGAGTTAGCTTTGTAATATCAAACCCTGCATTAATGAAAGAATCAGCAATCGTGTCAAATCCGCTATCGATGTAGCCAACTTTAAGGTTATCTGGTTTTAATAATTCAAAAGCAACACCGTTAATGTCGGCAGGATACATGAAGTAAGAATCATTAATATGCTCATATTTAATTTCTTGTACAGTCGTGTTGAAAGACTTTCCATCTGCTTCTGCGATTGCTGCAATTGTAAAATTACCATCTTCCACAGTTGATGGTGGCGCTAATGTGAATGATACTACTTTTTCCTCGAATCTTTCTGTGAAGTTTACCTCTCCTACAGCGGGTTCACTCGTCCAGCCTTCTGGAAGGTCTAGGGAAACCTTTGCAGTTTTAGAACCATTAGCATAGTTTTTCACCTTAACTGAGACTGGAATTTCATCTTGAACATTAGCCGTATTTACCGTAATGTTTACCGGATCCGGTGTAACGCTTAATTCAGGAAGAACACTTACCGCATTATCTAAGTCGATAACAGAAGTCGTTTCAACACCGTTTTCTTTAAAAGTTAACTGTGCTTGGATCGATGCATGATCGTATGGTTGAAAATACTCAGCATCAGCTGGAACAGTTACATTGAAACTTACAGTCTTTGATTCACCTGGCTTTAAGTGCTTTAACTTAATTGCACTTTCATGCTTCCAGTTTTCAGGAGTAAGTAAAGCCGCTTCAATATGGTTAATTTTTTGCTTACCGTTATTTGTAACAGTAACCTCTACTTGAGTTTGTTCACCTTGTGTCAACACGTAAGAACCAATTTCAGTATCAACAGCTAAGTTAGAAGATACAAAGCTTACTTGTTGAAGCTGTTCTTCTTTTAGCCCAAGCTTATGAAGAAGGTCGTTTTTCATTGCATCGTCCAGCTTACCAGATTTTGTAGTTGAGATTAATTTTTGAACTGAGCGTAAAGCTTTTTGAGACTCAGGTAAAATTGCCTCGCGATTTGGGTAAAGCTCAATAATCTTTTCTAGATTATTTTGTAATGCATCAAGTTGTTCACTGATATTTTTTGCAGGAACAATATCTGCCCAAGCATGGAAATCATAAGGAACACCCGCAAAAAGTTCTGTGAATTCTGCTCCTACTGCTGTTTTCTCTAACTTCAGATGTTGTTGCTTTGGTTCAACAGGAATATCGCGTCCCATTCCTTGGCTTTTATGTAGATACCTTGAAGCTTCACCAAGTTGTGGATAGCTCATTCCATAGATTGGATCATAATCACCAATTTCAATCGATGTGGTAGCTTCTTCCTTTGAAACTGGTAAGTAAAGCTTTTTAATTTGCCAAGGCTCCAACCCATTTTCTAGCTGCTCTGGAAATACAGAGGGATCAGCAGCATCTTCAAATGCTTTAACTGATAGAATATTGATCAATCTGTGATGTCCGTGTTGGCTATCAACGTTTAGGAAAGAAGGCATGACAATATCAGGTTGATAGGTTCTAATAAATTTAATGAGGCGCTCGTAAGTTACTCCCTCACCCCATTTTTCAAGCGTTTCGTCTGGTGATTTGGAAAAACCGAAATCATAAATCGCATCAGAGGTTGTTTCACTTAAGTGATAGGCTTTAACACCGTTTACCTTTGCGGCTTCTATCATTTCATTTGAACGAATAATTCCAAGCGCATTTCCTAGTTCGTTTCCAATCGCGTTTTGACCGCCTTCACCGCGGTTAGCTATCAGACTTGCTGTTTTAACACCTAGCCCTCGGGATAAATAGGCTAAAAAATCACTACGTTCATCATCTGGGTGTGCACCTGTGTTTAAGAAAGTGACAGTGGTATCTAGAGGCTTAACTGCATTCCAAAGTTCAACATCGGCTTCACTTTGTTCTTGTGCTAGACTGAGTGGTGGGAATAATGAAGCAAGTAAAAGAATGGACATCAATACATAGAGACATTTCTTCATTTTGTAACCCCTTTCAATTTTGGATAAAAAAATTCACAAAACACTCCTTTCTTAGGATTTTTAGTTAGTAATTGTAACTAACTAACTAATGATCATCCCTTCAATTCGAATTATATATCCTTTCTGAATATTGTAAATATTACCAAATAACTATTTGCTATTTTTTTGTAGGTATAACGTAGGAGGCATATAGTTATAAGACAAACTATTAATATAATAGTAAAAATAAGCTTTACCAGTCTACTTAGTAAATTTCGAAAATTTAGTATTGTAAACGATACCAAATTGTTATATAGTGTAGTTGAATTAGTTAAACTTACTAACTAACTATACGAAATAAGGCCGTGATGTTATGAATAAACTACCATCCCATCTTCGTGTACGAACGAATAATAAAAAAATGGTCCTTCAATGTATTCGATTTTATCAACCAATTTCAAGGGCAGAAATATCTGAAAAACTAAATATTAGTAAACCGACTGTTTCCTTACTGGTTGATGAACTAGTACGAGAGAATTGGATTTGTGAAAAGGGAAATGGTGAATCCTCTTCACAAGGAGGAAGAAGGCCTATTCATCTATATTTTAATGAAAACGCTGCTTATGTAATTGGAACAGACATTGGAGGAACAAAGGTAAGAATTATTATTTCCGATCTGAACGGAAAGATGCTATGTTCAACAAGCTTTAGCACAAGTAAGTATTTAGAAAGTGGCTTAATCAAACAAATACATAAAGAGGTACAAGAGTTGATACAAAGTAGCGGGCTTGACCCAACTAAGATATTAGGAATGGGAATAGGCGTACCAGGCATTACAGAAACAGTATCAGGCGTTGTTGTGGAAGCACCAAGTTTAAATTGGGTTCGTTATCCGATTTTGATGGAGGCGGAGCAATACTTTTCTTTCCCAGTCTTCGTTGATAATGATGTGAATGTAGCAGTTCTTGGAGAACAATGGTTAGGAAACGCGAGGAATAAGGAAAATGTTTTATTTATTGCTGTCGGGACTGGAATTGGAAGTGGCATTATTATTCAGAATCAGTTATATCGTGGCTTCTCAAATGCGGCTGGGGAATTCGGATATATCGTCACTGATAAGAACGATATAAAAAATGAATTTAAACCCACTTTTCACCGGTATGGTTATCTTGAAAGTGTTGCTGGAGGGAAAGCAATCGGAGAAAAAGTAACAAAGCTGATCTTGCAACACGAGGATCACCCTATGTATAAAGAGGCACTGAAATCCGAAATCACAGGAGAGCAGTCTTTTTTACTGGCAAAAACAGGTGATGAGATTGCCCAAACAGTGGTAGATGAAGCGATTGAACATCTTGCATATGGAATTATCAATGCAGCCACTCTATTAAATCCAGAAATAATCATATTAGATGGCGGGGTCATGAAGTCATCCGATTATATTCTTCCTAAATTACGACTAATGGTTCAAAGATATCTTCCGAGTTCAGTTGAATTACAATTGTCGCAATTAGGAGAACATGCAGGCGTTCTTGGAGCTATCTCGCTATTCCTCAGAGAACATGAAAGTATCTTAAACTAGCTGGAAAAGCAGAATACACATAACTTATCTGCATAATTTATAACAAGCTCATCTTCTATTTGATTCTTAGTAGGACGATTTGTCCTACTTTTGAATAAATAAAATGATTTAAGGGGGATTCTTATGTTTAAAAAGAAGCATTTTTTAGTTCTTTTGATTGCAGCATTGATGCTCTTTGTATCGGCATGCTCTGGTAGTTCTTCTACTGAGGAAGAGGAGCCAGCTGATGGAAATGACGATGGCAAAACGGAAGAAACAGCTGAAGCAAGTGGTAACCTCGTAATCTACACAGCTCGTGACCAAACAATTGTGGATCAAGTTGTCGAGATGTTCAACGAAAAGTACCCAGATGTCAAGGTTGATGTATTAACAATGGGTGCTCAACAAGTTCTTGAGCGTGTTCGAGGAGAAAAAGCAAATCCACAAGCTGATTTCTGGTGGGGAGGTACGCAATCTGCGTTCATGACAGCAGCAGATGAAGATTTACTTGAATCATTTAAGCCAAGCTTTGATGCTAGCATTCTTCCAGAACATAAGGATGCTGAAGGCCGTTGGTATGGTGAAATGCTTTTACCAGAGGTAATCATGATTAACTCTGACATGCTTTCGAAAGAAGAAGCTCCACAGGATTGGGATGATCTTCTTGATCCAAAATGGAAGAATGAAATTATTATCCGTGGTGTATTAGCATCCGGAACGATGAGAACCATCTACTCTGCAATGATTCATGAGCAAGGTGCTGATAATCCAGATGCTGGGTACGAATGGCTTGCAAAATTAGATGCGAATACAAAAGAATATGCACAAGATCCTACTAATCTATACTTAAAGCTTGCTCGTCAAGAAGGTTCTATTTCTCTTTGGAATCTGCAAGATATTTTAATTCAAAAAAACCAGCATAACCAACCATTTGATTTCGTGTATCCAGAAAGTGGTGCACCAATCTTAGTTGATGCTGTTGGTCTTGTGAAAAATGCAAAGAACCTTGAGAATGCAAAATTGTTCTATGAGTTCTTGTTTGAACCAGAAACACGTAAAACGTTAGCTGAAGATTTATACCAAATTCCAACTCGTACAGATATTGATAAGTCTACGATGCCAGAATGGTATCAAGATCTTGAACTTAAGTCATTAGATCTTGATTGGTCAGTAATGGCTGAAAAAGAAGCTGAGTGGATGCAACATTGGGATGAAAATATCAAAGGTAAAAATTAATAGGTTTTAACTTTATTCACTGAATAAAGTTAAAGCCTCCGGCGGATGCCACAGATTTTTTAGAGGAAGTTTTCGCAGCGTAAGATCAAAGACTAAAAACGCCACATCCTATGGCAACGTCTTTGTGACCCACGTCCTGTGGGCCTAAAATCTGGGCGCAAATACGCCAAAGCGCATTTGATTAAAAGGGGGTGAAGAGTTATTTTCACCCCTTTTTAAAGTTTATGGAAGTTTCATTTTTATACAGCGAGGTGTTTGGTTTGAAAAATGTAAGACTTGATCATGTTAGTAAAATGTTTGGTAAAGCAAGAGGGGTAGAAAATGTAAATATCGACGTAAAACCTGGTGAGTTTTTCACATTTTTAGGTCCATCAGGATGTGGGAAGACAACGACATTGCGGATGATAGCGGGATTTTATTTTCCTACAGAGGGGAAAATCCTGTTTGACAATAAAGATGTAACAACCCTCCAGCCAAACAAGCGTAACATTGGTATGGTATTCCAAAACTACGCCCTATTCCCACATATGACCGTATTTGAAAATATTGCATTCGGTCTTGAAGTACGTAAATTACCGAAAGCCGTTATTAAAGAAAAGGTAGAAAAAGCACAAAAGCTTGTTCACCTTGATCAATATGGTACGCGTAAAATCAATGAGTTATCTGGTGGACAACAGCAGCGTGTTGCTTTAGCACGTGCGCTCGTTATTGAACCGGATATTCTTCTACTCGACGAACCATTGTCAAACTTAGATGCGAAGCTTCGTGAGGAAACGAGAATTGAGATTAAGAGATTGCAAGTTGAATTAGGTGTCACAACGATCTATGTTACTCATGACCAAACGGAAGCCATGACGATGTCTGATCGCATAATGGTTATGAAAGATGGAGTAGTTCAGCAAATTGGCACTCCTCAAGAAATCTATAATCGTCCTTCCAACCACTTTGTAGCCTCCTTTATTGGAGAAGCCAATATTGTTAATGGCGAAGTTGTTGAGATTAATGGGGACGCAGTCAAAGTGAAATTCGAAGAGGATGTTTTCGTAACAGGTTCAATGACTCAATCTGCAAATGGGAAGAAGCTAGTTGTAGGTGAAAAAATCAAATGCTCGATTCGACCAGAAGCATTGCATGAAGGACCAGGTGTAAACCAACTAACAGGCACGGTTCAGCTTGTCGAATTTACAGGGGTCAGCATCAATTATCTTGTGAAAATAGGATCTAATCTGATAAAAGTCATGATTATTAATAAAGGTAACAAAATCCTAAGTCGCGGTGATTCAATTACCCTTCATGTACCTGAAAATGGAATTTACTTGATTGGTGAATAGGAGGTGAAAGAATGAGTGCGAATCAAAGTACTGTAGTGCAAGAGAACTGGTGGGCACGACTTACCCGTTCGAAATATTTTGTGTATGTTTTAATTTCTCCGTTGTTTTTAGTGTTATTAGCTTATGTTATTTATCCGTTTTATCAAACGTTTATCCAATCCGTGGTCGGTGAAGAAGGTGCAAATCTCGAAAATTACCAACGCTTCTTTGGTTTAACAAGTACAGCAAACCTAGAGGCGCTTTGGACAAGTATATATATATCGGTAATTAGTGTAATTACGTGTGCCATTGTTGGTGTCACGATGGCATTTTTAATGGAACGTTACGAATTTCCAGGAAGAAAAATTCTCTCTGTCTTAATTCTAGTACCGATGGCGTTACCACCACTAGTAGGGGTACTGTCATTTACCTTCCTTTATGGGGAAAGTGGGATTATTCCGAGAGCTTTTCAAGCACTATTTAATCTGGAAGAGGTTCCATTTGCCTTAAGAGGTGTCGTTGGGGTAATTGTGGTACACACATTCACGATGTATACCTATTTTTATTTAACGGCGGCTGCAGCCATCAAAGGGTTAGATCCTTCATTGGAAGAGGCGGCAACGAGCCTTGGCTCTGGGAGGATTCGCATTTGGAGAAAGGTAATTCTGCCAATGCTAACTCCAGCACTCGTGGCATCTTCTTTACTTGTATTTATGATTTCAATGGCTTCCTATACAGCTCCCTTAATGTTCGGTGTAGAAAGAACCATGACGATGCAAATCTATCTATCTCGTACAAATGGAGATTTAGATATGGCGGCAACGCAATCAACAATCCTTTCCATTGTGTCTATTTCATTTTTAATTTTAATGAGATGGTATCAAGGAAGACGTAACTTCCAAAACCAAAGCAAAGGGGTTAGTGTTCACAGAACTGAATTACGTTCCCCATTTGTAAAATACTTATCAATGTTCCTTTCATTTGTTGGGGTTATAATCTTGATGCTTCCAATTCTTGTTCTTGTACTTATTTCGTTTTCTGTGGACGGGGAATGGACGGTGCAAATTATCCCGACAGCGTACACCCTTCAACACTATATTGACCTGTTTACAGATGAACGAACATGGCGCCCGATTTGGAACAGTTTACAGATGAGTTTTGTCGCAACAGCAGGTAATATCCTATTTGGTGTGGCAGCGGCCTATGCAATGGTTCGGACGAAATTTAAAGGCAAAGCCTTATTAGATATTCTCATCATGGTTCCTTGGGCATTACCTGGTACGGTTGTAGCGGTTAACTTAATCGCAGCATTTAGTGAACCTAACGTGTTCAGTTTTAACCAAGTGTTAATCGGTACCTTCTGGATTTTACCTTTGGCCTATTTTGTACGACATTTACCATTGATTTTCCGTTCTACTTCTGCAGCTTTAATGCAAATGGATGAATCGGTTGAAGAAGCAGCGCGAAGTTTAGGGGCCAATTGGTGGTACACATTTAGAAGAGTAGTTGTTCCAATGGCCTTCTCAGGTATTCTTGCTGGTACCTTACTTGCACTAGTTCAGGGGTTAGGTGAATTCGTTGCTTCAATCCTAATTTATAGTACGTCAACGATGCCACTATCAGTTGCGATATTCCAAAAAATGTACGCTTTCCAATTTGGAACTGCGTGTGCATATGGCGTTCTTCAAATCATTTTAATTATTACAGTTCTATTTATTTCACAAAAGATTACGGATGGAAAAGCAGGCTCCGCAATCTAACTTTATTCAGCTGAGAGCCTCTACTTTTAGAAGAGGGGAAGCAGGATGTGACCTAATCAAGGCGTGTTCAAACCAAGGTTGAATAAAGTTTGGCCTCCGGCGGATGCCACGATTTTTCAAAGGAATCTTTTCGAGCAGTAAGTTCAAAGACTAATAACGCCACATCCTGTGGCAACGTCTTTATGACCCACATCGTGTGGGCCTAAAAATCTGGCGGCAAATACGCCAAGGCGCATTTGATATAGGAGGAGGATAATCGTATGAAGGCTAGTGATGTTCACGGAAGAGACTTGAAGACATTGGAGCGGGCTACGTTTGCGGTTGTTCCATTAGGGAGTTTTGAGTACCATGGGCCGCATTCTCCTTTAGGAACGGATATTATTCTTGCTGATGGATTTGCAGATTTAATTGATGATGAATTAGGCGGAGCTGTTTTTCCAACGGTACCCTACACAGCATGTCCTGGAAAAACATCTAAATATCAAGGGACGATCCCGATTCGGCCAAGTATAATTACCGAATATTTAATTGATATTACGATGGGAATTATCAACCAAGGGATTAAGAAGATTGTTCTTTTAAATGCTCATGATGCCAATATGGGAGTTTCTCGAACAGTCGCAGAATTTGTGACCGGGAAACATACGGACGCTAGCTTCTTGTTAATCAACTGGTGGCAGATGGTTGCGATCGATGCTGCTGAAGAGATTGGATTTGTGGGGACAAAAGGTAGAGGGCATGGTGGCCCATATGAAATGTCCGCGGTAAAAGCATTTCGTCCCGATTTGGTGCAAGTTCAGGAAGTGGACACAGAATTTAAAGAAGTGACCCCACTTTCTTCTATGCCATATGTTCTTGTAGAAGGAACACCGAGAGCTTGGGATGGCTATACAGGTCTCATTCAACAAACCTCCTATGAAAAAGGAAAGTTAATTGTAGATAAGGCAGCGGTAAACATGAATGAGTTAATTAAAAATTGGATCGCTGATGAAGAAACAGAAGGGATTGACTAGAATGAAAAACTCACTTAGAGATAAAATCATTGAAACTGAAGGTACAGTTTTTCCTTCTAAAACATATACATCAATGGTGCTTGAACCAGCTTATAATGAGGCAAAACATCAATTGCTTGATTCAATGATTGAAATTCACAATGCCCATTTAATCATGTTAGTCGAACAGGGGCTTGTAGGAAAAGAAGAGGCAAAAAAAATTGCTATGGCAGTTTCCCACCTTGATCAAGATGAAATTCAAAAGAGAAGCTATACAGGCGAATTTGAGGATTTATTTTTTGAAGTTGAGCATGCATTGATTGAAGATGCAGGCGACATTGCAGGAAACCTTCATATTGCTCGGAGCCGCAATGATATGGGGATCGCCATCTATCGAATGACATTACGTAAAAAGCTTCTTCCTTTAATAGAAAAGGCTTTAAAACTCCGCGAAGCTCTTATCGAAATGACCGATGAACATAAAGAAACAATTATGATTGGGTACACACACACGCAACAGGCGCAACCAACAACATTAGCCCATTATTTAAATGCAATGACCGATATGTTAACTCGTGATATAGTTCGACTTCAAGCTGCTTATAAAACCGTAAACCGCAGCAGTATGGGGGCAGCAGCACTCACAACTTCTGGTTTTGCAATTAACAGAGAACGGATGAAGGATTTACTAGGTTTTGAGGATATGATTGATAATGCCTGGGATGCTGTCGCAGGTGCCGACTATATCGCAGAAACAGCGTCTGCTGTTCAATTATCAGCCTTGAATCTCGGACGGTCTATGCAAGATTTCTTATTATGGGGAACACAGGAATATGGCGCTTTTCTTCTTTCTGCTCCATATGTACAGATCAGCTCAATCATGCCGCAAAAACGAAACCCTGTTTCGATTGAACACATGAGAGCACTCTTATCCAGTGTAGCGGGTGATTGTCAAACAGTCTTATTAATGGTTCATAACACACCATTCGGAGATATTGTCGATACTGAAGATGACATGCAGCCATACATCTGGAAAGCCATTGAAAGACTCGGCGGCATTTATGAGTTGTTGACTTCTGTCTTACTTACAATGGAAGTTAATAAAGAAACACTTCTAAAACGAGCAAGTGAAAGCTTTGCGAATGTAACGGAATTAGCGGATACAATTGTACGCAGTGATGGACTATCTTTCCGCAAAGCACATCATGTTGTAAGTTCTACAGTTAAAGAGCTTACAAATCAAGGAAAAAAATCGTTAGAATCATTAACAATAGACTTATTAAATGAGCAATCTAGAAAGATAGTTGGCAAGGAATCTACCTTAACAGCAGAAGAATTAAAGCAAGTGTTAAGTCCAGAGTATTTTGTTAAAATCCGCGATTTAGAGGGTGGACCAAGTCCAAGTAGAATGGAAAAAACAATCAAAACACGGTTAACTGAACAAGAAGAACTTTCAGCTTGGTTAGATGAAAAACGGGAACATCTTAACAAATCCGCTGCTAAAGTTTCAAGCTTCATAACAGATTGGACTGGAGCCAATGAATAAGAATACCATCGAACTGCTTGCGGTCGATGGGGGTGGAACAAAAACACTTGCGGTCCTAGTTAATGCAAATGGAACCATCCTTGGTGAAGGAAAAGCTGGTGCCACAAATTATCATGTAGTAGGGGCTATCAGAGTAAAAGATGCACTAGAAAAAGCCATTCTTGCTGCCTTTAAGGATGCAGGGATTGATCCGAGTAGTGTCGTGAAAAAAGCTGTATTTGCGCTTGCAGGAATCGATACGGTTAATGATGAAAAAGAAGTCTCCAGAGTTGTAAAGGAAACGGTTAACGGCTTGCCAATTAAGATTGAGAGATTACAAGTAGAAAATGATTGTCTTGCTGCCCTTTTAGGCTCGACCCAAAACAATGCTGGCGTTCTCTTAATTGCTGGAACAGGCTCTATCGTTTTTGCTCATGATGGCAATAATCGTATTGTCCGTTCCGGTGGTTGGGGACACCGATTTGGCGATGAAGGGAGTGGTTATTGGATTGGCAAACAAGCCATTGAATCCGTTCTGAAAATGCAAGATGGCCGTGGAGAAGATACACTGTTAGCCGAGTTAGTATTAGAGAAATTTGATTTTACAAAAATTGAAGAACTTTATAATTGGGCTTACAGTGATGCATATTCAGTTGATGACGTGGGGGCACTTGCAACCACAGTCGATGTTGCATTTCGTATGGGGGATCCAGTAAGTCAACGGATATTAGAGCGTGCTGTAGAGGAATTGCTGCTTCTCGTATATACTGTAATTGAAAATGCAGGCATTCATCAGAACGAATTTGATTTGATTTTACAAGGTGGCGTTTTTCAACATAACCACTACATAAAAAATCAAGTTCGTAACAGGGTTCAGCTTAGTTTTCCAAAAGCAAACATGATAACTACAACTGAAGAACCCATTCAAAGCATAATCAAGCGTGGCTTGAAGTTGAAATAGGTTTCACCCCATTAAATGTCCTCTTTCGAACTACCAGTTAGGCAGTTCGAAAGAGGACATTTTAAATATTTCACTCACAATAAACTAAAAAAGCTGATTTAGTGCTGAAATATGTAGAATGGGTCTGTATACAAACAGAAATGTTTACGGAACCATCTAGAGTGTTTAAACTATAAAAGTCGTCATTTTTGAACTCTGGATGGTGTTATTGATGTTAAAAGCTTATTCTTGGCTAACTTTTTGCGTAGTAGTATGGGGCAGCAATTTTATATTTGGAAAAATTTTAGTATTAGATTTTTCACCAGCGCTATTAACGATGTTAAGGCTTTTGTTTATTGTTATTTTTTTGATTGGATTAACCTTATTTAAAAAACACTTTAAACTGTTAAGAAAAACAGATTTTCTCTCTGTTTTTTTTCTAGGGGTAATCGGCGTATTTATAAACCAATGGTCTTTTTTTAAAGGATTGCAAACAGCTGATCCAACCACATCTGCGTTAATTTTAGCAACTACGCCCATTTTAACAAGTATATTAGCTGCCATATTTTTAAAAGAGAAATTAACAAAGCGGATGTTCATAGGGTCGATTGTTGCTATCATAGGTATTTACTTTGTTGTAACAAAAGGAACTTTTTCAACAATTCAAATAGACAAAGGCCTTGTTTGGATTGTTGTAACGATGATAACATTTGCGATTATGATTATTATGACAAGGCTTTTATCCGACAGAACAGACCCACTGACTATTACGTTATATTCAAATTTAGTCGGACTATTTGTAGCAATTCCGTTTGCTTTTTTACTGGACTCACCTTTAAGAATAGGCCAAGACTTTTCTGATTGGGCTTTATTGATCGGTACGGCCGTTGTGGTACATGGTATCGCTAATCTGATTTGGAATAATTATATAAGATTTGTCGATGCCTCAAAGGCATCCATTTTATCAAATCTAGAACCATTTGTAGCTATGATAATGGGATTAATAGTTTTATACAAACCAATAACTGGTGCAGAAATGGTGGGATCACTTTTTATAGTCGGTGGAGTCCTATTATCAACGTATCAGAGAAAAATGCCAGCAACGTCCCAAGCGAGTTGATATCTGATTTCTTACACGGCTATAAGGACCCCCTTCTTGTAAAAAAAGGGGTCCATATTACTTTAAGATTCGTCTGTTGTTTGTGCTTGAAGTGTAGATTGGGCTTGACTTATTAGTGTTTGAATTTGAGCAATCTCCTGTGAAGCTGATTTTAAAGCTTCGTTTGCTAAAATTTGGTTTGCGGCTGACTGTTCAATTGCCGAAGTAATCATGTCCTTTGCAATTGAAGCTTGAGCTTCTGCTTGTTTTAATTTATTTGTATCAAGTTGATTTGCCATTTTACCGCCTCCTACATTTTTTTGTTGAAATGACAACGGTAATATTTTACCTAAATCGATTTTTTATATTGATTGAATTAATTGTCAAAATAAATTCAGTAAAGAGCGGGAATATTAAGTTTTCAAACGCTCATTTTTGGAATGAATCTAGCTGTAGCTGTAAAAGACTTTCCTAATCCTTCTAACGATTCCTAATTTATGATAAAAATATATCCCCTCTTATTTCTAAGTAAGAGGGGAGGCATGAGTAGGGAATTTAACATTCTATATTTTGGGAATTATGGTAGACTCCCAGTTTATTACTTCTTTTTTATAGTCTAATAAAATTTTTCTGAATTCCTGTATCGGGATCTCCATTTTAATTGTCATATTGATAAGTTCATCCTCTGCTTTATTATTTTCCTGATTTGACAGTTCTATTACCATATCGGAATCAGGGGACAACTCAGGCTTCTCCCTCACATCAGAAGTAATTTCTTTCTGAACATTAATTGATTCGCTATACAAAATTTCCCACTGCTCAAATAATTGTTGAGCTGTTTGATATTCATCAATGTCCGCTTTCCTATTCGTCTGTAATTTCTCTTTCAATTCACTACATGATTCTTCCCACTCCTCTAAACTCTTCAAATCAAATAATTTTGAAAACCTTGGTTTCATCCTTTCCCAGTGAAAATAAATGTTATTACACCATTCCAATAACTCTTCATGGTATTGTTTTTCTTCCACTTTGTCCATATAATTCCATCTCCCTGTCCTTTACTTAAATATCCAAAAAAACGGCGCGAGCAGTAGGTGAAACATCGACTATTAAATGGTTTTATTAAAATATCTCATTTAGTGATTTCACTAATTTGATAAACACAATTTCATCATATGTTCCACTATTGTCCTATGACTAGACGTTTTACCCAAACATACATACCGTGAAATTAGAGTTACATTTTATAATCATTATTTGTCAGATTCCATGTGCACAGACTAGTAGTTAATCCACCAGCAAATATGGTTATAGCTGAAAGTAAGAATGTATCACTAGAAACTAATATCCCCCCAAGACAAATTACAAAAATGTCTATAATTAGAATGATTATCCCTACATTCATTTTCACGATATCTGAAATGAATTGGGCTAATAAATCTGTCCCGCCAGTACTTGTTTCAAAGCGAAGCATAATTCCAATACCAAAACCAATCAAGATACCACCTGTAAATGAGCTAAGGATAGGTGAAATATGTAAACGGAGTTGATTTAAGTTATGAAACAGGTCAATGAAAAAGGAAGAAAGAAACATACCGTGTAAACTATTAAAAAAATAAGAGCGATACTTAAACCAAGAGATAATAAAGATAGGAATACTTAATATCATGATCGTGAAACCAGCATTGGTATGAAATAAATAACTGATAATTAGACCTAAACCAATAATCCCACCGTCTAAAACCCTGTTTGGTATTAAAAAAGTATTGATTCCGATTGCAATTGTTATACTGCCTATAAGGATAGCAGCTGCTTTTATAAAAAATGACATCGAATAAGAACTCTCCTGTCTAAATGGACATGTACTATTTATATGCAAAAAATATACCATTATGGACAACTTTTATAACCAGTATCTAGGTATTTTTTTCCTTTAATATCCACAGAATAGAACAGGAGAGAGATATTCTGTTGAGGAGGGGTATTCTAATGAAAAAAATAATATTCTATATGATTGTATTGAGCATTGCAGCAATCCTAAGCGCATGTAATCAAAACGATCAGACTAATACACCTGATGAGAATGAACGGGTGAATGAAACAGAGGAACAAATTGATAACAACAATGATGAAGCGACTCAGGAAGAAGAAAATACTGAAGTAGATGAAGATGAGCAAGGTACCGAAAATAGTGTAACACCGACAAATGAAGAAAAAGTCTACCAGAACAAAATCTTTAAAGATGTAAAAGTGTCTGAGACGGATAATGAATTCGTGTTTACTGGTAAAGCTCAAGTATTTGAAGGCGTTTTTGATTATGCAGTTTATGATGGTGAGGAAAAACTAGTAGAAAACAACTATCAAACAGTAGGTGCACCATCTTGGGGTGACTTTGAAATCTCGATTGAGAAAGAATTAATAGCAAATGCAAAAAATGAAGCCAGATTTGAACTGTTTGTTTATTCCGCTAAAGATGGTTCGAAAGAGAATGTATTAACGATACCACTGACAAATAAATAGAGAACCCGAAAGCTGACTCGATGCAGAGTCAGCTTTTTTATATAAATGCTCAATCTTGCGGACATTACGTTAGCCTTTCCGCTAATTTCCGAAAAATGCACCTTCCGATTCCTCTAATTTACGGTAGATAGCTTTTTCCTAAAAGCACTATAATTAATATGAAAATTATAAAAATTATGATTTCTGTATGAAAAATTTACATATCGGAGGGCGTGTCATGAAATTTAACCAAATTGGCGTAATTGGTTCAGGAACTATGGGAGGGGCAATTGCTCATCAAGCAGCAATTTGCGGATTCGAGGTAGTGCTAGTAGATGTCGACCAAAGATTTCTAGATAGTGCACAAGCACGCATGGAAAAATTGATGGATCGTTCCATAAGCAAAGGGAAATTAACCGAAGATGATAAATCAGCAATTCTTTCAAGAATAAAACTAACGACTAACATGTCTGATGTGAGAGACTGTGATGCCGTCATCGAAGCTATCATTGAAGATATAGATGCGAAAAAGGAAATATTTAAGCAGTTGGATGAAATTTTAATGCCTAATTCATTGATTGCATCCAATACTTCCTCAATGTCGATCACTGAACTTGCGAGTGTTACAAACAGACCTGATCAAGTAGCGGGAATGCATTTTTTCAATCCACCACAGGTAATGAAATTAGTAGAAGTTATTAGAGGCTATAGAACGAGTGATGAAACTGTAAACGTATTCAAAGAGTTGGCCATCGCGATGAAAAAAGAGCCAATTGAAGTAAAGAAAGATGTACCAGGATTTATTGTCAATCGAATCATGATTCCTCAATTTATTGAAGCAATCCGCTTAGTGGAAGAAGGAGTTGCAACTCCAGAAGACATTGATAAGGCAGTTACATTAGGGCTGAATTACCCAATGGGACCGTTTACCCTTCAAGACTATGCTGGGGTCGATATTGGGCTTCATGTTATGGATTATTTTTACGAAGAATTCAAGGATCAACGATTTGCAGCACCACTTACATTGCGTAATTTAGTTCGCGCAGGCCGAGTTGGGAAGAAAGCTGGTGCAGGCTGGTACGACTATAAGAATTAAATAATAGAAAGGTTGTGTTACGTCACAATGGATACAGTTCAATATCTTTCAAATGATAAACATATCGGGATTGTCTATTTAAATCGTCCTCCATACAATCCGTTAAGTAGCCAAGTATATAATGAGTTATACACTCTATTCGAGGAACTTGAAAAGGATTCAGAGGTTCGCGCCATTATACTTACAGGAAAAGGCGACCGCGCTTTTGCCGCAGGTGCTGATATCAATGAAATGGTCAACTTAAATGGAGCTGACATGATGGAGATGTCAAGAATCTCTCGTCTTGCATATGACAAAGTTGAATCTATTTCAAAGCCGGTAATTGCTGCGGTAAATGGGCTTGCTTTAGGTGGCGGATGTGAATTAGCACTTGCCTGTGATTTCCGAATCGGTTCACCAACGACAAAATTTGGATTGCCTGAAATTAATTTAGGCATTATCCCTGGTGGGGGTGGAACGCAACGTCTTCCACGTTTAATCGGTCAAGCCAAAGCGAAAGAATTGCTCTATTTCGGTGAAATGATTGATGCTGAAAAAGCACTTGAAGTGGGCTTAGTCAATAAGGTAGTAGAATCAGAACGTGTACTAGAAGAAGCGATTGAATGGGCTGAAAAATTAGCCCAAAAACCACGGATTGCAATGAAAATGCTAAAGACTTCGATTAACCGAGGGACAGAGGTGAATTTACAGGCAGCCTTGGACCTTGAAACTGCTTGTTTCGGAAATGCCTTTGCAAGTGAAGATCGTGTTGAAGGAATGAAATCTTTTGTAGAAAAGAGAAAGCCACAATTTGTTGGAAGGTAAGGTGAAGTATATTGAGCAAAGAAATTGTTGTCATTGATGGTGCACGTACTGCTTTTACAGAATTCGGGGGCTCATTTCGTGATGTATCAGCGATCGACCTTGCCGTGCATACAGCAAAGGAAGCAATGCGTAGGTCATCAATCCAGCCGGAAGAAGTGGATCAAGTAGTAATCGGAAATGTTATTCAATCCAGTACTGACGCAATTTATATGGCAAGGCATGTCGGGTTAAAATCAGGCATTCCTGAGCATGTGCCTGGATTAACCGTCAATCGACTTTGTGGCTCAGGTTTACAAGCTATCGTAAACGCTGCGCAATCTATTAAACTAGGAGAATCCAATGTTAGCATTGCGGGTGGTACAGAAAATATGAGCCAGGTTCCACATGTTGTTCGTGGGGCTAGATGGGGCTTACCACTTGGAAAAGCACCAATGGAGGATTACCTCTGGGAAGCTCTCTATGATCCATATGGGAAATGCTCGATGGCCATTACAGCGGAAAACCTTGCTGAAAAATATGAGATTTCAAGAGAACAGATTGATGAGTTTGCCTCACTAAGTCACAAGCGTGCTTTAACAGCTCAAGAAAAAGGCATTTTTGAAAAGGAAATTATACCGGTAACGGTGAAAGTAAGAAAAAGTCAAAAGGTAATTGATCAAGATGAACATCCTCGTGATACGCCGGTTGATGTGTTAAATCGATTACCGGCTAGATTTAAAGAAGACGGTGTCGTTACGGCTGGAAATGCAAGTGGCATCAATGACGGTGCAGCAACGATGGTAGTTACTTCTAGTGACTATGCCCAAAAGCGGGATTTAAAACCATTAGCGAGATTGGTTTCATGGGGAATTGTTGGCGTTGAGCCAAAATATATGGGAATCGGACCTGCTCCAGCCATTCGTCAAGCATTAGAGCGAGTTAATATGAGAGTAGAGGACTTGGATTTAATTGAAATCAATGAAGCGTTTGCTGCTCAATACCTAGCATGCCAAAAGGAATTAGGTTTTGATCCAAGCATTGGGAATGTTAATGGTGGTGCGGTTGCATTAGGTCATCCACTTGGAGCGAGTGGTGCAAGAATCAGTTTATCGCTCATTTACGAGCTTAAGAGAAGAAATAAAAAATACGGTGCATCTGCATTATGTATTGGTGGAGGCCAAGGAATCGCGGCAATTTGGGAAGTCTTGTAGAGTTAAACAGTCGGGGCTCAGTCCCGACTGACTAAGGAAATTTTAGTTATTGGGGTGAATTACATGAAAAAAGAATTAAGCAAACTTAGTGTTTCGGAACTTTTAGAAAACGTTTGCAAAAAGGATCCTCATCACGAAGTTTCATACGATGGTTATACACGGCTGTCCTATCAGGAGTTATGGGAGAAGTCTATTAATCTAGCAGCCTCACTACAAGAAATCGGCATTACAAAGGGAGATAAAATTGCGGTTTGCTTACCAAATTGGAATGAATTTGTCGTAATTTATATGGCTGTCTCTCATCTTGGAGGCATCATCGTTCCTTTCAATACTCGTTACCGACAAGATGAAGTTGAGTACATTTTACGTAATTCTGAAGCTAAGATTGCCTTTTTTACCGAAGAATTTGGTGGAGTCAAGCATTATGAACAATTTACGTTAGCTATCCAACGTGTCACAAGTCTTGAAAGACTCATTACAGTTCGGTGCGTGAAAGATGGCCATATGAGTTATGAGCAATTACTTGAAAGAGTTGACGATCATCCTTTTTCCCCTGTCCCAATCGATTCGGAGGATGATATTTTCTGTATCTTGTATACTTCAGGGTCCACAGGAGCACCAAAAGGGGCGATGCTTACCCATAGTAATTTTGTGAACACCGCGATTATTACCGCTGAAGAGATGAAGTGTACCGAAGAGGATGTCTTTTATGTAGCTGTACCACTTTTCCATGTATTTGGTATGGTGCCAAGCATTCTAAGTACGATTGCTGTAGGAGCACGAATGGTCTTGGCAGAAAAATATAATGCCCAAGAAGCGTTGAAAACCACTCAAAATGAAAGAATCACAGTAAAGCATGGCGTACCAACAATGTTCATTTTAGAGCTTAATCATGCTGAGTTCAAAAATTATGACCTGTCATCTTTAAGAACAGGTATTATCGCAGCGGCTCCGTGTCCTGTAGAGATTGTTAAGCGAATTCGTACGGATATGGGCTGTGATATCGTTGTTTGTTACGGTTTAAGCGAGACATCACCTACCCTTACGATGACTGCTTTTGATGATGACGACCAAATTCGTGCCGAAACGGTTGGAAAGGTACTGTCAGGTGCCGAAGTGAAAATAGTTAACGAATTTAAGGAAGATGTTGGTCTTAATGAAGTTGGAGAAATAGCTTGTCGTGGTTTCGGGATCATGAAGGGCTACTACAATATGCCTGAAAAAACGAGGGAAGCATTGGATGAGGATGGATGGTTTTATTCCGGTGACCTAGGCACATTAGACGAGCAAGGAAACCTAAGAATTGTTGGACGAAAAAAAGAAATGATCATTCGTGGTGGCTACAATATTTATCCAAGAGAAGTAGAAGAAGTTTTCTATACACACCCGGATGTAATGGAAGTGGCCATCGTTGGACTCCCTGACACGGTATTAGGGGAAATTTCTTGTGCTTGCGTAAAAATCAAACCAAATACTTCACCAAGTGTTAAGGAACTTTTGGAGTTCATAAGACCAAAAGTTGCTGACTATAAAGTCCCAGATAAGTTACTGATTATAGATGAGTTTCCGATGACAGCAAGCGGGAAAATTAGAAAAATATCTCTTCAGGATCAATTAAAAGAAAAATTGGGGGCCGAATTAAGATGAGAAAAAAATCTTGGGTGTGGTCATTTCTGGTCATTTGTTTAAGTTTATTTGTTATCGCAGGCTGCAGTGGAGGTTCAAAACAAACTGATGGAGAAATCAGTGGAGGCGATGCGAAGTCGAGTGGGGAATCCTCAGATACGATTAAAATCGGTGTCATCGTTGCAGATACTGGTCCAGCATCTGCGTTAGGTAAACCTGAGGCAGATGTTGCTAGATTACTAAACAAACAACTAAAAGACAAAGATTTTAATGGGAAAAAGGTCGAGCTTATCATCGAGGATTATGAAACAGATGATACAAATGCCGTTGTACTTATGAAAAAAATGATTTCAGAACATAATGTTACAGCTGTAGTAGGAGGAACTCAAACCAGTACGAGTGTGGCACTGATGGGTGTAGCTGCTGAAAATAAAATTCCGCTCGTTGCGCTAGGTGTACTGAATGATGACCAATTAAATGAATACACGGTTCAAGCGCCTCAAAGCAACGAAACAGTACTTCAAAATGTAATTGATTATTTAAAAGATAACAATATTGATAGTGTTGCTTGGATCAATGCAAGGGACGGCTTTGGTCAAACTGGACTTCCTGTCTTTGAAGGGATGGCAAAAGAAAATGGTATTGAAATTGTTGCAAAGGAAGATTTTGATGCTGAAGCTACTGATATGACTGTCCAGTTAACGAAAATAAAGCCTAAAAATCCAGGTGCTATCATTATTTGGTCACGTCCCCCTGGAGCAGGAATTATTGCCAAAAACTACTCACAATTAGGCATTGATGTTCCTATGATTCAAAGCCATGCTGTAAGTAATCAAGGTTTCTTAGATCAAGTTGGAGCAGATGGGCTTGGAGTATTGGTGCTTGGAAGTAAATTAAATGTTCTTGATTCATTAGAAGATAACGAACAAACTCAGCTCTTTAAAGACTTTGCTGAACCATTTATGGAAGAGTACGATTATAATCCAGGTCCATTTGGCGGCTATGCGTATGATGGGATTCAAATGGTATTGCAAGCTATTTCCGAAGGTAATACCGATTCCGAATCTATTAAGAAATATTTAGAAACAATCTCTTATAAAGGTGTTACAGGAACATATAATCTTTCACCAGAAAATCGTAATGGTGTTGAGGGTGATGGTATGGCCATCCTTAAGGTTGGGGAGAACGGCTGGAAATTAGAATAGAATCTTAGATAATCAATTGAAGCATGTATGATGTGAGTCATGCATGCTTTCTGAGTTCTTTGATAAAGGAGGGTTACGATGGATGCTGTTATTCAGTATTTGATTACAGGTTTAACGACTGGAAGTATCTATGCATTAATCGCAATCGGGTTCGTAACAATTTACAATGTGACAGGCATTATTAATTTCGCTCAGGGTGAATTCGCAATGCTTGGAGCGATGTTTTGCATCACTTTTTCAAGTCTAGGCTTACCGATTTATGTTGCTATTCTGTTAGCCGTTTTGTGTACAGCATTGATCGGATTTGCTGTTGAGAAACTCGCAGTTGCTCCAACGAAAAATGCAAGTTTTATAAACTTAATCATCATAACAGTAGGTTTATCCATGGTTCTTAAAGCAATCGGATTATTTGCTTGGGGGACGTATCCAAAGTCTCTACCTGCATTTTCAGCCAACAATCCGATTCAAATTATGGGAGCTGTACTAATGCCACAGAGCATCTGGGTCATATGTACGCTATTTTTCTTACTAGCACTTCTTTATATCTTCTTTGAAAAAACAATTACCGGATCTGCGTTAAAAGCCTGTGTTGTAAATCCAGTAGCTGCAAGGCTAATGGGCATCAATACCTCTTCCATGTCTACATTGGCATTTGTTTTAAGTGCGGCTGTAGGAGCGATTGCTGGGATTGTCATTGCCCCTGTAACAGGTGCAACTTATGATATGGGATTAATGCTTGGATTAAAAGGTTTTATGGCTATGATTATCGGAGGAATGACGAAGGTTCCGGCGGTAGTAATTGCAGGCTTCTTAATTGGTATTATCGAATCTTTTTCAGCAGGATATATATCCACTTCATACAGCGATGCGATAAGTTTTGGAATTCTATTACTTGTTCTATTTGTTGCACCAAATGGAATTATGTCAAAAGTTATTGGGAATCGCGTGTGAGGAGAGGGGGATTGAAACATGTTGTATCCTAGTCGGACAAAACCATTGATTGTCATGCTTTCCACGATAATCGTACTTCCATTATTATTCAATAATTCTTATATGTTAAGTCTATTTATCCTGATTGGAATATATAGCATGGTTACAATTGGATTAAGTCTGCTTATGGGGTATGCAGGCCAAATATCACTTGGGCATGCTGCTTTCTTTGGATTAGGTGCTTATTTTACAGGAGTTTTAACGACAAGTTATCAAATGTCTTCATGGATTGCACTCATTGTTGGGGTACTAGTGACAGGTCTTCTAGCATTTGTTATTGGAATTCCTATATTAAAATTGAAAGAACATTTCTTAGCATTCGCAACTATTGGTGTCAATGTTATTGTATTTATTCTTTTGCTAGGGCTAACCGACATTACCAAAGGTGCTGCTGGTTTATCTGGAATCCCAAAATTAAATCTTTTTGGGTTTGTTTTACAACAAGAGTTGAGCTTCTACTATTTTATTTGGGGAATTGTTGTTTTAATCGTCATCGTTTCCCTTAATATTGTACATTCCCATCTTGGAAGGGTGTTAAGAGGCATTCATGATAGTGAGATTGCAACAAAGTCATTAGGAATTAACGTTGCAAAGTTTAAACTTCATATTTTTGTATTAAGTGCAATTTTTGCAGCAGTTGCAGGAAGTATGTATGCTCATTTTATGAATTTTATTACACCATCTACCTTTCACATATTAGTCTCGATACAATTTCTAGTAATGGTAGTAGTAGGCGGTTCCCAATCTATTTGGGGTGCAATAGCAGGTGCTTTTTTAATGACGATGCTCGGTGAATGGGTGAAGGATTATCTTCCATTGTTATTTGATGTAAGTGGAGAAGTCGAAATTATTGTGTATGGCCTCGTCTTAATCCTAGTCGTTATGTTTATGCCAAAAGGACTTATCCCAACAGGTGCCAGTCTTTACAAACGGGTTAAGGATAAAGTTCGACCTGTAACAAGAAAGGAGGACGTTGTCGTAAATGAAAACAATCATCCTGCAGATTAATCATTTAACGAAACGATTCGGAGGAATTGTGGCAGTAAACGATGTCTCTTTCACAATGAATCAAGGAGAAATACTCGCTGTTATTGGTCCGAATGGTGCTGGGAAAACAACGTTATTTAATATGATCTCATCTGTTCTGCCTAGTACTAGTGGTGAGGTCTGGTTTTTGGGGGAAAAGTTAAATGGGTCACCGATTCATAGTTTAGCTTCTAAAGGAATTACTCGTACGTTTCAAAACCTTCAAATTTTTGACAACATGACTGTTCTTGAAAACGTAATGCTCGGTGTTCACCCTCAAATGAAAACGAATGTTTTTCTTACGGCATTAAGAACCAAGGCGGTAAATAAAGATGATGAAATGGCAAAACAGCTTGCTGAAGAAGCTTTGGAAAAGGTAGGCATACTTGATCAAGCAGACCAAATTGCAGGAAATCTACCATATGGACTGCAAAAACTTTTAGAAATTGCACGTGCAATCGTTTCGAAACCAAAGCTTGTATTACTTGATGAGCCAATGGCTGGGCTTAATGACGGAGAAGCGGCAAAAGTTGCAGATATCCTACTCGACATGAAACAAGAAGGCTATTCATTTCTCTTTGTGGAACATGACATGAATACAGTCATGAAAATTGCAGATAAAATTGTTGTAATTGACTTTGGAAATAAGATTGCTGAAGGAACACCAGAAGAGATTAAGAAAAACCCAAAGGTAATAGCTGCTTATTTAGGGGAGGAAGTATTATGATACTCCGCACAACCAATCTTACTACCTATCATGGTAGAGTTAAAGGAATCGATGGAATCAATCTAGTAGTGAATCCTGGAGAAATCATATCGATCATCGGAGCGAATGGAGCAGGAAAAAGCACTTTGCTCGGAACGATTTCGGGTATCTACAAGCCAACTGAAGGTGAAGTCTTTTATAATGATATATCTTTAACGGGCGTGAAATCTCATAAAGTAGTCGAACAAGGAATTTCTCTTGTCCCTGAAGGGCGTCAAATCTTTTCAAATCTAACGGTCAAGGAAAATTTGGTTCTTGGAATGTATTTTAAATACCGAAAAGAAAAACAGATTATTACTACAAAGATAGACCGAATGATTGAGATGTTTCCAGGATTACAGAAGCATATGAATAGTATTGCAGGAACATTAAGTGGAGGAGAACAGCAAATGTTAGCCATTGCAAGGGCGTTAATGTCTGATCCAAAAGTGATCCTTCTAGATGAGCCTTCAATGGGATTAGCGCCTTTAATCGTAAAAGAAATCCTTGATATTATGAAGCAAATAAGGGATGAGTTTGGTGCAATGGTGATCTTAGTTGAACAAAATGTAAAAGCAGCCCTAAGTGTTGCTGATCGAGCATATGTGATGGACCGAGGCAAATTTGTCCTTGAAGGCAGAGCAGATGAATTAATCCAAAATCCACTCGTTCAATCCACATATTTAGGTTATACAGAGAAAGTCATATAATGTGTGTTAAAAAGGAGGATGAAAAGGACTGCGTCGATAATTAGTCGAAGTTCCTATACATTATGTCATTTTCACCGGACTTTTTTGACAACCTCATATAAAAGGGTGATAAAAGTGAGCTTTATCGTAACAGACGAACATCAAACAATTAGAAGCTTTGCACGTGACATCGCAAAAAATGAAATTACACCTTTTGCAAGACAGTATGATGAGGAAGAAGAATTTCCACTAGAAATTTTAAGAAGACTACATGAGGTAGGATTATCCAACCTAGCCATTCCAGAGGAATATGGAGGGCCGGGTATTGATAAGCTCTCACATGCTTTAATCGTTGAAGAAATTGCAAGAGCATGTGCGAGTGTTGCCACAAGCATAGAAGCAAACTCACTTTCTTCATATCCAATTCTAGTGGGTGGAAGTGAAGAGCTAAAGAGAAAATATCTGCCCCAACTCACTAGGGAAGGAAAGTTTGCTTCGTTTGCCTTGACTGAACCAGGTGCAGGGAGTGATGTTAGCTCTTTAAAGACGACCGCCATCAGAAGTGGTGAGGAATACATCATTAATGGAGAAAAATGTTTTATTACGAATGCAAGCTATGCTGACTTTTTTGTTGTGTTAACCAATGTAAAAGATAGTGGTTTTACAGCATTTGTCGTAGATCAAGATTCAGAAGGGTTACAGGTAGGTGTCAAAGAGAAAAAGCTTGGCTTACGAGCCTCAAATACAGCATCTGTCATTTTCGAAGACGTACGTGTTCCAGCATCGAATCGAATCGGTGCAGAAGGTGCCGGCTTAAAAATCTTTTTACAAGGGCTCATGAATGCTAGACCGATGGTAGGAGCTCAATCAGTAGGAATTGCTCAAGCTGCCTATGAAGATGCCCTTTCTTATTCGAAGGATCGAACTCAATTCGGAAAACCGATTTCAAATCTACAGGCGATCCAATTCATGCTTGCGGATATGGCGATGAATATTGAAGCGGCAAGGCTCCTTGTTCATCAAGCTGTCCAGTTTTTACAATCGGGTACTCCATCCATCAAGCATGCTTCCTTTGCAAAATGTTTTGCATCTGATACAGCAATGAAAGTAGCAACAGATGCCGTACAAATTTTTGGAGGCTATGGATTTATTCGTGATTACCCAGTCGAGAAGTATTTTAGGGATGCAAAAATCATGCAAATATATGAAGGAACGAATCAAATTCAGAGAGTTGTTATCGCTAAAGAAATACTTAAATAGGCCTTTCTATATAAAATGCACGCTTTAAGAAGGAATTCGAAATCTAAAGTGGAATGTATATAGAAAACAAAGTATAAGGTGGCGATTTTTTTGAAGTTAACGAGCGAACGAGAAAAGTTAATGAAGAAAATTGATACTCATTTACGAACGATGGCGCGCCACCTTGTTACATTTGACACGATTGAAGAAACACTAGATTACTTGCTAGAAGGGTTTTATAAGGAATATGCATGTGATTTAGTGGGAGTCGTCCTCTATGAGAAAGGAAGGCTTGTCCCCAAAGTTTGGAAAGGAGAACAGTTCACAATCGATCAAACACTTCACTTAGATGTCAACGACTGCTCTCCAAAACTCCTGAAAAATGCAATTTGGTGGCAGAAGGATAAGCGTGAAGAGACCAACTGTGCTTTTCATACTGCCATCAAGAATGAAAACTTATCAACATGGTTTACAGTCCCCCTGCATAACCTAAACGAAAGCTTTGGTCTTTGCGTAATAGGCTTTCGAGAATTTATTCCATTAATCATTGAAGCTGAACAAATTTTTACAGAGTTTGGTCATGATGTTGCATCCTCATTAATCATCGCGCGTGAGAAGGAAAGTCAAAAACGAAAAATGAAGGGAATCGAGTGGATTAAGGAGAATATCCTTCCAAACTCTTCAATCGAACATATCATCGAAAAAGTGGTGGAACGTGCATGTAAAGGGACCCAAGCAAATGGTGCATGCGTCTATTTATATGATGAAGAAAACACAAGCTTTGACCTTCATCCCCCATGGTATGGGCCAGTCGGACATCCAATTAAGATAAACATCCATTCTAATAAATCATTGGACTCATATTTTCCATATGTTGAGGTATCAGGAGGAACAGAACTCACAGTTCCATTACTGGTTAATTTAAAGACGATTGGCGTTATTTATGTCACAACAGGTGGGGAAGCCTATTTTACGGATGAAGATCTGGAATTTTTGAAGTTTGTTTCGGACTTCGTGTCCATGCAAATCGAAAACGCAAGACTCTATCGATTTGAATATGAGAGTAAAAAAAATCTTGAGACCATCGTAGAGCATCAACAAGAATTAGTAAAAAAGACAGTAAAAGGTGCAGATTTATTTGAGATCACAAATACAATTAGCGCCATGATCGATAGTACCGTATTTTTATATGATAGATTTATGAATCCAATTACTTCAAAGGTTAAACAAGAGGAAAAACACCTCCAAAATGAATACGAACATGAAATCACGAAGAAGAAAAGTGAAATTACAAAGCTTAGTACAGAAGATTTGACCATTACAGTTAATGGCACTGACTTGCATGTACACCCCATTTTGCAGGGAAATAAAGCTTTAGGGTACATGATTGTGAGCTTATACAAGAAAAAAATGAACCGCCTTATTCGCCTTACGATTGACCATGTCTTAAATGTGTATGCAATTGAATTCATTAAGCAGAAACTCGTTCTAGATACAAAAGAACAGATACAAGAAGGATTCATCAATCAATTGTTCGCAGAAACCATTGAAAATCCAGAAAAGATTATCCAATATGCAACGTTGACCAATTGGAATATACTTGAACCCCATACGGTTGTAGTAGGCTCTTTCTATGTAGCTGATGATGCAGGTGAGAATGTCGTTGCAGTTGAAGCGAAGAAATCAAGAGTATGGGACCAAATAAAGTCTGATTTATCTTTTCATTTTTCAAACATGATCTTCAGTCGTAAAGGTGATGATTTTATTATCATTGTTCAAACACCAAGCGAGAAAAACGTTTGGGAACGACTATATAAACTTCTATCAGATTCAGCAAAAAAAGAAAGGATAACGCCATATATCGGAATTGGTGGGGGTACAACCAAGCTAGAGGACTATAATGATAGTTTCATGAAAGCATCTAAAGCGAAAAATGTAATCATGAATCGTAATCCTGACGGAGGCTATGCATTATATGATGATCTCGGTGCCTACACCATTTTAAGTAATACGAGTGATTTTGCATCAGCCAAAATCTTTATCAAGAAAAACCTTGGTGCCTTGGTGCAGTATTCGAAAAAAAATAACGTGGATCTCTTTGGGACACTAAAGATTTATCTACTCCATAATGGCAATGTAAGAGAGGCATCTAATACATTATTTATACATCGAAGTACTTTAGAATATAGAATTGACCGTATCTCTGAGTTATTAGGTGTCGATTTAAATAATGCAGAAGTGCGGTTTGAGCTATTAATGGCATATAAGCTATATAGTCTTTTTGATTTTGATTCAACTGAATTACTGTAAAAAAGTTTAAGCTTTCCCTTACCATTTCAGGCATTAACTGAAGTTAAGAAATTCCGTAGAAATGTTGAACTCATAAGATCGAGTGCTAAAAAAGAGCTGTTAAATTACGACGGCTTCTTTTTTTGCTGTCGTCCTTGTGAATGAGAATGGCTGAACTTGTAAAATCTACTACTAAGCATAAACACGCATTAAATTCACAGGGGGTTTCTAAAAATGAAAAAACAAGTTTTTCTTTTTTCCATCATTCTTATTTTTGCTTTTTTTCTAGTGGGATGTGGAGGCACTGATCAAGACAACAATGCGGGAAATGAAGAAAACAATGATACTGAACAAACAGGCTCCTTATTTGACGAAATCAAGGAAAAAGGTGTTCTAACAGTAGGAACAGAGGGTACGTATGCACCTTATACCTTCCATAATGAAGAGGATAAATTAACAGGATATGATGTGGAAGTCATTAGAGAAGTCGCAAAGCGTATGGACCTTGAAGTGGAGTTCATGGAAACCCAATGGGACTCAATGTTTGCAGGTCTAAATTCAAAACGATTTGATTTAATTGCAAACCAAGTGGGGATTAATGAAGACCGTCTGGCGAATTATGAGTTCTCAGAACCTTATACCTATTCCTCAGCTGTCCTAGTTGTACCAAAGGATAATAGTGATATTGCGTCATTTGAAGATTTAAAAGGCAGAAAAGCTGCGCAATCATTGACAAGTAATTACGGTGCAATCGCTCAAGAGAATGGCGCTGAAATCGTAGGTGTTGAAGGGCTTGCTCAGTCGATTGAATTGATTAAGCAAGGACGTGCCGAAGCTACTGTTAATGATAAGCTTGCAGTTCTTGATTATATTAAATCACAAGGTGATGAGAGTATTAAAATTGCTGCTGAGTCAGACGATGTTTCGGAAATGGCCTTTACTTTTAACAAAGGGAATGAAGACTTGGTAAAGGCAATTAACGAGCAGTTGGCTGCAATGAAGGAAGATGGAACATTAGCAAAAATTTCGCAGGAATGGTTTGGTGAAGATGTTTCTACAAAATAGTCTAATTTTCACGATTACAGCCAATATGGAGGGATGGGAGTTATTTATCAATTCCCTTCCCTCCATGCTTTCTGGAGCGATTCAATATACGATTCCACTCACACTTATATCATTTATAGGCGGACTTATTCTTGCGTTGCTCACAGCAATCATGCGATTGTCTAAATCTAGACTCATTCAGATTCCAGCTATTATCTATGTTTCAGCGATTCGCGGAACGCCTTTACTTGTCCAATTATTTATTATTTTTTACGGACTTCCCAATATCGGAGTCAATATTGACCCTTTTCCAAGTGCGGCTATCGCATTTATTTTAAATGTTGGCGCCTATGCATCAGAAATTATTCGTGCATCCATTTTATCAATACCAAAAGGTCAATGGGAAGCAGCGTTTACAATTGGAATGACAAGATGGACAGCCTTAAGGCGCATCATTCTTCCTCAAGCCGCAAGGGTATCCGTCCCGCCACTGTCTAATTCATTTATTAGCCTTGTAAAAGATACATCCTTAGCTTCATTGGTGCTGGTGGCGGAATTATTTCGTAAGGCCCAGGAGATTGCAGCAAGGACGTACGATTTCCTCCTTTTATATTTGGAAGCTGCTCTAATCTATTGGGTAATTTGTTTCATTTTATCACTGTTTCAAGAAGTACTCGAACGAAGGTTAAGTAGACATGTCTTAAAGTAAAGGGGTGAGGGTATGTTTTTATCTGTTAAGGGTTTGGCAAAATCATTTGGTGAAAATGAAGTATTAAAAAATATTGATCTCGAGATTAATAAAGGGGAAGTTGTCTCCATTATTGGCCCATCCGGATCAGGAAAAACAACGATGCTCCGTTGCTTTAATGGTCTTGAACAACCGGATATAGGACTTTTTCAGTTTGAAGATGGATTATCCATAAATTTTGGAGAAAAATTGAGTAAACAGAACGTCATTCGTTTAAGTCGAAAATCGGGAATGGTGTTTCAATCCTATAACCTTTTTCCACATAAAACAGCCCTTCAAAATGTCATGGAAGGCCCACTAATTGTTCAAAAAAGAAATAAGACGGAAGCAAGACGTGATGCAGTGGATTTACTAGAAAAGGTCGGGTTAAAGGAGAAAATGGATTTATATCCTGACCAATTATCTGGCGGACAGCAACAGCGGGTAGGAATCGCGAGGGCATTAGCACTGAAGCCGGAGTTGCTCTTATTCGATGAACCGACTTCCGCCTTAGATCCTGAACTAATTGGAGAAGTGTTAAAGGTGATGAAGGACTTGGCTCATGAAAATTGGACCATGATTATTGTCACTCATGAAATCCAATTTGCAGGTGAGATTTCAGATAAAGTCCTTTTTATGGATGGAGGGTATGTTGTTGAGCAAGGTAAACCAGATGCGGTATTAAAAAATCCAAAGGAAGAACGGACGAAACAGTTCTTACAACGAATCTTAAATCCGACGTAAAAAATATGCTTGTATAGAATCTATTAGATATAGGGAAATTAATACCGTAATGCTTTTCTTAACTACATAGGTGGTGTTAAGTATGGGCTTTTTAGACAAGTTGTTTGGCAAAAATACAGCAACGGAGGAACCAAAAATGGCTGAAGAAAAATTAAACATTGGGATTATTTTAGGAAGTACACGTGAAGGTCGTGTTAGTCCACAGGTTGGGGAATGGGTAAAGGGTTATGGTGACAAGAAAGGAAATGCTAACTATGAAATTGTAGATATTAAAGAGTATGATTTACCGTTCTTAGGAACAGCGGATGCACCTGGGATTGCAAAATGGAATGAGAAATTAGCAAGTCTTGATGGTTTTATATTTGTTGTTGCAGAATACAATCACAGTATCACAGGGGCATTAAAAAATGCGATGGATTTAGCTCGTGAAGCTTGGTACAATAAATCGGCTGGAATCGTTAGCTATGGTTCAACTGGTGGTGCTCGTGCGGCCGAACATCTTCGTGGAATCTGTGGTGAATTAAACATTGCGGATGTACGCACCCATCCAACTTTATCGCTCTTTTTAGATTTTGAAAATGGTACTGATTTTAAACCGCAAAATATTCATGATGATAATATGGACATGTTGTTAGACCAAGTCGTTTCTTGGGGGAAAGCATTAAAGACAATTCGATAAGATAACCTAGAAGTAACGTCTAAAAAAAGGCGTTGCTTTTTTGTTTGCTCATTTTTCTAAATCTAAAAATCATCTCTAAACAATTCTATCTAACTGGTATAATATTGATAGAATCATGAATGACAGGACGGGAGATATATCAGCATGGATCGTATTGAAAGATATCAAGTACTTTTTAATAAAATCAATCAATATAACTCTGGTGAAAAAGGAATAACTAGAATTGCCTATACCAATGAGGAACAAACTTGTACACATGCATTTATGCGGATGTGTAAAGCAGAAGGATTAGAAATCAGTATGGACCAGTGTGGTAATGTAATTGCAAGGAGAGAAGGAAAAAACAAGCATTTACCGCCGGTGCTAATGGGATCCCATCTTGATACAGTCTATCAAGGTGGAAAATATGACGGGGTAGTAGGTGTTACAGCTGCATTAGAAGTTGTCAAAAGGCTCAATGAAAAAGGAATTGAAACCGCTCACCCAATTGAAATAGTTTCATTTGCCTGTGAAGAATCTGCTAGATTCGGCGTTTCTACTGTTGGAAGTAAGGCGATGTCTGGACTATTTAATAAAGAGAAATTTAGACATTTAAAAGATCGTGATGGAATTACAATGGAAGAGGCCCTTTCATTATGCGCTCTTGATATTGATAGTGTTGAAGAAGCCAGTAGAGTAAATGAAGAAATTAAAGCATTCTTTGAATTGCATGTTGAGCAAGGTCCTGTATTAATAAACAATAACAAAAATATTGGGATTGTGACGGGAATAGCCGCGCCGATAAGGTTGGATATCAAAATTAAAGGAACTGCCTCACATTCCGGGACAACCCCAATGCATATGAGAAAAGATGCCCTATTAGGAGCGTCGGAGATCGCACTAGAATTAGAAAAAATTGCCATAGATGAACAACATTATGGAACCGTTGCTACTGTTGGAGTCATGGATGTTCATGCAGGCGCAATGAATGTTGTACCAGGTGAAGTGGATATTAAGGTGGATATACGATCTACCTCCGTAAAGTCAAGACAAAGAGTAGTAGAGCATTTATATAAAACGATACAAGCATTGGAAAGAAATAGAAAACTTGAAATAGTTAGCAATGAAATCATTAGTGAACAGCCCGTTTTACTCTCTAAAGATATAAATGATGTAACAGAATCAATTTGTGAGAGTTTAAATCTTTCCTATCAAAAGATGGCAAGTGGGGCAGGACATGATGCGATGAATATGACAAACCTATGTCCTACGGGTTTAATTTTTGTACCTTCTGTCGATGGACTTAGCCACCATCCGGACGAGTATACGGAGCTTGAAGATATTATGACTGGGATTGACGTGCTTGAAGAACTTATCCTTCATTATTCAGTGCAGGTAGGCTAGTATTCCGAAACCAGTTTGTCTTAAGATGATGTGTCTGTACAGATTAATAGGAGGGGATAATAGTGGTACATGATGGTATGAATTATGCGCCAAAAGGAAAACCAAATCCTGTTGTGAAAAAAGGGGAATTTATATTTGCAACAGCATGTCTCGATCATGGTCATATTTACGGAATGTGCAATGGGTTAATTGAGGCAGGCGCTACTTTGAAATGGGTGTATGATCCCGATCCCCTAAAAGTAGCTAAGTTCTTGGAAACTTTTCCTGAAGTGGTGCGTGCAGAGTCTTTAGAGCAAATTTTATTAGATACAAGTGTTCAACTTGTGGCTGGCGCAGCTATTCCTTCAAAACGAAGTGAAACTTGGTATCCAGGTAATGAATGCAGGAAAAGATTATTTTACAGATAAAACACCTTTTACATCATTAAAACAATTGGAAAAAGCAAAGGAAGTTGTAAAGCAAACTGGGCAAAAGTACATGGTGTATTATAGTGAGCGTCTTCATGTAGAGGGAGCTGTATTTGCTGGTGATTTAATTAAGAAAGGTGCTATTGGTCGTGTCATTCAGGTAACTGGATTAGGTCCACACCGATTAAATGCACCTAGCCGACCAGAATGGTTTTTTCAAAGAGAAAAATATGGTGGAATCTTATGTGATATTGGCTCTCATCAAATCGAGCAATTTTTATACTATACGGGTTGTCAAGATGCAAAAGTGTTGCATAGTAAAATAGCAAACTATCATCATCCACAGTATCCCGAATTAGATGATTTTGGAGATGCAACATTGGTTGGAGATAATGGGGCAACAAATTACTTCCGAGTAGATTGGTTTACTCCTGATGGATTAAGGACTTGGGGTGATGGGAGAATTTTTATTATTGGTACAGAAGGAACGATTGAAATCCGGAAATACATCGATCTGGCACGTGCGAATAATGGAAATCATGTCTTTTTAGTTAATAAGAATGGAGAGCAGTATTTCAATGTGTCTGGAAAGGTTGGATATCCTTTCTTTGGGCAGTTCATCTTAGATTGCTTGAACCGTACCGAAATAGCCATGACACAAGCTCATGCTTTTAAAGCAGCAGAATTATGCTTGCTAGCGCAAGAACAAGCAATTGACATTTATAGAAATGGAGAAATTAAAGCTGGGATGACAAATTAAAGTCATCAAATTCTTCCAACTATCCACAACCCTAAGAATCTTGATACAATAGGGACAGAGGGACAGGTCCCTTGTCCCAACATTATTATCTGAAGCGGGACAAGGGACCTGTCCCCGCGACCCAAAAAGGAGCATGTTTATGTTCGTATTGTTGATTACGATGTTGGAGCGGTTAGGGATTATCGTTGCAATCGCTTTCATTTTGACTAGATTGAAGTTTTTTAGGGGGATGATGTATCAGGAAGAGCTGAACCGCTGGCAGAAGCTCGTGGCAATTGTCTTCTTTGGGTTTTTTGGAATCATCGGTACGTATACTGGCTTAAGCCTGAACACAGAAAGTTTGCAACTTGACCGGTGGGCATCTGCTTTAACCACTGATGAGGCTTTAGCAAACTCACGGGTAATTGGTGTTGTGCTTGCGGGCCTTCTTGGAGGCTACAAGGTTGGTTTAGGTGCGGGCCTAATTGCAGGAATTCATCGCTTTACCCTGGGAGGGTTTACTGCGTTTACTTGTGGCTTTGCATCGATTATTGCTGGGTTTATCTCCGGATATTTTTATAAGAAAAATAAACATGTGAAATTGAGTACAGCATTTATTATTGCAGCCTCTGCGGAAGCTCTTCAAATGCTTGTTATCTTGCTCTTCTCACGCCCGTTTGAAAAGGCATGGGCTTTAGTTGAGATCATTGGAATTCCTATGATTATAGCAAATGGTCTAGGCTGTGCACTTTTTCTTATGATTATTAAGAGCGTCATTAATGAGGGAGAACGGGTGGGTGCTGTTCAAGCTCAAAAAACACTGCGAATCGCTGACAAGACACTAGCTTATTTACGGAACGGTTTGAATCGTGATACAGCTCAAGCTGTTTGCCATATAATTCAGGATGAAATTCAAGCTACAGCTGTCTCGATGACAAACACGAACGAAATTCTAGCGCATGTGGGTCTTGGCCATGACCATCACCGTTCACAAATGCCTATTCAAACACAAATTACACAGGAAGTTATCCATAACGGAAAAATTGTAATCGCAAACAAAAAGATGATTCAATGTCGGGATGAGGATTGCCCACTCGGTGCGGCTGTGATTGCTCCCTTAAAACGTAGAGAAGAAACGATTGGGACGTTGAAATTCTATTTCCGTACGGAAAAAGAAATTACACCTGTTGTCACAGAACTAATTTCCGGATTAAGCTCTCTTTTAAGTAATCAGCTTGAAATTGCGGAAGCGGACAAGGCATTTCAGCTGGCTAAAGAAGCGGAAATCAAAGTGCTTCAAGCCCAGATCAGTCCGCATTTTCTGTTTAATACATTAAATACGATTCTCTCATTAGTAAGGAGAGACCCAACAAAAGCTAGAAAACTACTAGTTTCTTTATCACATTTCTTACGTCAGAACCTATCGGTAACGACACAAAATGTAACAACTTTAGAGCAGGAATTACGGCAGGTTCGAGCTTATTTAGAAATAGAGGAAACAAGGTTTGTAGATAAATTGAAGGTATCATATAAGGTAGATGAAGCTGCTTTGTATCAGCATATTCCACCCCTTACCCTGCAGCCGATTGTAGAAAATGCAATTAAGCATGGCATGAAGAATCAAGATGGAGATTTTCAGGTGAGTATTTCCATTCAAAAAGGGAATGACTGTGTTTATGTAAAGGTTGAGGATAATGGAATGGGCATGAGTAAAGAACGGGCTAGGGAAATTTGCGTGACCCCAATCAAGTCAGATAAGGGGAGTGGAGTTGCTTTATATAATGTTAATAGAAGGCTTACGATGCATTTTGGTGAAAAGTCCGCATTAGCAATTAAAAGCGAAGTAAATAAGGGAACGGAGATCGCTTTTTCAATTCCACATAAGGAGGCTATATAAATGGAATCAAAAATTAAAACACTCATTGTTGATGATGAATTGTATAGTCGTGATGAACTGTCACATCTTTTAGAGGCGCATCCATCCATTCAAATAGTCGGAGAAGCAGATTCAGGGGAGGCAGCGATTTTAAAAGCAATCCAACTTCAACCAGATGTTGTCTTTTTAGATGTAGAAATGCCAAAGGTTAATGGAATGGATGCAGCAAAAGCCCTTTTAGAATTAAGAAAGTCGCCAATCATTGTGTTTGCAACCGCCTACCCAGAATTTGCTGTAGAAGCATTCCGTTTTAATGCAATTGACTACTTATTAAAGCCATTTGATGAGGAACTATTAGAAGAAACTGTAAAACGGATTGAAAAACATTTCCAGACGTCTGAGGAAAAGGAAAAAGGAAAGCAAACTGGGAAATTGGCGATTGATTCAAGTGGTGAGATTCTCTATCTTGAGCCAAAGGATATTTTATACATTGTAAGAGATGAAAAAGTAACCAAGCTCATAACTAAGATGGGAGAATACGAGACAAAAATACAGCTGAAAGATTTGGAGAGCAGACTTGAATCATTCGGGTTCTTCCGCATTCATAAAAGCTTCCTGGTCAATTTAAAATATGTCACTCGCCTTACACCCTGGTTTAACGGCGCATATCAATTGGAAATAGAAGGTAGAAGTGAACAGCTCTCAGTTAGTCGAAATTATGTTAAGGCTTTAAGAACCAGCCTAGAAATCTAAAGAAAGAAGGTAGGAATTTTGCATTTCAGTTCACAATTTTGACACGTTATTGTCGAATTTCTACCTCTTAATCTTAAACTCTCCTAAAACCCTAGTTAAATATTATAATTTATGTAAACGCATTCATACATTTATTAAAAGAATAAGGGGGAAATATCATGATTACATTTTTAGTGAGTATTGTCTTGCTAGTCGTTGGATACTTTACGTATGGAAAATACGTTGAAAAAGTATTCGGTGTCAAGGAAGAACGTGCGACTCCAGCTTATGTAGATGCTGACGGTGTCGACTATATTCCAATGAGCACCAAGAAAAATTCATTGATTCAGTTATTAAATATTGCGGGTACTGGACCTGTATTCGGACCAATTATGGGTGCGCTTTACGGACCAGTCGCATTCATTTGGATCGTTGTTGGGTGTATTTTCGCCGGTGCGGTTCATGACTATTTAACTGGAATGATTTCCATTCGTAACAAGGGGGCCCACTTACCAGAACTTGCAACTAAGTTTTTAGGTAAAGCCATGAAACACGTAGTTAACGCTTTTGCTGTTTTACTTTTACTATTAGTTGGTACTGTTTTCGTTAGAACTCCAGCTGATCTTTTATATTTATTAATGGATGGTAAAGTGGCAATCGCAATTTTAATCATAGCTATTTTCATATACTACATCTTGGCTACTTTACTACCAGTTGATAAAATTATCGGTCGACTATATCCATACTTTGGTGCGGTCCTTTTAATCAGTGCTGTAGGGGTTGGCGGTGGTTTGATCATAAAAGGAGCACCAATTCCAGAACTTTCATTAACAAATTTCCATCCTGATGGTGTATCAATTTTCCCATTATTATTCTTTACCATTACTTGTGGTGCTTTATCAGGATTCCATGCGACACAAACACCAATTATTTCACGTACAACACAAAAGGAAAGCCAAGGACGTAAAATTTTCTATGGTATGATGATTGCTGAAGGTATCATCGCGATGATCTGGGCAGCAGCAGCAATGAGTTTATTTGATGGTTACGGTGGCTTACAAGAACTTCTAGCAGCTGGTGGACCAGGAGCAATTGTAAGTGAAGTTTCTACGATGATGCTAGGTGCTATTGGTGGAACACTTGCTGTACTTGGGGTTATTGTATTACCAATCACTTCTGGTGATACTGCATTCCGTAGTGCACGTATGATTATTGCTGAGTATTTAAAAATGGCTCAAAAGACATTGTCAAGTCGTCTATGGATTGCAATTCCATTATTCGCAATCTCAGTTGTTCTTACTCAAATCGATTTCAATATTCTTTGGAGATACTTTAGCTGGGCGAACCAAGCGACAGCAGTAATTGCCTTATTCGTAGGTGCAATGTATCTATACATCGCAAAAAAGAATTACTGGATTTCACTAATTCCAGGAACATTTATGTTATGTTTGGTAATCACGTATATCTTGAACGCTCAGATTGGGTTCCGTTTACCAATAGATATTTCATGGTACGGTGGATTTGCTGGAACTGCACTGTTACTGGTGTTATTCTTCCGACAAGCCAACAAAGCAAGAGCAGCAAATATTCCGCTTGAAGTAGATATTTCTAATTACAAGAAGGTATCCTAATGGGGTGCTGTAGTCCTGAATATCGAAAGGTAGTCGAGGCTCAAGAGCAGAAGGTCAACCAAAACACGAATGAAAAAATTCCTGTTTGGGGGAAAATTGTAAGTATCTCCATTTTTGTTGGAGCCATAATCACCTTTGTGCTCTTATAAATGAATAAAAAGTGCATGCATTCTTTCATGGATGTATGCACTTTTTTTAATGTTTGAGAAATATTTCACAAACTTGTTGATTTCCTATATTTGAAAACTTTAGTACTATAAAAGTAATAAAGGATATCTTTCTGCACAAAATATCAGAAGGACACCTAGGGAGGTTCATATAGATGGAGATGACAATCAGTGAAGCAGCTGTAAAATGGTTCAAAGAGGATATAAGTGTAAAAGAAGGGGATAGCGTTCGGTTTTATCCAATGTTTTACGGAACAAGTCCTGTACAAGAAAAGTACTCACTAGCCTTTTCAACTCATGATGAACCCATTCAAATTCATGCAAGTCAAAAGATTGATAACATTGAATTCTATGTTGAAGAGGATGACATTTGGTTTTTTAACGGCCACAATCTCATTGTTGACTACAATCCTGATAAAGATGAATTGGAATATCAATACCCAAAACCGTAGGCTCACGATAAGTGAGCCTTTCCTATTTTTACGATGTGATTCGAATCACGAACCTTTTCTTAAATCTATGCTATTTTCTAACTTAACAGGTATTTTTCAATATAGCGTAGTTTGAAAGGAGAAATTCGTGTGAGTGAACTTATTAATAATCGTGAAAAAAATAAGATCAGTGACCAAGAGCGTGAGGCTCTTATAAAACAAAGCTTTAAAGATTTACATAATGGTAAATCCATTGAAGAGATAAAATCCCAATTAAAGGATAAAGTGGGCTATATAACGATTGGGGAAGTGTCGAGGCTCCAGCATATTTTAGTAGAAGAAGAAAATATCCAAGCACATGAGGCTACAGAAATTTGTTCAAAGCATAGAGAGATTTTTAAGGATTTTATAGAAGATACTTTAAATCGTCATCCAGAAGAACAACCTGGACATCCTGTTTATACGTTTAAGCTTGAAAATAGGGAACTTGAAAAACTAGTAACGAAGATTAAAGAGCATCTGCAAGAATTCGAAGCAGATGATCAAAGTGAAAATAGATTGAAGTTACTCGGTGATTGTAATCTGTTACTGGATATCAGAAAGCATTATGAACGAAAAGAACAGCTCCTCTTCCCATATTTAGAGAAATACGGCATATATGGCCCTACAAATATGATGTGGAAGATTGATGATTTTATTGTAGACGCGATAAAAGATGCAAAAAGAATGCTTGCCGAATATGATGGGAATAAACAATCCGTTGTGGAAGTCATCAACTTTTTTGCTGATCAAATTGACGAAATGATTTATCGCGAAGAAAATATCCTCTTTCCAATGTCATTAAATAATTTAACTGAGGATGAATGGTTAAAAATTGCTCAAGAAAGTGATGAAATCGGTTTTTGTTTGATTT
The DNA here is from genome assembly GCA_003640645.1 of Fredinandcohnia aciditolerans. Lineage (GTDB taxonomy): Bacteria > Bacillota > Bacilli > Bacillales > Bacillaceae_L > Ferdinandcohnia > Ferdinandcohnia aciditolerans. Next base: position 141,455 of record QGHH01000004.1, on the reverse strand, counting down.
CTCCGGAAGATTGGAAGCCTGAGCGAAGTGTAATTGATGATGAACAATTGGCTTCAAAAGGATTTATTAAAATGGAAACAGGTATCCTGTCCTTAAAACAACTTGAACTATTATTAAACCATTTACCGGTAGATATTACGTTTATTGATAAAGATGACGTCGTTCGTTACTTCTCAAAAGGAAAAGAGCGTATCTTTGCTAGGACGAAGGCTGTGATTGGGAGAACCGTGCAAAATTGCCATCCGCCTAGAAGTGTTCATGTCGTTGAAGATCTGCTAGATGACTTTAAAGCAGGAAGAAAAGATGTTGAAGATTTCTGGATCAAAGCAAAAGGCAAATATGTGTATATCCGTTATTTTGCGGTACGCGATGAAGATGGGGAATATATCGGAACGATGGAGTTCTCTCAAAATATTGCTCCAATCCAAGAAATTGAAGGGGAAAAACGGATTTTATCATAGGGAACGTGAAAAATGCTGACATTTTGTGTCAGCATTTTTATGGTACTTTGACAAACTCTGTAAATGCAACTTCTTCTCCATTTGCAACAAGAACGCCATGATTGTTTCCATTCAATGTAACTTTTATTTCGTGCGTACCAGATGGTAATAAGTCCAGATGATAGTATTGTCCATATAAACGATTTACTTTTTTACCGTTTAAATAAATATGGGCATGCCCTTCATTGTAGGTGGTTTCCTTAGTACCAGCCTTTTCCGGTTCAAATGTGAAATTTTCAGTATGAATTTCTAATAACCATGTTCCAGAAGGGTCTTTTATAACTGAACCAGAAATGGTAGGAGCAAGATGTGAAGGAGGAATATTGATTTGGTTTTCTTGATGCATCATTTCATGGTTACCAGCACTAAAGTGGCTGCTTTGATTGTGAAAATATACCATCAATGAAACAGTCCCAAAAATAATAAAAAAACTAATGATTCTATACATAGCCCCCTCCTCACTCAAGAACTAATAGGTGAACTTTGATTATCTTTTCTTTGTTTAATGAAATAGCCAATTATGAATAACAATAATCCGGATGCAAGAAATGCTAAGTCGTAGGCTAAAGCGTTGGGATCCCCAGGCTTAACACGGTGGATCTGAAGGAGATGATGATTGACAATCCCCTCAACTAAATTAAACACGCCACCCCCGATTAAAAACCATCCAACAAGCAATCGAACTCCCTTTGATAGATTGCTTGGATTTCCTGCCAGCCATAACAGTACACCACCAATGATAAGGGTGATTGTAACAGCAAAATGAAAAATACCATCACTCATGATTTGCCCTGGTCGATCTGTAGCCATGTATACACTATGCCACTGTAATAACTGATGAAAAATAATCCCATCAAGTGCCCCTAAAAATCCAAAACCAAAAATAAAACTTCCTGTAGTAATCAGTCTTCTTCTAGTATTTGTAGTCATAATACGTCTCCTCTCTTTCCCATTTGAACATTAATCTATTTTGTCCCTTTTACTAGATTTATAAACAGTAACCTAGTAGGAAACTACAATTTTTGATTTAAGAGAGAAGGAATCGTACCCGATTGCCGGGCGGCGGTGTTACGTAAAGGGGAACGAAAGCGTTGGAATCGTGCACGATAGCACGAGATAGAATGGTAAAGGGGAACGCAAGGGTAGGAATCGTGCCCGATATCACTAGAAAGATCGGTAAAGGGGAACGCAAGCGTTGGAATCGTGCCCGATAGCACGAGATAGAATGGTAAAGGGGAACGCAAGCGGTAGAATCATACCCAATTGGCAAGTACTTTCCTAAAAAAGGTAACGCAAACAAAAATGCCTCTCAACTCACACCGCTAAAAATAAAAAAGAACCATCATTTCCATCACTGAATGATTGGTTCTTATGTTTATTGCGGTATAAGTGATCTTTTTTCGTTTTTGTCATCCTTGTTTGCATGTCGAATCCTACAAATGGGCTTCTTCCGTTTTCAGGATTTCGTTTTCCTTCGCGAACAAGCTTCTTGCGAATTTTTCTAGCTTTAGATTTCGCCATCCTCTATCACCTCTTCATCAAATGCGCCTTGGCGTGTTTGCGCCAGATTTTTTTTAGGCCCACACGAAGTGGGTCACAAAGACGTTACCACAGGACGTGACGTTTTTAGTCTTTGCTCCTATGCTCGAAAATTTCCTTTGAAAGATCGTGGCATCCGCCGGAGGCTTTAACTTTATTCAATCAGCAGCTTAATAAAGTTAATTATTTACATCTTCAGTATACATGTTTTCCCACATCACTTCCATATAGAAATTTTCAATAAAAATAGGCATACTCCCATACAGATGCAAATGCCTAGAATAGGATATATACGACAACGAATTTGGGGAGGTGTCGGTATTGACTGACGAGAAAGAAAAAGATACACGTGATGAGCAGGAGAACCAACGAGTGGATTCGTGGGAATTCTTCTGGGGGAGAAGACCAAGATCCGAAGAGGAAGCAATTGAAGAAGAGTAATATGCCTGGTGCAACATTAAAATAGGTCGCATGGATTGTTTTCTTCCTGCGGTCTTTTTTTAATCTAAAAATATGGCATAATAAGAGCAAGCATAATTCGGAGGATTTCCATGCAGGAAAAAATAGTAGATATTTTACTAAATTATGAGGCATATGCAGTAATCATAAGCCTGTTTCTAAATATCGTGATTAGCATATTTGGTGTTCTTCCAAGCGTATTTATGACTGCTGCAAACCTTCTTGTTTTTGGTGTTTGGAAAGGGACCCTTATCTCTTTTATTGGAGAGGCTGTGGGTGCGATTGTGGCATGCTGGTTATACCGTAAAGGGTTTAAAAGGTTCATCGATACGAAGAAACAAAAACATCCGCTTATCAATAAACTTCTTTCCGCAAAAGGGAAAGAAGCATTCATGATGATTCTACTATTACGTTTCTTCCCTTTTATTCCTTCAGGGGTGGTTACCTTTACTGCAGCAATTGGTGAAGTGAGTTTTATCATCTTTCTATTCGCAAGCTCGCTAGGGAAGATTCCTTCCTTACTTATTGAGGCGTACTCGGTGCACAGTGTCACTGCTGGAACAATGGAAGGGAAAATTATTTTAACAATCGGTTCAATTGTTGGAATCTTCTACATTTGGGCAAAACTAGTAAGAAAGAAAAATACATAGAGATAGTTACATAGAAATGAGGGGTGGATTGGAGATGCAAAAACAACGTATTTTAATTGTGGAAGATGAAGAGAAGATTGCAAGAGTATTGGAGTTGGAATTGACATATGAAGGATATGAAACTGGGAAAGCCTTCGATGGTAGTACAGGCTTACAACTGTTTCTAGAAGAATCATGGGATTTGGTCCTACTAGATATCATGCTTCCGGGCATCAGTGGAATTGAGGTGCTTAGACGTATTCGTGCTGCAAACTCAGCTACACCGGTCATTCTTTTAACTGCAAAAGACTCCGTAGAGGACAAGGTGTCTGGCCTTGATTTGGGAGCTAATGATTATGTGACAAAGCCCTTTCAAATAGAAGAACTGCTTGCCCGTATTCGAGTAGCACTTCGAAGTAAACCTACTCATTCAACGTCCGGTCAAGAACAAATCGAAGACTGGTTACGTGTGGGGGACCTAAAACTTAATGAAGGAACATATGAGGTCATTCGTAGAGACGACGCAATTGAGCTAACACCAAGAGAATTCGATTTGCTTGCCTATTTAATGAAGCATCCAAGGCAGGTGTTGAATCGGGAGCAATTATTAAATGCGGTCTGGGGTTATGACTATTACGGGGATACCAATATAGTGGATGTGTATATCCGATATTTACGAAATAAAATGGATAAGCCATATGACGAGCCATTAATTCACACAGTACGTGGCGTCGGCTATGTGATGAAGGAATCGAAATGAAACTAAGAACAAAGATTAATTTATTCACCGCTGTTTTGTTTATCATTTTGTTAATCCTAATTAATGTTGCGTCTTTTTTTACGTTTAGACATATGATGTTTCAAAATGAAGTAGAGCGCACACATGCCGAAGCGGTACATGCTTTGAATGGGATATCCAAATCAATAGATACAATACAGGCACAGACCTTGCTTACTACATATATGCCGATTAATGGAATGCTTCAGGTAGTATACCAGGATGGAAAGGTCGGTCCGCAAGCATATGTGCCAGATCAGAAAGCATTAAAGGACTTTCCAACTTCCTATCAAAAATCAGAGCGCAAACAAGTCATTGATTATGATGGTAGACCATATGCTTTTGCTTCATTGCCAATCATTTGGAAAAATGGTGAAGTAGCCGAGCTTCAGATGATGGAAGATTTATCACAGACAGCTGCAAACTTGAAAACATTAAGTCTCGTCTTACTTGCTGTAACGATAATTGCAACCATTCCTGTTATCGTTTCAACTAGGGTATTAAGTAATGTGATTACAAAGCCTATTACAGCATTGATTCAAACGATGCGGGAAATTCGAAAAAGCGGTCAATATAAACGGATTCAATTAACAAATGAATCGAACGATGAATTGCATGAAATGGGTCAAACTTTTAATGAAATGATGGATTTATTAGAAGTAAACTATGAAAAACAGGAGATTTTCGTCTCAAATGCATCTCATGAGTTAAAAACTCCATTAACAGTTATCGACTCTTATTCAAGTCTTTTAAAACGGAGGGGGCAGACAGACCCGAAGCTTTTTCAAGAAGCAGTGGATGCGATACAATCTGAAGCCATTCATATGAGGGAATTAACACAGCAGCTATTATTAATGGCAAAACATGATGAACAATGGAAACTACAGATGGAAAACATTCCTATACTGCAGCTAGTTGACGAGTCGGTAACATCTTTCCGCGAGGGCTACAAACGCGACATTTCAATCATTGTGGAAGAAGAATCCATCGTAAACACTGATAAGCAAAAGCTTAAACAAGTATTTTATATTTTAATGGAGAATGCTCTAAAATACAGCGAAAAACCTGTGATTGTAGTAATAGGTAAGGAAAGGAACCAATCAAGCATTAAAATTATAGACCAAGGGATTGGGATTCCGTCACAGGATGTTGGAAAAGTATTTGATCGTTTTTACCGTGTTGATAAAGCTAGAGCGAGAAAAACAGGGGGCTATGGATTAGGACTTTCACTTGCAAAAGAATTGGCAGATGCAATCGGGGCTAAACTCGTTCTTGAAAGTGTTGAAGGGGAAGGAACGACTGCTAATATTCTGCTATCCAATGAGGATTCTCATTAATTTCTCATAAAATGCCGGTATTATAGTAGATAAAACGAAATCAATGGAGTGAGTGCAATGAAAAAAGGGACACTTCCTAAAAGTCTAATCGCTGTAGCAGGTATAATAATTGCAACTTTTGTGATCTGGCAGCTAACAAAGACCTTTACATCTGCAGAACCTTTAACTGAAAAGGATGCCATTGACCTTGTAGAAAAGATGTATAGCGGTGAAAACACAGAAGTGAGCCGAGAAGGAGACATTTATAAAATTAAATTTGAAATAGAATCTGGCATTTATGAAATAGATGTTAATCTGAAATCGGGTGACGTTACTAACCTCACTCAAATTTCACATGAACCTCGGGAAAAAACGGAGGCTGAGATTCGAGATATCTTAGCCAAAGAGAAGGCCGGAAAAATTAAAACGATAGAAAAGAAGAATGAACAAGATAAAGCTTATTATTATGCAACTGTCACAAAAGACAAAACAGAAGCAACTTATAAATTAGAAACAACAACAGGTAAGATTGTAGATGTTGTAGTAAATAAGCAGCAACAACAGACACCACCTGAAACAAAGCCAAATACACAAGAGCCTGCACAACGTATCTCTGAGCAACAGGCAATTGAGCTTGCTCTTAAACAAGTAAATGGTGCCGTGGATGATGTTGAACTTGAAGAAGAAGCGGGCCAGCTTTATTACTTTATTGAAATTGAAGATGTCGGGGAAGAAGAATTCACTGTACAAGTTCATGCGATTTCTGGTGAAGTCAAAGCGATTATCTCAGAAGATTAATTCTTAGAAAACTCCTATGATTCTCATCAATTTCTCATTTTATTATCTGAGTTTCCTCATTTTCATTGTCTATGATGAAGATAGTTCAAATAAAGGAGGAAACAAAAATGAAGAAAAAACTTGTAGTACTAGGAATTGTTGGAGCAGTTGTATTAGGTGGAGCAGTAGGAGTTGGTGCATTCGCAAAGGAAGCTGAGGTTCCCTCTAAAAAAGCTGAAGAAATAGCATTGCAAGAGGTAAAAGGAGCACATGTTGAAAAAGTTGAACTAGAACGCGAGAATGGAGAGCTTGTTTATGAAGTTGAGCTTAAGGGCACATATGATGACGATGTAGAGGTAGTAGTAAATGCGACCACTGGTAAAGTAGTGAGAGTAGATGATGATCGCGACGATGACGATGACGATCGAGTTACTTCTCAACAAGCCGTTTCATCAGTAAAGATTTCAGAAGAACAAGCCATTTCGATTGCAACTAAAGATACACCAGGTAAAATTGTTGAAATTGAGCTAGATGATGATAACCATTATGAAATTGAAATGATATATGATGGTAAAGAAGTCGAAATGGAGATTTCTGCAGTAGACGGAACAATTTTAGAGAAGGAAATAGATGATCGTGACGACGATGAGAGAGACTAAATTATTGTAAAGAAGAGGTCAGAACTTAAATTCTGTCCTCTTTTTTATTTATATATTTACAAACTCTCACATGTTTCTCATCAATTTCTCATTTTATTATCTGAGTTTCCTCATTTTAGTTGTCTATGATTAAGATAGTTCAAATAAAGGAGGAAACAAAAATGAAGAAAAAACTTGTGGTACTAGGAATTGTTGGAACAGTTGTATTAGGAGGAGCAGTAGGAGTTGGTGCATTCGCAAAGGAAGCTGAAGTTCCATCTAAAAAAGCTGAAGAAATTGCGATGCAGGAGGTAAAGGGAGCAAATGTGAAGGAAGTTGAGCTTGAGCACCAGAATGGAGAGCTTATTTACGAAGTTGAGCTTGAAGGTACACATGATGACGATGTTGAGGTAGACGTCAATGCAACTACAGGTAAAGTTGTGAAAGTAGATGATGATCGTGATGACGACAATGTAAAGGTACAAAATAATAACGTAACATCTGGAACAGTTGCAAAAGCGCATGATGATCACGATGATGATGACGATATTAATGTAAAAAACAATGTATCATCTGAAAAAGTTGTAAAAGTAAATGCTGATCGCGACGATGACGATCGAGTTATTTCTCAACAAGCCGCTTCATCTGTAAAGATTTCAAAAGAACAGGCTATTTCAATTGCAACTAAAGATACACCAGGTAAAATTGTTGAAATTGAGCTAGATGATGATAACCATTATGAAATTGAAATGATATATGATGGAAAAGAAGTCGAAATGGAGATTTCCGCAATAAATGGAAAGATCATAGAGAAGGAAATTGATGACCTTGACGATAATAACGATGACAGAGACTAATTTTTTATAAAAAGAGAGGCCAGAACTGCATTTAACGCGTTCAGATTCGGAGTGCCAAGCAGTAAGCGTGAATTCACAAACGGATTCACGTTTTATTTTTTTGATAAATTAACTTTTAATGCGGCTATTATATTAAATAGTTCAAACTCGATCACGTTATATAAAGGAATTACTTGACTTCGGACACACCAACAATGATTTCACCTTTCCATGTCCGAAGATACTTAACCTTCGGACACACCCGCGACGATTTCGCCATCCCATGTCCGAAGATACTTAACCTTCGGACACACCCGCGACGATTTCGCCATGGCATGTCCGAAGATACTAAAACTTCGGACACACCCGCAATGATTACGCCCACGCAAGTCCGAAGATACTTAACCTTCGGACACACCCGTAATGATTTCGCCATCGCAAGTCCGAAGATCCCTGATCTTCGGACACAAACACAATGATATCGCCCACGCAAGTCCGAAGATGCCTGATCTTCGGACACACCCATACTGACTTCACCATTCCATGTCCGAAGATACTAAACCTTCGGACACACCCACACTGATTTCACCATTCCATGTCCGAAGATACTAAAACTTCGGACACACCCGCGACGATTTCGCCCACGCAAGTCCGAAGATACCAAACCTTCGGACACAAACACAATGATATCGCCCACGCAAGTCCGAAGATGCCTGATCTTCGGACACAAACACACTGATTTCACCATTCCATGTCCGAAGATATTTAATCTTCGGACACACCCGCATTAATTTCACCATTGCAAGTCCGAAGATCCCTAATCTTCGGACACACCCGTAATGATTTCTCCATCGCAAGTCCGAAGATCCCAAACCTTCGGACACACCCGCAATGATTTCACTATCGCAAGTCCGAAGATCCCCAATCTTCAGACACAAACACCCTGATTTCGCCATTCCATGTCCGAAGATCCCAAACCTTCGGACACACCCGCTATTTAATGACCGAAACGACGCCCCCGTGACGATGACAGAAACTGATACCTAAAACAAATGAGGCCAGGGCAATCCTGACCTCATTTTTCATTACATATTTTCCTCAAGAACATCAGTTACATCATGTGGACCATACGATTTATTGGATGGGATGACTAGCGTGATGCCTGTAGCAGGATAATAAGATGAAGCAAAGCTCACTCCAGGATCATACCCCATCACATGATATTTATAAATCTCAGATTCTCTTTTAGAAATCCATACCCCAAAGCCATAACATTCATTATCCTCAGCATGTACGTGAGGTGTTAAAAGCAGGTTAGTTGTTTCCTTGCTTACTAATTTATGACCCAAGAGAGCATTCCAAAATTTCAACATGTCAGGTGCTGTGACAAATGCTCCACCATCTGATCCTCCCTTAATAGGAATAGAGTACATATTTGTTCGCCAAGTTCCATCTTCGTTATCGATATACCCAATTGCCGTGTTTTTCGGGAGATTATCGAGAGAAAAATATCCCGATCCGTCCATACCACATGGATTAAAAACATTCTCAATCACATAATCTGCAAACGACTTTCCGGTTTTTTGCTCAATGATCAACCCCAAAATAATATAGCCGGCATTGTTATAGTGAAATCTTTCACCAGGCTCAAACATCATATCGCTATTCTGGAACAAAGGAAGAAAATCTTTCAATTCACGGATTAGGTACATCGGATTTTCTTTCCAAAGCTCCTCAAAATCATCCATAACGGCTTCATCAAAATAATCAGGGACACCTGAAGTATGAGTTAATAAATGGTGGATGGTAATATTCTCAGCGAAATTTGGAAACTCAATATTCAAACAATCTTTTAATCTTGTATCAAATGTTACTAATCCTTTTTCAACAAGCTGACACACTGAAATGGCGGTAAAAAGTTTGCAGCCAGAAGCGATTCCAAACCTTGTATTGATCTTGTTCTCAAGTTCTTCAGCCCTATTGGAAAAGCCGTAAGCCGACTGGATCATTATTTCATCGTGTTGTTTGGCAAGTACAACTCCGGAAAACGTACTTTGGTTACAAAATTCATTTATTTTATTGTTTAAGCCTGAATTTAAAGTATGCAATTTATTTAACTCCTTAGTCATATTCCAATTGGCTTATGCGACAAACAACAATTATATTCAGGGACTCTATTTAATACTACCATAATTTTCTAGAAATTCGATGAGGAAGAGGGATATTTTTACAGTCTATAAAACTCTTTGTTTCAATAACATTATGTATAAGTTAAAATATATGTAAACTACATAAAAATTTAGTTAACAATTAAAAATTTGCTGGAGGGATGATGATGTACAAACTCCGAGGTCACCATCTTTTTTGCCTTTTAGGTTATAGGGGAATGGGTTATTCCAGAGAGTACGTGGAAAATATGACGATTGTTCACCAGACCCTTAGAAACAATCCTAGGACACTTATTCAGATTGTTAAAGGACCAGATCATCTATGCGAGAAGTACCCGAATACGGGTGAATACCATTGCCAAAATGCGTCCATTTTCGAAAGGGATGCTATGATTTTAGAAAGAATGGGACTACGAGTCGGACAAATTTTAAGATGGGAAGACATTGAAAATAGAATCAAAAAGCATGTCATTCCTACAGACATTCAAACAGTGTGTGAATCTTGCTCATGGCGCTCCTATGGCGTCTGTGAAGAAGGGGTACAGGAAATGATTGAAGGTAAAGGACTACGTGAAGTGAAATAAAGCAAAAAAAATGCCTACTACTATTAACGGGTTCTGTATTGAAGTACAGAACTAAAAATAAAAGGGGAAATTGCAAGTTAAATCTCATACAAAAAAACACCGTATTAATTTCGGTGTTTTTTGTGTATTTATTCTTATTTAACGAAAGTACCTGTTAGTTTAAGTACACTTATTCACAAACCTAGAAGAACATATAGTTTTTACTGTTTGGCATTTCCTTTTTTAACTTTATAGAAAGCTAACGTTGAACCAATAATTAAGCAAATAAGCCTGTTGTAATTATAGATAATTCCTCTTTAAAAAAGAACTCACTTATACCCAAAAATATAATAATTAACCAGCCTAAGACATTTATTTTGTTGGGTTTCATTCAACCACCCTCATTGGTAGAAAATTAAATCCGTACTTTAACTCTACTACACCCTTAGTTAAATAACATCTCCTTTTATTTTAACAGAAATATCCAACAACCCAATATAATAAATAAGAAATTTAGTGCCTTTTTATCAAATGGATTAGCAAAGAAACACAAACTTCTGTCGCTTTACTGAAAGAGGTGCGAATTAGGTTACTAATTTACTTATAAACAAGCTAATTATCCCATTATATCAACAAAAGGAAGCAGTCAAAGTCATATACGAATTCGACTGCTATTTAATGTGTTATTTAACCATTTGTACTCGAAAACAGAATCTGTTATACGACTAGGCATTTTTTACATTAAGTAAATAATGATGAAATATCCCATCATAACGCAAAGCCCCATTGGCACTCCGAACTTTGCCCACTCTTTACTTGTTATATTTAATTTCCCTGCTGCGATAATATTAGGGATATTACCAGGAATAAGCATACCCCCACTAATTAATAATCCTAATAGTATCGATTGAATCGTAAAATGGTCCATCGCCGGACTGATTTCGGCAGCTGCTAAAGTGGCATTATCAAGAATAGCTGAAATCATATTTAGCCAGTAAAGAAGTAATGGGTCAAGCCCGATGAAATAACGATTGATCATTGGCTCAAAGCCTGCACCTAGTAAGGTTAACCCCATGACGAAAAAATAGATCTTTAACGCTCGTACAAGAATTTCTTCATATGTTTCAAGATCTGATTCCTTTTCAACCATTCCTTTATTTCGATTTGGTGGTTCCACAACAAGAGTGGCCAATAAACCAAATAGAAGAAGTGCTGCAAAAATTTGAGGACCGATTAAGCTGATTAAAAAGAAAAATTCTTCATTAAGCTTACTGATTGCAATTGTTGATAAGGGCTCACCTATGGGGGTTAATGCTGCTCCCATTCCGATTGAAAAACAGGCAATTATCACAAAGCGAATCATAGATACACGTTCTAGTCTAAGTGAAGAGGCAACCAAAACAAGTACAAGTGCAGCAATGATGGCCGTTATGATACTTGAAATGAGTCCTAGGATAATGACAACTAATCCAATAAATAAGCGGAATGGGATTCTTCGGCTTAGTCCAACGATGGATCTTTGCAATGGTGTATGAAACCATTTGAAGAGCAGGCCAGCAATAAAAACAGCTAGCGTGATCTTGATGGGATCAACTGCTGCCCGAATAAATAACTGACTGCTAAATACACCACCGACAACCGCAGCAAGAAGCCCCATAACAAACAGGAATAACTCCAGATTTTTCTCAACAATCCTGACCGAAAATGGTAAAAATAGCACAAAGATTAGAATTACTAAGAGTCCGATAATCATTCACATTACCTCAACTTTTCTTTTTGATGCGCCTAGGAGCAAGTATTATATTCATATGCAAAAATCGGACAAACTTGCTAACCAATTTTTTATCTTGTTTTATCAATGTATTTGATTTACAGAATATAAACACTAGATTAAGCTTTTGGAGAAACGAAAAAATTTAAAAATCGTCTGTAACGAAATCGAACCTCAAGGTACTAATAACATTGAACAAACAAAAATGAAATAGTGGGGAGAGGAAAATGGAGCTAGAGGAGCTATATAAAGAAATACAACCACGAATATATGCTTTTTTCTTTATAAAAACCTCTAGCAAAGAGATTGCGGAGGATTTAACACAAGAGGTATTTTATGAAGCCATAAAAAGCATGCATTCTTTTTTACAGCAATCGAGCATCCAAACGTGGTTATTCTCTATTGCAAGAAATCGGTTATTCAAGCATTATCGGTCAAAAAAATATAAAACTCAGCTTAACGAAATGCTTAAAAAGGAAACAGGAGAATCAATTACACCAGAGCAAGAAGTACTTAAGAATGAAGCCAAACAAAATCTAATCGAATATCTGAATCAACTAGATGAATTGTCAAAAGAGGTTGTAACACTAAGAATCTACGGTGAATTGTCGTTTAAAGAGATTGGCAGCCTGCTTGGAAAAAGTGAGAACTTTGCAAGAGTCACGTTTCATCGAGCAAAACTCAAGCTTCAAAAGGAAATGGAGGGATACCATGGATAAGCATCCTACACAAGCCATTATTGAAGATTTGCTTCCATTATACAATGAGGGCCTTCTAAGTACAGAAACAACAACTTGGCTAGAAGAGCAAATACAAGAAAGTGAAGAACTTCAGAAACTCGTAACTCAATCAACAATACCGCTTGATAAAGAAGAGATTGATTCACCTGTCCAGCACGATAAAATGATTACTACCATCAAACGAAGGCTTGCGCTTTATCAACTCATTTTTGTTGGGCTATCATTTTATTTAGCTATTCAGACATCCCTACTTAATGATAGTTTTGGTTTTATTTTGTGGTACGCGGTATTAGGATTACTCACTTACTTGTTTTATAAAGATATAAAAATCGTTTTTTATGTCTCTTTTATACCCATCTTTATTTGGTCAATCGGAGGTAATATAGCTGATTATATGAATGGTCAAATAGATACTACAGTTTCTTTAGGCCGATTCTTGTATCAATCCGTAATGGGTTCTACCTTAGTTACACTGATTCATTGTTTATTTGCATTCATTGGTAGCTTGATTGGTTTTTTCTATTTAAAAATAAGGAACGGTGAGGATCAATGAAAAAGAGAAAAGTTATTTATAGTGTGATTATCGGAGTACTCGTTGTGTTCGTCCTTTTCATCTATAATGCTTTTAATGGGAATCCAGTGAGTAAATTTTATTCAACAAAAGTTCTGGAACATTATTTGGAAGAAACCTACCCAGAACGCGACTTCCGTATGGAAGAAGTGTTTTATAATTTTAAGTTTTCAACATATGATTTTAAAGTAATTGAAATCGGCAATGCCAGTCCAAGTGAAAATGGACCAAAAACGTATGAATTTACTGTTAGAGGATTTTTGAAGCCATATGTAAACTTAGATACCATTTATATAGAAAATCTTGACGAATCTTTAATGGAAAAATTAAGTGGAGAAGCTCAAAGTGAAATAACAGATTTGCTAATGCAATCAGTACCGGCCGTGAAAGGTATTGGAGTTTCCTTAGAAGTCTTGAAAGGAAAGTACAATTCAAATACGAATTGGAACAAGGACTTGGAGCTTGAACGTCCAATAAGTTTGCATATTGTTCTGGATTCAACCAATTCAACGGTAGAAGATGTATTTAATGAGGCTGAAGTCATTCAAAAGGTGTTAAACGAAAATGAGTATACCTATGAATCGGTCACAATTAATGGGAACATTATTGATAATCCAAATGCTGAATATGTAAAAGATGATACTGGCTATGTAAAATATTCTGTTTCATTTGAAAAAGATACAGACATTAACGTAAAGGATATTGAAGTGTTTGAATAGTGAAAGGAATAACTGACATCTCTCTTTTTAGAGGGATGTTTTTTATTGACTTTTAGGATAGTCGGAATTATAGTTAATCATGTTAATAGTTAAAGTGTTTAACTATTTAAAGGTTGTGAATCTTATTTTGTGAGGTGATAGTGAAAGATGGCTAGAACGAACATTAAGGAATTGGTTGATTTATATGTAGATGTATCATTTTCAGTGAACACCATTGCGGATTCGCTTGTGAAGGAACAACTTGGAACCGAACTAACCAATGAACAGCATTATACACTTCGCTACATAAATAAAGTAGGTTCGTGTACTTCAACTGAACTTGCTGAGGTTTTTGAAGTAAACAAAAGCGCAATTACTGCCATCATAAATCGCCTTTTTGAAAAAGGGTTAATTGATAGATCACGTGATGAAAATGATCGAAGACTTGTCTATCTAACATTATCAGATAGAGGGGAAAAGCTGTTTTTAAAGACAGAGGAGCGAGTTAATAATCTTGTAGAGTCAATTATTGGTGAATTCACTGAAGAAGAGATTGTTCAATTTTTAAAAACATATGAAAAGCTTAATGGAATCCTTCAAAAGATAAAACAGAACAAGGTGGTGGAATAAGTATGAATTTTATCATTAAACAGAAATGGTTTGTCCTAATAGCATGGGTTGTGATCGTAGCTGGACTATTTCTAGCAGCTCCAAATATGGGAGATCTTGTGCGTGAAAAAGGCCAGATCACTGTACCTGATGAGTATTCATCCTCCATTGCAGGTCAAATATTAAATGATGCACAGACCCAAGAGGGTGGCGGAGATGAAACACAGGTGGCACTTGTGTTTCATGATAAAAAGAAGTTAACAAATGACGAAATCAAGGAAGCTGAAAAAGCCATCCGACTTCTTGAAGAAAAGAAGGATGAAATCGGTATTACTGAAATACTTACTCATTTTAATGAGGAAACACTAAAGGAACAGCTTGTTTCAGAGGACGGAAAAGCAATACTTGCTTCTGTAACAGTTAGCTGGAATGACCGGGAGCCAAAAGAGCTCAGTGATGCTTTGTATCAAGCCATTGAAGATGTAAAGGTTGACCATTATTATACGAGTGAATGGCTCATTAGTGAAGATCTCGTGACTAGTTCACAAGAAGGGTTGAAAAAGACTGAAGGTATTACAGTTGTCTTTATTCTTGTCGTGCTTTTACTTGTCTTTAGATCCCTCGTAGCACCGATTATTCCACTTGTGACAGTTGGTTTTACGTATCTTGCGTCACAATCGATCGTTGCGATGCTGGTTGATAAATTTGATTTTCCAATTTCAACATATACACAGATTTTCCTAGTCGCTATTTTGTTTGGAATTGGAACAGATTACTGTATATTGCTTTTAAGTCGATATAAAGAAGAACTGTCACATCGAGAAAGCTTAACAGAAGCAATTGTTGCAACGTATAAGAATGCGGGGAGAACAGTATTTTTCAGTGGTGTTGCCGTCATGATCGGCTTTGCTGCAATTGGCTTTTCTCAGTTCATTTTATACCAATCGGCTGTGGCTGTAGCGGTAGGTGTTGCCATTTTACTAGTTGCATTATTCACGGTCGTTCCATTCTTTATGGCCGTTTTAGGGAAAAAATTATTCTGGCCTTCTAAGCAGAATTTAGAACATGGAGATAGTAAAATCTGGGCAGTTGCTGGAAGATTTTCATTAAAGCGACCACTCTTATCTCTATTAATTGTTGCTGCTATCATTGTTCCATTCTTAGTTGTGTATGATGGAGAGCTATCTTATAACTCTTTAGAAGAATTAAGTGGAGATGTAAACTCGATTAAAGCATTCAATGCGATTTCGGATAGCTTCAGACCTGGTGAATCCATGCCAACTCAAATCGTATTGAAAAATGATGAGGCAATGGACTCCACAGAGTATATCGAATTAGCCGAAAAAATCAGCCGCGAAGTGGAAAAAGTGGACCTTGTGGACGCTGTTCGCTCTGTCACAAGACCAACTGGTGAACCTATTGAGGATTTATTCGTTGCGAACCAAGCAAAAACGCTTGAGGAAGGTCTTGGTGAAGGAAAAGACGGATTAACTCAAATCAAAGACGGTCTTGAAGAGGCTGGTAGTGAACTTGCAAAATCTGAGCCAGAGCTTAAAACCGCCACAGATGGAATCGGTGAATTAATTACTGGAACTAATCAGGTAAAATCCGGTCTAACAGAGATCCAAACAAACCTTTCAAAAATTGAGTCGGGTATCCGTAGTGGTACAGCTGGAATCGATACGATGATTGCGGAAGTTGATAAAGCAAAGGCTGGCTCAGAAGAATTATTAAACTACTATAATACGAAACTATTAGTCGGTTATAAAGATGCACAAAGTGGAATTGCTGGTTTGCAAACTGGCTACACTGAAATAGCAAATGCGCTCCAACAATTAACCATTGGTGTGAACCAACTAAATGAAGGTGGATTTGCTTATTTAGAAGGCTCCTATATTCATGCAGAAAGTGGCCAAAGTATAGCTGGTGATGATGTGTATAAAGGAATGAAGCAATCCTTACAAGGGATTCCACAATTGTCAGCGGGGATTCAAGAGCTAAACGGTCATCTTTCTGAGGTAAATACTGGAATGACTCAAGCTAATGCAGGATTTGAACAATTGCTTAAAGAACAAGCAGCACTTCCAGCTGGTCTTGAGCAGTTAATTGCTGGACTAGGAGAACTAAAAGCTGGGCTTGTTCAAGCCGCAAATGGCCAAGGTCAAATCGTTCGTGGTATGCCACAAATCACAAATGGCTTAACAGGCATTAATGATGGCCAACAGCAGCTCCTTGATGGATTCGGAAGTTTAGGTGGTCAATTAACACAATTAACGGATGGACTGACTCAAAGTGCTGATGGTCTAGAACAGGTTTCAGATGGATTAGGATCAGCTCAAGAATATTTATCAAATCTTTCAAACTCTGAAGAATTAAATGCTTTTTATATGCCAGAAGAAGTACTAGAGAGTGAAGATTTCGCACAAGTCCTTGATGTATACATGTCAAATGATCGCAAAGTCATGACATTGGATGTCATTTTTGAAGCGAACCCTTATTCCAACGAAGCGATGTCACAAATAGAGGAAATTGAAGCAGCTGTTGCAAGAGCAACAAAAGATACTAAGCTTGAAAATGCAGATGTCGCACTTGGAGGTATCACAAGTACCAATACCGATTTAAGTAAAATGTCTGACCAAGATTACTCACGTACAATCGTGTTAATGTTTATTGGTATTGCGATCATCTTAATATTCTTGTTCCGTTCGTTAATCATGCCACTCTATCTAATAGGTTCATTAATATTAACCTATTACACATCAATGGCCATTAATGAAGTGATTTTCGTCGATATTCTCGGATATTCTGGAATCAGCTGGGCAGTACCATTTTTTGGATTTGTTATCTTAGTCGCACTCGGTGTCGACTATAGTATTTTCCTAATGGATCGCTTCAACGAATACCGTGATATCCCAGTTGCGGAAGCAATGCTTCTTTCCATGAAGAAGATGGGAACTGTTATTATTTCAGCTGCTATCATTCTTGGAGGTACATTTGCAGCCATGATGCCATCTGGAATGTTATCCTTGCTTCAGATTGCATCGATCACACTCGTTGGACTCATGCTCTACGCATTTGTGATTCTGCCATTATTTATTCCAGTAATGGTCAAGAATTTTGGAATCGCCAACTGGTGGCCATTTAAACGACCAACAAATTAATTCAAAATGAGGCTCCCTATTGCAGGGGCCTCATTTTTTTAGACTGTAAATCAATTTACTGTCACTAAATAAAAAAACTGACATTATCCAAGAAATACTGTCACTATTCTAGAAATACTGTTATTATCCGAAATTTACTGTCACTAAGGGAAAACTACAGATCTCTGCATGGTACAATGATTGTACTAGACACAGTGGAGGTACAAGATGCATTTCATACAAATTGGCTCTCTGGCCATCATGACAAAATGGATCATCCTTGGAGTGGGCTTAATAGCAGGCCTTATCGTAGCACGGGTTTGGTTAGCAAAAACAACATCAAATGACAATACCAAGAGCATTCTCAATCTACTTACTAATGGCATTTTCATTGGCTTTTTAGCGTGGAAGGGAAGTTTATTCCTTTTAGAACCTGGACTCGTCATAAAAAGCCCGATGTCTCTCCTCTATTTTACTGGAGGAACAAAAGGATTAGCGATTGCAGTTGTTATTATAGTAGTCTATTTTCTATATCACATAAAAAAGAGGACCGTAACGACAGTGCACCTCATTCGCTCAATGCTTATTGTCGTCTTCACAACCTCTATCCTATATGATTTACTAGCCTTATTTTTACTTCATGATGCCAGAGTTTTTCATTTTATAAAATCAATGGGTGCATTTTTTCTTTTATTGTTGACACTCTATAATAAAGGACAACAGAAAAAGGGTGTGCGTCATGATATGAAAAAAGCAGCGTTAATCTTAGGTTTAACAGGACTTATTGTGTGGACGGACAATAGCAATTTTTCTTTCGCTAACCCGCAAGAGAATATAAAAGTAACAGAAGTCGAAGTTGGAATTTCTGAAGGACAGTCAGCACCTGATTTTACCTTAAAAACAACAAGTGGAAAGGAAATGAAGCTTTCTGAATTTAGAGGGAAGAAAGTCATTTTAAACTTTTGGGCAAGCTGGTGTCCGCCATGTAAAGCGGAAATGCCTCATATGCAAGAATTTTATGTGGAAAATAAAGAATCAAATGCCACTCTGTTATCTGTAAATCTAACAACTGCAGAAAAAAAGAGCTCAGATGTCGCGAAATTTGTGGATGAATATGAGCTCACCTTTCCTGTTTTACTTGATGAGAATGGTCATATTGGACAAATCTATCAAGCTTACGCCATTCCGACAAGTTATTTAATTGATTCTAGGGGCATCATCCGGAAAAAAATAGTCGGGCCAATGGATAAGGAAATGATGACAGAGTTAATCAATAGTGTGAATTAAAAAGAAAAGTGAGACGTTCACTTTTCTTTTTTTTCGCCTTGAGCTTGAATGAGTTCGTCCACCAAGTCTTCAGCTGCACGACGATAAAATTGGCTTGCTGTAATAAAGGATAGAATTAAAAGTACCTTATTCAGCTGTTCATCCACGGAAGAACCCATTTCTTCTGACACATCTTTCATTTTTGTATTCACATCTTCTTTGAATTCAGTTGCATTTTTTTTATAGAGAGAAAGATAGCTCTTATAAAATTCTTCTAACTCGAACGCTTCATCATTCATGATTCTTTGATTAACACCATCAAGTGTTGCCTTGATATCATTGATTGAAAGCCCGCCTTTTAGTTGATAAATCAAACTTAATAAAATTAAATGTTCTCTCGAATATTTTTTGTTTTTAATCGGAATAAGCAACTTTCCTTTTGCGTAATTGTTGATCATGGTTTTCGTAAGAACCTTGTCATCCTCATTTCTTTTTGTGGTGTTAAACGTATTTTCAAAGAGTTGGATGACCTGGTCCATGTATAAATCAATTTGTGGAATATCCTCTAAAAAAATGTTTTTATCGACATCTATATTCATGATAATGACCTCATTTATACCGATTTTATTTGTTACCTAGTTTACTCTATAACTATTAGAAAGTAAACGTTGACTACGTGATGAAATGCGTATATGATTATAAGTAGTATTGGAAACCACATGAAATAGTATTCTTAATAAATTAAAATTAGATGAGCGGTGATAAATATGAAAATTGTATGTTTTGGTGATAGTTTAACTAGAGGTGTTTCTTTTGTGAAAGGTCGCATGCGAATCTTGAAAGAAAATTATCCAGCATTTTTACAGCAATTTGCTTCTGATCACTTCACTATTATAAATAAAGGTGTTTTTAATGATAATTCAGATTTATTGTTGTCCCGAGTTGAAAAAGATGTGGTGGCCGAACACCCTGATTACGTAATCATAAATATTGGTGGCAATGATTGTAATTTCAAATGGGACGAAGTGGTTAAGAATCCTGAAGGCGAGCATCAGCCAATTGTTCCAATTGAACGGTATATGGAAAACCTAAAAAAATTAATTCTTCGAATCCAAGAAACGAATAGTACTCCAATTTTGATGAACTTACCACCACTTGACCCTGTTCGGTATTACAAGCTGCTTGCTCAAACGTATGGGAGCTCAATCAGTCATTGGATTAGTCTTCAAGGAGGAATCGAGCA
Organism: Fredinandcohnia aciditolerans; assembly: GCA_003640645.1. Lineage (GTDB taxonomy): Bacteria > Bacillota > Bacilli > Bacillales > Bacillaceae_L > Ferdinandcohnia > Ferdinandcohnia aciditolerans. The sequence goes on along the minus strand of QGHH01000004.1, from coordinate 121,214 downwards.
TTGGCACGGTCTCTATAATCGAAGCTTGAGTAGTTTAGCAGAGCAATTAAATGTCTTAAAAATTGATGTTCGTACAGCTTTGAAACAATCTGGTAACATAAAAGATTTTATTAGTGATGATGGGATTCACTTGACAGGTGAAGGGTATAAAACAATGAGTAGTACCATTTTCTCTTCTCTAGTGAAAACGAAATAAAAGGAGTATGCCACTTGTATAGTAGGTGGCATTTTTCTATTCAAAAAGGAATACAACAAGAGTAATGTGAAAAACTGTATATCAATGGACATAAGTAAATAGTAAAGTTAAGATAAAAACATGAAAATGAGTAAAGGTAGATGAAAACAAATGAACCATTTTAAATCTGATTACATACTTACGATGAAGGATATTGTTCGTGAGGGACATCCGATTTTAGCTGAGAAAACAAAGGAAGTTCCTGTGCCACTTGCAGAAGAGGACAAGGAATCACTAATTAGCATGATGAATTATTTAAAAAACAGCCAGGACCCAGCGCTTGCGAAAAAGTACGGTTTACGCCCTGGAGTTGGCTTATCAGCAAACCAAGTTGGTCTCAATAAGCGAATGTTTGTTGCCTATTTTACTGACTTTGATGACAAATTGTATGAATACCACGTCGTGAATCCGAAAATCGTAAGTCATTCGGTTTCCATGACTTATTTGCCAGAAGGAGAAGGGTGCTTATCAGTCGATCGTCCAGTAGAAGGTTATGTTCCTAGGTATGAAAAGATTAAAGTGAAAGCATATGATATCGATGGACAGGAATTTGTTCTTCGTCTCAAAGGATATGCTTCTATCGTGTTTCAACATGAAATCGACCATCTCAACGGAATCATGTTTTATGATCATATCAACAAAGAGAATCCATTTAAGCTTCCAGACAATGTAGAAATTAAGAGCCTCTATTAAACCATTGGTAATTCCAAAGAATTCTGGAGGGATAGGCGTGAAATATAATTTTGATGAATCAATCAATCGATTGCAGACGAATTCAATAAAGTGGGATGAGGTAGAGAACCTATTTGGGGATAAAGAAATGCTTCCGATGTGGGTAGCAGATATGGACTTTAAATCTCCAAAACCGGTCATCGATGCTTTAATAAAAAGAGCTGAGCATGGGATTTATGGTTATACAACAAGGCCTGATGCCTATTATGATGCAACAGTTGGATGGATGAAACGACGTCACAATTGGACGATTGAAAAGGATTGGATTACTTTTTGCCCTGGCGTAGTCCCGGCATTACATATTATTGTTCAAAACTTTACTAGCCCTGGCGATAAAATCTTGATACAGCCACCTGTTTACTATCCGTTCATGAGCGTTATTGAAAAGAATGGAAGGGAAATCGCCTATAATCCTCTACAATTTAAAAATGGTCGTTATACCATGGATTTTGATGACCTTGAGAAAAAAATTGATCCAAGTGTAAAAATGATTATACTTTCAAATCCACATAATCCGGTCGGTCGTGTGTGGACAAAGGATGAATTGTCAAAGCTAGGTGAAATTTGTTTGAAACACAATATCCTTGTGGTTTCAGATGAAATTCATTTTGACCTCGTTTATAAAGGGAATGTGCATACACCATTTGCTGCGATTTCTGATGAATTTGCTGAGAATTCTATTACATGTACGGCACCAAGTAAGACTTTTAATCTTGCGGGATTAAAAACATCAAATATCATCATTCCGAACAAAGAGTACCGAGAGAAATTTACGAAAGCAGTAGAAGACGCATTCATTAGTATGACCAATACATTTGGAGTTACCGCCCTTATTGCTGCCTATGAAGAAGGTGACGAATGGCTTGATCAACTCATGGACTACTTACAAGAAAATCTAAATTTCCTTAAGGAGTATATTCAGACCCAAATTCCAGAAGTAAAAGTAATTGAACCTGAAGCAACGTATCTCGTGTGGCTGGATTGCCGACAGCTTGGCTTAGAAGCCAAAGAACTAGAGCATGTTATTCAGAAACAAGGAAAAGTCGCATTTGACGAAGGTTACATTTTTGGAAAAGAAGGAGAGGGCTTCACCAGAATCAACATTGCCTGTCCAAGAGATTTGTTAAAAGAAGGTTTGAAACGATTTAGCCAAGCGGTTAGTCAGATAAATAAATAAAGATATTCAAGTGGAAAAAGATATATTCTTTTTCCACTTTTTTAATATTCGAATAATAATCATCTTCTTAGATGTTGTTGTATCAATTGGTTATTTTTCTATTAAATGTATAAGTATTACATAATGATTATTAAAAAAATAAAGAGGTTTATATATAGTTAAAGGCGTTCCCCAAAAAAATTTAGAAAAGGAGTGGAAAAAATTGAAGAAAAAAGCTGTAAAAAAGTTTTACATGAGTACTTGTTTGCTTTTAGTAGTTGCCATTATCTTTTCAGGTTGTTCAAGTAAGGAATCCTCAGCTGACCCTGAAGATTTAAAGAACATTACAATCATGGCCAACCTACATACTCCGGAGGTACCTTCAGATAAGATTGAAAAACTGCTAGAAGAAAAGTCTGGCTTTGATTTAACCTTTAGTTGGACACCGGATTCAAACTATGAAGAAAAGCTTAATACTGCTTTTGCAACAGAAACACTTCCAGAAGCAACATTTTTGAAAAACCAGGCATCATTCATTAAATTTAAACAAGCCATACGTGATGGACAGTTTTGGGAGATTGGACCTTATTTAGATGAATACGAAAACCTGAGCAAACTTTATGAACAAACTCTAGCAAATACAGCAGTTGATGGTAAGATTTATGCACTTTATCAAGGGAGACCCGCTGCTCGTTCAGGTATTATCTATAGAAAAGATTGGGCAGATAAACTAGGTCTTTCAACACCTGAAACCATTGAAGATGTTTACGAAATGGCACGTGCTTTTACTGAAGATGATCCAGATGGGAATGGCAAGGATGACACAATTGGACTTTCCGATTTCGCTGATTTATATTGGGGAGCTTTTAAAATTATCTCATCATGGCACGGTACACCAAATAACTGGGGAGTTAAAGACGGTGAACTACTTCCTGAATTTATGTTCGATGAATACATCCAAACAATGGATTACATGAAAGATTTACGTGATAAAGGTTATATGAACAGTGATTTTCCTGTTACAAGTAAAGACGACCACCGAGCATTGGTGAAAAACGGCACTGCGGGTATTGTAATTGGTCCAATGGGTGATATAAGCAGTATTCATGCTGATACTACTGAACTTAATCCGAATGCAACATTTAACATCCAAAATGTAATTACAGGGCCAGATAGAGAGTATGGTATTTGGGCATTACCTGGATATGGAAATGTCGTATTATTCCCTAAAACATCTGTAGAAACAGAAGAAGAATTAAAAGAGATTCTTAAATTCTTTGACTATCTAATGAGCCCTGAAGGTTCTAATCTAGTTTTCTGGGGAATCGAGGGTGAACACTATGAATTACAAGATGGCAAAGCACTCGGTCTAGATACGGATTTGTCAACACGTGATGTAAAACCATACCAGTCTATTGAGATTGGAGAACCTACAACAAATGGAAGATACGATAGTATTTATACGTTAGATATAAAAGAAAAAGCAGAAATGCTAACAGTTGAGAATGATCAATATTTAATCACGGATCCAACAGCTGCGCTAGATTCTGCAACTTATATTGAAAAAGGTGAAATGCTGAACCAAAAAATAAATGATGCAACATATAAGTATATTCTTGGAGATATTGACTTAAAAGGTTTTAAGGCTGCTATAGAGGATTGGAAAAAGTCAGGCGGAGAAGAGATCATCAAGGAATATAATGAAGCCTATCAAAATATTAAAAAATAGTTTAAATACCAATTTGAAGGGTGGTAACTAAATTGGTAAATAACGTTGAAACTAATAAAATTGTAGTATCACAGGACGGAACTGGTGACTATAAGACAGTTCAAGAAGCCATTAACTCTGTTCCAGAGAATAATCTAATTCCGGTAATTATTTATATCAAAAATGGCACGTACAAAGAAGTGGTAACGATTTCAAAAAACAGGAAGTTTATTTCACTTGTTGGAGAGAGTTCGTTAAACACCATTATTACATATGATAATTTTGCCGGAAAAGTAAAGGAAAACGGAGAAAAAATCGGTACAAGTGGTAGCGCATCAGTGTACCTCCTCGCCGATGACACCCGTGTAGAAAATATTACTTTAGAAAATTCATATGATGATTCATTTGAAATTGATCCTGTAAAGATTAATGGTAGACAAGCGGTTGCTGTATTTATATCAGGCCAACATGTATATTTCAATAATGTGAGATTCCTAGGAAAACAAGATACCCTATATGTTCACAAAGGAACGATGTACTTTTACAACTGTTATATCGAAGGGGATGTCGATTTTATTTTTGGTGCAGCTCAGGCTGTATTTAATCAATGTCGAATCCATTCTCTTGATAGGGGATCAAAGATTGATAATGGGTATGTAACCGCTGCTAGTACATTAATTTCAGAACCATTTGGGATTATGATTATGAATAGTAAATTTACAAGCGATGCACCACCAAAGACTGTTTATTTAGGAAGACCTTGGCCAGCTGGCGGGAACCCGGATGCCATTGGTAGTGTTCTAATAAAGGAATGTGAACTAGGCGAACATATTAACATCGAAGGATGGACCTCAATGAACGGGCGCTTAGAACCTGAGGATGCCAGATTATATGAATATAAAAACTTCGGTCCTGGTGCAGTTAATCATGTGAAAAGAAGACAATTATTTGAGGAAACAGTAAAAGATTGGTCGATACAAAATGTTTTAAAAGGTTGGGAGATTAGCGAACTAGTAAGTAAATAACAAATGAGGGGCCGTCCTGAAGTCAATTTTCATGACCTTTTGGACAGCCCCTTTTTAATTTAGTTAATACGCATTATAGATTTAAAATTCAGGGTTAAATGTTTCCTTTTCTTTGCGTACTAAGCAAAGGATTCCTGCAATAAGGTATAGAATACTCGCAATAATGGAGATTAGGAATGTTGCAAGTGTCGAAAGTACAGCAACCACAATTAACAGAATCCCTGCTGCTTTTGGATGCTTATTCCCTTTAAGAAGAAATAACGATACAATTCCGAGTATGATGGCTAAAATACTTACGATAATGAAATACCAGCCTCCAGATGTTACCATATCTGTAATGATTCCCATATCAACTCCTTCAAGAGCTGGATCTTCTGCGGCAATACTCTCCATTTCTTGTGTGAACTCATTATTGTCACCAAGACCTACAAACATAATTCCAAATAAAGTTAAAAATACAAAGAAACAAGCTCCAATAATCGTTAATACAAATTCACCAGTACGTTTCATTCATAGCTCCCCCTTAATAAATGTTTCATTTTGATTGTACTATACAGTATATAGTATGCAATCTGATTTTCTTCCTAATCCTCTCCAAAAGTGGAATTAGTTTATTTACGAAAAAAGAGAAAAAAGGTTTCAAAATCTCATAATTAATTTTTCATGCGATATACGCATATAAAAGTATAGAGTATTTAGTTTTATAATATGTAGTATTACATTCTCATTAAATGAATATTAAAAAAATTTTGCGAATAACAGACGATTTATGTTAACCTAGATTTATAGGTGTTTAATTGGTAAATATACCAAATTAAACCAAAATAGTAGTTTGGTAGTAAACCTCGTTAAAAGAGGGTCTACATAAAAATGAATATATAGGGGGAATGCAAATGCTGAAGAAGTACTCATTTCTAACTTTGCTGCTAGCATTGGTTTTACTCATTGCTGCATGTAGCAGTGATAACACGAATGGTGACGACAAGGATGTGGGAGGCGATAGCACCGCTAAATCTGGGACAATCGATCTTCTCATGGGTACAGGTAGCCAAGGAGGGACCTACTTTCCACTTGGTGCCGAAATGGCGAATGTTTGGAACAAAAATATTGAAAACGTGAACGTGACATCAACAGAATCAGGTGCTTCTGTAGAGAACCTTGCTAAAATTTCAAATGGTGAGTTTGACCTTGGAATGACTGTTAATCTACCTGCTTACAATGCGCTTAATGGAACTGGTGATTTCGAAGGAAAGAAGGTTGAGAACTTCGCATTTATTGGACATATTTACCCAGAAGTTCTTCAAATCATTACACGTGAAAGCACTGGCGTTGAGTCAATTGCAGATCTAAAAGGAAAAAGAATTGCGATTGGACCTCCAGGAAGTGGAACACAAACTGCAACAAAAGCGGTTTTAGCAGCTTACGGAATCAACGATGGCGATTATGATGCCTACCAAGAAGGATTCGGTGATGCAAAATCGAAACTTCAAGACGGTACAATTGATGCTTCATTCGGACTACTTGGCTTACCAGATGCAGGTATCGACGAGCTTCAAGCTTCAGTTGGAGATGTGAAGTTCTTAGAGGTAACTGGTGATGAATTAAAAACGGTAGAAGAAACAAGCGGATACACTGGATATACCATTAAAGCAGGTTCTTACGAATGGTTAAAAGAGGATGCGAATGTTGTATCCGCATACGCTGTTCTTGTTGCAAATACAGACACAGTGGATGATGAATTGGCTTACCAACTTGCTAAAGTCATGCTTGAAAAGGCAAGTGAAAATACACATGCTCAAGCAGCACATATGACAAAAGAAAACGCACTTAGTGGATTAGGAGATTTACCAATCCATCCTGGTGCAGAAAAGTACTATAAAGAAGTTGGAATACTAGATTAATAGCTTAAAAGAAGAAGGGCTTAACACTTTGTGTTCTAGCCCTTTTTTCTCCAAATAGTGAATAACCAGGTGGTGAAAGGGATGAAAAAGTTTTTTAATAAAAAGAAAAAAGACTTGAACGAGCCAACCGTACATGATGATAACCCATCAGTAGATGAGATTCTTGAGAAATATGACCGGGAAAGTACATACAGGAGAGACTTAGGAAAGTTTACATGGGTAGTTCTCACAATTGCGGTTTTATTAACATTGTTTCATTTATATACTGGTTACCGTGGTTCCTTTGAGGCACGTATACAAGGCCCTATTCATTTGGGAACAGCACTGTGTTTGATTTTTTTACTATATCCAGCAAAAAAAGGATTACAACGGAAACAAAAAGGGGTACCATGGTACGATGTTATCTTAGCAGCTATATCTTTATGTGTCGGCTATTATAATGTCTTTTTCTATGAAGAGTTAGTTACAGAAAAGATTGTATTTGGATATACTACGCCAGATTACATCGTTGCGACTCTTGGGATATTACTCGTATTAGAGGCTACTAGACGATGTGTTGGCTTACCGATTGTAATCGTCGCGAGTGTGGCTATCCTATATGCTTTATATGGGAATTTGATTCCAACCAAACTATTTGCACATCGCGGATTTTCTTGGAATACACTCGCAGGCGATTTATATTTAACAACTAAAGGGATCTATAGTACACCAATTCAAGTTTCGTCGACTTTTATATTCTTATTCCTACTTTTTGGTGTCATTTTAATTCGAACGCAGATAGGACAATTTTTTAATGATCTTGCCTATGCCTTAACCGGTCGTTTTACAGGTGGTCAAGCAAAAGCAGCAGTTGTTTCAAGTGCTCTTCAAGGAATGGTGTCGGGAAGTTCTGTCGCCAATACAGTAGGGTCAGGTGCATTTACAATTCCAATGATGAGGAAGGCTGGTTATACGCCCGAATTTGCAGCAGCAACGGAAGCCTCATCTTCAACAGGTGGACAGATCATGCCACCAATCATGGGAGCGGCCGCCTTTATAATGGCATCTTATACAAACATTCCATATAGCCAAATTATGATTGCGGCCATTATACCAGCAATCTTATATTTCTTAGGTGTATTTTTAGCTGTACACTATGAATCGAAGAAACTAGGGATTATTGGGGTTTCAAAGAATCTTTTACCTAGTTTAAGAGATTTAATGATTAAGCAAGGTTATTTACTACTTCCTATTATTGTTATTTTTTATGCGTTAGCGGTTGGGCGTACACCGATGAGAGCAGCGTTACTTGCCATCTTAATTGCATTTTTAGTGAGTCTTATAAAAAAAGAAACACGTCTGTCCCTATGGGGCATAATAAAAACATTGGAAGAAGGAGCGAGAGTGGCTTTACCAGTCATTGCAGCATGTGCTTCGGCGGGTATTATTGTAGGGGTTGTGGTCCAAACAGGACTTGGTGGTAGAATAGCGGATGGTATCATCGAGTTAGGTGCAGGCAGTTTAATACTAACGTTACTATTTACAATGATCGCATGCTTAATTTTAGGTATGGGATTGCCAACAACAGCAAACTACGTTGTAACTGCAACACTCGCTGCTCCAGCATTAATTCAAGGATTGGATGTCCCAATATTAGCTGCCCATATGTTTGTGTTTTATTTCGGAATTGTCGCAGACATTACTCCTCCTGTTTGCTTAGCTGCATACGCTGCTGCTGGATTGGCAAAAGCAAATCCATTTAAGACGGGGGTAACAGCTACGAAGCAAGCAACAGCAGCGTATATCATTCCATTTATATTTGTGATAAATCCGCAGCTGCTTTTACTTAACTATGAAGTTCCTTTCTTAACAATCTCTGTTATAACAGCCATTATTGGAATGTTAGGTGTAAGTACTGCAATGGTAGGTTACTTTATAAGAAAAACTTACGTATGGGAGAGGCTCATCCTTTTTGCTGGAGGTCTTTGTCTCATTTCACCTGATATCTATCTAGGATTAGTAGGTATTTTAGCAATAGCAGCAGTATTATTTATTCAATCACGACGACCAAAAGAGCATATACAAAGGCCTACGGTATCACTAAATTAATCGGTAATAGATTCCACCCTTTTTGAGAAAGGGTGGTTTTTTACTATATTTGTCGAACAAAAAGGACTTTGTTCCCTATTTACATGTAAGCTTGTTTCACTTTATAATGAAATAAATATTTCATATTGAATTATTATGAAATTTAAATTTCAAAGGGGTGTTTGGATTGACAAATTTTCAATCTAACCAAAAGCTTTTCACAAAAGAAACAATTGGTTCAGCAAACTATTATTCCAAGGCAAAGTTGGTTATTCCCGGAGGTGTATCTGCAAACATTAAGTACTTTTCACCACATCCAATCTTTATGGAAAAAGCAAATGGAAGTCGATTGGTTGATGTCGATGGAAATGAATATATCGATTATTTACTTTGCTATGGAGCACTTCTACTTGGCCACGGTCACCCAGAGGTTACGGCTGCTGTAAATAATCAATTGACCACAGCAGGAACAGCAGTTTTTGGTGCTCCACACAGATTAGAAGTTGAAATGGCAAATAAATTAATTGAGTATTTTCCAGGTATTGAAATGGTCCGCTATACAAACTCTGGATTAGAGGCTACACTATTAACGATTCGATTGGCACAAGCTTATACAGGAAAAGCAATGATAGCAAAATTTGAAGGACATTATCATGGAGGCTATAATGAGGTTTTGGTAAGTGTGAATCCCACCATTGATGAAGCGGGTGATGAGAACAGGCCGAACTCTGTACCAGAATCGAAAGGGATATCATCACATCACGTCGAAAATACAATAATTCTACCTTTTAACGATTTAAAAGCAACGGAGCAAATATTGAGAAAATACAAGGATAAAATTGCTGCTGTTATTATTGAACCTGTTCAAGGTGGATTTATCCCAGCTGAAGAGGGTTTTATGGTTGGGCTTAGGGAGCTAACCCAGAAACTTGGGATCGTTTTAATCTTTGATGAAGTTAAAACCGGTTTTCGCCTAACGCTTGGAGGTGCACAATCTATTTTTGGAATAAAGCCAGACCTTACAGCTTTGGGAAAGGTTTTAGGAGGTGGCTTTCCAGTTGGGGCAGTAGGTGGACAACAAGAAATCATGGAGATAATGGACCCTACAAAAGGCGGAGATATATTATCTGCAGGTGGAAAGGCTATAAAGAAAGATCATGTGCTATTTCATAGTGGGACCTATAATGGTCATCCAATTGTATTAGCAGCGGGATTAGCAACGATTAAAGTCCTTGAGGGAGATAATGTGTACCCAAGATTAATACAAAAAACGGAAAACCTTCGTTCAAGCCTTGAAAAACTTTATCAATCATATGGGATCGCAATGCAAACTGTTGGGATGGGAAGCATTTTTAATATTGTCCATACAAATCATCCCATTAGAAATTATCGTGACTTGTTAAAAGCGGATATGAAACTCCGTGAAAAAGTCGATTCTGAATTATTAAAGCTGGGGATTTATACAAAACCATTAAATCGATATTCAATGTCTATTGTCCATACAGATAAAGACATTGAAGAAACTGTTAGAATGCATGAAAAGGCGATTAAAATTGTGAAAGGAATCGGTTTATAAGATGCAAGAGGTGTATCAAAATATAACGAATAAATTACCCGAAATGAGTAAATCACAACGTAAAATTGCAAAATACGTATTAGGAAATACGGAATCTGTACCATTTTTTACTGTTGGACAGCTAGCTAAAATGGCAGGTGTCAGTGAGGCAACTGTTGTCCGTTTTTCCACATTTCTAGGATATAGTGGGTATCCCGAATGGCAAAAAGCCATGCAGGATTCTGTAAAAAGACAGCTTACCACCGTTGAGCGTTTAAAGATTACTGAGGATATTTATGATTCAGAGGATAAAGCTGTTTATGAAATGTTTCAGGCCGAAATAAACCGGATTCAAAAGATGGCAGACCAATTTGATATAAAGGCATTCCATCAAGCAGTCGAGGCTATTATTAATGCAAAACGAATCTTTATAGTCGCAAATCGTAGTGCAGTATCTCTAGGATCTTTTTTGGAGTTTTATTTAGATTTATTATTCGAAAACACCGAATTAATAAGGAACCCGAATGGAATTTCTGAAAAGTTATTTCGAATCAATGAAGAGGATATTGTAATCGGACTGAGTTTCGCAAGATATACAAAAAATACGATTGATGCGGTCTCATTTGCCAAAGACCGCGGCGCAAATGTAATTGCGATAACAGATACGAGTCTTTCTCCGTTGATTCCATATGCAAACATTGTTCTTTGTTCACCAAGTGAGATGCCATCGTATATTGATTCATTTGTTGCTCCTTTAAGCTTACTTAATGCTTTATTAACAGCAGTAGGTCGAAAGAAGCGGAAAGAAATTGAAAAACATCTTACCGATATAGAGGAAGTGTGGGAGAGGTTTAAAATTTTTTATGGGTAAGCCGAAACGACGTGCGAATGGGCACGTCGTTTACTTTGAATGTTTTTGTAATTTAAGCCGATCAATCGTAGCTGGCGGCTCTTGAATCCACTTACGATCAACAAGAATACCAAATCCTTTAGCAGCGTAAAGGAAAATCTCACCGATGGTTTTTGAGTAAAATGCGACCAAATCTGCCCTCATGGATAATCCTTGGGCATGTCCAAGCAGAGTAATATCGATACTATTAAGAGCATGAAATAGTGTAACAATGAGTTTATCAGAAAATGGTGAAACCGTAGAACCTGTTACCTCCATTGGAATGGATGTTGTTCCCATTAGATTTTCCTGCTTTAGCAGGTCATTTATAAAAGTAACCTGTTTTTCTGATATTTGTTTTCCTTCACTAATATAGTCAAAGATTTCTTTATCCTTTACTACCTGCAGGAATCCCATGCAAAGAACAATCGCAAAATAATTTCGTTCGATATTAAAAAACATATCCGTGATTTCCAAGACATTTAATGGCCTTTTATCACCGATTAATCTTGTTAAGTAACTTTTCTTTTCAATATATTCGTTTTCAGTAGGATAGACAACCATTGGCGGTCGGTCATACAATCCTTTATTTAGCATTAACTCAGTTGCTTCATTATATTGTGTTGTAGCATCTGATAAGCATTTTGAAAATAATAATCGAATATCCTCTCTAGCCACACTTGAAGTTATAAAGCTAAAATTGATCATATTCATTCGACTCATTGCATAAACAAAGGTTAAAGAAAAAGGATCATAAAACAGTGGTGGTGCTGACAAATTAATATCCTCATCTGAAAATATATCAGGTAATGGTATGTTCTCTTCCGAAAATATTTGCTTTATCTCTTTCATTTGCCCACTATATATTTGAAAAGATTCATTTAATAGTGGTTTAATTTCTTCATCCTTTAAGTGGTGTAAGAAATATTTAATCAAACAAATCGTCATACTGGCCTGTATAAAAGTCGTCCATAATCCACTGATTTCAGCACTGGATAAACGAATATTATGTTTCTCCATGAGGCACCCTCCCCAAAACTTCATATATGGGTAGTATTGGTTAAATGAAAATTTCTATTCTTTGACAATTCAACCTTCCATGTAGGATAATAATTGATCAAACTCTTTGTTAATGGATTTGATCTGATCATAGCCCTCGTCCGTTTTGTTTGTATCCCCATTTATGATCCCCTGAAGCAGAGTATTCATGCCTTCCATATATCGTTCAATCGACGCTTGAATGTGAACTCTTAACTCGTACAAACTTTTATTACTCGGTTTATCATCAAGCTCAATTAGATTAAAAATATACATCGCTTCCTCATTCGCAATTTGCATGGTATCAACTGCTGCCTCTAATTCATCCTCTTTTTTCATTTCTTCTAAAAGTATATTTAATTCCTTATTAAGTTGAATAAACTTTTGAACATGGCTTTGAAGACTTTCTAAAATATCCTCATCCTTTTTTGAAAGATTTTGATCAAGGGTGCTATATAGGTCTGAAGCATCTCTAGAAGGTGAGGAGCATCCTATTAATAATGTAAGTATGATGAATGGTAGAATGATTTTTTGACTCATATCGTCCCTCCCTAGTAACGTATATAAAAAGATATGAGACTTGTCCTTGTTATATGCTTGCGGTTTGACAAATAGATTCTAGTATATTATCTTGAATTAAAGATATTTTTCTATTATTAAGTTCTCGTTTGGAGATACTAGAATAAGCATTTTGTTTAGGAGGGAATACGATGAAGCATATTTTCCGAGAAGGTAAAGATAAAACAAAACCAACACTTCTGCTATTACATGGTACAGGAGGAACGGAGTCAGATTTATTGCCATTAGCACCACATATTGATGAAGAAGCATCCGTATTAAGTGTACGAGGAAATGTATCTGAAAACGGCATGCCACGTTTTTTCCGTCGCTTAGCCGAAGGGGTTTTTGATATGGAAGATCTAATTTTCCGTACGAAAGAATTAAATGAGTTCCTCGACAAGGCTGCCACAACTTACTCATTCGATCGAAATAATATTGTTGCAATAGGGTATTCAAATGGAGCAAATATTGCTGGAAGCCTACTGTTCCATTACAAAAATGCCTTAAAAGCGGCCATTCTGCACCATCCAATGGTACCAAGAAGAGGGATAGAGTTACCCGACCTTACTGGTACACCTGTCTTCATAACAGCAGGTAAAAATGACCCAATTTGTCCAGCACAGGAAACCATTGACCTACAAGACCTTTTACAGAAAGCAAACGCAGATGTCGAGGTACATTGGGAAAATAATGGACATATGCTGACTGGCACAGAGGTTGCTGCAGCAGCAAAGTGGTATAAGGAACAAATCTAAGATCGGGTAGTTTCTTTATGCTTACGTGTTCATGTATGTAATGGCGTAATAACAGATCTAAGACCCAAGATTGTGTTGCGAAGACACCAATCTTGGGTTATTTGCGTTTAAGATCTTGTTTATTGCCTATAGCAACGCACTTTCGCCAAACTATCTCGCCCCTAACTCCCTTATCGCATACAAAATATTCCTACAAGACTAAAATACCATTTATGGAGGATTATATATAAAAATGTCTCTTTTAACTTTAAACAGCATGTTCTTACTTCTATAAGTGGGGATACATTGAAAAAAGGGTAATAAAAATGTTTTGGAGTTTATCCAAGTGCTGTATAAAGTTAAAGCCTCCGGCGGATGCCACGATTTTTCGAAGGTATTTTTCGAGTGTAGGATCAAAAGACTAAGAACACCACGTCCTGTGGCAACGTCTTTGTAATACACATCGTGTGGGCCTAAAAAAATCGGGCGCAAATACGCCAAGGCGTATTTGATAGAAAGAGGTATCGAAATGTCTTGGTCTACTATTAAGAGAAGTCCGAAACGAAGAAGTACAAAACTTTCACAACAACCAGCTGCGACTGCAAATGAAGATAAGATTCCACATAAATTGGTTGAAGAACTTCCAACAGATCAGCTGGGTGGAAACCTTGATACCACGATTGAATTACTTAAAAATCTATTAGGGAAAAACGCTGATTTCTTTTGTCGAAAGTTTCAAATGTACGGCAAGTTTAGTGCGGCGATTATTTATTTCTCTAGTATTGTTGATAAAAATGCAATTAACAGTGGCATTATGAAGCCACTAATGTATGTTCCAGTTCAAACAGACCTTGAAAAGCTTACAGTAACAAATGTGTTGGATTTCATTTTGAATGAGGCTATGTTTCATACTGAAATAAAAAAAGAAGATAGTATTGAAAATATCATAAACGCAATATTACGCGGAGAAACTTTTATTTTTATCGATGGGGTTAATTCTGGTATTCAATTTGCTGTAAAGAATATTGAAAAACGATCAATCTCTCAGCCAGAAACAGAACAGGTTATTTTAGGACCGCGAGAGGGTTTCATTGAATCTTTACAAACGAACATAGCATTATTGCGAAATCGATTAAAAACTGCTGACTTTCGCGTTGAAATTATGGAAATAGGTCGCATATCAAAATCTACCACAGCCATTTGTTATCTTGAAGGGATTGCAACCGATGACTTAGTAAAAGAAGTGAAGGATCGTTTAGGGAAAATTGATATTGATGCCATTTTGGATGTAGGCTATATCGAGCAATTTATTGAAGATAATCATATGTCTCCCTTTCCACAGATTCAAAGTACAGAACGCCCAGATAAGACAGTAGGTAGTATTCTAGAAGGAAGAGTGGCTATTCTAGTTGATGGATCACCGTTCTCGCTCATTGCTCCGGTTGTATTTAATCAATTTTATCAAACCTTTGAGGATTACTCTTCTCGATTTTTAATGGGTAGTTTTGTACGAATTGCACGTATGATTGCATTAGTCTTTTCTTTAATTTTTCCATCTCTATATGTGTCGTTTATATCGTTTAATCCAGAGTTGCTTCCTACAGAGTTTGCTGTAGCCGTTGCGGGTGGACGTGCAGGTGTACCATTTCCTGCAGTGGTAGAAGTATTAATCATTGAAGTCGCGATGGAGATCCTCCGAGAAGCAACTGTTCGACTACCTAAGCAGGTAGGAGGGGCTCTTTCCATTGTAGGGGTACTCGTTATCGGGCAAGCAGCGGTTGAAGCGGGAATTGCAAGTCCAATAACAGTTGTGGTAATTGCGATGACTACGATTGGTTCTTTTGCTACTCCTGCATATGATGCAGCGTTTGCTCTTCGCATGCTTAGATTTCCAATTGTCATAATGGCGGGTTTTTTTGGACTTTATGGAGTTGTTATTGGCGTTATTTTCATTTTTAATCATATGCTTTCGTTAAAATCCTTCGGAGTCCCTTACATGAGCCCAGTAACTCCTGGTAATTTCCAGGGGTTAAAGGATGTCATTATTAGAGCACCATTTTGGTGGATGCCAAAAAGGCCTGAAATGCTACATTCTCGAAACTCTGATCGTTTAGGAAAAACAAAGGGAGAATCTACAAAGGGAACAAGTAACACTTTGGATCCAGTAATGGTTGGGAATGAAAAATGGGAGGAGGACAAGTCTAGTGGAATATCCACGCGAGATAACAGTCATTCAAGCAACAACGATCCTAATTAGTACCATAATTGGAGTGGGATTATTGGCACTTCCACTCTTTGCAGTTCGGACAGCGGATACAGGCGCCCCACTCGTAACATTATTTGGTATAGCGATAGCATCCACAGGGCTTGGATTGATTACATTTCTTGGAATTCGTCACCCGAGGAAATCTATTATTTTGTATGGAGAAGACATCCTGGGGAAGTGGTTAAGTAGGGTGCCGAACATTGTTATCATTCTCTTTTTTGCAATATTAACCGGATTAACTTCTAGGGAGTTTGGAGCAGTAGTTATTACTGCCATTTTAAAGCAAACTCCACTAGAAGTGACTGTAATTGTGATGTTGATATTAGCAGCACTGTCTACAAGGAATGACATGAATGTCTTTGCTTATATCCATAATTTTTATTTCCCGTTTATTTTGGCACCTGCTTTAATCATCGTTGCTTTGTCTTTAAAAAACGCAAATAGCTTATATTTACTTCCAATAGTAGGAAATGAACCTGGAAGTTACTTAGTTGGAGGCCTTACCATTGCGGCATTATTTCAAGGTTCATTTGTTTTTACAATGATTATTCCCTTTATGCGGCATCCACGAAAAGCGTTCAAGGCTAGTATTTGGGGAATGGTTATTGCCGGAGGTTTATACTTGTTAATTGTAATTGCAACTGTTGCGGTCTTTGGCCCTGTTGAAATAACGAACCTTCTATGGCCGACCCTTGAATTAGCTCGTACGACCTCAATACCAGGTAATCTTCTTCAGAGATTAGATATTGTTTTTTTATCTGTGTGGGTAATTGCTGTATTCACTACATTGTTTTCCAGTTATATGTTCACGGTTCATTCGATTAGCCAGATGGCTGGATTACGTGATCATAAAATGCTTTCCTTTTTTATTTTGCCGATTGTTTTCGTGATTGCGATGATTCCACAAAATATATTGCATTTATACGATGTTATTGAAATATTTGGTAGATTAGGACTAATTCTAACAGTTGGTTATCCTTTGTTGTTAGTTAGTGTAGACCTTGTAAAGAAAAAGGTGAAAAAAAGTGGGAGTATCAAAGCATAGTTGGAAAACTGGTTTAAAAATTATACTTATCGCTTTGGTGCCTGGTCTATTCTTAACAGGTTGCTGGGATAGTGATGACATTGAACAACGAGCGACGGTTTTAGGTATTTCAATTGATAAGGTTGATGATCCAGACGGTGCAGACCTTGCTCAGATAACAGGTTTAGGAAATCAATTTCCAAAGCCAAAAGATGGACTTATTAGATTAAGTGCTCAAATTGCTGTTCCAGGAAGAATTCCTCTGGGACCGCAAACGGGTGGGGCTGGAGTAGATCAAAATCCACTTTGGGTAATCAGTGTAGTGGGATATACCTTAGATGACACGATAGCTGTACTTCAACAAGAAGTGGCTGACCGGCTTTTTTTTGGCCATCTACGGACCATTGTCATAAGTGAAGAAGTTGCGAAGGATGGGGTAAAAAGGTTTAACGATTATCTTCGAAGAAATCCTGAGATTAGAAGGACTGCTTGGATGGTGGTATCGAAAGGGGAAGCGAAAAAATTTATGGAGGTGGCACCAAAACTAGAGCGGGTCCCTACTCTATATTTGTCTGCGATGGTCGAAAATGCTGTTAGATTAGGTACATTTCCGGAAGATTTTATCGGTTTGTTTTGGACAAGGCTACAAAGCAAAGGTCAAGATACGTTTCTTCCATATCTTGAATTGAAAAAAGAGGATAATATACAAATCTCTGGTTTAGCGTATTTTAAAGATGATCGAATGATAGGTCGAACAGAACCCGTTGAAATAGGCTTATTTATGGCTGTAACAGGAGAGAAAAGAGGTGGTTATGAGGTCTTTGTACAAGTACCTGATACAGATGTTAAGGTGATTGTACGGGCAGAACATCGCAGGACATCAATAAAACCAACCCTGCGAAACGGGAAACCTCATTTTGACATCAAGATTCATTATGAAAGTACAATCGGCGAAGGAGCGGTTGGAATCGATTTAAACAATGCGGAAATTCTTCGAAATATCGAGAAAGAGGGTACGAGGGGAGTAATTGAAGGAACCAATAAGTTAATTAAGAAAATGCAGGATGAACAATCAGATATTTTTGGATTTGGTGAATACTTCCGAGCAAAACAACCTGCTTACTGGAATAAAGAGATTCAAACAAAAGAGAAATGGCGTGAAGTATACAAGGATGTAACCTTTGATATTCAGTGTACAACAAAAATTCGAAGAGTGGGTACAAAGGCAAAATAGCCTAATCGTACCGAAGGAGTACTACATGATCTTTATTGGGTATTTAAATTACGTAGTTGTACTATGTGTCATGACTGGGGTCTTTATACTCATGTTTGATTTGAAGGAATATAAAACTAAGAACATGCAAAAAGAAACGAAGGTAAGCACGTTTCTAGGATGGTTTAATATAACAGTTGGGATATTTGCCTTTTTTATAAATTGGGCGTATCAGCAGATTTTCTGGTGAAAATCAAAACAAGCCCCTAGTCATTAAATATTCTAGGGGCTATTTCATTTAAATTTCCAACGGTCGTAAATTTGCTTCAATTTCACTTCGCTTTGGTTCTAAAAATGCAGGAAGTGCAAGTTTTTCTCCTAACGTTTCCAATGGTTCATCTATATCAAACCCAGGAGTGTCAGTTGAGAGCTCAAATAAAATACCATTTGGTTCTCTGAAGTACAATGCTTTGAAGTAATAGCGGTCTACCTTACCAGAGTTGGGAAGACGTGTTTGTTTTATTTTTGTAACCCATTCTTCATATTCCTCATCGTTCGGAATGCGGAAGGCCACATGGTGCACACCACCACGACCCAAACGTTCTTTTGGTAGATCAGGTCGTGTTTCAATATGGAGTTCCGCTCCAGATCCACCTTCACCAGTTGCAAAGACTAGGATTTCAGGATAACCACCTGCAAGCGATGGGTAGCTGCCAACCTTTCGAAAGCCCATAACATCTGTCAAAATTTCCACGGTAGGTGCAGCGTCGGCAACGGTTAATGTGACTGGTCCGAGCCCAATTATCGCATGTTCAGCTGGGATACCGCTGATTTCCCATGGTTCACCTGCAGGAACTCCCGGCTCGCTATTATCTGCAACAAGAATAATTCTTGAGCCTTCATAGTCTTGAAGTGCCAAAGTATCACGACTAGCTCGCTTCGTGATTTCTTCCGTTGAAATGTGATACTCTGCTAAACGCTTTTTCCAAAATTGCAAGGAATCCGAAGACTTCACACGTAGTGAAGTGGAAGAAATACTTGAGACTCCAGGGTGAGTTCGTCCGAGCCCAGGTATATCGAAGAATGTAATTTCGGTCCCCGGATTTCCTTTTGCATCTCCATAGAAAAGATGGTAGGATTGCGTATTATCTTGGTTAACTGTTTTCTTGATTAGGCGCATTCCTAATACTTTTGTATAAAATTCAAAGTTTCGTTCCGCTTTGCCAGTGAGTAACGAAACATGATGTAAGCCTAGTAATTGCATGCCCATTCCCCCAATAAAATAAATTATCTTGAATTCAAGATAATTATATCACAGAATAGATGATATAGAAAAGGCCAAGGAAAGGAAACCCCTGGCCAAAGTTAATTATTTCTTTTTCTTCTTTTGAACGTTTTGTTTTTCTGCCTCTACTTCTGTATAGGATGCGAATTCAACAAGCTCTTCACTAATTCTATTTCCTTTTTTTGCATTATTATTTCGTTGTGCATTTGCATTACCACGCTTTGTTCTTCCCAAATCGTTCAACTCCATTCTTACTATTTCATTATTAGTATGAGTAGTTTGACCCCTATAATGTAAGGCCTGAAGTAGGAAATTTAGCCAGTTAACTTGCTAAAAATACCCTCACAGGTGTGAGGGTATTTTTATTGGTAGGTGTACTAGCGATTTTTATTAGCCTGGGATTGCTGGTTCTGTTTACGAACTTCAGCAACATCCGTTTCGCTAGCAAATTCGGTACTGAAAGAGGAACCGGTTGAAGTGAATTGTTGTTGCCCAACAGATTGTTGGAGCTGCTGTGCGGACTGCTCTATCTGATTTAACTGCTGAGCAGCATTCAATTCACGTCCAGCAAATCCAGGTGCAGATTGTTGCACTTGTGGTGAGCTTTGTTGGAACTGCTGTGCATTCATTTGCTCTGTTTGAGCCAACTGCTTGGCTGTTTGTTTAATTTGATTAAGTGCAGCTTGAGCCTGTGCTGGAATTTGTTGATTGTTGTTGTTTTGCATTCGGAACCCTCCCAGACGAATTTTTGTGGATTCTCAAAAGGCCTTCCCTTTCAAGAATCCTTTCTTAATTTGTGTCTTACTGACCTTTTTCATGTATTGAAAAGAATGTTAAAAGAGTGACATTTTTCAGTGGAAATTAAGGGATATTTGTTTGTATTCATCTATTTAACAGGGCTTAGGGGAGGCTTACCGAGTTTTTTGTTGTTCATTTCAAACCATCCATTATATAATTCAAGTAATGGAAGAGGTGATTTGAATGAAACGAATCGATTTTTGGGGTAGAGATGAATATGATGAAAGACTTCTTGAAGAAGTACTACGTGGTGTGAAGACAGTCACCTGTACCCCAAAGGTTTGGTATGATCAATTGCCAGATGAGGAAAAAAGCGAAACAGGCGATATCATACAAGCTTTTACGAAGCGGAATGAACATGTGGCAAACATCCAAATTACCGATTTTTATGAAATACGATTTGGTGAAATTCAAGGTGATGTGGGTAGGAGAATCGCGATGGGCGAAAATTCCACACTTGATGAATTTATAGAGGATCATATTTTCAGCTGGGAGAAGCCACTTCAAATGGATGGTTACGAGCTGAATGAAGATACGGTGATAGTCGTAGAACATTTTACACTTAAGGACATTTTTATAGATGTTAAGATAGATTTACACCTTGTTCCAATGTCCGAGGCGGAACGGTTCAAGGTCGACAATTGGACAGATTTTGAGTTATTTGGGACGGCTAGTGATTACTATTATTCCGTATATAAAGAGAAAGATTTTGTGGCATTTGTTCGTTTTCGACAAAATGAAGAAAGCACATTTATATACTACAAAGTAAATCCCGACTTTGAAGGGAAAGTAAACGAAAAAGAACTCTTGATTAAAGCGGAAAAATACGCCAAAGATAATCTATTGGCAACCAAGTTGATTCATGAATGGAGCTCCATTTACACTTATCATAAATAAGAATACAAAAAGACGCTTTGCGTATCACACGCGGAGTGTCTTTTTTAGATGCCGCCAAAAAATCAATTTGACTTTCGAATACCTGTAAATGTAAAATCGTGGGACGAGGTGTCTCACTTCTTGTCTTACTCAGTAGATAAAACAATATTGGGGCAACGAAATATGTCCATTAAGTCCAAAAGGGAGAAATGAAATGAAGCAGCTTTATATGATTTTGGTTCTAGTAGTTGTGATGGCTTTTGTTTCGCCTTTTCAAGCTTTTGCTCAAATATCTCAACAAATTGATGCACCAACGATAAAGAGTGATTCAGTCATTTTACTAGATGCAAATACAGGTTCAGTTCTATACCAGAAAAATAGTGATACGAAACTATATCCTGCAAGTTTAACGAAAATGGCAACTGCTATTTATGCAATTGAAACAGGAAATTTAGACGATATTGTCACAGTTAGTGCAAATGCCTATGAAACGGGCGGAACTCGCGTCTACCTGGAAGAAGGGGAAAAGGTTACCCTAAAACATCTTATCCAAGGATTGCTGATTAATTCGGGTAACGATGCTGGGGTTGCAATTGCGGAGCATCTTGATGGGAGTGTGGAGAAATTTGCTAACTCCTTAAACTCATACCTGCAAACGAAAGTGGGTGTCAAACAGACCCATTTTTCTAATCCACATGGTCTATTTAATGAAAATCACTATACAACTGCATATGACCTTGCTTTAATAACGAAATATGCTTTGGAAAATCCAGTTTTCCGTGAGATATTTGGAACGAAGGAATTAGCCTGGAATGGTGAAAGCTGGGATACAACTCTCTATAGCCACCATTTAATGCTAAGAGGTGAAATCCCATATGAAGGAATTACAGGTGGAAAAACAGGTTTTGTCCAGGAATCGCGATTCACTCTTTCAACTACTGCGGAAAAAGGTGAAATGTCTTTAATAGCGATTGTCTTAAAAGCTGATCGAAATGAAATTGCTTATGAAGATACAATTGAGCTTTTAGATTACGGCTTTGAAAATTTCGAGGTAAAAGAAGTAGCGGCAGATAAATCCTTTATCGGTGACAAAAAAGAAAGCTATCATTTGAACAAGCCACTGAAATTTACACAAATGAAAAATGAGGAAGTTCAAATTTCTATGGACGACCAAGGTGTATTACAGGTACTTGGGGATGATGGCCGACTTCTTGCAACAAAACAGATGAAAATGGATATCCCAAAGGAAGCGTTAAATACCCGCGCTGAAATCAACCCAGCCAATATCACTCCGAAGGTCCCAGTGCCAGCCATCCTAATGGTCCTGTTTTTTGGCGTAAGTCTTGTCTATCTTCGAAAAACAATAAAAAACATAAAAAAGAGCACTTAATCAAAAGTGCTTTTTTTGTGTGGGACGAGGGACCTGTCCCTATGTCCCGCAAACACAATATGCTTTTGTCCAAAGTAGTTTAACATTGTGTAAAGTCCTGTTCCAAGCAAGACAGCTATTTCGTTTGTGTGAGGTAGTAAAATGAAACCTGCTATGAATTTACTTGCTGAATAGGAAAGAAAATAGCAGCTCAGAATGACTAAAATAAATAAAGGGATGCTTCTTCCAAATGTGGCCTTGCTGTTAAACGTAAAGCGTCGGTTTAAGAGATAACTGACGATCGCACCAACTGAATTTCCTAGGAAAGTTGAAAGCCAGTAAGAGAGACCTACTGTATGCAATAATAAAAAAATACTTGAAAGTCCAACAAGGGTATTCATAAGTCCAACTAGGAGAAAGCGGATGAATGTGTTAGTTGGTTTCAGATAATGGGCTGTAATCAATCGAGTATCCACCCTCTTTCGGAGCTTCTGGTTCTTCCTCAGGTATTGCAAGATTGAACGTATCGATATCGACAACGAACTTTGGCCGACGCTTTGTTTCCTTATAGATTTTTCCGATATATTCTCCGATAAAGCCTAAAGCAATCAACTGCAATCCACCAATTAACCAAATCGAGGTAATAAGGGAAGTCCAGCCTGTCTGGGTTTGTCCACTAAATTTCAAGTAAAAAAAGTAACCCCCAAAAAATAAGCTAACAAAGAACGAAAGCAGCCCCATTAATGAAATTAAGCGAATCGGAGTTACACTAAACGATGTAATCCCATCAAGAGCAAAGGAGAGCATTTTTTGTAATGGATACTTTGTTTCGCCAGCCATTCGTTCTTTTCGGTCATAGAAGACAGATGTAGATTGAAAGCCGATTAGAGGAACCACTCCTCGTAGGAATAGGTTACTTTCATCGAATTGTTCGAGCGCTTCCACGGCTCTCCTGCTCAGTAAGCGGAAATCGGCATGATTATAGACAAGGTTAACACCCATGAATTTCATTAACTTGTAAAACCCTTGTGCAGAATGCTTCTTAAAGAAAGTATCAGTCTTTCGTTCTTTACGTACACCATAAACAACTTCATAACCTTCCGAGAAGCGAAGTAGAAATTCACGTATGACCTCAATATCATCCTGTAAATCGGCATCTATGGAGACGAGACAATCTGACTGACGCTTTGCGGAAAACAAACCTGCAAGTAGGGCATTTTGGTGGCCAACATTTCTGGCTAACTTTAACCCTTTTATTTTATTATCTACAAGACCTTGTTTATAAATGATTGACCATGTTTGATCCTTGCTTCCGTCATCAACAAATAAGAGTCTACTTTTTTCGGAAATTAACTTGTCCTCGATAAGATCATCCAGAAGGGCTCTAAGTTGTTTCATTGATTCAGGAAGAACTTCCTCTTCGTTATAGCAAGGGACAACAATTGTAAGTAAAGGTATATTCATGATGAATCCCCCTTAAGAAAAGTTTGGTTATTATGTTGTATTGAAACCTTGTTATTGGCAAAAATCTAAATTGAGAGTTTAAACGGTAGTAATTGGTTGATATTTAAGAAACCTGTCCAACTAGGTCAATTGTGTTATTGAAATGATCGTCACCCCGTTCGAACTTTGTCGGAATAAGCACCCGATTGCGACAGAGAGCATGTCACTCATTTGCTTTGTGTCGGAAAGCCCCCTGATTGCGACAGAGAGCATGTTCCTCGTTCGAAGTGAGTCAGAAAGAACCCCTGATTGCGACAGAGAGCATGTCACTCCGTTCGCAATGTGTCGGAAAGAGCCCCTGATTGCGACAGAGAGCCTGTCCCTTTGCTTGCTTTGAGTCGGAAAGAACCCCTGATTGCGACAGAGAGCATGTCCCTTTGTTTGCTTTGAGTCGGAATAAACCCCTGATTGCGACAGAGAGCCTGTCCCTTTGTTTGCTTTGAGTCGGAATAAACCCCTGATTGCGACAGAGAGCATGTTCCTCGTTCGCAGTGTGTCGGAATGCCCCCCTGATTGCGACACAGACAATAACCAACCGGTCTAAATAAGTCAAAATCAGCCTATGATTCTGATAAAAACCTCTAATTAAAGAACAATGTGTCCTAATGCTTTCCTTGAAAATACCCACAACCTAATAGCCAAAAATATCCGTATTACTTAATCGATTGAAACTCGATATAAATAAACCCTCCATGCAGATTCTGAAGAATCGAATGTATCCTCAAGGACTAAATGATTTTCGTCTGCATTTTGAATAGGAAGAGATGAAATGATAAACCGCCCACCCATCTCATAAAAGGCTTTCATGTTTAGTTCCATTTTCTTAATCTCTTTTTTCGACGTTTTTTTAAACATATAGTGCTTGCCAAGTTCATCTAAAAAGATGTAGCACCGGCCACCCCATTCATCAAAATATTGGCGAAGTTTCTTGTCCTTTTTCAATTCCTTGGCGATAATTTCCCGAAACTGGTGTTTATAAGAAAGGGGATAAAAATTATTGTATGTATCCAGTGTATAAAACCCGTTAAACTGAGCGATAGCAGGATGTAGACCGATGCTAGCTACACGATACTCCTCTTGTGGCAAGCCAATGTAATCCTTGATTTCTTCAAATTGTTTTTCCGCAAAAAATTGCTGAAAAGATGGCTTGTTTTTATATACAATTTCTTCATTAAAAGACGCCACAATTACTAGCTGTGCTGCTAGGAATACCAAACTTGCACGCTTCCACCCAACCCGGTATTCCCATAAAATTTTTAACGAAATAGCAAACAAAACATAAATAACCATTGGCCTTAGAAAATGGTATCTTGCAAAATTAAAGGTGTTTAAAAAATGAAATCGTTCCGTTAAAGGAACCCACCCCTTATAAAACCAAAAGGCATACCAAACGGACAAAACAGCATTAAGGACATGTAAGAAAAGGAAAACTTTCTCTTGCTTCCATTTTTTCTTCATGATAACAACATTCAAAGCAAGTATGGTAACTGGCAAAATAACCAAGCCATGAACACTCATTACATGGGTATGACCAAGTACATAATTTTTTAGAGATAGACGGAGAGCACGTAAAAATGATAATCGTGCATGAAAATATTCATCCCGGCTATTTGGTTCATCCATAAATAAAAAGGAGTACACAAGTCGATATTCAACTACCATAAAAATGAATGTGAAATAGATGAGTGCCCATAAAAAGCGAAGGTTCAAACCCTTGCCGCGGAAGCAATCGATCAGCCATAAAATCCCCATCGCGCTTAGAAAAAAGAAAAATCCAAGAACAATGCTCGCATAAAAGGGAAGTAAGGTCAGTGTCAACCAGTTTACCCATGATTTCTCCCCAGCTCGGATATTTAGGAGTGCCCATAAAGCAAGTGGCATCCCGAGTGTACTCAGCATTCCAGACGGCCAAAAAGGTGTTAAGGCAAAGGCTAGTGAAACCCCAACACGAATCCAAGCCCATTCATGACGAGTGAGAAAATGCTTTCTTAGTAATAAATACATGCCTAAAAACGCAAAGATTCTCGTGATAAACTGGCTCAGTCCATAGGCAATCATTGGTGGAAAAACGGCATGTAGCCATACAATTCCGCTAAATTCGGTTCCAAATGCACCTCGTTGAAGATTACCATTAATAATTTGAGGGATTGTGGCATCAACTGACCCGAGCATTTGATTGCTTTCTGAAAGAACCTTATACCATGCAAGATTCGAATCTAAGTTGTCGTGAACTCGTAGATGAGCATTCTCACCAAGGATAAAATAAGGAGATACAAAAATGACGATGAGTAGGAGGGCAGCTATGATGAGACGAAACTCACTTCGTTGTTGAGTTCTAGTTTGCGACAATGTCCTCCCTCCATTAACAAAATTTCCATTATTGGATTTCCATTTTTTATCGTATCCATAATCGGATGTAATATGAATGTGAAAAGAAAAAAGTGGGGAAGCCCCACTTTTTCACGGTTACTTACTACTGATCAACAATTAACTGGCTCCTACTTTTGCTTTTTCGAGGGCTTGAACAATATCGATTAATCCCTCGCCAAAATAAATATCTTTTCCCGCTTTACCAAGATCTAGGCTTGTTCCCTTGATAATCTCCATGATTTCTTTATTAGAAAGGTTTGGATTAATGGAGCGCATTAAGGCAGCCAGCGCAGCAACATGTGGTGCTGCCATTGAAGTTCCAGACAATGCGGCATACTGCTCGTCAATATAAGTGCTCGGTATTGTCACTCCTGGTGCTGATACATCGATATAATCTCCATAATTGGAGAATTCTGCTTTATCGCCGTTTAAATCAACAGCTGCAACACTTAATACTTGTGGGTACGCAGATGGGTAGCTCGGTTGGCTGGAATTATCGTTGCCAGAAGCAGCCACCATCACAACGTCATGTCTATATGCATAATCAACTGCTTGTTTCAGCAATTTTGATCCTTGGTAATTACCAAGACTAAGATTAATTACATCAGCCCCATGATCAGTTGCCCAAATGATACCACGAGCAATGTCAAAGGTTGATCCATATCCATCTGAGCCCATTACTTTTATTGGCATAATAGGGTTAAACCACGTGACTCCTGCAGTTCCTTCGTGATTATTTGTTTGTGAAGCAATGATTCCAGCAACATGTGTACCATGCCCGTTGTCATCATCTGGGACATTATTGTCTTTTAGGATGTTGTAACCCTCCGTAATTCGGTTCACTAAGTCGGGATGATCCAAATCTACCCCTGTATCAATTATGGCTATTTTAACTTTATCTGATCCCTGTGTTATACCCCAGCCATTTTCGGAATCAATCATACGTAGATTCCATTGGAAATCGTTATAAAGGAGGTCATTTGGTGCTTGCTGATTTTGCATCATTATAAAGTTAGGCTCAGCAAACTCAACGTCCTTCCTTCTATCGAAATAAGAAATCATCTCAGGTGTTTTCATGTGATTTGATTCAAAAATATAAGAAGAATCTAGTTTGCGAAGTAGCTTTCCTTCGATGTCTTTTTCAATTTGTTTAATTTCATCCTTCTTTAAGTGATTTTTAAAATCAACAATAACTTGATGATGATGGTAATGGCTTTTTTCTTTGCCATTATGGTCAATTACGTCTATTTCTTCATGGTTATCTAATTGCTTTTGCACATTGTTGTACAGTTGAATGGAGTCTACATTCATCACCTGTGGGGACGTATCGATTGTTTCATTTTTTAATGGGTGGAGAGTGCTATGAGTTGAAGATGTTTTTGAATTAGCTTGATCCCCATTATTGTCAAATAATCTAAAAGAAACGAAAATCGATAACCCAACAGCAATTATTAATGCTACTATTGCAAGTCTCTTTTTATTCCACATTGATATATCACCTCAACCACACTTTTCTTGTCTAGTTCCTGGCAGCAATGGCCCTCAGGTTCATTCAGGTCGCATCGGAAGGTAAAAGCACCTTTCTGCCAGTGGCTTGTCTTACGCTTGTCGCCAATATGCAGGCACTTGCACTTTCCTCTTAGTATCTTGCTTACAACCTACTTTCATGCCTTACTTTCATTCCAATAAATTGAAAGTAAGAAGAAATAGTATGCATAATTTCCATACATTTCATGGAATAACTAACAGGAGGGAAAGAAGTAGAAATTCAAGAAACATGTTAAAAGCAAAAGGGTGATAGCAATGGCAAATTGGTTCAAAAAGGAAGATAAGAAACCAAGGTTAACGGAGGAAATATATCAAACCTTTCGAAAATCAGAAGATTTCATTTGCCAATTCAATAAACAAGCAATTCGCCCGTATTGGATTTGCTATCAACGAAATATTATTGATACAAAAACCATTAACGAACAAATACTACCTTATTTACTTTATGCGAAAGTCTATTCAATTCGAGACCTTAAAGCAATTATTCCAAACAAGGAAATTGTGATTTCAAAAAATCCTAGGGAAATTGAAGATAAGATTTTACAAGGTAGTATTATGATTCAGTTTCACAAAAGTGACGGTTATTGTGCACTTGTAGATGCAGTGAAATTTGAAAAAAGATCAGTTAACTCGCCTGAAGTGGAATTTAGTGTAACTGGTCCAAAAGAGGCATTTGTTGAATCACTTGATACCAATTTAAACCTAATCCGAAAGCGACTTCCTGTGCCTGAATTACGGGTAAAGGAACTGACCGTAGGTAAATTATCAAAAACTAAGGTAGCAGTGGTTTATATTGAAGATATTGTTGAGAAGGAAAATGTACAAACAGTATTACAACGAATTAGCGATATTGACTTTGATCAAATAAGTGATAGCTCTTATATATCACAAATGATTGTTGATAATACGAATTCACCCTTCCCGCAAATGCTTGAAACGGAACGGCCAGACAGGGTTGCGTCTGTATTAGTTGAGGGGAAGGTAGTGGTGATTTCAGAAGGATCACCACAAGCCATCATTACTCCAACTACACTTGTTGAGTTTTTCTCATCATTTGAAGACTATTTCTTGAACTGGTACATCGCTTCCTTTGTTAGGTTACTTCGCCTTTTTTCGGTCATCTTTTCAATATTAATAACGCCGATCTATGTCGCTGTACTAACATATCATCATGAATTAATTCCTAGGGATCTACTGGCGACTTTAGTTATCTCAAG
Organism: Fredinandcohnia aciditolerans; assembly: GCA_003640645.1. Classification (GTDB taxonomy): domain Bacteria; phylum Bacillota; class Bacilli; order Bacillales; family Bacillaceae_L; genus Ferdinandcohnia; species Ferdinandcohnia aciditolerans. Next base: position 92,144 of record QGHH01000004.1, on the reverse strand, counting down.
GCGTGAAGTTCCTTTGCCACCGATTCTAGAGGCATTGTTTTTAGAAATCGTCATTGAACTCCTTCGGGAAGCAGGAGCAAGGCTTCCTGCAAAAGTTGGTCAAACAATAGGTATCGTGGGCGGTATCGTTATAGGAACTGCTTCTGTTGAAGCAGGTCTTACGAGTAATGTATTGTTGATTATGGTTGCACTGGCTGCATTAGCATCTTTTACAACACCCGTTTATACGATGGGTAATACAATCCGTATCATTCGTTTTCCATTTCTTATCTTCTCTCAGTTATGGGGATTAATCGGAATTGTTCTATGTTTTTGTTTTCTATTAGCCCATTTAATACGATTAACATCTTTAGGTCGGCCATTCTTAGAACCAATTTACCCACTACGTGTTGGAGATTTAAAGGATGCATTTATTCGACTACCATATTCTCAGCTTGCAAAACGTCCGGGTTATTTACGTCCTGAAGATAAAAAACGTTTTAATCAAAAGAAAGCAGAAACAAAAAAAGATATTGATGAATAGCTTCACCGTATTCATGCGTATTTGATTCCAAGGAGTTGCAACGATGGAAAGGATCAAAGAATCATTTTTAGTTTCTCCTATTTTTGTCTTTTTCTTAATTCATTCCATGCAAGTAGGGGTAGGAATGCTCGGTTTCCAACGGATCATAGCGAAATCAGCAGGGTATGACAGTTGGATCTCCGTCATACTAGCCGGGGTAGCTGTACACATCATTGTATGGATCATTTATAAAATCTTAGATTATTCAGGGGGAGACATTGTTGATGTTCATAAAGAGATTTTTGGAAAGTGGATAGGAGGCTTTCTTAGCCTATTATTTATTCTCTATCTTATGGCATTAGCGGTAACCGTTTTACGAAGTTATATTGAGGTCATTCAGGTATGGATGTTCCCAGAATTCAATAGTTGGGTTTTTGGTTTTTTCACTATTGTGCTAGCGTACTATATTATCTTAGGTGGTTTTAGAACGGTAACGGGCATTAGTTTTTTTAGTATTGTCCTCCCATTATATATACTTCTTTTAGTTTTCTTTCCTTTGGATTATGGCCATGTGCGCAATTTGTTACCAATTATGAATCATTCGGTAACAGAAATTGCAAGAGCGACAAAGGATATGTCCCTAAGCATCATGGGTTTTGAAGCGCTTTTGCTATTTTATCCATTTATTAAAAATCCGCCGAAGTCCCAAAAATGGGCCCACCTAGGTGTCTTAGCAACAACGAGTTTATATCTAATTGCTAGCGTTACAGCAACCATGTATTTTAGCGCTGACCAAATAGATAAAATAATCTGGGCAACTCTAACCATGTTTAAAAGTATCAACATGCCGTTTGTAGAGCGATTTGAGTATGTTGGAATCGCATCATGGTTTCTTGTTATCCTACCCAATATTTGTATTGCATTGTGGGGAGCTGGCAGAGGAATCAAAAAAGTATTTTCGGTGCAACAACGAAAATCGTTACTTTGGATTTTGCCAATCGTATTAGTTGCTAGCAGTCTTATTAAATCACGTCAACAAATAGACATGCTCAGTGGATATATGTCAAATTTTGGACTTTATTATATTTTTGCTTATATTCCAATCCTCTTCATAATTACACTAGTCATTCGTAAAATGAGGGAGAAAAAATGAAAAAAGTACTTACAGGAATTGCGCTCTGTACCATTACATTAATAACAATCTTATATGGAAGAATATCTGAAGAAATAATAGACGAAATTAATATGGTGGCAGCAGTTGGATTTGATAGAGCTGAGGGTCAAAAAATTAAAGGTACGGCTGTTATCCCTGTTTTTAAAGCAGACAAAAGCATCGACAATGCTAGTTTCACTGGGGAATCTGTGTTAGCCAAAGAAATCATTAATGTGCTACAAAAAAAGTCAGCGGATCCATTAGTGACAGGTGCTGTCCGCGTTGTTTTGTATGAGGATGAGCTTGCAAAAAACGGAATACTACGGTATATTGACGCTCTTCAACGAGATGCGAGCATCGGATCGAAAATCAATCTAGCCATTGTTGAAGGAAAGACAAGTGACGTATTAGAAAAGAGTTTAGGTAACAGGGGTACTGGGGAATATTTATCAATCATGTTACAACATAATATCGAGAAACGTGATTTGCCTAGGTCTGATCTTCATACTTTTATGTATAGACATTATATGGAGGGTATGGATCCCTATCTCCCAACTATGAAACTGCTTTCTAATAAGATGGAGATAACAGGGCTTGGACTGTTTCAGCATGGTAAAATGGTGTCTAAAATCGATGAGCCTGATTTGTTCTTTTTTAAGGCGCTGGTCGAAGATTATGGTGAGGGTGCATATACTATACGATTAAAAGGTACAGATGAGTATGCATCTATCAGGCGCATTAAATCAAAAAGAAAAATAAAGATTGAGGAAATAAATGGGGAGCCAAAGGTAAACATTACCATTAAGTTTCAAGGGATATTGAGTGAATTTTCTGGGCAAACAACAAATCCCGAATTGATTCAAAAGATAGTAGAAGAACTCGAGAGCACAATAAAAGATAAATCCGAAGCAATGTTAAAAGATTTTCAAGAAAAAAATATTGACCCAGTTGGGATAGGATATATGGCTAGGCACTCAACTCGTGGTTTAGACTTTAAAAAATGGGAACTTAATTACCCAAATATAAATATAGAGGTTCATTCAGAGGTAAAGATTACTGAGACTGGTATTACGCAATAAATTTGTGACAAAGAGCTTCTTTTATAGCAACCAGTTTTCGGTAGTGTATGATATACTTACTAGTAAATAGTGGTAAAGATAAAGGTAATAGGAGTGTCTTATTTGAAATATTTTATTATTACTGGGACATCTAGGGGATTAGGAGAATCCATTGTTAAGCAGATTTTGGACAAGGATCATACTTTATTTTGTATCTCTAGAAAGCAAAATAATGAGTTAAAAGAATTAGCGTTTGAAAAGGGCATCAATCTTTATTATTTTTCTTGTGACCTCCAAAAGGGGGAAGAAATCGAAAAAGTGATGGAGCGAATTTTTTCATCTATTGACTTCTCAAATGCTGAAGGAATTTATTTAGTCAACAATGCTGGAATGATTGATCCGATTAAACCAATTGGAAAGGCAAGTCCAAAAGAATTAACCGAAAATATTCATGTGAATCTGTTGGCACCAATGTTGTTAAGTTCATACTTCATTCGCCATACGGCATCGTTTTCAACTAAAAAGGTAATTGTGAATGTTTCTTCAGGTGCTGCAAACCGGGCTAGACATGGATGGACTGCATACTCTTCATCAAAAGCTGGAATCGATATGTTCACAAAATCAGTTGGCTTTGAGCAGGAAACTGCTGAAAATCCAGTAACTATGATCTCATTCTCACCAGGCGTTATGGATACAGAGATGCAGGAGATAATCAGAAAGACAAACAAAGAGGACTTTATTGAGGTTGACCAATTCATCGAATATAATGAAAAGGGGATGCTACGATCACCAGACTTTATTGCAGGTGTTATCCTAGAGCTCATTTTTAACCAAGAATTAATCAATGGTCATATCTATGATATAAAATCTTTTTTATAAGAGGACTCCTACCTTCCTGAGTGAATTTCAGGGGGGATTTTTTTGTCGTGATAGACGATTTTACTGGCTAGAATTATAATGGGGAAAGGGGAGGAGAGATATAATGAAACATGTAAGAGTAGGAGTAATTGGCCTTGGTGCAATTGGGGAAAGATTAATCCAGGGTTTTAATGCGAACAAACATACAAAAGTAACAGCAGTCGTTGATAAGGAAAAAGAACGAGCTATAGAAATGGCTGAAAAATTAGGCTGTATCAATTGGTATGATAACCACAACGATATGCTAGTTAATGAGGATTTGGACCTTGTCTATGTAGCGGTCCCGCCAAAATATCACCATGCTGTTACAATGGATGTCATTGAAAAAGGAATACATATCTTATGTGAGAAGCCTCTAGCAAATTCAGTTGAAGAGGCTAAGGAAATGTTAGATAAAGCAGAGCAAGAAGGAATCATTCATGCTATGAATTTTCCGCTAAATTATAGCAACCCTGCTAATAGCTTTGATCGGTTGATTAAGGAAGGGTACATAGGTAAATTAAGAAAGCTTGAACTTTCAATGAATTTTCCAAACTGGCCACGTTTATGGCAACAGAATGATTGGGTTGCAGGTCGAGAACAAGGTGGATTTGTACTGGAGGTAGGGGTTCATTTTATTCAATTAACCCAACGAATTTTTGGTTCAATTACTCATCAAAATAGTATTTTGGAGCTTCCTGAAGATAAGACGAAGTGTGAAACTGGGGTTATTGCTTCATTAGAACTAGAGGGTGGTACCCCATTTTTAATAAATGGAATCAGCCAAATTGCTGGAGCTGAACGAATCGCTTATACGGCATATGGTACAGAAGGAACACTTAAACTTATAGATTGGGCAAAGCTTGAGGGCGGCAAGTTAGGAGAAGACATTCGTCAGATTGCGATTGAAACGACTGAAACAGACACACTCATAGACAATCTCGTTTCCGCTATTGAAGGTAAAGAAAACCGACTCTTTACCTTTAAGGATGGATATGAGGCACAAGTTATTTTAGAAAAGCTAAGACATAACTAAAAGAAAAGCTCCCGCCAAAAAGGTAGGAGCTTTTCTAATGTCCAGTTCCAGCGCCTAGCCCCTATCTGGTCTAGCGAATTCATCAAAAAGGATAAAAGGCATCCTTCTCGCTGTCTTTTCTTATGCTGGTCGGACTTGCACAGGAAGTGCTGACATTGACGTTTGCCAAAGGAAGTGGCAGCAGTAAGTCAACGTTCCTCATTCAAGGCGCTTGTACTTTGTGTTTTTACTTTGCTAAGTATTTTTCAATGTCATCTAGCATGAGGTTTGCTGCTAGAACGCCACCTGCAGTATTCCAAATAGGGTCACTTACTTTGTGCACTTTGCCTTCCTTCACTGCATTTAAACCTTGCCATAACGGATTGTTAATCCAGTCTTCCTCGACCTTTGTAGCTTCCCCGTTACCGGTTTCGTATGTGAAATAAAAGATTTCATCAGCATCCATTAATGGGATTTTTTCTTGGTCCACTTCTCTTGCAAACTGCTCTTCAGGATTTTCAGCAAATAAATCAACCTGTTGCTGTGGACGTTTCAATCCTAATTGTTCGAAAATCACACCTGAAAAGGAATCAGTATAATAAATCCGCGTTCTTCCTTCCATAAATCGTACGACTGACACTTCAGCATCGGTGTTGATATTTTCCTTAACCTGATTTAAATGGTCTTCAAATTCAGCAAGGACTTTTTTGCCTTCTTCTTCTTTATTGATGGCTTTTGAGTAAAGGGTAAAGTTCTTTTGCCAATCTCCACGTAAATCCTCAGCAAAAACAGTTGGAGCAATCGCTTTTAGTTGCTCATAAATATTTTCCTGGCGCATTTTATTACCGATAATTAAATCTGGCTCAAGTGCAGCAATGGCTTCTATATTTACATTGCTTTCTTCACCGACAACTTCGACACCTTCCATTTGCTCCTCGATATGGTCGTACCATGGGTCGCCAATCCAAGAACGAACAGCACCAACTGGTTTAACTCCCATTGCTAATAGGGCTTCTGTTCCTTCGTTTGTTAAAATGACAATTCGTTCAGGATTTTTGCTGATTGGAGTTGAACCCATTGCATGTTCAACTGTGTATGTATTTGCTCCTTCAGCTTCTTTTTCATTGTTGCCTTTGTCAGTGTTGTCTGCTGCTCCACAAGCAGCTAAAAGAAGTGACAATAAAACTAATGTTATGAATCCTAGAAATGCTTTCTTGCTAATGTTCATTATGTATCCTCCTATTAATTGATAATGATTTTCAATTACCTACTAACGATGATAAAATGAATTAAATCTTTAGTCAATATAAAATTGAGAATGGTTTTCATCCCATTGACAATCATTCTCACTTCCAATAGACTAAAAGAGAACTAAATTACTAATTTCGCTTTCTTATTCCGATGAATAAGAAGGCATATGAATAGTAAAGCCTAACAAAAAACGACCTAATATATAACATAAACATGTTTAACTAAAGTCATACATGACTTTTTTACAATGTCTAGCCCAAGAAGCCATCGGCTCAAGGTCATAAGTCAATCGCTTCGTAAAATAGGGGTCGTCTTATACTTGTTGCCTAAAGCTGTGTACCTTGCGCTTTTCTAATCATTCAAGGAGTCTTACTATAATGGTTTTGAAATCAAATCAAGCTAAATTTGCTGGACTTATTATCGGAATTTTATTATTACTTTTTTCAATGTGTGCAAGTATTGTGTATGGGTATACCGATACATCTTGGAAAATGGCCTATCAAGCATTCACGGCTTTTGATGGTTCAAATGAACATATTATTATTGAAACAATTCGCTTACCTCGCGCACTTATTGCTACAGCTGTAGGAGCAAGTTTAGGAATTGCAGGGGCACTCATGCAAGCTCTAACGAAAAATCCATTAGCATCACCAGGGATCTTCGGCGTAAATGCAGGAGCGGGATTTTTTATTGTAGCAGGTGTCTCAATATTCTCGATTAACTCCTTACAAGCATTTACTTGGGTTGCTTTTTTAGGAGCAGCGATTGCCGCGTTTATTGTTTATTTTATTGGTTCACTAGGTAGAGAAGGTCTTACTCCAATGAAGTTAACATTAGCGGGTGCAGCGATTGCCGCGATGTTCTCTTCCTTTACACAAGGATTACTAGTTATTGATGAAATGGCATTAGATCAAGTATTATTTTGGCTTGCCGGCTCTATTCAAGGACGAAAGCTTGAAATGTTAACGAGTGTTCTTCCTTATTTAGCAGTGGCATGGATAACATCCCTTTTATTAGCCAATAAGATCAACGTTCTTACAATGGGTGAGGATGTTGCAAAAGGCTTAGGACAGCGAACTGGAACTGTCAAGCTATTATCAGCCATTACGATTATTCTGCTAGCTGGTGGTGCAGTGGCAGTTGCCGGACCAATTGGATTTATTGGGATAGTCATTCCGCACCTTGCAAGGAGCTTAGTAGGAATTGATCATCGATGGATCCTGCCATTCTGTGGAATCCTTGGTGGCATTTTACTTCTACTAGCTGACATAGCTGCTAGATATATTGTCATGCCAGAAGAGGTGCCAGTCGGTGTTATGACAGCTTTAATTGGAACACCTTTCTTTATTTTTGTGGCAAGAAAGGGGTTTCGTAAAGCATGAATAAATATCGTTCCATTCGATTTGGAAAAAAGGGAAACATCTCTTTTTTAATTGATCATAAATCATTAATAAAGGTTCTAGTTCTAATAGTAGTAGCAATTATATTATTTTTAGTTAGTACAGGGCTAGGTGAAATGAAGATAGACCCTGTTACTGTTGTAAAAACATTATTTGGATATGGCTCAAAAATGGAACAATTGGTTGTCACATCATTTCGTTTACCAAGAATTATCATTGCATTCTTAGTGGGAATGGCCCTTGCAGCTGCTGGGAGTATTCTACAAGGAATTATACGAAACCCATTAGCCTCACCAGATATTCTAGGAATTACAGGTGGTGCGTCTGTTGCCGTTGTTGCTTTCTTAACCATTTTTTCAAATTCCAGTAATGCACTAACCGTCAGTATAAAATGGTTGCCTGTGGCTGCATTTATTGGTGCAACTGTTGTCGCATTTTTGGTCTATGTGTTGGCTTGGAAGAATGGTGTTTCTCCCATTCGCCTTGTGCTCATCGGAATTGGTGTTTCTGCCCTCACTCAAGCATTGACTACAACATTTATGGTAATGGGACCAATTTATCAAGCTAGCCAAGCAAATATTTGGATTACAGGTACTGTTAATGGGTCAACATGGGCAAATGTACAAATACTTAGTCCTGTTGTCATTATTTTATTGATTATCTGCTTCATGCTTGCACGACACCTAAACATTCAAGAACTAGGTGAAGAGTTAGCAACCGGAGTGGGAAGTGCGGTACAAAAACATAGATTTCTTTTATTGTTAGTAAGTACTGCATTAACAGGTAGTGCAGTTGCGTTTGCCGGCGGGATTGGTTTCGTTGGATTAATGGCACCACATATGGCACGGAGATTAGTAGGTTCAGCCTTTGGAGTATTGCTCCCAACAGCTGCCCTTTTAGGGGGGATTCTTGTCATGCTAGCAGATTTAATAGGTAGAACTGCTTTCTCTCCAACTGAAGTACCAGCAGGCGTGTTCACCGCTGCCATCGGAGCACCCTATTTTATCTACTTGCTTTACAAGACTAGAAACAGCTAGAAAAAGTAAAAGGGGGCGTTTGGGATGAATGCGCTGGAAACGGAAAGCTTAACATTATCGTACGGAGACTCAATTATTATAGAAGACCTGCATCTTGAAATTCCAAAAGGTGAGATAACCGTTTTCATCGGTGGAAACGGATGTGGGAAATCAACTTTGCTTCGTTCCTTAGCAAGATTACTAAAACCAAAACATGGGGCTGTTCTCCTTGAAGGGGAAAGAATCGCTAAGCTTCCGACAAAAGAAATAGCTAGAAAGCTTGCCATCCTTCCCCAAGGACCAACTGCACCAGAAGGATTGACCGTCCTCCAGTTAGTAAAACAAGGTCGTTATCCATACCAAAATTGGCTTAAGCAATGGACAGAAGAAGATGAAAGAATGGTTAATCACGCACTAGAAGCTACCAATATGCAGGATTTCGCAGAACGCACGGTCGATTCCCTCTCAGGTGGTCAACGTCAACGTGCTTGGATTGCAATGACACTTGCACAGGAAACCGATATTATCTTACTTGATGAACCAACAACATATCTCGATATGACACACCAAATCGAAATTTTAGACCTGTTATTTGAACTTAATGAAACAGAACAACGAACTATCATCATGGTATTGCATGATTTAAACTTAGCATGCCGCTATGCCCATCATATTGTCGCAATTAAAAACAAACAAATTTACGGACAGGGCAAGCCTGAATTTGTTGTCAATAAGAGTCTGGTCAAAGATGTGTTTGGCATGGATTGTGATGTTGCCACTGATCCATTGTTTGGAACGCCTCTATGCATTCCTCACGGCAAAGGAAGACGTATACTAAAAAAGGTAGGAGTTTAATATGTCAAACCTCCTTTTGGAAACAGAAATCGAACAATTAAAGGAATTTCGTTTTAGTAACCAACAATTTCAATCAAACCTATCAAGTCCTGTGATAGAGCTTTTAAAGGAAGAGAAGATTAAACAATATTTGGAGAATGTCCAGCAGAAGATATCTGCGCCAGATAAGCGAGTAGCGGCATCCATGTTCATGAAACGTTATGGATTTTTTGCTGTCCTGAATTTGTATGCAATGACAGTTTTTAATAAGCGATTAGATGTTTCATTGGCTAATATTTCATTAGAAACAAGTAATGAAGAGGAAATCTGGTATTGGAATCCGAAGTTCTTCTTTTTTAACCTGCATACTGTATCTGGTCCTTCTGAATCTAGAGAGCAATGGCGTAACGAAACGATTCGGGCTATTTTTCATGAGAATATCCATAAAGTCTTAATCGCTCTATCTGAGTATTCCGGCCTCTCGAAAAAAGTACTTTGGGAAAATATCGCGATTTATGTGTATTGGCTCTATGAATCTGTACTGGCAAAGCCGAAGTTTGATGAAAAACGAGAGACAATTGAGGATGATTTTAAATATCTTGTAAAGTTTGCGGAAGGGGAACTTTTTGGTGCAGTAGATTTTAACCCATTGTCACGATATTACGGTATAAAGGTGTATCGTCCAGAATACGAACAGAACATTCGAACAAGAACAACATGTTGTCTTTACTATAAAACCAAAAGTACCGGAGACCGTTGCAAAACATGTCCGCTAAACTGCAAAATAGGAGTTAATAAAAATGGATCAAAAAATAGAAGAACAAGTTGATGGATTACTAGAAAAATACACAGAGCTTTTACTTGGAGAAAGTTCCCCAGAACTAAAGGAAAAAGTAAAGCTATGGTCCTTATACATGCATATTTCAAAGTCAATGCCGCCGCTTGCAAAGCACTGGAACGAAACCTATCCAGATGCAAAAGAAGGCATTAAGGAAATCATCGCTGAAATCAAAAAACTAAATGAAGAACACCGCTTAAAAAATAAATAAGAGATGAGGCACCAATAAGGGGCTTCATCTCTTTTTTCTTATTGAATGGTATTATGGTTTGGAAATTGCGTTGTTGTGTAATTATAAAATTGTTGAAGCTTTTGTTGCACCTTTTGAGTTTCTTCTTCTTCAAGCTTATACCAGCCATTCTTGAACATCAGATTGTATAGCTCTCTTTGACAGTCCTGTGTTTCATTGAAGATCGAACGAATATCCTCGTAAAGTCCATCATGACTCATCTCATTCAAAGCTGTGCTGTAGGCAGCAGTCATATATTTTTCCGTTGCTAGCATGTCATTTATAAAATCACGATCATTCATTGCTGGTGTTTTTGGAACTTTTGTTTTTGGATTACTTACCTGATTAGGATTTTGGTTCATTTGTTGATTCATTATGTAGCCCTCCTTTTATTGCATTTGCTGGCTTTGCTGATTTTGGCTCGGTTGTTGCGGTGCTTGACCTGTATGCTTTTGCATATGATCTAAAATTTGACGATAATGGCGCTCGTGCATTTGACACGCTTTTTCGAGCGCTTGAGAGATCTCAGGCATTTGACATTGGCCTGCAAAGAAATGCGCCTTTTTTAAGGCTAAAAGGTTCCAGGACATCATATCTGTTAAGTATAAGAGGTCCTTTGATGTAATAACTGCAGGAGTTTCTGACATTTGCCCAGTCTTTGGAGTATAAAAAGGTTGTTGTTGCTGTTGTTGCATAATAAAACCCTCCTTATCCTATTTTTCATTATTAGGTTGCCAACAAAACGTTTATTGTATGCAATGCATACAATGAAATAAGGTACTGTTCAGGAAAATGTAAGCGTTCGACAAAATTTTTTCGAGCATATATTCAAAGCAATTTAAACGTGATAAAATAAATAAGGATTTAGGTAGATTGCTAGATTACAGCTAAGATTGCATTTCGAGGGGGAAATTGAAATGGAACAACTTTTACGTAATTTCTTTTTGTTTTTATCAAAAAATAAAGCGTTTACAAAAATGGCGAGGAAATATGGCTTGCGCTTTGGTGCAGCTAGATTTGTTGCCGGAGAAACAATAGATTTAGCTGTAAAAAAAATCAAAGAGCTAAATGCAAAGGGCCTCGCGGTCACCATCGATTATCTAGGTGAATTCGTTGACAGTATAGAAGAGGCGAATCTTATGGCTGACGGTTCAATTGAGGCAATCAAAGCAATTGGTAGAGAAAAGCTAAATGCACAATTATCCTTAAAAATGACCTCAATGGGATTGGATATTTCAGATGAGGTAGTTATGAATAATATGCGACGAATCCTTGATGTCGCAAAAGAAAATAATGTCTTCGTCACGATTGACATGGAAGACTATTCACGATGCGCAAAGACAATTGAAATTTTTAAAGAACTACGAAAAGATTACGATAATGTTGGAACTGTAATCCAAGCTTATCTTTATCGGACTGTCCAAGATATAGAAGACTTAAACGAATATCATCCAAATCTTCGTCTTGTAAAAGGTGCTTATAAAGAATCACCAGACGTAGCATTTCCTGACAAGAAGGACGTAGATGAGAACTTTAAGAAAATCATTAAAATGCATTTGTTGAACGGAAACTATACAGCAGTTGCTTCACACGATGAGGCCATGATCCAATATACGAAAGAATTAGTAAAGGAACATAATATAAGTCATGACCAATTTGAGTTTCAAATGCTCTACGGGATTCGATCAGAACGCCATGAGGAACTTGTAAAAGAAGGATATACAATGCGCGTGTATGTACCGTATGGAACGGACTGGTATGGCTATTTCATGAGACGTCTTGCAGAACGGCCAGCAAACGTTGCGTTTGTATTAAAAGGGGTTTTTGGGAAGTAGGTTAATTAGAAGCAGTGCTAGGGAAACAAAGTGTGTTTTCTAGCGCTGCTTCTTTGTTTGCTTGAAGATTATGAAGAGACTACAGAGTTTGAACAGATGAAGGGGATGGGGCTAGAATATTTGTTGCAAATTACCTTTCATTGAGGTGATGAAGGGGATTGGGACGAGGTATTTGTTGCGATTTCCTTTTCATCGAGGAAATGAAGGGGATTGGGGTTAAGTATTTGTTGCCCAACCCTCTTCATCGAGGTAATGAAGGGGATTGGAGTTAAGTATTTGTTGCCCAACCCTCTTCATCGAGGTAATGAAGGGGATTGGGGTTAAGTATTTGTCGCCAAATCCTCTTCATCGAGGTAATGAAGGGGATTGGGGCGAAGTATTTGTTGCCCAACCCTCTTCATCGAGGTAATGAAGGGGATTGGGGTTAAGTATTTGTCGCCAAATCCTCTTCATCGAGGTAATGAAGGGGATTGGGGTTAAGTATTTGTCGCAAAACCCTCTTCATCGAGGTGATGAAGGGGATTTGGCTGAAGTATTTGTTGCTCAACCCTCTTCATCGAGGAAATGAAGGGGATTGGAGTTAAGTATTTGTTGCCCAACCCTCTTCATCGAGGTGATGAAGGGGATTGGGACGAAGTATATGCTGTGAATTGTCTTTCATCGAGGAAATGAAGGGGATTGGAGTTAAGTATTTGTTGCCAAATCCACTTCATCGAGGTAATGAAGGGGATTGGGGTTAAGTATTTGTTGCTCAACCCTCTTCATCGAGGTAATGAAGGGGATTGGGGTTAAGTATTTGTCGCAAAACCCTCTTCATCGAGGTGATGAAGGGGATTTGGCTGAAGTATTTGTTGCCCAACCCTCTTCATCGAGGAAATGAAGGGGATTGGAGTTAAGTATTTGTTGCCCAACCCTCTTCATCGAGGTGATGAAGGGGATTGGAGTTAAGTATTTGTTGCCCAACCCTCTTCATCAGGAAATGAAGGGGATTTGGCTGAAGTATTTGTTGCCCAACCCTCTTCATCGAGGAAATGATGGGGATTGGAGTTAAGTATTTGTTGCCAAATCCTCTTCATCGAGGGAATGAAGGGGATTGGAGTTAAGTATTAGTTGCCCAACCCTCTTCATCGAGGAAATGAAGGGGATTGGAGTTAAGTATTTGTGCCCAACCCTCTTCATCAGGAAATAAAGGCGATTGGAGTTAAGTATTAGTTGCCCAACCCTCTTCATCGAGGAAATGAAGGGGATTGGGGTTAGGTATTTGTTGCCAAATCCTCTTCATCGAGGAAATGAAGGGGATTGGTGTTAAGTATTTGTTGCCAAATCCTCTTCATCGAGGTGATGAAGAGGATTGGAGTTAAGTATACGCTGCAAGTTCCCTTTCATTGAGGTGATGAAAGGGATTTCTCAGAAGTATTTGTTGCGATTTCTCTTTCATCAAGGCGTTGAAGTCCCCACCGTCCAAGAGATCACCCGGAAAAGTCCTTCATCAAGGCGATGAAGTCCCCACCGCTCAAGAGATCACACCGTAAAGTCCTTCATCAAGGCGATGGAGTCCCCACCGTTCAAGAGTTCGCACCGTAAAGTCCTTCACTGAGGCGTTGAAGTCCCCACCGTCCAAGAGATCACCCGGAAAAGTTCTTCATCAAGGCGATGAAGTCCCCACCGCTCAAGAGATCGCACCGTAAAGTCTTTCATTAAGGCGATGAAGTCCCCACCGCCCAAGAGTTCGCACCGTAAAGTCCTTCATCACCATAGTCCCTGTAAAAAACACTACTTATTATTCTTCTCCGCCCGTATTATGAGCCCCGTATTGTTGGTTTGTAGATTGTGTTTTTCCGCTTCTCGCTCTTGTATCAGGGCCAGCATTTCCCTTTACACTTGCTGCACTAACTGCGCGTTTAGATGGGTTTTTATCAACTTTAGCCATTTGATTCACCTCCAGTTATTAGAATCACCTGAATCTCAACTTTCAATGCGAATTCGAAAGAAAACCAAAAATTGTTTGTTGAATATATTGCGAAAATTAAAATATTGCTTTATATTTAGATATAAAGGAACTCATTCTTTTGGATGTTCAAAAATCCATCAGCGGAATTTGAATAGGGGATATTTTTTTTGAAGCAAAAATGAATGAGTGTTCATTCAAATGTTCAAAAAGCATAAAAGGAGGAAACTGTGAATGATCCAAAGAATTAAAAGAGCTGCAGTTCTTGGTTCGGGAGTTATGGGATCGGGTATTGCTGCTCACTTAGCTAATATCGGAATACCTACATTACTATTAGATATTGTTCCTCGTGAACTTTTAGAAGTGGAAAAAAAGAAAGGGTTTACATTGGAGGATAAACAAGTTCGAAATCGTCTAAGTGATTCAGCAGTCCAAAAGTTGTTGAAACAAAAGCCAGCTCCACTTACATCTAAAGAAAATATCGCTCTAATAACAACTGGAAACTTTGAAGATGATATGGAAAAGCTTTCGGAAGTTGACTGGATCATTGAAGTGGTTGTTGAAAACCTTGAAATTAAGAAAAAGGTTTTTAGCCAAATCGATAACGTGAGAAAGCCAGGTAGCATTGTTAGTTCTAATACATCTGGTATTTCGGTTGAGGCTATGGCTGAAGGGCGTTCAGATGATTTTCAGAAACACTTTTTAGGAACACACTTCTTCAACCCGCCTCGTTATTTAAAATTGCTTGAAGTGATTCCAACAAAAAACACAAGCCCAGAAGTACTTTCTTTTATGAAAACATTTGGTGAGGATGTACTTGGAAAAGGAGTCGTTGAAGCAAAGGATACACCAAACTTCATCGCAAACAGGATTGGAACATATGGGTTGCTCGTTACCGTTCGTGAAATGCTAAAAGGCGGATATAGCATAGGAGAAGTAGACTCAGTAACAGGTCCAATGATTGGCCGTCCGAAGAGCGCAACATTCCGTACTCTCGATGTTGTTGGGCTAGATACATTTATACACGTAGCCAATAATGTTTATGAACAAGTTGAGGGAGCAGAAAAAGAAGTTTTCGATGTTCCTGACTTTATGAAAGCCATGTTGGAAAAAGGATGGTTAGGAAGTAAATCAGGGCAAGGTTTCTTCCTGAAAAAAGGTAAGGAGATTTTAGAATTACACCCTGAAACTCTCCAATACCAAGAGAGAAAAAAGCTACAAACCCCAGTTACTGCTTCCATAAAGCAAGTGAAAGGAACAGCTAATAAGTTAAAGACACTTTTATACGCAGAGGATCGTGCCGGAAAGCTTTTATGGAATATTACAAGCCCAGCACTTATCTATTCAGCCGCTCTTTTAGGTGAAATCGCAGATGATATCGTTGCAATTGATGAGGCAATGAAGTGGGGCTTCGGCTGGCAATTAGGTCCATTTGAAACATGGGATGCAATCGGACTTGAAAAATCTGTGCAGAAGATGGAATCAGAAGGTGCCCAAGTGCCAGAGTGGGTTAAAGAAATGATTGCAAACGGACATACTTCGTTCTATAAAAAAGAAAATGGCTCTGTTTCTTATTACCATAACGGAGAATACAAAACAGTTAAGGTAAATCCAAAGAATATAAATATCAAGACATTAAAAGATACAAATGGCGTGATTAAGAAAAATAGTGGTGCTAGTTTAATAGATTTAGGCGATGATGTAGCCCTTCTCGAATTCACATCACCAAATAATGCCATTGGATTCGATATTATTCAGATGATCAATTACTCAATTGATGAAGTAGCAAAAAACTATAAAGGCTTAGTGATTGGTAACCAGGCGAAAAATTTCTGTGTCGGTGCTAACCTAGCGATGATCTTAATGGAAGCCCAGGATGACAATTTTTATGATATCGAACTTGTTGTTCGTCAGTTCCAACAAGCGATGATGAATATTAAATATAGTGAAAAACCAGTGGTCGTAGCACCATTTGGCATGACGCTTGGTGGAGGAGCAGAAATCTGTTTACCTGCTGCCAAGGTTCAAGCATCAAGTGAAACCTATATGGGGCTAGTAGAGGTTGGTGTAGGTGTAATCCCTGGCGGTGGTGGAAATAAAGAACTTTACCTTAACCATCTTCAAGGTATGCCATCAGGAGTAGATGTAAATCTCCAAAATGTTGCAAACAAAGTATTCGAAACAATAGCGATGGCGAAGGTTTCAACATCAGCCGATGAAGCACGTACAAATAACTTCTTAACAAAAGAAGACGGCATAAGCTTCAATGGGGATCATCTCATCCATGATGCGAAAAAATCAGTGCTAGCACTATCTGAACAAGGGTACAAAGCTCCAGTACGTAAGAAGGTACCGGTTGTTGGTGAGTCAGGATACGCAACCTTGTTATTAGGTGCACAAGCAATGAAATACTCTGGTTACATTTCAGACCATGACCTTAAGATCGCGAAAAAACTTGCTTGGGTACTTGCAGGTGGTAATGTTCCATATGGTACTGAGGTAGATGAACAATACTTATTAGACCTTGAACGTGAAGCATTCCTTAGCCTTGTTGGTGAGCCAAAGACCCAAGCTAGAATGCAACACATGCTTGTAAAAGGAAAACCATTACGTAACTAATAAGCATAGATAAAAGGTAAAAGGGAGGATGAAAAATCCGAGAAGGTCGAGGAACGATAGCACCGAGGACTAAGAGCGTATGGAGTA
Source organism: Fredinandcohnia aciditolerans (assembly GCA_003640645.1). Lineage (GTDB taxonomy): Bacteria > Bacillota > Bacilli > Bacillales > Bacillaceae_L > Ferdinandcohnia > Ferdinandcohnia aciditolerans. The sequence continues at coordinate 75,462 of QGHH01000004.1, read as the reverse complement.
ATACGTGAGGACCGTAGGGGCAGAGTGACGAAGAGATTCGACAGAGATTTTTATCCGTACTTTTACCTTCCTAAAAAAGTTAGGAGGGAATGTGTTGAGAGAAGCAGTCATCGTAGCGGGTGCGAGAACCCCTGTTGGAAAAGCGAAAAAAGGTACACTAGCAAATGTAAGACCAGATGATTTAGGAGCACTAGTAGTTAAAGAAACATTAAAACGAGCGGATAATTATGAAGGGAATATTGATGATTTAATCATTGGATGTGCAATGCCTGAGGCAGAACAGGGCTTAAATATGGCAAGAAATATAGGGGCATTGGCAGGATTGCCACATACAGTTCCGGCAATTACGATTAATCGTTATTGTTCATCTGGACTTCAATCTATTGCCTATGCAGCAGAAAAAATTATGATAGGACACTCTGATACCGCAATTGCTGGTGGAGCAGAATCTATGAGTCTAGTACCAATGATGGGCCATGTTGTCCGTCCAAATGCGAGGCTTGCAGAAACAGCACCTGAATACTATATGGGAATGGGCCATACAGCAGAGCAGGTCGCGGTAAAATACGGTGTAAGTCGTGAAGATCAAGATGCTTTTGCTGTAAGAAGTCATCAAAAGGCCGCAGCAGCTATTAAAGCTGGTAAGTTTGTGGATGAGATAGTTCCAGTAGACGTACCTCTTCGTGATGTGGATATAAATAATAAATTAGTAGAAAAACATGTCCTTTTTTCTCAGGATGAAGGTGTCCGAGAAGATACAAACCTTGAAGTGCTTGCAAAACTAAGACCAGCTTTCTCAGTGACTGGTTCAGTAACAGCAGGAAATGCTTCACAGACAAGCGATGGTGCAGCTGCTGTAATGGTAATGGACCGTGAAAAAGCAATGAGCCTTGGCCTGACTCCATTCGTGAAGTTTAGATCGTTTGCCGTTGCTGGAGTTCCACCAGAAGTTATGGGAATAGGTCCAGTTGCAGCGATTCCAAAAGCACTTAAAATGGCAGGTCTTGAGCTCTCAGATATAGGTTTATTTGAGTTAAACGAAGCATTCGCGTCTCAATCTCTTCAAGTTATTCGTGAATTAGGACTTGATGAAGATAAAGTAAACGTAAATGGTGGCGCAATTGCACTCGGACACCCACTTGGATGTACAGGAGCAAAATTAACTCTTACATTGATGCATGAAATGAAGCGACGTAATGTACAGTTTGGTGTTGTAACAATGTGTATCGGTGGCGGTATGGGAGCTGCCGGAGTGTTTGAATTACTAGCTTGAAAATTAAGGCTAACAAAGAGTTAGCCTCTGAATAAAACTTTTAGGGGGAAACCAAATGTCAAATGCAACTGATAAAGTCGTTTTAGGTGGGGGCTTTTTGATCGAAGATTTAGAAGCGGACCGTGTCTTCACACCAGAAGATTATACAGATGAACATAAAATGATCGCAAAAACTACAGAAGACTATATTGCAAACGAAGTTTTGCCACAGGTTGAGTATCTTGAAAACCATGAATTTGATCGCTCAGTAAAATTATTGAAGAGCGCAGGGGACCTTGGTCTTTTAGGTGTAGACGTACCAGAAGAGTATGGTGGATTAGGTCTAGACAAAGTAAGCTCTGCTTTAATTGCTGAAAAAATGGCAAGAGCAGGCGGATTCTCTATTTCACATGGAGCACATGTTGGAATTGGTTCACTTCCAATTGTTCTTTTTGGTAATGAAGAGCAAAAACAAAAATACCTTCCAAAATTAGCTACAGGTGAGCTACTAGCAGCGTATGCGTTAACAGAACCCGGTTCAGGTTCCGACGCTCTAGGTGCAAAGACGACTGCAAAATTAAATGCAGAAGGGACGCACTATGTATTAAATGGTGAAAAGCAATGGATTACAAATGCAGGCTTTGCGGATGTATTTGTTGTCTATGCCAAAATTGATGGCGATAAATTTTCGGCATTTATAGTTGAGCGTGAGTTTCCTGGTGTTTCAACAGGTGCTGAAGAAAAGAAAATGGGAATCAAAAGTTCCTCAACACGTACACTTATTCTTGAAGATGCACAGGTACCAGTCGAAAACCTTTTAGGTGAAGTCGGCCGTGGTCACGTAATTGCATTTAATATTTTAAATATCGGGCGTTATAAGCTAGGTGTAGGTGCGGTTGGCGGTGCGAAGAGTGCATTTGAACTAGCTGTAAAATATGCAAACCAACGTCAACAATTTAAAACGCCAATTTCAAAATTTGGTTTGATACAAGAAAAATTAGCGAATATGGCATCAAAGATATATGCTGCTGAATCTAGCGTGTATCGTACAGTTGGTTATTTTGAAGACCGTATGGGCCAATTATCCGAAGAAGAAGTAAAGAATGGTAAAGAAGTTGCAAAATCAATTGCTGAATATGCAATTGAGTGTTCAATTAATAAATTCTTCAACACTGAAGTGTTAGACTATGTCGTTGATGAAGGGGTTCAAATCCATGGTGGCTATGGATTTATGCAGGAATACGAAATCGAAAGAGCATACCGTGATTCTCGAATTAACCGTATTTTTGAAGGAACAAATGAAATCAACCGTCTACTTGTTCCTGGAACATTCCTACGTAAGGCATTAAAAGGAGAATTGCCATTACTTGAAAAAGCTACACAACTACAAGAGGAGCTAATGATGCTGATGCCTGAAGAGGTGGGCGAGGGCGTTCTAGAACAAGAGAAATTCCTAGTTCGCAATGCGAAGAAAATCGGCCTAATGATTGCTGGACTTGCAGCACAAAAATTTGGTCCTAAGCTTGAGAAAGAACAAGAGATTCTTGCAAATATTGCTGACATTGCTGCAAATATTTATGCGATGGAATCAGTCGTTCTTCGTACAGAAAAAGCAATCAAAAAATCAGGTGAAGATAAAAATCAACAAAAGATCCTTTATACTCAAGTATTTGTTCAAGAAGCATTTAATGAAATTGAAGCTCATGCTAAAGAAACACTTGTTGCAACAGAAGAAGGTGATGTTTTACGGATGATGACATCTGCACTCCGTAAATTAACTCGTCATACACCTGTAAATGTAATTGCGAAAAAACGCGAAATTGCGGCAGCACTTATCGAGGCTGAAAAATACACTGTGTAATATCCAACTTGAACGGATAGAAAAAGCTCCTATAATAGGGGCTTTTTTTCTTGAAATAAGAGGGTTTTTTCTTTTTTAAGCAGGATAAACGGGAATTGAGTAGAAATTATTCTTGGGAATCTAGAGAATCGTTGTTATTTCAAAATTTTATATGTTAAAATATTTGGGGAGTATGTTGTAGGGGTGGTGAGAATATGGCTTTAACATTTTACTGGTATCCCAAATGTGGAACCTGTCGAAAAGCGAAAAAATGGCTTGAAGAACATCAGGTTACCTTTGAGGACATACATATTGTGGAGAATCCCCCATCAAAAGAGCAATTAAAAGAAATGTACCAAAAAAGTGGATTGGAATTAAAGAAATTCTTCAATACGAGCGGTCAAAAATACCGCGAACTTGGATTGAAAGACAAAATTGGTACAGCCTCCGAGGATGAATTGTTAGAACTTTTAGCCTCTGATGGAATGCTAATTAAGCGCCCACTCACTAGCGATGGTAAGAAGGTAACTGTTGGTTTTAATGAGGCTCAGTTTGAAAGCACTTGGGCAAAATAAATCGGATGAAAGACCTTAATAAGGACTTTTACATAATCCATTTTATTGAGACTATTCATGAAAATGGACACTAATTATTTCATAATATCGAATTAATGGAGGGTACAAGATGAGCACACCAAAAGAATTACGTTATTCTGAAGAACACGAATGGGTGAAAGTCGAAGGGGAAAAAGTACGCATTGGGATTACTGATTTTGCACAATCTGAGTTAGGTGATATCGTATTCGTTGAACTACCAGAGGTAGGCGATGAAATACAAGCAGATGAGCCATTCGGTAGTGTTGAATCTGTTAAAACGGTTTCTGAACTTTATGCGCCTATCAGCGGTAAAGTTGTAGAAATAAATGAAGACCTTGACGACAGCCCAGAATTCGTAAACGAATCTCCATATGAAAAAGCATGGATGATCGTAATTGAGCCTGCAAATGCTGGTGATATTGAAAATTTAATGACAGCTGAACAATATGAAGAAATGATAAAAGAAGACTAAGATTTCTATAAAAAGAGCCGAAAACAGGAAAAAATTCCTATCGGCTCTTTTCTTTTTTTATCCTTACAAGGACAATGACAAACAGAATGAAGTTTCTCTTAATGGACACTCTAAAATTAAATACCGATGGAAGGGTGTTCGTAATGGTATTGAAACATACTCGAATTGAAGTGACTGACCGAGTGGTCGGAAAGCTTGGAGATAATGAAATGAAATTATATGTTGAAAAAGAACCAATCGGAAAAATCCGTTTTACAAATGAAGGGGCTCAGTATGAATTAAAGCAGGGATATGAGCAAGAGGAGAGCAAAATTTTCACATATGCTGATATACCTTCTAACCCAGATATGAAATATGTCGATTGTGATGATGAAAATGGTTGGTGTTAAGACAGTGGTTACCCACTGTCTTTTTTTCCCTATTGTTTCCTAATGATTCACCAAATTATATTCTTCGCTATAAAATGAAGGAAAAGCAGTTGTATACATCGAAGAAGTATATATCAGATTAATGTACACTTGAAACAAGGTGATGAAATGGTGGCTTTTGACGATAATGAAAAAGTAATTATTGTTGAGGGGAGAACAGATAAAAAGAAAGTCGAAGCGGTTGTGAATGAACCAGTTGAGATTATTTGTACTAACGGAACGATTAGTATCTCCAAACTAGACGAATTAATTGAGCATTTGTTTAATAAAGATGTTTATATCTTAGTTGATGCCGACCGTGCAGGAGATAAGCTTAGAAAACAGTTTAAACGCGAGTTTCCAGAAGCACGGCATTTGTTTATCGATAAAATGTATCGGGAGGTTGCGACTGCCCCTGAACAACATATTGCTACGGTACTACTTTCAGCAAACATAGATGTTCATGCTGAATACTTACTGTAAGGCCAAGCGTGTATCCTATACTTTTTCAATAATTATGGTAAAATAAACAACAATTAAGAAGATAAAAGGTTGTTGTAAAGATGAAGGAATGGAATGAACACGAAATTGATACTCACCTTACGAACACGGGGGAGTTTTGGCTTTATTTATTCACTCCGATGTGTGGAACCTGTCAGGTAGCTTCAAAAATGATGACTGTCGTCGCCGAATTATTACCAAACGTAATAATCGGTAAGAGTGATCTGAATTATTTACCAAAAAAAGCAATCGATTGGCAAATTGAAAGTGTTCCTTGTTTAATGCATGTAAAAGAAGGAAAAGTTGCGCAAAAGTATTATGCCTTTCACTCAGTTCCTTACTTGGTTGAAATCTTATCAAAAACATAAGCCCAGGAATGGATTTCAACATTCTTGGGTTATTTTATTGAATTTCCTTTTCAATTTTTTACCCAAGGAAAATTTTAAACATATTACCTAAAACAACTCGGTTTATCGTGTTTCATTGTACTCATACTAAAAAGAGTACTATAAAAAAGGGAAACTCATGAATTACCTGTAGGAAATTTCCTAAAAGTTGGGGGAGACATTCATGGAGTCAATCTGGCTTGAATATGCCTGGGCATTGTTAATCCTAATTGGTTTGGAAGGGTTATTATCAGCGGACAATGCTCTAGTGCTAGCAATCATAGCCAAGCATTTACCTGAAGAACAGAAAAAAAAGGCAATCAATTACGGAATACTCATGGCTTTTGTTTTCCGTTTTGGAGCACTTTTTGCTATTTCCTTTATAGCAAACGTATGGCAAATACAAGCGATAGGGGCAGCCTATCTTCTTTATTTGGGATTAAAGCATATCATCCAAGCAAAGTTTGGTAAGGAAAATAAGAACATTCATAAGGATGATGAAAAAGAGTCTGCTGGTAAAGGATTTTGGCCTACCGTAGGAAAGATTGCATTAGCGGATCTTGCTTTTGCTATTGATTCAATCTTAGCTGCGGTTGCTCTAGCCCTTGGTCTTCCAGAATCACCTCTTGGCAATTTCGGTGGTATGGATGGAGGACAATTCATTGTTATTCTTCTTGGGGGTATTGCTGGCCTCGTATTGATTAAGTTTGCTGCAACTTGGTTTGTGCAACTTCTTGAGAAACGACCTGCATTGGAAACAACCGCATATGCAATTGTAGCTTGGGTCGGTGTCAAACTTGCTGTAATTACCCTTGCTCATGAGGATATTGGTATTTTAGACCATGATTTCCCGCATAGTACTGTTTGGACAATTATCTTCTATGGAGTATTAGTTGGCATTGCACTACTCGGTTGGTTTGCACCGAGTAATAAGAAAACGCTTCAAGAAGGCAATGCATAAAAAAAGCGAAAGAATAATGTCTGTATACTGCGATAATCCAATTGGGTTATCGCTTTCTTTATTTTAAAAAATACATCATTTTTGTATTCGGTATATTGCAATTTGTATAAAAAGTTGTATGATGTTTAGGGAGTCGAAATATCATATATATCACAGAATTATAGGAGCACATATGAGCATTGTCACCGGATGGAAAACGCAATATAAAGCATACAATCAAAACATCAAACGATTTATACTAGCGACTGTTTTTACACAATTAGGCATGGGCATGTTCACAATCATGTATAACTTTTATGTAAGAGAGCTAGGTTACTCCGAGCAAACGAACGGAACAATTATTGCAATGACGGCTTTAGCATCTGCTTTAATTCTCGTACCCGCAGGGCTCATGAGTGATAAATTTGGCAGAAAGAAAGTGATGGTTCTTGGAGTTGCGATTTCTACATTCGCCTTTTTTGCTAGAAGTATTCTAGAAATTGATCAGTTACTGATTGGAACTGCATTTATTACAGGGCTGTCGACTGCATTTATTCAAGTATCTGGAATCCCGTGGTTAGCGGAAAACTCCACATCTTCACAAAGGGTTCACCTGTTTAGTTTTCATTCAGCAATCATGATGGTTGCACAAGTAGTAGGGAATATTGCGGGAGGGGCATTTTCTGATGCCTTTCAATTTGTCTTTCATATGAGTGGGCTTTGGAGTGTAAGAATCACATTATTAATTGCAACTATCATTTATATGGCTGGTATTTTACCGGTACTTAAAATGAATGAACAGCCAAGGAAACAACCTGAGATTAAAACAGTGGCGTCATTTAGTCAGAAGCTGCGAACAAATAAATCTCAAATAAAGTTGATTGCGATGTTTGCATTTGCTCAAATGATCATAGGGTTTGGTTCAGGATTAGTTATTCCTTACCTGAATTTGTATTTTGCTGACCGGTTTTTAGCGAGTAATACGGTAATTGGTCTCATTTTATCATTGGGACAAGCAGCAACAGCGATCGCGATGATTATTGGACCAGCCATTGTTAGTAAGGTAGGAGAAGTTCGAGCAGTTGTTTATTTACAACTATCATCATTGCCTTTCCTCTTGCTGACAGGGTATACCGAAAATCTTTACATAGCGGCGATTGGCTTTTTATTTAGACAAGCCTTAATGAATGCAGGAAACCCGATTCAAGCATCTCTTGTTATGGGGCGGGTTGATGATTCTATGAAAGGATTGGCCAACTCTGTTAACCAAATGGTATTTTCATTAGGATGGGCTTTAATGGGGCCGGTATCAACCTCGATTGTGATGCTGTATGGTGCTTATTGGGGCTATGCTTATGTTTTTACAATTACTTCTGTCTTATATTTAATAGGCTCTCTCTATTTCCTATTTGTTTTTACTGGGAAATCCTTTCAAAAAGAGGAAAAACAAATCGCGAAAATATCTTAATATGTCGTATTTCCCGGGAAAAATGGACGAATTTTGTAGCATTAACATGATGTTTAATTAGGGTTGTCGATTTTCACGAAAAATACAAGTAATTTCGAATATCTTGTTTTTTCAAAATATTTTCGTTGACTTGTGAATAAAAAAGGGTTAACATCAAATTAATCATAAAAGTAAAAACTTAATAGTTTATCTTATCAAGAGTGGTGGAGGGAATGGCCCTATGAAACCCGGCAACCGGTATTTACACGGTGCTAAATCCAGCAGGCTTTTTTATGCCTGAAAGATAAGAAGAGAGACCATACATACAACCTCTTCTTATCGAAGAGGTTTTTTTATTTAATCAAAGAGGGAGAGATTAAAGTGAGTGAAAAACAAAAAAAATTCAGAACAGAAACGATTGCAATACATGGGGGTCTTGAGGCAGATCCAGTAACCGGTGCTAGAGCAGTTCCTATCTATCAATCAAATGCGTTCAAATTTAATACTACTGAACATGCAGCAAATCTCTTTGGTTTAAAAGAAAATGGTTATATTTATACTCGCATCCACAACCCAACTACTACTGTTTTTGAAGAAAGAGTTGCCCAATTAGAAGGTGGAGTTGGTGCATTAGCAGTTGCTAGTGGAATGGCAGCTATTACGACTTCAATCCTTAATATTGCAGGAGCAGGAGATGAGATTGTATCTGCTTCTACACTATATGGTGGAACGTATAATCTATTTGCTAATACTCTACCTAAATATGGAATTAAAACACATTTAGTAGATCCAAAAAATCCTGAAAACTTCCGTCAAGCAATAACACCTAATACAAAGGCAATCTTTGCTGAAACGATCGGAAACCCTAGCTTAGATATACTAGATATTGAGGCTGTTGCTAACATTGCTCATGAAGCAGGAATTCCTCTAATTGTTGACAATACATTTGCAACACCATATTTATGTAGACCAATTGAGCATGGTGCTGACATTGTTATCCATTCAGCTACAAAGTGGTTACTAGGTAATGGAACAACCATGGGTGGAATTATAGTGGACGGTGGTAAATTCGATTGGAATTCACCAAAATTCCCTGGATTTACAACACCAGATCCTAGTTATCATGATTTAGTCTTTGCGGAAGCTTTAGGACCAGTAGCCTTTATTATAAAAGCAAGAGTTCAATTACTACGAGATTTAGGTCCAGCTATTAGTCCATATAATTCATTCCAATTCAACTTAGGTTTAGAAACATTACATGTTCGTATGAAGGAGCATATTGCAAATACGAAAAAAGTTGTTTCTTATCTTAAAAATCATCCTGGAGTTGAATGGGTATTGTATCCAGGTGAAGAGGACCATCCAAATAAACAACTAGCTGATAAATATTTACCAAAAGGTGCAGGATCCGTAATTGTATTCGGTATTAAAGGTGGAAGAGAAGCTGGAGAAAAGCTAATCAATAGTGTTGAGCTTTGGTCTCATGTTGCAAATGTAGGAGATGCAAAAAGCTTAATTATTCACCCTGCTAGTACTACACACCAACAATTAAGCCCAGAAGACCTAAAGGCATCTGGTGTAACAGAGGACTTAGTTCGCTTATCTGTTGGTATTGAAAATGTGGAAGATATTTTAGAAGATTTAGAGCAAGCCATTAAAACGGCAAACGGCACCAGTTCAGCCTTATAAGTGCCGACTGCATAACTGAAAAATTGTTCACAATATTTTCGTTGACACCTTTATATAGAGATGATAAGATTACTCTCGTGTTGTTTTAGTATGATAATAAAAATTAAATAAATCTGATAACTCTTATTTAGAGTGGTGGAGGGATGTGCCCGATGAAACCCAGCAACCGTCAACATCTGTTGAAAAGGTGCCAATTCACACAAAGCTTTGTGCTTTGGAAGATGAGAGGAAGGAATCACTAAATTGTGCCTTTCTGCTCGTTTTTGCAGAAAGGCATTTATTTTTATATGCGGGGCATATTTGAATAATTATTATCTTTATTTATTTACATTATCGCATACACTAAACATAGTTTTCTCTGAATAGAAGGTGTGACAACGTGATAACACTAAAAAATGTTAAAAAGATTTATCAAACAAAAACAAATTCTGTAACAGCAGTTAACAATATTGACCTTCAGATTAATGAAGGTGAAATTTTCGGAATCATTGGATACAGTGGCGCGGGTAAAAGTTCACTCATTCGTTTATTGAATGGGCTTGAAACTCCAACAGAAGGGAATATTTCTGTTGCTGGTCATAATATCACGTCCATTAAAGGAAAAGCATTACGTGATGCACGTAAAGAAATAAGTATGATTTTTCAGCACTTTAACCTACTATGGTCGAGAACAGTTAGGGAAAATATCTCCTTTCCTCTGGAGATTGCAAAGGTGCCAAAAACTAGACGAGAAGAACGGGTAAATGAGCTTATTAAGCTTGTAGGACTGGAAGGAAGAGAAGATGCTTACCCATCACAGCTAAGTGGTGGTCAAAAGCAAAGGGTTGGAATTGCAAGAGCACTTGCCAATAATCCGAAGGTTTTACTATGTGATGAAGCAACATCTGCATTAGACCCTCAAACAACTGACTCTATTTTGGACTTACTAGTTGATATTAATGAACGTTTAGGGTTAACAATCGTATTAATTACCCATGAAATGCATGTGATACGTAAAATCTGTCATCGAGTTGCAGTAATGGAAAATGGGAAGTTTGTTGAACAAGGAAGAGTGCTTGATGTATTTAAAAAGCCTCAAGCCAACATTACAAAACGCTTCGTTCAGCAAGTGACGGAGCCTGAAGAAACAAAAGAAACGGTTGAGAATTTATTAGATCGTTATCCAAATGGAAAAATGGTTCAGCTTAGCTTCGTTGGTGAAGATGCTGAAATGCCATTAATTACTAGATTAATCCGAGATTTTAAGGTGGAAGTGAATATTTTACAAGGGAAAATTTCACAAACCCAAAATGGATCTTATGGAACATTATTTATACATCTTGATGGTGATGCTAATGAAGTCACTTCAGCCATCGAATTTATTCGACAACAACGAGTAGAAGCTGAGGTGATTGAAAATGCTTGAACAATTTCAAGAATTACTTAAATGGGAAAAACAGGTTAAAGATTATCAAGCACTCAATTGGGGGAATCTTTGGGAAGCAACTTTAGAGACTTTATACATGACCTCAATCTCCGTGCTTGCTACTTTTATAATTGGTTTATTTTTAGGTTTAGTTCTCTTTTTAACAGATAAAGGGAATGCATGGGAAAATACAGTGGTGAATCGGATAGTATCTGCATTTGTTAATATTTTTCGTTCCATACCATTCATCATCCTGATTGTCCTATTGATACCTTTCACGAAAATTATGATGGGTTCCATGCTAGGACCAAATGCTGCGTTACCATCTTTGATTATAGGGTCAGCACCGTTCTATGCCAGAATGGTTGAAATCGCTTTGCGTGAAATCGATAAAGGAGTTATTGAGGCTTCTCATTCAATGGGAGCTACAAACTCGACAATCATTTTTAAAGTGTTAATTCCTGAATCTTTACCAGCCCTAATTTCCGGGATTACCGTTACTGCAATCTCATTAGTAAGCTTTACCGCAATGGCTGGAGTAATCGGAGCAGGTGGGTTAGGCCATTTTGCATATTTATATGGTTTCCAAAGCAATAAACCAATCATTACATTTATTGCAACTGTTGCAATACTAATATTGGTATTTATCATTCAATTTGTGGGTGATTTCTTTACAAAACATACAGACAAGAGATAACAGGAGGAAAAACAACGATGAAAAAATTACTTTATGTACTATTATTTGGACTACTTTCAATTGCCCTAGTTGCTTGTGGCGGAAATGACGATGCTGCTAATGGAGGAGACACTCAAGAAGCAGAAGGAAATAAAAAGCTTGTTGTAGGTGCATCAGCTGTTCCACATGCAGAAGTCCTTGAACAAGCAAAACCTTTATTAAAGGATAAAGGAATTGACCTTGAAATAGAAGTTTTTACAGACTATATCTTACCGAATGTTGCATTACATGAAAAAGAACTTGATGCAAACTACTTCCAAACACCAGGTTATTTAGACCTACAATTAAAGGACAACCCTGACTTTGACTTTGTAAGTGTTGGAGAAATCCATAAAGAGCCAATTGGAATTTATTCTAAAGAATACAAAAGTTTAAATGAGCTTCCAGATGGTGCAAAAATTATTATGAGTAACTCTTTTAGTGATCATGGTCGTATTTTACCGATTTTTGAAAGAGAAGGTATTATCAAGCTTAAAGAAGGTGTTGGCGACCAAGCTAGGGTTGAAGACATCATCGAAAATTCGAAAAATCTTGATTTTTCTACATTAATTGAAGCAAAACTACTTGCTACATCCTTTGAAAATGGTGAAGGAGATGCGGTTGTAATTAACACAAACTACGCTCTTGAAGGTGGAGTGAATATTGCAGAAGACGGTATTGCCTTTGAAGGTGATGATGTAGTACCTGCAAACCTCGTTGTTGTGAATAAGGGCGATGAAGATCGAGAAGAAATCAAAGCACTAGTAGAAGTGTTAAAATCTGAAGAAATTCAAAAGTTTATTGAAGAAAAATACGCTGGTGCTGTTACTGTAGTTGAATAATAATAAAAGAGGCTTGCCTATTGGTAAGCCTCTTTTCGATTTTTGAATATTCTCGAGGAAAACAAAGGAAATTGATTGAATTGTATCTCCTGTGTTCCTAGTGTTATCCATTTAGTCAAATAAGGATTGGGAGCTTGAAATACTACGAAATCACGCTGTTGAGGCAAAAGGTTGATGGTGATAGCATTAAATATGTGCAAGTAAGCACGATAAAAAAGAAGGGATTGGTCCAATATCAATCAAATCCGTTTGAATTATACGGGCGAAATGGAAAAGGCAATGCATCAGGCACATGGGATTGGTTACAAAGATTACTGTCGAAAGTTCAAAGAGCGTATGCGGGTTGAGGTTAATCGAGAAAAAGACTATAAACAAGGTCTAATGATTATTGCTCAAATAGGTAAAGTGAACATCTAAATAGATATATTATGATTGCGAAACCCAGTGCCCACTACACTGGGTTTCTATATTATAGAATGAATTATCGGAATCTGTGAAAAATAAACTGAGGATTTGAATACTTACCATTGGATAACATCTATTCTTCCTTACATATCCTTTTAATTTATGTTATCTTAATTGTTGGACAAGATTTAACTTTTTCTTCTCATTTAATGCATAGTACAACAAAACTTATATTAAAAAAATGTATCACGTGTGTGAATGTGTAAAGGTTGATATCACTTTGAATTTGATATAAGATTGTAATGAGAATAAAATGAGAATGAAGTTTTGACTTAATGTGTCAATACTATACAAAATATTTTCGTTTAATGGAGGTAGTAGTTATGGCAGGATCAACTTTAGTTATTAAGGATCTTCATGTCGAAATCGAAGGCAAGGAGATTTTAAAAGGGGTTAACCTTGAAATAAACGGTGGAGAAATTCACGCAATCATGGGACCAAATGGTACAGGTAAGTCAACTTTATCATCTGCAATCATGGGCCACCCTAAATATGAAGTAACAAGCGGAAGCATCACTCTTGATGGCGAAGATGTGTTAGAAATGGAAGTTGATGAGCGTGCACGCGCTGGTCTTTTCTTAGCAATGCAATATCCAAGTGAAATCAATGGTGTAACAAACGCAGACTTCCTTCGTTCTGCAATTAATGCACGTCGTGAAGAAGGTGATGAAATTTCATTAATGAAATTCATTCGTACAATGGATAAAAACATGGAATATCTAGAAATGGATCCTGACATGGCTCAACGTTACCTTAACGAAGGCTTCTCAGGTGGGGAAAAGAAACGTAACGAAATCCTACAATTAATGATGTTAGAGCCTAAGATCGCAATCCTTGACGAGATTGACTCAGGTCTTGATATTGATGCGTTGAAGGTTGTTTCTAAAGGAATTAATGAAATGCGCGGAGAAGAGTTTGGTTGCTTAATCATCACTCACTACCAACGCTTACTTAACTATATTACACCAGATAAAGTACATGTCATGATGCAAGGACGTATTGTGAAATCAGGTGGACCAGAACTTGCACAACGTCTAGAAGCTGAAGGATATGATTGGATTAAGAAAGAATTAGGAATCGAAGATGAAACTGTAGGTCAAGAAGCGTAAGCGTAAGGAGGATTATTATGACAATCGATACGAAATTACCATTTGATAAAGATTATGTCAGAGGTTTTTCGTCTACTCTTGGTGAACCAAGCTGGTTACAGGAACTTCGCTTACAAGCTCTTGAAAAAGCAGAAGACCTTCCAATGCCAAGACCAGATAAAACAAAAATTGATAAATGGAACTTTACTCAATTTGCAAATCATGTTGTGAAAAGTGCACCATATAACTCAATTGACGAACTACCTGAAGAAATTAAATCATTAATTCATGTTGAAGAAGATAAGAATATATATATTCAACGTGACAACACTCCAGCCTTTATCTCACTTTCAGATGATTTAAAAGCAAATGGTGTTATTTTTACTGATATTCATACAGCTGCTCGTGAACATAGTGACCTTCTTCAAAAGTATTTTATGAAAGAAGCTGTCAAGGTTGATGAACACCGTCTAACTGCACTGCATGCTGCATTGGTTAATGGTGGTGCATTTGTTTATGTTCCTAAGAATGTTGAGGTGTCCGTTCCACTTCAAGCTGTATTTATTCAAGAGAATGGTGCATCCGCACTATTTAACCATGTGATCGTAGTTGCTGAAGATAATAGTTCAGTTACTTATGTTGAAAACTATATTTCTACAACAGATTCTGCAAATACAGTTGTAAATATTGTTTCAGAAGTTATTGCAGGCAGCAATGCTAAAGTTACTTACGGAGCTGTTGATGCTTTAGCTACTGGAAACACAACTTACGTAACTCGTCGTGGAGTAATCGGTCGAGATAGTAAAGTTGAATGGGCCCTCGGACTTATGAATGATGGTGATACCATTTCTGAAAATATCACTAACTTAGTTGGAGACGGCTCATATGCTGATACAAAGACCGTTGTTGTAGGTCGTGGCGAGCAGAAACAGAACTTTACGACAAGAATTACTCACCATGGTAAGAATTCCGAAGGATATATTCTAAAACATGGTGTTATGAAGGATAGCGCAAGCTCTATCTTTAATGGTATTGGGCATATCGAACATGGCGCTTCTAAATCGAATGCTGAACAAGAATCCAGAGTATTGATGCTTAGCGAAAAAGCTCGTGGAGATGCAAACCCAATTTTACTTATTGATGAAGATGATGTAACAGCAGGTCACGCTGCATCTGTTGGTAGGGTTGACCCTGTTCAATTATATTACTTAATGAGCCGTGGTATTCCACAGATGGAAGCAGAGCGCCTAGTCATTCATGGTTTCCTTGCACCTGTTGTAAACCAACTTCCTATTGAAGGAGTTAAGAAACAACTTGTTGAGGTAATTGAAAGGAAAGTAAAATAATGAATATCCAAGATATTCGTTCCATGTTCCCAATCTTAAATCAAGAGGTAAATGGAAAACCGCTTGTCTACTTAGACAGTGCTGCTACATCTCAAAAACCTGTTACTGTAATCGAAACACTGGATCGCTATTATCGAGAATACAACTCAAATGTTCACCGTGGTGTTCATACCCTAGGTACAAAAGCAACTGATGCATATGAGAATGCTCGTGAAAAGGTGAGAAAGTTCATCAATGCATCTTCTATACAAGAGGTTATTTTTACCCGGGGAACAACAACTGCAATCAATACAATCGCTGCAAGCTATGGGCGCGATAATCTCGGTGAGGGCGATGAAATTGTCATTACCTATATGGAGCACCATGCTAATATTATTCCTTGGCAACAAATTGCTAAACGAACAGGTGCGAAGTTAAAATATATTCCTCTACAAGAGGATGGTTCGATTGATCTCAAGGATGTTGAAGATATTGTTACAAGTCAAACAAAAATAGTTGCTGTGATGATGGTCTCTAACGTTCTTGGTGCAATAAATCCAATTAAAGAAATTGCAGAAATTGCACACCGAAATGGTGCTGTCATGGTAGTTGATGGAGCACAAGCTGCACCACATCTAAAAATCGATGTGAAAGACCTCGATTGTGACTTCCTAGCTTTTTCAGGCCATAAAATGTGCGGACCTACGGGTATCGGTGTATTATATGGCAAGAAAGCATTGCTTGAAAAAATGGAGCCTGTTGAAACAGGTGGGGAAATGATCGATTTCGTTGACCTATACGATTCAACATGGAAAGAGCTCCCTTGGAAATTTGAAGCTGGAACTCCTATTATTGCAGGAGCAATTGGTTTAGGTGCTGCAATCGACTTTTTAGAAGATATTGGTTTAGACAATATTCTTGCGCATGAGCACAAGTTAGCATCACATGCTATCGAGCGATTGTCACAAGTAGAGGGTTTAACTATTTATGGCCCTAAGCATCGTGCGGGAGTAGTAACTTTCAATATTGAAGATGTTCACCCACACGATGTTGCAACTGTTCTAGATGCTGAAGGAATTGCTGTAAGAGCTGGCCATCACTGTGCCCAACCACTTATGAAATGGTTAAAGGTATCAGCAACTGCACGTGCAAGTTTTTACCTCTATAATACAGAAGAAGAAATTGATAAACTAGTTGAAGGACTCATAAAAACAAAGGAGTATTTCAGCAATGGATTCTAGAATAAACCTTGATACCTTGTACCGACAAGTAATAATGGATCATTATAAAAAGCCAAGAAATCGAGGAGTTATCCAAGATGGGGCATTAACAATTGATATGAATAACCCAACCTGTGGAGACCGAATTCATCTTACGTTAAAAGTTGATGATGGAGTTGTTCAAGATGCAAAATTCGATGGAGAAGGTTGTTCCATTTCAATGTCATCCGCATCAATGATGACTCAAGCGATTAAAGGCAGAAAAATTGAAGATGCATTAAAAATGTCACAAATCTTCTCAGAAATGATGCTAGGAAAAGAATATGATGATAGCATTGATTTAGGAGACATTGAAGCACTTCAGGGCGTTTCAAAATTCCCAGCGCGTATTAAATGTGCAACATTAGCTTGGAAGGCAATGGAAAAGGGATTTAAGAACGAACAAAATGAATCGTGATAGATTTCTCCTAACATTTTGTTATGAGGATTCCTCACATAGAATGGAGTGAAGTAGAATGGCAAAGAAAATGCCTGAAATTGGCGATTATAAATATGGCTTTGCAGATAAAGACGTTTCCATCTTCCGTTCAGAACGTGGTTTAACAAAGGAAATTGTTGAAGAAATCTCACGCATGAAAGAAGAGCCACAGTGGATGTTAGACTTCCGTCTTAAATCCTTAGAGCATTTTTACAACATGCCTATGCCACAATGGGGTGGAGACCTTAATAGCTTAAACTTTGATGAAATTACGTATTACGTAAAACCATCTGAGAAATCCGAAAAGTCATGGGATGAAGTTCCTGAAGAGATTAAAGCAACTTTTGATAAGTTAGGTATTCCTGAAGCTGAACAAAAATATCTTGCGGGTGTTTCTGCTCAGTACGAATCAGAGGTTGTATACCATAATATGAAGGAAGACCTTGAAGAACTAGGAATTGTATTTAAGGATACCGATTCTGCTCTTAAAGAGAATGAAGATATTTTCCGTGAGCACTGGGCAAAGGTTATTCCTCCAACTGATAACAAGTTCGCAGCATTGAACTCAGCAGTTTGGTCTGGTGGATCATTTATCTACGTACCGCCAGGTGTTAAGGTTGATACACCACTTCAAGCATATTTCCGTATCAACTCTGAAAACATGGGGCAATTCGAACGTACATTAATTATTGTTGATGAGGGCGCAAGCGTACATTATGTTGAAGGATGTACGGCTCCTGTTTATACAACAAACTCACTACACAGTGCAGTAGTTGAAATCATCATTAAAAAAGATGCGTACTGCCGTTATACAACTATCCAAAACTGGGCTAACAATGTGTATAACCTAGTTACAAAACGTGCAGTTTGTGATGCGAATGCAACAATGGAATGGATCGATGGTAACATTGGTTCAAAACTAACAATGAAATATCCGGCGGTTATCCTTCGTGGTGAAGGAGCTCGTGGTATGACCCTCTCCATTGCAATAGCTGGTAAAGGTCAACACCAGGATGCGGGTGCGAAAATGACTCACCTTGCTCCAAATACGTCTTCTACTATCGTATCGAAGTCTATTGCTAAACACGGTGGTAAAGTAACATACCGTGGTATTGTACACTTCGGACGTAGAGCACACGGAGCACGTTCTAATATCGAATGTGATACGTTAATCATGGATAATCAATCGACTTCTGATACAATTCCATATAATGAAATTTTAAATGACAATATTTCATTAGAGCATGAAGCTAAGGTATCTAAAGTATCTGAAGAACAACTATTCTATCTAATGAGCCGTGGTATTTCTGAGCAAGAAGCTACTGAAATGATCGTAATGGGCTTTATCGAACCATTTACTAAAGAGCTTCCAATGGAATACGCTGTTGAAATGAACCGCTTAATCAAGTTCGAAATGGAAGGTTCTATCGGATAATAAGCACACATGCAATAACTCGTTTGAGATACTCTCAAGCGAGTTATTTTTGTACATAATCGTAATAGGAGGTGACTCCATGATTTATATTGGTGTAACTGGCTGGGGTGACCACGATAGCCTATATACAGCAGGAACTACACCCAGTGATAAACTAAAAGAATATGCTGGTCACTTTCCAATTGTCGAGGTGGATGCGTCTTTCTATGCCATTCAGCCTAAACGTAATGTGGAAAAATGGCTGAGAGACACACCTGAATCTTTTCAATTCATTGTTAAAGCTTATCAGGGGATGACAGGTCATCAACGTGGAGAAATTCCATTTGAATCAAAGGAAAAGATGTTTGATGCTTTTCGTTTGTCACTGGAACCTTATCAACAAGCAAATAAGCTTGCCATGGTTTTATTTCAATTTCCTCCATGGTATGATTGTAAACGTGAAAATGTAGACTACTTAAGGTGGTGCAAGCAGCAGATGGGGGAAATTCCTGTAGCCCTTGAATTCCGCCACCAATCATGGTTTTCACCACGCCTAAAAAAACAAACATTAGAATTTATGGAAGAAGAAGGATGGATTCATAGTATTTGCGATGAACCACAGGCAGGCAAAGGGTCAATTCCGACAATCCTCCATCCAACCGATAAACTAAAAACGCTCGTACGTTTTCATGGCAGAAATGTTCATGGCTGGAAAAAGCCAAAACAAGGCAATTGGCGTGATGTGCGTTATTTATATAAGTATAATAAAGAAGAGCTAGAAGAATGGATTCATCATGTGCAGGAACTTAATCAATCAAGTGAGACCATCTACGTATTGTTTAATAACAATTCAGGTGGGGATGCGGCAGACAATGCTAAACAATTTATCGATATGCTCGGAATCGAGTATCGAGGTTTAGCGCCGAGGCAATTAGACTTTTTTAGTTAGTAAAAACTATACTTAATTTAGATTGAAATACAAAAGTGAAGTACCTAAAGAAGAAGTCCATAGCATTTTAAACATGCAAAAAGGAGGTGTAGGGATTGATTGAAACCGTACATATTTATCATACAAACGATCTCCATAGCCATTTTGACCGATGGCCTAAAATCACAAAATATATCACAGAAATGAGAAAACTTCATCAGGCTAACAATGAGGAAATGCTCTTAATTGATATTGGTGACCATATTGATCGCTTTCATCCAATTTCAGAAGCATCCCATGGCAAATTGAATGTGCAGCTCTTAAACCAACTTCAATACGATTATGCTACTATCGGTAACAACGAAGGAATTACGATGTCTTATGAACATCTGGATTCTTTATATGAAGAGGCAGAATTTAAGGTCTTGCTTGCAAATCTATTCGACCGAAATGGGAAGCTACCTAACTGGGCAGATCCTTACCATATTCATGTCTTGCCAAGTGGATTTAGGATAGGAATCATCGGTTTAACGGTTCATTATATTGGGCTATATAAGTTGCTCGGCTGGAACGTCAAAGATCCTTTTGTTATCCTACAAGAAACAATCAAAGAATTAAAAGACAAAACAGATATGATGCTTCTGATGTCCCATTTAGGAATCAATGAGGATGAGCAAATTGCAAGAGATTTCCCAGATGTTGACGTGCTACTTGGTGGCCACACACATCATCTTTTAGAAGCTGGAAAGAGAATCAATAACACACTTCTATGCTGTGCGCAAAAATACGGGAATTATATTGGACATGTTACTCTTAAAATTGATACTGAGCATAAAAGGCTCATTGAAAGTGCTGCAAGTGTAATCCCTACGAAATCACTGTCAGAAAGTAAGGAAACAACTGAAATCCTTTCTGAGTACATGGCAAAAAGTATACACAACTTACAAAATGATGTTATTGCAGAAATTGACCAACCACTTCTAAGTGATTGGTTTGCGGAAAACTCATTTTCTAAGCTTTTAGCTGAGGTCCTTCGCGAATGGTGTGAAGGAGACATATCGATGGTGAACGCAGGGCTATTGCTTGACTCGCTTCCAACAGGAAAGGTAACAAGAGAAGACTTGCATCGAATTTGCCCACATCCTATTAATCCATGTAAGGTCTGGGTTAAGGGCGATGAATTGAAGGAAATTATTTTACAGGCAAACACAAAGGAAATGGAAAACCTCAATATTAAGGGTCTAGGATTCCGTGGAAAAGTAATGGGCAAAATGGTATATGACGGTGTAGAACTTTACACTACAAAGCTTTCGGATGGATTAGATCACATTACCGATATTAAAATCAATGGGGAGGACCTCGATCCTGACAAAACGTATTCAATTGCTACCATTGATATGTTCACATTCGGTTCACTCTTTCCTGTCATACGGGATGCTAAGGATAAAAAATACTATATGCCAGAATTCTTACGAGATCTTTTAGCTGAAAAATTAAAAAACAATCAGCAAAACGTTCTAAAGATACTTAGTCAAAAGGATTAGAGAAAGATAGGTCTATGACTAGTACTATTTCAAACACAAATCACTTTCCCATTACATAAATTAGTTAGGGAAAGGAGTGTGCTAGGAATGGTCTCAATGACACCAATCGTAATTGATAATCATCAATTTACAGCCATTACCGTTAACCTGCCTAAGACAAATTTTATGGCAGTCACGAATGAAAATGGCTATATTATGTGTGGAGCTCTCGATGTTGCATTATTGAACGAAAAACTTAAAGAACGAGGCATTATTGCTGGTAGGGCAGTTGGTGTTCGTACAATCGAGCAATTACTGGAAGCCCCTCTTGAATCAATTACAATTGAAGCCGAAAACCGAGGCATTACAGTAGGCATGAAAGGCAGAGACGCCCTACTAAAAATGATCTAAAATTAACCTGAGAAGGTATACCATATAAAAGAACGTGGCATCACTTGAACCTTGTTGAACAAAATAGTTATCGTACATCCCTCCTTACCTGCATACACATAGCTTGTAAGGGGGGATTTTCGTTTGGGAAAGTACAGAGCTCGTCTACAACCAAGAAGGAAAGGGCCCTTGCCTTTCCGTTACGTCTTCTTATTAACATTTGTATTTTTTATTCTCTCAACTGTTATTGGTTTATTCATTATTAACAAAGCGATAGAGCCAGCACTAATGGCATATGCTGAGAATGAAACGAAGAAGGTTGCAGCCACAGTTATTAAAAACGCTATTAACCAACAATTAAATGAGGAAGAATTGGTCCAAGAGGATTTAAGTATTGTGCAAACGGATGAAAATGGGAAAGTGATTAGCTACAATACTCAGGTCGTCAATAAAATGGCGACAAAGACACTCGGAAATATAGAGCGATACTTAAAGTATGTAAATGAAGGCGAAATTAACAAACTTGAATATCCTGATTTAGAAATTGAAACGGATGATGCCAACGGACAAACGGGCTTTGTTTTTAAAGTACCTCTAGGGGAAGCAACAAATAATGCCCTCTTAGGAAACTTAGGTCCAGAAATCCCAATTCGTTTTCATATGATTGGATTTGGAGAAACAACGCCACAAGGAAGAATTGATGAGTGGGGGATTAATAATGGGTGGTTTCAATATAATGTTCTTGCGACAGTGACGATGCAGGTAATTTTACCTTTCTCAACAGGAGAGGTTGAAATTGAAACAATTATCCCCGTTATTAATCAAAACATATTACATGATGTTCCAGATTTCTACAATAATGGTGGGGAATCATCTCCTTCTATAGAGATACCAACAAATTAGCAAAAAATACTATACTAGAATAGTTGAATCTAAGTGGAAAATCATATATACTAGCGAAGGAATTAATAAAATGAATACACCACCTTATCGGATCGATGAGGTAGAGGAGCGGAAAATAAGAGTAAACTATGTGAGGATGACAACGTAGATCATAGTTGAAAGGATTTTTTGCCGAAGCAAAAATAAACTTGTCAATGTTATTTTTGTTGGGGTTGCCTTGAAAAAGGGTAACACTGTCATTATAGAATGATCTATAATGGAGGGCTACTGATCGTGATGGAGGATAACATAACATTACAGAGAGTAATGATAGTTATTTTCTATCATACTCTCTTTTTGTCTTCTAAAGAGTATCTTCTTTCACCACGCCCTCCAAAATAACACTTGGAGGAATCACATTATGTCTGGAACGATATATTCAATTATCCCACCAATCATTACACTTCTCATGGTTGTTTTAACCCGTAGAGTACTACTGTCACTTGGAGTCGGTATTGTATCGTCTGCATTCGTATTACATGCTAATATTCTAATGAATGACGGAGTCGGAGCTTGGTTGCAAGAGATTTTACTCACCATTTGGGTAAGTATAAAAGCTGTTTTCGTAGCAGATGGTGCAGTAAACACGTGGAATGTGTATATTATATTATTTCTTCTTATTTTAGGTATTATCACTGCCTTCATTTCCATCTCTGGCGGTAGTCGTGCATTTGGAGAATGGGCACAAAAAAAGGTTAAAACAAGAACAGGCGCTCAGCTCTTAGCCGCAGTTTTAGGAATTATTATTTTTATTGATGATTATTTTAATGCGTTAGCTGTTGGGCAAGTGAGTAGACCAATTACTGACCGTAATA
This sequence comes from Fredinandcohnia aciditolerans, assembly GCA_003640645.1. Lineage (GTDB taxonomy): Bacteria > Bacillota > Bacilli > Bacillales > Bacillaceae_L > Ferdinandcohnia > Ferdinandcohnia aciditolerans. The sequence continues at coordinate 52,382 of QGHH01000004.1, read as the reverse complement.
AGGTTTCACGTGCAAAGCTAGCTTATATTATTGATTCAACATCAGCACCTATATGTGTTGTTTCACCAATTTCGAGCTGGGGAGCTTATATCATTGCGATCATTGCACCAATCCTAGCAACACATGGTGTAGCAGAGTATTCTCCTTTATCTGCATTTATTCAAATTATACCAATGAACTTATATGTAGTAGTAGCTATATTAATGGTTATTGCGGTAGCAGTTTTTAATCTTAATATCGGCAGTATGAAGGTTCATGAAGACCGAGTAATGACAACTGGAGAGGTTACAGACCCGGAAAAGCCCGTTCTTGGAGAGTTAAAACAAGAACTGCCTCAAAGTGAGAAGGGGTCTGTCGGCGATTTAGTATGGCCAATCTTAGCATTAGTTGTAGGTACAGTTGGTTCGTTATTTTGGACAGGCTATAAAGCTTCTGAAGGAAATGTAACCATCATTAGTGTCTTGGAGAACACTGATGTGACTGGGTCTCTGTTATATGGCGGCTTGTTTGGATTTATTGTCACACTTATCTTGTTCCTTATTCAGGTCTATGCAAAAAATGCAATTGACGTAAAACTCCTTCCAAAGGGAATTATAGAAGGAATTAAATCAATGCTTCCAGCCATCTATATTTTACTATTTGCATGGGTGATTGTTGACTTAATTGGTCAGCTTGAAACAGGAAAATATCTAGCTGGAATTGTTGAAAAATCTAACTTGAATATCGCGTTCTTACCGGTCATTCTCTTTGTTGTAGCAGGTATTATGGCATTCGCTACAGGAACGTCCTGGGGAACTTTCGGAATGATGCTACCAATCGCAGGGGACATAGCCGCAGCTTCAGATATTAATCTATTACTCCCGGCGCTAGCAGCTGTTCTTGCTGGTTCTGTATTTGGTGATCACTGCTCACCGATTTCCGATACAACGATTCTTTCTTCAACAGGTGCAGGGAGTCATCTTATTGATCATGTAATGACACAACTTCCATATGCCATTATTTCAGCAATTATCGCCGGTATTGGATATGTAGTACTAGGTCTAACAGGTAGTGCCTTACTAGGATTGATTACTACTTTAGTTATATTTATTATTTTTGTAATTACTGTGAAGAACATTCAAAAAGCATAAAAATTACTATTCAAATTTTATTAAGAGAAACGTAAATTGTATGTGAGAGACAAGGGTAATAGAACCTTTGTCTCTTTTTTTTGAAATGTTAAAATAACTTTTGACATAGAGATAAAGACTGGCTATACTAATAAATAGATTATAATAAATAATCTGAAAATAGAAAAATTTCCAACTTCAGTCTAGTGCTAAAGGTCTAATACGGTAACGGGCTAAAGTGGAAAAGGGGAGGTTTGTTTTATGGATAATCGTCCACAATGGGGGACGCGGGCAGGCTTCGTAATGGCGGCTATCGGTTCTGCGGTTGGTTTAGGTAATATATGGAGATTTCCATATGTTGCTTACGAAAATGGAGGAGGCGCATTCTTTCTTCCATACCTATTTGCGATTTTAACAGCCGGAATACCAATCCTAATTCTCGAATTTACAATCGGACAAAAATTTAGAGGATCGGCACCTTTGTCATTATTCCGTTTAAATAAAAAATTGGAATGGCTTGGGTGGTGGCAAGTACTTATTTCTTTTGTAATTGCAACCTATTATGCAGTTATTATTGCGTGGGCATTTTCGTATACATTTTTCTCATTTAATAAAGCGTGGGGAGAAGATACAGGAGGTTTCCTATTCTCTAAATACTTACATCTAGCAGAAACTCCTGGAGAAATTGGAACACCTGTGTTAGGAGTTTTTGGACCTTTAGTTCTAGTTTGGGCAATCACTCTATTTATTTTATTTAAAGGCGTTAAAAAAGGTATTGAAAAAGCAAACAAGATTTTTATCCCTACACTGTGCGTTATTTTCACAATCATTGTAATTCGTGCAGTTACACTTGATGGTGCGGCTATTGGATTAAATGAATTCTTCCAACCAAATTGGGATGCAATTATGGACGGTAAAGTTTGGGTGGCAGCATACGGACATATTTTCTTTAGTTTATCAATTGGTTTTGCAATTATGATTACTTATGCAAGTTATTTACCGAAAAAGTCCGATGTAGTAAACAATGCATTTATTACCGGTTTTGCAAACTCAGGATTTGAATTACTAGCTGGTATTGGGGTATTCGCTGCATTAGGCTTTATGGCAACTCAAGCAAATGTACCAGTTAATGAAGTTGCAAGTGCAGGTGTGGGTCTAGCATTTGCTGTCTTCCCACAAATTATAAACCAAATGCCATTTGGCGAATTTTTCGGAGCACTTTTCTTCTTATCACTGATATTTGCTGGATTAACTTCCCTTATTTCAATTTGTGAGGTATTTATTGCAGCTGTTCAAGACAAATTTAAGATTAGTCGTAACAAATCTGTATTATACGGTGCAGGCTTAGCATCTTTGATTTCAATCCTATATTCTACAAATGGGGGCTTATACTTCCTAGATGTAGTTGACTACTTCATTAACCAATTCGGTATCGCAGTTGCAGGATTAGTAGAAGTAATCCTTATTGCGTGGGTATTCAAGCAAATGAATCCATTACAAGCACATGCAAATGCTATTTCTGATATGCGGGCAGGTGGATGGTGGAAAATCTGTTTAGGGATAGTCACTCCAGTTGTTTTAGGATATATGATGTTTGATTTATTTAAACAAAATATCCTTCAACAGTTTGATAATGCAACTGGAAACTATGAAGGGTATGCTACTTCATTTATTCTCTTCCCAGGTGTTTTCATTGCTGTTGGAGTAATTGTATTAGGGATCGTGTTCTCACTTAAAAAATGGAGTAATGAAGCGTTAAATGACAACTATTCTTCTGGTAGTGACAAGGAGGTAGGACTATGACCGGTGGTGCAATTACTATGATGGTTATTGGAATGGTCATTTTATGGGGAGGTTTAGTAGCAAGTATCGCACATGCTGCAAAAAAGGCTAAACAAGCGAAACAAGGTTAAAGAAATAATTATAAAAAGAGGGTCAAAATAGAACGGAAGAAGGCTGTGGTAAAAAAATACCACAGCCTTTTATCTTATTTACGTTTTCTGGCTTGTCTTTCTGATCTTTCCCAAGCCCTTAGATGCGGATATGGATCAAAGGACCATTCTGTATACCCGTTGTCTTTGTACATTCCGTAGTGAAGATGTGGAGGGAACTTTCCGGCAGTTCCTGGTGGTCCATAGCCAGAACTTCCAACAGAGCCAATCACTGTACCAGGCTCAACAACCTGCCCGATTGCAATATCCTTCGCAAATCCATTTAAGTGAGCAAAGTAATGGTACGTATTATTAACATCACGGATACCGATACGCCATCCGCCAAAACGATTCCAACCTTTCATTTCGATGACCCCATATGAGGTTGCCCTTACTGGTGTTCCGTAGCTTGCAAAGATGTCAGTGCCTTCATGCATTCTACGACCTCCCCAGCCACGCGCATCTCCCCATGTATTTTTATAGCTGTGATTATAGCCAAGAGGAACTGGAAAGGCGTGTTTATCTAAATCAAGAGTGCCATATGTTGAATAGATTTTAGCAATTCCCGTAATCAGTGAAACCGATTTGTCCCGTTTGTAATAATCCCATAAACCGATTCTGATATTATCAGGGTCAGTTCCGTATGCTAAAATTTGCTCTGAAATCGTAAGTAGGATATCCTCATCATTTGTTTGATCTGCAACTCCATCCCCGTTTCCATCAAGACCTATTCCTCCAAAAAGTTGAATACTATAAGGGTTCGAATCATTTGGATTTGGGTTTAAAGCCCCCGCCCAAGTCTCTGGTTTAATATAAATTCCAATTAAACCGGTTTCTTTCGGAATATCTTTTCTGGAACGACGGATGCTTCTTTCATACTGGTCAATAGCCGCATAATAGTACCAAGGAATCTGTGTTACTGTTTCCATCTTTGTATAGAGGTTCATTCGTTCTTGAAAAACTTTTTGTTGATCCTCATTTGCACTTGCATCCAAAGGCATACACATTAAAAATAAGCAAATAACAACAACTATACCAAGTTTTCTGTTCACGCACGCAAATCTCCTTTCACTAAAATAACACAAGGATGTATTGTCTTTAAAAGGCATCTATAGGCATCCAATAAGCCGAATTTGTTTAATTTGAATTAAATAAAAAAGTCTCTTCCTTGTTAGTTTGTTAAATCATCTCATTTTCATAATCACTAATTGTTGGAAGCTAAAAAATACAAATAAATCGAATACTTGGATTCTTAAAGTAGTTAGGAGTATAATAGGGATAGCCTTTGCAATGGAGTGATGAAGTATGTCAAAAAAACAAGAATATCTTCGAAAGCCGGAATGGCTAAAAATAAAACTGAATACGAATGAAAGCTATACAGGCTTAAAGAAAATGATGAGAGAAAAGCAATTACATACCGTTTGTGAGGAAGCTAAATGTCCTAATATTCACGAATGTTGGGCTGTAAGAAAAACAGCTACTTTTATGATTCTTGGGGACACTTGTACTCGCGCTTGTCGCTTTTGCGCGGTTAAGACAGGCCTTCCAAATGAATTGGATTGGGCAGAACCGGAGCGGGTAGCTGATTCTGTCGCAATGATGGGATTAAAGCATGTTGTTATTACAACAGTTGCTCGTGACGATTTGAAGGACGGTGGAGCTGCGGTATTTGCAGAAACAGTACGTGCAATTCGTAGAAAGAATCCATTTACCTCAATTGAAGTACTACCATCTGATATGGGTGGAGTGTACGAAAATCTAAAAATCCTAATGGATGCAAAGCCCGACATTATGAACCATAATATTGAAACGGTTCGCCGTTTATCTGACCGTGTTCGTGCACGTGCAAAATATGAACGTTCACTTGAATTTTTACGTCGTGCAAAAGAAATGAATGCGGACATTCCAACAAAATCAAGTATCATGATCGGCCTTGGTGAAACGAAGGAAGAAATTATTGAAACAATGGACGACCTTCGAGCGAACAATGTAGATATCATCACAATTGGTCAATATTTACAACCAACGAAAAAACATTTGAAAGTTGAAAAATACTATCATCCAGATGAATTTGCAGAACTAAAAGAGATTGCATTAAGTAAAGGCTTCAGTCATTGTGAAGCTGGTCCTCTTGTACGTTCTTCTTACCATGCGGATGAGCAAGTAAATGCAGCAAAATCAAATCAACAAGTTAAACAAGCATAAAAAAAAGGGGATATCCCCTTTTTTTTAATGTGTTCCTTTTTGCAATAATTCTCTTCCATCATCTCTCTTTTGGTCTTCATTCCCTTTATTATCAGTTGTGCGATCTATTTCAGGATTGAATTCATTTCCACCTTTATTGTTGATACTAGGGTTATTAAGGAAGTCCTGGTTCTCTCTCGCCCTACGTTCATACTCAGGGTTGAGGCCACCTTCCATTTCCCCATTTTCATTTTCACCATCACTGACTTTATATCCTTGTGGAGATTTAATCATTTGTTGAATAGTAGATGTAATAATTTGATCGACATTTCGACTGTCTGAATCAAGTCTTCCAAATCGCTCAATTTGATTCATCATGTCAGGATTATCAGAAACGTATACATGGAAATACCTCGGAACAACTGACATCGCGGAACGTTTTACCTGATCTGCTGTTAACATACGGTCTTTAGAATCCGTATCATATGCAACAAGGACCTCTTCATCCGTTACTAGCGTACCAACATCTTTGACGTTCGGAATGGTTGTACAGATTTTACTGATTAAATCTGCAACTTTTTCCCTGTCCATAGTTGGCAAATTACTGTATACATTTGCTCCTCCAGGGACCGGATTTTTTTGGTGACGAACATAGCCAAAGTTCGTCATTTCTTTACCATTGTTTTTGACGCCTTTCGCATTGTAAAGCTCATTTTGGTCAGTTCGATATATTGTATTTCCACTTTCATGGTAGACTCCTGCATTGTCATCAGAAGTACCGCAACCTGTTAAAGCTGTTAAGGCAATTAAGCCTGAGATGATTGTGTATTTTTTCAATCTTGACACCCCCTCAGTTGTAGGGTGACCAATTCAACAAAAATTTCGCATAGTAATTGATGGATTGATTGGCTATAATGGATATATAGTGAACATCCTCTAGTATGGGGTACGAGGTGATTGAAGTGATTAGCATAGGTAATACTACATATGAGCTTATTGATGAGCTAAAAGATGGATTTAATGAAGAAGCTTTTCGTGCGAGATACAGCGATATCTTAGCGAAGTATGATTATATAGTTGGGGACTGGGGATATGAACAGCTTCGCTTAAAAGGTTTTTTTGATGATAAAAACCAAAAAGCGTCATTTGATACAAAAATAAGTACCCTTTCTGAATATCTATACGAATATTGCAATTTCGGTTGCGCCTATTTTGTATTAAAAAAGGTGAAAAAATAAAGTACAGGCTAATTTAGCTGCCTGTACTTTTATTATGGATAGAATCTTCCTATTAGTCATAAGGAGGTTCGGCATTTTCATCCTTGTCATCATGTGTGGGATGAGCCCCAGGGAATTGTCTTGGAAGATCCTGGTGAAGTGATTTGAACTCATAGTTAAAGTTGCTATATGTTCGTTGTCCTTCTTTCCATGGTGTGCTTTTATTCTCTACAGGCGTATCCTTACCACGCGGTGTGCCATATGGCCCTTCCGGATATTCCTCAAAGGTTAAGAAATTTCTCATCGTCTCCACATTTGAAAAGTCGGTATACTTTATTTCTTCTTTGTCTTTATCTTTTTCTGCCACCTGAAAAACACCTCACTTCTTACTTCTAGTGTTTTCGCAGCATTACGTAATTATGTTAGACAATTTCATACAGAAACGAACGCAATTCCTCTGCTTCCTCTTCAGATAGCTGATAAGCATGTTCAATATAGCCGGGCTCATCAAGGTCATCTCTACCGATAATAGCAAAACGATTGCTCAAAATATTTAAAACAATATGCTTGCCATAATAGCGGTCCGATTTGACAACAGCTAAGTCGTAACGCTGGTGTTCCCCCATAAAGCTTACAAATCGGGTTTGTGTGTCGATTGTATCATCATATAAGAAAAAACGTTCAGACATAATGGATTCTCTCCTTTTAAGAAACAGTCATTATCCTTATCATAACAAAGGTGTACGAATTAGAAAACGAATTTATAGATACGGTAGGTAAGGGGGATACCATGAATGATTATAAACTTTATGGTAAAATAATGTGGTATATAAAAGATGGTGGGTAAAGATTATAAACTGAAGGTGATACTATGTATTTTGTTGACCGAGAAAAAATTGAAAAAACCCTTCTTTTTTACGAAGAAAATTTACAATTGATTGATGCAAATTCAACTTGGACTAGCGTGGTTGAAAAGAAAGCGTTAGAGAGAATCGCTCATCTTACAATTGAGGCAATTCTAGATGTCGGAAATTCGATGATTGATGGCTTTATTATGCGTGATCCTGGTAGCTATGAGGATATCATAGACATACTTGAAGATGAAAAAGTAGTGACAACTGAAGCAGCGAATGAACTTAAAGAAATTATTCGTTTTCGAAAAGTGATTGTTCAAGATTATCTTGAGATTAATCACGAAGAATTAATTTCGAGCCTTGAAAAAAATAAAGAAAGTCTTGCTAGCTTTCCACAAGCGGTAAAATCTTATCTTGAAAATGAATTAGGACCGGTTTCTGCATTTAAAAACTAAAAAAAGGTGATAGAAGTAGTGAAAACATACAAAGGATATTTATTTGACTTAGACGGTACCATGTATCGTGGAACAGAGCGTATTCATGAAGCGTGTGATTTTGTAAATAAATTAAATCAAAAGCAAATACCATATTTATTTGTTACGAATAATTCATCTAGAACACCTGAACAAGTGGCAGCCAAACTTCGTGACTTTGATATTGCGTGTACAGAAGAGCAGGTTTTCACCACAAGTCAAGCTACAGCAAATTATATGTATGATATGAAACCGGGTGCAAGTGTTTATGTAATTGGTGAAGATGGGATCTACCAAGCATTAGAGGAAAAAGGCTTTACATTCCAAGAGGAAAACCCAGATTTTGTGGTTTGTGGAATAGACCGTTCCCTTACATATGAAAAATTCGCCATTGCTTGTTTAGCTGTACGAAATGGTGCAACCTTTATTTCAACAAATGGTGATATCGCCATTCCAACTGAACGTGGGCTTCTACCAGGGAATGGTTCATTAACTTCGGTGATCACTGTTTCAACAACAGTAAAACCCATCTTTATTGGGAAGCCTGAAAAAATCATCATGGAACAAGCGCAAAAGCAACTGGGGATTCCAAAAGAAGATACCATCATGATTGGTGATTACTATGATACCGATATTATGGCAGGTATGAATGCAGGTATCGATACATTGCTTGTCCATACCGGTGTTACTACCCCTGAACTACTAAAAGGATATGACCGACCTCCAACCTACGCAATCCATAGCTTAAAGGAATGGATGGATCGAATTTAAAAACGCTCAATTTGAGCGTTTTTTTACATGGCCAAAATTGTTTTCAAATAAAAAAGACCGAGGTAGTTGGAGTAACGTGTTCCGTTATTTGTTGCGAACTGTTCTGTCTAATTAATGCTGAGGTTAAGGTATCTTCGGACAAGGTAAGGCGAATTCATGTGGACTGTGTCCAAAGTTTAAGTACCTTCGGACAAGGTAAGGCGAATCCAACGGGTCTTTGTCCGAAGTTCAGGCATCTTCGGACAAAGGAAGCCAGAATCATTGCAGTAGTGTCTGAAGTTCAGGCATCTTCGGACAAGGGAAACCAGAATCATCGAGTCTTTGTCCGAAGTTTGAGCAACTTCGGACAAGGATAGGCAAAATGATTGCAGTTGTGTCTGAAGACCAATTATCTTCAGACAAACTAAGTCAAAATCAATGCGGTGATGTCCTAAGTTCAGGCATCTTCGGACAAGGGAAGCCAGAATCATTGCAGTAGTGTCCGAAGTTCAGGCATGTTCGGATAAGGGAAACCAGATTCATCGAGTCTGTGTCCGAAGTTTGAGTAACTTCGGACAAGGATAGGCAAAATGATTGCAGTAGTGTCTGAAGTCCAAGTATCTTCAGACAAGCTAAGTCAAAATCAATGCGGTGATGTCCGAAGTTTGAGCAACTTCGGACAAGGATAGGCAAAATGATTGCAGTAGTGTCTGAAGTCTAAGTATCTTCAGACAAGCTAAGTCAAAATCAATGCGGTGATGTCCGAAGTTCAGGCATCTTCGGACAAAGATAGGCAAAATGATTGCTGTAGTGTCTGAAGTTTAAGTATCTTCAGACAAACTAAGTCAAAATCAATGCGGTGATGTCCGAAGTTCAGGCATCTTCGGACAAAGATAGGCAAAATGATTGCTGTAGTGTCTGAAGTTTAAGTATCTTCAGACAAACTAAGTCAAAATCAATGCGGTGATGTCCGAAGTTTGAGTAACTTCGNGACAGGAGAAGACAGAATCATTGCAGCAGTGTCCGAAGTTCATGCATCTTCGGGCACAGATAGGCAAAATGATCGCAGTAGTGTCTGAAGTCTAAGTATCTTCAGACAAGCTAAGTCAAAATCAATGTGGTGATGTCTGAAGTTTAGGCATCTTCGGACAAGGATACGCAAAATGATCGCAGTAGTGTCCGAAGTCAAGTAATTCCTTTAATGTTAGGTTTTCCTACTACACTCAGAAATTAAAAAAAGCGTGAATTCGTTTGTGAATTCACGCTTACTGCTTTGCACTGGAACCCGTGACGCTTGGATTTGGTCTTTTATATCCTTATTCTACGTTAGCTGCTCTATGTGCTAAACGACTTGAAGCTGCGGCTGCAATTGCGCCCACAATATCATCTAAAAATGTATGACATTCCCCAGTTGATTTATCATTTAGGCGTTCTAATATACCAGGTTTTTTCTTATCAATATATCCGTAGTTTGTAAATCCGATCGAGCCGTAAACGTTCACAATTGAAAAGGCAAGGATTTCATCTACACCATAAAGTCCTTCGTCCACTTTGATTGTTGAGAGGAGTGGCTCCTCAAGTAAGCCTTTCTCTGCAAGTTTATCTAATTGAATCCCTGTTAACACTGCATTTTGGATTTCACGCTTTGTTAACACGCGGTCAACATTATGAATACATTCTTCCATTTTTAAATCTGGGTGATATTTGCTTTGTAGATAATACACCAACTCCGCAATATCCTGAATGGTGACGCCTCTTTCCTCCAACCATTTTCTGGCTGTTTTTTCAATCGCGTTCATTTTATTTTCTTGACTCATCTTGTTCACCTAATTTCTTTTGATTTCAAAATAATTTTTTACTAATATTTCCTAGTTTACCACAAGTAATGATGTTTTGTTTCATATAGATGTTTTATACAAATCAATACGTTTCTTAATAGTATGAACGGGGAGTGATGTTTTATGAAAGAAACGCTTTTGGAGCAATACAAATTAAAAGTGGATCGATTTGTAAAAGTATTCGGCTATGAAGGGATCATCTATCGAAATATAGTATATTGTATTGTGCCAATATCATATTTGGAACAAGAAGAACTACTTGAAATTAAACATCTTAGTGATTACATGATTCAAAAGGGAGATATTCGTGTAGGCTCCATTTTACCTACAACAGATGGGAAATTAAGCACCATTATTAATGATGAAGAAGCAGTTATTATTAGATGTCCAGTATATAGCCATAGAGTTTCCGATTCATTAGGGTATGAGTTGGCCAGGTTTCACAGACGTGGTAGGAGTTTTCCTTACCAAGTAAAAAAGGTTAACCGAATCGGACAGTGGAAATTCTTATGGGAAAAAAGATTGGATCAAATGGAGCTGTTCTGGAAGGAAAAGGTAAAACAGCATCCGCGAAATGAGTTTGAAACCTTATTTGTCGAGGCATTTCCATATTATATAGGATTAACAGAAAATGCAATCCAATATCTTGTTGATACAGAAATAGATGAAACACCAACTGCAATTGATTCAGCCACGGTATGTCACCATCGTTTTACGGAAAATTCTTGGGATCGGAATTCGTATACGAAGCTACCTACGGATTGGGTTTTTGATCATTATACAAGGGACCTTTCAGAATTCATTCGAGACCAATATGTTAATGGTGAAACAAGACAAAACAGGCAAATCGTGCATTTTTTGAAGGAATATGAGCGAATCACCCCACTTTCTGCTTTCTCTTGGAGACTTCTATATGCACGCCTTTTATTTCCACTGCATTTTTTTGAGTGTATTGAGGAGTTTTATATGACAGGGTCAGAGATGCAAATGGAAAGGCATTGTAAAAAATTAGAATCCATTCTGAAGCATTCCAGTGAACATGAACGCTTTTTAGCAACTTTTTTATCTAGTGTAGGAGTAGAAGAAAAAAGACTAACAATTCCAACTATCAGCTGGCTTCAAAAATAAAAATGTATGGTACTATAGAGAAAGATAATTTTTTCTTAGAGGTGAATCATGACTAGGCCATATGTTTTTATTACTAGAAAACTTTCGGATAAAGCAATTCAACCATTAATGGAAGTAGCAGATGTACATATTTGGAATGAAGAAGAAAAGGCCGTTGCAAGAGAAATCCTGCTTGAAGAGGTAAAAAAGGCAGATGCTCTTTTAACAATGCTTTCAGATAAAGTCGATAAAGAGCTTCTTGATGCAGCACCAAAATTAAAGGTAATCGCAAACCTTGCTGTGGGTTATGACAATATCGATGTAGAATATGCAAATCAAAAGGGAATTGCGATTTGCAATACACCTGATGTTTTAACAGATACTACAGCCGATTTAGCCTTTGCTTTATTACTTTCAACTGCAAGACGAGTTGTGGAAGCAGCTGAATTTATAAAGAAAGGCGAATGGAAAAGTTGGAGCCCATTATTGCTAGCAGGAAGCGATGTCCATCATAAAACAATTGGAATCGTAGGGATGGGTAAAATCGGAGAAGCAGTTGCAAAACGCGCAACAGGGTTTGATATGAATATTTTGTACCATAATCGCTCCCGTAATGTAGTAGCAGAAGAACGCATTGGCGCTTCTTATACTTCCTTTGATGAGCTAATTGAAACCTCTGATTTTATTGTTTGCCTAACTCCACTAACGGACGAAACAAGAGGTTTATTCAGTAAGGAAAGCTTTATGAAAATGAAAAATTCTGCAGTTTTTATTAATGTCTCTAGAGGGCCAGTTGTTGATGAAGATGCTTTATATCAAGCGTTAGTTACGGGTGAAATTGCAGCAGCTGGACTTGATGTTTTTGAAAAAGAGCCTGTAGATGCAGATCATCCATTATTAACACTTCCAAATGTCGTAGCATTGCCACACATCGGAAGCTCAAGTACTGAAACACGTGAAAAAATGATGAAACTGTGCTGTGATAATATTGAACTAGTTCTTATCAATCAACAACCAAAAACACTTGTTAACAAGGAATGGGTCTTTCAGTAATCATATGTTTTTCGGAGGCACCTTCGTAAAGAAGGTGTTCTTTTATAACTTGAATTTTTACAAAATAAAAACTTTTTTATAAAATATATCCCTTTTATATCAGTGAGTTAAACGTTTTCAAACAAAAAGGCAAAAAAAAGCACTTGTAAAAGCATAATATTACCACTATAATGTCTTTTATAGAAGGACAAATGTATTTCCTAGAAATACAGAGGAGGCGGAGAATAATGAAAAAAATTTCAGTAGGATTATTAGGTTTAGGTACGGTTGGTAGTGGCGTTGTTACGATTTTAAAAAATCATCAAGATAAATTAATGCACCAGGTTGGTTGCCCAATTGAGGTGAAAAAAGTATTAGTGAAAGATATACATAAGCATAGATCGGTAGACATTGAACCTACCCTTTTGACAACAAATGCAAACGAGGTAATTGAAGACCCAGAAATCGATGTTGTCATTGAAGTAATGGGGGGAGTAGATGACACTAGGCAGCTTATACTTCAATCTTTACGTAATAAAAAACATGTTGTTACAGCCAATAAGGATTTGATGGCATTATACGGTTCAGAGTTATTAACTGTCGCTAGTGCAAATGGCTGTGACCTATTTTATGAAGCAAGTGTTGCCGGTGGGATTCCAATCCTTCGAGGGTTAGCAGATGGCTTTGCCTCAGACCGAATCATTAAAATGATGGGAATCGTGAACGGAACTACTAATTTCATTTTAACAAAAATGACAAAGTTTGGAAGTGCTTATGAAGAAATATTAAAAGAAGCCCAGGATCTTGGCTATGCAGAAGCAGACCCTACAGCAGATGTTGAAGGTCTAGATGCAGCAAGAAAGATGGCAATCCTTGCAACGTTAGGATACTCCATGAATATTGACCTTAAAGATGTTCGTGTTCAAGGGATTTCAACTGTAACAAGTGAGGATATCGAATACAGTAAACGATTGGGTTATGTTATTAAGTTGATTGGTACTGCCCATCGTAAGGGGGAAAAAGTTGAAGTAAGTGTTCAACCAACACTTCTTCCTGAAACACACCCACTTGCTGGAGTAAATGATGAATTTAATGCGGTATATGTGTACGGAGAAGCAGTTGGAGAAACGATGTTTTACGGACCTGGTGCAGGAAGCCTGCCAACTGCAACTTCCATTGTTTCCGATTTAGTCGGGGTCATGAAAAATATGAGACTTGGGGTAAATGGTAAAAGTAGCGTGTCCCCTCAATTTGAGAAAAAGTTAAAAGATGATTCCGAGATTTTCTCAAAATACTTCTTACGTATTCACGTAAAAGATCAAGTGGGAGCATTTGCAAAACTTACATCCTTATTCTCAGAACGCGGTGTAAGCTTTGAGAAAATTCTTCAATTACCGTTGAAAAATAAAGATTTAGCTGAAATTGTTCTTGTTACTCATCAAGCATCATTACGAGATTACGAGGAAATTTTAGTACAGCTTAGAGATTTACAGATTATACAAGAAGTTAAGAGCTCTTACCGAGTTGAAGGAGGAAATCAAGCATGAGATGGCAAGGACTATTACAGCAATTTCGTGAATATTTACCGGTGAATACAAATACTCCAATGCTTTCCTTAAACGAAGGGAATACACCATTAATTCCGCTACATTCCATTTCAGAGGATCTTGGGGTTGAATTATATGTAAAAGTAGAAGGTGCGAACCCAACTGGCTCCTTCAAGGACCGTGGAATGGTAATGGCAGTTGCGAAAGCAGTTGAAGAAGGCAGCAATACGATTATCTGTGCATCAACAGGAAATACTTCAGCAGCTGCAGCAGCATATGCAGCACGTGCAGGACTGCGTTGTATTGTTGTCATTCCTGAAGGCAAGATTGCGATGGGGAAACTAGCTCAAGCTGTCATGTACGGAGCTGAAATTATTTCAATTGAAGGAAACTTTGACCATGCTCTACAGATGGTTCGTAATATTAGTGAAACAGCACCTATTACTCTCGTAAACTCTGTAAATCCATATCGAATTGAGGGACAAAAAACAGCAGCATTTGAAATTTGTGTGCAGTTAGACGGAGCTCCTGATGTATTAGCGATTCCGGTTGGAAATGCTGGAAACATTACAGCGTACTGGAAAGGTTTTAAAGAATATAACGAGCGCCATAATACAGGTCTCCCTGAAATGCGTGGTTTTGAAGCAGAAGGTGCAGCAGCAATTGCAAAGAATAAAGTCATTGAAAATCCTGAAACAGTTGCAACTGCGATCAGAATCGGAAATCCAGCAAGCTGGGATAGTGCTGTTGTGGCTGCAAGTGAGTCAAAAGGTAAAATTGATGAGGTTTCAGATGATGAAATCCTTGAAGCATATCAATTATTAGCTAAAAAAGAAGGCGTGTTTGCTGAACCAGGCTCTTGTGCCTCCATTGCTGGAGTAATCAAACAAGTACGCAGTGGTGAAATTAAGAAAGGTAGCCGAATTGTTGCTGTTCTAACGGGAAATGGATTAAAGGATCCTAATATTGCAATCGAAGCAACTTCTATCAAGCCTGTGGTATTGCCGAACGATGAAAAGCTTGTCTATGAACATATCAGAGGAGCCGTACTACATGAAGTTTGAACAGGCATTTCAAATTAAAGTCCCAGCGAGTACGGCAAATCTTGGACCAGGTTTTGATTCAGTTGGGTTAGCGGTTAATCGCTATTTAACCCTCCAAGTTGAACCAAGTCAAGAGTGGGAGTTCGTTCTACAGTCAAAGGAAATTGAGGATACTCCAACTGGTAAAGATAATTTTATCTATCAAATTGCAGAAAAGGTGGCTCGTGCTTTCTCCTACGAGTTGCCTCCCTGCAAGGTATATGTTCAAAGCAATATTCCACTAGCTAGAGGTCTGGGAAGTAGTGCAGCAGCCATAATCGCTGCAATCGAACTGGTTAATGAACTTTGTAATCTCCAATTAACAAACCAACAAAAACTTGATTTAGCCTGTGAGTTTGAGGGACATCCCGATAATGTAGGGGCTTCATTATACGGCGGCTTAGTCATTGGCAGTCATCGTGGAAGTAAAGACACTGATCTCGTCCATGTGAACGATTTATCCTTTGATTTGGTGGTTGTCATTCCACCGTATGAACTAAAAACAAAGGATGCCCGAAGTGTGCTGCCGAGGGAATTATCCTATCCGGAGGCTGTGAAGGCAAGCTCAATAAGCAATGTAATGATCGCTGCTCTTTTTACTAAGGACCTTAAATTAATGGGGAAAATGATGGAACTCGATCTCTTCCATCAACAATATCGTGCAAAACTCATTCCTGAGTTCAATCAGATCCATCAAGTTGCAAAAAACGGAGGAGCATTTGGTGTTGCCATAAGTGGAGCGGGACCAACAGTCATTTGCTTCACAGAATGTGGACGTGGAAAACAGCTAAGAAATGAGTTATCATCTGCCTTTGAAGGATATCAGGTTGAAGAAGTATCAATTGAGAAAAACGGGAGTGTGTTAACTTCACTTTCATTGCATGAATAAAGAAGCGAAACCGATAGGGGTTTCGCTTTTTTGAGTATATATTACATCAAGACTGCCACCATTTCGGATATACGGCCATTGTTTCATTATTACTGTACTAGCATAAAAAAAATGCCTCAAGAACTTGAGGCATCACAAAATGATCTATTAGAAAACTTGTTCAACTTCAACTATACCTGGGACTTCTTCTAATAATGCACGTTCAATCCCAGCTTTTAAAGTAATTGTAGAGCTTGGGCAGCTTCCACAAGCACCTAAAAGACGAAGCTTTACAACACCATCTTCTACATCAACTAAATCACAGTCTCCACCATCACGAAGTAAAAATGGACGAAGTTTATCTAAGACTTCTTGTACTTGCTCTTTAATATCTAGTTCAGCCATTTCGATTGACTCCTTTCCTCATACCTTTATAATTATTATAATCTGTTTGCTGGAAAAAATCTATTAACTTTATTTAGTAGATGTTCCACTCCCAAACGTAAATACTTCTAAAATAAAAATATACAATTTAGTTTGAGTACCGACTAAATAAAGTTAATGCCTCCGGCGGATGCCGCAGATTTTCAGAGGTGATTTTTTGAGCATGCTCGAAAAAATCTGGGCGAGGATATGCCAAGGCATATTCAATTAATAAACCCTTATTGAGAATCCTTAGGTGTGTGACTACTATCTTTTGGTGTCTATTCTAACAGATTTTTAGTACAATGGAAAAAGAAATGATTGTAGACGATTTAGTTGGGGAAAAGGAGAGCATGAAATGGAAAAGCAAAAGGTCGAGATTTGTGTGTACGGTGCTGAAATATTATGTCCGAGTTGTGTCAATCTTCCTTCATCAAAGGAGACTTATGAGTGGCTTGAAGCGGCATTAAGCAGAAAGTTCCCGAATCAACCATTCGACATTACTCATGTTGATATTTATGATCCACCTGGGGACGAAGAGAAAAAAACATTTGCCACACGAGTAATTGAGGAAGATATGTTTTACCCAGTTGTAGTTCTAGAGGGAACCATTGTCGGAGAAGGAAGCCCGAAGCTAAAAACCATTTATGCAGAAATGGAGAAATACGGATACAAGGCTGCTGAATAATGAGTAATAAAAATGCACGGAAAGTCATTGACTAACCGTGCATTTTTTGATCACCCATTATGATACTTATACATCCATAATACCCCAGATTTTAACATACGAGGTACGCGTCCTGTGAGAGCTCGTTCTGCAACTAATCCAAATCCTTCTTTTTTACCAAGAGAACCAAGAACACCTTTTAGTTTAATTTTAGGAAACTCAGCTGGGGGTTCTTCACCCTTCCAACGCTTTAAAAGGACCTGAACAATTTGTTCAGCCTGGCCTTCAGCTAGCTGAGCACTTGGTGCATGTGGTAAGCTTGCACAGTCACCAACAACATATACATGTTCATCATTTGGAAGATTGTGTTGTTTTGTTAATACTACTCGGCCGCTTCCGTCTTTTTCAACCTCTAAGTCACGAACAACTTTATTAGGCTGGATACCAGCTGTCCACACAACAACATCACTTTGAACAGGTTGGTCGTTATTAAAGAGTACATTCTCTTCTACTCTTGTAATATTTGAGTTATTGATAATCTCTACTTCGTTTTTATCAAACCAGTTTTCTACATACATACTCAATTTTTCAGGGAAAGCTGAAAGTATATGTTTCCCTCTATCGAATAGTTTAATTTTTAAGTCAGGTCTGCTTTCATACAGCTCACTCGCTAGTTCAACTCCACTTAGGCCTGCACCAACAATGGAAACAGTAGCACCTGCAGGAAGATTATTAAGCTTTTGATAGGTTTTTCTTGCTTTATCGATGGTTTGGATGCTATCTGTGTATTCTTTCGCACCTGGAACATTGTGATATTTGTCCTCGCATCCAAGTCCAATTATTAAATCATCATACTTAACTGGTTCTACATCATTAATGTGAACAAGTTTTTCATTTAAATCGATGCCAGTAATCTCCCCATACTTTACGTGCAAACGTGGATGTTCTGGAAAAGTTACACGTACATGTGAGTCTGAAATGGTCCCTGCTGCTAGCGCGTAAAATTCCGTTTTTAAACTATGATAAGGCGCACGGTCAATTAAGGTTATCTGTATATCCTCGGGTAATTGACTTGGCAAAAGGCGGTGTAAAACGCGCATTCCACCATAACCTCCACCTAAAATGACAAGATTTTTCATGATGATTATCCCCTTTGTTACTCTCTTTAGTTAAAGCGTATTCATCCAATGTTAGTACAAAGTTTATAGCTAATTCGTTATCCTTTTCAAACACTAAAAGTATAGCGAAATTATGACAAAATAACAACCGATATTCTAAAAATTGACGAATCGAAGAAAAGAGAGTACGATAAATAGTTGTAGTGAGGTGAATACCAGTGAATCCTATCATTGAGTTTTGTGTTAGTAATTTGGCAAGTGGCTCACAGAAAGCTAAGGAAATTCTTGAACAGGATCCAAATCTTGATGTGATTGAATACGGATGCCTTAGCTATTGTGGACAATGTTTTGAGTCGCTATATGCTCTTGTAAATGGGGATGTAGTTACTGGTGAAACAGCTGATGAGCTTGTTGAAAATATCTATACCTATTTAGAGGAAAACCCAATGTTCTAATACAAAATATTATATATACGTGAAAGCAGTCAATATTGGCTGCTTTTCTTACATTTTAGGGCAAAAAAAAGAAAACCCTTCATTAAATGAATGAAGAGTTTCTAAAAAAAAACGGGGGATAATCTTATTGTGCTCCAAATAATACCATTTTATACTAGAAATAATAAAAAAAGTTAGCATTAGACAGATTATTTGTAACAAACACCGATTACCATTATACTAATAGTAATAACCTATTTTAGTAAGCTTGAAAAAGAAGGAGGTTACAAACATGACAGATCGTGTGGTTACCATTTCTGAAGCGGCCGCTTTTCAAATTAAAGATATGATGAAACAGAATGAGGAAGAAGGATCATTCTTACGCGTTGCTGTAAAGGGTGGCGGTTGTAGTGGACTTTCTTACGGAATGGGCTTTGAACAAGAAGTAAATGAAGATGATCGCCAGGATGAACAGCATGGTATTAAGATTATCATTAATAAAGAAGATGCTCCAATACTATCTGGTGTAAAAATAGACTTTAAACAATCCCTTATGGGTGGCGGATTTACCATCGATAATCCGAATGCAATCGCATCCTGTGGTTGTGGTTCTTCCTTCCGTACAGCAAAAGTTGCGGGTACACCTGAAAACTGTTAATTGTAAGTTGGGCTTCTAGTAGGGCCCGACTTTTTTATCCCAAATATGGCAATTTTTAGTCAAAAAAATAACAAATTTCCAACAACCTCCAAAAAGGGTTGTTTTTTATTTTTATAATATTTAAAAAGGTCCTCAAACACTTGAAAAATCAATATAAAAGGCATAATATAGGATGTGGGTAATAAATAGTACAACTTATCGACAAATATCGGAATCTTTTTTGTCCAATAATGGTATCTTACGTGAAAGATATCACAAACTATTTAATCAATAAAATTAGAGCATACAGTTGAAAATAGAAATAAGTATTTTTGACTGCAAAAAAGAAAAGGTGGGCGTGATTACAGTGAGAAAGCCAAAAATCGTAGTTTTAGGTGCAGGATATGGTGGATTAACCACTATTGTTAATTTACAAAAGACTTTAGGTGTAAATGAAGCTGATATTACACTAGTTAATAAAAATGATTACCACTATGAGACCACTTGGTTACATGAAGCTTCTGCTGGTACTTTAGAGGCAGATCGTGTACGTTACCAGATTGAAGACGTAATTAGCGGACATAAGGTTAAGTTTGTAAAAGGCTCTGTAGCAAAGATTGATCGTGAAGGCAAACGTGTAATTCTTGAGGACGATTCACAGGTTGAATATGACTATTTAGTTGTAGCACTTGGTGGAGAATCCGAAACTTTTGGAATTAAAGGCCTAAAAGAATACGCATTTTCAATTTCAAATGTAAATACAGCTCGTCAAATTAAAGAACATATCGAATATCAATTCGCAACATATAACACTGAAGAAGAAAAAGACGATACTCGTCTAACAATCGTTGTTGGTGGAGCAGGATTTACGGGTATTGAGTTCTTAGGAGAACTTGTTAATAGAGTTCCTGAACTTTGCCGTGAATTCGATATTGACCAAAATAAAGTAAAGATTATTTGTGTGGAGGCTGCACCAACTGTATTACCTGGATTTGATGCTGAATTAGTTGAATATGCAGTGAACCACTTGGAGAAAAAAGGTGTGGAATTCAAAATCGGAACTGCGATTAAAGAAGGTACACCTGAAGGAATCATCGTTGGAAAAGACGATGTAACAGAAGAAATTAAAGCAAAAACTGTTGTATGGGCAGCGGGTATTCGTGGAAACAGCGTAATCGAAGCTTCTGGTTTTGAAGCAATGCGTGGTCGTGTGAAAGTTGAAAAAGACCTTCGTGCACCAGGTCATGAAGATGTTTTCTTTGTTGGAGATAGCTCACTAGTTATTAATGAAGAAATCAATCGTCCATACCCGCCAACTGCACAAATCGCAATGCAACAAGGTGCATTAGTTGCAAAAAACATTGCAGTACTAGTTCGTGGACAAGGAGAACTTGGTGAATTTACATTTGATAACAAAGGAACTGTATGTTCACTTGGTGAGCATGATGGAATCGGTGTTGTATTTGGCAGAAAAATTTGGGGCTCAAAAGCAGCATTCATGAAGAAAGTAATTGATAACCGTGCTCTATTAATCGTAGGCGGACCATCACTTGTTCTTAAAAAAGGGAAATTAAAATTTATTTAACATATTAAAGAAGGGAATGCTTTTATCTTAGCATTCCTTTTTTACATAATTGTCCGTTTTCCTAAGTGAAATCAATTGACTCATTAATCATACCTTTAGTAAACTAGGAAGGGATTTGTCCTTATTCGTCCAGCACAAGTGCCTAGCCCTCTAGGTCACAAGCCAATCTGTCATCTAGGTCAAGAATGCGCCTTTTGTCAGTTCGTCTTGTGCATGTCGCGGCTGATCAAGGAACTTACGCATTTGTAATGGAGGTGAGTTGCCATGTCACTCAGTTTTTTACCGATATTTTTAATTTCGATGTTATTATTTTTCGTTTTATTTTTTGGAATTGGATTCATTCTTAATATGCTGTTACGTATGTCGTGGATTATGGCCATTATCTACCCAATAATTGCCTTGGCAATTATTCAAGAGGTATCTTTTCTTGATTATTTTACATCACCAGCTAGTGCATTTAGCTCTTTGGGAGAGAGTATTACGACATTAGCTCCTTTAGATATTGCAATTTTACTTAGTGGTCTTGCTGGTGCGATTTTATCAGGAGTAATCATAAAACTCCTACGAAAAAAAGGATACAGAATGTTTTAGTAAGTCACTTCAATATAGAATTTCCAAGAGGAAACGTAAGGATTTAGTTATAAAATCTTTACGTTTCTTTTTTTTCTACAATTATCTTCCATTCATAAACGAATATTTTTTTGCCAAATTGGAAAGAAATAGAGTCGTGAGAGGAGTGGAAAAATGTGTTTCGTTTAAACACAATGATAAGAAGAAGTGCAATGACATTCCTATTTGCATTAGCACTAATTACTACGTTCCAATCTTTTTCCGGAGTGCAGTCGAAAGACCTTACAAACTGGATAGGCAACCAATTTCAAGAGAAATCGCAATCAGTAGGAATTAAAAGTGTAGAATGGGTATCAAAATTATTATTTATAAATAATGGAAATAAGGCGGTCTCGGCCTCTGGCTTAGAAACCACATTACCAATTGAAGAAGCGATTGATTTTTCAAAATACCCAACACAAACAGTTGTCGCGACTGGATATACAGCAGGTGTTGAATCAACAGGTAAGGATGCGAAGCACCCTTCCTATGGGATTACCTATTCAGGGGTTAAGGTGAAACGTGATTTGTATTCAACAATTGCTGCGGACTTAGATGTGTTTCCAATAGGAACAATTCTATTTATCCCCGACTACGGGTATGGAGTAGTCGCTGACAAAGGTGGAGCCATCAAAGGAAATAAAATAGATTTGTACTATGATACAGTTGATGATGTCTATAAAAAATGGGGGAAGAAAACCCTTGATGTTTATATCATCAAGATGGGTGACGGAAGAATATCTGAAGAAGAAATTGCTGCAATGAATGAGGATAAGTCAATGCAAGTATTTCGACAACAAATTTTAGGTGAAAAAAGTTAAAGGCTAATCATAAAGATTAGCCCATTTTGTATTTTAAAGGATATGAAGTAATAAAGTTAACAAGACCCCAGTTAATCCACCAAAAAATACCTCGATCGGTTTGTGACCTAATAACTCCTTTAATTCTTTTCTTTTACTATCCTCATCAAGCTTAGGCCATAGTTTTGCTTCCTCTGCAAATTTTTGAAAATCCGCAACGAGCTGATTGAGAACTGTCGCCTGTTCACCAGCATGTCTACGAACGCCAGAAGCATCAAACATGACAATGACAGCAAAGACTGTTGATATCGCGAAGAAAGGGGAATCTACGCCTTGTTCTAGGGCAATACCGGTTGTTAACGCAGTAACTGCTGCTGAATGGGAGCTTGGCATCCCACCAGTACTTGTAACTAACGACCAATCAACTTTTTTTGTTACAAAAAAATGTAGTGGGACTTTAACAAATTGTGCAAATCCTATTGCAGCAAGTGCGGCCCAAAGTGGAAAATTCGTAAAAAGCTCCATGTAAACTTCTTCCTCTCGTTAACATCCATTTTCTATCTTTTGTTTATATGTTCAAACAAATTTTAACATTTCATGTAATATAAAGTTACTTTTTATCATTATAAAAGAATTTGGTTGAGCCTGCAAAATGAAATTTTCACTAGTGGATTGATGATGAAATTTAGTGGCTCGAAGTTTATAATTAAAAGGTAAAATATAATGGAGGTGTAACAGTGTTTAACGTTAAAAATGAAGCACAAGTAATAGAAGCAAATGAAGCATTACTAATCGGTATTTTCGCGAAAAATCAAAAAACAACAGGTCTTACAAAAGAATTAGATTTATTATTAGATGGACAGATTACAGAACTGTTAAAAGAAGGCGATATTCGTGTAGAACAAAATAAGGTTTCAAAGGTACATACTTTAGGGAAGGCACCGATAAAAAGAGTTTATTTTTTAGGTCTAGGAAAAGAAGAAAAACAAACCCTTGAATCTCTCAGAGAGGCGTTTGGAAAAGCGGTTAAAATAATCTCAGAAACAAAGGTTGAAAGCTTTGCAGTTAGCTTAGATTCCTTTGTATCTGAGGAATTAGATGCACTTGATGCTGCCCATGCGTTCGGAGAAGCCCTTGCATTGTCTACATATAAATTTGCAGATTACAAGCAAAAGTCAAATGAACCAGAAAAGAAAATTGAAGAAGTCGTTGTTTATTCTAGCGGTGATTCAGAAGAAATCAAGGCAAGTATAACTGTCGGATATGCGTATGGACAGGGAACAAACTCTGCCAGAACCCTTGTAAATCTTCCGGGAAATATGTTAACAGCTACAGATTTAGCGAATTATGCAGCGAAGCTCGGAAAGAAATATGGATTTGAAGTGGAAATACTAGAAAAAGAGGATATGGAAAAGCTCGGGATGGGCGCACTCTTAGCGGTTAACAAAGGTTCTGCAGAGCCTCCTAAAATGATCGTCCTCAAATATCAAGGTAAAGAGAACTGGGAAGATGTCATTGCACTAGTTGGAAAAGGCATTACCTTTGATACAGGTGGATACTCCATCAAGCCAAAGGACGGCATTGTTGGCATGAAATCAGATATGGGTGGAGCAGCAGCAGTTTTAGGAGCTATGGAGGTCATTGGGGAATTAAGACCTGAAAAGAATGTTGTTGCTGTCATCCCATCAACCGATAATATGATTAGCGGTGATGCATTCAAACCGGATGATGTAGTAACTTCTATGAATGGTAAAACAATCGAAATCTTAAATACAGATGCAGAAGGTCGACTTGCACTAGCAGATGGCATCACCTATGCGAAGTTTCATGGAGCCTCTTATTTAGTAGATGTTGCGACATTAACAGGTGGTGTGATTGTTGCTTTAGGTAATGATATTACAGGTGCAATGACAAACAACGAAGCCTTTTTTGAGGAGGTTTTAGAAGCATCCATTGAAGCTGGTGAACCCATTTGGCGTTTACCGATCACAGAAAATCATAAGAAGCGTGTTCGAAAAAGCCAGGTTGCCGATTTAAATAATTCACCTGGTCGCGATGGTCATGCAATTTTCGCTGGCACATTCATAGGTGAATTTGCAGAAGATACTCCATGGGTACATCTAGATATCGCAGGAACAGCAACGACGACTTCAGCTCACAATCTAGGCCCAGCCGGTGCAACAGGGGTTATGGTCCGTACACTCGCAACCCTAGTAGAGCGTTTTGGTGAAACAGAAGAATAAATGATGGAGAAGTCTACCTAACGGGTAGGCTTCTTTTTAATAGGAATGCGTATCATCATATCGCAATAGGATACCTGTTGGCGTATTGCCCGATTTATGATATATCTCTATATCGCAGCCCGATATATGGTGTATAGAAACCGTTTAATCGGTCTATCAGTACACCGCATTACGCTAACTTAATAGTGTATTGGAACCGATATGTGGTATATCGCAATATGATTAAACGATATATCGGCATAACGCAAAATGTTAAATGCTACAATCACAACCCGATTTATCGATATTTCCCTATATCGCAACCCGATATATCTGTACATCCTTATATCACAAGCCACTTTTATAAGTTTCATCCTATGAAATCCCAATCCCCGAAGAAGTGTTCCACCAGGATCACAACCAACTTCTCCTATAAAAAACCATTGACGATTTCTAATATCATATGGTATTTTAGTTTAGTATTTTAATTCTCTACCAATTTAGCAAACTAAAGTGTTTGAAAAATAATAACCAAACTAGAAGGAGTTTTCACCATGAATGCAGTTGTTATAGCAGTTCTTGTCATGCTAATTCTAAGCTTATTCCGTATAAATGTGGTTGTAGCTCTTGCCATAGGGGCAATTGTTGGGGGACTAACAGGTGGTCTCGATATTGCAACAACAGTATCTACATTCACTGAAGGCTTAGGTGGTAATGCTACAGTCGCATTAAGTTATGCACTACTTGGTAGTTTTGCAGTAGCTATTTCAAAAACAGGATTACCAGATGCGATGGTAGACCTTGCCATCAAACTTGTTGGGAAGCAAGGAGATAGCAAACGGAAAACCTATTCAAAGGTACTAATCATCTTAATTATTCTAGCAATTTCTATTTCATCACAAAACTTAGTACCGGTTCATATTGCTTTTATTCCAATTTTAATTCCACCTTTATTAAAGGTATTTAATGAACTTGAAATTGATCGTAGACTTATCGCTACCGTTATTACTTTTGGTTTAACAGCTCCATACATTGCACTACCAGTTGGATTTGGTGAGATTTTCCACGGACTTCTGCAGCAATATATGCTAGATAGCGGGTTAGAAGTGGCGAAACGAGATATTCCAATTGCCATGTTGATTCCAACTGCAGGGATGGTTATTGGGTTAATGATTGCCGTCTTGTTCTCTTATCGTAAGCCAAAACAATATAAAACGATTGATATTGCAAATGAGTCAGATTCAGAAGCTAACACACCGTATACTAAAAAGAGTCTTACCTTCGCTATACTTGCCGTGCTTGTTACATTAAGTCTGCAGTTGACACTATCACAAGTATTAAATGTGGATGGCATGATTTTTGGAGCATTAGCCGGAATAGCTGTTTTATATGTAAGTGGCTCAATGAAAGTGGGGCAAGCTGACGAAGTCCTAACTAGTGGTATGAAAATGATGGCATTTATCGGTTTTGTTATGATTACAGCTTCTGGTTTTGCAGCTGTCATTAGCGAAACAGGAGATGTTGAGGAACTTGTAAAGCAGTCAGCAGACATAATCGGTGGTAATCAATCACTTGCTGCTTTAATGATGCTAATCGTAGGTCTGTTAATTACATTAGGGATTGGTTCGTCTTTCTCAACGATTCCCATCATTACCATTATTTTTGTTCCATTATGCTTAGAGCTAGGTTTTAGCTCCATGGCAACAATTGCGATTGTTGGTACAGCTGCAGCTTTAGGAGACGCTGGATCACCCGCATCAGATAGTACGCTCGGTCCAACTGCTGGATTGAACGTTGATGGTCAGCATAATCATATTTGGGACACTTGTGTTCCAACATTTTTACACTATAATATTCCGCTCATTATTTTTGGTTGGATTGCAGCAATTATCTTATAAATTGGAACTCACTTCATGCTTAAGTTTTTTTGAATCTGACCAAATAGTCTAAAGGATATGAAACTTTTCTGTAACAAAGGAAAAGTTTCATATCCTTTTTGTTTTGTATGAAGACTCTAGAACAAGCTTCCTCTGTCCCATTTCTTGAAATATTCATATGGCATTCAGAATAGGGAAAACTTATAGGGAAAAAGGCAATTTATAAAATGAGGTGATTTGATGGAACCATACGTTGAAGTAAGGAATGTCTCGAAGATTTTTGGTAAATCTCCTAAAGCAGCCATTGAGTTACTGAAACAGGGTAAATCAAAGAAAGAAATCTTAAAAGAAACAGGGCTTACAGTTGGTGTAAATAATGTCAGTTTTAAGATTTATCCCAGTGAAATTTTTGTCATTATGGGCTTATCCGGAAGTGGGAAATCAACCTTAATCCGGATGTTTAACAGACTGATTGATCCTACTATAGGAGAAATTTTAATAAAAAATGAAGATATCGTGAAGATGAATGCCGCCAGATTACGTGAAACTAGACAAAAAAGAATCAGTATGGTTTTTCAAAATTTTGCCCTTTTTCCGCATAAGACGATACTAGAAAATGCTGAATTTGGTCTTGAAATTAAAAGAGTAGATAAAGCAGAACGGCGAGAAAAAGCGATGCAAGCACTAGAGGCTGTTGGGTTGAAAGGGTACGAAAATCAATACCCTTCTCAATTGAGCGGTGGTATGCAACAAAGGGTAGGTCTTGCCAGAGCCCTTGCAAGTGATACTGATATTATCTTGATGGACGAAGCCTTCAGCGCTTTAGACCCGTTGATTCGTAAAGACATGCAGGATGAATTAATTGGAATTCAAGAACAGTACAAGAAAACAATTATTTTTATTACTCATGATTTAGATGAAGCACTCAGAATTGGAGATCGCATTGCACTGATGAAGGACGGAAGTGTTATCCAGTTAGGAACACCTGAAGAAATAATGATTAATCCTGCAAATGCATTTGTTGAAAAGTTTGTTGAGGATGTTGATTTATCGAAAGTGATAACGGCCTCACATGTGATGAAACGTGGGGAAAAAATCAGTGTAGACCGAGGTCCGAGGGTTGCGTTAGAAATAATGCGGAATCAGGGATATTCGAGCATCTTTATAGTGGACCGTAAGAACAAGTTGTTAGGCGCAATTACTGCTGAACAAGCACGTGAGGCCATTGATCAAAATAAGACGATTGCAGAAACCATGACGACAGATATTCCTACAGTTTCAGAAGATACATTACTTACAGATTTGATGGATGAAATAGCAACATCCAGTTTGCCGATTTCTGTTATAGACGAAGAAAATCGATTCAAAGGAATTGTAGTACGTGGGGCAGTAATAGGTGCTTTGTCTGGAAACAAGGACTCTTTGAATGAATTGGAGAGTGATTGATAAAAATGGGTATTCCTAAAATTCCACTAGGCGAATGGGTAGATTCCTTTGTCGCATGGTTAACAATTGCTTGGGCTGGGCTGTTTACTTTTATAACGAACCTTATCGATGGATTATTGAAAACGATCGTGGATGTATTAAGTGTAGGTCCACCAATTGTATTAATTCTAGTGCTAACACTATTGGTTATCTATACAAGTAGATGGCCATTAGGAGTATTTACGCTACTAAGTCTATTATTGATTGAAAATCTTGGTTATTGGGATTCAAGTATTCAAACACTTGCAATTGTCTTATTATCAGGATTGCTAACAATCATCATCGGGATCCCGATTGGTATATGGTGCGCTCAAAGAAAAACAGTGCAAAACATCGTTACACCGATATTGGACTTTATGCAAACAATGCCTGCTTTTGTTTATTTAATTCCAGCCATATTATTTTTTGGGATTGGAGTTGTACCAGGTATTATTGCTTCCTTTATTTTCGCAATTGCCCCAACAATTCGTATGACGAATCTTGGGATTCAAAGAGTGCCTAATGACTTAGTTGAAGCGGCTAATGCATTCGGTTCAACCACTACTCAAAAATTGTTTAAAGTTCAATTACCTTTGGCTACTCCAACCATTATGGCAGGGGTAAACCAAAGCATTATGCTTGCACTATCGATGGTTGTGACTGCTTCATTAGTTGGAGCACCTGGTCTTGGAGCAGATGTTTACCGAGCAGTGAGTCAAATTGACGTTGGACAAGGCTTTGAAGCAGGACTTTCCATCGTCTTCATCGCTATTATACTTGACCGAATCACGCAAAACTTACGTAACCCAGCTTATAGGAATGCAATAAAGCCAAAGATTGTTTTCTCAATCTTAGCTTTACTAGTTTTGGGGACAGTTCTATTTGTAACGCTCTCTAATAACAACGAAAATACGAATAAAGATGCAAATGGGATAGGTGCCCAAACAGGTTATGAAATAATTGGGATAGAACCAGGAGCAGGATTGATGGGATTGACAGCTACTGCACTAGAGGAATATGAGCTAGATAATTGGACGTTAATTGAAGGCTCATCCGCAGCAATGGTTGCTGAACTGCAAAAAGCCTACAGTAAGCAAGAACCTATTATTATCACTGGCTGGACACCGCATTGGATGTTCTCTGCTTTCGATTTGAAATATTTAGATGACCCAAAAGGCTCCTTTGGTGGTGCTGAAGGTATCCATACAATTGTAAGAAAGGGCCTTGAACAGGATGTTCCTGGTGCTTATAAAATCCTCGATCAATTCTCTTGGGAACCAAGTGATATGGAATCTGTGATGGTTGATATTACAAATGGAATGGATCCAACTGAAGCGGCAGAGAAATGGGTCACAGATAATCCTGACAAAGTTTCTGAATGGACAAACGGTTCCCAGAAAGGAAATGGGGAACCAGTTAATCTTGTATTTGTTGCTTGGGATTCAGAAATTGCTAGTACCTATGTAATAAGTAGGGTTCTTGAACAAAATGGTTATAAGGTGACATTGAGTCAAGTTGAGGTTGGGCCTATGTTTGCCGGTATAGCAAATGGAAGTGCAGATGGAATGGTAGGGGCATGGCTACCAACTACGCATACTGAATACTATAACACCTATAAGAACGATTTTGTTGATCTAGGAGAAAATCTTCATGGAACGAAGAATGGACTGGTTGTACCAAAGTATGTAGATATTGATTCACTTGAAGATTTGAAATAAAAAATTGAGAGAGTATCTTTGTGGGATACTCTCTCATCATATTTTTAATCAATATCCTTATGCTTATTAATTAAGAAAACTTTGTTGAAGAAGAGTTCACAGAGTTCCTAGAAACTGCTCGATAAATTCTTGGTGAAATAAGTGCGGCGAAAATGGTAAAAGCAAGGTCCTTTACAATAAACCAGGCCATAACAGCCCAAGCTGCTCCATAGCTCATTTTAACCTCTAACCAAAAATTCAAAGCAAAGTACATATAGTTCGTGCCAATGAAATAGTTCATAAACAAACCAACAAAAGCAGCAATTACGAATGTTTTTAAGGTTGGATATCCCTTAGCATGCTCAACGATCTTTCCTGAGAAATAAGCTGTTGCAATGAACGAAAATATAAATCCACCCGTACCGCCAATGATCGGAGCAAACCCTGCTTCGAACCCTGAAAAAACAGGTGCCCCAGCAATTCCAATTAGCATATATACAGTCATAGAAATCGCGCCTAATCGACTTCCGAGAAGAAGCCCAGCCAATACGGCAAAAAAGGTTTGCATTGTTAAAGGTACACCCGCAACCTGTAAAAAAGGTAACATTGAGGTAATGTTTGCACCAATCGCCATTAGTGCTGCAAACATCCCAACATATGTAATTTCGATTGCTCGAATGCGTGGTTTTGATAGTGCTGTCATTATGTGTTAACCTCCGTGTGTTTTAGTTAACAAAATCGTAAAACAAGATTCATTATATGTCAACAAAAAAAAACAAAAGTTAACAAATGAAAGTGAAGTCATATGATTAAGATGACGTTGATAAAATAGACGTAGATGATCCTAAAAAATTTACAAGCAATCATCTCTAATTATTATATTTAAAAAATTTTTTTGCTGTTCAAAGTAATAAAAAAGTGTCAAAAGGGATGTCCTTTAAATATAATGCCCATATCCGAAAATGTTGGGAGCGGTCGGAAATGAGTATTGGAATTGTATTAATGGGCCTTTTTGTCGGTTTTTTGGTCGGACTAACAGGTGTTGGTGGAGCGGCATTACTAACCCCATTCTTAATCTTAATTGGTATTAATCCACTAATTGCAGTTGGAACAGACTTTGTTTATAACTCAATTACAAAATTTTTTGGATCTGTACAGCATTTTCGGCAGAAAACAATTAATTTTAAGCTTGTAAAATATTTGGCTATAGGCAGTGTTCCTAGTGCAATTCTAGCTGTGACTACTTTACATTTTGTTGGAGGAGATAAACTCCTGCAAGGGGAAATCGTAAAGCATGCACTTGGATATGTTCTTATGATGGTTGCCGTTGCGACCGTCATAAAAACCTTGTTCAGTTCTCGTTTTAAAAGCAGGTCCTACAGTAAAATACCTATTGAGGATAAAGCAAAAGCAACTATTCTTTTAGGTGCTATCCTTGGTTTTATAGTAGGCTTAACCTCAGTTGGTTCCGGGTCGTTATTTGCCCTGGCCATGTTGTTATTTTATCAGTTGCGTGCTTCGGAGTTAGTTGGCACGGATATCGCACATGCGTTTATTTTAGTCTCAGTAAGTAGTTTTTTTCATTTAGGATTTGGAAATGTTGACTTTTTATTGGTTGCAAATTTACTTTGTGGTTCGATTCCAGGTGTAATCATTGGAAGTACCCTATCAGCAAAGGTTCCTATGAAACCATTGCAAACGGTAATCGGTGTTATCATTTTTATAAGTGGTTTGAAGTTAATTTATTAGTCCCAAAAAAGTGAATATATTGCTTACTATACTACCTTAGTGTAAAATTACACTAAGGCTTTTGTGTTTGTTAAAATAAGTAGCAGTACTTTTGAAATAGGTGATTAGCATGGATAAAGAACAATTAACGAAATTGCTTTCTGAAAAAATGAAGTTAATAAGGATTGAAAAAGGATATACACAAGATAAAATGGCAGAAATCTTGGGGATCTCAAAAAAGACGTTGGTGCAAATTGAAAAAGGAAGAATTCAAGCAGGTTGGACTTGTGTTGTCGCTGTTTGTGCATTATTTCGAGATAGTGAAATTATTCAAACGACGTTAGGGGGAGATCCTGTTGATGTCATTGAAATCGTTGGTCGCAACGGGATTGATCGGGCTAAGGAACGTACCCTTGGCGGAAAGCTTTGGTGGAAGGATCTTCAGAAGGAGGGGAAGTTTCGTCTCCAACAAAATGTGATTAGCCAGCATTATCGTATTTTGGATGAAGCTAATTTTAGATGGTATTCTTCGTTCGATAAAGAGGAAGCATACATTAGACTAGCAGAATTTTCAATTGAATCCAATTAAAAACGGGGCAAATTACTTAGCCCCATTTTTCTTTTTCTTTGCGGCTTTACTCTTTGAATACGTAGATGAAGTTAAGTTGTTGTTTACCGCTGCTTCTTCGTTAAGACGTTCTTTATTAGCCATTTAACTTCCTCCATGTCATTCATTAATGGTCGATGGAAAAATCGTCGAAGCGTTCATTTAAGTATTCATTTTCGCCTGTTGCGAAATTTATATTTCGAAGATCAAGCTCTGGATCAAGCTGATTAACGAGCTGTTCTTCTTTGCTTCGTTTTAGTCTAAACATGTCTCTATCTCTATCATTCATTGTTTTTTTACCTCCTCGTATTTTATCATGTCCTAAACCGAATAACTTTCATTCTTTAAATAAAAAAGAACGATAGGCAATTTTTTACCATCGTTCACAGCAGCGTATTCAAATTAACGCCATCTTAATGCAATTGTTAACTCACTGGCTTTAGTGCCGCCTACACTAGCTTCTAATTTAAGATTTAAACCATCAGGATTAAAGGCCACTTTAACATCTGACTTTATTCCTGTTGATTTTAACAGTCGAACTACTTCCTTAGTATTTGATGCCTGTGCAGCAGTCATTACTTGTTTCGCAAACTCCTTTGAACTAGCTAATTTAGCCAGCATTTTGCTTGCATCCAACATTAGAATTCTCATTTCTTCTGCGGATTCCTTAAATAAACTCGGGTCGACCTCGGGTAATTTTCGGTAATATGGGGATGGATAATACGTCTTTGGGTCAGGAAACAAGGAATGTCGTGTGATGTTAGAATAATAACCTGGATATAAAACCGTCCTTGGTGGTCCTTGATGCCCATAGATAAACGGATGATAGTACAATTCTAGACCTCCCTTATCAAAATTCCCTTACAATATATGTTGATTTTTTGATAAGGTGCTTTTTCCTTATGCTCTTCTGTTACTTCCGTTCAATGCCCAACATCTTTAACACCAGCCTTTCCCACATGTTCCAAGGAAGAACAATCTTAAGAAATATAGAGGTTCTTACTCCTTTTCCTACCGGGTAGCGAAGTTTGGACAAAGATTCCTTTTGGGCGAGCTTTACAATGAATTGCGCAGCGACAAGCGGGTCTCCGTATGATGCTCGGCCTTTTTCAAGTCTTGCTTCGATTTTTTTCATCATATGTTGATATGGAGACGTGAGTCGCATTGATTGTTCCGCAATCTTTGTTCCACTGCTCCAAATATCTGTTTGGAATGAGCCAGGTTCAATTAGGGCAACGTCTATACCAAAGGGTCTTACTTCTAGTTGTAATGATTCACACCAGCCTTCTAAGGCGAATTTAGAGGCAACATAAGGAGATAGACCTGGAAATCCAATTTGCCCACTGATACTACTAAGATTGATGATTTTTCCCGATCCTTGATGTCTCATAAATGGAAGAACAAGTTTTGTAACCTCGATTAGCCCAAAAAAATTCGTTTCAAATTGGGCTTTGTATTCATTCAGTGAAATTTCCTCGACAAACCCACCTGTTGCAAATCCTGCGTTGTTCAATAGGATATCGATTCTCTCAAGCTTATCTAAAGTTCGCTTAAAATTATGTAAGGACGTAGCATCCGTCACATCCAACTGACAAAAAAGAAGATTTTCTTCTAAAGTAGGGTCATTTAATTTATGTAGTACAATTTTTTTCTTTTCTAAATCTCTCATTGTTGCTACAACAAAGTAGCCTTTTTTCAGAAATTCAATTGAAGTTAAGAGGCCGAATCCACCTGAAGCACCGGTTATGATCACTATGGGTTTTTTCACATTTTTCTCTCCTTAAACCATTTAAAAAGGTTTCTAATATTATCCATTTAATCTTATAATAGAAAGAAGTAAGTATCTACAATTTAGTAACTTCAACCTGATAAGGCAGGGATAAGATGGATATAAATGAAATCGTGTCAATTATTCAGGAACACGGATATATAGGACTTTATTTATGGTTGTGGGTGGGGGCCTTTATCATTCCAATCCCTAATGAGGTCATTGTTTCAACAATTGGATTTTTTGCTTCAGAGGATGTTTTTGTACCTTGGAGGATATTTTTAGTTACATATGCTGGCATTCTCACAGCTGTCACTACCAGTTATATCTTTGGTCGCTTTGCAGGACATGCGATGGTTGTCCTCTTAAATAAACAAAACAAAATGAGAAAAAAAATTGCACGTGGATTATCTCTTATTGAAAAATATAATACGTTTGCGTTGGCTTTTTGTTACTTCGTACCTGGCTTTCGTATTCTATTCCCGTTCTTATTCGGTTTTAGTAAATTATCTTTTTTAAAATTTGCAACTACGCTGTACACAGCTATATTTGTATGGGTGTCTATCATCTTTTCAGTTGGGTATTTTGCAGGTGAAGAGTTCATAGAGGGTTTTATTAAATATTATGATATTGTCATTGGAATAGGTGTTGCAGCATTTGCAGTAATTGTATTGGTTAAGTTAAATAAGACGAGAAAACAACGTAAGCTTTCACATTGAGAGGATGTCCTAAAAAATGAAAAAGCTGTCTTTATTACTAGTATCTTTAATAATAGCAGGTTGTTCACAGAATCAACACCTTCATGAGCCTATAAAGGAAACTGTTTCAAACCCGACTATTATTGCGACAAACCTCACCATTCCATGGATGATAACCAAAACAGACGGTACCTTCCTCATACCAGAACGTGTAGGGAGGTTGTCGGAAATTGAAGAAGGTACAGGTAAAGTAACGTCACAGCAGCTAAACCTTCTAAAAGAAATTGCACACCAAGGGGAAGGAGGTTTTCTTGGATTTACACTTGCACCTGATTATGAGAATTCTAAACAGGCATATTTGTATCATACATATATGCAGGACGGGAAAATTTTAAATCGCGTAATCCTTGTCGAAAGAAGCGATACAACCTGGGAAGAGAAAAACATTTTACTTGAAGGAATTCCCGGAGGAAGAATCCATAATGGGGGACGAATTAAAATTGGCCCAGATCAAAAACTGTATGTTACTGCAGGTGATGCAGGAGTTCCGGAAAACTCCCAAGACATAACAAGTCTGGCAGGCAAAATCCTCCGAATGAACCTTGATGGTTCTATCCCGAAAGACAACCCTATTCCTAACTCTTACGTCTATTCGTATGGTCACCGGAACCCACAAGGGCTTGCATGGGATGAAAAAGGAACATTATACAGTACAGAACATGGACAAAGTGCACATGATGAGATTAATCTGATTGAACCGGGGAAGAACTACGGATGGCCTGTTATTGAAGGGGATGAGACGGAGGTTGGTATGATTTCACCGATTTATCATACGGGCGAGGAAACATGGGCACCTTCTGGAATTGATTATGCAAATGGCAAGCTTTATATTGCCACTTTACGCGGATCAAAAGTGAGAAGTTACGATGTTTTGTCAGGCAAAATTGAAACGTTCCTTGATATCAATAGTAGAATGAGGGATGTATACATAGTAGATCATATCCTTTATACCATTACAAATAACACGGACGGACGAGGGAATCCAAAAGAAGATGATGACAAGCTTCTTTCAATCCCATTATCAGGAATTCGTAAATAAACAAGAATGAGGAGAAGAAGAATGACTGAAAATTCGTTAATTGAAGCTTTGGGGATTACAATTAAAGAGGTGACACCCCACCGAGTGACGGCGACTATGCCTGTTGATGAACGGACACGTCAGCCTTTTGGTGTTTTACATGGTGGGGCATCTGTGGCGTTAGCGGAAACGGTTGCAAGTGTAGGCACATACAATTTAGTTGATAAAGAAACACAAGGTTGTGCAGGTCTAGAAATTAATGCGAACCATATTCGTGCAAAAAGGGATGGTATCGTAAAAGCAATCGGTACACCCCTCCATAAAGGAAAAACAACAATGGTTTGGGATGTAAAAATAGTGGACGAAGAAGATAACCTAATCTGTGTATCACGCTGCACCACAGCGATTATCAATTTGAAAAAATGAATTTTTTAGGTTAGGGCATTTCGGAGATCAGCGGGAATTCGAAGGATAACGCGATTCCCAGTTGATATAACGCAGTTACGAAGAATAGAGGGCAAAATTGAAAAATAGCATGCATATACCAAAAACAGCACACAATCTCAAACCTAGCGGTCAAAAAAAGCGAGGACTTTACATGTCCTCGCTTTCCTTTATGGACTAATTTTTTCTTTTGAATGATGTACCTTGTCTTTTAAATCATCCTGAGAGCTTTTTTCCCAAAGTGGAACCTTTGTATTATAGGCAGCACGGCTAATCAAATGTCCGGCAACTGGTGATGTCAGAAAGAGAAAGACGAATCCCAGAATTAACCTCGCATTCATATAGCCTTCAATGACCCAGAAGTATAGAAAGGTTCCTAGTAATATCGAAAGTACCCCTAATGTCCCACTTTTAGATACAGCATGGTTTCTTGTGTACACATCTGGTAAACGAAGAATTCCAATTGCACTTAACACGCTTAATAGCGCTCCGAACAAAATAATGACTCCAACTAAAATTTTAAGCGTCTCGGTCATGTTCAATTACGACTCCTTTCTCAAGGAACTTCGAAAAGGCTACCGTGCCAACAAACGCTACAATCGCGATCAGTAAGATGACCTCAAGGAATGAATTTGAGCGCAGAATGATTGAAGTAATCGCCGTAATTCCAACTAAATTGACACCTATTGCATCGAGTGCAATGACCTTATCCGAAATTGAAGGTCCCTTAATGACACGGTATAAATAAGCAATTGTTGATACTGATAAGCAGACAAGTGCAATATTAAGTAAAATCTCAAACATTATCTGCTCACCTCCAGAATTGCTTTTTCAAATGTACTTTTAATTGAAACTATGGCCTCATCCACGTCTTGTAAATCCATGGCGTGAACATAGATTAATTTTTTATCATCTGAAATATCCATTACCAAAGTACCGGGAGTCAAAGTAATTAAATTTGAAAGTACCATGATTTCCCAGTCTTTTTCAACTTCGATAGGTAATGCAAAAATCCCAGGTTTTATATCAAGTTTTGGCTTTATTACTACCTTCATAATGGCATAATTTGATAGAATTAACTCTCTAAAGAAAATGAAAATAAGTTTAATCACTGCCCACACATTAATGAGATAAAACCGGTGTGAGAAGGACCGACGTAAAACAAATAGTAGAAAAAGACCAATCAAATATCCGCCCAAAAAGGCACCAATGTCATATGAATTCGAGATAAACATCCATGAAACGGCAATAAAAATATTTAAAACCAATTGCAACAGCATAATATCTACTCCTTTAAGACAGCTTGGACATAGATGGATGGATCCGTTAAATCTTGAGCTGCTTGCGAGATATACGGATAGACCCATTCAGCACCAAATCCAAGTGCAATTGAGAGTGAAAGTAGAAGAGTGATCGGAAATAGTAGTCCTTTTGTTGTTCCTTTTTCTTCTTCTTTCCTAAGCTTTGCTTCACCCCAGAAACCATTAATGAAGATTTTCATTACCGAATAGAGGACTAGAAGACTTGAAATTAAAATTGCAGCAACCAGTGCATAATGCTCAGCAGCAAGGCTTCCTTTAACAATTAGAAGTTTGCCGATAAAACCACTAAATGGAGGGATACCTGCAAGTGTGATGGTTGCAATGAAGAACATCCAACCTAAATATGGATGATGGTTGATTAAACCGCCCATTTTCTTCAAGTTGCTTGTTCCAGTTATGACAATCATCGCCCCAACTAATAGGAAGAGGGCAGCTTTGATAATCATGTCATGAATTAAATAATAAATCGAACCAGTAAGTGATGTCGGTGTTAAAGTTGCAACACCTACTAAAATCACACCTACCGCGGTTAAGATATTGTAAATAATAATTTGTTTAACATCCCAATGTGCAACAGCTCCAATTACTCCTACTAGAATTGTAAACCCTGCAAGAATGCCGATTAAGGTATGAGTAAAACCTGTATCGTGATAGAAAACAATTGTAAACGTACGAATAATTGAATATACCCCAACCTTTGTTAATAAGGCTCCAAATAGAGCTGTAATCGGTGTTGGCGGAGCATTATAAGATCCCGGCAACCAGAAAAATAGCGGGAAGATTGCACCTTTTAACCCGAACACGACTAAAAATAGGATTGAGATAACAGTCACAATACCTGGTTGTCCAAGTGTACTAATTTTTGTTGATAAATCTGCCATATTAACTGTTCCTGTTACTGCGTATAAATAGGCAACGGCAATAACAAAAAGCGCAGATGAAATCACGTTTACCAAGATGTATTTAATAGATTCACGTAATTGTGGCCTTGTCCCACCATGAACAATTAGGACATAAGAAGCCATTAACATGACCTCGAAAAAGACGAAGAGGTTGAAAAGATCTCCTGTCAAGAATGCACCTAGTACCCCAACCATTAGGAATTGTACTGCCGCATAGTAGAAGAAAGCTTCTCTTTCTTTCCCAATATTCTTGAATGAATAGATTGTACACGCTAAGACTACAATACATCCAGTTGTAACTAGTAAAGAAGCAAGCATATCGGCTACTAGTACAATTCCAAAAGGAGCGTCCCAGTCACCGAGGTTAAGAGTTTGAATTCCATTATGATAGACCTGATTAACAAGACTTACTGACACAATGACAGTTAGTATTGTTGAAATTAAGCTGATAACTCTTGATGCTTTCGTATAATTATTTACAAAGATAAGTATGATTCCCGTCATGAGAGGAATCAATATTGGAAGGATTACAAAATTATTCATCACTATCATTTCCCCTTAATTTATCCATGTTATCCGTTCCAAGCTCTTGATAGGAGCGATACGCAAGAACCAGAATAAACGATGTTACCCCAAAGCTAATTACGATTGCTGTTAAGATAAGAGCTTGTGGAAGTGGATCAACATATGCCTTCGTACCTTCAACTAAAATAGGAGCAGCTCCACGCTTTAACCCACCCATTGTTAAAATCAATAAATGGGCTCCATGACTTAGCAAACCTGTCCCAATAATGACACGAATAAGACTTTTTGAAAGCATCAAATATGTTGCTGCCGTAAACAAAATACCGATAACAATAGCCATTAAAATCTCCATTAATCATTCATCCTCCCCAATTGTTTGGATAATGGTCATGGTTACTCCTACAACAACTAAATAAACACCGGTATCGAATAATACAGCAGTGGCAAGTTCTGTTTTCCCGAAAATTGGTAAATTGAAATAACCAAATGTATGGGATAAGAAAGGTACATCGAAAAAGAATGAACCCATTGCAGTTAAAGTTGCAATTAATAACCCGAAAGCCGCTACCTTTTTAAAGTCAAAAGGTAAAGCTTTTTTTACTGTTTTCATATCGAATGCTAATAGGAGTAGGACGATTGCTGCAGCAGAAATCAGCCCACCAATAAATCCTCCACCTGGAGTATTATGACCTGCAAAAAAGAGATTCAAGGAATAGGCAAGAATAATGAAAACAGTTATTTTTGTTGCTGTTTGTAGGATTAAATCATTTGTTTTCATCCTTCTTTCCTCCTTGTCAAACGTAATTTGATCATTGTAAATATACCTAGTGAAGCAATACCAAGCACGGTAATTTCAAACAATGTATCAAAGCCTCGGAAGTCTACTAATATGACGTTAACTATATTTGTACCTCCACCTTTTTTATAACTATTTTCTACAAAATAACTTGAGATAGAATCAACTAATCGTGTGCTATTTGCTGAAATCGCTAGCAAAGTAACAATGGTTCCAACCCCTAATGAAATAATTAGGTTTGTAAGACGAAAACGCATTGGTTTTTCTTTTTTGTGTAGCTTTGGTAAGTGATAGAAACACAAAAGGAATAATGACACTGACACTGTTTCAATTACGAGCTGAGTCAGCGCTAAATCAGGTGCACGGAATAGCACAAAGAATAACGAAACTGAATATCCAACTGCACCAAGTGCGATAATTGCCGTAAGCCTTGATTTTGCGAAAACAGTTGTCGCAACGCCACCAACCAGAACAAATGCTAGTACAGCTTCAAAGAGTCGAACTGGCGCAACATGTGTTAAATCAAAAGCAAATGCATTTTTAATAATAAGCGTACTTCCAATTGCTAAGATAAAGAACGCAAACATAATAACTAAATAGTCACGAATAACTCCAGTCATATAGAAGTGATTTATCTTTGATGCCGACCTCTCCATTCCAATAATCCCGTTGTCATATAGATTGTTTAAAGTTAAACGCTTGGAAAAGACATTGTAAATGCCTGTCCATTTTGCAAGCGAAAGAAACATTATTGTTCCTAACACAACAACCCCAATTGACATAAAGAGCGGTGAATTCCATCCGTGGAAATATTCAAAATGAACATGATAGTTTGATCCGCCATCAAGTAAGCTTGGAACGATGGATGTCACAGCTGGTTCAATTAAACTTGGAGCCAGAATGTTTGAAAATAAACCAAAAATGATAACAAGTGAAGCTAAGATAATTGGTGAGATTAACATCCCAATTGGTGCTTCATGTGGTTTTTTATCCAGCTTTTCAAACTGAGCTTTACCAGTAAAGGTTTTAAAGACAAGAATCATACTGTAAATGAACGTGAAAACACTAGCAACCCAACCAATGATAGGGAAAAGAATACCTAATGTTTCCATATTGAAAATATCTAGTGTCGTTGCATTTACAATGGCTGTAAAGAATGCTTCTTTACTTAAGAAACCATTAAATGGTGGTAGACCTGCCATTGAAAATGCACCAATAACAGCCAATGTGAAGGTAATTGGCATTACGGTCATTAATCCACCAAGTTTGCGAATATCACGAGTACCCGTTTCATGGTCTACAATCCCTACAACCATGAACAAACTTCCTTTGAATGTCGCGTGGTTAATTAAGTGGAAAATAGCGGCTACAACTGCAGCCAAATACATATTGGTATCAAGATGATCATAATGAAGAGCAGCTGAACCAATTCCTAATAGGGACATAATCATCCCCAGTTGACTGACTGTTGAAAATGCAAGAATTCCTTTTAAATCTGTTTGTTTAACTGCGCTAAATGAGCCCCAGAACAAGGTGATAATTCCAAAGGTTGAGATAATCCAAAACCATTCACTTGATCCAGCGAAAATAGGACTTAAGCGAGCAACAAGGTAAATACCTGCTTTTACCATTGTGGCAGAGTGAAGATATGCACTAACAGGTGTTGGTGCTTCCATTGCATCAGGTAACCAAATGTGGAACGGAAATTGAGCAGATTTTGTAAAAGCACCTAATAGAATTAATAGCATTGCCGGAATGAAGAGTGGATTTGATGGTAATGTATCCACTTGAGCAATCATTTCACGAATACTGAATGTATTCGTCATGAGTGATAGTAAAACAAATCCAGCTAGCATGGATAGACCACCGAATACGGTGATTAACATCGATTTTTGTGCACCGTACCTAGACTTTTCACGATTATGCCAGTATCCAATTAGTAGAAAAGAAGAGAGGCTTGTTAACTCCCAAAACGTATAAAGCACAATCACATTGTCTGAGAGAACGACCCCGAGCATCGCTCCCATAAAACAGAGTAGGTACACATAAAAGTTATGTAGGGATTCTTTTTCTTTCGATAAATAGTAGATTGAGTAGAGAACAACTAATGCTCCGATCCCTGTAATCAGTAAGGCAAACAACAGTCCTAGTCCATCTATGTAGGCAGTGAAATTTACACCAATGGAAGGGATCCATTCTGCAGTTCGAATGACTGGATTTCCACTCATCGTATCCTTCATAAAAGGAAAGAAATAAGAAAATAGTAGGACAGGCAGAATGAGTACAAACCAACCTGTATGAATCCCGCGCAAATATTTGCGTAAAAAAGGAATAAAGATAGCCAATATAAATGGAGATAATATGGCCAAATGTATAAGTGACAAAAAAGTACCCCCTTAACCTATTATTTGTTAGAGTATATAACAATTAGTAAGAACTTGCATGCCTTGCAATTCCTAGTGTTACCAAGATTTTAAGTTGTTATTAAATATGTAGGAACACGTGTATTTTGACTAAAAAAATTTTTTAAAAAACATGATCAAAGTATCACTTAGATATAGTTCAGGACCCATATAATGGGTTCTAGTTAAAACAAACTTATTTCCCTATATTATGAATCTAGCATTTAGATAGAAAGTTGTGATATGTTAGTAGTGTAATAACGTAAAGTGTGAAAGGAGGAGGTTAAGGTATTGCCTTAACTATAAATGTTATGAATATTTGGGATTCTATTGTTTCTTCCGTTCAGGGAGCGAGTGGTTTTTATTTTTTATTTGAATTGGCAATCATCGTCTTCGCGGTGAAATTGGTAGGGCATCTTAGTACCAAAATCGGACAACCTTCTGTATTTGGAAAACTATTAGTCGGTATTATACTAGGTCCTTCCTTATTAGGCATTATTCACCCGAATGAGTTAATTAGTGAGTTGGCCGAGGTCGGGGTTATTCTTCTAATGTTTTTAGCGGGTCTTGAGACAGACTTGAAGGAATTTAAGAAAAATGCATTTGCATCGACGTCCGTAGCAATCGGGGGGGTCATTTTACCATTCTTAGGTGGAATGGGATTATCGCTTGCTTTTGGATTTGATACTACCGTAGCAATCTACATGGGTGTCTTATTGGTAGCGACTAGTGTAAGTATTTCTGTCCAAACATTACGTGAATTAGGTAAGTTGAAATCAAGAGAAGGAGTTACCATTTTAGGAGCAGCTGTCCTAGATGATGTTTTAGGTATCATTATCTTATCTGCCGTTTTAGGATTAATGGCTGGTGGGGCAGCAGGAGCTGGTGGAATTGGTTCTATTTTAATCTTACTTGTAAAAATCGCAGTATTCTTTGTACTGGCAATTGCCATCGGTTATTTTGTATTACCAAAACTATTAAAAGTTTTCCAACGATTTAATGTTACCCAAACAGTATTATCTTTTGCAGTCATTGTTGCGTTGTTATTCGC
This sequence comes from Fredinandcohnia aciditolerans, assembly GCA_003640645.1. GTDB lineage: Bacteria > Bacillota > Bacilli > Bacillales > Bacillaceae_L > Ferdinandcohnia > Ferdinandcohnia aciditolerans. The sequence continues at coordinate 9,536 of QGHH01000004.1, read as the reverse complement.
ATACATGGGCGAGGTCTTTGGAGTTGCAGGAATCGTCGGTTCCTATGTTTGTGGCCTAATGCTTAGCTTAACACCGCAAAGTGAGGAAATGATGCATAAAGTGGAAACCTTTAGTTTTCCATTTTTCGTGCCACTCTTCTTTGTTAACATTGGACTAGTTGCAAACTTTAGAGAGGTTAACCCAGAAATTCTTTGGTTTAGTATTCTATTGGCTCTAGTTGCAATCGTAGGTAAAGTTCTTGGTGGTGCATTTGGGGCTAAGGTTGCTAAGTTTAGTACCTCAAGCTCATTCGGTATTGGGGCAGGAATGGTGGCTCGTGGTGAAGTGGGATTAATCATTGCGATGATAGGTATTGAAAGAGGCATTATCACAAATGATCTCTTTAGTTCAGCAATTATTGTCGTAATCGCGACAACACTCGTAACGCCTCCACTTATTAAGCTCTTGATGAAAACAGATGGAGATAAAAAAGAACACAAAGAAAGTGTCGGCTTCTAACAATATATGTAATGAAAAGAGGGACATGGTCTAACCGATGTCCCTCTTTTTTTATAAGTTTGTATAAAACCTCTTTTTGTAATGAATGCTAGTAACAAGAGGTGAGTTTTGTGAATGTAAAAAAAGGAATTGTAGCAATTGCGATTTTTGCTTTCTTGTTAACAATCGCCTGGGTGATTCATGACCAAACGAAGAGAGAATATATCGTAAAAGAACAAGTCGATAACCAGCAACAATTTCAAATACAAACAATTGATTCTACACAAATAGAGGAAACAACCGTTTACCCAAAATTCAAGCCACGTGAATATATCCGAATCGAAAAATAAAAAAGGATGGGACAAAAAGATCTCATCCTATAACATACTGTTATTTCTTACCATTGGAGTCGGAATCGCTTTATTATGGAACATCATTATTAAAATAGGACATCCAAGAAGAGCCAAGAGAATAAATAAACTAAATAATAAATTCGATATTAATGAAATACCAGCTTCATAACCAGCATTCATATAATCATCGTATAGTGCAGCGATTTCTTGATCATTAGGGAAATTTGAAAGCATTAGGAATTCTTGGTTTTCAGTATCATAATAAAAGAATTCATGTTTCTGAATATAAAAAATGCTATCGCGTTTTAATTTATATGCTACGTGCCCTACGACAACATTTGCTGTATACGTATCAATTTCTTCTTCATTTTTCTCTGTACTTGGATCATCCGCCGTGATGACTTTTGTAATTTCTGCTTCCTTTGTAATCGTATTAATCACATCAGCAGAACCTTCCGCATAATAATTAATTTCCTTCAGTTTCTCATTAACCGCTTTTGTGAAATCTGATTCACCAGATGCACCAGCCGTACTTAAGAAGGTGAAAAAAGCAAAACAACAAATAAGCATTAAAGATAATAACCCTTTTTTCATCTAACCCCTCTTTTCTCATAATAGTAGTCCTTACTCTATATGTATTTACAAAAAAGAGATTTACCACTAAAATCGAAAAGAACAGCAGTGAAGTATTGATATGAGGAATTGAAAATGAAGAATACATATTTTACGAGTTACTTTCCGCTTATTTCTATTATCCTTTTTAGTGTCTCTTTTGCGATTTTGACGGAATTGAAAACATTAGAGCTACTTAAACAAATTGGTATTTACCGTGGCATGCAGGAGTTTTTCTCCCCAACCTGGATTAACTTTGCGATTTTTTTTGTGTTTTTCTTGATTTATTTCATGATATTTGCCGCTTTAAAATTAATCTCGAATACATTGCTTGAACTTTCTCTTTTGTTTTTCACGAGGGACAGTAATGGAGAAAGTTTGCCAAAAATACGAGTCGGTTCCTTTTTCTATCTTGTTGGCGGTACGGTTTCACTTGCTTTTGTCCAGTCCTTTTATGGCATTGTCATTGTCCTGTTGCTCGCAACTCTTGGATACTTTATTTTTTTCGTCTATAAAATTCAGGACACCTTAACTTTCGGTGGATTAATTGGATTAGTCTTTTTTCATACACTAAGCTGGTTCACGTTTTTTATGACCGTAACCTATGTATGTATACGGTTATACAACAGTATTATCGCTAGCTTACCAATCTAAAAAAGCGAGCCAACTATTGGCTCGCCTTCATAATATCCTTCCATATATAAATTTGCGGTTTGCGTGATTCCATATAGTAAATGCTCTTGTTTTGATCATGCCCAACCCATACACCTGCTGTGTATTTTTCGGTTAATCCAACAAACCAGAGGTCTTTTACATCATTTGTGGTTCCTGTTTTCCCACCAATATAACCGCTTGAAAAATTCGCTTCTTTAGCTGTTCCAGTTTTTACTACGTCCTCAAGTAATGACTTTACCTTTTGATTAGCTGAAGGACTCCAAACCGCTGAAGGTTGTTCATTCCATTCATAAAGGATCTTTCCTTGTAAATCTGTTACCCTCGTAATTCCACGAGCATGAATAAATTGACCATTATTTGCAAATGTTGCAAATGCATTTGTCATTTCTAAAGGGGACATTCCGTATGTGAAACCGCCAATGGCCGCGGGTAAATGGTGGTCTTCTTTTACCACCTTCGAAAAGTGAAGTTTATCTAAATACTTGAAACCATTCTCAACCCCAACCCTTTCAAACAGTCGAACGGCAGGGGTATTATACGAATACTTAAAAGCCGTTTGTAAACTAACATTTCCATACTGGCCACCGCCATAATTTCGCGGGCAATATCCGTTATTGCAATAATTGTTTGCATTAATAGTCTGTGAGATAGAGGCACCGGTTTGATCAAGATAAGGTGCATAAACAAGCAATGGTTTAATCGCTGAGCCAGGTTGACGGAATGCTTGATATGCACGGTGAAAGGAAAACTTTTCGTAATTTTTCCCTCCAACAATGGCGACAAGTTGATTCCTGCCATGTTCGATAACTGCAGCAGCACCTTGAACGTTTGCGTTTGGTAAATATCGTTTTACGGAATGTATAGCGGCTTCCTGTATTGTAGGATTCAATGCTGTTTCGATGATGATCCCAGACTTAAGAAATTCTTCTACCTTAGTATCTAATTCTTTCTGCAGTTTTTCTTTTTCAGCACTTGAAGTTATTGAATTTATTTTTGGATTAAATCCTTCTTTTTCAGCAATTAATTCCTCAAACTCTTGATAAATATAGGTTGTATAATCAGGATACCGATCGATCATGTTTTCCTTTTTTGCAAGTTCGATTGGTTCATGTATGGCTTTTTCATACTCCTCTTTTGTGATTTTGCCTGCATCGACTAAGTTAAGTAAAATTCGCTCTTGTCTTTCTTTTGTATTTGAAAAATGCGTAACTGGATTATAAAGTGAAGGATTGTTTGGTATGGCACATAAAAAGGCAATTTTAGCGAGTGAGACATCTTTGATAGATTGATTAAAATAAAGCTGAGAAGCAGTTTCAATCCCATATGCCCCATTTTGAAAATATATTGCATTTATGTACAATGTTATAATTTCTTCTTTAGAAAGGTTCCGCTCAAGTTGGTACGAATACAAAAGCTCACTTAACTTTCGGTTATAGGTTTTTTCGTTGGTTAAATAGAGATTTCTTGCTAGCTGTTGCGTAAGTGTACTTCCACCTTGGTCAATAGAATCATTTTGTAAATTAACAAGAGCAGCCCTGCTTATTCCGGATATATCAAAGCCTAAATGCTCATAAAAATGCTGATCTTCGATAGTAATAAACAATTCCTTCACAATTTGCGGAATCTCGTCCTTAGTGAGAGTGAGCCGATTCTCACTATGATGAATCTCTGAAATAACATTTCCAGTTCGATCAGTTATGTAACTTGTTTGTGGTAACATAACTTTATTAATTGGGATTTTTTCATCCAGGACAGCTGGAAAACTTTTTGCAACTTTCAATTCTCCAGTCAATTGGAATAGTACAAACAAAAACAATAGAAAAAGGAAAAAAGTGATAATGTATCCTGTTTGTCTTCTCATAAACTAACACTCTCTCAAAAAGTTATACTATTATTATATATAATCAAATGCGCCTTGGCGTATTTGCGCCCGATTTTTTTCGAGCATGCTAGAATAATTTCCTTCTGAAAATTGTTGCATCTGCCGGAGGCTTACTCCCACAGATAAAATTAAAACAGATGGCAATCGCCATCTGTTTAAGCAGCTTGTTGAGTTGATTTTTGAGAATGACGAACAACACTTAGCCATAAGATTATTGCACCGGTTAAAAAGAGACCACTTGTTACAAAAAAGACAGTAGAAATTCCGAAAAATCCACTAAGAATTCCACCAGAAATCGGACCGATAACATTTCCTAAAAACCGAAAACTTACATTATAGCCCTGAACTTCGCCTTGCATAGAAAGTGGTGCGACCTGACGGATATAAGCTGTCATGCAAGGAATGAGTCCTCCAACCGCCATTCCAAATAAAAATCGACAAACCACAAGCTGCCATAATTCGGTTACAAGTCCTTGCGGAATAAACATAATTGAGGACGCAAGCAAGAGGAATGTTAAGATTTTTTCATGGCCAATGCGGTCACCGACTTTACCCCATTGTCTCGTGAATAATAAATTTCCAAAACCGGTCGCGGAAAATGCCATTCCAGCTAAAAACACAATATTACTACTGTCTGTTAAATGCGTAACATATAATGCAAGTAAGGGCTGAATACTAAAATTAGCGACCTGGATGAGTGTTGAGATAAGCATAATGGTTAGTAAAACAGGATGTCTGAGAATATGGATTAAAACCTCTTTGCGTGTATACTTTTTTGCAGTAGTACTTGTTTCACTGGTCCGTACTTCTTTAATACCAATAGCAACTAATCCGACTGCCCCTAAAATGACGATTGCAGTGAGGACAAAGGTATATTGGAAACCGACTGCATCTGCAAGCAATCCACCTAATAAAGGGCCGAATAATGCGCCTGACACATTCCCCATTTGAAGTGTTCCTAACGTTTTTCCGGCAATTTCTTTTGGAGTTTGTGCAGAAATGAGGGCAAGGGAGGTTGGAATAAAACCTGTCACAGCACCCATGAAGAGTCTTAAGAAAAATAATTGCTTTACAGAGTCCACATAGCCCATTAAAAAAATACTAACGGCAATACCAATGCCTGTAATGATAAGAATTTTTTTATAGCCATTTCGATCACCAAAACGTCCCCATATCGGTGAAATAAAAAAAGCCGTAACAAAGGTTGCTGCAAAAACTAATCCAGCCCACCGTTGTACAAAGCTATCTGAATAATCACCAAATGTTTCGATGTATAAAGAGAGAAATGGCATTATCATTGTAGCACTTGCAGCAACAAAGAAATTGGCAAACCACATAATCAAAAGATTTCGCTTTGCTGTTTGAATCGGAAACACCTTCTTAACTCGAATATTTCGATTTACTAAATATTATAGAATATTATTGTTACTTAATCAAATACGCCTTGGCGTATTTGTGCCTGATTTTTTCGAGCTTGCTCGAAAATTTCCTCTAAAAAATCATGGCATCCCGGAGGCTATAACTATATTCAAGCGGACTCAAAGCCCGTTTGAATATAGTTAAGGAGAAATAGCATATATATTATAAATATATTCTGAAAAATACAGTAAACCGTGCTATAATATTTAAAAGATGTTCGTCGGTTTTGTATTGTAAAGGTAGTATTTCATATTAATAGACTGATATGACAAAGGAGGTTAAGGAGTGGATAATCAGCATCAATACTTGTTTATTGATTTTGAATTTACTATGCCAGAGAAAAAAAACAACCCACAAGGATTTTACCCCGAGATTATTGAAGTTGGCCTTGTTTGCGTGAGAAACCAAAAAATAATCGAACAATACTCATCATATGTGAAACCAATAAAATTTCCTACATTAACAGAACGATGTAAATCCTTTTTAAACATTTCTCAAGAGCAAGTCGATCATGGTATCACATTTCAGGAGTTGGTTAATAAGCTCGCAGGGTATGAAAATCATTCATCAAGCACCATCATTACATGGGGAAATATGGATATGAAAGTATTGCGCCATAATTCTCAACGAGCTGGAATTCCTTTTCCTTTTAAAGGAAAGCAAAGGGACTTGTCCATGGAATATAAACGCTTTTTTGGGGACCAAAATCAGACAGGTCTTTGGAAGGCAGTTCAAGAGTACGGTAAAGAAGGGACAGGCAAACATCATTGTGCCCTTGATGACGCACTTACAACCTTTAATATATTCAAGTTAGTCGAAAATGATAAACGCTATTTAGCCAGACCCGAGCCCACAACTATCGGCGATCGAGTGGATTTCTCGAAAGTATTAAATAAGTTTGCATTATAAAATACCAATTCGCTAATCAAGTGAATTGGTTTTTATTTTTATCATTTGAAAGCACTGTCGAATTTTTACAATTGATTTGAAAAATAATCGCATCCCGTTAGGATATCCTAATTTCAAAAGGAGGGATGCATTATGTTTATTGGCCATAAAATAGAAAATCCACAAACTGTATGTTTATATATAGATCCCCAGTTGGAGGAGTTTTCAAGTGAAATTGGTATACCGGAACAAGGAAAAAAGCTTCATCTAAACCAAAGCATTCGAATGTACCTCAAAGAAAAAGTCCCTACCCTAAATCCGAATATCGTAAAAGTCATGATGGGGACAATGGTAATCGCTACGATTACTTTAGTGGGAGGACACCAATCCTCTAAAGTAGAAGCAGCGAGCAATAACCAAGCAAGTACCCAAACCCAAACAACACATACGGTTGCAAACGGTGAAACACTATATGGAATTGCAAAACAATACAATCTAACCGTGTCCCAGGTAAAACAATTGAACCATTTAACTGGTGATATGATCTACCCTGGACAAACACTTGTAATTAGTGAGGCCAAACCTCCACAAACGACAGCAACGTATACGGTAACCCGTGGAGACACACTTTACTCCATTGCTAATTCTTATAACATGAGTGTTGATCAAATAAAGCAATTAAATAACCTAACTTCAAACACCATCCATGTGGGACAAACCCTACAAGTAATCGGTACTGCACCTCAGACTACTCAAATACAAGGCAACACATATACTGTGCTACCTGGGGATTCTTTATATTCGATAGCCCAGAGAGCTAATACAACGGTTGACCAAATTATGAAAAATAATAACTTAACTTCATCGATGCTATATGTGGGTCAAAAATTACAACTAGGAACTACAGCGAAAGCACCACAGCAAAATGTAGCAAGTGCTACATATACTGTAAAAGCAGGAGATACCTTGTATGGAATTTCTCGAACTTATAATATGAGTGTGACAGAGCTTAAAAGCATCAATAATCTGGCAACAGATACACTTTCAATTGGACAAGTTTTAAATGTGAGTGGGACTGCTCAAGCTGAACAAGGAACACAAAACCGTGAGCAGGTGCTTCAAGATTTAGTGAATGATTCTTATAATTTTGTAGGAATTCCGTACCTGTGGGGAGGAACGACAACAGCAGGATTTGATTGTTCTGGTTTCGTTTCTTTTATGCATGAACGGCACGGAATTGACATCCCAAGAACCACCTCAGCAGGCTATTATACGATGGGTTCGCCTGTCTCTAAATCAAATTTACAGCAGGGAGACCTCGTGTTTTTTGCGGTCAATGATACAGGACGAATCTCACATGTTGGCTTTTATGTAGGGAATAACAAATTTATTTCCGCCACATCCTCAAAGGGAATAGACGTTGTATCAATGGATAATACGTATTGGTCCAAATACTATGTAGGAGCCAAGCGGGTTTACTAAAAAAGAAAAACCTACGGAACAACTTAATCCGTAGGTTTTCTATGTTATCGGCCAATAATTGTGATTTATGGCCGATAAAATAAAATTACGGTCAATAAATAAATTTTTGGTCATTAGCCCGAGATCAACTGGAAAGGCTTATTTAAAATAATCTTTCTCCAACACGTTCATGTTTTCAAGACTGCGCAGTGCCCATTCTGTTCCTTCAGCTTCTAAATCATTTTTTGCTTTTTCCACTGCTTCTCTTAATGAGGTCTTATATTCTGGAACTTCCTCTGTGTAATGACGTACCATCTTTTTCGGAACATTTGTCTGCTCGTTAAATGCAAGTGCTCTCCGTTCTTGAAAAAGTGGAACATTAACATCCTTCGGTGAATGAATATCCCCTTGCATTGGATGCTTTAAGACGGACTTTACCCTTACAAGATAATGCTCAGGCTTAATTGCTGTAATTTCTCCAATATATTTTCCAGTCTTATAAATTCCGGTTACAATGTCGCCAACTTTAAATTCATCAGACATTTCAAATCACTCCTTTTGCATATTTCTAACTCATTCCATTATAACCGACGTCATTCGAACAAGCATCTTATAACACGTCTTAGGTTTGTGTTATAATGTAAAAAGCTATCATTCTAGGTTGAAAGGTGTGTAGGAATGCTGCTTTTACCAGTATTAAACCTGTTTCTATATTTCCCTGAGGATAAAACAGAATATATTCCAGCTGCAATAACCACTGTTATTTGTTTAATTGTTGCGTTTATTGTCTTTCGCTTATTTATCAAGCACTCGAAAAAAGAACAAGCGAAAGCTGAGGAACTAGAGAAGCAATTAATAAAACATGACAAAAACAATCCCACGAAGTAATTTTAGGTGATTCTATGGAAAATCAACAAGCCAATTTACAAATTATGATTGTGCTGCAAGAATGGGATCCACTAGGCTATGGAGTCGGTTCCTATGAAACAGAAGCGGTGGATGTTTTACAGGCAGCCCATCAATTTGATAATCCAAGTAAATTAGCAAGAAAAATACAGTCTATTTTTGAATTCTCTTTTGAGGAAGTCATTCCGCTTAAAGAGTGTGAGAAAATGGCTGTGAAACTCTTGGCCATTTTAAATAATGCGACGTGCGAACTGTAAAAAAGATGGGGCAACCCATCTTTTTTGTTTATTAAACTCGTTTTGTACGTATTCTTTGCTGATTTGGATGAGGAGTTAATATTGCCTCACTCGGTTCCCCCTTCATCGACGTGATGAAGAGGAAATTGGCGGGAATTTTTGATACAAATCCCCTTCATCGACGTGATGAAGAGGAAATTGGCGGGAATTTTTGATACAAATCCCCTTCATAGACGTGATGAAGAGGAAATGAGTGGGAATATCGGCACCAAACCCCCTTCATAGACGGGATGAAGAGGAAATGAGTGGGAATATCGGCACCAAACCCCCTTCATAGACGGGATGAAGAGGAAATGAGTGGGAATATCGGCACCAAATCCCCTTCATAGACTTGATGAAGAGGAAATGAGTGGGAATATCGGCACCAAATCCCCTTCATAGACTTGATGAAGAGGAAATGAGTGGGAATATCGGCACCAAACCCCCTTCATAGACGGGATGAAGAGGAAATGAGTGGGAATATCGGCACCAAATCCCCTTCATAGACTTGATGAAGTGGAAATGAGTGGGAATATCGGCACCAAATCCGCTTCATAGACGGGATGAAGAGGAAATGAGTGGGAATA
>QGHH01000369.1 GCA_003640645.1 Fredinandcohnia aciditolerans | reverse complement strand
AATTCGCGCCCTCCACCTACGTCGGCAACCCGTCCGACCCGGTGGCCGACGGCCTGACCGTGCGCACCCCCGACTCGCTGCTGGCCGAATTCGACGCCGTGGTGATGAGCGGCGGTTCGGAAACCCCGCGCGACCTGCCGGTGCCGGGCCGCGAGCTGTCGGGCGTCTATTTCGCCATGGACTTCCTGCGCCAGCAGAACAAGGCCGTGGCGGGCGACCGCCTCACCAACCAGACGCTGGCCAAGGGCAAGCACGTGGTGGTGATCGGCGGCGGCGACACCGGTTCCGACTGCGTCGGCACCAGCAACCGCCATGGCGCCGCCTCGGTCACCCAGTTCGAACTGCTGCCGCAGCCGCCCGAGTCCGAGAACAAGGCCATGACCTGGCCCTACTGGCCGCTGAAGATGCGCACCTCGTCCTCGCACGAGGAAGGCTGCGAACGCGACTGGTCGGTGACCACCAAGCTGCTCAAGGGCAGCAACGGCAAGGTCGAGAAGCTGGTCGGCGCCCGCGTCGAGTGGTTCAAGGATGAATCGACCGGCCAGATGAAGATGCGCGAGGTCGAAGGCTCCGAATTCGAGATCAAGGCCGACCTGGTGCTGCTTGCCATGGGCTTCGTGTCGCCGGTGCAGGCC
>QGHH01000368.1 GCA_003640645.1 Fredinandcohnia aciditolerans | reverse complement strand
AAGATGGCGGCCTGACGCTGGCGCACTACCGCCACCTGCTGGACACGCCGATCTACCGCATCGTGCTGGTCAACACATCCACGATCGCCGCCGCGGTCACGCTGGCATGCGTGGTGCTGAGCTACCCGCTGGCCTACCTGATGGCGACCGTATCGCCCACGGTGGCGCGCGTACTGTTCTTCGCGGTGCTGCTGCCCTTCTGGTCCAGCGCGCTGGTGCGCACTTCGGCATGGATCGCGCTGCTGGGCAAGAACGGCCCGTTGAACACCCTGTTGACGACGGTGGGCATCCTCGACCAGCCCATGGCGTTCCTCTACAACTTCACCGGCGTGATGGTGGGCATGACGCACGTGCTGATGCCCTTCGTGGTGCTGCCGCTGTATGCCTCGTTCCGGTCCCTGGACGGCAGCCTGGTGCAGGCCGCGCAAGGCCTGGGGGCCGGCTCCGCGGGTATCTTCAGCAAGGTCATCCTGCCGCTGACCAGCCCCGGCGCGGTCGCCGGCGGCATCATCGTCTTCATGAACGCGGTGGGCTACTACATCACGCCGTCGCTGATGGGCGGGCCGGCCCAGCGCATGGCGGCGGAACTGATTTCGCACAACATCACCGAAGAACTCAACTGGGGGCTGGCCTCGG
>QGHH01000367.1 GCA_003640645.1 Fredinandcohnia aciditolerans | reverse complement strand
AGTATACATATAGGCAAGAATGTGTACCCGGGGCATCGTCGATTTTTTCCAGACAGGCATCCCGTAAGAAAGAAAGGCAAGCATTTCAAAGGTGAGGCGGATCACCGGAAGAAGCCCACCCTCTGTACTGGTGATCACGTACTTTATATGGTCAATGATTTCCAAGGAATCTTTGGAAAGGGTCCTGGTGGATTGTCTGTTCCGACTGACGATGTGGGACGCGCACCCATGAGGAATATGCCTGTGCTGGAATATCTTGTTTCGTCCACAGAGCACAGAGGCATAGTAGTTCATCTGAGTCCTTGTCCAAAACTTCAGATGCCTCATTTGAGGCTTGTCATAAGGGTTCTCTCCGATGAAGTACATGATGCCACTGTTGGGGAACGTCGCATGGGAAACAAAAATTTTCCTACGCGCACGAAGACCTATCATGGCAAGGCATCGGCTGGCGCTGGTGAGCCTGCTGCTATATCCACCGACACGCTTCATGAACCTTGGAAAGATGCGGAGGAAGTTCCAACTGGTAGGCAACTTCTCCTCGTTTGGCAAGAATGCGAAAAGGACCAATGTAACGAGGAGCCAACTTGCCCTTGATACCGAAACGATGGGTACCCTTCAAAGGTGTAACCCGAAGGT
>QGHH01000366.1 GCA_003640645.1 Fredinandcohnia aciditolerans | reverse complement strand
ATAGCCGTCCGCCTGGACCTGGTAGGCTCCACGGTCGTCGGCCAGCGCCTTGCCGTCCTCACCGACCAGGGAGCCGGTGAAGCGGAACACCTCCTGGCCGACCTGGCTGGCGTGGTCATCGTGGATGGTGCGGACCTTCACGCGATGGTCGTCGAGCTCGTAGACGCGATCCTCCGGGTTGATGTCATGCCCAGCGGCGCGCAACGCGTCGGTGATGTCCACCGGCACGGACTTTCCTACGGCCATGCGGCCCTCCTATGGGATTTGCGACTGGTTGTGGGTGAACACGAACGCGCCGGGCTTGACGCCGGCGGCGTAGCTGCGGGTGCCGACCGCGATCTGCGCAATGGGCTGTACGCCGATGTCTTCGACGGCGACGATCTCGGCCCAGCCGAACACGCCGTCGACCAGATAGGCCGCCGCCGCGCCGAGGGCGTGCTGGGCGAAGATCGCCGAGCCATCCCGCTGCTCGATCGGGGTCTTGACCGTGCAACCGACCTGCGCCCCGTTGGCCAGGGTCAGCATCACGCAGGGCTGAGCGCCTGGCCGGTTGCTGTAGCAGACCTCCGGCTCATGGCCCGAACCGTCACGCTTCAGCACCGTCAACGCCGTGCCGGCCTGCACAGCACCGGCGCG
>QGHH01000365.1:377-636 GCA_003640645.1 Fredinandcohnia aciditolerans | reverse complement strand
TACCGCATGCGCCTCGAATTCAAGGCGGCCGGCAGCGACGTCTGGCAAGACATGGTGAGCGGCGTCTACCGGCGCGTTTCACCTTCCTCCATCACCCTCTCGTAAAAAGGTTGGGCATGTCCATTCTCGTCGACAAGAACACCAAAATCCTGGTTCAGGGCCTGACCGGCAAGACCGGCACCTTCCACACCGAACAGGCGCTGGCCTATTACGGCACGCAGATGGTCGGCGGCATCCACCCGAAGAAGGGGGGCGAGAC
>QGHH01000365.1:0-360 GCA_003640645.1 Fredinandcohnia aciditolerans | reverse complement strand
GAAGGCAAGGAGAGGACCGGTGCGACCGCCTCGGTCGTGTATGTGCCGCCGGCAGGTGCCGCCGAGGCGATCATCGAGGCGATCGACGCCGAGGTTCCTTTCATCGTCTGCATCACCGAGGGCATCCCGGTGCTGGACATGGTGCGGGTCAAGGCCCGGCTGGAGAACTCGAAGTCGCGGCTGCTTGGCCCCAACTGCCCCGGCGTCCTGACGCCGGAACAGTGCAAGATCGGCATCATGCCCGGTCACATCCACCGCAAGGGCCGCATCGGCATCGTCAGCCGCTCGGGCACCCTGACGTACGAAGCCGTGGCGCAAGTCACCGAGCTGGGCCTGGGTCAATCCAGCGCCGTCGGCATC
>QGHH01000364.1 GCA_003640645.1 Fredinandcohnia aciditolerans | reverse complement strand
GTCGCACGCCTCGGAGCTGGCCTACGTCTTCGACAACCTTCAGGTCTCCGGCGATCCGGTCAGCGACGCCGACCGCGCCGCGGCCAAGCTGATCGGCGACTCCTGGACCGAGTTCGCCAGGGGCGGCGATCCGAACGGCGCGGGACGGCCCGCCTGGCCGAAATACGTCAAGACCGAGGACCAGCAACTGGTCTTCACGCTCGACGGCGCCGCGCCGGCCAAGGCCGGCGGCGCGCCGCTCGACGCGCTCGCCGCTCACTACCGCCGCTGAGGCGGCGAGCCCGCCGCAAGAGCGGGCCGATCGATCATGTGCACAAAGGGGAGGGCACCATGTCGAATACCAAACGCGTCCTGATGGCCGGCGCCGGCGCCGGCGTTCTGTTGATCGCCCAGTCCGCCTGGGCTCAGGCGACGCCGCAGCCCGCGGCGAAGGACGACGAGCCGGCGCGGATCAGCGAGGTCGTCGTCACCGCGCAGAAGCGGGAAGAGCGTCTGCAGAGCGTGCCGCTGGCCATCAGCCTGGTCGGCAAGCAGCAGCTCCAGCAGCAGAACATCGCCAATGTCGAAGACCTGGTCCGCGCCGTTCCGGCCCTGACCACCTTCGGCCAGCCGGGCAATCCGGACACGCGGTTCAGCC
>QGHH01000363.1 GCA_003640645.1 Fredinandcohnia aciditolerans | reverse complement strand
GTTTTAAAAATACCTGCTGTACCAACTGTTGATCAATTGACTTATAAAGATTTATTGTGGAAAAGCCGTTTTACAAACATTGCCGTTTTCAACAAAGAGCAAATTAACTTTTCATCTGATTCGAAATCAAATGACAGTATTTTGAGATTTGCAAACGGTACTATTATTGTTCGAAAAGTAAAGTTTCCTGAAATAAAAAACGGAAGCGCCATTTTTGCAGATGTTACTCAGCAGTCTAATGGAGATGCTTATGACAGAACAGGTTCGGTTTTTATGATTCCAATGGATAAAAAAAGTTCCTTCCTTGACGGATTAAAAACCGGAGTTAAAACATTACCTGTTTATGACAACGGAAACGGTAAAAAATATCAGGGTGTCGTAGCAACAGACGACTACACCCCTTTGCTGGAATTAATGCGTTTTTTCACTCCTTTTGGTGTGAAGCATTTTAACTACCTACAGCTCAAAAACAAAGTTTGGCAGGACAGCGTTTTTTATCGTCAGGACATTTCACTCTTGCAACCTAAACTGAGTAATCAGGAAGTTTATATCGGAATGTTTATTGGCAATTATGACAAGGGCGGACACAAAGCAAGCTTGAATATTTCGATTCATGAAGGCGAAGACAACAACAAAA
>QGHH01000362.1 GCA_003640645.1 Fredinandcohnia aciditolerans | reverse complement strand
TTCGGCCTGGCCTTCGGGCTCGTCTTCTTCACGGTCGTGGTATTCGGATACGCACTGAACTGGCTGTTGCCGCAGGTGCCGCTGCCGGTTGCCTTCGCGCTTGCTGCCGTGCTGTCGCCGACGGATGCCGTCGCGGTGTCTTCCATCGTCGGTCGCGATCTCGTTCCGGCTCGCATCCGCCATATCCTTGAAGGCGAGTCGCTGCTCAACGATGCGTCCGGCCTGGTCGTGCTGCGATTTGCCGTCGCAGCAGCTCTGACCGGCCAGTTCTCGCTCGGTGAAACGGCATTGACCTTCGTGCTGGTCGCGGCGGGCGGTGCGCTGGCTGGGTTTGCAACCCTTTGGGCGGTAGCCAAGGTGCTGCGCATCGTAGCCAAGATCGGCGATGTGCGGCCGGAGGTGGAAGTGGTCATTCTGATCCTTCTGCCTTTCGCGGCCTATCTGCTGGCCGAAAAGTTTCATCTTTCCGGAATCCTGGCGGCGGTTACGGCCGGTCTCTACATCGCTCGCGCCGGTTTGTTCGGCTCCCTGTCGTTTCCGGCGCGCATGCAGAACATGGCGTTGATCGAGATGCTTTCGTTCACCTTCAACGGCGTCATCTTCCTGCTGCTTGGCCTGCAGTTGCCGACGATCATCC
>QGHH01000361.1 GCA_003640645.1 Fredinandcohnia aciditolerans | reverse complement strand
GCGTCGCTGGCGCGGGTGCTGGGCCACGCCCGCCTGACCCTGCTGCTGCTGGCCGCGGTGGTGGCGCTGAACGCCTATCTGTACGCACAGTCGCCCAAGGGCTTCCTGCCGCAGCAGGACACCGGCCAGTTGATGGGGTTCGTGCGCGGCGACGACGGCTTCTCGTTCCAGGTGATGCAGCCCAAGATCGCCGTCTACCGCCAACTGGTGCTCAGGCATCCGGCCGTGCAGGACGTGATCGGCTACAACGGCGGCAGCCTGGGCATCAGCAATTCGCTGTTCCTGATCCGCCTGAAGCCGGTTGCCGAGCGGCGCGAATCCTCGGCCCAGGTGATCGACTGGCTGCGCGCCAACGCCCCGCCGGTGCCGGGCGGGATGTTCTTCCTGATCGTCGACCAGGACCTGCGCATGCCGGGAGGCTTTGGCAATTCCGGCGACCACGAGCTGGCCATCATGGCCAGCGACGTGCCGGCGCTGCGGCAATGGTCGCGCAGGATCTCGCGCGCGATGCGCGACATTCCCGAGCTGCGCGACGTCGACGCGGTGGGCGACGCCGCCACCCAGCAGGTGGTCATCAACATCGACCGCGCCGCCGCCCGGCAGGAGGCCTATCGACGCTACAAGGAAGCCCACATTC
>QGHH01000038.1 GCA_003640645.1 Fredinandcohnia aciditolerans | reverse complement strand
TTTTTTCAAAACCGAAAGGTTTTATGTTGTTAAAGACGCTTTTGACGGGAATAAGAATAAAAAATAGAATAGGTCGGGTTTCGAGGAGCAAAGAGTTCAAGGAAGCAAGGGAGCGACAACCGGAATGTACTATGTACATGAGGATTGGAGTGAGCGCAGCTGACGCAGAAATCTGCCGCTCATCGGCAGCCGACCACCGAACACGGAAGTTAAGCTCTTGCGCCGATGGTAGTTGGGGCATTGCCCCTGTGAGAGTAGGACGTCGCTAGGCAATTAAAAGATCAACCGTTATGGTTGGTCTTTTTTTTCAAAACCGAAAGGTTTTATGTTGTTAAAGACGCTTTTGACGGGAATAAGAATAAAAAATAGAATAGGTCGGGTTTCGAGGAGCAAAGAGTTCAAGGAAGCAAGGGAGCGACAACCGGAATGTACTATGTACATGAGGATTGGAGTGAGCGCAGCTGACGCAGAAATCTGCCGCTCATCGGCAGCCGACCACCGAACACGGAAGTTAAGCTCTTGCGCCGATGGTAGTTGGGGCATTGCCCCTGTGAGAGTAGGACGTCGCTAGGCAACTAAAAGATCAACCGTTATGGTTGGTCTTTTTTTTGTTTGAAAGAATAATGTAACGAACGTTTTTTCTCAAATGTTTTATAAAAAGAGAAACATGATAGACAAACATGGGAAGAGCTGCAAATTGAATAAAGTGAAATCAAATTGAACTGAAAAGCATTTTATATATGTAAATCAGTAAGCCTCGGAAAGAGTTCTACAACTGGATAAAATTAGTGAACCCCGAACCAGTAAGTCTCATAAAGAAGCTCACAATTGGATGATATTAGGATACTCCGAACCAGCAAGCCTCGTAAAGAAGCTCACAATTGGATGATATTAGGATAATCCGAACCAGAAAGCATCGAAAAGTGGCCCGCAACTGGACAAAATCAGGAAACCCCAAACCACTTAGCTTCATAAGAAGGACCACAATTAGAAAAAATCAAGAAATCCCAACCGCATATAGTTAAAGATATCAATCCTTATGCCAAAAAACCATTCATCCCCCAAATTAGCCTAACCAACTCCGCCCTTTCTCACCAACCTACTTCAATATCCCATACCAACTGCCCAAAAAAATAATCCTGAAACCTTCTACCCCATAAATCCGTATAAATAAACATATACAAAAAATAACAGAGGAGGACCTCAAATGCTTGCTGGATTCATCATCTGTTTTATTGTCGGGCTTTTATGTATCTTTATGGGGTATTTGACATGGAAGAAGAAGAATCTTTCTTTAATAGCCGGATATAATGAAGAAACGTTTAAAGGAGATAAGGAGAAGTTAGCAAAAGCAGTAGGTGTGTTTACAATAATTATCGGTGTTCTTACCATGTTGCTTCCATTTGGTTTAGAATTTATAAGTGAATGGGTAGGACTTCTTTTCGGAGCAATTACTCTTGTTGGAACAATCCTCCTAATTATTTATGTGAATCAACTAAATCGCCCAAAATAATCGAATCCCCCACAAAATTGTGAGGGATTTTCCTGCTTATTTGTCTCGATCTACTACCTCTATTTTTTTACGGGAGTCATCGGGAATTAGCTTGTGAAGGTGGACGAGTAGGAGACCTCTTTTATAGCTTGCTTTAATACGATCTTCTTTTACCGTGTAGGGGAGTTGTATTTCTCGTTGAAAGCTTCCTTGGAAAATACCTTCTTGAATGATATCAAAGCCTTTAAAGTTCAAATTGATTTTTCCTTGTACTTCGAGTGTTTGATGGTTTACATAAATGTCGACATCCTCAACTTTTGTTAAGCCTGGTAGGCTAAGGACGACCAGTAGCTCATTTTCTCCTTGGTAAAGGTTTAGTTGAGAATGAGCGTTATCGAAAAATGGGGTAAATTCATTCCAAAATTCATCACCAAAAAAATGGTCCCATTGTTTTCTCCAATTATTCATATTTTTAAATTGGTCCATTTTCATGGGCTGTTGTTCCCTCCTCAAAAATACATAATTCAACTAAAGTAGTATATGAGATTTCAATTAGGTATGTGCCTACTAGGAAAAATCATGGAAAAATATGTTTGGGGTAGTATTCTTTAGGGAAAATGTTTAGTAAAATGAATACTTTGGTAAGCTAAGAGAAGGAAAGGTTCCTAAGGGGGAGTAAATTTGTTATCGAATGCATATGTAATGGTCCTCATTATTTTAGTGATTAATATTGTTTATGTGTCCTTTTTTACGATTCGGATGATCTTGACGTTGAAGGGGCAGCGGTATTTAGCTGCATTAATTAGTACGGTTGAGGTTGTTATTTATGTCGTGGGTCTTGGTTTGGTACTAGATAATTTAAATCAAATTCAAAATTTAGTGGCATATGCAGTAGGTTACGGAATCGGTGTCATTGTTGGGATGAAGATTGAAGAGAAGCTTGCGCTCGGATATATTACAGTAAACGTAATTACTAAGGAATACGAGATGGATTTGCCGAAAAAACTGCGCGATGAGGGATACGGAGTTACGACATGGCAAACTCAGGGTAGAGAGGGAGACAGATTGTCGATGACGATTTTAACTCCCCGCAAATATGAGATGAAATTATATAAAACCATTACTGATATGGATCCGAAGGCGTTTGTGATTACGTATGAACCAAAGTCCATTCATGGCGGATTCTGGGTGAAGGCTGTTAGGAGAGGAAAGCTTGAAACATGAGTAAACCAAAAAAGCAAAAATTTGAAGTAAAACAAAATGAATCGATTGACCAATGCCTAGACCGAATGAAGGCAGAAGGGTATTTTCCTGTTAGGAGAATGGAAGAACCTGTCTTTCAAGAGGTGACGCGTAATGGGGAGATTGTCGTCGAACCTTGTGGGAGAAAGATAGTTTTTGAAGGGAAATTGCAGTAAAACACGAACATTAAAAATGAAATTTTTGTAAAACGTTCGATATTAATTGACAATTGAGCCACTATGTTGATAAGATTAGGTTAGAAAAAATACCTCATATAATCTTGGGAATATGGCCCATAAGTTTCTACCCGATAACCGTAAATTATTGGACTATGAGGGAAAAGTATAATTTTACCTATTCTTGATATAGAATGCCCAGGTAGGATTGCTTTCCCTTTTTGGAAATCAGTCTTTTTCCTGGGCATTTTTATTTTAACTTTTATCTTATACTAACGGATATTTTTATTGAAATAATGGAAGGCACAGCTTTTTAAAGGATATTATTCGAGCGAACTCGAATAACAATCTGGGCAAAAATACGCCAAGGTGTATTTGATTTATGACAATTTAGGAGGATCATATGAATCCAGTAGTTGGTGTAATTATGGGAAGTACTTCAGATTGGGAAACGATGAAAGAAGCGTGCAGTGTTTTAGAGGATATTGGAATTCCTTATGAAAAAAAGGTAGTTTCTGCTCACCGCACTCCAGACCTTATGTTTGAATATGCAGAAAACGCAAAAGAACGAGGTATTAAGGTCATTATTGCGGGAGCTGGTGGTGCTGCGCATTTACCGGGTATGGTTGCGGCAAAAACAACTCTACCAGTAATCGGGGTTCCGGTTCAATCACGTGCATTAAATGGACTCGATTCATTGTTGTCAATTGTTCAAATGCCAGGTGGAGTACCAGTTGCAACGGTTGCGATTGGTAAAGCAGGCGCTACAAATGCAGGATTACTAGCAGCTTCAATTCTTGGGACATCTAATCCAGAGTGGGATCAGAAGCTCGTTGATATAAGAGAAAACAAAAAAATTCAAGTACTAGAAAGTAGTGATGAACTTGAATAAGCGAATTTTACCCGGCCAAACGATTGGAATTATTGGCGGTGGTCAGCTTGGGCGAATGATAGCCATTTCGGCTAAAGTAATGGGATTTTTTGTGGCCGTTTTGGATCCAACGCCAAATTCCCCGTGTGGGCAGGTGGCTGATATTGAAATTACGGCTAATTATGATGACCTAGAGGCTATCAAGGAATTGGCAAGCGTCAGTGATGTCATTACGTATGAATTTGAAAATATAGATTATGAGGCTCTAACTTGGCTTGAAGAAAATGCAAATCTACCACAAGGGAGCCACCTTTTAAAAATTACACAAGATCGTGGTACTGAAAAGAGTGCGATTCAGGAGATTGGCTTGCAAGTTGCACCATTTCGACTTGTGGAGGATCAAGAGCAATTAGCTGAGGCAGTCGAGGAAATTGGATTTCCTTCCGTGTTAAAAACATGCCGTGGCGGCTATGACGGAAAAGGTCAATTTGTATTAAAACAGAAGGAAGATATAGAATTAGCAGGAAGACTTCTGGCTTCTGGGGGCTGCATCTTGGAAGCATGGGTTCCATTTCAGAAAGAAGTTTCTGTCATTGTTACCCGAAATCCAGCAGGTGAGGTAAAGGCTTTTCCAGTAGCAGAAAACATTCATGTTGAGAATATCCTACACCAATCAATTGTTCCGGCTAGAATTTCTGAAATAAGAGAAACTAAGGCAAAAGAAATGGCGATGAAGCTTGCTTCCGAATTTCAATTAGTAGGAACATTAGCGGTTGAAATGTTTGTGACTGAGGATGGTGAAATCTATATCAATGAACTGGCACCACGTCCACATAACTCTGGTCACTATTCAATCGATGCATGTGAAACTTCACAATTTGAGCAGCATGTTCGTTCAGTATGTAATTGGCCGCTTGGAGAAACAACTCTGTTACGTCCTGTTGTGATGACAAACATTCTTGGTGAGCATGTACAGCCATTACTTGAGAAAGTATCACAATTATCAAATGTAAAGGTTCATTTATATGGCAAAGCAGAAGCAAAAGTGAAGAGAAAGATGGGGCATGTTACCGTCCTAGGACAAACAGTGGAAGAGGCTTTAAAAAAGTCAGATTCCTTACAAATTTGGAATGATTCACTTATCCGCATTTAAGGAGGATTTTATATGATTGATCGATATACACGTGAGGAAATGGGGTCTATTTGGACGGAGGAGAATCGGTTCCGTGCTTGGCTCGAAGTTGAAATTTTAGCTTGTGAGGCTTGGGCTGAGCTGGGTGACATTCCAAAAGAAGATGTTGCCCTTATTCGAAAAAATGCATCTTTTGATGTGAATCGAATTAAAGAAATCGAAGAGGAAACAAGACATGACGTTGTGGCGTTTACACGTGCCGTATCAGAAACATTAGGTGAAGAAAGAAAATGGGTTCATTATGGATTAACATCCACCGATGTTGTGGATACAGCCCTATCTTATTTGTTAAAACAAGCCAATGACATTTTACAAAAAGACATAGAACGATTTATCAATATTTTAGCGGAAAAAGCGAAGGAACATAAATACACCGTTATGATGGGACGTACGCATGGAGTTCATGCCGAACCAACTACATTTGGTTTAAAGCTTGCTTTATGGCGTGAGGAAATGAAACGTAATCTTGAACGTTTCAAGCAAGCTGCGGAGGGTGTTCAGTTTGGGAAGATTTCAGGAGCGGTTGGAACTTATGCGAATATCGATCCGTTTGTTGAGCAGTATGTGTGTGAAAAGCTTGGCATTACGGCTGCACCGATTTCGACACAGACGTTACAGCGTGACCGTCATGCGGCATATATGTCCGCATTAGCACTTATCGCAACTTCAATTGAAAAATTTGCGGTTGAGGTTCGTGGCTTACAAAAGAGTGAAACAAGAGAAGTAGAAGAATTTTTTGCGAAAGGTCAAAAAGGTTCATCAGCAATGCCACATAAACGAAACCCAATTGGGTCTGAGAATATGACAGGATTGGCTCGTGTAATTCGTGGGTATATGATGACAGCCTATGAAAATGTGCCACTTTGGCATGAACGTGATATTTCACATTCTTCTGCAGAGCGCATTATTTTACCAGATGCTACGATTGCGTTGAATTATATGCTTAATCGATTTGGAAATATTGTAAAGAACCTAACTGTGTTCCCAGAGAATATGAAACGAAATATGGACCGTACACTTGGATTGATTTATTCGCAACGTGTGTTGTTAGCATTGATTGACTCAGGTTTAACAAGAGAAGAGGCATACGATACTGTACAACCTAAGGCAATGGAAGCTTGGGAAAAACAAGTTCCGTTCCGCGGGTTAATTGAAGCTGAAGAAAAAATTACGAGCCGTTTATCACCAGCACAAATTGATGATTGCTTTGATTATAATTACCACCTTAAGCATGTAGACATGATTTTTGAACGCTTAGGCTTATAAAAATATAAAGTCGCTTAATCTGAATCTTTTAGGGGGAGTCAAGATGGACGTGAAAAAGCTTCGTTTACTGTATGAAGGAAAGGCTAAGAAACTCTATCAAACAGCTGAAGAATCCATCGTTTTAGTGGAATACAAGGATGATGCCACAGCGTTTAATGGGGAAAAGAAAGCACAAATCGTTGGCAAGGGTCGATTGAATAACGAAATTACAAGCCTGATTTTTTCAAAGCTTCATACAGCAGGAATCAAAACACATTTTATCGGCAAGCTTTCAGAAAATGAACAACTCGTCAAGCATGTATCAATCATACCGCTGGAGGTTGTTGTGCGGAACGTAGTTGCTGGCGGTTTTTCAAAGCGAGTTGGGATTGAGGAAGGAACGGACTTAGTAAAACCGATTGTCGAATTTTATTATAAAAATGATGACCTAGGTGATCCACTTGTGAACGAGGACCACATTGAAGTTCTAGATCTTGCAACTAAAAATCAAGTCCTAGAACTTAAAGAACAGGCACTAAAAATCAATGATGTATTACGTACTTTCTTTTTAGACCTTCAAATCAGATTAATAGATTTTAAACTTGAATTTGGTGTCACAAAAGACGGAGAGGTTCTATTAGCTGATGAGATTTCACCTGATACATGCCGCTTCTGGGATATTGAAACAAATGAAAAATTGGATAAAGACGTATTTCGTAGAGACCTCGGAAATGTAACAGACGCTTATACGGAAATTTTAAATCGACTAGGGGGACAAATTGCATGATGTACAAAGTAAAGGTTTATGTAACATTACGTGAAAGTGTTTTAGATCCACAAGGAAGTGCTGTGAAAGGTTCATTGCACCAATTAAATTATAAAGAAGTATCGGATGTTCGTATCGGAAAATATATGGAATTAATGATTGATGAAACAGTAGCTGACCTTGATAAAACGGTTAAGGAAATTTGTGAAAAGCTTTTAGCGAATACGGTAATCGAGGATTATCGTTATGAGGTTGAGGAGGTTGTCACACAGTGAAATTTGCCGTAATCGTGTTTCCAGGCTCTAACTGCGATGTTGATATGTATCATGCTGTAAAAGATGCGCTTGGTGAAGAAGTGGAGTATGTATCACATACTGCAACAAACCTAGAAGAATTCGATGGTATTTTACTTCCTGGAGGCTTCTCTTATGGAGATTACCTACGTACAGGAGCACTTGCTCGTTTTTCAAATGTCATGGATGAGGTAGTAAAAGCAGCTAAGGCTGGTAAACCAATCCTGGGTGTATGCAATGGCTTCCAAATTTTATTAGAAGCAGGGCTTCTGCCAGGTGCGATGCGTCGAAATGAAAAACTAAAATTCATGTGTCGTCCGGTAGAGTTGCGAGTTGATAATAATAAAACAATGTTTACATCTGAATATGAAGCGGGTGAAGTCATCACAGTTCCGATTGCCCATGGTGAAGGAAACTATTATTGTGATGAGCAAACACTTGCTAGATTACAAGAGAATAATCAGATCGCGTTCACATATAACGGAACAAACCCAAATGGTAGTGTTGCGGATATCGCAGGTATTACAAATGAACGGGGAAATGTTCTTGGGATGATGCCTCACCCAGAAAGAGCGGTTGAGGAATTATTGGGTAGTGCAGATGGAATCAAATTATTTCAATCAATTGTGAAAAATTGGAGGTTGGCAGCACATGTCGTTACTTCTTGAACCAAGTCCGCAGGAAATTAAAGAACAAAAGATATATAGTGAAATGGGTTTAAGTGATTCAGAGTTTGAATTAATCGAAAAGATTATTGGTAGACTTCCAAACTATACAGAGACAGGTTTATTCTCAGTTATGTGGTCTGAGCACTGTAGCTATAAAAACTCTAAGCCGGTGTTACGAAAGTTTCCGACAACTGGTGAGCGAGTTCTTCAAGGACCAGGTGAAGGTGCTGGGATTGTTGATATCGGCGATAACCAAGCGGTTGTTTTTAAAATAGAAAGTCATAACCATCCTTCTGCAATTGAGCCTTATCAAGGGGCGGCAACGGGTGTTGGTGGAATAATCCGTGACGTGTTTTCTATGGGAGCAAGACCGATTGCTCTATTAAACTCTCTTCGTTTCGGAGAGTTAACTTCACCTAGAGTAAAGTATTTATTCGAGGAAGTTGTAGCCGGTATTGCGGGTTACGGAAACTGTATCGGAATTCCAACAGTTGGTGGAGAAATTCAATTTGATGCTTCTTATGAAGGAAATCCACTCGTAAACGCAATGTGTGTTGGACTTATCAATCATGAGGATATTCAAAAGGGTCAAGCAAAGGGTGTTGGCAATACAGTCATGTATATTGGGGCCAAAACTGGTCGTGATGGAATTCATGGTGCAACCTTCGCTTCTGAGGAACTTACTGAGGATTCAGATGCAAAGCGCCCTGCTGTACAGGTTGGCGACCCATTTATGGAAAAACTATTGCTTGAAGCTTGCTTAGAACTAGTAAAATCTGATGCACTAGTTGGAATTCAGGACATGGGTGCAGCAGGACTAACTAGTTCATCTGCAGAAATGGCGAGTAAAGCTGGCTCAGGTATTGAAATGAATCTTGACCTAGTCCCACAACGTGAAACAGGTATGACAGGTTATGAAATGATGCTTTCTGAATCACAGGAGCGGATGTTAATCGTTGTTGAAAAAGGAAGAGAGCAAGAAATCCAAGATATCGTGAATAAATATGATCTAGAAGCTGTGGCGATCGGTAAAGTTACAGATGATAAACAACTTCGCTTAGTACACAAGGGAGAAGTAATCGCTGATGTTCCTGTTGATGCATTAGCTGAAGAAGCTCCTGTCTATCATAAGCCTTCAAGCGAACCTGCTTCTTATCGTGAATTTAAGGAAATGAAGATTGAAGCACCTAAGCTTGAAGATGTAGGTCAAACACTTGTAGATTTACTTGCACAGCCTACAATTGCAAGTAAAGAATGGGTTTATGACCAGTATGATTACATGGTTCGTACTAATACAGTTGTTGCTCCTGGTTCAGATGCAGCGGTTGTAAGAATTCGTGACACGCAGAAAGCACTCGCGATGACTACAGACTGTAATTCTAGGTATCTCTATTTAGACCCTGAGGTTGGGGGGCAAATCGCAGTTAGTGAAGCTGCTAGAAATATTGTCTGCTCAGGTGGTGCACCACTTGCAATCACAGATAACCTTAACTTTGGAAATCCAGAGAAGCCAGAGATCTTTTGGCAGATTGAAAAGGCAGCTGACGGTATTAGCGAAGCATGCCGTGTGCTAAATACACCAGTTATTGGTGGAAATGTGTCTCTTTATAATGAAACGAACGGTGAAGCAATTTACCCAACACCTGTTATTGGAATGGTTGGTTTGATTGACGATGTTTCTCATATTACAACTCAAGAATTCAAAGAAGCGGGCAACCTTGTGTATGTAATCGGTGAGGCGAAAGAAGAATTCGCTGGTAGCGAGCTACAAAAATTAATTCATGGCGAGATTTTCGGTCCGGTTCCTGAACTAGATTTAGAGATTGAAAAAAGAAGACAACAACAAGTATTGACTGCCATTCGTGCAGGCGTTATTGCTTCTGCACATGATGTGGCAGAGGGTGGCTTTGCAGTTGCATTAGCAGAAAAGGCATTTGGGGCAAAGGGCTTAGGTGTAAAGGTACAAATTCAAGGAGATGCGGTAACTGAGTTATTCAGTGAAACACAATCTCGTTTTATCGTATCTGTGAAGAAGGAAAACAAAGAGAAGTTTGAACAGCTAGTAAGAGCTAATCTGGTCGGAGAAGTAACAGGCGATGGATTATTTATCGTTGAGGATCAAACTGGAAAGGAAATTATTAATCTACCAGTTGATGATCTAAAACGTACGTGGAAAGGAGCAATCCCATGCTTGCTGAACTCAAAGGCTTAAACGAGGAATGTGGTGTATTCGGTATCTGGGGACATCCAGATGCAGCAAAACTAACTTATTATGGATTACACAGTTTACAGCATCGTGGTCAAGAGGGTGCCGGCATTGTTGTCAGTAATGGTGAAAAGCTTCGAATTGTAAAAGGAGAAGGCCTTGTGAATGAAGTATTTGGCAATGGCCAACTTGAACAATTAGAAGGAAGTGCAGCAATTGGGCATGTTCGTTATGCAACAGCTGGGGGTGGGGGCATTCAAAATGTTCAGCCCCTCCTCTTTCATTCTCAAGTAGGTGGGCTAGCGATTGCTCATAACGGAAACCTTGTAAATGCAAATGACTTGAAGCATCAGTTGGAAAACCAAGGTAGTATCTTTCAAACTTCCTCTGATACAGAAGTTCTTGCACACCTAACTAGAAAAAGCGGTTATACGAAAATTAAAGACCGTGTCAAAAATGCTTTAACCATGTTAAAAGGGGCTTATGCCTTTTTGATCATGACGGAAAAGAAAATGATAGTTGCTCTGGATCCAAATGGTCTTCGTCCGTTATCACTTGGTAAACTTGGAGACGCTTGGGTAGTAGCTTCTGAGACTTGTGCGTTTGATATAATTGGTGCTAAATTCGAAAGAGATGTTGAGCCTGGTGAATTGATTGTGATCAATGATGAAGGCATTCAATCAGAGCGTTTCTCCTTAATGAATAATCGTGCAATGTGCAGTATGGAATATATTTATTTTTCACGCCCGGATAGTAATATTAACGGAGTGAATGTTCATACAGCCCGAAAAAATTTAGGTAAACAGCTTGCTATAGAGGCACCAATTGATGCTGATATTGTAACAGGTGTGCCAGATTCTAGTATTTCGGCAGCGATTGGTTACGCAGAGGAATCTGGAATTCCTTATGAGCTCGGTCTCATTAAGAATCGATATGTCGGCAGAACGTTTATTAAGCCGACCCAATCATTACGTGAACAAGGTGTGAAAATGAAACTTTCACCTGTTAATGGTGTTGTAGAAGGCAAGCGCGTTGTCATGGTGGATGACTCTATTGTTCGTGGAACAACAAGCCGAAGAATTGTAAAAATGCTTCGCGATGCAGGTGCTTTAGAAGTGCATGTATGCATTAGTTCACCGCCAATTAAGAATCCATGCTTTTACGGAATTGATACCTCCACACATGAAGAATTGATCGCTTCTTCACATTCAATTGAAGAAATGCGTCAAATCATTGGGGCGGATACATTAACATTTTTAAGTCCTGAGGGGCTAGTAAAAGCAATTGCAAGACCGTTTGAAGGGGAAACTCGCGGACAATGTATGGCTTGTTTTACAGGAAAATATCCAACGGAGATCTTCCCAGATACGGTATTACCGCATGAAAAAGTATTCAGCTAAAAAAAGTAGAGGTGTTCATAACGATGGCAAATGCTTATAAGCAAGCTGGAGTAGACATTGAAGCAGGCTATGAGGCTGTTTCCAGAATGAAAAAGCATGTTGCAAAAACAGTTCGCCCAGAAGTGATGGGTGGACTTGGCAGCTTTGGTGGAATGTTTGACCTATCAAAGGTAAACGTAAAAGAGCCTGTGTTGGTTTCAGGCACAGACGGTGTTGGAACTAAGTTGATGTTGGCTTTTATGATGGATAAGCATGACACAATTGGGATTGATGCGGTTGCAATGTGTGTGAATGATATTGTGGTTCAGGGAGCTGAGCCTTTATACTTTTTAGATTATATTGCATGCGGGAAAGCACAGCCCGAAAAAATCGAGCAAATTGTAAAAGGAATTGCGGATGGTTGTGAACAAGCGGGTTGTGCGTTAATTGGCGGCGAAACTGCTGAAATGCCAGGAATGTATAGTGAGGATGAATATGACCTTGCTGGTTTTTCAGTGGGTGTTGCAGATAAGTCTAAGCTTGTAACTGGTGCTTCAATCAAGCCTGGTGATGTTCTTATCGGCCTTTCTTCAAGCGGAATTCACAGTAATGGCTATTCACTTGTCCGTAAGGTTCTACTAGAGGATGGAGGATTAGACCTTCACAAAACGTACGGAAAAATCGGGCGTACATTAGGTGAAGAACTTCTTCAACCGACTAAAATTTATGTAAAGTCTTTATTAAAAGCAATGGAGAAGTTTGAAGTAAAGGGTATGTCCCATATTACAGGTGGGGGCTTTATTGAAAATATTCCTCGTATGCTTCCAGAAGGTGTAGGGGCTGAGATTGATTACGGTTCATGGCCAATTCCACCAATCTTTGATCTGCTTCAAGAGACCGGAAACCTTAATCGTGAAGAAATGTTTAATATATTTAATATGGGAATCGGAATGGTTTTGGCCATTAATGAGGCTGACCTCCACGAACTTCTTCAACTACTTGAAGAGCAAGGTGAAAAAGCATATATTATTGGCCGTATTAAAGAAGGTAACGGTGTAACCTTTGGTGGGGGAGCACTTGTATGAAAAAAATAGCTGTATTTGCATCAGGGAGTGGCACAAACTTTCAAGCCATTGTAGATTCGATAAAAGAAGGTAGACTTGCAGCAGAAATCGAATTACTAGTTTGTGATAAGCCAGGTGCAAAAGTAATTGAACGTGCTTCAAAGGAATGGGTGGATACTTTTGTTTTTTCACCAAAAGACTATCAAGAAAAATCATTGTTCGAAGCCGAAATTGTGAAAGTGTTACGTGAGAAAAAAGTAGAATTAATTGTATTGGCTGGATACATGAGATTAATTGGCGATACGCTTTTAAAGGCGTATCGCAACAAAATCATCAATATTCATCCTTCTCTTTTACCAGCTTTTCCGGGTAAGGATGCAATTGGTCAGGCATTTGAAGCAGGCGTTAAGGCGACTGGCGTTACGATTCATTATGTCGATGAAGGAATGGATACAGGTCCAATTATTGCCCAAAAGGAACTTTCTATTGAACCAGGAGATACATTAGCAATCATTGAAGAAAAAGTTCATCAAATTGAGCATGAATTTTATCCACAGATCCTGCAATCACTTGTAACAGCAAAGAATTCTAGAGTAGGGAGCGATTCAAAGTGACAATCAAGCGCGCACTTGTCAGTGTTTCAGATAAACAGGGACTAGTTCCTTTTGTAAAAGGCTTAATTGATAATGGGGTTGAAGTTATTTCAACAGGTGGTACAAAGCGTACTCTTGAGGAAGCGGGACTCTCTGTCATCGGAATTTCAGAGGTAACAAACTTTCCAGAAATTATGGATGGTCGTGTTAAAACACTACATCCAAATATTCATGGTGGCCTCCTAGCGGTACGAGAAAATGAAGAACATGTTAAACAACTTCAAGAGCATGATATTACACCAATCGATTTAGTTGTTGTTAACCTATATCCCTTTCAACAAACAATTGCAAAACCAGATGTTCAGTTTGCAGATGCAATTGAAAATATTGATATTGGTGGACCTTCTATGCTTCGTTCTGCTGCAAAAAACCACAAATATGTAACAGTTGTTGTTGATCCACAGGATTACGATACTGTATTAGCGGAGATATCTGAAAAAGGTGAAGTTGCAGCACAAACAAAGCTTCGTTTAGGAGCAAAAGTGTTCCGACACACTGCTGCTTATGATGCAGTTATCGCTGAATTTTTAACAAATGCAGCGGGGGAGGAAAATCCAGAATCCTTAACCGTTACTTATGAAAAGAAACAAGACCTTCGTTATGGTGAAAACCCTCATCAAAAGGCAGCATTTTATAAAAAGCCATTAGGAACGCATATTTCGATTGCGTCTGCAACTCAACTACACGGAAAAGAATTATCTTACAATAATATTAATGATGCAGATGCTGCCCTTCAAATTGTTAAAGAGTTCAAAGAGCCTGCAGCAGTTGCTGTTAAGCATATGAATCCTTGCGGAGTTGGAGTTGGCGCTACTTTAGAGGAAGCCTACCAAAAAGCATATGAAGCAGACTCAACGTCAATTTTTGGTGGAATTATCGCATTGAACCGTGAAGTTGATGCAGAAACTGCTCATAAAATGCGAGAAATCTTCCTTGAAATTATCATTGCACCATCATTCAGTGAGGAAGCATTTGAAATTCTTTCTTCAAAGAAAAACCTCCGTTTGTTGACTGTTGACCTTTCAGATGACGAGAAGGTTGAAAAGAAACTTGTGTCCGTTCGTGGCGGATTACTTGTTCAAGATGAAGATTCATACGGATTGGAAGAGGCAACTATCTCTGTTCCAACTAAGCGAGAACCAACTGAACAAGAATGGGCTGATTTAAAGCTTGGTTGGACGGTTGTAAAACATGTTAAATCGAATGCAATTGTGTTAGCAAAAGACGACATGACCATTGGAATTGGTGCCGGTCAAATGAACCGTGTAGGATCAGCAAATATCGCAATTAACCAAGCAGGTGAAAAAGCAAAAGGTTCAGCACTTGCATCAGATGCATTCTTCCCAATGGGTGACACAGTTGAAGCTGCGGCAAAAGCTGGCATTACTGCCATCATACAGCCTGGCGGATCCATTCGTGATGAAGAATCCATTCAAAAAGCAGATGAATACGGAATCGCAATGGTCTTTACCGGAGTACGTCATTTTAAACACTAATTAGGAAAAGCGCAAGCGCCTTGATCAGCCCTGACAAGCACAAGACGAGCCATCCAGAAGGTTGTACTTTAACCTTCTAGATGGATTGGCTTGTGACCTCGAGGGGGCTAGGCGCTGGAGCTAGACATTGTAGATATAAGTTAATCAAATTCGTTTGATGAGGTGAAAAAATGAAAGTACTAGTCATTGGCCGCGGTGGCCGTGAACATACACTTGCTTGGAAAGTCGGGCAAAGCCAAAAAGTAGAGACCGTCTATGTTGCACCAGGAAATCCAGGTATGCAGACGATCGCAACTTTAATAAACATTGATGAAAATGACTTTGATGGTTTAATAGAATTTGCGAAAAAAGAACAAATCGACCTTACCCTAGTTGGACCTGAAGTCCCATTAATTAATGGTATCGTGAACCGATTCCAGGCTGAAGGCCTCGCGATATTTGGCCCAACAAAAGATGCTGCCCTACTTGAAGGTAGTAAATCCTTTGCGAAGGAAATTATGAAAAAGTACAATATCCCAACAGCAGAGTATGAGACATTCACTTCTTATGAAGAAGCGAAACAATATATCCTTGAAAAGGGAGCACCTATCGTTATTAAGGCGGACGGCCTAGCTGCTGGTAAAGGTGTAACAGTAGCTCTTAATTTGGATGATGCATTAACAAGTGTGTACGACATGCTTGAAGCGAATAAATTTGGTGAAGCAAGTACTCAAGTAGTTATTGAAGAGTTTCTTGAAGGGGAAGAATTCTCATTAATGGCTTTTGTGGATGGGAAAACTGCTTATCCGATGGTGATTTCACAGGACCATAAGCGTGCTTTTGACAATGATGAAGGTCCTAACACTGGGGGAATGGGTGCTTATTCACCAGTCCCACAAATATCAGATAATATTGTTCAAGAAGCAATCGAAACCATTATTAACCCAACAGTTAAAGCGATGGAAGAAGAGGGTAGAGACTTTACTGGTGTCCTTTATGCAGGGCTCATTTTGACCCCTAATGGACCAAAAGTAATTGAATACAATGCTCGATTTGGAGATCCTGAAACTCAGGTTGTCCTTCCTCGTTTAGAAACGGATTTCATTGAAGTTATTGAAGGATTACTTGATCAAAAGGAGATTTCCCTAGAGTGGTCAGATAAAGCAACACTTGGTGTCGTATTTGCATCAAAGGGATATCCAGAAAGCTATGAAAAGGGTGCAGTCATCGAAGGACTAGACAACCTCGATGAGAAAATTACAGCTTTCCATGCCGGAACAGATATGGTAAATAATCAGTTTGTTACGAATGGTGGAAGAGTGTTGACCGTTGTAGCTAGCGGTGAAACTCTTGAAAAAGCACAGGACTTTGTCTACCAAGAAGCAGAAAAAATAAAATGCTCAAATTTATTTTACCGAAAGGATATTGGGAACAAGGCGATTTCTTATAACGCAAATCATAAGAATAGCGCACAATTTGTGTGAATATCATAAATTTCCGATATTTAAAACGAAATTCTACTACGGTAAAAATGCATAATAAAAATAGGTAAGAGGATAATCCTCTTACCTTTTATGATGGATTTATTGGAGTAAGTTCTTTTAATGGTTCTGGTTCCTCTTGCTTTTGCTGGACATACTCCTGAAAGAGAGCTGTAAGTGGACAGAAACGAGTAATACCTTCTGCCACCTTCATTCCCCCAAGCATCGCCACGATAATGAAACTTTCACGCCACGGACGTTTTACCATTTTAGCGGTAGCCCACGCAAGCATCGTAAATCCACATGTAATGCGGACTAAAGCATTGATCATCCCTATATTCGGTTTCATTTTTTTACCCCCGTTCAAAGATCTTTCCCTTACCTCAAAAATTGTCAAAAAGTTTTACAATATTTTCTTGAAGTCTTTAATGCACTAAATCAATTAATATGTTACTATAGCATAAAGCGCTTCCATAGCTTAAGGCGAGATTGGAGAGATGGTTAATGGTTGGGCAACGTTACCGTTGGAAAAATAAGCAACTACGAGAACATGTTGCTGTCATAGATGGAAAAAAATCACCAACAATTCTATTAAAAAACGTCACATATTTAAATCAAATGTTAAAAAAATGGATCAACGCACATATCTGGATTTACCAAGATCGTATTGTGTACGTGGGTCAACAGCTGCCATCAAAACTTACCAACTGTGAAGTTGTAGAGTGCGATGGGAAATTTGTAGTGCCAGGTTACATTGAACCTCATGCACATTCTTTTCATTTATATAATCCCCACTCATTTGCTCAATATGCATCCCAAACAGGGACGACTACAATCATAAATGATAACTTAGTGCTCGCATTACAAACGAGTAAAAAGAAAGCGTTTTCTTTTTTAGAAGAAATGAAAAACCTTCCAGTCACAATGTACTGGTGGTGTAGGTTTGATCCACAGACAGAAATTCATCATGAAGAGCAAGCTTTTTCCAATGGAAATGTGTTAAGTTGGCTTGAGCATGATGCTGTTGTTCAAGGTGGTGAATTGACGGGATGGCCGAAGTTGCTTGATGGAGATGATCTCATGCTCCATTGGATTCAAGAAGCGAAACGGATTGGAAAAAAGGTCGAAGGTCATTTTCCAGGTGCTTCTGAAAAGACATTAGCCAAAATGATGCTATTGGGCTCGGATTGCGACCATGAGTCGATGACTGGTACAGATGTATTGAATCGTCTTCTGCAAGGATACACAACTTCTTTGCGTAATTCATCGATTCGCCCGGACCTGCCAAAAATTCTGGACGAAATACATGAAATAGGTATTGATCAGTATGATAAGTTCATTTTCACAACAGATGGTTCACCACCAGCGTTTTATGAACAGGGAATTATAGATAACATGATAAAAATTGCAATTGATAAAGGTGTACCAATTATCGATGCCTACAATATGGCAACAATCAATGTAGCAAGGCACTATAACATGGAAAACCTCCATGGTATGATTGCTACGGGAAGAATTGCAAATCTAAATATCTTAACATCAAAAGAGAATCCGACTCCTGAATCTGTCCTTGCTAAAGGGGTTTGGGTGAAACGTGAAAATAAAAATCAACATGCATTTCCAGAATTTCCGTGGAAGAGTCAGGGCTTTACAAACCTTGCCACCAACTGGGAACTGACGCTTGATGACTTACAGTTTTCAATGCCGTTCGGAATGAAAATGGAGAATGCTGTTATTATGAAACCCTATTCGATTTCCATTGATGCATCTTATGATGAAATTTCAATGGAACATGATGAGAGCTTCTTAATGTTAGTTGACCGGGAAGGTAAATGGCGTGTCAACACAATGATTAAAGGTTTCGCTAATCGCATTTCAGGGTTTGCAAGTTCTTTTTCAAATACGGGTGATTTTGTATTAATTGGAAAAAATAAAAAGGATATGCTCCTTGCCTTTAACCGCATGAAGGAACTTGGTGGTGGAATAGTTTTAGTTGAAAACGGTAACATTTTACATGAAGTCCCCCTAGATATCGGTGGAATCACTTCGTCTAAATCTGTAATAGATTTAAGTATCCTTGAAAAGGAGTTAGTCCGTTTAGTACGTGAACGAGGTTACAACCACAGTGACCCGATTTATACATTAAGCTTTTTATCGTCTACTCATTTGCCTTATATTCGCATTACACCACAGGGAATTTATGATGTCATGAATAAAATGGTACTCTTTCCGTCAATAATGCGTTAAAATATAAAAGGATTTCAATTTTGATTTCTATTAAAAAGGTTGTGTACTCAAATATGAAAAAGACTATATACATTCTAGGAATTCTTCTTTTACTCATTTCAGCAGCTTGCAGCAATAAGGAAGCAGTAAAGCAACAGGAAGAGCATGAACCGAAAACGGTCCAGCCTGTAACAAAGGATGAACCAAAGGAAGAGTTTGAACATGTCTTTCCTTTAACAGGAATTGGAACAAACGAGGATGTAGATAGTCGTCCATTTGCAGTCATGGTCAACAATCATCCAAAAGCACGTCCGCAGTCAGGACTACACATGGCTGATATAGTGTATGAAGTGTTAGCGGAGGGAGATGTAACTCGTTTCCTAGCTGTGTTCCAAAGTGAAAAACCAGAAATTATTGGACCAGTTCGTAGTGCTAGAGATTATTATATTGAGTTGAGCAAAGGCTTTGATGCACTATATGTTGCACATGGCTGGAGCCCAGAGGCTAAACAGATTCTTAACAGCGGCAAGATAGACAACATAAATGGAATGGTTTATGATGGCACTCTCTTTTGGCGTGCTGACCACAATGTTGCCCCACATAACTCATATATTTCATTTGAAAATATTGTAAAAGGGGCAGATAAGCAAGGATATTCAATGGAAGACGAGGTTCCAAGTTTTTCATTTTTATCTGAAAATGCATTAGATGGCATTGAAGGCACAGCAGCTGAACATGTTCGAGTGTCCTATTCATCAAGAGATATATTTTCAGCAGTCTACGATTATAATGCTGAAAAAAGTAAGTATGAGCGTTATAGCGGAGGCGACCAAACAGTAGACCGTGAGACGAGTACACCGGTATTACTCGACAATGTATTAATCGTTGAAATGAATCATCGCTTTATCGATGATTATGGAAGACGTGCTGTTGATGTTACAACCGGAGGAAAAGGCTTTTTGCTTCAGAAAGGAAAGGCACAGGAAATCGAGTGGAAAAATGTTGAGGGAAGAATTGTGCCATTTGCAAATGGGAACGAAGTTGGCTTAGTCCCAGGGAAAACATGGATTAATATCATTCCAACAACACCTGGAATCGCCGGTGCAGTATCGTTTGGAAACTAGAAAAACATTTTAAAAAGGGAGAAATCACATGCAAATTGATAAATTACGTGGGAAAGAACTTGATCAATTATTTAATGCAATCCTATCACTTAACGATCTTGAGGAGTGCTATCGATTCTTCGATGATTTATGTACGGTAAATGAAATCCAGTCACTTGCGCAACGTCTTGAAGTTGCAAGAATGCTACAAGAAGGAAATACGTACCATAAAATCGAAACGGAAACAGGGGCTAGTACAGCAACCATTTCTCGTGTAAAGCGTTGTTTAAACTACGGAAACGATGCCTATCAAATGGCACTCGATCGTGTCAAAGAAACGGAAAAACAATAATTATGTGGGAAAGTCGAAACCTTGAGTTTCGGCTTTTTATTTTTGGGTTGATTCGGTTAGTGGTATATTGCGAAATTAGTAATGGTGTATCGTCGTCGTATATGGAGTTTATATTGTGAGTTTTAACTTAATTAGCATTAAGGAGGAACATAACTTAAGGTACATTAACAGGTTAAGTACTTTATCGAGTGTATGAGGAACATAACTTAAGAAACATTAACAGGTTAAGTACTTCATCAAGTGTATGAGGAACATAACTTAAGAAACATTAACAGGTTAAGTACTTCATCAAGTGTATGAGGAACATAACTTAAGAAACATTAACAGGTTAAGTACTTCATCAAGTGTATGAGGAACATAACTTAAGAAACATTAACAGGTTAAGTACTTCATCAAGTGTATGAGGAACATAACTTAAGAAACATTAACAGGTTAAGTACTTCATCAAGTGTATGAGGAACATAACTTAAGAAACATTAACAGGTTAAGTACTTCATCGAGTGTATGAAGAACAAAACTTAAGAAACATTAACAGGTTAAGTACTTCGTCAAGTGTATGAGGAACATAACTTAAGGTACATTTAGGAGTTATGTCCTTCATCGAGAGTAAGAGGAACAAAACTTAAGTTACATTAAGGAGTTAAGTACTTCATCGAGAGTAAGAGGAACAAAACTTAAGATAAATTAAGGAGTTAAGTACTTCATCGAGAGTATGAAGAACAAAACTTAGGCTTGAAGCAAGCTAAGCCACTTTTATACATAAGTCAGGTCGTAAAAGGGGTTTAAACCTTTTCCACTATTATTCAAAAATATAATATACGGTCTTTACACTATATCCTTTTTC
Source organism: Fredinandcohnia aciditolerans (assembly GCA_003640645.1). Taxonomy (GTDB): domain Bacteria; phylum Bacillota; class Bacilli; order Bacillales; family Bacillaceae_L; genus Ferdinandcohnia; species Ferdinandcohnia aciditolerans. Next base: position 18,721 of record QGHH01000038.1, on the reverse strand, counting down.
AAAGTATATAAAAATTCCTAATATAAAATGAGATCAGCCATATTTTTCATCAGTAATTACTTGCAATAAAAGTACATTTTTAATGAAATCCACCTAAGTATTAATAGATGGATGTAGTTTTGATATAATGGAGAAATGGAAAGATGAATGGAGGATCTTCATGTACGATTTTAGAGAATGGAGACATGTTTTTAAGCTGGATCCGAATAAGGAAATCAGTGATGAACATTTAGATGCAATTTGTGAATCTGGAACAGATGCGATTATTGTTGGTGGAAGCGATGGGGTCACATTGGACAATGTCCTTTATTTAATGTCTCGAATCCGACGTTATACTGTACCAGCTGTTTTAGAGATTTCAAATATTGAGTCAGTCACACCTGGCTTTGATTTATATTTTATACCTACTGTATTAAATAGTAGTGATACACAATGGATGATGGGGATGCATCATGAGGCGGTAAAGGAATTTGGAGATGTTATGAATTGGGAAGAAATGATTATGCAAGGGTATTGCATTCTTAATGAAGACTGTAAAGCGGCTAAGCTGACAAGTGCAAATGCTTCTTTGGAAAAGGATGATGTTGTAGCCTATGCGACAATGGCTGAAAAAATGTTTTCCCTCCCTATTTTTTATATAGAATACAGTGGAGCGTACGGGGATAAGGAGATTGTTTCAGCTGTAGGAGAAACACTAGAAACGACAAAACTGTTTTACGGTGGTGGAATAAAAACGGCTGAACAGGCAAAGGAAATGGGACAGTTTGCCGATACTGTAGTCGTAGGGAATATTATATATGAAGATATGAATGCGGCTCTAAAAACAGTACAAGCTGTTAAGGGATAAGAATGGAAATCCGCATAAAAATCGGATAAAATAGAACGTATGTACGATACTGAAATAGGACGGTGAAGAAATTGCAATTTATTAGCAATAAATTGTTATCGGGATTAAACGAAGAACAACAAGAAGCGGTTAAAGCAACAGATGGTCCACTTTTAATTATGGCCGGAGCAGGGAGTGGTAAGACTCGAGTTTTGACACACCGTATTGCTTATTTAATGGTGGAAAAAGAAGTTGCGCCATGGAATATCTTGGCGATCACCTTTACTAATAAAGCAGCTCGAGAAATGAAAGATCGTGTCTCAGCAATTCTAGGAGGAGCAGCTGAAGATATTTGGATTTCAACTTTCCACTCAATGTGTGTTCGAATTTTACGAAGAGACATCGACCGCATGGGGTTCAATCGAAACTTCTCCATTTTGGATACAACAGATCAGCTTTCGGTTATCAAAAATATATTAAAAGAAAAAAATATTGATCCGAAGAAATTTGACCCACGTACGATTCTAGGAACAATTAGCAGCGCGAAGAACGAATTGCAAACACCTGAAGAATATGAAAAAACAGCGGGTGGCATGTATGAGCAGATTGTAAGTGATGTCTATAAGTTGTATCAAAAAAGACTGCGCAAAAACCAAGCGCTTGATTTTGATGATCTCATTATGACTACAATTCAACTTTTCCAACGAGTTCCGGAAGTGTTGGAATTCTATCAGCGTAAATTTCAGTATATCCATGTGGATGAGTACCAGGATACAAACCGTGCTCAGTATATGCTCGTTAAGCTTCTAGCTTCACGTTTTAGGAATTTGTGTGTTGTGGGTGATTCAGATCAGTCGATTTATCGTTGGCGTGGCGCGGATATCACCAATATTCTTTCGTTTGAAAAAGATTATAAAAATGCGAAGGTAATTCTGCTTGAACAAAACTATCGTTCAACAAAAAGAATTTTGCAGGCAGCAAATGTAGTTATCCAAAATAATATGAACCGTAAACCGAAAAATCTCTGGACTGAAAATGACGAAGGGAAAAAACTGTTATACTACCGTGCTGATAGTGAATCTGGGGAAGCGCAGTTTGTCGCAGGGAAAATACGTGAACTTGTAGATGGTGGACAACGGACCTATAAAGATATTGCGATTTTATATCGAACCAATGCCCAATCTCGTGTGATGGAGGAAGTCTTACTTAAATCCAATATCAACTACCAAATTGTTGGCGGAATTAAGTTCTACGACAGGAAAGAAATTAAGGATATTTTGGCTTACTTGCGCACGATTGCAAATCCAGACGATGATATTAGCTTAACGAGAATTATTAATGTGCCAAAACGTGGAATAGGTGCGACTTCTATCGATAAGATTGCCAACTATGCAATTGCACAAGACCTTTCCATGTTCCAAGCCTTGCAAGAAGTTGAACAGATTGGTTTAAGTGCAAAAATCACAAAAGCGTTACGTGAATTTAGAGATTTAATTAATAATTGGGTCCAAATGCAGGACTATTTATCGGTTACTGAATTAGTTGAAAATGTTTTAGAGAAGACGGAATACGTTGAAATCTTAAAGGCTGAAAAAACAATTGAATCTCAGAGCCGAATTGAAAACATCGAAGAATTTTTATCTGTTACACAAAACTTTGAGAAAACAAATGATGATAAAAGTCTTGTAGCCTTTTTAACAGATTTAGCATTAGTGGCGGATATTGATAAACTAGAAGAAGATGAAAATGATAAAAATAATGCAGTTGTCCTGATGACACTTCACTCCGCTAAAGGACTTGAGTTTCCGGTTGTGTTTTTGATGGGAATGGAAGAAGGAGTCTTTCCACATAGTCGTTCTCTTATGGAAGAAGCGGAGATGGAAGAAGAACGCCGCCTTGCTTATGTAGGGATTACAAGAGCAGAAGAAGAGTTGTATCTATCGAATGCACAAATGAGGACTTTGTATGGACGAACATCAATGAATCCAGTTTCACGATTTATTGCTGAGATCCCAGAGGATCTTCTTGAAGATTTGGGCCAGCAACGCAGGCAGCAAATGCGTACTCCATTTTCTTCGTCATCCTCACCTTCACCTGCGAAACAACCAGAGCGGAGAGTCTTCTCAAGACCAGTTGTACAATCCACTGGTGGAGACGAAATTGGTTGGAAGGTTGGCGACAAGGCTGAGCATAAAAAATGGGGAATTGGAACGGTTGTCAGTGTGAAAGGAGAAGGGGAATCGAAGGAACTCGATATTGCATTCCCTAGCCCAACTGGAATCAAACGATTGCTTGCAAAGTTTGCACCAATCACGAAGGCAAATTAGGAAAGAGAGGTTTGGTGTATGGATAAAGTGGCAGCACAAGAAAGAGTTCAGGAACTTCATGAACTTTTAAACCAGTACAATTATGAATATCATGTATTGGATAAACCTTCTGTACCAGATGCGGAGTATGACCGGTTAATGCGTGAGTTGATTCAGCTTGAGGAGGAATTTCCTGAGTTAAAAACAGGAGATTCTCCTACAGTTCGCGTTGGTGGACAGGTTCTCGAATCCTTTCACAAAGTAGAGCATCGAATCCCAATGCTAAGTCTCGGTAATGCATTTAATGAGCAGGATTTGCGTGACTTTGACCGTCGTGCACGCCAAGCAGTGGGTGACTCTATCTCATATGTGTGTGAGTTAAAGATTGATGGCCTTGCCGTGTCTTTACGTTATGAGCAGGGTCGTTTTGTTCAAGGCTCTACTCGCGGTGACGGGACGATTGGAGAAGACATCACGGTTAACCTAAAAACGATTCGTTCGATTCCACTTCGTTTAAAGAAGGAGATCGATATTGAGGTTCGTGGAGAGGCGTTTATGCCGAGAAAATCATTCGAAAAGTTAAATGCGGCTCGACTCGAAAATGAAGAAGAACCATTTGCAAATCCGAGGAATGCTGCTGCAGGTTCATTGCGACAGCTTGACCCGAAAATTGCTGCAAGTCGCAATCTTGATATCTTCTTATATGCGATTGCGGACTCAACGAATCTAGGGGTCGATTCACATAGTGAAGGCCTTAATATGCTTGATGAAGTAGGCTTTAAAACAAACCCTGAACGTAGAAGATGTGCAAGTATAGAGGAAATTCTCGATTACATTGCGGAATGGACAGAAAAGCGTCCAGCTCTTGCGTATGATATTGATGGGATTGTCATAAAAGTTGATTCATTTGATCAGCAGGACGAGCTTGGATTTACTGCAAAAAGTCCGCGTTGGGCGATTGCCTATAAGTTTCCTGCAGAAGAAGTTACTACTAAGTTGATTGATATCGAATTAAGTGTCGGTCGAACTGGAGTAATCACACCTACGGCTATCCTTGAGCCTGTTCGTGTGGCAGGGACAACCGTGCAGCGAGCATCTCTTCATAATGAAGATCTAATTCGTGAAAAGGACATCCGGATTGGGGATACTGTTGTCGTAAAAAAAGCAGGGGATATCATTCCAGAGGTTGTGAATGTCCTTGTTGAAAAACGAACAGGTGAGGAACCAGAGTTCTACATGCCGACACATTGTCCGGAATGTGAGAGTGATTTAGTCCGTTTAGATGGAGAAGTTGCTTTACGTTGTATTAACCCGAAATGCCCAGCCCAGATTAGAGAAGGGTTGATTCATTTCGTTTCTCGAAATGCCATGAATATAGATGGCCTTGGTGAAAAGGTGATTTCACAATTATTTGATGAAAAATTGATTTCAGATGTTGCAGACTTGTACACATTAACAAAGGAACAGCTAATTAATCTTGAACGCATGGGTGAGAAGTCCGCAGATAATCTCCTTGCCGCAATTGAAAATTCAAAGTCAAACTCCTTAGAAAAACTACTATTTGGTTTAGGGATTCGACATGTTGGAGCAAAAGCAGCAAAAACATTGGCCCAGCATTTTGAAACAATGGAGAAGCTACAGGTTGCCACAAGGGAAGAACTTACGTCGATCAATGAAATAGGCGAAAAAATGGCTGATGCGGTTGTCACTTATTTTGAGCTCTCAGAGGTTCATGAACTTCTAAACGAACTACGTGAGTATGGAATAAATATGGAATATAAAGGTCCTAAGCTTGTATCTGTAGAAGATAGTGATTCCTATTTTGCTGGAAAGACCATCGTTCTTACGGGTAAGCTTGAGCAATTGTCAAGAAATGAAGCAAAAGCTGAAATTGAGGCACTTGGAGGAAAGGTTACAGGAAGTGTAAGTAAAAGCACTAACCTTCTGATTGCAGGCGAAGCAGCTGGCTCCAAGCTTACAAAAGCACAGGATTTAAAAATTGAGATTTGGGATGAGGAAAGACTGGTACAAGAACTAAGGAAGTAAGAGGTGTTCGAACTTGAGAAACCTATACCTTCTAGGCTTAGCGTTTTTGCTTCTTTTATCTGGGTGTGCCCCTAAATTTGAACAAGAGACAGAAGTCGTTCAGGATTCAGATAAGAAAGCGGAGAAAGCGATTATTCCTAGATATAATATTTCAGATTCCTATTATAAAGCTGTCCTTCCTTATAAGACAGGAAAAGCGCGGGGGATTGTTGCGTCATATATTAACAATCGATTGGATATCGATGAATTCGAAACAGGATTAATGCGAATCGCTCAGGATTCATTTCCATCGGACAAATATTTTTTCCAGGAAGGCCAGTATCTTGAAAAAGAGACGATTCAAAACTGGTTAAAGCGGAAAAGGTCATCTGCCCAACAGCAAGCATATGAAAAGGCATTAGAGAAAAAGAATCTACCAAACGAAGGACTAAATCCGATATTTGATACATCAAATGAGGACCCAGGCTACGAGGCAGCTATGAAGAAGAGTCCAATCTATGTTGCTGCCGTTACAGAACAGAACTATTTAATTAAAAATAATGAAGACAAATTAGAAATTGGAGGAATTGTCATTGGAATAGGCATGAACTCCCATCATTATTACAATTTGCCAGATTCAATGGGTGGCTATCCAAGGGATGTAGAAATTTCGAATGCTGAAATCGAAAGAGAAGGAAAAAAAGCAGCAGAGGAAATCATTAATCGAATTCGAACCGAAAAAGAATATGCAAGTATACGTGATATTCCAATTGTCGTTGCTCTGTTTAAACAGCAGGCAGTTAGTGCAGTTGCCCCAGGAAACTTTATCATGAAGGCAAAAGTGGATGCTAACTCGTCGAATATCGGAAAATGGGAAACAATTAATGAAAAGTATTACTTCTTTCCATCTAACGAGGCAAAAAGTAATTATCGTGAGGATTCGTTAATGGTACAAAATTTTTCTGACGCTATTGCAGATTTCTTCCCTAATTTTACAGCAGTTGTCGGAAAAGGTTTTTATAAGGACGACGAGCTACAGGAGTTAACTCTTACAATCCCGATGCAATTCTATGGAAAAGCAGAGGTTATTGGTTTTACACAATACGTGACGGGTCTAATAATGGAGCATTTTGAAAACTATATTTCGCTTCAGGTATATATCGAATCTGAAAGTGGAGCCGAGAGTGTTATCATCCGGGATGCAGGCGAAAGTGAACCGACTGTTCACGTGTATAATTAAGAGTAAAAAAGATCTAACCACATACGCGTTAGGTCTTTTTTACCGAGGAGTACGAGTGTAGTTGTTACTACCCGTAATAAGGAATTCCAATTCCATGCAACATGTAATTGGTGAAATTAAATAAGCATAAGGCTAGCATTGTCCCTTAGTACGAGAACAAGGATTTGATAAAAGTGGAACTTAAACATTTACAATATTTTATTGAGATTACGAGAACTGAAAATTTTACAAATGCTGCTGAAAATTTATTTATTACGCAGCCTGCCCTAAGCAGAATTATCAAATCATTAGAGAATGAACTTGGTACACAGCTTTTTATTCGAAAGAGAAAAAAACTAATATTAACAGAAGCAGGACAAATTTTAAAAAAACATGCATTGAAAATTGAGCAACAGTTAGAGGATCTAGATGAAGAGATGAATCAAGCATTCATGTTAAAAAAAAGGCATGTCCGTATCGGGCTTCCTACCATTACCAATTCTATCTTTTTCTCACAATTACTCTCTTCGTTCCATCAAGAATATCCTGAGGTGACATTCCAATTAGATGAAGATGGTTCAAAAGCGATAGAAGAGAAAATTATTAATGGGTTGTTGGATTTTGGAGTAATCGTTCAGCGTAAAACAAATAGTCAATTTGACTATTTATTGTTTGTTAAGGAAAAATTAAAACTTGTTGTCCCATCGGCTCATTACCTTGCCAAGAGACAGGGAGTGTCATTGGATGAACTTAAGGAAGAGTCATTTATTATGTTTAATCGAGAATTTGAATTGAGGAGTCTTGTCGTTTCAGCTTGTAGGGAGGCTGGTTTTCAACCATCCATTATTTCTGAGACGTCACAGTTAGATTTTATTCAGGAAATGGTTGTTTCCAATCTGGGTATCACTTTGCTACCAGAAAGTATATGTGAAGAACTAACAAATGAACTTGCAAATGATATTCAAACGGTCAACATAACAAATCCGACAATCGAATGGAATTTAGCAATGGTCTGGAAAAGAGATGAATACTTATCACAAGTTACCAAAGAATTTATCCGGTTTGCAAAAGTGAAATTGACAACTGTTAACCCGTATGATTCATAATATAGCTGGACACAAATGTTAGAAGCTTCCCCTTGTTAAGGAGGAGCTTTTTTTATTGGGCTCTTTTCTATAAGGTGGTTGTTGCTTTTTGATATAAAAATGCAAACCTAGTTGATTGGAGCGAAAGATGGCGACTCCTCGAAAATGTATTCACATTTTCTTCGTGCGTGGGTTATTTCAAAGAAGCAAATTCAATGTCCAGCGGGAAAAGCGTGAGACTTGAGACCCCGCAGGAGCAGTAGCGACGTGTCCAGTTTCAGTGGCTAGAAACTCGAGAATTTCAACTCCTCCTTAAGAGGCAAAATACGCCTCTTTGTCGGAGTCTCCGACGCACAGGACGTGGCGCTTTAGTCGGCCAATTTTCTCGTTTCTGTGCAAGCCGCCTCCACATTTCGTTGAGGAGACTCAAGCCACGCCCGCTGAAAGCGTCCACCTGAAGCGGAAGTCAACGTTATAAAAAACAACAAAGTTTGCGAAAACAGCCATTCATTTTATGGTTTGGGGGCGTTTACATGCAATTTTGTTATGTATGTTATATATGAATTGGCATTGTATTTTTCTACTTTGGCAGTAGTATAATTGTCCTTGTGAAAAAAAATCTAATGCTTATGAGATTCATTCTTGTAGCATTTATATAAATGGTGATGATTAAATGGAAGCAAGGAAAGTTAAAGAAACGCGTGTTATTCAAACCGATCAAGTACTGATCAATGATTTGAACAATTATCATACTTTATTTGGCGGAGTTCTAATGAAGAAGATGGATGCCTGTGCAACACTTTCTGCTCGCAGACATTCACGGATAAAGGAATGTGTTACGGCATCGACTGACAATGTTAATTTCATTGAACCAATCCGAGTAACTGATTCCGTATGTATTGAATCATTTGTCAGCTATACAGGGAAAAAGTCAATGGAGATTATCTGTAAAGTGATTGCTGAAGATCTTGAAACTGGGAAACGAAGAATGGCGGCAACAGCATTCTTGACTTTTGTCCCTCTTGACGAAAATAAAAGACCAGTGGAAGTGCCAGGTGTTATTCCGGAAACAAAGGAAGAAAAATATCTTTATGAAACGGGAAAAGAACGCGAAAGAATTCGCAAGTTAAAAAGGACACAAAATCATGAGCTTGTGGCTAACCTTTCACTTGACAAACCATGGGATTAATGGGAAATAAATATAAATAAGGAAGATGATTATATGATAATAGTAGCAAGTTACAAGCAATTGAAAGATGCACAAAATGCGATTGAAAACTTAAACAAGACAAAGCCAACTATTTATAAAAAATTCATAAATATCATTAAGTTAACCCGTCGAATGCAGTATGGGTATCAATATATGGGCTCATTAATTATGGGGGAAATCCAACCAATGTCCTCAGAAGATTATGTAGCATCTGTTTATCAAAGAGAAGTTGAAAAACTAAGAGCGGATGCAAAATTTTATGAATTGAGAGAAATGTTGAATACGCATAAACAGCTTAGTTATGTAAATATCAGTAAATTAGCATTAGGTGAAAATCCAACAGCATTAGTTGGTCCATCTACAATCCGTTCATAAGACAAAAGACAAATGAATAAACCACTGGAAACAGTGGAGAGTAAGGGTGTATTGGACATTGATTCAATTCACCCTTTTGTTTTGGATGGAACTACCCTTTTACAGTACAAAATGAGTATAAAGAGTATTTCGACTATTTAATTCCTGTTTGAAGTAAGCGCTTTATTTTAGTAGAATGATATTGTTATCTTTAAAGATTACAAAGGGAGGCGAAGTAGAATGGTAGTACCTTACAAACATGAACCATTTACTGATTTTTCAATTGAGGAAAATAAGAAAGCGTTTGAGGCCGGTCTGAAGACTGTAGAATCATATTTAGGCAATAATTACGACCTAATTATAGGTGGTGAACGCATCTCAACCGAAGACAAAATCGTCTCTGTAAACCCTGCTAACAAAGAGGAAGTAGTTGGCCGTGTGTCAAAAGCAAACCGAGAGCTAGCTGAAAAGGCTATGCAAGTTGCGGATAAAACATTCCAAACGTGGAGAAAGTCAAGCCCAGAAATGCGTGCTGATATTCTTTTTAGAGCAGCAGCAATCGTTCGTCGTCGCAAGCATGAGTTTTCTGCTTTACTCGTAAAAGAAGCGGGTAAACCTTGGAATGAAGCAGATGCAGATACAGCAGAAGCTATTGACTTTATGGAGTACTACGGACGACAAATGTTAAAATTAAAAAATGGAATCCCGGTAGAAAGCCGTCCAATTGAACATAATCGTTTTACTTATATCCCACTAGGTGTTGGGGTTATCATTTCACCTTGGAACTTCGCTTTTGCGATTATGGCCGGTATGACTACGGCTGCATTGGTTTCAGGTAATACGGTGTTACTGAAACCAGCAAGTACAACTCCAGTAATTGCTGCGAAATTCATGGAAGTTCTGGAAGAAGCAGGATTACCTGCTGGAGTTGTCAATTATATCCCTGGAAGTGGCTCTGAAGTGGGTGACCACCTTGTAGATCACGCAAAAACTCGCTTCATCAGCTTTACCGGATCACGTGATGTCGGTTTACGTATTTATGAGCGTGCATCCAAATTGAATGATGGCCAAATCTGGTTAAAACGTGTCATCGCTGAGATGGGCGGTAAAGATACAATCGTCGTTGATAAAGAAGCAGATCTAGAATTAGCAGCTAAATCCATCGTTGCATCAGCATTCGGATTCTCTGGACAAAAATGTTCAGCATGTTCACGTGCAGTTATCGTGGAAGATGTATATGATGAGGTTCTAAACCGTGCTGTTGAATTAACAAAGGAACTAACAGTGGGTGACCCTACTCAACAATCAACGTATATGGGGCCTGTTAATGACCAAGGTGCTTATGACAAGATTATGAGCTATGTTGAGATTGGGAAGAAGGAAGGGAAACTTCTTCATGGCGGAGAAGGTGATAATTCTAAAGGCTGGTTCATCCAACCGACAATCTTCGCTGATGTGGAAGAAGAGGCACGTATCATGAAAGAGGAGATATTTGGTCCTGTAGTCGCATTCAGTAAGGCACGCGATTTTAACCATGCAATTGACATTGCAAATAACACAGAGTATGGATTAACAGGTGCAGTTATTTCAAACAACCGTGCAAATATCGAAAAAGCAAAGGAAGACTTCCACGTGGGTAATCTCTATTTTAACCGTGGATGTACGGGAGCAATTGTAGGCTATCAACCATTTGGTGGCTTCAATATGTCTGGAACAGACTCAAAAGCAGGTGGCCCAGACTATCTTCTTCTTCACATGCAAGCTAAAACAATATCTGAAATGCTATAAAAATATACGCCCTTTCATCAAATGAGAGGGCGTTTTAATGTTTAATGGTGATGATGTCCTTTTTTCGGATTGGTAATTACAAATTGCTCTTCTGGAACGTAGAAGAATTGAATCCATACACCGTCTAAAAATTCTGCATCCCTCGTATCAAGAAGGACTTCAATATCTTTATCGGTTTTGACAATTTCATCATGCTCTGTAGGGTTATCAAACTGAAGGGCATAATGGGCGTGGTCACCGTGCACTTCTGTGATTACCACACGAAGCATTTTTCCTTCTGATTCTTCACTTTCGAGCATTTTCTTCATTGTTTTTGCAGCATTACGATTAATTTTTACATTCATGTCAAATTCTCCTGTTTTTTATTAAAATTTTATACTACTTATTTTCTCAGTATTTCTGAAAAATAACAAATATATAGCCTTTTTCTGAAAAAAGTTCCACTTAATTTTATTAGTTTTCATGAATAGTTATTAGATTATTAGATTCATACTGCAAATTTAATCTAAATTTATGAATATTTATACAATGTGGATTTGTTTTTATAATATTCTACCTGTTCTGTAAATTATCGTGTGTTAAGATTGATAAGTGTTTTTCTTGATGTGCAGTTATTATCGAAAAATGAGAATTATCATGAAAATGTATATGACTGCATAGGGATAGGGTTAACGATTTCTTAAGGGGGTGAAAGTGTGGAATATAGTTTAACGGGTGCCACATGGTTTTGGTTGTTAGTGCCAATGCTTTCATTAATCGTGCTATCAACAATCTCATTATTTACTGACAAAGGAGAGGATGTCTAAACATGGATATTAATCCACAAACGTTAACAGCAATTATTGTTTATCTTGTAGGTATGCTAGTAATTGGTATCCTAGCTGCCAAAATGACAAAAAATCTATCAGACTATGTTCTGGGTGGAAGAAGGCTAAGTGCAGGGGTAGCTGCTCTAAGTGCAGGAGCGTCTGATATGAGTGGGTGGCTCATGCTTGGTTTGCCTGGTGCCATGTATGCCAGTGGAATGGGCGGAATTTGGATTGCGGTTGGATTGTCGATGGGTGCTTACCTGAACTGGCAATATATTGCGAAGCCATTCCGTGTGTATACAGAGGTGTCAAAGGATTCAATTACGGTGCCGGATTATTTTGAAAACCGATTCCGTGACAATTCAAAGCTTCTTCGTGTAATTTCCGCGGTTGTTATCTTGGTGTTTTTTACCTTCTATACTTCTGCGAGTCTTGTTGGTGGAGCAATTCTTTTAGAAAGCTCATTTAATATGGACTATAAACTCGCCCTATGGGTTGGAGCAGGCGTCATTCTTTCCTATGTATTCTTTGGCGGTTTCCTAGCTGCAAGCTGGACCGATTTTGTTCAAGGGATCTTGATGTTCCTTGCATTAATCATTATTCCAATTGTCGTCATTTATGAGCTTGGCGGATGGGGCGAAACGGTTAATAAAATTGGAGCCATGGACCCCGGATATTTAGATGCGATGTCTGGAGCAACGACATTAGGTATCATTTCATTATTAGCTTGGGGTCTTGGTTATTTTGGTCAGCCTCATATTATTGTTCGATTTATGGGAATTAAGTCGACAAAGGAAATTCCGAAGGCACGTTTTATCGGAATGACATGGATGATTCTTTCATTATTTGGTGCAGTCTTTATTGGATTTACAGGTATTGCTTATTTTGCAGATGCACCACTAGGTAATCCTGAGACAGTTTTTATTGAATTTTCACAAGTGTTATTTAATCCATGGGTGGCTGGATTCTTACTAGCGGCAATTCTTGCGGCCATTATGAGTACGGTTGATTCACAATTATTGGTTTCTTCAAGTGCATTGGCACAGGATTTTTATAAAGCTATCTTTAGAAAGAATGCTAGTCAAGAAGAAGAAATATGGGTTGGTAGAATTGCAGTACTTTTAATCGCAGTATTTGCTATTTTCCTAGGGTATGACCGTGACAGTAAGGTATTAGATCTTGTTGGATATGCTTGGGCAGGATTTGGAGCTGCATTTGGTCCTGTTATCATTCTCTCCCTGTTCTGGAAACGAATGAATCGATGGGGAGCGCTAGCCGGAATGATCGTAGGAGCGGTTACAGTCGTTGCCTGGAGTATTCTTTCAACACCTAAATTGAATGAAGCGGGTGAGGTTATAAAGGAAGCTGTCATTCCATTTAGTTTGTATGAAATTGTTCCAGGTTTCCTACTTGCCACAATTTCGATTATCGTTGTCAGCTTAGTTACTAAAGCTCCATCTCAAGAAATCCAAGATGAGTTTGACGCGGTAAAAGAGAAACTGAAAAAGGCATAGAAAAGTATTTTTATAGATTGAAAACGAGAGGCCGTTATTTGCATTGAAGCAAATAACGGCCTACTTTATTAGATTTCTATTTCCTAATATCATTCTAGAGATGTAAAAAATCAAAATATAAGTTAAAATAAAGTTTTGACTGGCCAAGTAGGGAAATCCGAAAGTGGGTCAGAAAACGGAACAGATTTGGACAGGTTGATTGGGAAGAGTCCGAAGAGAGTCAGAATAAGGTATAGAATCTGACAGAGTAAGTAGGGAAATACGAAAATGAGTCGGAAAACGGAACAGATTTGGACAGGTTGATTGGGAAGAGTCCGAAGAGAGTCAGAATAAGGTATAGAATCTGACAGAGTAAGTAGGGAAATTCGAAAATGAGTCGGAAAACGGAACAGATTTGGACAGGTTGATTGGGAAGAGTCCGAAGAGAGTCAGAATAAGGTATAGAATCTGACAGAGTAAGTAGGGAAATTCGAAAATGAGTCGGAAAACGGAACAGATTTGGACAGGTTGATTGGGAAGAGTCCGAAGAGAGTCAGAATAAGGTATAGAATCTGACAGAGTAAGTAGGGAAATCCGAAAGAGAGTCAGAAAACGGTATAGATTTGGACAGGCTGATAGGGAGGAGTCCGAAGAGAGTCAGAATAAGGTATAGAATCTGACAGAGTAAGTAGGGAAATCCGAAAGAGAGTCAGAAAACGGTATAGATTTGGACAGGCTGATAGGGAGGAGTCCGAAGAGAGTCAGAATAGGGTATAGATTCTGACAGAGTAAGTAGGGAAATTCGAAAGAGAGTCGGAAAACGGTGTAGATTTGGACAAGGTGATTGGGAAGAGCCCGAAGAGAGTCAGAATAAGGTATAGAATCTGACAAAGTAAGTAGGGAAATCCGAAAGAGAGTCAGAAAACAGTACAGATTTGGACAAGGTGATTGGGAAGAGCCCGAAGAGAGTCAGAATAAGGTATAGAATCTGACAGAGTTAGTAAGGAAATTCGAAAGAGAGTCGGAAAACGGTACAGATTTGGACAGGCTGCTAGGGAGGAGTCCGAAGAGAGTCAGAATAAGGTATAGAATCTGACAGAGTAAGTAGGGAAATCCGAAAGAGAGTCAGAAAACAGTACAGATTTGGACAGGCCGATTGGTATGAACCTGAAGTGATTCCAATTAAGATGGATTCGGATAAAATGAAGGACATTTCTTTTGTTGCCTATGTAAGCGAGGTCACTCATAATATTTTAATAGGATAATTAGTTGCAAGGAGCCAGGATATGTCATCAATAAAGATTAAAGAAATTATAATCGAAAATTTTTATGAGTGCATTAGCTTAAAATTGGGCGAAGGGCAGGATAAGAAGATTGCGCCTAATGTATTTTCAATTGCAGAGTCTAAGGTGAATCCTTGTTATACACCGTATGCAATTTATTTGGATGAAGTTGTGATTGGATTTGTCATGACGGATTATGATCCATCCCTTGAGCCCAGAAATAAATATTGGGTTCCAAGGTTGATGATTGATGTTCGATACCAAGGAAAAGGCTATGGTAAATCCGCGATGAAAAAGATTATTGATCAATTAAGAACAAATGAAGATTGTGAGTGTATCCGTCTATCAACAGAGCCAGACAACATAGTAGCTTTACGATTTTATGAATCCATCGGATTTGTAAATACGGGTGAGATGCTAGATGGAACAGAAATTATTTTAGAATTAAATTTAAACTAGACAAATAATGCCGTTAGTTGCTTATATCAAACAATTAACGGCACTCCTTTGAGATATTAGATCCCTAATCCTTCAAGGTATTCGTTGACTTGCTCAGGTGTTTTCGCGTTAGCACTGTGTAAGTGTCCTAGCTTTTCTCCACCTTTATAATATAGAAGACTCGGGATTCCCATTACATTATACTTTTCAGCGATTTCAGGGAACTCGTCCTTATCCATGCTGTACCAAGGAACACTATTGTGAGTTTCGAGAACCTCACCAATGAACGCTTCAAGTCGCCTGCAATCAGGGCACCAAGTTGTATCAAATTTAATAATGGCACCTTCAGATTGAATAATCTCATTAAATTGTTCAACAGAAGTAATCCTTTCCATTCCAATCACTCCACATCCTGTATTTTATCAATCCTACTATACCAATTCCCTATTTAAAAGAGAAATAATCTGCCCAGCCAGAAGTTTCGAGTTGTTTCTTGTCGAAATCGGGAAGAATGAGGGAGGAACTATTGCCGAAACGGTGAAAATTTTGATATTATCAGTATATTGTATGGACGGTGGAGGTGAAGGGAAAATGTCGAGGATTTCGATTGAAGAAGTTAAACATGTTGCTAACCTAGCGCGTTTAGCTGTGACAGAGGACGAAGCGAAGATGTTCCAACAACAGTTAGATGCGATTATTTCGTTTGCTGAACAATTAAATGAACTAGATACAGAAAATGTGGAGCCAACTTCACATGTTCTTTCCGTGAAAAATGTAATGCGTGAAGATGTTGCAAAAGAAGGATTACCAGTTGAAGAAGTATTGAAAAACGCACCAGATGCGAAAGATGGTCAGTTCCGTGTACCATCTATCATTGAATAAAGGGGGGAGACAAAGTGTCACTTTTTGATCACAAAATTTCAGAATTACAAGCACTTTTACATAAAAAAGAAATTTCAGTATCAGATCTTATAGATGAATCATTCAAGCGAATCAATGCGGTTGATGATAAGGTACAAGCTTTTTTAACATTGAATGAAGAAAATGCAAAAGAATACGCAAAACAACTAGATGAAGCACTTGGAAACAGTGATGAATTAGGCTTATTATTCGGTATGCCAATCGGTGTTAAAGACAATATTGTAACCAAAGGCGTTCGTACAACGGCAGCAAGTAAAATACTAGAAAACTTTGATCCGATTTATGATGCAACGGTCGTCCAAAAGCTTCAGAATGCTCAATCAGTTACGATTGGTAAGTTAAACATGGATGAATTTGCCATGGGTTCATCCAATGAAAACTCAAGTTTTAAGGTAACAAAAAATCCATGGGATATAGAACGTGTTCCAGGAGGGTCCAGTGGTGGATCTGCAGCAGCGGTTGCGGCTGGAGAAGTATTATTCTCACTTGGTTCCGATACCGGTGGTTCCATTCGACAACCAGCAGCTTTTTGTGGAGTGGTTGGATTAAAGCCTACGTACGGAAGAGTTTCACGTTTTGGTTTAATCGCTTTTGCATCTTCATTAGATCAAATCGGACCAGTTACACGCACAGTTGAGGATAATGCTTTCCTATTACAAGCTATTTCTGGTGTTGATCCAATGGATGCAACTTCTGCGAATGTCGACGTACCAAACTACGTATCTGCTTTAACGGGTGATGTTAAAGGCTTGAAAATTGCTGTGCCTAAGGAATACCTAGGTGAAGGTGTAAATGAGGAAGTTCGTCAATCTGTTCTTGACTCACTTAAGGTTCTTGAAGGACTTGGCGCAACATGGGAAGAGGTTTCACTTCCACATTCAAAATATGCATTAGCAACGTATTACTTATTATCATCTTCAGAAGCATCAGCAAACCTTGCACGCTTTGATGGCGTTCGTTATGGATACCGTACAGATAATGCAGAAAATCTCATTGAGATGTACAAGCAAACGAGAAGCGAGGGCTTTGGTGATGAAGTAAAACGTCGTATCATGCTCGGAACCTTTGCGTTAAGCTCGGGCTACTACGATGCTTACTATAAAAAGGCACAAAAAGTTCGTACATTAATCAAGAAAGACTTTGAAGATGTACTTGAAAAATATGATGTCATCATTGGACCTACTACACCAACTCCAGCATTTAAAATTGGTGAAAACATGGACGACCCACTTACAATGTATGCGAATGATATTCTAACCATCCCAGTGAACCTTGCAGGTGTACCAGGAATATCAGTACCATGCGGATTCTCAAATGGATTACCACTTGGTCTACAAATTATTGGTAAACATTTTGATGAAAGTACAATTTATCGTGTTGCAGATGCGTTTGAAAAAGCAACCGAGCATCATAAACAAAAACCACAATTGTAAGGGGTGAAAACAGAGATGAAGTTTGAAACAGTTATCGGGTTGGAGGTTCACGTTGAACTTAAAACCGAATCAAAAATATTTTCAAGCGCACCGAATGAATTCGGAGCTGCGCCAAATACATTAACGAGTGTCGTTGAATTGGGGTACCCAGGTGTACTTCCAGTTATAAATAAAAAAGCTGTAGAGTGGGCGATGAAGGCGGCTATGGCTTTAAACTGTGAGATTAACCAGGAAACAAAGTTTGACCGTAAAAACTATTTTTATCCGGATAACCCAAAGGCCTACCAAATCTCTCAATTTGATAAGCCAATTGGTGAAAATGGTTGGATTGAAATCGAAGTAAATGGCGAAAAGAAAAAGATTGGGATTACACGTCTTCACCTAGAGGAAGATGCGGGTAAACTTACTCATTCTGGTCGTGGTTATTCATTGGTTGACTTGAACCGTCAAGGAACACCATTGATTGAGATTGTATCCGAGCCAGACATTCGTACACCTGAGGAAGCATATGCCTACTTGGAAAAACTAAAATCAATCGTCCAATACACAGGTGTGTCTGATTGTAAAATGGAGGAAGGCTCACTTCGTTGTGATGCTAACATCTCGCTACGTCCAGTCGGCCAAGAAGAGTTCGGTACAAAAACGGAACTTAAGAACTTAAACTCATTTGCATTCGTTAAAAATGGTCTTGAATATGAAGAGATCCGTCAGGCCGAAGTTTTATCTGCAGGTGGCGTAATCGAACAAGAAACACGTCGCTATGATGAATCTTCAAAATCAACTATTTTAATGCGTGTAAAAGAAGGTTCAGACGATTACCGCTACTTCCCAGAGCCAGACTTAGTTGAACTTTATATTGACGATGAGTGGATGGAAAGAGTTCGTGCAGAAATTCCTGAGCTTCCAGATGCTCGTAAAAAGAGATATATTGAAGAACTCGGACTACCAGAATATGATGCATCTGTTCTAACTGTAACGAAGGAAACATCTGATTTCTTTGAAGAAACAGTAGAAAATGGCGCTGATGCAAAACAAGCCTCAAACTGGATTATGGGTGAAGTTTCAGGGTATCTAAATGCTGAGCAGAAGGAATTACATGAAATTGCCTTAACGCCAGCAGGACTTGCAGGTATGATTAAACTAATCGAAAACGGAACAATTTCTTCTAAAATTGCTAAAACCGTCTTTAAAGAGTTAATTGAAAAAGGCGGAGATGCTGAAACAATCGTGAAGGAAAAAGGACTTGTTCAAATCTCTGATGAAGGTGCTCTTACAAAGATTATCGTTGAAGTGATCAGTAACAACCCTCAATCCGTCGAAGATTTTAAGAGTGGTAAAGGGAAAGCAATTGGTTTCCTAGTTGGCCAAGTTATGAAACAAACAAAAGGACAAGCCAACCCACAAATGGTAAATAAAATTCTTGCTGAAGAAATGAATAAATTATAAAAGACGAAGAGGCTGGGACAAAACCCTCCTCTGAAATGAAAAAGCCTGTGGAATTTTACCATGAGTAAAATTTCACAGGCTTTGA
>QGHH01000360.1 GCA_003640645.1 Fredinandcohnia aciditolerans | reverse complement strand
GGCTCACACGTCCCTGCGTCAGTGTCCGGCAATCCGCGACAGGCTGATCGTGCTCAACGGCTGGTCGAAGACCTGGGCCATGACAGGTTGGCGCATGGGGTGGTCAATCTGGCCGAATGGGGAAAAAGGCGCGCATCTCTACGACAAGGTGCGCAAGCTTGCAGTCAACTGCTGGTCCTGCGTGAATGCGCCAAGCCAATATGCCGGCATCGCCGCCATAGATGGACCTCAGGACGAGGTCACAGTCATGATGAAGGCCTTCGATCGTCGTCGAAGGCTGGTGGTGGAAGGTCTGAACACGCTGCCGGGCATTTCGTGCATTACGCCGAAGGGCGCCTTCTATGCGTTCCCCAACATCTCGGGCACCGGTTGGGCAGCCAAGAAACTGGCCTCGGCGCTGTTGGAGCAAGCCGGTGTGGCGCTGATCGGAGGGCCGGATTTCGGTGTACTCGGCGAAGGCTACATGCGGCTCTCCTATGCCAATTCGGAAGAGAACATCCTTCGTGCGCTGGAACGCATCGGTGACTTCCTCGCTGCGAATGCCAAGCGTCAGCAGGACACGAAATGAGACGCATCGTCGCCATCGGATTTGCGGCCTTCACCTTGCTTGGCGCGACCATCCTTCCTGGCCTTGCTGA
>QGHH01000359.1 GCA_003640645.1 Fredinandcohnia aciditolerans | reverse complement strand
GGTCGGCGCGGCCCGGCAGGCGCGCCAGCAGCATTTCGGCGGCAACGAAGCCCGCCAGCATCAGCACCCATACGGTGGCCGCGAGGCTCAGGTGGGCGATGTTGCTCCATTTGTAGAAGATGCCGGCGTTGGCCAGGCCCAGCGTGACGGCGATGGCGACCATGCCGACCGCGGTCCAGCGGATCGCGTGCCGCGCCCAGTTGGCCGCGCGGCGCTGCAGCTCGCCGTCGACCCGCATCACCAGCCACGACGCGCCCAGCAGCACATAGGCGGCCACGGCGCACAGGCCGACGAACAGCGCGAACCAGCCATAGCCGGCGTCGGATTGATAGCCAGTGGCAATGCGCCCTAGCAGCATGCCCTGCCCAAAGGCGGTCATCAGCGAACCGGCCCAGAAGGCGAAGATCCAGCGCGGCTTGGCCTCGTTGCGGGCGCGGATGCGGAATTCGAAGGAGACGCTGCGCAGCACCACGCCCAGCACCATGAAGGTGAGCGGTCCGTAGAGTTTGCCCAGCACCGCGCCCCAGGCGAATGGAAAGGCGGAAGCGAACAGCCCCATGCCCAACAGCAGCCAGAATTCGTTGGCGTCGCGCCAGGGGCTCAGCAGGCTCATCATGCGGCCGCGTTCCTGCTCGGGC
>QGHH01000358.1 GCA_003640645.1 Fredinandcohnia aciditolerans | reverse complement strand
CCACATGGCCGCCTGGGTCGGCGCGGCCCAGGCCCTTGTGGCGCGCAAGGACCAGTGGAGCGGCGTCCTGGTGTTCGTGGCCCAGCCGGACGAGGAGGGCGACCGCGGCGCCCGCGCCATGCTGGCCGACGGCCTGTTCACCCGTTTTCCCAAGCCGGACTACGCCCTGGCCCTGCACGTGACGCCGGCGGCCTACGGGACGATCGGATATCGGGCCGGGCCGGCCATGGCGGCGTCCGACACCCTGGAGATCGTCTTCCACGGGCGGGGCGGCCATGGCGCGGCGCCGCAGCTGACCATAGACCCGATCAGGGTCGCCGCCCGCTTCGTGGTCGACCTGCAGGCGGTGCTCGGCCGCGAGAAGGACCCCAGCGAGTTCGGCGTGGTCAGCATCGGCGCGATCCATGGCGGCTCGGCCGGCAACATCATTCCCGACACGGTGAGCCTGGTCGGAACGGTCCGCAGCTACAGCCCGGCCGTCCGCGACGTCCTGATCCGCGGCGTCGAGCGCACGGCCAGGGCCAGCGCCGATATGGCCGGCGCCCAGGCCCCGCAGGTGACGGTCCGCGACGGCCTGGGCCCGGTGGTCAACGACGTCGCTCTGACGACGCGGTTGGCCGGCGTGCTGACGGCGGCCT
>QGHH01000357.1 GCA_003640645.1 Fredinandcohnia aciditolerans | reverse complement strand
ACCTTGTCGCAGTCCACGTGCGAATGGCCGACCTCGCTGTCTTCGGTCAGCAGGTCGCGGTAGACGGCGGCCACGTCGATCTGGCCTGGCTGGCCGCGCGCGCCGACGGCGGCTTCTGGGGCGCGCCCAGGCTGACCCTGCGTTCGCCGCACTGGCCCGAACTGATGAGCGCGGCCGGTGTGATGCTGATCGGGCAGGTGGCCATGAGCTTCGTCGGTCCGCTGGATCAATATGCCGCGGCCAACCTGGGCGCCAATGCCAACGCCACGCTGGGCTACGCCAGCCGGCTGCTGTCGCTGCTGCTGGGCATCGGCGCGGTGTCGGTCGGCCGCGCGGCGCTGTGGCGACACGGCGCGCGCGCGCGGCATGGCGCTGAAATGGTCGGTGCTGATGGTGGCGGCCGGCGGCCTCGCCGTGGCGATCGGCTGGGTGCTCGCGCCCTGGGGCGTGTCGGTGCTGTTCCAGCGCGGCGCCTTCACCGCCGAGAATACCGAGGCCGTGGCGCATGTGCTGCGCTGGGGCCTGTTGCAGTTGCCGTTCTATTTCGGCGTGCTGATCCTGGTGCAGTTGCTGGCCAGCCAGAACCGCTATCGCATCATGGCCGCCATCGCGGTCGGCAATTTCGCGTTGAAAGCCGCG
>QGHH01000356.1 GCA_003640645.1 Fredinandcohnia aciditolerans | reverse complement strand
ATGGCCGAGGCCCTGTCGGCGGGCAACCTGGGCGATGGCGCCGCGCCGGCCATCCCCGCGGACGTGGCCCGGATCGCGCTGACGCACGGGTTTGGCGATGTCATGCTGTACGGCGCGGCGGCCGTCGGCCTGCTGGCGCTGGCCAGCCTTGCCGCCTTCCGGGGCGCCCGGCCGCGTCCCCGGGCCATCGCCGGGTCCGGCGGCTGAACGCCGCCACGCAGGTGTCTGCCGCAGGCATACGCGTATTACCAGAATGACTTAGACGGTCGAAGCGGCTGCCTGTTACGGTTATGAATCCCCCAGTCCCCGCCTACGGCGGGCCACGCTTGCGGGGACCCGACCGAGAAGACCTCAAGGGCAGTAGACATGTACGTGTATGACCCCGTCGACCAGCAGCTCGTCGAGCAGCGCGTGGCGCAGTTCGCCGACCAGACGCGCCGCTTCCTCGATGGCCAGCTCACCGAAGATGAATTCCGCGTCCTGCGCCTGCAGAACGGCCTGTATATCCAGCGCCACGCGCCGATGCTGCGGGTGGCCATCCCCTACGGCATCCTGGCCTCGCGCCAGTTGCGCACCCTGGCGCACATCGCGCGCAAATGGGACCGCGGCTACGGCCACTTCAGCACGCGCCAGAACATC
>QGHH01000355.1 GCA_003640645.1 Fredinandcohnia aciditolerans | reverse complement strand
ATGAAATCCGCCGGCAAGTCCGCCGCCATGGCGCTGGACCGGCTGAAAGTGGATGCGGCCCGCTCGGAACTGATGTCCAACCTGCCGCAGGCCGACACCCGTCCGCAGATCATTCCCCGCGGCGACAGATACGTCGTCATCCGCCCCGCGCCGCAGCTCGAGAATATGGCGCTGCGCGGCGGCGGCGCCTACGCCTACTTCTCGGTCGAGGCGGGCGGCGAGATCCGCAACGACTACCAGAACTACGAAGGCCGCTTCGTGGCCCGGTTCCTGTTCTAGCGAAGACGGGGCCTCAGGCCCCGAACAGATCGTCCGAAGGGGCGGGGGCGGCGGGAGCCGGCTCCGCCCTTTTCGCGTTCGCGTCTCGCCGGCTGAGCAGGAAGATCGCCGCCTCGGCCCGCCAGTTCTCGACGGCGCGGTCCGGGTCGATCGGCCGGGCGGCCTTGCCGTCGGCCAGGGCGGCGCAGGCGTCGACGCGCAGGCCGAGCCCGGCGCACAGGTCGGTGAAGTCGCGCAGCGTGCACAGATGGATGTTGGCCGTTGCCCACCAGGGGTCGGGCAGGGCGCCGGTGTTGGGCATGCGGCCGGTGGCCATCAACGACATGCGCACCCGCCAATGGCCGAAATTGGGGAACGAGAC
>QGHH01000354.1:252-640 GCA_003640645.1 Fredinandcohnia aciditolerans | reverse complement strand
GTTGCGCAGCGGCCAACGCACCTCATTCTGCGGATCGCTGAAGCTCAACGTCGTGTGCGAGGCCAGGTCCTGCGGGGTGTCGGGCGCACCGTGGCGCTGCAGGTAGCCGGGGCTGGCCACCAGCGTGCCGCGCGCGGTGCCCAGGTGGCGTACCACCAGTTCGGCATCGGTATCGAGCTTGGTCCTCACGCGCAAGGCCAGGTCCACGCCTTCGCGGATCAGGTCGACCCGGCGGTTGGTCACCAGCAGTTGTACCGAGATTGCCGGCCAGGCATCGAGGAATTCCGGCAGCAGCGGCGCCAGCACGTCTTGCGCGATTGACACCGGGCAACTGACCACCACCGGCCCCGCGGGCTGGGACTGCAACTGGCGCATGGCATCGTCGGCC
>QGHH01000354.1:0-242 GCA_003640645.1 Fredinandcohnia aciditolerans | reverse complement strand
TTCCCGGCAGTAATGCAGGTAGCGCTCGCCGGCTGCGGTCAGGCGCAGGCGTCGGGTGGTGCGCTGCAAAAGCCTTACCCCCAGGCTTTCCTCCAGGTGCGAAATGCGGCGCGACAGGCGCGATTTGGGGATATCCAGCGCCCGCGCCGCGGCGCTGAAACCGCCCTGCTCGACGACTTGGGAAAAGTAGTAGAGGTCGTTTAGGTCTTGCATGATTGTTCTATACCTGGAACGAATAGTTC
>QGHH01000037.1 GCA_003640645.1 Fredinandcohnia aciditolerans | reverse complement strand
CATTAGCTAACAGTTCCTACTGCAAAGCCTGTAGTGGACTTTCACCACCAAGTTATAGCCCATGCCGGGCGCACTAATAAAAGAAGCTACCACATTAGGCAGCTTCTTTCTATTTAGACATACTTCCTATGCACGGTTTTTCCATCATACGTAAATACAACCGTTTTATTTTCTAGTACGGTTTCCATGTGAACTGGTCTGCCCCATAGTTGATAAATGTAAGGAAGTACTTTTTCAAGATATTTTAAATCAAGCTCTATATCTTCGTACCAGTGTTTTAGGAAGAGTTCCCCGCTTTTTAGATAATCACCGTCATTGACTGTGATGTATGGGAAACCTCCATTGACTCGCATGTTTACAAGCTGGTCACGAACCTGTGTCCACTGCTTATCAATGATTTTATAATCACGACCTTGCTTTTGGAATAGGTACATATCCTCTCTAAATACCAGATCCTTCGTTAAGTAGTTTCGAATGAACGATATATCTGATTCGACTTCACGTACCTCAAAGATTTTTTCACGCCCGGATCCTGGCTGAACACCACGTTCCTTCATTTCCTTTGTTGGATTATTGTACCGTTCCTCTATGTCCTCAAAGATTTTTAAACCTAAGTAATATGGATTAATGCTTGTTTTTGATGGTTGAACAACACCAGCATTGAGCTTCGCAAATTCAATTGCTTCATCAGAAGTAAGATCCATTTCTCTTAGAATGCGTTGATGCCAATACGAAGCCCAGCCTTCGTTCATGATTTTGGTTTCAAGCTGCGGCCAGAAATAAAGCATTTCCTCGCGCATCATTGTTAAAATATCGCGTTGCCAATCATCTAGTTCCCGACTGTATTGTTCTATAAATAGAAGAATATCTTTTTCAGGCTGTGGCGGAAATTTCTTTTTCTTACGTGCAACTGGTTTATCATTTGCCGCCTTTTTATCTAAGCCCCATAAATCATCATACGGTGACGGCTTTCTCTTTATTTCTTCTTCTTCATCCTCAAGGCTCCAAGAAAGCTTTGGCCTCATAAGGGAAGGGTCAATATGCTCTTGGATAGCTAATACTGCATCTAAAAATGTTTCGACCTCAAGTTTTCCGTATACATGTTCATAATGTTTCACCCGTTCCGCTGTAGCTGCCATACTTTCAACCATATCTCGTTTTGTATTACTAAAACGGATATTATTTTTGAAAAAATCACAATGTGCTAGTACATGAGCAACAATCAGTTTGTTTTGAATAAGGGAATTAGAATCAAGTAAAAACGCATAACACGGATCTGAATTGATAACGAGTTCGTAAATCTTACTTAATCCTAAATCATACTGCAGCTTCATTCGATAAAATTGTTTTCCAAAGCTCCAATGCGAAAATCGAGTAGGCATCCCATAGGCACCAAATGTATAAATAATATCAGCAGGACAAATTTCGTATCTCATTGGATAAAAATCCAGTCCAAAGCCTTCTGCAATTTCCGTGATTTCATCGATTGCATACTCGAGCTTCTTGCGGTCAGAATCTCTCACAGTTGATCTCCCCCTTTTCGTCCTTATCACAATTTATGAGACATTGGTCAAAATGATGAAAGGGGATTTTGTTGTTACACGTTTTTAACGCAAAAGAGGCCACATTCGTTCAGTGAATTGTGGCCAGATGGTGGTTCCTTATTTTACTTCTTCGATGCTTAACGATAAAAGGGACTCTGTTTGTGGATTAAACAGGATCATCACTTTTGCTGTAAAGGTGCGGTCTTTGGTTTGTACTTTCAATTCAAAAGTATCCTTTGATTGTGTATTAGTAAGATTTTCTCGTCCCTTATACTGATAATCACTAATTTTGCTGTCTGGATAATTTAATTTTGCCACATCAATTGCAATTTTACCCCATTTTTCATAATCCGTTGGAAGCGGTTGTTCCTGCTGTGGTGGTTTTTGTGGTGGCTTCTGTTGTGCGCTTACCATACCGCCTCCTGCTAATAGAAATATACTACAAAAAATTGAAATCAATACTCTTTTTGTCACCTTCCATACCTCCTATGTAAAAATCAATTGTATTTTGCGCTATTCCTTGAGATATTAATCACTTTATTTTTTCCAATTAAACAAAACTCGGGCTTTTATGTATTCATTTTTGTTTTGGATTCTTGACCAAGATTTACAGAGAGAAAAAAAGTGTTTTTTCCACACACTATAATCAACTCCTTAGAAGGAGGGAAAAGCAGTGAATACTGTTGACTATGACAAAGCGCTTTATTACACGCATCGTTCCCAGTGGGACAACCTACTTATATTGATGGTTCGAACAAAGGATGATTTCCTTTCAAAAAAAATTGAACACTTTTTACATGCCTATAATTTTGAAAAAGATTATTCCGTTATCGAGAGACAGTTATATTCTTTACTACGTTATATAGACCATGCATCCACAGAAAGCATGGAAGAATTAGCTGCACATATGTAAGTGGGGTGAAAATCCCCACTTCATTTTAATCAAAAAAAACAAGACCCGAGGGCCTTGTTTTTATTTTAATGTATTATGAACTTGTTCCATCACATCTTTAGAAATGTCACGTAAAGCTTGTTGACTATCTTCAAGCGAACTTCCTTTAACTCCAAAATAAAATTTCACTTTAGGTTCTGTACCAGAAGGTCGAAGGCAGAACCACGTACCATCTTCTAAGAAGTATTTTAAAACATTTGATTTTGGAAGAGTGATTTCTTCTTTTTGACTTTCTTTAACGTTGGTTCGGACACTTTTCTTATAGTCCTCAACAAGTGTTACCTTACGTCCAGCAACAATTGTTGGCGGTTCACTACGGAAGCTTGCAAGAAGGTTATTAATTTGCTCTGCTCCTTCTTTTCCTTTTAGTGTTAAAGATTCAAGGCCTTCACGATAATAGCCATATTTCTCAAAAATCTCCATTAGGCCCTCATACATTGTCATGCCTTTATTTTTGTAAAAAGCACAAACCTCTACTGCTAATAATGCAGCTTGAACTGCATCTTTATCACGAGCAAAATCTCCAATTAAGTAACCGTAGCTTTCTTCGTAACCGAATTGGAATTTGTATTCTCCTGTTTGTTCGAATTCCTTAATTTTTTCACCGATAAATTTAAATCCAGTAAGTGTATCAATTGTATCAAGGCCAAATGATTTTGCAATTTCTCGTCCAATTTCAGATGTAACGATTGTCTTAAGGACAATACCATTCTCAGGAAGAACACCTTGTTTCTTCTTTTCTGATAATATGTAGTGCAGCAAAATAGCACCTGTTTGGTTTCCTGTTAATACGACATATTCACCATTGTCATCTTTAACAGCTACCCCTAAACGGTCTGCATCTGGATCTGTTCCAATTAAAATATCTGCGTCAATCTTATTGCCTTCTTTAATCGCCAATTCGAAAGCTGCATGTTCCTCTGGGTTTGGTGATTTTACGGTTGAGAAATTAGGATCAGGAAGCTCTTGTTCCTTTACCACCATTACATTCTCGTATCCAAATGCTTTTAAGCCGTTTCGAACGGGCTTGTTTGCAGTACCGTGGAGTGGAGTAAACACAACCTTGACACCAACCTGAGAAAGCGTTGGATTAATTGAGATCGTTTTTAGCTTTTCTGTATAGGCATTATCAATTTCTGTACCAATCATTTTAATAAGTCCGGAAGCCTTTAATTCTTCTTCATTACCGACTTCTAAATCAAGCTCATTATTAATTGCATTTACTTTTTCAATCACTGTATCAGCAGCTTCAGGTGGAAGTTGTCCACCATCTGAGCCATATACCTTATACCCATTATATTCTGGTGGATTGTGGCTAGCTGTCACGACAATTCCTGAAAAAGCACCTAAATGACGAACCGCATATGACAATTCTGGTGTAGGTCGAAGTTCATCAAATACATAGGTTTGAATTCCATGTGTAGCAAGGGTTTTTGCAGCTTCCATTGCAAACTCAGGTGATTTATGACGAGAATCATACGCAATAGCAACCCCACGACGCTTCGCCTCTTCACCAAACGACTCTATAAATGCTGCAAGCCCAGCTGAAGCTTTTCTTACGGTATATATATTCATACGGTTTGTCCCTGGTCCGATTTCTCCACGCATTCCACCAGTTCCAAACTCGAGATTTTTATAAAAGCAATCTTCAAGTTCTTTTTGATTGTCTTTTTTTTCAAGCAACGCATTCTTGATTTCTACATCTAACCCTGGCGTATTTAGCCATTGGTTATACTTTTCCATCCAACTCATGTTCGATGCCCCCAATTACAGTTGTATTGTTAATATCTTTGTTTTATCTTCTACCTATTCTATATAAAATCCTGTCTTTTTCCAATTAAATTAACAAAGTTTGTTTAGTTTTCTAATAAAAATGAGTAAAAAGGCTAGGTTGATCAAATGAAGTTTATGATTTTTAGTAGGGATTCCTGTTATGATCCCAATCGTTCTTGTACAATAAGGACCACTAAGTTTGTTCTCTTTTAACTTTACAGGTGGTACATGTTTAAGGCGGTTTCTGTTCATTATTTCTTATTTTTTCCAGATGGGTGCCTGTTTAACTGGTTTGCTGGTTCGTTGTTTCCTAATATAATCCATATACATACCCCTTTAACTGGTTTACTAGTTCGCCATCTCCTAATTTTATCCATATTCATACCCCTTTAACTGGTTTACTGGTTCGCTGTTTCCTAATTTTATCCAGATGCATACCTCTTTAACTGGTTTACTGGTTCGCTGTTTCCTAATTTTATCCAGATGCGTACCCCTTTAACTGGTTTACTAGTTCGCCGTTTCCTAATTTTATCCAGATGCCTACCCCTTTAACTGGTTTACTAGTTCGCCGTCTCCCAATTTTATCCAGATGCGTACCCCTTTAACTGGTTTACTGGTTCGCTGTTTCCTGATTTTATCCAGATGCGTACCCCTTTAACTGGTTTACTGGTTCGCTGTTTCCTAATTTTATCCAGATGCGTACCCCTTTAACTGGTTTACTGGTTCGCTGTTTCCTAATATTATCCAGATGCGTACCCCTTTAACTGGTTTACTGGTTCGCTGTTTCCTTATTTTATCCAGATGCGTACCCCTTTAACTGGTTTACTGGTTCGCTGTTTCCTAATTTTATCCAGATGCGTACCCCTTTAACTGGTTTACTGGTTCGCTGTTTCCTAATATAATCCATATGCATACTCTTTAACTGGTTTACTAGCTCGCTGTTTCCTAATTTTATCCAGATGCATACCTCTTTAACTGGTTTACTGGTTCGCTGTTTCCTGATTTTATCCAGATGCGTACCTCTTTAACTGGTTTACTGGTTCGCTGTTTCCTGATTTTATCCAGATGCGTACCCCTTTAACTGGTTTACTGGTTCGCTGTTTCCTAATTTTATCCATATACATACCCCTTTAACTGGTTTACTAGTTCGCTGTTTCCTAATTTTATCCAGATGCCTACCCCTTTAACTGGTTTACTGGTTCGCTGTTTCCTAATCTTATCCAGATGTGTACCCCTTTAACTGGTTTACTGGTTCGCTGTTTCCTAATTTTATCCAGATGCGTACCCCTTTAACTGGTTTACTGGTTCGCTGTTTCCTAATATAAGCCATATGCATACTCTTTAACTGGTTTACTAGCTCGCTGTTTCCTAATATCCTCCAGTTACGTACCTGTTTAAACTAGCGCCGTTTCACTATTATCACATGGTGGGACCTTATAATTCCCTGAAAGTCAAAAAACAGACGGATTTCTCCGTCTGTCTACAGCAATTATTATCTTTCTTCAGTTGGCTCGGTTGCGTCTTTAATGTAAGCTTCAACTTCGGCTTCATAGCCCCTTTGTTCTTCGGTAGTCCAGGTAAATTTTTCGGACATATAGGCAATAATCTGTTGTTTCCATTGATTGACCCAATCGATATCAAAGAACATCGCACCTGTGCGACGAATAAGGAAATCGATTGGTTTTGTAACCATTTCATATTGAATTCCATATTCCAATGACGCAAGTACTGGCAGAGTCGCTTCATCTGCTCTATCGCTAAAATCAACCATGATTCCCTGAACAATATCAATATTTGATCCATACAATCGCGTTAATCTTTGAGCATCATCTCGAGAAAGGTGGAATTCGTTCATGAGCTTCTCAACTTTTTTAGCCACAAACGATGGATAGTTTTTCGAGCCACCAACATTTCCACCCGATATAGCCATGTTTTTTGTTTGACAAGTTTTAAGTGTAGTTGCCCCTTCCTCTTGTAAAAGCTTTCCAACTTTGTCTACCACGGTTTCCGCCATTTTACGATAACCTGTTAATTTTCCACCTGCAATTGTGATGAGACCCGATTCAGAAATCCAGATTTCATCTTTACGGGATATTTCGGAAGGATCCTTTCCTTCCTCGTAGATCAATGGTCGTACACCAGCCCAACTTGATTCAATATCAGATTCCTTCGCATTTACATTTGGAAACATATAGTTAATTGTATTGATTAAATACACACGATCCTCTGATGTAACCGTTGGATGTGCGGTATCTTTGTCATAAAATGTATCGGTTGTTCCGATATATGTTTTACCGTCACGTGGGATGGCAAATACCATTCGGCCATCTGGTGTATCAAAATAAACCGCTTGTTTTAACGGGAACTTGGATTGATCAAGTACAATGTGAACACCTTTTGTTAGACGCAATACTTTCCCTTTTTTCGAGTTATCGGCTTCTCTCAATTTATCAACCCAAGGCCCTGTTGCATTGACAATTTTTTTGGCGTGGATTTTGTATTCTTTTCCTGTAAGTTGGTCTACAACCTTTACCCCTTTTACCTTTTTATCCTCATTGATAAATGATTCCACCTTGGCATAGTTGACTGCTTTTGCGCCTTTATCAATGGCTTTTTTCAACACTTCAATC
This sequence comes from Fredinandcohnia aciditolerans, assembly GCA_003640645.1. Lineage (GTDB taxonomy): Bacteria > Bacillota > Bacilli > Bacillales > Bacillaceae_L > Ferdinandcohnia > Ferdinandcohnia aciditolerans. The sequence continues at coordinate 40,370 of QGHH01000037.1, read as the reverse complement.
GTTAAGCGCGCATCGTCTGTTCGATACTCAACATAATAGCCTCCACCTTTAAGACCTTCCTTTTTGATAAGTGGCTCTTTTGCAAGAGTTTCATCAGCACTTAACATGGATCTTCTCTCTGACTTTTTGACACCTGCTAAATAGTCGTAAACCCTTAGGCCAATGGACGTTGAAAATTTCCCAAAGGTACCTCCTTGATGTAGGGGTAATAGCATCCATTCTGGAGTTGTCACATGTGGGCCATTTTCATAAACAATGGCCCTTTCCTTGCCTACCTCGGCCACTAATCCGACTTCAAATTGTTTTAAATAGCGAAGGCCACCATGGACCAACTTTGTGGAACGGCTGGATGTTCCTGCAGCAAAATCCTGCATTTCAACAAGGGCTGTTTTAAGTCCACGGGTAGTAGCGTCAAGAGCAATACCTGCACCCGTTATTCCACCACCAATTATTAATAAATCGTGAACCTCCTTTTCCATATCCGCTAAGATTGAACTTCTATCTATACTTGAAAACTGTGTCACGATTCCCACTCCTTAAAAAGAGGTAGAAAAAGAGACCACAAAAGTCATTGTACACATAGTGACAATGCTCCTGCGGTCTCTCCCTGATCTCCTACCGAATGATTAACTTATATTCATGATAGCATAAATATTATTTGAATGCCATGGCAGCCTGTACTGCCTTTTTCCAACCGTTATATAGTTCTTCGCGCTTTTCCTCACTCATTTTTGGTTCAAAAGTCTGATCAATCGCCCATTTACTAGAAATTTCTGATTGACCCTTCCAATAACCAACTGCCAAGCCAGCCAAGTATGCAGCCCCTAAAGCTGTTGTTTCATTGATTACAGGACGTTCGACTGGAACTCCTAAAATTCCGCATTGGAAATCCATAAGGAAGTTATTTTTAACAACACCACCATCTACACGAAGCGTTTTCAACGATATGCCTGAATCGGCCTCCATGGCCGTTAAGACATCCTTTGTCTGGTAGGCTAATGATTCTAAAGTTGCTCGAACGAAATGTTCTTTTGAAGTCCCGCGTGTAAGGCCAAACACAGCCCCGCGAACGTCACTATCCCAATATGGAGCGCCTAGTCCAACAAATGCCGGCACTACATATACTCCATCAGTTGAATCCACTTTGACTGCATAGCCTTCGCTGTCCTTGGCATCATGAAACATGCGTAGACCATCACGAAGCCATTGGATAGCGGAACCTGCGACGAAAATACTTCCTTCGAGGGCGTATTCAACTTTTCCGTTAATTCCCCATGCAATTGTTGTTAGTAATCCATGCTTAGAAGGCACTGCTTTCTCACCGGTATTCATCAGCATAAAGCAGCCTGTTCCATATGTGTTTTTAACCATCCCTTTGTCATAACAAGCTTGCCCGAAAAGAGCTGCTTGTTGGTCACCCGCTGCACCTGCAATTGGCACCTCTTGACCAAAGAAATGATAAGGAGCTGTGGTTGCATACACTTCTGAAGATGGGCGAACTTCTGGGAGCATCGACTTAGGTATTGTTAAATGCCCTAATAACTCATCATCCCATTGTAACTCGTAAATGTTATACATTAAGGTTCGGGAGGCATTAGAATAATCTGTTACATGAGCCTTCCCACCTGACAGCTTCCATATGATCCAAGAATCAATTGTACCAAATAGAAGTTTCCCGCTCTCCGCTTTTTCACGTGCTCCTTTTACATGATCTAAAATCCATTTCACTTTTGTCCCTGAAAAATAAGCATCAATTAAAAGGCCTGTTTTTTTACGGAACGTATCACTTAATCCTCTTTCTTTTAGTTCTTCACAAATATCTGCCGTTTGACGGGATTGCCACACAATTGCATTGTACACAGGCTGGCCTGTTTCTTTGTCCCATACAACCGTGGTCTCACGTTGGTTTGTAATCCCTATTCCTGCAATCTGCTCCGCTTTTACGTTTGCCTCGGATAAAACAGATGCCATAACCGATAAAATCGAACCCCAAATTTCATTTGCGTTATGTTCCACCCAGCCTGGTTTTGGAAAAATTTGCGTGAATTCCTTCTGCGCAACATGTACAATTTCACCTTTTTGATTAAATAAGATGGCGCGTGAACTCGTGGTACCCTGATCCAGTGAAAGTATGTATTTTTCCAATTTATAGCCCCCCTATCAAATGCGCCTTGGCTTATTTGCGCCCGATTTTTAGGCCCACAGGAAGTGGGTATTAGTCTTTAATCTTACTGCTCGAAAAACTACCTCTGAAAAATCGTGGCATCCGCCGAAGGCTTTAACTTTATTCAGACGGAATTTGGACTCATCACTAAATTGAGTACTCAAAATTGCATTCATCCCCACTTATAGAAGTAGAAACTTCTTCTGAATCAAGTTAATACGTTCTCCTTACTTAAAATTAACACGCTTACATAATTTTTTCTACCTGAGAAGAGGTGCTTTTTTAGGTCTAAAATTATTTTCTCAGAATAAATGTAGTAATGGTCATTTTAAAATTAACTCTTGTAAGGAGTGGAATGCTTTGATTGAAAAAGAAGTTACAGTTACGATCAAGGAAGGTCTACATGCTAAGCCAGCAGGGGAATTAGTTCAGAATCTCAGTAGGTTTACAAGTGATGTTGAATTTCAGTTTAAAAATAGATCATATAATGCCAAAAGTATTTTAGGGTTAATGGGGGCAGGTATTCGTGAAGGACAGATTATAACTGTTAAAATTGATGGTCCAGATGAAGAGGAAACATTAGAGTGGCTTGAGACTTTTATTTAATTTCTATTTGAATAATACCACAATCGATATCAGTTATTGATATTGATTGTGGTTATTTAGTCATATGTCTTTCACACAACGAAAGCCGAGATTTCCAGTTGAGCTATCTGGTGTATTCGAACTTCTCGCAGCAACCCGGTAACGATTACAGTACGAGTGGTGACAAAGATAAGATCCACCTCTCATTACTTTTGTTTGCCCAGTAGGCGGTCCCTTCGGATTATCTCCTGTATCAGACACATGAAAAGTGGGGCTAAACCAATCTACGCACCACTCCCATACATTCCCTACAATATTATATAACCCATAACCGTTAGGTGGAAATGCTGAGACGGGTGCAGTGGATAAATAGCCATCTAATTTTGTATTTACATGGGGAAATTTCCCTTGCCAAATATTACAAAGGTGTTCACCATCCGGGGTTAATTCATCTCCCCACGGATAAATTTTTTGCTCTAAACCTCCTCTTGCTGCAAATTCCCACTCTGCTTCAGTTGGAAGCCGCTTCCCAGCCCACTCGCAGTATTTCATAGCATCATTCCACGAAATATGAATAACTGGGTGGTCCATTCGATTGTCAATCGAGGAATCTACCCCTTCAGGCTTTTTCCAATAGGCACCTTCTACGACCCACCACCAAGGTGTCGATGCAACCTGATTTTTAACAGTCTTCGCTACTTCTTTCGATATTAACTGATAGAACACAAATGACCAACCAAACACTTCTGCCTCTGTTTTATAACCAGTATCATTCACAAATTCTGCAAACTGTGCATTGGTAACAGCATAAGTATCCATATAAAAAGGATTTATTTTCACTTTACGAACTGGCCCTTCTCCATCTGCAGGAAATCCTTCTTTTTGGTCGGTTCCCATTAAAAATTCTCCACCTGGGATGTAGACCATGCCGTCAATCGATGAATGTTTTTTCACTTTATCCATAGTCATTAATGAAGCATTTGTTTCCCGTATTTTAACTTCTGTTCGACTAACTGAACAACAAGACCTTACTACCTTGCTCATGCTGTCACGCCCCCTTCTTTATTACAATTCGTCATTTTATAATTATTCCCTGCAGGATTATAAAAGGTAATCTCTAAACTTTCACTCATATTGATTTAGATCACCATAAAAAAGTAGTCAGCAAGGTATGATTAAGACTCCTGCTAACTACCATCAAACTTAACAATTACTCATAATCACGAACTTCAGCTTTAAGGCGATATAATTCCTTTTTCAAAACTTCAATTTTCTCTGCATAATTAGGGTCATTATATACATTACACATTTCATAAGGATCCTTATCGAGATCAAATAACTCCCACTCTGGTGTTCGCTGTTCGTCTATCGCATCTGCATTACCTAAAGCCTCTCCATAATAATAAATTAATTTATATTTATGGGTACGTATACCATAATGAGCTCCAACTTTATGCTCCACACTTAGATGTTCCCAATAGCGATAATACATGGATGTTTGCCAATCTTCAGGTGTTTTTCCTTCTAAGACTGGACGTAAGCTTCTTCCTTGCATATGACTAGGAATTTCTATACCTGCATAATCAAGAAAAGTCTCTGGAAAATCTACATTAAGTGCAAAATCCTTAGTTACCGAACCAGCCTTAATTGCCCTTGGATATCGAATAATGAATGGCATTCTTAGGGATTCCTCATACATAAAACGTTTATCGTACCAGCCATGATCACCTAAGAAAAATCCTTGATCGGACGTATAAACGATTATCGTGTCTTCCGTTAAACCTGCTTCATCCAAATAATATAGGATTCGACCAACATTGTAATCAACAGACGCTACACAACGTAAATAATCTTTTATATAGCGTTGATAATACCAACTTTTTAATTCTTTCTGAGAAAGTCCTTCTGGCGGCTCAGCCTTAACATCTCGAACACGAAGGTCTCTGTCAATCCTCATGGTTGCCTCTTTTGCTGCTGAAGCTTTCCCAGAGTAATCATCATGAAAAGTTTCTGGTTCAGGAATATCTACATCCTCGTATAAATGAGCATGTCTTTCGTCTGGGTCCCAAGGGCGATGTGGTGCTTTATGGTGGCACATAAGCATAAATGGTCTGTTAACATCTCTATTTTTTATCCAGTCAATGGATATATCTGTAACTAAATCAGTAGCATAGCCCTTTACCTTTTTTTCTTCTCCTATTTCAATCATAACAGGATCATGATAATCACCTTGGCCAGGAAAGATGTTCCAATAATCAAAATCTGCGGGATCATGATGCCCCCCATGACCTAGATGCCACTTACCAATTAATGCAGTTTGATAACCATTTTCCCCCAAAATCCTTTGTATCGTCGGTTGACGGCTATCAAAATTATCACCAAGCGTCTTTACACCATTTTCGTGATTATAAAGGCCAGTCAGAATAGTTGCGCGGCTCGGTGCACAAATTGAATTTGTACAAAAACAGTTATCAAAACGCATCCCTTCATCTGCAATTCTATCTAGATTAGGTGTTGTGTTAATTTTACTACCATAACAGCTCATCGCATGTGCAGCGTGGTCATCACTCATGATGAAAACAATATTTGGTTGTTTATTATTTTCCATTTGATACATCCCCCTAGAAGAAAATTTAAAATAAATGTGATAGATTCAGATCATTTATTTTTTTAACAATTTCTTTCGTTCTTGATACCCCCAGTTTTTTTAGTAATCTATTAATTTGAGATTTTATAGTTACAATCTCTACTCCTCGTTCTCTAGCAATTTCCCTTACTTTCATTCGCTTCAAAAGGAATCCAATTAATTCTCTTTCAGTGGCAGTTAGATTTGATATATTATTAATAAAAAAAAGTAAGCTTTTTTCTGATTGCTGTAACCTTTTATACTCATTCATAATAACTTCTTGAATCTTACTATCCATTAGTGATTGTCCTTTGTAGGCGCTGCGTATATGATTTAAAATTTCACTTTCGTCCGTTCCTTTTACAATATAATCAATGGCCCCAGTCCCCATTGCTGTAAGTATCATATTCTTTGTTTCGTGTGCTGTGAGATAAATAATTTTTTCTTCTTTATTCATATCTCTAATTATTTCTGTTGCATAAATTCCAGCAGTAGTATTTTCCATTTCTATATCCATTAAGATAATATCGTGTTCTATCTCTTTGGCAAGAATGATAACATCCTGTCCACTATTGGCTGTTCCGACTACTGTCATATCCATTTGCCTATTAATTAGTTCGGCCATGTCCTCTACCAGAAGCTGAAAATCATCGGCAATTAATATTTTAATCATTAAATTCACTTAGCATCACTTCTTTAACCCTTATATTTAGGCAATAATATATAAAAACTACTTCCTTTATTTACTTCACTCTCAAATCTTATACTTCCGAAGTGTTCCTTCACTATCATTCGTACATAATGCAATCCCATACCCCAATTAGAATTGGAATTCTTCTTAGAATAGTATGGTTCAAAAATTTTCTTGGCTTCGTTCTTACCAATACCAATTCCGTTATCCCTTACCTCTATTACTGTAAATTGTCTAGAATCATAACAATGTAGATTGATTTCACCATTCTCATGTAAAGCACTTACTGCCTCTTGAGCGTTAATTAAAAGGTTATATACAGCCTCACTTAGGTGAACTTTATCAGCCAAGACATTACTAGTAGTTGAAAACTCAAAGTCCACTTTAATGTCCGGAAATTTTTGATAAAACCTATCAAGAGAGCTTATAAGTATTACATGAATATCAACTGGTACCAAATGCACAACATTTGATTTTACAGCTCGATAAAGCTCTTCAATTCTTGTTAGAATGTTTTCATTCTGTTTTGCTAACGATTCAGTCAATTCTTTTAATTTTTCTACATCTACTTCAACATTACTTTCCATTGTTGATTTAAGCCGTTTAAATAAAACACGATTTGAAAGCAATTGATTTTTGATACTATGTACAAAGACCGAAGTTCCTGTACTAATAGCATCAAATTTTCTTTGGATGGTTATTTCCTCTCTACTTGATTCAAAAATTTCCCGAGTGTATTTAATAATGCTAGTAAAACCAATAATCCCGAAGATAACGTTCAATACAATTAGTAATATATAAGCAGGTACGGATAATACATTCTTCAAATAATAGATACCGTTTTCATAAGAATAAAAAGAATAAACTTGGGCTGGATCTTGACCAAAATAAAGAAAGTAAAAAATACATAATGACATAACAAAGGAAGTAATCAAGATAAATTTCTTTTTGAAGAATCTAATCACAATCGAGTGTGCTTAATAGAATAACAGAAATGTTGAGAAAGTGATAAATGAAACTATCCAAATCACTGTTCCGTAAGTGATTATACGTTGTATGTTCTCATTCAAATTTGTAATCCGAAAAAAAATAGTGGGATAATATAAAATTAAGGTGAAGATTGGGATAAATACGATCACTCTTTTTATCCAGTAATTCCTTTGAAACATTGGTATCATTGAGTAGTGTAAGGAGAGTAATAACAAAAACATAGGAAAAAGATATCTCCCTATAGCAATGATATATCCCATTTGCCCAAGCGTAATGACAAAGTATTGGATACTTATTTTTATATTATTATTAAAATATAGAAAGTCTTGAAGTTCCCTACTAATTCCACCTTTTTTGGCTATGTATAGTAAAATACCGGTTAACATTATGGCTAAACTGATGCACATACCAAAAATATAGAAGGATTCTTTATTTCGTTTTACGAGTAATACCATAATTGATGAAATGATGAGAAAAATCATAAGTATAATGAGCATGCTTGTTTCACCTTTTAAAGAGGCTATCTATATATTCATGGGTAAAATAGAATAGCCCCCATTTTTATCATTATTCTAACTCATTATCTACTATTATAAAAATCTATTTAGCCGCATTTTGCATATTTTCAAATAAAACATATTCTTTTACCGGTCTCATATCTGCATCAGTTAATCTGCCTGCCTCAATAAAGTTTTCCTGTTGTTTTTTGTAATATGCCTCTAGGGTTCCGTCATTAATTCTTTTAATTAGCTCCTCAGAAGTAATCCACTCTCCGTCACCTGTTTGTTCAACTACAGAAGCTGGATCTACCGCTATTTCCTCTGCTACCCACTCCGCAACTTCCTCTAAGTGGGCAACTCGATAATCCATCGCCTTCATCAAGCCTCTTGTAAAGCTTTCTAAAGGAACACCATTTTTATCAGCATAGCCTGGGGTAATAACCCATGAAGCAATTGAAGGGAATTGTTCTGCATACCTAGCATTATTTGATAACATAACTACTTTGTCTCCCATTTCATTCTTAATAGCATTCGTGTTAGGGGACCATGTAGCTACAGCATCAACGCTTCCGGAAATCATTGCCGTCACAATTGCAGATGCATCCATGTTCATTAACTTCACGTCATCCTTTGTTAAACCTACTTCAGCTAATGTTAAATCTAATATCGTTTCACTTGAGGTACCTGTTGCAACAGCGATTGTTTTACCCTTTAAATCCTTAATCGAACTAACGCCTTTTTCAACATTTCCAATTACCTCATCAGCATTTCCTAATTGTGAAAACGCAAAGATTTCTGCTTTGCCTTGAATCGGCAAAACGTGAGCACCTGGCCCGATATAACCAATATCAATGCTTCCTGATTCTAAAGCAGCTATGATTGTTGGACCATCAGCAAATTCAACAAGTTCAACTTCAATACCTTCATCTTCAAAACTACCAATCCTCATTCCCGCTACTACAGTATTTAGGCTCGCATAGTTTGGCATATACCCAACCTTCATAGTCGTCAAACTTTCTTTATTACTTGGATTTTTCCCATCTTCCTTTCCTTTAGAGACCTCATCACTAGAACAACCTATTACGAAAAATGCGATCAGTGTGATCATAATTAAACCAAGAAGCTTTTTCATTCTTTTTCCCCCTTAAAGTAATTTATCTTTTAAAGTATTGATTAAAAGATTATTTTCTTACTTCTAAATACTCTTTATAAACTTGGCTCCAAATATAATTTTTTGCATCCAAAAACTCTTTAGTAATCTTTGTTTCTTGATTTCTAGGATACGGGATATTAATCTCAACAATTTCTTTTATTCTCCCTGGTCTTGCACTCATAATGACTACTTTTTGACCCAAAATAATGGCTTCATCAACATCATGGGTGATAAAAAAGCATGTCTTTTGCTCCTTTTCCCAAGTATGTAGTAATTCCTCTTGAAGCTGGGTTCTCGTTTGTGCATCAAGCGCTCCAAATGGTTCATCCATTAATAATACAGAAGGGTTAGCTGCATATGCTCTAGCTATCGCTACCCGTTGTTTCATGCCACCAGATAACTCTTTAGGATAATGGTCAACGAAGTCTTCTAAATCAACCATCTTTATATATTTTAATGCAAGTTCTTCTGCTTCTTTTTTCTTAATCCCTTGTATTTTAAGTCCAAATTCAACATTTCCTTTTACGGTTAGCCATGGAAATAACGCGTACTGTTGAAAGACAACTCCTCTTTCGGTACCGGTTCCTATTATTTTATTATTATCACAATACACGGTTCCTGATGTAGGTTTCTCTAAACCTGCGATGATATTTAACAAAGTAGATTTACCACAACCAGATGGACCAACAACTGTAATGAATTCATTTTCCTTTATATCTAGATTTACTCCATTTAGAGCAATGACTTCACCGTTGCGTGAATTATACGTTTTCATTACGTTATCTATTTTGACTTTTATAGGTCTCTCTTTTCCTGCCATCCAGTTAATCTCCCTTCTAACAACTTTACGAGTCTTTCAAAAATCAAACCGATTATACCGATAATAATGATATATAAGAGCATAGGTGCAGACTCGAAGGTATTATTTAAAGCCCGGATTCTCATACCCAATCCTGCTGAGGCACCAGTAGATTCTGCAGCAATCAGTGAAGTTAAACCAACTGCAGTTCCCAATCGAATAGCAGTCATAATAAATGGCAATGATGCAGGAGCAATTACCTTTAGAAAGATATCCCTATCCTTTGCACCTAAGACTTTAGCGGCTTTTATTAAAGTTGGATCGATATTTTTAACACCTTGATAGATAGTGATTGACATAGTTAAAAATGTTGCAATCGTAATAACAATGATTTGAGGTGTGCGGCCAACTCCTGCTGAAATTACAACTAATGGAACATATGCTAATGGTGGTATGTTACGAATAAATTGTATCCACGGTTCAATAATAAAACGAATGGGTCTATACCACGCCATAAGAATCGCTATAGGAAGTGCTATTATAAAACCTAGTCCAAATCCTGACATTACTGAAATTAAACTACTCGCAATATCACTCCAAAAAACGCCCCTACCTAACATCGTCCGAACTGAATCTGCTACTAAAAAAATATTCGGAAAACTTCTTGCAGTGGATGGGATTAATGATAATATTGTCCAAAAGGCAATTGCTACAAGTAACGATATGACTAACCAGCCTTTACTTGGGATCTTTTCAATCCAATGTGTGCTTAACTTATTCTTTATCTGTGGTTTCTCTAGGGTTGTATCCGCTTCCATTTAATCACCCAATTCATCTGTTTATTTGTTACTACAAATATTAACACCGGTGAAATAAATAAATAAGTATGAATTTTCTTACAACCCTTTATGTATGAACTAAAAATGCGGATAATCAGATAAAGACCTGACCATCCGCATTAATTATACTTCTACTATACATATAAAAAATAAAATTTGATATCTATTAATGAATTAGCTTCTCACAACACTTCTTAAATTTCCTTCCACTCCCGCAAATACAACGATCATTTCTTCCGGGAAGCCTTCCTCCACTTTGGAGATATTCTACTAATTTTCTTTCCTTTATTTTTTCTGCTACCATTTGCATTCTTTCATGAGCATATCGATAAATTTGTTGATAGCTTTGGCAAAAATATTCAACATTGACTGTTTGTTTCTGTGGGTCCCAACTACGAGCTCTTGGACAACCTCCGTGACATAGGTGGAGAAATTCACAGTTCAAACACTGCTCTGACAAATTTTCTTTTAAACGAGTAAATTCATTAAATTTCTTATGGTTAATAATATCGTTGAGCGGATCCTTTCCCACATTGCCTAAGTAAAAATCGTCATGTATGTAAAAATCACAGGGGTAGGCATCCCCATTTTGTTCCAAAATTAATGTTTTTGGACAAGTTTTTCGGTGAATACAAATCTCTGCTTCTTGATGAAGATAAACGGCCAACATATTATCGAAAAAACGTTCAGAGATCGTTGGATTTCCGTCATTATACCAACTATCAAATACTTGACATAGAAAATCACCATACTCCTTTGGTGTAATCGTATACCTTCCTAACTGCCCAACTTCCTGTGCTTTAAAGTCCATACAAGGAATGAATTGAATATATTTGAACTGCTCGTTCAGATAGAATTCCATTAATTCATTCCCTTTTGTAACATTTCCCTCATTGATGACAGATAAGATATTAAAATCTACCTTCTCATCTCTTAAATACTGCATGCCTTTCATAATGGAGTTAAAGCTACCACCACCTGAACCTGTAACCCGCTTTGCATCATTAATAGGTTTAGGACCGTCAAGACTAACACCAACTAAGAAATTGTATCTTTTAAAAAACTTTGCCCATTCTCTCGTGATTAATGTTCCATTTGTTTGAACGGAGTTGCTTATGATTGTATTCCGTTTTGCATATTTTGCCTGAAGTGAGACTACCTTTTTAAAGAAGTCTAGCCCTGCTAATAGGGGCTCTCCACCTTGCCACACGAAAGAAGCCACACCGTTTGACATGGCCATATATTCTTTTAAAAATTTTTCAAGTACTTCATCCTCAATTTTATTTAATTGATCAATCTTACCTTTACACTTGCTATAGTAACAATAATCACATGCTAGATTACAAACCTCTGATACTGTTTTCCAAAGAACTCCTGTAAGATTTGTTGCTCCTATTCCACAGGCACTCATTCAACTTTCCCACCTTATCCTTTTATCCTTATATTAGTAAAAAGAATAAAAAGCTACGGTATGTTAATCACATAGACTTTAGGTTTTCAGTCTTCTATACGGCTAACTCCTCTATTTTTTCTACTTTTATCGAAACTACACACCAAGTAATCTTAGTCACATCAACACTTCCTGTCTGCTCTTCCAAAGCATTTAATGTTCCCATTGCAAGACCAAATTTAATAAGTTCCTCTTCCTTTAAACCGCGCGATAACCCAGCTGCAAAACCAGCGATAACTGAATCACCAGAGCCGACAGGATTTACAACCTTTACTTTCGGTATTTGTACTCGGTATATATTCTCATTATGTTTTACAATTGCACCATTTCCACCTAGTGTGACGACTACCCATTCTACTCCTTGAAATAGATCCTTTTGTAAAGCTGAGAAAATTTCTTTTTCGCTTGTCAGCGTTTTTCCGATTAAGTCACCTAATTCATCTTGATTGGGTTTAATTAAAAAAGGTTTATTGTTACTTTGCAATGTTGCTTTTAGTAATGAGCCTTTTGTATCTAATAAAACAGGTTTTTGAAACTCACATGCAATGTCGATTAAATCGCTGTAATACTCGTCGTTGATTCCCTGTGGAGTACTTCCTGAGATTGTAATATAATTTGACTGCTGAACTGCTTCTGAGTATTGTTTTAAGAATTCGTTTGATTCTTTTTCACTGATGTTCGGACCAGCTTCCAAGATTTCAGTTTGCTTGCCTTCGTGAATTACTGCAATACAGTTCCGAGTATCGCTCTCAATTTCCACAAAAAAGTCCCTGATTCCCTTTTTGTTTATTTCTTTTCGAATAAATTCACCCAAACTACCTCCTAGGAAACCTGACGCAGCTGTCTCTTCCTCTAATTGCCTTAGTACATGGGCTACATTTAGTCCTTTACCACCTGCTGTTTTGCCGGCAGTATTGACTCTATTTACTTTGTCTAAAGAAAAATCATCCATCTTATAATTGATATCAACCGAAGGATTTAAAGTAATGGTTAAAATCATGAATATACACCTCTATTACTATTTATCAAAAAAGGCGAGGAACTCTCCTTGCGCATATACACACATAGGTTTCGATTCCTCACCTAATTCAAAAGCAAATGCGCCTTGGCGTATTTGCGTCCGATTTTCATGCCCACACGAGGTCGGTCATAAAGACGTTGTCACAAGATGTGGCGTTCTTAGTCTTTAATCTTTCTGCTCGAAAAGTTTCCTTTGAAAAATTGTGGCATCCGCTAAGAGGCTATAACTTTATTCAGTTGGGTTTGAACCCACACGCAAGGTATGACTCCTTTAATAGTTAAAGGAATTCTGTTGAATAAAGTTATGCTTTTCCGTCACTCATGCAGATTAAGATTTTTTCAATTGCCGCTTCTTTCATTTTCGCTTTTGCTGGTCCAAAATATTTTCTTGGATCTGTTTCTTGTGGGTTTGCAATCAAATGTTCTCGCAAACCAGCTGAGAAAGGAATTTTTAGTTCTGTTGAGATATTTACCTTAGCACAGCCTAAGGAAATACATTTTTGAACATCTTCTTTAGAAATTCCTGATGCACCATGGAGCACAATTGGTACATCGGTCAAACTCTTAATTTTAGCAAGGCGGGCAAAATCAAGATTTGGTTTTGTTTCGTATAATCCGTGGCCTGTTCCAATTGCAACTGCAAGTGAGTCAATACCTGTTCGTGCTACAAATTCTTCGACGGTATCCGGATCCGTATAAGCTGCATCTTTTGCTTCAACAATAAGATCGTCCTCTTGTCCCACTAATTTCCCAAGCTCAGCTTCAACAGTAGCACCATATTCATGAGCCTTATCAGCCACTTTTTTTGCAAGCGCAATATTTTCTTCAAATGATAAATGTGAGCCATCAATCATCACTGATTTTGTTCCTAATTCTAAGGACTCTACAATAGATTCATAGGTTTCATGGTGATCAAGGTGTAGCGCAATTGGTATATCATTTTCTCTTGCAGCTACTTCTACAATCGCTTGAATATAAGATCGTCCAGCATAGTTCATCGTTCCTGGAGTCGCTGCTAGAATGATAGGAGACCTTAATTCCACGGCAGCTTCAACAACCGTTTGAATCGTTTCGAGGTTATGAATATTAAATGCTGGTACAGCATAATTCTCACGACTTGCTTTTAACAACATTTCTTTTGTATTTTGTATTAAACTCTTTGGTTGAACAGATACCAATTTTCATCACCCTTTATTTAATTTTTTAGCACTCTGTTTCTGATACTTTACTTCGCCCGCAACTGCTGTAGCCTGAACCTCAAATTGTTCATTTATAACAACATAATCAGCAATCTTACCTGATGAAATGCTACCCAGAATCATATCTCGCCCTACACTCACAGCCGGAGTTAATGAGCCTAGATGCCAAATTTTATATAAAGGCTCGTGACTCCACTCTTGTAGGTTTTTTACTCCATTAATTAACTTCAACGTACTTCCTGCTAGGGAACCGCCTTCAAGTTTGGCTATTCCATCTTTCATGACTACTGGAAATTCACCAAGTTGGTAATTGCCGTCCGGCATTAATCCTGCTTGCATACAGTCTGTAATCAGTTGTAATTTTTCCCCTTTGATTCGTAATGCTAACGAGGAAACATCCGGGTGCACGTGAAAGCTATCGCATATTAGTTCAGCATAAGCTCTGTCGTCTATTAAAGCTGCCCCAACGACACCTGGTTCTCGATGATGTAATCCAGTCATTCCATTAAATAAATGGACATAATTCCTTGCCCCTGCATCCACAGCATCCTTACAGCATCCATAAGTTGCATCAGTGTGAGCAATACTCACTAATACACCTTCTTTACTCACTTTTCGAATAAACTCAAAAGCCCCTTCTCTTTCTGGTGCAAGTGCTATTTTTTTAATAGATCCATTCGCTAATACTTGCCAATATTCAAACTCTTTAATATCTGGATCTCGGAAGTAGCTAGCATTTTGCGCTCCTTTGTGAAGTTCAGTGAAATATGGGCCTTCTAAAAAGATCCCTTCCGATTGGGCACCTGGAAGACCTTCTTCTACCGCTTCTCGAATCGCAATTATTGCACGGTCCAAGTCATCTTTTGATGACGTTAATGTAGTCGGTAAGAAGCGAGTCACTCCTAGAGAAAGGAGCGTCTTTGAGATTTCTTTGACTGCTTCTACCTTTCCATCCATAATGTCATTTCCTTTAATACCGTGAATATGAGTATCAAATAGCCCAGGAGCAATCGTATAACCACTGTAATCAATGATTTCTGCACCCTCCGGAACCTGGCTCACAATTGATCCAAACTTCCCGTCATCAATTACCAAGTAGCCACCCTTTTTTTCCTCATTTTCTAGCAGATATTTTGCAGCTTTTAAATAGTATGTCATTGTCATTCTTCCTTTACAGCTCACTCGTAATCGTAGATTGTTACACCCTGAACAACACGGCTAATGACTCCATTTGGACTTGGATTATCAGGTGAAATGCCTAGATTGATAGACTTCTTCATGGCTAATGTTTGGGCAAAGACGATATATAATAAAGCTAAGTAAAAGTCGTTACTCAGTAATTCTCGAGATGTATTCACCGAGAACTTCCATTCTGCATATTGTTCTACTGTTTCATCTATTTTTTCTGTTAATACGATGACTTTAACTCCTGGAATTCCTGCAATTTCCTTAAGAATATCAAGATCATATTTTCTTGTATAAGGATCACTTGATAGGAATAATGCAACAACAGATTGATCATTAAGAATTGATTTGGGACCATGACGAAAACCTAATGAAGATTCAAATGTTGCGACTACTTTTCCTGCGGTTAGCTCTAGCATCTTTAATGAAGCTTCATGAGCTAATTGGCCAAGTAATCCAGAACCAAGATAGATGATTCGATTAAACTCAGATTCCAACACACTGTCTACTGATGCTTCCACTGATTGAATTAATTGTTTTCCATTTTCAATCACAAGATCCATTTCTTGTTCAAAAGATGGATTGTTTGTAAACAAGGCGTAAGCCATTAATAGCATGCAAGAAAAACTACTCGTCATCGCTAATGATTTGTCGTTCGCTTCTTCAGGAAGTAAGATAACAAGACTATCCTTGTCATCCTTTACGTTTTGAGCAAGCTGTCCGTCTTTGTTACAAGTAATAACGACTTGATAAAAATCGTTAATTAATTGTTGACCTAGATTAACAGTCGCTACACTTTCTGGACTATTTCCAGAACGCGCAAACGAAACGAGAATGGTCGGTATTTCTGAAACTAAATATTCGCTTGGATTAGATACAATTTCTGTTGTAGCTACAGCTTCAAAAAAGACCTTATTTTTACCCTCTCGTTTAAATATTGGTGCAAGTATATCGCCGATGAACGCTGAAGTACCTGCCCCAGTTAGGATTACCTTAACAACTTCGTGTTTTGAATATATGTCCTGTAAAAAACCTTTATATTCATTCTTTTTTTGTGCAAAAAGTGAAATTGACTTTTTCCAAACAACCGGTTGCTGGAAAATTTCAGAAGCAGTATGTGTAGCGCCTTCTAATTTCAACATAAGTACATCTCCCAACTATATTCATTGTTATGCATGTGATATTCGTGGCATAGGAAGTGGTTCATTGCCCAATTCAGCCCAAATGTATTTCAATAACAGTTCCATTTTCAAAGTAGTGTAATCTGGATGATTCCAAAGATTGTTATATTCATTGGGGTCTTCTTGTAAATCAAATAACTCCCCATATGTTTGGTTATAGTAGACTGTAAGTTTATACCTCTCATCTACGTATGTTTTTTGATGAATAGTCGTTGGTTCATGACGAAATTCACAGATGATATGGTCACGAACACTACTTAGATTTCCTTTCCAAACTTCCTTTTGACTAACACCAGTCATTTCGCTAGGAATCTTTAAACCTGCAAAATCCATAAATGTAGGTGTGAGGTCTACCAATGATTGCAAAGCATTTGAAACAACTCCAGCAGGAATCTTCCCTGGATAGCGAACAATAAAAGGTACTTTAATCAAATCTTCGTAATGAAACCCGCCTTTATACTGGAGCCCATGCTGCCCAAAGAAATGACCATGATCGCTTGTAAAGACAATAATCGTATTGTCAGAGATATTTAGTTCATCAAGCTTATCAAGAATTTTTCCAATATATTTATCCATCATACTTATCATGCCGTAGTAGGTAGCTGTAAGCTTTTTATGGTTTTCTTCGTCAATGTCACGATGAGTATGGTAGCCATGAATTCCAAAGCCTGTCTCCATGTAAGAGCTGAAATCAGGGTTTAATTCTTGGGTCATTTGGAAATGTGGGGGATTTTGCTGATGCTCCCCTTCTTTTCCTGTTGGTATGGTCAATTGCTCCGGGTCATACATTGTATCCCACGGTTCTGGTACAAGGTATGGTGGATGTGGATCAAAAAAGCTAGACCACAGGAAGAAATTCTCACCGTTTTTTACGTATTCCTCTAATAGAGCATTTGACCTCTCTGCTATCCACGTATCATAATGGTACTCTTCCGGAATATCCCATTTATACTTTATATTTGGGTCCATGTTACCTGTTGGTGAAAGAAAGTAATCACGCCAATTTTCACATCCCTTTTCTTCCATCCATAAAGCATAATGTTGTCCTACTAGATGTTCATTCGTATGGTTTCGTGCTAGTTCAACATGTTCAAACCCATAAAATTCTTTATCAAAGCTCTTCCAATACTCTAAATCTGCTAATAGTGGATAAGATTCAACAGACTCGTATTCATCTGTTGTCTTGGTTGGTTGTAAATGAGCCTTCCCTATTAAAGCAGTACGATAATTGTTTTCTTGTAAGTATTCTCCAATTGTATGGCGGTCTTCTAATAATTTGGTTCCTAAAGTCCATGCACCATGCTGACTCGGATACATTCCTGTTATGATTGATGCTCGTGATGGCGTACAGGTTGGATTAGGACAATACGCTCGTTGAAACGTAATACCTTCCTTCACTAGACGATCTAGATTGGGGGTTTGAATTTCAGAATTAAAAGCTCCAATCGTGTCAAAATGCTGCTGATCACTCGTGATTAATAAGATATTTGGTTTCTTCACTGGTATCTCCTCGCATCCCATCAAAAACTCTCAGTCCAGCTCCAAGAACACCAGCATCACCCTTCGACTGACTTAAATACAATCGGCTGACAGCTGCTTTCTGGTCTGGAATACAGTACTCCTCCATTTTCTCCTTGATTAATGGAAGCAAAAAAGGATTGTTATTAATAACTCCTCCCCCAAAGACAATTTTTTCGGGGTCTAATAAACAAGTTATGGCATAACAGCCATGTACAAGTGATTCAACTACTTTCGGAATTAAAGAGTGTGCAAATTCATCATCTTGCTGATACTTTTCGAAGACTTCTTTAGTTGTCATTGAATTGTTCGTTAATTTTTGAATCGCAGGGCCAGCTGCCGCTTGTTCCAGTCTTTCGATTCCATTGGCAGATTTCACAGGCAATAACCCCAGTTCACCTGCAAACCCCATTCCTCGAATAAAATCTCCGTTATGAATAATTGAAACCGCTATGCCAGTACTGATTGTAAAATATACAAAGGTCTCATGTGGATTTGCCCCATATTTTTGCCACTCTGCAAAGGCTGCCATATAAACATCGTTATCAATTACAACTTTATCTGCAGGAAAGGCTTCCTTGATCCGTTGAATAACCGGAAAACCTCTCCACGGCAAATTATTTTGAAAAACAGCGATACCTGATTCTCGATCTAAAATTCCTGGTACCCCTAACCCAATGCCTTCAAGTTGTTGCATGTTCAAATGCGATTCATCCAAAACATTGTTAATTACCTTCACTACTTGTTGAAACATTTTTTCTTTATCACTTGGGTCACTTGGTACCTCTGAACGAAATAGAATGTTTGCATCTTCATCAATGATTGCTGCAGCAATCTTCGTTCCTCCAATATCGACTCCTATTGCTCGTTTCATGTTATTATCACCTCACACAATACTTAAAACTTACTTACAGTTAGATTAATAATTTATTAGACTGTATTTTTATTATACAATTGATGGGTTGTTGGGTCCAATTTTATTTTCGAATAATTCTGCTTAATATTAGCAAACCTATAATCATTAGATAATTTCTTCTGTCATCTTATTGAAAGTACAATCCACAACACTATAAATGAAATATGCAATTAGACTAAAGATAATCATTGTAGTCCCTGCAAAAAAGTAAATAATCGCTATACCTGCACTCAGAATTAGGAGTAATAAAATTGTATAAGGTAGGTTACGAATCGAGAGAATAAGTGAGTTTTTAATCGTCTGGATCCAAGTTACTTTGTATTGAACCATGACAGGGAATATATACAGAGTGATAAAGATAAATTGGATTAAGACCAGAAAGTAAACTGCAAATAACACATACTTCACATTTGAAGGAATTTGATTTGTAAAATTAAAGTTAATCATAAAAAGAAAGGCGATAAATAACCAGATTAACTCGAGAACGATTCCCTGTTTTACATTTTCTTTGAAAAAACGGAAAAAGGAGGCGAATATTTTGATTTCGCCTTCTTTTTTCCACTTACGAATGACACCAAACATCGCAGCTGTTGCTGGGAAAATCGTGATAATGGGAATACACATAAGAATCCAAATTAAATTTAATAAGAAGGTATTCATGATAAAATCCATTGCCCTATATAATTTACTATCGTATATTCCCATATCCTTTGTCTCCTTTTCTACATGTGGTAGGCAAATATATTTAACCAACTAATTTATTCTTACCAGTACTTTTTCCAGTCTTTTGCCAATCGAATGAGGGCTTCGAAATAATAATAATCTCCCCAAATACAGCTTTCATCAATTCCGCGGCCGCCCCCTTTATAATAGACCGCGTGTTTGAGTATTCCATTTGCTTCACTGTCAATTTCAGTTCGATAATTTTCATAAAGTGATTCCACCATCAATAACGCTGCATTTTCATATAATTTCTTTTCTTCATCAGTTAATGGTAAATACTTTGTTAATTCAAGTAATCCACAAACAGTTATAGCTGCAGCGGAACTATCTCTTTCTTCTTCACCTTCAGTAAATATTAAATCCCAATAGCAAATGTAGTCTTCAGGGATTCTATTTAAATAGTAGTTTGTGAGTTTTTTCGTTAGTTCAATTAAACTCCAATCATTTGTATAGGAGTAACTTAAAGGAAAACCATAAATACCCCAGGCTTGGCCACGGGCCCAACAAGAATCATCTGAATATCCTTGTCTTGTATTTCCATACAACGGCTTACCAGTTTCTGGGTCCATATAATAAGTGTGGAATGTTGAAGCATCTTCCCTCACAATATATTTAGCTGCTTGTTTGACATGTGTTTCGGCAATCTGATGATATTTTTTATCACCAGTGACTTCTGATGCCCAATAGAGTAACGGTAGATTCATATTGCAATCAATAATCATTCTGCCACGCTCTGCTGGATCATTTAGATTTCCCCATGCTTGGATAATACCCGCTTTGTCATAATACCTAGTGATTAATAAATCAGCCGCTTTAATGGCTGTTTCTTTTGCCTTTTCATTCCCAGTTAATTGATATGCATTCACACATGACAGCGAATATAGAAATCCTAAATCATGATGATAAACTTCAATTCGCTTTTCTAATCGTTCTACAAAGCTATCAAGTTGTTTTTCTGCAACTTTTCGATATTTCTCTTTACCTGTCCATTCATAAGCTAGCCAAAGCATTCCAGTCCAGAAACTTGTCGTCCATTCTACGTTTCCGATTGGTTTATAGACCAGATTTTCACTATTTGAATCTGGAAAAAAATCAGTAAATACATCTAGGCTTTGATCGATTTTTGCTAATACATGGTCAATTGCTTTTTCAACAAATGCTCTGTTTACGTTAGACTTCTGTTCAAATCTTTCTTTATTTAAAATTTTTTCCGTATGTACCTCATTTACAATTACAGTCATTGTTCTACCACCTTTTTCGCATGATATAGTAAAAATGGATCGTTCATTTCATTTAACCAGTCACATAATTTCCCCTCTAGTTTAGATACGATTGGATGTTTGATTGGCTCCCTGATTACTTCTGGGTGTTGTTGAAATTTATCCTCCATTAGCTTATAAAACAACCTAATTTGTACATCTTCCGGAGAATATCCATTGTGAATCACATACAAATATTCTTTCGTCCTTATTGCACGCCATCCATAGCCGAGATTACTTACTCCTGCTTCTTGGAATTGCTCCAAGGCTTCTTTTCTTCCAGGATAGCAGCTAATATATGCATATTCTGGGCCTTCATTCGTTTGCTTAATGATAAAATCAGATAAATCTGTTCCCTCAATTGAATCTGGTGTTGCCAAATTCATTAATGATAATATCGTAGGCATAATGTCAACAGTATTTAGCAACACATCTGACTTTGCCTTTGGTATTTTATTTGGCCAGCGGATGATAAATGGTACTCCGATTGATTCTTCATACCATACATGCTTCGCCATAAGACCATGTGAACCCATCATTTCTCCATGATCGGATGTGAGTACAACAATGGTATTTTCATCTAAGTTTTTTTCTTTTAATAATTCTAGAATTCTACCAAACTGCTCATCTATTCCTGTTATAGCAGCAAAATAATTAAGTTGATTTTCCTTTAACTTCTTTTCTCCGCCATCAACATGTTCTCCCGTATGAACCAATAGTGGATCACGAATCTCTACATTCTTACGAAACTTGAGATCCATTCCTTCATATACTTTTCGGTATTTATCCGGCACTTGGTCAAATGGACTGTGTGGTGGATTCCACGAAACAAAAAGTGCGAAAGCTTTCTCTTGGTCCCGTTTTTCAATAAACTCAATTGCTTTATCAGTCTCATGTTCAACGGACCATTGTTGGACTTTTATCTTTTCCGGACTATCCCCCCAGTAATGTGGAGATAAGTGGTCGTCCCAGGCTCCGTATGAGTACCAATTCCGAAATCCATGACGCTTTGGACCGGGTGGGGTGTAAGCATCCCACCCTTTAGCACCTGAAGCAGGCTTATCAGTCACATTTAGTTCAGGTAAATCCAGATGCCATTTTCCAATATAGCAAGTTTCGTAGCCTGAATCTGCAAGCACATCACTTATACAAGTTTCATCTGGTTGTAGCATGACATCCGCACCAACTTTACAGTTTGTAAATACTCCCGTGTTAATAGGATATTTCCCTGTAAGCAAAGATGCTCTGTGAGGCGAGCATAATGGAGAAACAGTCAACGCATTTGAAAAAACTGTACCTTCTTTGGAAAAAGCATCTATATTTGGTGTGATTACTTGATCCTCCTCTTCATAACCCACCGCCTGTCTTCTCCATTGATCTGCAAAAATATACACAAGGTTAGGTCTATTGTTGCTCTCCATCTAACTCACTCTCCATCATGTAGTTTTCTTTTATTTCACTAGTTTTGACAATATTAGATTGCTTTCCCTTCACCCATCCCCCACTTATTAAGTGGGGGATGGGGGGGCAAATACAATTAATACTTATATTGATTGGGAATAAGTTTTAGTTTTGCATTAAAACTAGTGCCTTTTGCATCTTGAACATTGACCTTTAATTTAATAGAAGGTTTTGTAGTTACTACCTCAACGTTCTCATCTGCTTCTATTACAGAAAAGGCTTTACCATCAATATCAATTTCGATATAGCCATCGTTTTCCATAGTTGGATCAGAGACTGCAATTTCGAGAATCCCGTCTTTTGCCTGCATTGTTATGGATGCTTGCTGATAAACAGTTAAAGGCCCAACTGTCTGCTTTTCATTAACCCAAAAATTCGCCCCAATGATATGTTGTTTTTCTTCATAAACCGACTGAACGGAATCATCATTTCTTAAGACTTTAATATCTGGGTTAGTAGCGTATAGTTTTACTTGTTCTTGATTCTTATTTGGAAGCAGGACATAAGAATACTTATCTTGCTTTGGTGCTAAACCATGATCTATCCACATAGTTGCATAGGACCTGCTTACTGTATCTGTTGGTTCTGTATAATTAATGTCATACCATGCTCCAGTTCTTACTTCCTTCTTCACGGTAATTTGTTCTTTATTAGGGAAGTAATAACCGATATCTGCCCCTTTTACATTCCCTTCAAGGAATGCCCATTCCGCAGTAACCGTTGTTTCTTCTCCATTCTGAATTTCTCCATTAACACTTAACTTATTGGAACCATCATCCCGAATTTTTCGATTCTCTATAATCGTTTCAATGTTTCTCGTTTCACCACTTGAAATTCCTGCGCCAAGTGCAACAATTTCATCATCAAACATAAACCAAGACTTTTTCGCGACTAATGAACTGTTCCACGCATCGTAAGACATACCAGCTGTTCCATACGTGTTTAATGTAGAACCTCCCACCCATGATTGAGTGGAATTATGTTCTCCACTGCCGTCTGCTCTGTGCATGGTGTCTATCGTGGTTCCAGGCATACGGTATGGGTCGACCGTTGGCCAAAAATCACCACTGTATTGGCCTAAGTCGCCATTATACAAATACGTCATTCCTTCTCCTGTATACCAACCTTTTCTATTCTCGTTATTCATATCTTCATAGTTTTGCACACGATTGGAATACATACTAATTCCGAATGCATAACCTGGCTTTCTATGAATGACCCGATCCATATTGGCATAGGTTACATGAAGATCTAGTTCCCCTCTAGAAACGACAGAAGAATCATCCATTAAATCCTTTGCAAGTTTATAGTCCTTGAAGTTGCTAGTATTTTTAAAGTAATCGAAGTATGTATTCTCTTCGATCCAGAACTTTGCCATTGCTTTATATTTTTCCGCATACGATTCTGGAGCAAATTCTGCCATCCGTATAACAGTCTTAATGATCGTTTGTCCAGCTTGATGGTCTTGTAAGAAGGACCTGGAAATTGCTCTTCCTCTTACCATATCCATTAATGCCCCTTTATACATTAAGGGTTCATAGGATTTATCCACCCATTCGTACACATTCTCTACATTAGTGTCAGTAACTTTCCAAGTGGAATCACTTAATAGCTCTAACATATCAGTTAGCCCTTCTAAGAGGACATTACCGTAAGAGCCAGTATATGCAACATCCTCGTGCTGAATAAATGAACCATCTTCATAGAAACCATCTCCGTGAGTAACGTTTATGAAAGTCTGACTTAATGCATCCCTTGCAGCAGAAATTTTCTGACTATCCTTTACAATAACGCCACGTACAGCAACGACTTTACTTACATCAATACGGTTTGCACCAACCGCTTCCCTGTAATTATTAGGTGTTGTAGCTCCAGATTTGGTCGGATCAGGTTGAAAATGATCGACTACAGCTAAGTAACGTTGAACTGTTTCTAATTCTAATGAATCGTATAGGAGTACCATCAAATCATTTAATTCCTTTGGAACTCCAATTTCCCAATGCCACCAGTTGCTCCATTGATTAATACTATCGTTATAGTGATTTTCATAGAGCCATTCTAAACCGGAAGCAATATCCTTAAATAGTGCTGGATTCTGATATAATGTTGAATGTTCACTTGCATATGCTTTCGCCATTGTTGTTAAATTACGATAACTATCCCGAATATCAGAGGAATTTTCAAAAGCAGAATACTCAATCCATAAAAAAGATCTTTCCTCATTTTTGTTCATGTTATTCCATAATTGTTCCGCTCTTTTGGTTTGATTTTGAATAACTTCTTTCATACGTTCATTGGCTGGATCATAATATTCTAGTGCAGTTAGGGAACTTTCCCACCTTTTCCTGAGCTCGTCATATTCATCCGTTACTGCCTCGGTAACTGTAATGGTCATTTCACTTTCTAAAGCAGCATCATCAGTCTTCACCTTAACAATGGCTGTACCGGCACCGATAGCTTCCACTACTCCATCTTTAACTTTTACGACTTCTTGATTGGAGGATGACCAAATAAGAGTGTCGGTAACCGCATCTTGTGGCTCATGAGCTACTTCCAATACTCTAACTTGCCCAGTTGTTAATGATAGTTCAGTAGATTCTAAACCTATTTCTTCTAACGCTGGCCTTGTTAATTCTTCATTACGGATTACTTTCACTGTAGCAGTATCGTATAAACCATTATCTGCATAAGCGATAATCGTAGTTTCCCCTACGCCAACCGCTTGCGCTTTACCATTTTCTACAGTAACAACCTCTTCATCCATAGACATCCATGAAATTGTCGAGCTAGTATTAGAAGGCTCTACAATTAAATTTAGTTCCATACTTTCCTGTTCTACTAATGTAATTTCTTCTTCATCTATTGAAATCTCTTGTGCTGGGCTGATATGCTCCACCGCTACATTGTCGAACATCGCAGTTCCTGTTCCTGTTTCAAAGAAAAGCTGTACTCGAATATGATCAACGTTCTCTTCCAGATGTATATCCTTTTCGATTTTAGTCCAGTCATGGGTTCCTGTGAATCGATCTGAATAAATCAACTCCAATTGCTGACTCCCTTGAAAGGTGGTTATTCGCATCCTCGCACCCTGACCACTAACTATGTTATCGGTCTTCACCCAACTGCTTACTCGGTAATGGTCCCCTCCTGTAACAGAGATATCCTGATTCACAGAAGTTCGTGCAGTTTCTTCAGCTTTAATCAGTAGTCCATAGTTTCCTTCCATGCTTGCTTCTTCTGAGATTGAAACAATAGGATCCCCAGTAGGTACCCATACATTCCAGTCGGCTGCTCCCAAGTCATCCCAACCCCCACCAGCTTCTACCACGTCTTCAAACCCAGGGTTTAATATATTTGCATTATTGGCATTGGCAAAAAGTTGATTTCCTGTAAGACTAGTTAATACTAAGAGGAAAATAATAGTTAGTATTCCTATTCTTCTCATTAAATTCACTTATTTTCTCCACTCCTACATTGGTTTCTTTGCTACCACTCCTGTCATTTCTTTGGTGAATAGGAAACAGTGGGGACACGACTCGATCCACCACTGATTCATTTTTATTAACCTTTAATCCCTGACGATGCGATTCCTTTAACGAAATGGTCTTGTGCTAAGAAAAAGACGATAATTGTAGGGATAATCGCAGATACTGCAGCTCCCATCAATAAGGAATATTCAGTGTTATACTCAGTAATAAAGTGCTGGATCCCTAATTGGATTGTGTATAAATGATCTGATGTAAGATAAATTAAAGGTCCAAGGAAGTCATTCCATGTATGCATAAAAGAAAAAATAACCAGTGATGCTATTGCCGGTTTTGAAAGTGGCAAAATAATCTTCAAGTAAATTCCAAATTCATTTAATCCGTCAATTCTTGCGGCCTCTAGTAATTCATCTGGGATTGATAAGAAAAATTGACGGAACAAGAATACTCCAAATGGATTAAAAGCTCCTAGTAAGATAAGCGATAGATGGTTATTAACAAGTCCTAATTCACTCATCAGCATGAATTGCGGAATCATCATTACTTGATAAGGGATCATCATGGTCGCAATATATAGGAAAAATAATTTCTCTCGTTCTGGGAATCTCACTTTTGCAAATGCGTAACCCGCCATCGAACTTGTTAACACATTCAAAATTACAGTGATAACTGTTATTTTCAATGTATTCAAATAGTAAAGATGAAATGGAACCCTCGTCCACACTTCCACATAATTACTCCAGTAAAACGTTTCTGGAATCCACTGAATTGGGATTCCAAATATTTCGGACTCTGCTTTGAATGATGAAGAAAGCATCCAAATAAAAGGAATAACCATTAATAGTGACAAGCTAATAACAAATAAATATTTTAGAAATGTACTAAATTTTATCTTCGGTAGTGGTTTTCTTTGATTTCTCTTCGATTCCACCTTTTTTGAATTCGTCACTAATTCCACGAATCGATTCTCCCCTCTTTGTCTAATATATGGCACGGTTTCATCTCTCTTATGAATTGAGGGACCTTCTTTGACCTAAATAATTTAAAGCCGTAAAAATTAGGATTAGTAAAAATAGGATATAGGCCATTGCAGAAGCATATCCATATTCATACTCCTTAAATGCTGTGGTATATATATCGTACACAAGCACCTGAGTAGAACGACCTGGTCCTCCGCCAGTTAACGCGTATACAAAGTCAAAAACTTTGAAGGAATTAATAATCGCAATAATAGAAGTAAAGAACATTATAGGTGATAGCATCGGCATTGTTATTTTAAAGAATTTTGAAATGGAGCTCGCACCATCAATATCTGCTGCTTCATATACATCTTCTGGGATACCTTGTAAGCCTGCTAAAAATATAATCATGTAGTATCCAACAGAATGCCATATGTACACAATGGATACAGAAAAAAGAGCCCAGTCTGGAGAAGAAAACCATCCTGGTAGATTATCAAACCCAAGATTTGATAAGAACCCATTAACAGGTCCAGCTGTTGGATTGAAGATTAATTGCCAAACAGCAGCAACAGCGATGGTTGAAGTTACATACGGTAAAAATACCGCTGTACGGAACACTTTTACTAGTCGCATTCCTTTATTAAGAGCTACTGCAATTAAAAGTGATAAAAATAACGTTACTGGTACTGATATGAGAGTAAACAAGATAGTATTAACCAATGAAATCTTAAAATCCGTGTCCTCAAACAATCTTAAGTAATTTTCTATCCCAATAAATTCAATTTTTCCAAACCCATTCCATGAAGTAAAACTCATAAAGAATGACGCGATCACAGGTAGGAAAATAAAAGCTAGAAAACCTAGAATGTTTGGTAGAAGAAACGAATAACCAATGAGGCGATTTCTCTTCTTAAATGACGTTTGATATTTGCTTTTTTTACTCATTGTTTTTCTTCCCTTCTATGATATGAATGAGCACCGTATTGTGGCTCAATACAGTGCTCATCCCTACCATGGTTTGATGTCAACTAATATTACCTATTCTGCATACTTACTTGCCCATTCATCTTGTACACGTTTAGCAATATTATTGATAGTTTCCTCGACGGTTTGTTCTCCAATTAGCGCAAGTTCTCCTTCTTGTTTATAAATTTGCTGTACGACAATGTTTTTCACACCAGGTAACATTGGATACTCTGGATATTCAACTGTTTCTAAGAAAAAGTGTCCATTTTTTGGCTTTAATTCACCATCTCCAAGATAGATAGATTTAATATCTTCATCAACATAACCAGTCAGGTATCCATCACCAGCAAATATTTCAGCACCTTGTTTTCCAGTCATATAACTTAGAAATTTGAAGGCAGCATCTTTATTTTCGGACTTTGAATTCAGCATTAATGAAACCGGTAAAGCAAGTGTTGTATTTGCTTCTATACCTTCAGGATGTGGCACAGGAACAACGTCCCAGTCAAAGGAAATTTTCCCTTCCTCTTCAGCTTGTCGAAGCTGAGCAACGTGCCAGTCACCAATAATGTTCATTGCTACATTTCCTTTTTGGAACGCAGCATTGTAATGAGCTCCAGTAGAAACTTGCTCGGACCAACTCATGATTGAACCGTCTTTTTCCAAATCTATACGATATTGTAAAGAATCTGCAAAAATACTTAGATCTTTATCAATGATAGAAGCTCCAGTTTGCACCCCTTGCATATACCATAGTTGTGGCCAAGGTTGAATAAATGCCCCGTACGTTTTGTCCGCACCACTTCCGCTCGTCATTTTTTTAGCTACCTCACGGAATTCTGCCCACGTCATATCCTCACTTGGGTATTCAACTCCTGCTTCATCAAATAAATCTTTGTTGTAGAACATCATATTATTTGATTTACGATAAGGAAGACCTAAAACTCCCTCTTCATACTTCATTGCATCATACATAGATGCAAAACCTGCAACATCTAAATCACTTTCTTCAATATAAGAATCAAGTGGCTCTATAATCCCAGTATCCATCATCGTGTCGATTTGACCAGCAAATACGTCATAACCTATACCACTGGAAAGTTGCATTCTAATTTTTTCGTAGTACTGTTCTTGTGGGAACGTTTCAAACTCGACGTTGATATCTGGATTTTCTTCTTTAAACTTTTCGTATACGCTTTCAAATGATGGTAAATCCGCAGGGAATACAGCTACTTTTAGAGAAGTCTCACCCGAATCTTTCTTACTAGAGGAATCACTAGAAGTATCCCCATCACCTGATGTTGAATTTCCACCACATGCTGCTAGAACTAAGATAAGAGATAAGAAGATTAGAAAACTGAAAAGCTTTTTCAAAATATTTCCCCCTTTTTTAACTTAGATTTTTTTGTATAATTACTTTGTAAAGGCTTACTTTATTGTAACTTTTCAAACTTTTTTGTAAAAGGTGAAAGTTTCATTCCCCTTCTGCAATACTTTTAAGTAAAATAATGACTATAGGAGGGTTGAAATTGTTCTTTATTGCAATTTTGTTATTATCAATTTCAATTATGTTAATCTATCGAAATATTAAAAGTTACTCTACGATATTTCTTTTTGGATTAACTGTTGGCTATACCCTTTCTTTTATTGGATTGGTGCTTTACCTAAGTAAGTTCAATATTTCCTATGAATTTGTTAATAAATTTTTTAATTTTACACCAGGTTCTTGGAACTCTCTTGTATTGCATAATTTTAATCCAGATTTTATTTTGCGTATTTTGAACTTCGGAACAATCCTTTTTTATTTTTGTTTTCTATTTTTTGCTATCTCCTACACGACTAGTAGAAAAGGCAATCGAAAAATGATACCAATCTACATTTTGTTAACTTTGATTGCAGTGGTGCAGTATTTCTTTTATGATCCAAGGCTAAACCTTTCCATACAAGACACTGCAATTGATTATAACTTACAGGGACTTTACAAATCGTACATATATTATGGTGACCGCATTTTTCTCTTTTCAAATATCGGATATATTGTGATTGGAATCTTCCTATTCATAAGAAACTATTTCTTGCATTCACACGTTCGATTTATCAAAAGATATACATTATTCAATTTGATTAGTTTAATTCTACTAGCAAGTGTTTTTTTATCTATGTTTTCTTGGGCACCAGATATGTTGGTAAGAACTACATTTAGCACTCATTATCCTAATTATTTGCATCCAGACATTCATAAATTTTTGTTAGAATTACGGATTTTACCATTAATTGCTGTTCTAACTCTAGTATTCATGGCCTACACCGTATATAAGTATAATTCAATCGAAAATTATTATAGAAATTTGATTCTTATAACTGATAGAAAAATTGATACAGCTTCCTTAGGTGTTCGTGCTTTTACTCATTCCATTAAAAATCATTTAGTTGCTATTCGGTCGGAAGCAGAGTTTTTGAGAGAGCGTGTAGGCGATGATGAAGAATCTCTGTATAGTTTGGACCTTATCTATGATTCTTGTCAGCAGGCATTTAATAGAGTAGAAGATGCTGGAAATAAACTAAATCAAATCACCTTGAATTTTGAACCTATTGATTTGAACGTTCCTGTAAAAACCGCTCTTAAAAGGGTTAATTTAAAAAACACAAATATTTCTTTGAAATACCACGCTGTTAAAGACTCAATAATTGTGCAGGGAGATCCGAAGCATTTACAGGAATCAATCTACAATATTATTAAAAATGCACTGGAGGTTGTATCTTCGGAAACAGGTATTATTGAAGTTGAAGTTAAGGAAATTGGAGATTGGGGAGTGATAAAAATAAAAGATAATGGCACTGGTCTACAAACCGATGATTTTAATGAGATTTTCACTCCTTTTTATTCAACAAAGTCGTCCTCAACAAATTGGGGAATCGGTCTTTCTTATTGTCATAAAATTGTAACCGGTCATGAAGGAAAAATAGAAATCGATAGTGCTCGAAATAAAGGCACACAATTTAGTATCTATTTGCCGCTTTTTCTTTAATAAAACAACTTCATTCGAAGGAGGTAGCTATGGAAAAAATACATATTCTTATAGCAGATGATATTGAAGCACATCGCAGACGTTTGGAGCGTATTATTTCTTCTGAAAACAACTTTGAATTAATGGGTTCTGTTGGAAGTGGTCAAGAAGCGGTCAGCATGTCTTTAGAAAAAAAACCTGATATCATTTTAATGGATATTGAGATGGAAGATTATATGGCAGGTATAAACGCTTCCTCAGAAATAAGTAGTAAATTACCGGATACAAAAATTATTATTCTAACTGTACATCAAGATAATAACCTCGTGTTTGCTGCATTTCAAACTGGAATAGTTGACTATGTTCTAAAGAATGCGGAGAAAGAGGAAATTATCGAAGCGATTAACTGTGCTATTACAAATACATCTCCAATAAGACCGGTAATTGCAAGCAAAATCCGTGAAGAATTTGCTAGAATTAAACAACTAGAGGCTAATTTTTCTTCTATTTTTAAAATAATCTCAACCCTTACTCCTTCTGAATTAATCGTCATAAAATTACTTTGTAATAACTATACTAGGAAAGAGATAGCTAAAGTGCGCTGTGTCGAAATCGATACGATCAAAAAGCAAGTGAATAGTATATTAAAAAAGTTTGATAAGCGGAATACGAGAGAAGTAGTAAAATTATTAGGAGAACATGAAGTTATTGATATTATCAATAATATGTCATAAAAACATTTATTGGGTGGCTTCGATAGAAGCCACCCTTTTTCCATTATGACTTTACATTGTAAACTTCAAAACCATTGTCATTTTGCTCAGTGATTATAACTGTTTCTCCGCATAATTGAAAACCATCAACTAGTAAACTATCAGCTCCAGTCAATGAAAATACTAAAATATCTTTATTACCATTGATTATAATTTCATAGGCTATTGCTTCCGAATCTTTCTTAATGGCTCCATTTAGATGTGAAACAGATCGTTTTCTAACCTTAACCTCTTTCTTCTTTGCTGTCGCTATCATAAGGAAAGGAGCAGCGAATGAATCTTTTTCTTTATATTGAACGAATGCAGAGGGTGCAGAGCAAATTTTATTATAATGTCTCGATAGCTTACCATCTTTGATAATCACATCATCTTTATCAGAAATATTCAAAGGGATGATCCGCAGATTAGCACCACTTTGATACATGGTTGCTAACTCCCCATACTCTGTCCATTTGACCGGAGTATGTTCTGGAAAATGGAAATGTTGCTCATAGCTATGGACCCCGCGTGACTCAAAAATATCAAGGACGAACCAATATTCTGTTGGGAGATAAATAATTTTCCTAGTAACATGAACAGGCGATATCAATCTCCAATATCCTGTGTGTCCAGCCTCGGCATATTGATATTTTTCTTCGATTCGGTAAAACTGGTTTACTGGCCGTGCTGCATTTTTCCATTCCCAGGTATTGATATATTCTGAAGCGGAGAGACCATCGACGGTAATCGTATTATGCCTGTTTGCCTCTTTAAAGTACCTTCTTTCTTCAGTCTCACAATACGTATAACGACCACCGTCCATTAAAAATTCCCTTCCACCAGCCATCAATTCAATATGTAGGGTATCATCATGCCCATGGCCTTTATTGACTTGTCCCATTATTCCATGGTCAAAAAGAAGGTACTCATCTTCCTGTCCCCATCCATTTCGAAAAAGGGTTACTCCTGAATCTTTAAGGTTTGTAGATGCAAATGTGGGTTCTATCTGTTGCAAAGCTTGAAATTTATGTAATCCCTTTTCCCCAAAGTAC
Source organism: Fredinandcohnia aciditolerans (assembly GCA_003640645.1). Taxonomy (GTDB): domain Bacteria; phylum Bacillota; class Bacilli; order Bacillales; family Bacillaceae_L; genus Ferdinandcohnia; species Ferdinandcohnia aciditolerans. The sequence continues at coordinate 7,886 of QGHH01000037.1, read as the reverse complement.
CACAGCATGTCATATATATACTGTTCTTTGGTAAACGCCCTTAAGTCTGTACGGTTTAATAATACTGCTCCTATTGCAAAAATTTCACGCAAGTCCGTATCATCACTGTCTCCAAGCATTGGTTGATGTCGATTTGGCTTCATGAGTTTGTAAGTTGCGGTATACATTCTAATAACAGCATCCGTGATAAAGCTCGGAACTTTAATGTCGTTCTTTTGTAAAATTAAGCTTATTTCTACTAGACAATGAAGGACTTCATGATGATACATAGGAGATTGTTCTTTTTGATAACCATCATTGTATATTTGTAAGGGTATCATTTTCTCAATACGTTGAAGACCTTCGTCAATCCACTTCTTCTTTGTTTCCTCATCCATCAGGAAAGCAGTTTGTATAAGCCCATTTAATTCTAAAAATCCCCAATTACTTTGAAAATCAAAAGCGGTAAATGAACGATATAAAAACTCACCATGCTCCTTCAATTGTTGAAGAAATAGATTGCTATCTGATTCAGTCCAAAGTGGTGATTGCTTGATATATTGAAAACCCTTTAACCAATTTGTCACGCGAATTCCGGCATCTATTTTTCGATATGTATATAGGCGAATGGTTTTATCTTTATTTGCTTCTATCCATTCATTAAAAATTCTTTTCCAGTGAATCACATATTCTTCATTCTCTTCTACTACATAGGCCATACCGATTTCTGCCAAATAACGTTGACGATTTAACATAAAGGCCCATTCCTCGTCCCCATTAAAACAATATGTCCAATCGATAGATTCTGGAAAAAAAACTTCCTCCTCACATCGTTCCATATCCCAAGGATGAGTAAAAATAAATGTATTTTTACACGCTAACTTTGCTCGATGAATTGTTTCTTCAGTTTCTTTTTTTGTAAACTTAAGAACCGCTTTCTTTAAAAAGGCTATCTCATCAACAAATATCCCCACATCTTCTCTCCCCTATTGATTTTCAATTTTTTGAATTAATTGAGTTAATTCTATTAAGGCCATCGACTCCAAGCGATGATCAACCTCACAGAATTCTAAATCCTTTGTTACTTGGTTCGGTATCACGACACAATACATTCCTGCACGTTTTGCTGCTAATGCACCATTTGCAGAGTCTTCAAAGACTAGACATTCCTCTGGTGTCACGCCTAAGCATTTTGCTGCCTCTAAATATAGGGTTGGATCTGGTTTTACCTTTTCAACATCATCAGAAGTACGGATGCATTCAAAATAATCGAATAAGCAAAGATTTTTTAAGTGATTTGATACCCATTCGTAAGTAGAGCTAGAGGCTAAACCGATTTTCAATCCTGCTTTCTTTGCAGCTGTAAGGTACTCCTCAACTCCTGGTAATGGACCTTCATCCTTCATTCGTTCATTGAATCGGTCCCTTCTCAACTTGGTTAATTCATCGTGGTCAACTTTCCTTCCAATTTGCTCTTCTAAAAATGAAAGGGCGTTGAATCCTGCTTGCGTTCCAATTACCTTTCCCCACACGGACATTGGTAGCTCGGAACCATGCTCTTGAAAGATTTCATTTAACACATTATATTCATTGGTTTCTGTATCATAAATTAAGCCATCAAAATCAAAAATAACTGCCTTTATCACTTCACCATCTCCTGTCTATCTAATCCACCTACTATTATAAAGAATTAATAAGCAATGTCCATTTTCTCTCTACCATTTTTGTCACAAATTGTCCACATATATATCTTCACTTCAAGATTTTACATTTTACATTCGTCTAGAGTGATACTATAATTTTTAGTATACTTTATGTGGAATGAGGGAGACGATTGAACTCTAAATCAAATGAAAAGGTACTGGAAACATATTTATTTATCGCATTTGCTGCAGCATTAATTTCCACGCTTGGCAGCCTTTATTTTTCAGAAGTACAGAAATTCGCACCATGTGAACTTTGCTGGTACCAACGTATCTTTATGTATCCACTCGTAATTATTTTAGGAATCGCTATTTTTAAAAAGAACTATTCCATTGCACTCTATACCTTTATCCTGTCATTAATCGGTGGTTCGGTTTCAATCTATCATTATCTCGTACAAAAGATTCCAGCGGTTGGTGAGAACTCACTCGCATGTGGTGTTGTACCATGTACAGGCCAATACATTAACTGGTTTGGTTTTGTAACTATACCTTTTTTAGCATTAATAGGTTTTACAATTATTGCAATAACTAGTTTTATTACACTAAAAAAATTGAAAGAAGGGAAATAAATCTTGAAAAAAGTTATTATTTTTACAGTTATTATTGTTGCTATTTTCGGAGCATTAGCTTTTGTAACAACTACTCAAAACAAACAACAATCGGAAGGTAATCCTTATGGGAAAGATAAGCTAGATCCCGCTACTGTTAAACAGCTCGATGATCCAAACTACGGAAATCAAATTTTACCTGACGAATTAGAAACAAAATTAGAAAATGGTGAAACCATGACTGTTTATTTTTACAGTCCAACATGTCCACATTGTCAGGAAACAACTCCAGTCATCATTCCAATGGTAGATGAAATGGGACTTGATTTAAAGAAATACAATCTTCTTGAGTTTGAGGAAGGTTGGAATAAATACGGAATTGAGTATACCCCTACATTAATTCACTTTGAAAATGGTGAAGAAGTATCACGTCTTGTTGGGTATCATCCAGATCATAACGAATTTAAAACTTTCTTTGAAGGTGCAATGGCAACTTCAAAATAAAAGAAAATCCCTACTCTATGAGCAGGGATTTTTTTATCCTTGTCTAGCTTCAAGCACCATCTGTCAGCGCTCATCTTATGCTTGTCGCACTTGCCAGGACTGCTAGGATTCCAGCGTTAGGCACATGGCGTGCCTGTTTTTAGCTGGAATTATTGAGTGCCTTGCGCTTTTCGACTAAAGGCCAACGCTACCTATATGTATTAAGCTAGATATTTATTGGCTGGTTTTGAATATTTACTTAATACGTCTGGATTATTCACACATTGAAACTCTTCGATAGTGAATGGAAACAAATAGCCGTAATCATTTAAGATTTGCACATTTTTGGCAAAGATTTCCCCGTGATATTCTTGGTAGCCTTCTTCCCGAATTGTTTCCAAAACAGCAATAATCGCTTGAAGGCTTGACATGACTTTAAAAGCCTTATCCAATGTTCGATTATAGTATACGTCTTCCTCTTTTGGTGCTAACACATTCCACTTTTCAAGTTTTGTAATATACTCATCTTCAAAATAGGTTGGAAAGATTGAAGAATACATATAATCGACTAGCTCCGTAATATGATGTTCCTGCTCAGGAGTTGATGCTACTACAATTTTCAATGTAAAACCCACCCTTGTATCTCCATAGTAATAAGAATAGAATAACACAGGATTCTTTGTTTTTGGTACGGTAAGTCTTTCCTCCATAACCACCTTTCTCTTACATTTATTACGTGGATTGGATATACTTTTAAAAGACAGAAAACAGATAAAATCTAAAGGATGGTTGCATGTTAACAAAACGATTTGGAGAATGGTTCGAAGTTACTGTTCCAAGTAATTGGGAAGGTATCACCATTGAAGACGTTCTTAAGACTGAATGGACAATGCCGAAGCAAATGGTTCATCAGTTTCGTATGGAAAAGGGGACGAGACTTAACGGGGAAACCAAGAATTTAAACACGTTGCTTAAACAAAATGATAAACTTCAAGTTCGTCTTTTCCCTGAAGAGGAATATGGAGTGTCACCAGAATATATAGCTGACTTACAAGTTTTATATGAGGATGACCATCTCCTAATTGCAAATAAACCAGCAGGAATGGATACACACCCAAATGTGGAAGGTCAACTAGGTACACTTGCTAACGCTATTGCCTACCATTTCCAAGCGAACGGAGTGCACACAAAAATTCGTCATATTCATCGCCTTGACCGTGACACAACAGGAGCTGTAATTTTTGCGAAGCATAAATTAGCTTCATCAATTTTAGACCGCAGATTGGAAAAACGTGAAATTAAGCGGACTTATATAGCTTTAGTGCATGGAATAATCAAACAAAAAAAAGGAACGATAGATGCCTCGATTGGTCGGGATCGACATCATCCGACTCGTAGAAGAGTATCTCCGACAGGACAAAAGGCGATTACAAAATTTAATGTCATTCAAACAATCGACAATAAAAAAATGACATTGGTGGAGCTTGAACTGTTAACAGGTCGTACTCATCAAATACGCGTTCATATGAGCCATCTAGGGTACCCACTTGTGGGAGATACCTTGTATGGTGGACAACCAATTATTCCAAGACAAGCACTGCACGCTGCCAAAATTAGCTTGCTGCACCCTCTTACCAACGAGAAAATTATGTGTGAGGCACCTTTTCTGGATAACTCGCTTATTTTTTCATAATGCATCCATCCAATTTTCCACATACTGGGTATTGGATACATGCAGGAATTTCTTTTTTCCTGTATAATATTGGACACAAAGTGAATAAGGAAAGGAGTTTGCCTTTGCAGGACTTACTTATTTACCTCATATTAGGTCTTTGTGTTGGAGTAATGTCGGGCTTTTTTGGTATCGGCGGTGGCTTTATTCTTACACCAACATTAATTCTAATGGGATTTTCTCCAGTTATAGCAATCGCAACAAGCCTTTTATATACAGTTGCAACATCACTTTCTGGTGTTTTTGCACATTTTCGCCTAAAAAATATTAAATGGGAAACATCGATTATGATTGGGATAAGTGGAATTATTGCCACTCAACTTGCTCACCCATTTGTATTATTACTTGGAAAGCATCAGTTGGAAAATACTATAATTCCATTGATGTATATTGCACTTATTTTATATTTTTCAATTTCAATACTTGTGAGTAATTCGTCAAGTAAAGTGCAAACCATTCATAATACCAAATATTCATATGTGAAGATTGTGTTAATTGGTTTATTCGCAGGTTTTATTTCAACTGTATTAGGTGTAGGCGGAGGATTTATTATAGTTCCTTTATTGATTGGAGTTCTCGCCTTTCAACCAAAGTATGCGGTTGGTACAAGCTTGCTAAGTGTATTTATGATTGTAATAGCAGGTTTTGCCACATATGCATCTACAGTTGAACTTGATTTTGGTGTTATCGGGAGTCTTATCGTTGGGGCATTAATTGGTGGTCAGCTTGGTGCAAGAGTTACAAATGTGTATGAGGATAAGCAGGTTCGTCACTTCTTAGCTGGTTTGTATATTGCTACCGGGTTGAGCTTATTACTAAAGTTGTTTCAAATGGACCTTCTTGGATTACTAATACTGTTCTCCTATTGCCTCTATATGCTTTTACATTTTTTACTTCATACTCTTAAGGTACGTCTTAAGGAAAAGGAAGTTAGTTAAAACAACATCCCTAATTATCTAGTGGATGTTGTTTTTGTTTTTACATGCAAAAAAATAGGTAAGAACCTTTTTTTCGACATCTCCATGTTCGTCCATTTCAAATTAGCTGTATTACCATACGATGTAGTATCTCTTTAAATAAGGAGGTGCTATATATGAGCAGTGGATACGGAAGCAGCTTTGCGTTAATCGTAGTTCTATTTATCTTATTAATCATTGTGGGTGTCTCTTATGTTAGATATTAATCTATAAGTTTTAAGCGAATCCACCACGTGTATCCCTATTATATCTCCTCATTAAGTGGTTTCAGAGGCAAAGACCTTTGGAACCCTATTTTATTAATACCTATTCAACCAGTTGATGACATCCATAAACACTTCTTCTTTATTTAATTCATTCAAAATTTCATGTCTACTATCTTCATAGAGTTTCACGGTTACATCCTCGATGCCTAATTTTATATACATATCTGCAGCTTGGAGAATTCCCTTTGAAAAATTACCAACCGGATCTTTATCACCTGCTAAAAAGTACATCGGTAAGTCTTTAGGTATATTAATATTTGTACTATGTTTATTTACTTTTGCTACCCCACTAACGAGATCATAAAAGAAGCCTGCTGTGAAAATTCCACCACAGAGTGGGTCTTCTATATACTTATTTACCTCACTATCGTCTCTAGTTAGCCAATCAAACTCAGTTCGGGTCGGTGTAAAAGCTTTATTATAACTACCGAACGTAAGCTTGTTCATAAGGGAACTACTTGTTCTCTTTCCTTTTCGTTTCATTTCAAGCTTTGCGATGCCAATTCCAACCTGCCCAATAAGTCCGGGATTGCCACCTGTACCCGATAGAATAACACCAGCTAATTGGTCACCATACGTTTGTATGTATCTCCGAGACAAGAATGAGCCCATACTATGTCCGAATAAAAAAATGGGTTTGTTCGGATAATCCTTTTTAATGATATTTGTTAGGTGGAGCATGTCTTCAACGACTAGATCAAATCCATTTTCCTCTGCAAAAAAGCCCATCAGGCTTGCGTTTTTTCCCGTTTTTCCGTGGCCCCGATGGTCGTTTCCGTAGACGACATATCCTTCTTGTATTAACGCTTTTGCAAATAAATCATAACGCTCAATATGCTCAGCCATCCCATGAGCAATTTGGATAACGCCTTTTGGCGATATATTACCTTCAGTTTCCCATTTTTTATAGAATATCGTGACACCATCATTCGTTAAAAATGTAAAATCCGTACAGCTCATCTATATAGCCTCCTTTTATATCTATTATATGAAATGAATTAGGCAAATAGATATAGATTTGGTAACAACCGCCTATTTTCATTTACTAGAGGGTTCGGTAAAATGAAGTCATAAACAACAAATGCTGTGATGTTAGTTTCCTAGTATTGTTTCAACCGAATACTAAAATCTTGGGAGTTTAAGAGACTAACCTGCAACACCATGCCATTTCCTTTTGTGGAAGGTGACGCAAGTTATGCAAACACCCACCTGTCAGAGTGCAGGTTGAGAAACAATATGGGGACGGCATTTGTGGCATTCCCTTTGTGATGAAGCTGATTCCGTTCGTGCGGAATCGGCTTTTTGTTTCCCTTATATATCTCTTTCTTGTTTCCATTTTTTGTGCATATAATAGAAGGGGTAGATGAGAAAAATGATGAGGGGATGAAAATATGAGTCTTTTTATAGTGAAGGGTACATGGACTGGGAATAGAAACGGGGAAGGGACGATTACAACCGATGGACTTCATACAGTGGTTTCCGCACCAAAACAACTCGACGGTCCAGGTAAAGGAGCAAATCCTGAAGAATTACTAATTGCAGCAGCTACAAATTGTTATATGCTTACTCTTGCTGCTATTTTGTCTAATCGTGATATTGAATACAATCATCTCGATGTTGAAACAGAAGGGACAGTCGGAAAGAATGGAAAGCGCTTAGTCTTTGAAAAGATTGTCCATAAACTAGTTATTTATGTGAAACAAGCTGACGAAGAATTACAAGAAAAATTAATTCAACTTGCACACCGTGCAGAGACAGCCTGCTTTATTTCACAAACACTGAAAGGAAATGTAGAGGTAACCGTTGAACCTGTTGTTAAAGTTATTAATTAGCTAGTTCGTTACACCCCTTATTAGGGATTCTGCTAATTGGTAGCAAACCAAAAAAGGGGTGTTTATTTCTGAATTATTTAGTGGCAGTATTTTGAGAATATCGGTAGTAAATCATGATTATTGACCGTAATTCATCAAATATAAAAAAAGGCAGTGCGCTCACACTACCTTTCCCATTCCTATTATCCAACTTCGGACACAGCAGTGCTGATATTCCCCTTGCTTGTCTGAAGTTACTACAACTTCGGACATACCAGTGCTGATTTTCCCCTTGCTTGTCTGAAGATTGAGGTTAGTCTTAATAGTGGACAACGTAAAATGAGATTTTATTATATAATACAATCATCATTTATAAGGACGTGT
>QGHH01000353.1 GCA_003640645.1 Fredinandcohnia aciditolerans | reverse complement strand
CGCGGCACCGCCAGCGGCATGCTGGCACTGCTGAGATTGCTGAAAGCGATCTGACCCCAACGGTCATTTTTGCATGACCGTTGGAGCGCGCGCCAATTGATTGTGTTCTTGCGCGCCGCGCCCGTTGGCGCGAAAGCGACCCGGATGGGTCGCGCCGGCGATTGAGGTGCCCTGGATGTGTCAAACATCCAGGGCTCTGTATTAAGTGCGCAGCACGCCGCCGGTCTGCTTGGCGACATTTTCGACCACGCGCTTGGCCAACGCTTCGAAATCCTCGTCGGTCAGCGTCTTTTCCACCGGCTGGATCGCAATCTCGATGGCGATCGACTTCTTGCCGGCACCGCGCGCCGCTCCTACGAACCCGTCGAAGACGGACACGCCGGTGATCAGCTTCTTGTCGGCGGCGAGGGCAGCGCGCGTCAGCGTACCGGCCTCGACCGCCTTGTCGACGACAAAGGCAAAGTCGCGCTTCACGGCCTGGAAGGCAGAGAGCTCCAGCTTCGGCTTGGTGCGGGTCGGCTTGGCCTTCGGCTCAGGAATCGCATCGACGAACACTTCGAAACCGCAGAGCGGGCCGGAAGCGTCGAGCACTTCCAGTGCCGTCGGGTGGAATTCGCCGAAATGGCCGAGCACCACCTTGGG
>QGHH01000352.1 GCA_003640645.1 Fredinandcohnia aciditolerans | reverse complement strand
GTCGACCCGGCCGACGTGCGCAAGGTCATGCTGGAAGAGCCGCCTGGCGACCTGCCCGCCACCGACCCGCGCGTGCGCAGCGCCCGCGTCATGCTGTTCGGCGCCTGGGAAATGAACTGGGTCGCCTACAACCACGGCCACGACGTCGCCCTGCCGGGCTCCGCCCACGGCCCGGTGCCGTTCCTGATGTATCCCAACGGCGAAACCGTCGACGGCCGGCTGGACAGCCTCGACCCCGACCGCTTCCGCTACACCCTGACCGCGCGACCCCTGTCCGCCTGAGCCGGTCACGCCCTGCTCAGTCGCCGCCAACTGCTGCAATCCGCCCTGTCGCGGGCGCCCCTGCCCGCGGGGGGGGGCGCCGCCCGCGACAGCGCCCTGAAGCTCGCCACCGGTCCCGACTGGGCGCCCTGGACCGCCGCCACCCCGCCCCTGGTGCTGCCCGACCTCGCCGGCCGCGAACAGAAACTCGGCAACTGGCGCGGCAATGTCGTTATCGTCAGCTTCTGGGCGACATGGTGCGACCCGTGCCGCGACGAAATCCCCCTGATGTCGGCCATGGCCAGGCGCCACCGCGAGGAAGGCCTGCGCCTGGTCGCCGTCAACGTCGGCGAGGCCCTCGGCAAGATCACCACCTTCCTGG
>QGHH01000351.1 GCA_003640645.1 Fredinandcohnia aciditolerans | reverse complement strand
TCAAGGACCCGATCGTCGGCGAGGGCGAGATCGAGGTGGAACGCGACGACGGCACGACCTTCACCGTCCGCATCGAGCGCCTGCACCTGGAGCAGGACGCCGGCAAGTCGCTGCACGACCAGGACCCCAACTTCACCTATGTCGACCTCAACCGGGCCGGCACGGCGCTGATGGAGATCGTCTCGCGACCGGACATGCGTTCGTCGGACGAAGCGGCGGCCTATGTGAAGAAGCTGCGCACCATCCTGCTCTATCTGGGCACCTGCGACGGCGACATGGAGAAGGGCAACCTGCGCGCCGACGTCAACGTCTCGGTGCGGCGGCCCGGCGGCGAGCTCGGCACGCGTTGCGAGATCAAGAACGTCAATTCCTACCGCTACATCCAGCAGGCCATCGAGTACGAGGCCCGGCGCCAGATCGAGATCCTCGAGGACGGCGGCAAGATCGACCAGGAGACCCGCCTGTTCGATCCTGGCAAGGGCGAGACCCGTTCGATGCGCTCGAAGGAGGAAGCGCACGACTATCGCTATTTCCCCGATCCCGACCTGCTGCCGCTGGAGCTCGATCCGGCCTGGGTCAAGGCGATCCAGGACAGCTTGCCCGAACTGCCCGACGCCAAGAAGGCGCGTTTGCAGAGCCAGTAC
>QGHH01000350.1 GCA_003640645.1 Fredinandcohnia aciditolerans | reverse complement strand
GCGCCGCCCGCCAACGACCTCACCGAGCGGGTGGCCGCCGTCGTCAATGACGACATCATCTCGACCTATGACCTGCGCCAGCGGATCATGCTCCTGGTGGTGACCGCCGGGGTGCAGCCGACGCAGGAGAACCTGCCGCAGCTCGAACGCGAGGCGTTGCGCCAGCTGGTCGACGAACATCTGGAGATCCAGGAGCTTCGGCACCAGGAGAAGGAGCAGAAGTTCCAGATCGTCGCCAACGACAAGGACATCGACAAGGAGATCGCCCAGATCGCCCGCGGCAACAACATGTCCGCCGAGCAGCTGTTGGCGCAATTGTCGGCGGCGGGGGTCGGGTCGCAGACCTTCCGCGACCAGCTGCGCGCCGAAGTCAGCTGGCGTCGCTGGATTCAAGGCCGCTACGGTTCGCGCCTGCGCATCGGCGACGATCAGGTCACGGCCGTGCAGCAGCGCCTCAACGCCTCGGCGACCAAGGCGCAGTATCAGATCGGCGAGATCTTCATCGACGCGGCGCGGGTCGGTGGCGAGGCGGCGGCGCTGAACGGCGCCAACCAGCTGGTCGCGCAACTGCAGCAGGGCGCGCCCTTCGCGGCGGTGGCCCGGCAGTTCTCGGCCTCGCCGACGGCGGCCTCGGGAGGCGACGC
>QGHH01000348.1 GCA_003640645.1 Fredinandcohnia aciditolerans | reverse complement strand
GCGAAGGCGCGCTGCAGATTGGCGTCGTCCGACACGTGCGCCATGATGCGCAGTTCGATCTGCGAATAGGCGGCCGACAGCAGCAGGCCGATCGCCACCTTGTTGTAGACGCCCAGCATGAAGGCGCGCAGCCCCGCGTCCACCGACATGTCGGCGCGGCCGGCGCTGACGGAATATCCGCGGTTGAAGTCGCTCATCTAAAACTTGCCCTTTGTCTCGCGCCCGGGAACGGACGCGCGTCAAATATCGGGGTCGGGGCGATCCGACGCAAGAGCGGACAAGATGACGGTTCCGTCAGGTTTCAATTTGTGGGCGGGCCGTCGATCCCTACACTAGGCGCGAACGAAGCGGGGACTGCTCATGCGTTATTCCGAACTGGGCCGCACCGGCCTGCAGGTCAGCCGCGTGTGCCTGGGCACCATGACCTGGGGCAGCCAGAACAGCGAGGCCGAGGCCCACGCCCAGATGGACTACGCCCTGGAGCGCGGGATCAACTTCTGGGACACGGCCGAGATGTACGCCTCGCCGCCCACGCCGGAGACGCAGGGCTCGACCGAGCGCTACATCGGCTCGTGGTTCGCCAAGAGCGGCAAGCGCGACCAGGTGGTGCTGGCCTCCAAGGTCGCCGGCCGCTCGCCGATGGC
>QGHH01000347.1:378-645 GCA_003640645.1 Fredinandcohnia aciditolerans | reverse complement strand
GGACTATCTGATCGCCTTCCTGGCCGCCGCCTCGATCGGCGCCATCTGGATCGGGTTGAACCCCCGCTACCAACTGGAGGAGCTGGCCTATGTGCTGGAGGACTCCGCGCCCAAGGTGCTGCTGGCCCGCACGCGGATAGGCCCGCGCGACTACGCCGAGACCCTGGCGGCCCTGCGGGCGCGCCAGCCGGCCCTCGAGCTGGTGGCCGCCTTCGCCGGCGAGCCGTCCGCCCCCGGCGTGACGGCGTGGGAGGCGTTCATCGCCCT
>QGHH01000347.1:0-368 GCA_003640645.1 Fredinandcohnia aciditolerans | reverse complement strand
CCGCCGGAGGCCCTGGCCGAGGCGCGGCGTGGCTGCGGCGGGCGCGACCCCTGCCTGATCGTCTACACCTCGGGCTCGACCGGCCGGCCGAAGGGGGCGCTGCTGCACCATCACGGCCTGGCGGCGTTCAGCCTGGCGCAGAACCAGGTCTGGCCGGTGCGGCCCCTGCGCGCGGTCAACTACTTCCCGATCAACCAGGTCGGCTGCGTGGTGGATCTCAGCCTGCCGGCGTTGCTGGCCGGCGGGACAATCCTGTTCCTGGAGCAGTTCGAGCCGCGCGAGTGCCTGGCCCTGATGGCCGAGGAGCGCGCCACGATGTGGGGCTCGGTGCCGAGCTGCTTCCTCATGCAGCTCGACCTGCCGGATTT
>QGHH01000346.1 GCA_003640645.1 Fredinandcohnia aciditolerans | reverse complement strand
GCCGGCCGGGACCGAGATGCCGATGGGGAAGCGGGTGTGCGAGTCGCCGCCGGTGCCGACGGTGTCGGGCAGCAGCATGCGGTTCAGCCACGAGTGGATCACGCCGTCGCCCGGACGCAGCGAGACGCCGCCGCGGGTGCTGATGAACTCGGGCAGCGTGTGGTGCGTCTTGACGTCCACGGGCTTGGGGTAGGCCGCGGTGTGGCAGAACGACTGCATCACCAGGTCGGCCGAGAAGCCCAGGCAGGCCAGGTCCTTGAGTTCGTCGCGGGTCATGGGGCCGGTGGTGTCCTGGCTGCCGACCGAGGTCATCTTCGGTTCGCAGTAGGTGCCCGGGCGGATGCCGCGGCCTTCCGGCAGGCCGCAGGCGCGGCCGACCATCTTTTGGGCCAGCGAGAAGCCCTTGCCGGTGTCGGCCGGGTCCTTGGGCAGGCGGAACAGCGTCGACGGCGCCAGGCCCAGCGCTTCGCGCGCCTTGGCGGTCAGGCCGCGGCCGATGATCAGCGGAATGCGGCCGCCGGCGCGCACTTCGTCGAACAGCACGTCGGACTTCACTTCGAATTCGGCGATGACTTCGCCATTCTTGATGGCCTTGCCTTCATAGGGGCGCAGTTCGACCACGTCGCCCATTTCCATCTTGGAAAC
>QGHH01000345.1 GCA_003640645.1 Fredinandcohnia aciditolerans | reverse complement strand
GTGCGCGCATTCGTGCAACTGGAAGTTTGCATGGATGACTTCTCCGTTTACGGGTCTTCCTTTGATGATTGCCTCAGCAACCTTGATCGAGTCTTACAGAGATGTAAAGACACCAACCTTGTCTTGAATTGGGAGAAGTGCCACTTTATGGTTAATGAAGGCATCGTCTTAGGACACAAAATCTCTGAGAAAGGCATTGAAGTTGACAAGGCTAAGGTTGATGCAATTGAGAAAATGCCTTGCCCCACAGATATCAGAGGTATACGAAGTTTCCTTGGTCATGGTCATCGAAAGAAATCCGTCAATGAGGTTGATCAAGTCTCCTTGACAAACTTTTTTGAATCGCAAAAGAGAACGGAGAATTTTCGAATAGTCACTAGGTTACCTCAATGGGGATGTGTATCTCCCCAACAAGCAAATCATACTTCATCTTGACACGAGGAATAGGGCATTCAAAGCTCCCAATAAGAATCGATGAAGTTTTTTCGATAGCATTGATGCAATGTACTCGATATTGTTTCTTCGGAAAGTGCACCGTATGCTCATTACCGTTGACATGGACACGGACAACGTCGTCTCGTCCCAGCCAGGTGCGTTGTAGTGACTCCGAGAGTGTTATACTATCGCGACGCGAATTACCCATGG
>QGHH01000344.1 GCA_003640645.1 Fredinandcohnia aciditolerans | reverse complement strand
AGCCGCAGGCGCTGGCACGCCGCCACCGCCAGGAAGCCGGCCAGCGTCGAGGCACTGGTGGCCAGCAGGATGGGCAGGAACACCAGGGTCGGGTCGGCCGCGCCCTGCTGCGCGCGGAACATGAACAACGTCACCGGCAGCAGCGTCAGCGACGAGGCGTTGAGCACCAGGAACAGGATCTGGGCGTTGCTGGCGGTGTCGGGCTTGGGATTGAGCGCTTGCAGTTCGCGCATCGCGCGCAAGCCGATGGGCGTGGCGGCATTGTCCAGGCCCAAGCCGTTGGCGGCGAAGTTGAGCGTGATCAAGCCGATCGCGGGGTGGTTGCGCGGCACCTCGGGCATCAGGCGCGCGAACAGCGGCCCCAGCAGCCGCGCCAGCCGTTCCACCAGACCGGCGCTTTCGGCGATGCGCAGAAATCCCAGCCACAGCGTCAGCGTGCCGAACAGCAGCACCATCACCTCGACCGACACCCGCGCCATGTCGAACAGGCTGGCGACCATGGCGCGGAACACGTCCGCGTCGCCGATGGCCAGCCAGCGGTACAGCGCGGCCGCGGCGGCAGTCAGGAAGAAGCCCAGCCAGAGTTTGTTCAGCATGCGGTGTGTGCCCGGATAGCGAAGGGCCTGCGCACCAGCGCGGGGAGGC
>QGHH01000036.1 GCA_003640645.1 Fredinandcohnia aciditolerans | reverse complement strand
TTTTCTATTGTAAATTTGGCCATAAAAACACCCCGTAAACGTTAGATTTAAGTGTCTAACATTTACGGGGCAGTTCAGCTAACCTCCTTTTTTGTTTTGCCTGAAGGAAGTCATACATATATGTCGAAAATTTATATAGGTGAAGATTATTAAAAAAGGGTGAGAAAGCATGATTCACGAAAAACATGAACTAAAACACAAGAACGAAAAAGCTGAATTATTCACGTATCTTCTTGATAATTCGGTAAGTATTGATCCAGACCGTAAACGACCAATGATTGTCATTTGCCCTGGCGGTGGCTATGTCCATACGTCTGACCGTGAGGCGGAACCAGTTGCTATACAAATGCTAAGTAAAGGTTATCACGCGAGTGTCCTTAGATATAGTGTGGAACCATCTGTATTCCCGACAGCCCTTTGCCAATTGGCAAATGCAGTCGGTTTGATTCGTGACAATGCAGATAGCTGGAATGTTGACCCGAACAAGATTATTGTCATGGGCTTTTCAGCAGGTGGCCATCTAACTGCAAGCTTAGGAGTGTTCTGGGATAAGGAGTTTTTAACAGAACAATTATCCTATTCGAAGGATCAAATTAAACCAAATGGATTAGTCCTAAGTTACCCTGTCATTTCTTCTGGTCCTTATGCTCACGAAGGAAGCTTTAGGGCATTATTAGGAGAAAAGTTTGAGGACCAAGAGCAACGAGAATTTTTATCCTTGGAAAACCAAGTAACGCATGAAACCCCTCCCACATTTTTATGGCATACTGTATCTGATGCATCTGTTCCTGTTGAGAATAGCATGCTATTTGCACAAAGTTTATTAAAACAGAAAGTCCCGCTCGAAATGCACATTTATCCAGAAGGAGTTCATGGACTATCACTTGGAACAGAAGAAACACAGTCAAAAGGAAGAGACAATCACATTCAGCCAGAAATAGAGAATTGGATTGAAATGGCTGCAAGATGGGTGAAGGGATTATAAAAAATTAATATGCGCAAAAGAGGGGTCGTTAATGGCCCTCTTTTTAATTTGCGACGAATAAGACCAATACCTTGCTATCTCTTTAATTAAATGCGTAAAATGAACAAATACTCATATACATAAATATGATTTATTCAGCTAACGATTGGAGAGATTATGTGGAGCATAATTGGGAAATTGCGTTTGATTCACTATCTAAAATAACTGTTTTATCAAACCCAAATAACGAACCAGTCACCATTATTGGTGATGCTGATGATTTAAACTGTATCGGTGTCGGTACGGATGCAGCCGTTTTTCAATCTATTAATGCCCCAGAATATGCATTTAAGAAATACGCGAAGAACAAAGTTGCCAAGGTTAAGGCTGAGGTAAATGTCTATCAGATCCTAGGGGAGTCCCGATTCTTTTCTAAGTGTTTTGCTTCTGAAGACCATTACCTTGTTTTAAGCTATGAAGAAGGGATAACTCTATATGATTGTATCCTTCAAGGAATCCATATCCCCAAACAAGTTGTAGAGGATGTGGAGGATGCAAGAGATTATGTTCGGAACAAGGGGCTAAACCCTCGTGACATCCATCTAAAAAATATTTTATTGCAAAATGGAAGAGCAAAAATAATTGATGTTTCCGAATACATTCAGCCGGGTAATGATTTTAGATGGGAACACCTAAAAAAAGGATATGAAGAGTATTATCATATGATTGACGGAAAAGCGGTTCCGTTTTGGGTCGTGGATACAGTTCGTAAGTGGTATAACCAACAAAACACATATTTCCCGTCAATAGATGACTTTATGAAAATCGTTCAGAAGCTTTTATATAGGAAGTAGAAAGAAGTTGTCAATTTTCACAAACATACAACTATGCTGTGAATTGTTGCTTTCGTAAGGTCTAAAAAAGCACCGGAATACGACCGAATGTGTTAGAATAATGTGGAAAGCAATACAGGGTCTGGCTTCATCATTATTATAAAGCGATTATTAGTGTGGAAGTCAAAATGGAGGTAATTAATATGTATCCACTTATACTAAGACATCCTGGTCCTACTCCAATCCCTAAAAAGGTTGAACTGGCAATGGCTCAGGATATGTTTAGTCATCGTACTGAAGAATTTGTAAAGTTATACAAAGATGCCACACAACGTGTGAAACCTATCTTTGGTACTAAGCAAGATATTTTACTACTTCCCTCGGGTGGAACAGCAGCATTAGAAGCAGCTGTGGTAAATACAGTTTCCCCTGGGGATGAGGTAGTCGTTATCACTGTAGGAGCCTTTGGAGATTATTTCGTTTCGATTTGTGAAAAATATGGCTTAACTGTACATAAATTAGCTAAAAATTGGGGTGAAGCTTGTACAAAGGAAGACCTCAATGAATTTTTGAAACCGTTATCTACTATTAAGGCCGTTTTTGCTACGTATAATGAAACCTCTACAGGAATCTTAAATCCGATTGAGCAATTGGCAGAAGTGGTGCGTAATCATTCTGACGCGCTATTTATAGTCGATGGGGTAAGCTGTATTGGAGGAGCCCCTGCTGAAATGGATCAATGGGGAATTGATATATTAGTAACAGGTTCACAAAAAGCGATGATGCTTCCACCTGGACTAGCACTTGTAGCCGTTAGTGAAAGAGCCTGGGATGTAATTGAGGCCAATAACACCACTGCTTATTATTTAAATCTATTAAGCTATCGGGAGTGGGCAGCAAAAGGAATGACGCCTAATACTCCTTCTATTTCGCTCATAATGGGGCTATCTGCTGTGTGCGATTTAATTGAAGAGGAAGGCGGATTTTCAAAAACGGTTGAACGACACGATGTCATGAAAAACATGGTTCGGGAATCTATGAAAGCCTTATCAATAGAATTATTAACGGGTGACGAGTATGCATCACCTACAATTACGGCAATTCGTGCCCCAGAAGGATTGGATCTTTTAGCCTATTTAGGACACCTTAAGAAGGAATATCACCTAGATTTCGCTGGGGGACTTGGCCATCTCCAAGGCAAGATTTTCAGATTTGGACATATGGGCTATTGCTTCCCTAGTGATGTCCTTCAAGCAGTTTCCCTAATGGAAGCAGGTTTACAGGATTTTTCTTATAACTTCAAGCCCGGTGCTGGAGTAAATGCGGCACAAAATGTATTCTTGGCCTCATTAAAAAAGTAAATGATTGTATTGCCAGACCCTATTGATGTAATTACTTAGTATAGGAAATGATAACAACTGAGTGGTTTTTCCACTCAGTTGTTTCTTTGTAGGAAATTTCTTAATTTAACTGAATATGAAACTTATTGCCTAATAAATCGTAGTACATTAATACAGAGAAATTTGTAAAAATGAAATTTCACATTCGTTTGTAATGTTTAGTTTTTTGCAGGAGGGGTTTAAATGGGAATTATTAAAGCAGCAGTTAGTGCAGTTAAAGGAAACTTAGCAGATCAATGGCTAGAGGTAATTGAACCACAGGAGATGAGTGATACAACCGTTATGTCCGTTGGTGTAAAAGTACGAGCTAAAGATCGTCGAAATCAAAACTTTAAGGGAACAGATTCCACGATTTCAAATGGTTCAATCATCCATGTGTATCCAAATCAATTTATGCTTTTAGTTGACGGAGGAAAAATTGTGGATTATACAGCAGAAGAGGGCTATTACCAAGTTGTAAACTCTTCACAACCATCCTTATTCAACGGTCAATTTGAAGAAGCTTTATACGAAACCTTCAATCGTTTTAAATTCGGTGGTGTTCCATCAACGTCTCAAAAAGTGTATTTTATTAATCTTCAAGAGATAAAAGGGATTAAATTTGGTACACGAAACCCGATAAACTACTTTGACAATTTTTATAATGCGGAATTATTTTTACGTACTCACGGGAGCTATTCTATAAAAATTGTTGACCCGCTCAAGTTTTTCATGGAAGCCATTCCTCGAAATAAATCAAATGTTGATATCAATGACATTAATGGACAATACTTATCTGAATATATGAATGCTTTGCAAACGGCAATCAATAAAATGTCCGCAGATGGGATCCGAATTTCTCATGTCACTTCAAAGGGAATGGAACTTGCAAAGTATCTGGCAGAAGTTCTTGATGAAGACTGGACGCGGATGCGCGGAATGCAGGTTGAATCCGTAGGAATCAACAGTATTACGTATGATGATGAATCACAAAAACTGATAAACATGAGAAACCAAGGTGCTATGCTTCAAGACCCTTCAGTTCGTGAAGGATATGTCCAAGGTGCCATTGCAAGAGGGCTGGAGGCCGCCGGTTCCAATGATGCTGGATCGATGCAAGGATTTTTAGGCATGGGAATGGGGATGCAAGGTAGCAGTGGTTTTATGGGAGCTGCTTCTGAATCAAATCGTCAGCAAATGCAACAGCAAGCAAAAAAACAGCAAAATCAACAGGTGGAAAATCCTAATCAATGGAAATGTTCTTGCGGTCAAACAAATACAGGTAATTTTTGCTCAGAATGTGGATCTCCCAAACCACAAGCTAATAAAGAAACGTGGGAATGTCAATGTGGCCAAGAAAATAAAGGGAAGTTCTGTTCAAACTGTGGCAGTAAAAAGCCTGAAGAACTAACATGTCAAACATGCGGGTTTAAACCTGCAAATCAAAATGCAAAATTCTGTCCTGAGTGTGGATCTCGTTTTGAACATAAATGATGTGCTGAATCGGGAATATTTCAGAAGAAAAAGAGGTGATAAGGGTTGGGGGTTGTAGTCTATAAATGTATTAACTGCGGGGGACCATTAGCATTCAAAGCGGAAACCCAGAATTGGACCTGTGATTATTGTTTGAGTGAATTTACAGAAGAAGACGTGAAGAATTTTATCAATAATGAAAAAGCAGAGGAAGAAGCAAAAGCAAGTAAAGAATCCCTACAACATTCAAAGGTATTAGATCAGGAATTTGATGAAAAAGCTACAGGCTATACGTGCAGCAGTTGCGGAGCAGAAATTGTAACCGATGATACCACTGCCGCAACTTTTTGTTATTATTGCCACAATCCAACGATTATCCCACGGCAATTAGAGGGAGAATATCGCCCTGAGATGGTTATTCCTTTTAAAATTAACCGTAAAAAAGCGGAAGAATTATTTATAAATTGGTGTAAGGGGAAGCCACTACTCCCCAAGTTCTTCACTTCAAATTCAGAGCTCGAAAAACTTTCAGGAATCTATGTTCCATTTTGGTTATTTGATAGTAATACTTCTGGAAAAATTGAGGGTGAAGCTAGAAGAGTTAGAACCTATACAAGAGGGGATACCAGGTATACTGAAACAAAATATTATAAGGTGATGCGGGAAGGAAAAGCAATATTCCGTGATGTACCAGCAGATGGATCTAAGAAAATGAATGATAAGCTCATGACCATCTTAGAGCCTTATGACTATAACGATTTAACCGATTTTTCAATGTCCTATTTGTCAGGCTTTTTTGCCGAAAAGTATGATATGAACCAAAATGAGGTGTACGGAAGAATTTCAAACGTTCTTCGTAATAATATCGGAACGTTACTTCAAGGTACGATTCATGGATATAGTACGGTTTCGATCCATAATGCAAACGTAAAACTCTCCAATGTTAAAGCAAAATATGTTTTATTACCCGTTTGGATGTTTACTTACCAATATAAGGGGAAGACCTATATATTTGCAATGAATGGCCAAACTGGAAAAATTGCAGGGGACTTGCCAATTAGCATTGGAAGAGCTAGTAAATGGTTTGGTATGATTTCAGCCAGTGTCTTTACAGCCCTGTCGTTAGGAGGGTTATTTATATGGTAATGAAAAAAGTTCTCTTTATTCCATTATTCCTCCTCACGTTAATAGCTTTCGCGAGTGTTACGTTTGCTGACAACGAGCGTGTTTTTGATCAGGCAGGTTTATTCTCAGATACAGAAAAGGTAGAATTGCAGGAGCAAGCCATACAATTAACTGAACAATTTCAATTGGATATCCGTATCGTCACAACGGATGATAGTGGAGGAAAATCAGCAAGAGACTATGCAAGCGATTTTTATGATAGCCATGGATTCGGTTATGAAGGAACTGCGGATGGAATATTATATCTAATTGACATGGATAACCGGGAAGTGTATATCTTTACACGTGATCGAATTGTTGATTATTTTCCAGACGTAACCGTGGAGGAAATTCTTGACCATGTCTATCCTTATTTAACAGAAGAAGCATATGGTGAAAGTGCGAAAGCATTCTTGTCAGACCTTGAGACTACGATGAATGATGGAATTCCTGAAGGACCATCTTCTTCTGGCGGATATGCACAATCGGATAATTCGACATCCTATTCATCAAGTACCTCCCAAGGAGAATTAGTTAAAGAACTCTTAATCTATTTTGCTATTGCAATTGGGGTTGGCGTTATTTCAGTTGGGATAATGGCGATGTACAACAGGGGGCGCTCGACGACAACAGCCCACACGTATTTAGAATCTAATTCATTTACTGTAACCAATAAAATGGACCGACATTACAATACACGAGTAACTCAACAAAAGATTCAAAGAAATTCAAATAATGGTGGAGGATCATCTTTTTCCGGCGGCGGCAGATCTGGCGGTGGGGGAAGAGGGTTTTAAGTAAGCATGAGGAAATCATACGCCTCATGCTTTTTTCTATTCTAATAGTAAATCTCTAATTTATCAGGATAATGGTGCCGAAACTTAAAAACTATCACAATATAACACATTAATATTTTATTTCCCGAAGTTTTGTCGAAATGCGAAAACAAGTTGTTCTCAATAGTGAACAACCAAAAGAGAGATAGATTTTGTAAAAATTGTTATTTTTTATTATTAATTTTCGGAATTTTTATTTATAATAGGTTATAGACTGAACAGTCAATTTTATTTCTTCCGGATGAAACTCGAAATGGGGGTATAGTATGTCTAACCAACAAGTAATAAATGCTGAACTTCAAGAAAAGGTCAATCAATTTAAAAAATTAGATGAAAAAATTACTCATCTAAATAGTGTACTTGCTCTAGCAGATTGGGATCAAAAAGTAATGGCACCTAAGAAAGGACGATTTCTTTTTGCCAATTCCATCGGAACGTTATCAACGGAGATATTTAAGCTATCTATCTCGCAAGAAATGGGTGAGCTATTAGAGGTATTAACAGAAGATAAATTCTATGAGCAACTTGATGACGTGACAAAAGCAATTGTACGTGAAAGAAATAACTTCTATAAACAGTCAAAAAGCATTCCATCTGAACTGTACAATGAATATATCGTCTTAACTTCAAATGCAAATAATGCATGGGAGGAAGCTAGAGAAACGAATAATTTTGAAGTTTATCTTCCCTATCTTGAACGAATTGTGGAAATTAAAAAGGAATTTACGAAGTATTATGGGTATGAGGGGCATCCATATAATGCATTATTAAATGAATTTGAGCCTGGATTAACAGTTGAAGTTTTAGATCCACTTTTTGCAGATTTACGAAAAAACAGCATTGATTTATTAAATCGAATCAATCTATCAACTTCTAAGCCAAGTGGCGAGGTTTTTGAAAAGCTTTACAACCCTGAGATTCAAAAAGAGTTTAATAAATTCTTACTTCCGCGAATTGGATTTGATATGGATGCTGGACGACTAGATGAAACCGTACATCCATTTGCTCAATCGATTAATACAGGGGATGTCAGAATTACAACTCGCTATCTTGAGGATAATGTTCGTTCGGCAATCTTTGGCACAATCCATGAAGCAGGACATGGTATTTATGAGCAAAACATAAATTCTGAATTAGAAGGAACATCAATCTGCAACGGAACATCCTTTGGTATTCATGAATCACAATCAAGATTTTTAGAAAATATGGTAGGACGTAGTGAAGAATTTTGGAAGTTCTTCTATCAAGATCTCCAAAATCATTTCCCTGACCAATTAGGAAATCTGGATGTGAAAGATTTCTATCGGGCAATTAATATCGTTGAGCCTTCGTATATTCGAGTTGAAGCGGACGAATTAACGTATAATTTACATATCATGCTTCGTTATGAAATAGAAAAAGGACTCATTAGTGGGGAAATTGCTGTAAAAGACCTACCGAATGTATGGAATGAGAAGATGAACGAATATTTAGGGATTGTACCTCCAACTGATACTTTAGGGGTACTTCAAGATGTTCATTGGTCATTTGGCGGCTTAGGATACTTCCCATCATACTCTCTTGGAAACTTATATGCAGCCCAAATTTTGAATACCATTAAGAAGGAGCTCCCTGACTTTTACGGGCATATTGAAAGAGGAGAGTTTACCGTTATTCAAAATTGGCTGAAAGAAAAAATACACAAATACGGGGCTATGTATACACCTGATGAATTAATTAAGAAAGTCACTGGCGAAAGCTTAAATGCTACTTATCTAGTGAACTACTTAGAAGAGAAATATTCTAAGGTTTACCAGTTATAAGCAAGATGTAATTAAAAATCATACACAAAAATGGAAGATAACTAACCTCGTCTCTATTTTGAGACGGGGTTAGTTTTAGTTTTATCGGAAATGAATGAATGGTATAATGCATTTTGGAAAGTACAAGTAAGTAAGCATTAGGAGTGAAAAAAACTGAACAACGATAGATTTACAATACGTCAGATATGTATGCTCATCACGATTACACTTGCAGGAGTTTTATGGTCTGTAAGCTTTGATATCCCATTATTTATTGGATTTTTACCTGGATTTGTATTTCTCATTTCATTAATAATAGGGAAAGGAAAATCTCTTCGTGAAATTTGGAAGATTTGTAGAAAGGGAATAAACAAAACACAGACTGTCATTCTTATTTTATTTCTAGTTAGTTTTATCCTTCCTTCTTGGTATGAAGCAGGTACTATTCAAGTATTAGTTTCTGTTGCCTTGCAAATTATTACACCTGATCATTTCTTTTTGCTCTCCTTTATCATTGCGATGCTTTTTTCAATGACGCTAGGTACTTCTATAGGAACCCTAAGTGCCGTTGGGATTCCAATCATGAGCAGTGCTATTTCAATCCATTTGTCACCTCAAATAGTAGCTGGTGCTTTGATATCTGGAGCATTTGTCGGGGACCGAACTTCACCTTTTTCAAGCGCTTTTCAGTTATTATCACACACGGTTGAGATTTCTAATATGAAGCAATTTAGAGCGTTGGCACTAACTACTATTCCAGCCATTCTAATTAGTATAGTCTTTTTTAGTTATTTAGATTCTCAATATAACTTGAAGCAAGGTGAAATAGCAGCATTTAGCTGGGAAGATTTATACTTTTTGAAGTTATTACCACCACTTGTATTAATTGTAGTGGTATTATTTCGAAAAGGTATTGTCTATGCTTTTCTATCAAGTATAATCTGTGCTAGTATCATTTCACTCATCGACGGAACTGCCATTTACCAACTTTTTCATGCCCTATTTTTTGGTATAGAGGGAATGGGCGGGGGCCTCATCAATATGTATACACTTCTTATCTTTTTAGCATTAGCTGGAGCATATAATGGGCTTTTAGAAGAATATCGTGTTATCCAACCATTAGTCGATGGATGGTTCCATAAATCTAAAACCTTAGTTGAAGATTCCGTAAAAACACTCATTGCTACCTTAGGGATCTCTCTAATTGCTGCAAATCAGACATTACCGATTATCCTTACTGGTAGAACGTTACTACCTCACTGGATAAATCGCCGAACGAAAGCTGACCTAGCAAGAGTCATGGCAGATTCGACCATGCTGTTTCCAGGCATGATTCCATGGAGTGTACTAACGATTATGTGTAGTACGGTATTGGGCTTACCGGTTACTGAATATCTTCCTTATGCCATATTTTTGTGGGGTTTACCTTTTATTACGTTAGTGGTTTCGATCTTGAAACAACTTAACCATAAGAAGAAAAAGGGTGGACTCATAAAAAGGGCCGCTTAAAGTCTCATAGAAAAAAAGCAGAGTTTATTAAACTCTGCTTTTTTTCACTAACCTGTATACTTTTTAGTAGTTTGTAAACGTACAGATGCTCGGCGTACCAGTCCAAAATATGAAAATAGAGCTAGTAAACTCGTTGATAAAATAACGACTCCCATAGGAATGGCTGAATATTCTCCCGCGACGCCAACAAGTGGAGAAGTTATTGAACCAAGAACAAATGGTAGTAAACCTAATAGGGCGGAAGCACTTCCGGCAATATGTCCTTGGCTCTCAATAGCTAATGCGAAGGAAGTTGTTGAAATCATCCCAATCGAACAAACCAAAAAGAAGATCGGAATCGCAACTGCTAGAAGTGGTGCCTCTAACAAAAGAGCTATTAACAAACAAGTACCTGCTGTAGTGGAAAGAAATAAACCGAATTTCAAAAACGTTCTCTCTGGGATAATATCTGATAAACGTCCAACAGACTGAGTTCCGATTATTAATGCCAGACCATTAACCCCAAATAGCAAACTAAATACTTGAGGTGACACCCCATAAATATTCTGATAAACAAAAGGAATACCAGAAACATAAGCAAAAATTCCAGCAATGATAAAGCCTTGTGTTAGTGCATAGCCTAGAAACTCTCGATCTTTAAATAATGAACCAAAATTACTTAATACTCGAGTTAGATTACTCGGCACACGCTTTTCTACAGGTAATGATTCTTCTAGATTAATAGAGATTATAAGAAACAGCACAAAGCCCAAACCTGCTAAAACAATAAAAACTCCGTTCCAGTCAGTAATTGAAAGGACTCCACCACCAACAATTGGGGCAACGATAGGCCCAAGGTTACCAACCAACATCAATAAGGAGAAAAACTTTGTTAATTCCCTGCCGCTATAGATATCACGGACAATGGCTCTTGAAATTACAAGACCACCTGCTGCTGCAAAACCTTGTAGAAAGCGACCTACAATAAATAGATAAATAGATGGGGCAAAAGCACAAATGACGGAAGCAATCAAATACATGATAAGAAATATTCGTAATGGCTTTCGTCGTCCTTGTACATCACTCATTGGACCAATAATTAATTGTCCCAATCCAAGTCCTAACAAACATGTCGTTAAACTGACTTGGACTAGTGATGCAGTCGTTTCATAATCCTCCACAATCGTAGGAAATGATGGTAGATACATATCGATTGTGAATGGTCCTAAGAGTCCAAGTGACCCTAAAAGTAATGCAAGTTGCAAACGTTTCGTTCCTGTAGGTTTGTTCATGTTGTTCTCGCCTTTCCTCACAGTCATTTGGACAAATAAAATGTCCCTACGTACTATGTATTATTTCCTAATAATAACAAGCACCGAATTACACGTCAATATTTGGAACTTTTAAGAATTGAATAGATAAATTGTTAAATATTGTATTGGATTATGTGTTGAGATAATAAGGAAAAACTTTATTCCTGGTATTCTTGGGAACTCTAATCGGAGGCTCGATTTAGTTCTTTTACTGAAGAGGAGACAGTCGGGGTGAAACCGAATCCACTTAACTGGCTTTAAAGCTGTTGATGTCAATCCAACGGGTTAATCATAGTCATTTCATTGGTAGTAATCATTTCCTCATACAGGACTTTTTGCGCAGGAGGAAATAACCATAATTGTCTAAAAATTCAATAAAATGATTGTATACGTACTTATATGGAAGAGATTAACATAGTTGTGAAATCCTAAATTCCCTTTTAATAAACTTTTAAATGCATTCAGCATCTTAAAAAGTTTATATAAATTTTAAAAAGAATGGAGGGCAGAAAGTTCATATTACTAATTATATGGGAAGGTGGAAAAGTATTTGAAGAGCTTTAAGATAATTTTATCTGTTTTTCTAACTTTATTATTAGTTTCAAGTAACTTTAATGTAGTGGCAGCGAATGCAAAAACGGGGACATCTCCTAATGGACCTGCATCACCAGTAAATTTACAGATTCCAAACCTTGCTTATGATGAAGACAGCATCACTCTTGTATGGGAAAAGCCGGAACAGTATAAGGACATCGTTGACTTTAATATCTACATGAATAAGAAGAAAATTGGAAGCGCTTTAGAAGATAATAGTGGACCAGCAAAAGCCTATATCGATAATTTCTATGAAAATATTGATAAGGATCATTTCCACGAGAAGATATTAATCCATAATTTTCAGGTTAATAATCTTAAACCAAATAAATCCTACGAATTTTATGTTACATCAGTAAATGCTGAAGGGGTGGAATCAGCACCTTCCAATAAAATTGTAGGAAAAACAACAAAAGCACCTGAAATTTTTAATATCATTGATTTTGGGGCAGCCCCAGATGACGAAACAAAAGATACGGAAGCTATTCAGGCAGCAATTGACGCTGCTACTCCTGGTTCAAAGGTGGTAATTCCAGAGGGGAAATTTATCTCTGGAGAATTGTGGCTTAAATCTGATATGACATTACAAGTGGATGGGTATTTGCTTGGATCTCCAGATGCAGAAGATTACAGTATGAATTTTTGGCTTTATGACTATTCAACAGACGAACGTTCATATTCACTCATCAATGCACATACATACGATTATGGAAGTTTAAAAAACATTCGTATCGTGGGCAACGGCATCATTGATGGTAACGGGTGGAAATATGATAAGAATCATCCTACTGTCGATGAACTAGGAAATGAATTACCACGTTACGTCGCTGGCAATAATTCAAAAGTAACCGGAAATGTAAAAGTAGAGAACGGGAAAATGAGCCCATTAAACCTTGAATCTGAAGATACATTTGGTATTCTTGCTGCAAACCAATCATATGCAGCACAAGAACTAGGTATGGATGTGAAGTCTGCTTATTCGACCCGCTCAAATCTGATTACTGTTCGTGGTGTAGATGGCATGTATTACGAAGGCATCACACAGCTAAATCCTGCAAATCACGGGATTGTAAACCTTCATAGTAAAAATATCGTTATAAATGGAACCATTTCTAAAACATACGATGGAAATAATGCCGATGGTTACGAGTTTGGTGACTCTCAAAATATCATGGTATTCAATAACTTTGTTGATACTGGTGATGATGCTATTAATTTCGCATCTGGTATGGGACAAGCAGCATCTAATAGTGAACCAACCGGAAATGCTTGGATATTCAACAACTATATCCGCGAGGGACATGGAGGGGTTGTCACCGGTAGTCACACAGGTGGGTGGATCCAAGACTTCTTAGTTGAAGATAATATCATGTATAAGACGGATGTCGGTTTACGTAGTAAGACAAATACACCAATGGGTGGTGGGGCAAAAAATATCCTTTTCAGAAACAATGCCTTAGAAGGTATTGACGGAGACGGTCCATTTGTCTTCACTTCCTCATATACGGATGCGAACGCTTCAATCTTATACGAACCAGCAGAGGTTATCTCGCAATTTAGAGATATGGAGATTGTAGATACAACTGTTCGAAATCAAGGCAGTAGTAAAAAACAAGCCATTCTAGTTAACGGGAATAATGATGCTGGCGAGGTTTATCATGAGAATATAACATTTAAAAATGTCAAATTCGATAATGTCTATTCTGTTAATATGAATTACGCAAAAGGCTTCAAATTTATTAATGTATCTTTTACAAATGTGAAGGATAACGGTGGAAATCCATGGAGAATTAAAA
The DNA here is from genome assembly GCA_003640645.1 of Fredinandcohnia aciditolerans. Taxonomy (GTDB): domain Bacteria; phylum Bacillota; class Bacilli; order Bacillales; family Bacillaceae_L; genus Ferdinandcohnia; species Ferdinandcohnia aciditolerans. Next base: position 34,578 of record QGHH01000036.1, on the reverse strand, counting down.
ATTCTACTGGACTTATCTTTGAAAATACGACAAACGCTCCAGTAGATGCAACTCAACAACCCCAATGGTCTGAAAATGCAGGTATTCAAGCAGAATCTACACCTGACGGAAAAAGTGTGACATTAACTTGGGATGAAGCTACTGATAATGTAGGAGTTACGGGTTACACCATCTTTAAAGATGGTGTAAAACTCAATGAAGACTATACAACAACTAATCAAACTAGTTTTACTGTTGAGGGGCTCACTCCTGCTAAAGAATACACATTTAAAGTGGAAGCTACTGATGCAATCGGAAATCGAACATCAAATGGTCCAGAAATTAAGGTAAAAACAAGTGGGGAAGCTGACCAAACAGCTCCAGTTTTACCAGAGAATACAAGTATATCAGAATCAACTACTAAAATTCCTTCTAGTGATACTTTTAGCGGGAAAGCAGTAGACGTTGTGTATACAGGGTTTACTTGGACTTCAATCACTTGGGATGTTGCTAAGGATGACACTGGAATAGCGGGTTATAATATTTACGCAAATGGAGAGTTAGTAGGATTTGCAACATCAAATAAATACACATTAACAGGTCTAGAACCTGGCACAGCATATAAGATTGAGGTTGAAGCAGTGGATCTTGCTGGTAACAAATCTCCATATAATAGTGTTCTAGAGTTTGAGACAGCAAAGCAATATCCTATAGGGGCTCCGTATTTTGAAGGTGACCTAGAAGCAAAGATTAATACAGACGGAACAAGCGTTTCACTGTCCTGGAATGAGGCAAAAGCAAAAAATCAAGATGTAATCGGATACCGAGTATATGTGAACGGTCAAGCAATCAAACCAGATGGAGCGACATTCACACCGATTAATTCGGAAATGACAACATCTGATACTAGCTATACTGTAACAGGATTAAAACAAGGAAAACGCTACACCTTTAAAGTAGAAGCGGTTGGCCATGCAACTAAATATTCTAAGAGAGAAAGACTCTCAGATGTCCTACCAAACGGCCTTGTCGAAGTCTCAGGTTACAGATGGAGTGGATTTGGACCAAGTGTCGATGTTCACCTCATTCCTGGTAAAGCAAAGAGCAAACAAGCTAAGTCTAATTAATCTATAAATCCAAAGAAGTGTAAAAAAGCCAACGTCATTAAAATGACGTTGGCTTTTTAATTCATAAAAATGACTGTTATGAATATGACGTTGGTCTTTATAGCAAAGAAATAGATCATACGTTCCTATCTACTTATATAAATGAAATAACCTTTTGTTATTTAACTCTTTTTAGACAATTTAACATGTTTTTGAAGGACGAAAAAATTCTAAAAATAGTTTATTAGATAAAGCGTGATGGTGGATAAGAGGAATTTATCTTGGTCAAAAATAAAGTCATGTTGCATGGACAAGCTAGTCTATAAGCTTTTCTATTTAGTAAATTCATAGTCTTAACTGTTTTCAATTAAAAATAGGCATTAGAATCAGGCACAATACCCATTAATCGTTCATAGTTTGTTGGGGAAAGACTTAGAATTATTTCCAATATAACTTAATCATATTACTTTACTATTTTGTTCGTTCTATTTTCTTTTAAAGTACTTTCACCCCTTATTAAATGAATAATCGGAGGTAATGTTCGTGAACAATTTTCAAAATGAACTTCAAATGTTGAACATTGGAGATTTCCATTCGAGCGAAGCAGTTCCTTGGGACCCAAATCAGTATTATGAGGAATCTGCCCGTCAAATAGGTGGAATTGGCGGATTCGGTACATTTGGACGATGTTCAAGTTGCTTTAGTTGTTTTCGATGCTTTAATTGCTTTAATTGCTTTAATTGTTTCCGTTGCTTTAGTTGCTTTAGTTGCTCTAATTGTGGTGGACGCTGTGGCGGTGGACACCGTTGTGGAGGCGGAGGACGCTGTGGAGGCGGACACCGTTGTGGAGGTTATTAATTCGAATTTAATTATTAAACTAATCTAGCCTATTAAAAAGGCAGCCCCTAAAAAATTGCTTTAGGGGCTTTCTCTCTAAGATTAGACATATAAGACAAATTTCTGTACATAGGATTATAGTGACTGTGATGGTATAGAAACCTTAGTTGGATATTTTGTAAAGGAGGAGCGAAATGACAAAATTAACCCCTTCTATGCGTCTCAAAGTAAAAAGAGACACGTTTTTTCTCCCTGTTTCAAACAACGGAGTATATTTTCGGAATAATACAAGTTCGTTCAGTATGAAAGGAAATACGATTGATAAGTGGGTTCAAAAACTAATACCGATGTTCAATGGAGAGTACACGTTAGGGAATATAACAGAAGGATTACCCGGTCCATACCGTGAGCGGGTATATGAAATTGCGGAAGCACTGTATCGTAACGGATTTGTTCAGGATGTTAGTCAAGATTTACCGCATCAATTGCAATCTCATGTTACTAAGAAGTTTGCATCTCAAATTGAATTCTTAGAAAATTTCGGAGATTCAGGTGCTTACCGCTTTGAACTTTATCGACAGTCAAAAGTTTTGGTGGTTGGAGCTGGCCCATTCTTAGTATCTTTGGTATCTGCATTACTCGAATCCGGATTACCAAAGTTCCATGTATTTATTACCGATCAAGTATCTACTAATAGAAAGAGGTTGTCAGAACACGTTGTACATGCACGTCAAACCGACCCAGAGGTAATGGTAAATGAGTTAAACCCACAAAAGGATGAGATGAGTTCATGGCGGGAAATTGTGCAAGAATTCCAATTCATTTTGTATGTGTCACAAGAGGGTGATGTTGAGGAATTGCGGGCTCTTAATGAGATTTGTACGGAGGAAAAAAAGGGATTTCTCCCCTCTATTTGTTTAGAACACATAGGTATGGCTGGTCCTCTAGTACGTCCTAATTCTCAGGGGTGTTGGGAATCTGCATGGAGGCGCATTCACGAATCTGCACTTCACAACGATCAGTCGTTATCCAATTTCTCTGAAATAGCAGGAGCAATGCTTGCAAATGTAATCGTCTTTGAATTGTTCAAAGAGATTACCAGAAGAACCGAAATGGAAAAAGAGGATAATCAATTCTTTTTACTTAACCTAGATACTTTGGAGGGGAACTGGCATTCCTTCATCCCACACCCCTTTGTGACGGGATTTGCAGAAGCTAAACGGATACACGATTTAGATTTAAGGAGCAAAGAAGGAGTTAGCGGTGGTGATGTGGATAAATTGTTTCTATTATTCAATCATGTGACATCACCTGAAACAGGAATTCTTCATACTTGGGAAGAAGGGGATTTGAAGCAACTTCCCTTATCACTATGTCGGGTTCAGGCAGCAAACCCTTTGTCAGATGGGCCTGCTAAACTGTTGCCAGAGATTGTCTGTGCTGGTTTGACTCATGTGGAGGCTCGGAGGGAAGCAGGGTTGATCGGGATTGAAGCCCATGTTTCTCAAATGTTTAATCATATCTTTAAAACTCCTCCACAACTTGAAGTAGATGGTAGTATTAGAGAAAAAAACGAATTTATCAGTGTAGGAATGGGGGAAACGTTAGCAGAAAGTGTATGCAGGGGATTGCAAAAGTGTTTGGTTAAGGAACTAAGTGAAAAAAATGTAGAACGGAAGCATACTGTATCACTTGTTGAATTGGAATCGTTAAAAGATAAGCACTGTCAGTTTTATATGCAGGTATTGACTAGGTTGAATGGTGCACCGATTATCGGCTTAGGAGAGAAGGTTTCTGGATTCCCTGTTGTTTGGATTGGTACTAATAACCGCTGGTATAGCGGTATAGGATTGACTATCACAAAGGCATTGGAAAACGCATTACAACACGCAATTATGAAGGCAGAAAACATTGGGGATTTTCAAACATCTCATGCAATGGAAGTTTCTTCGGTACAGCTGGAGGAAACTGTCCCACTCAGCCTTGAAATACCTTCTTGTGAAAGAATGTTTCATGCCGAGATTTTGAATTCCGCTATAAAAGTATTAGAACGTAACAACAAACAAATATTGGTATTTGAACTTCAAATAGAACCATTTTGGAAAAAGGAACAAGTTGAACTGTGTGGTGTTCTTTTAAGAAAGGTGGAGTCCACATGAATGCTATCGTGGTGATTATCGGAGAAGGTTTTTTAGCTGATCACGTGTCCGAAGAATTGGCCTCCCATTACATGTTAATTCGTCATCCCGATATCAACTCAGGAATACCAGAAGAGACTAATTTGGTTTTAGTATTGCATGAAGCCTGGAATCCCTCCATCCATCAAAAAGCAGAAGGGTTATTACGCCCTAAGGGAATCCCCTGGTTACGAGGTTTTGTTTCCTTTGGAGAGGGTGTGGTTGGTCCGTTGGTTCGACCAGGTTCCACAGGTTGTTCCCAATGCGCTGACATGAGACGCCTCATGGCTGGCCGTGACCGAATAGAAATGCAGGATATGCAGAAACACCTTGCGGAACAGAGAGGAATTACTCGTGATGTTTGGGCATCTAACACGGGGCTTTTGCAGATGGCATATTTGATAGTTGGAGAGGTCAAGCGTATTCTAGATGGAAATATCCCTCATTCAGAAGGAAAACTACTATTAATGAACTTGCAAACTCTAAAAAGTTCATGGCATTCCTTTCTTTCTAATCCACTTTGTTCAGTGTGTGGTGGACTTCCCGTAGATTCAGAAGATAGTGCCAAAATTACTCTTCAACCAAGTCCTAAGACCAGCCTTGACAGTTATCGATGCCGTTCTATAGACGACTTAGAAACATTCTTAGTAGACGACTATTTGGATCCTAAGACTGGCTTTTTAAATGGTAAAATGTATGACCTCTTGCCGCCTTTTGCAGATGTAGGTGTTAATTTGCCTTTGCTGATAGGTGACGAGGGAGTTGCCGGACGGACCCATTCATACAAAGTAAGTGAATTGACTGCGATATTAGAAGGCTTGGAGCGGTACTGTGGTCTTGCTCCACGTGGCAAAAGAACTGTCGTACATGATAGTTTCCGCAATTTAGAGGGAAAAGCACTAAATCCTCTCACAGTAGGCATTCATGAACCGGAATTATATTCTCAACCGGGTTTTCCGTTTAAACCGTTTGATCCTGATAGCCCAATGAATTGGGTATGGGGCTATTCACTTTTACAAGATCGACCGATTCTTGTTCCAGAGTTGCTTGCCTATTACAGCTTAGGCGATGGGGAGGGCTTTGTCTATGAAACCTCAAACGGATGTGCATTAGGAGGAAGCTTAGAAGAGGCTATTTTCTACGGAATAATGGAAGTAGTGGAACGTGATTCATTTTTGATGACCTGGTACGCGCAAATGTCCATACCCCAATTAGACCCGTATTCTTCTAACGATAGGGAATTGGAGTTAATGGTTGATCGCATACGTGCAGTTGCAGGATATGAAATATTTTTGTTCAACTCGACGATGGAGCACGGAATTCCAAGCGTATGGGCATTGGCAAAAAACAGAAAGAAAGATGGATTAAATATTATTTGTGCAGCAGGAGCGCATCCCGACCCGATTCGAGCTGCTAAAAGCGCAGTTCATGAACTGTCCGGTATGATGCTTACGCTTGACGAAAAATTTGAGGAGAACAAGGGAGAGTATCTGCATATGTTGCATGATTCTTCCCTTGTTCAGAAAATGGATGATCATGGCATGCTCTATGGATTGCCGGAAGCGGAAGAGCGTCTAAAGTTTTTGCTGCACGAAAGTCGTCCATTGCGAACATTTGCCGAGGAATTCAAGTTGAAGGTACCACATTCAGACCTTACCAAAGATCTTAAAGACATTCTCCAGGAGTTTCGTCGATTGAAACTCGATGTAGTTGTTGTGGATCAAACGACATCGGAAACCCTACGAAATGGACTTCACTGTGTAAAAGTATTAATACCAGGAATGTTACCGATGACATTTGGACACCATCTTACTCGAATAACGGGACTTGAGAGGGTATTGAAGGTACCAATGGAGCTAGGGTATGAGAATCATCTTCTTACACTAGAACAGCTTAACCCACATCCACACCCGTTTCCATAAGTAGACTAGGAGGTAGTAGGATGAGTCTGAATGAATTTCTGTACAACTTACATTTTGACATTGATAAAGTAAGCCCTCCAGATAAGGTAGTCGATTGGGATGATTCACCTTTGACATATAAATTATACCGTGACTTGGAGAGTTTTCCGATGACTTTAGATGTGCCGTTGAAGCTAGAAGAGCAGGATGTCCCCAGTAAACCTACTCATAGCAGAATGGGGCATTTTCTGTGGTATGTATTTGGTCTTAGTCAAATAAGCCAATCAGTCTTCACAACGGACCAAGACGTTGATCTAATGCAGTCGTACAGACGGTATGTCCCTTCCGGAGGAGCTTTATATCCAAACGAATTATACGTTTATCTAAAATTGGAGGATTTGCCTTTTGGGGTATACCACTATGATGTTGCACACCATCGATTAGTATTACTACGAGAAGGTAATTTCGATTTTTATATCAACCAAGCTCTTGGTAACCGCATTGATTTGTCTACATGTTTTGGTACGGTTTTTATATCAACAATGTTTTGGAAAAATTTCTTTAAATACAACAACTTTTCCTTCCGTTTACAAGGGTTGGATACGGGAGTTCTGATTGGACAGTTACTCGAAGTAGCAAAACGGTTTGGATTTGAGACAGGGGTATACTTCCAATTTCTTGATAAGGCAATCAACCATCTACTCGGGCTATCCGAAAAAGAAGAAAGCATATATGCGGTTATTCCACTTACTGTAGAACCAACAAACTGGAATATTATTCAGAGTGACAGATACGGTAACGTCAATTCAGTGGAACTAGCTAGTAAATTGAATGAAATTAATAATAATTACTATTTACGATCACAGAGGGTACAAGAGTACCCAATGTTAACAAAGCTTAATGAAGAGTCTTTTATTGACTCCACGGAATCAATTTATAAAATTAAGCCCAAAAAAAGAATATTTTGTCGGGGTCCTAAAGTAACTCTTCCTCAGGTGAATCGTTTATCTTACGACCTTGCGTCGGTCTTGCAAAAGCGTTTTTCACCGGACATGGATTTCATTATTGGAAAGGTAAATCAGCTGGAACTGGCTAGTTTACTACAAGAGGCAACAGATTCCTTCGCATATCGAAATGATTTGGACAACGAAATAAAAGGGCAGGAGTCCCGTATCTCACTGTATGGCTGTTTTCATAATGTTGAGGGAATTCCGGATGCTGCTTATTCTTATGATAGCATTACTCATTCGTTACAACAGATAGAACCTGGAGACCATCGACTTGACCTTCAATACGGAATGTCTGCAGATAATGTAAATTTGACCCAAGTCCCACTCTGCTTTCACGTGGCAGGAGATAGAGATCACTTAAAAACTTCACTAGGTCTAAGAGGTTACCGGATTCAACAAATGGAAGCTGGTATGCTGGTGCAGAGATTACTTTTGGCGGCCACAGCAATTGGATGGGGAGGACACCCACTTCTAGGATTTAATGCGAATATGAGTGATAAGATTTACAAAATGGATTCACATAAAAAAACTAGTTTAATCCAAATACCAATCGGTCCTTATCGACCTCGACCATGGTTAAGGGGTAGCTTACGTAGCTAAAGCAGAACACTTTAGAAAAGCAAAGAGAACTATTTTCTTTGCTTTTTTTGATAGAGCAACATTTCAACGTCAAACAATGGACAAATTGGGAACAATAAAGGAAATTTTCGATAGAATAAACAAACAATTAGATAGAAAAGAAAAGGACATCAAGGATGATAGAAAGTTCCTTTTATGGACGGCGTACAGTTTAGGTGCTGCACTGTTAGGAACAGTAACCTTTGTAGCTCCAAAAGCAATTGATGAATATACCGATAATAAAAAGATATGAATAAAAAACTGATACTAGCATTAGGGCTGAATAGCTCTGATCCCTCATTCTTACTTGTGTATGTGCTGTTGCTTATTTGTTTGATTAGATGAAGGAGGCCCTCTGTTTTCTCTAGTTGATAAATAGTGATATCATCATAATATAAGGAGGGCTGTGAAAATGGATACGATAATTTTTGATGTCGATGATACACTATATGATCAAGCACAATCTTTTCATAGAACGGTGAGGAAGCTTTTTCAAGAGCCATTTTCAGACGAGGAGATTGATCAATTATATACTGCAAGTCGTAAGTATAGCGAGATATTATTTGATCAAAGTGAAGCGGGTGAAATATCCCAATTTGAATGGCAAACCGGACGAATCATGGCTGCCTGTAAGGACTTTAACATCCCAATAGATACAGAAGAAGCAGCTATTTTTCATGAAACGTATGTGACCGAACAAAAAAACATTATCTTGTTTCCCGAAGTCGAGGAACTGCTAAATGTGCTCTACAAAGAAGGAAAACAGCTGGGAATTCTTACAAATGGTGAAGAAAAACATCAAGCAATGAAAATTAAACAACTCAGCCTTAGTCGATGGATTCCGGCAGAGATGACGTTTATATCAGGTACAATTGGTCATGCAAAACCGAAAAGAGAAGTATTTGATTTTATTGAAAAGAAACTAGACCTTGACCAAACCAAAACCGTGTATATTGGGGATAATTTTGAAAAAGATATTATCGGAGCAAAACAAGCAGGCTGGCAAGCGATCTGGATGAATCATCGTAAGAAAGCTTTACCGACTAATGCTACCTATAAACCAGATAAAGAAGTACATAGTGCCATGGAGTTATTAGAATTATTTACGAAAAAGGCTTATTTATGGTAGGAATCAGCGATTGTCATCCTGGTTCCTATGTAGGTTTTTAGCTTTTATGTGCAGTCCAGTAATTAAAGTTTCTTGTTAAGGTTCCCTTTGTGGTAAAATTTAGATAATTCTAACCACAAGGGGTGGATGGTGTGAAATTTAAAAATCAAGTGGCGCTTATAACCGGGGGAACTTCTGGAATTGGACTAGCCGTAGCAGAACGATTACTTCGTGAGAGTGGAAAAGTTGTCATAGTTGGTCGTAATAGGGAACGCGGAAACTCAGCCCTAGAAAAACTGAAACAGATTAGTCCACATGTTCTTTTTCTATCAGTCGATGTAAGCAAAGGAATAGAAGTAGAACAGATGGTAAAAGAAACAGTGAACACATTTGGAAGAATCGACTTTGCATTTAATAATGCGGGAAATGCGGAAGGTACGCCTGCACTGACACATGAATTAAGTGAAGAAGACTTCGACCATATGATGGGTTCTACGATCAAAGGAGTTTGGTTGTGTATGAAGTATGAGCTGCAAGCAATGATTGAAAATGGTGTTGGTTCAATCGTTAATACATCATCCCTGGATGCCTTGATTTGTTCGGCATACACTACAGCATATGCAGCTGGGAAAAGTGGCATTCTGGCATTAACCCGCGGAGTCGCCCAAGAATATGGGAGTAAAGGAATTCGAGTTAATGCCATTACACCTGGTGCAATCAGGACTCCGATGATTGAACGAAAATTTGAAAACTTGACTGAAGAGCAATCAGAATGGTTAGAAGAAAAGTACAACAGCCTTAATGCCCTAGGAAGAATGGGGACCTCCTCTGAAGCGGCAGATGTGGTAACCTGGTTATTTTCTAAAGAATCTTCCTTTGTAACAGGTCAAAATATCATTGTTGATGGTGGAGTTTCCATCGTGACAAAATAAAGCTGTCTGGACTTAAAACCTGCGATGGTCAATAAGTGGAGTCAATAATAAGCTAATCTGTTTCTCTTTAAAGTTACTCGCATTTGAAAAGCTATAAATAAAATTAGATATAGAATAGAGGCAGTGGATTTCACATCAGAAATCACACTGCTTTTAACCATATATCTACCTTAAGGATATACTTATGTTTGATGAAGTTTTTATTTAGTTTACATAATATCTATTAGGTTTGGAGAAAATCAGACTTATAAATACGATAATGGCGTTATCGTACCGTCCATTAAAATTATTGGTTGTAACCTCGGTAATTATGTTTCCCATCAAGGAAAACAATAATTAGTCATCATTTTATCCAAAAAAATCAATGACATACTTTTATGATTTGAAATCATGGTCTAACTGTAAATCAACGAAAAGTATTTTTTGTAGACTTAACATATTCATATTGGCTAATTTGAGTAGTTTGATTCCATAAGAAATTCACGAATTCACCTAAAGTAACTGCTATAATTTATGCCAATGTAAATCGTATTAATAACCTTTTATAATTATTATTCGAATAAATATAACAAAAGAAAGAAATACTTAAGCCATTACTAACTAAAAATGAGGTTTATTATGGGTAAGTTTAGATACTACATGAATATTTTAGGATTAACTTTTGTAATTGCTGGTACTTACTTACATATATTTGCAAGTTTAACAAGTCAAGTGAATTACTTAGGGGCTGCTTCATTTACATTTAGTTGGATTGTTACGCTTCTCTATAATGACTTGTTCTGGGAATACATCAATAAATGGATTGGTAAATAAGTGAAAAAACTTAGCGGATGAGAATAATATAAATTAGCCGGGAATGAGATATAGTGTCCATTAAGTAAAGGATTATTCTAAATAATGCGCTTTTCCGCAAAACGGGATATTTAACATAGTACGTTAAGGTCTCTGTAACAATTCCACGTGTTAAAACCTCATTTCTAATCAAGGAAAAGCTAACGGGTGCGTTGATCCAAGAAGGATTACGTACCTTTTTTGTTAAAGGAATTGAACTAAACCAGCTAATAGTTTGTCAACATTTTTCAATAAAAAGATTAATAAAGTCATGATATACTAAAAAAGTGCATACCAAATAACCTTCCGTTTTCCTCTAATTGGAAGGTTTTACTCTATTTAGTTAGATTTAGACACTATGCTATATCTTGGAAAGTCGATTTACTTTTTAACATTGCAAAGATCCAATGCAAGAGTTTATTAACACAAGCAATTATAGCTTCTTTAAAAGGCTTTCCTTCTGCACGTTTCCTGTCGTAAAACTCCCTCATTTTTTTGTTGCGGGGAATGATTTCATCAGTCGTTTTCTTCTTACGACAATCACGAATGGCACAACGAACAGCCATATATAAGGCATGACGAAGCCTGCTAGATCCTCGTTTGGTGATTCGATTCTTTGTAGCCGTAAACTTCCCTGACTCAAATACACTAGGATCGACTCCAGCGAATGCTACAAGCTTTTTAGGGTTGTTAAATCTATCTATCTCACCAATTTCAGAAATAATCGTTGCCGCGATTTTTTCTCCAATACCATGGATAGATTTGATAATATTATATTCTTCAATTTCTTTAGCGAGTGCATCTATCTATGACTCTAACCTTGATAGGTGCTCTTTATACTGAAGAATCATTTTAATATACATACCTAGGCTTAGTATATGACTTTGATAAACTGTCTTTTCAAAAGGATTACGTGAAGCCGCAGCTTTAAGTTGAATTGCTTTTTCCTTTGCCCACCTGCTCGATCGACTCTTACAAAGACCATTTATCTTGTCTGTAATTACTTCTTCACTTGACTAAAAATATCCTCGGAAGAGGGGAACTCTGAAAGAGTTAAAAGTGACACCACCGAATATAAATCTCCAAAAACCCCTTTATATTCAGGAAACATTTGTTCAAGCACTGCTTGAAATTGTAGCTTTGTTAGAATCATCACTCCAGTTATATTTTCATGTTGCCTTGTAAGGTTGTGAAGGTTTGGCAAAATAGTTGGGTTGATAGGAATGGTTAAGGGATTTTATTATGAGTTGGATGGATTCTATGTTCGTATTGTAGCCCTTGTTGTAGATTCTAATTATCGTAATAAAGGGATAGGGAAAAAACTTTTAGAAGAAGCTGAAAGTTGGGCATGAATAATTGGGGCTACTGGAATCGGAATAAATAGCGGAAACCGACCAGAAAGAGTAAAGGCACATAGATTTTATAAAAATATGGGTTACGTAGAAAAAAGTATAGGATTTGCAAAAAGTCTAATCTAAATCATCACTATGTTTTAGATTACAAAACGAGATTGTATAATAATGTACTTAAACTAAAGGGTGCGTTGTTCTATGAAGGATTAAGGCACCTTTTTGCTGAAGGTACTTAACTAAACGGGGCAGTTTAATGAAAAAAAAAGTAAGTAAATATTCTATATAGAAATTGTAAATTTAAAGGAGTGATTAAAATTGCAGAAACAACAAAAATGAAAAAGACTATTAAAGATATTAATTAATTGGGGATAGTCAAGGCGAGTTCATCTAACTCCAAAAACCTGTTGAATGAGATATAATTTTTTTGTAATACACATTACTGGGGAGGTATGAAATGAGTAGATTTTTAGATGTCAAAAAATGCGAAGCTTTTAGAGAATCCATAAATAAAACAGATATTTTTATTTACGACAATGAATATAAAGAACATTACAATCTTTTTTGTGCTGTGATGGATAGAATGGATAGCAGTATTTCATATCTCAATAGTAATGCAAATCCACCTAAGTCGGAGGAAGCATTACTATTTTTTATCATGTATTCAAGTATGGTACTAGATGCTGTCAAGCAACTTTTAAAATCCTTAGATATAGAGAACGTCTATTCAGATAAAGACAATGCAGTTTCCTATAAATTTTTCAAAGATATTTGCGTTGCTCCCCCATTAAATATACCACAAGAAGAATGCCCAACTGATGACAAGTTTTTTGAATATATACGCTCACTTTCGATGGCTCATCCATTCGAAACAAATAGACCAAAGTTTTTTGAAAAGGGTGAAATACAATATTCTCCTTGGGTAATCGCGAACAGTAATTTTATGAGTGTTAGAGGTATAGAGGATGGAGTAGGAATTCGGATATATTCCAATAAATTTGAAGAAATTCAAGATTTAGTTTTTTCTTTTAACCTTATAAAAGAATATATTAATTCCCGGTTTCTCCTTATAAATAAAGCGACCGAAAAAATAAATAAAATTATTGCTAACAAAGAACAACTATGGAAAAAAGAAAAAGTTCCTAGAGACTTGCCACCCATTGCTACACTAGCAAAGATATCAGAAATACTTAAAAAGCGTTACCAAAGTACCTATCGCGTAGAGCTTGCTATAAAATCCCTTGAATGCCCATTAACTGAAAATAAAGATATTGTTTGGTCATATAGAAAAGTCATAACTGATCTAATTCCTGATTTAATAGAGGCAGTTGAAGAGCTAGATTACGAAAAGATGGCCATTGCACTTGATGATGTATTACGTGCCCGACCTAAAAACATACATGAAATGGGACATTACCAACTTGAAAAAATATTTGGCTACCTTCATGTTGGTGATGAATCATTATCTGAATATAAATGGGGCATACAACAAGTGCAAAATTTTGCAAATGGGTTTTCTGGGAAATGGGTCAAAATTAACATAGATAAAATGAATGCAGACGAAATTAAATTACTAGTTCGTATTGCCTGTTTTTTTGAGAAGAAGGAAGAAAAAAATTTTTAATGCATGTGAAACTCTGGTTTCTGTCACTTTTGTTAAAATAGTGCAGATCAATAACTGTTGTCTTGATTGAAGAGAAAGGTACAAATGAGTAGCGTAAAAGTTAATTTATATCCATCGTACCCACAACCAAGGTTTAATCTTGGTAGTTTTCAGTTGTTGACTCAGTTTTGGAATGACCAACTGAAAAATACTCGATAAATTTTCTTGAGGTATTGGAGAGATAACGATCCTTTAGCCATATTAAGGCTGAAGGTTTAGCCATAATCGTTGGATTTATTATCTCTTTAAAGATTAGACCTGAATTTGGGATGAGATATTTTGCGTTTTTCGGAACAATGGCAATACCAATCTCATGATTGGCCCAAGTTAAAATCGTGATAATATCGCTGCTTTCACAAACAATTCTTGGTTCAAATCCAGCACTTAAGCAAGCATTTTGGACCAAGTCAATTGTATATATCTCCTGGGAATATATCGAGGTCCCTTTTTGTCTTCGCAGGAACATTAGTGGTTTACCTTTTAATTCTTTTAACGAAATATATCTATGATTGATTCCGAGGTCCCATTTACTACTCATTGCAGCAACTATCGGTTCATCCGATAGTTGAATATGATTAAAAATTTTGTTATCGATTGGAAGTCGAACGATACCTAACTCGATAATTCGATTTTCTAACAACTCCATTATTCGATTAGGATCTCCTTCGTACACCTGAAACTGAATGTTCGGATAACTCTGTTGGAAATCACGGATTTTATCCGGCAATATTTTAGCCCCGAACGAAGTAATCGTACCGATTGCGAGCGTACCTTTCATCCCATCTGAAAGTTCCTTCATTTCCTCAAAGGTTCTGGAAATTAACTCCATAATTTCTTTCGCCCGATTATAAAGAATTTTTCCTTCTTCAGTTAAGATTAATTTTCTTGTGTGTCTCTCAAATAGGGTAATTCCTAACTCACTTTCTAATTGTTTAAGCTGCATACTTAAAGGTGGTTGAGCGATATTTAATCTTTTTGCCGCACTAGAAATCGTTCCTTCCTCTACAATCGTAGTAAAGTACTTTAAATGTCGAATATCCATATGTCACCATCCATTGTCAAGTTTATTTAAGAAAAATCAAATCTCATATTTTTTCCTTAATCTACTAAAAACATCATCTCCTAAACTTACTGAATTTTCAACATTTATACTATTTATATATAAATATGTAACTCGATATATATTTTTAAAATAGATAGAATCTTGTTAAGCTTTAATTAAATTTTGTAAGGGAGAGATTAGAATGATTAAAAAAATCAAAATTTTACAATGAGCCCATATTAGAAAAAGAATTTTCATTCCAACTAATGGTTGAATAACAGTTTCAGGAAAGGGACGTTATTAAATGCGTTTTCAATGGATTTTTAGCAGTACAATAAATAATTTAAAGGAGAACGACAATGGAGATTAAGGTAAATGAACTATCTTTAAATGTAAATATTAAAGGAGAGGGTACTCCAATTATCTTTGTTCATGGATATACTACCACGAGTGGCTTCTGGGAAAATCAACTTGAAACACTTTCTTCAAACTATAAAGTTATTACTTTTGATTTACGAGGTCATGGAGATTCTGATAAGCCTAGCAGTGTTTCTTACAAATTTGAGAATTTCGTTGAAGATTTAAGAAGTTTATACGATACATTAGATATTAATTCTGCCATAGTTGCTGGCCTATCAATGGGTGGAGCTATTGTACAGAAATTCGTACTTGATTATCCTGAATTGGTACGAGCATTAGTGCTAGTTGGAACAACTGCACACGGGCGGGGGAGAAATGAAGCGAAGAATACTACTACCCTTTTAAAGGATCTTGGAATTGAAGCATCTAGTATAGAATTAATAAGGAAAAGCTTTTCTAATAAGACTTCCAAAGATATAGTTGAATGGGCTGAAAGAGAAGTAGTAAAAACACCATTGTTTGCTGCCGAAAAGGCCATGCAATCTTTAGTTGATTTTGATTCACGAAATCAGTTGTCCCAAATTAATGTCCCAACTTTAATAATTGTTGGTGAAGAAGATAAGATAACACCAGTTGAAGAGTCTCTTCTATTGCATGAGAAAATAATAAACTCTGAGTTAAACATAATTTCTAATTCAGCACATTTCCCAATGTTGGAGAATCCCAGTGAATTTAATCAAAGTATGTTGAACTTCCTGACAAAGTATAAACTGTAAAAAACTAATTTAGTACATCGTCAACTTGAGATTTAACTTCGAGCCAATAAGTGTCAATACATTAAATCTAAGTAAATAGCAATAGGGGGATAATATGCGTAAGGTCAATGTTAATCAGATGATTGACGAATCAAAATTCAATCGCTTTCATGCTCTGGTTATATTTTTATGTGCATATATCATCTTTTTTGATGGTTATGATTTAGTCATGTTCGGCTCCGTATTACCTATCCTTATGGAAGAATGGTCTTTAACACCTGCGCAGGCTGGAGCTTTAGGAAGCTATGTTTTTTTTGGGACAATGTTAGGTGGTGTAATTTTTGGTTCATTTGCTGATAAAATGGGGCGTAAAAATATCATTTTATTCTGTTTGGCGCTTTTCAGTCTATTCACGGGATTAATAGGTTTGGCCAGTGGACCTGTTGAATTCGGAATCTATAGGTTTTTGGCTGGTCTTGGATTAGGTGGTGTAATGCCTAACGTTGTTGCGTTAGTTACTGAATATTCTCCGAAGTCACTCAAAAGCACATTGGTTTCTGTTATGTTCAGCGGCTTCTCTGTGGGAGGAGTTGCTTCAGCTGGATTGGCAATCGTATTGATTTCAAAATTTGGTTGGCAATCAGTTTTCTTTGTAGGGGCCATACCTTTACTTAGCATACCACTGTTATACAAGTACCTACCTGATTCTATAGAGTTTATATTGGCTAAAAATCAAGATGGAAAGGTTAGTGAGGTATTATCCAAAATTAATCCTTCCTTTACACCTATTGAAAACGACTATTATGAAATGACACTTCCTGAAAAGACAGGTTCCCCTGTTATGGGGCTATTCAGAAATGGTCGTGCTTTAACTACAGTTATGTTTTTTATCACATTTTTCATGGTCTTGTTAATGATCTACGGGTTAAATACCTGGTTGCCAAAATTAATGGCAGATGCAGGATATGAATTAGGTTCAAGTATTATGTTTCTTTTGATTTTAAATCTGGGTTCAGTTTTTGGTGCAATTTTAGGGGGGGTAGCTGCGGACCGTTGGAATGGAAAAAAAGTTTTAATACTTTTTTTTGTGTTAGCCGCAGTATCTTTAATCCTATTAGGATTTAGAACTAACACAATTGTTTTGTATCTTCTTATTGCAGTTGCAGGAGCTACTACGATAGGGACCCAAATTATTGTGTACGCATATGCGTCACAGATTTATCCAATTCATATGCGCTCTACTGGGCTAGGTTGGATCTCGGGAGTTGGACGATTAGGAGCAGTCCTAGGTCCATTATTGGGGGGGTTCCTCCTTACGATTAATTTGACAGTTCAGCAAAATTTCTTAGCATTTGCCATTCCAGGAATAATCGCGGCATTTGCTATAGCTTTAGTTAAAGATTTAAATACACTTGAACATAAGCCACATCTAGGAACTTCCACAATTAATAAACACCCATAAAATATATTAATCTCTTGAACATCCCCATAAATGTTAAACAATCATCTAACATTTATGGGTTTTTTGGTTGCTGTAATTCCAGATATTCGAATTGACCCAAGTTTGTATGAAGTGGTCGAAGTATTTGCACCTGCAAATAAATAAGGTTAATCATAGATTAGTACTTTATTGCTAACTGAGATTAGTACAGTAAAAGAAACAGCTCTTTGAACTTAAAGTCCAGAGAGCTGTTTTTTATACAAGGATTTAATGGTTATTTCAAATAACCTATGACACTTTTCTTTAATTTAATTAACCATTAGAGTCTTATTAAAGAAGCTGGCCGCCAGATGCTTCGAGACGAATCGCATTCACCCAACCCATTTCATCTGAGCATAGGGATGCTATAACTCCGCCAATATCGTCTGCTTCACCGACCCTACCCAACGCTGTATTTGACGCGATAAATTTATTCATTTGAGGATTGTCTCTTACTGTACCACCACCAAAATCAGTAGCAATCGCTCCTGGGGCGACTGCGTTTACACGAATACCTCGTGTTCCCCATTCTTTGGCCATGTATTTCGTTAATATTTCGATTGCGCCTTTCATTGCAGAATAAGCACCCAAGCCTTCAAGCACAAAACGCGTCAATCCTGTTGATATATTAATAATCCTTCCGTTATCTGCAATACGGGAGAACAACTTTTGTGTAAGGAAAAATACACCTTTAAACTGTACATTCATCAATCTATCAAATTGTTCTTCTGTTGTTTCCATAATAGGAACGTGTATCCCAAATCCTGCATTATTGATTAAAAAGTCGAATCGATCCCGATCCCATCTTTCTTTTAGTACATGGGATAGTCGGGTTACAAAATCTTCAAAGGAGGATACTACCCCCGTATCTAACTGCAATGCTGCTGCATTCTGACCGTTGGCTTCAATTTCCTTTACAACTTCTTCAGCGGTTGCTTTCTGACTATGGTACGTGATTATAACGTCTACTCCCTTTCTAGATAATGCAATAGCGGTATTTCTTCCAAGCCCACGACTTCCCCCCGTTACAAGTGCAATTTTTTGAGTTGAGTTACCCATAAGTCATATCTCCTTTGTATATTAATTCTATTAACCACTTAGTTATTTTCTGTGGTCTACGAAAAGTATAAATCTTCGAGTTAACTCTAAGGCAAGAGATAAAATAATAAAATATAGCTTATCTTTATTTTTTTGTTTTCTTCCCATTAATATCAGTCAAAAAATTGAAAAATTAATTAATCATACACTATAATAAGTTAGATGTTTTCAAGATAAATCTAGGTTAAGGGATGATATAGAATGAATTATTCTATTAAAGAAGTTGCAAAAAAATTTGGAATGTCTGCTCACACGATACGTTATTATGATAAAGCGGGTTTAATGCCTTTTATTGGCAGAGATAATTCTGGTAACAGAGTGTTTTCGGAAACCGACCTTAACTGGATGGCGATGGTTCGTTGCTTGAAGGATACAGGGATGCCTATTAAAGAAATTAAGCAATATGCAGATTGGTGTGTAGAAGGCATGAAAACGATAGAAGACAGAAAAACGATGCTTATAGATCATCGCAATCACGTTTTAAAACAGATCGAGGAGTTGAAGAAAAATCTTGAACTTATCGATTCAAAAATTTCAGTTTACGATGATCCAGAGTTAGCCCAAAGAAGATATGGTAATCTTGAGGGGCAAGAATAGGTCCTTTTGTAGGTGAATTCTAAAAAGTATTATTGATGAACGCTACTATGAATTTTTGGTATATTGACCTATTAAAACAGTTGAAGCAATAATTTTATTGTCCCACCATGCATCTCATAAAGTGATTTCAATATACACAGAGAAATTGACCTAAGAGGGGAATGATATGTATCGAATTACGACATTTAGAGTATTTTTTAATGGTTAGTAATGAATTGCATTTTACAAATGCCGCTGAAAAATTAAGAATATCACAGCCGACTTTAAGTCATCAAATAAAAATTCTAGAAAGAGAAATTGGATATCCACTTTTTAACCGTATCGGAAAGAAAATTGAGCTAACTAAGGTAGGGGAAATTGTAAGGCAAGAAGCCTTAAATATTCGAAGTTCTCTACAAAGTATGTCATCTCAAATTGATGCATTGACTAAAGTAGAAATCGGAGAATTGAGGATTGCTGTGTTACCCGGAGAAATAACGGATTTGACATCTACTTTGTGTATTCGATTTAATCAATTATATCCGAACGTTAAAGTGTTCATTGAGACTACTGATCAAATAGAGGTGGCTGTCTTAGAGAATCAAGCTGATTTTGGAATTGGTTTTCATCTTAACCCAAATGATTTATTGCAAGTGATCAAGTTGTACGAAGAAGAATTTTATCTGATTAGTAATCAACACAGTGAGGAAAAGAGGATTCCATTTTCTTCTGCGTTAGATGATCCGCTAATTTTATTCCCAAATATGCACCAATGTAGAAAAATACTTGAACTAACTAGCAATGAAATTGGAAAGCAACTAGAGCCTATTGTAGAAACATCTAGTATCCAATCCATTTTAAATCTAGTAAGAAGTGGTGTTGGTCGTAGTATTGTTTCACGTACATTGTATGAGTTTTATGATACAAAGGATTTATTTTACCAACATATTGAAAAACCGTCGTTGACAAAAAAGGTTACACTCATAAGAAAAAAAAATGGTTTTATAAATTTTGCAGCACGTCAATATATTATGTTATTGGTACGTGAAATTGAAAAGCTGTATTTTAAAACAGATAAGGACGTAATCGATTTCTTACATGACTCTATATTATAGTTTTTTTCTATCATAATCATAGAAATGATTGGATAGTAAAATGATAGGAACCTTTTTACAATGAAGACAACTCATTAGGTGAGTAATACATTGAAAAGGGGTTTTTAATTATGCAACAAACAATAGCAGGTATTCAAATTCCTGATTCAAGATTGGCGAAAGATGCAGCTGAAATTTTACGTGAGCATGGGAATGATTTATTGTGGAATCATTCAAATCGTGTCTTTTTATTTGGGGCAGTGAATGGAAAAAAAGCGAAACAAGAGTATGAATTGGAGTTATTATATGTCAGTGCTTTATTTCATGATCTTGGCCTAACAAAAAAATATAGTAGCCCAGATTTACGGTTTGAAGTAGATGGTGCCAATGCTGCAAGACAGTTTTTACAGCATTATGAAATTCCGGATGCCAGCATCCAGCTCGTATGGGATGCGATTGCACTGCATACGACCCCTGGAGTTGCAGAGCATAAAGAGTCTGAAGTAGCATTACTTTTTCATGGTGTAGGTTTAGATGTAATGGGAGATGGATTTGATCAATTCCCTGAAGACCTGCGTGAAGAAATAATAAAAATGTTCCCACGTAATAATTTTAAAAAGAAAATTATTCCAGCGTTCTATGAAGGTTTCAAGCACAAACCGGAAACAACATTTGGCAATATGAAAGAAGATATTGTCCAACATTTTAGACCTGAATATAAAAATAAGAATTTCTGTCACTGTATTTTACATTCATCATGGTCGGAATGATTGTTCCAAAAAGATTGTCCAATGAGGCTGGGACAAAACCCTCCTCTGAAATGAAAAAGCCTGTGGAATTTTACCATGAGTAAAATTTCACAGGCTTTGATTATTTTTAAATAAAAAATAAGGACATTCTTTGTTAAAATTAAGTTACCACACCAAATCCAAACAGAAAGAAGTGTCCTTATGTTTAAAGATTATAACATGAATCAATTAATTTTGCCTTTAAATTTAGAAGTAAAATTACAAGAGAATGATATTGCCTTCCATGTACATAACTTAGTTGAATGTATTCCACCTGAAGCACTTGAACCATTTCTTCGAAATGAAGGTTGCCCTGCTTATCATCCACGCATGATGTTAAAAATTATCTTATGTGCGTATTCGCAGTCTGTCTTTTCTGGTCGTAAAATCGAGGCGCTTTTAAAAGATAGTATCCGTATGATGTGGCTTTCCCAAGGTTATGAACCGAGTTATCGCACCATTAATCGTTTCCGTGTTCACCCCGAAGCAATAGAAACTGTATCGTATTTTAAAGAGGTCTTTGATAATGTAAATTTTTTATCCGAACAACTAACAGCCAACAAAAAGGAAAGAAAGAAATTGGAACTAATGAGGGAAGAGTGGCTAGCAAATATTTCGCATGATATAAAAACGCCACTTGCCTCTATACAAGGTTTTGCTGAGTTAATAAAAGATTAAAAATATGACTTCTCTTTAGGGGAAATTAGGGAATACGCTGAAATTATTGAACAAAAATCAATATATATAAAAGAGGTAATGGAAGATTTGAATTTAACCACAAGATTGAAAAATAAAGCACTAGCATTAAACAAAAAATCGGTTAATATTGTTGCTTTACAAAGAAATATTATTATTGATATTTTAAATGACCCTAAATTTTCTAAATCCTAATCAAAAAGCATTTACTCAATTTAAGTTTTCATGCTTTTTGATTAGTAGGAACAATATTTTTTCGTTGAAGGGCCGGAAATGTGAAAATTACTATTTAGACGAACCATTTAGTAATATGAGATATGATACTCCAGGGGTTATTAAAAAGTTATAGTTTCTCTGCAATTGCAATAGATATGATATACCATATTTAAGTTGTTACCTAATCATTATCCAAAATGATTATATTGATATAATTTTCTGATAATATTGACAAATAATAAAAAGGTGTATAAAATAAAAGTGAATTAATAAGCGAACATAGTTCGCATATGCGAACAACTTTGGGGTGAATGACTTGAAAATGAATAAGACCGCATCGCGTGTAATGGATATATTAGGACTTTTTGCATCAATTAATGAACCTGTATCTGTTTCCAGGATCAGCCAGGAATTAAATGCTCCCAAAAGTAGTACATATGAAATTTTGGAGACCATGGTTAATAAAGGGTTCCTAGAATTTGACGACAATATAAAAAAATACAAACCTGGAATAAAACTATTTGAGGTGGGTACTTCTTATTTAAATAATACCGATCTAACAAAGGATACTAGGCCGTATTTAGAAAAACTTGTTAATATCACAGGTGAAACTGCGTTTTTAGCTGTTCCAGCGAAAGGGGAAATAGTATATTTGGATAAGGTAGAAGGATTATCATCTATTCGAACAACGGCATCTCTTGGAATGAGGCTTCCCATGTATATAACAGGCCTAGGCAAAGCAATCTTGGCTGCATATCCTGATGAAAAAATTGTTGAAATTATGGGGGAAATTGATTTTGAACCCGTAAATGAAAATAGTATTAAGGATTTAACCAGTTTAATGCTAAATATTGAGCAGATCCGGAAAAGGGGCTATGCAGTAGATAATCGAGAAAGAGAAGAAGATGTTTATTGTATAGCTGCTCCAATATACGATTACTCTAATCAGCCTATTGCAGCAATAAGTGTAGCTGGTTTAGCAACACGTATGCAAGAAAAACATGCCACCGAATACTCAACTCACTTAATAACTGCTGCTATGGAATTATCAAGAAAATTTGGTTATAAAGATTCACAACTTTTCACATAATTTTTTTACTACAAATCGCGAACGTTGTTCGCATATGTGAACAAGATGAAAGGGGACTAAAAAATTGGATACGCCAGCTATTTTTATTGATAAGTCTAAACTTCTAAAAAACATTTATAAAATGAACGATATTGCTAAAGAAAACAATGTAAATCTTCGACCACATATTAAAACACATAAAATACCTTTTATTGCAAAAGAACAATTAAAGGCAGGAGCAGTTGGAATAACAACAGCAAAAATTACTGAAGCTGAAGTAATGGCGGACTATGGAATTAGAGATATTTTTATAGCCTACCCATTAGTAACATTGGAAAAAATTCAGAAGGCAATTGAACTTAGTAAAAAAGTTAGACTTATTTTAGGGATTGATAGCTTAGAAGGGGCAAAAATACTCTCAAAATTGCTAGAGGAAAACAATGTGACAATAGAAGTGAGATTAGAGGTTGATTTAGGTTTAGAAAGAACGGGAATCCCATATGAAAGCGTATTGGATATCGCGAAAGAGATTTCAGGCTTAAAAAATATAAAAATATCTGGAATTTATACTTTTAGAGGTCCAATACTTAATGGTAACCCAACTCTTAATTTTGTAGAAGCGGGAATAGAAGAAGGGCAAAAGATGGTAGAACTAGCAGTTCAATTAAGAAAAATTGGATTACCAATTCATGATGTAAGTGTTGGATCCACTTCAACATCAGCTTCCGCTGCTACAGTTCCCGGTGTTACTGAAATTCGACCAGGGACCTATGTGTTTTATGATGCAATGCAAGAAAAATATGGTTGTTGTACAGAAAACGAATGTGCAGCAATTGTTAAAGTAACTGTAATCAGTAGGCCCACAAAAAATAGGGCCATTATTGATGGAGGAAGTAAAACTTTTGCTACCGATGTTCAACCAAATCAACCACCTATTTATTTAAAAGGTTTTGGAAAAGTTGTGGGGCATCCTAATATTACATTTGAAAGGGTTACTGAAGAACACGGAATGTTGCATATTGAGGGAGACTCTCCTATGAAAGTTGGAGATACCTTAGAAATAATTCCTAACCATATTTGCACTACTATTAATCTCCATAACTATGTTTTTATTGGGGAAGAAAATAGAACTATAGAGCGTTATGAAGTTAAGGCTCGCGGCAAATTACAATAAAAAGGATTGGGGGATAAATATGCTTGATACAGTCATTAAAAACGGCCGTATAGTTGATGGAACTGGGAATCCATGGTTTTTTGGGAGTGTAGGTATTAAGGATGGAATAATCACTCATGTAGGCTCATTCGATATTGAATCTAGGGAAAATATTGATGCTAAAGGACAAATCGTATCTCCCGGATTCATCGATGGTCACTCTCATTCGGATTTATTGGTTTTAAAAGATCCACATTTTGATATTAAATTACAACAGGGCGTAACCACCGAAGTAGTAGGAAACTGCGGATTAGCACCTGCACCCTATTTTAAAGAAAATGGTTCACTGTTAAAGGAATATGTAGAGCCAATTATAGGAAATACAGATTGGGAGTGGCCTTGGTCAACCGTTGACGAATATATAGAAACTATCAATAAATCAAGTATTTCAGAAAATATATCAACTTATGTAGCTCATGGTGCATTACGTATAGCTGTTATGGGGTTTGAGAATCGCCCACCAACAAAGAGTGAAATGGAAAAAATGAAAAGTATTTTAGAAGAAGGAATGCGAGCTGGTGCAATAGGATTATCAATAGGTTTACTTTATTCACCAGGAAGATATGCGTCGAAAGAGGAGATCGCTGAACTCTGTAGTGTGTTACCGAAATATGATGGTATTTTAGCAACACACATTAGAGGAGAAGGTAATAACCTCATACCTTCTATTAAAGAAGTAATCTGGATTGCAGAAAAAAGTGGTGTATCACTACAAGTTAGTCACTTGAAAGCAGCAGGAAAAAGAAATTGGGGTAGTGTATTCGACGCAATTTCAATTATAGAAGATGCAAGGGCAAGAGGAATGGATATTACTTGTGATGTTTACCCGTATGACGCGGGATCAACCTCTTTAACTACACTTTTACCACCTTGGTCGCTAGAAGGAGGGATTCCTACTTGTATTAATCGTATCCGAGATAAGTCGTTAAGGGCTCGGATTAAAAAAGAGGTTAGTGAAGAACAAAAGGATTGGGATAACCTGGTAGTTTCTACTGGTTGGAATAATGTTGTGGTATCTGCTGCTTCAAAAAATTCACAATTTGAAGGTATGAGTATTTTAGATATTAGTAAAGTGACAGGAAATGACCCAATAGATACAGCATTAGATTTACTAATTGATGAGGATGGAAATGTTTCAATTGTTTATTATCATATGTCAAACAAAGATGTACAAGAAGTTATTAAATGGGATTATTCACTTATCATTTCAGATAGTTTAGGTTGTGAGGTAGGAAATCCACATCCACGAACCTATGGTTCATTTCCTAGACTATTCTCTAAGTACGTAAGAGAAACAAATACTTTAACTTTAGAACAGGCAGTAAGGAAAGTAACATCATTTCCAGTTCAACGATTTAAATTAGGGAGAAGAGGACTTCTTATTCCTGGTTATAAGGCAGATATCACGGTTTTTAATCATGAAACTATTAATGACAGAGCAACATATCAGAATCCTATACAATATCCCGAAGGAATATCAAATGTTTTAGTAAATGGAGTAAATGTAATTGATAATAAAAAGAATTTAAAGATTTCAAAAGGAGAAATGATTCAAGCAAGTAGACTTATGTGTACCTGCGGAAAACATTAATTACATAATTCATATTAGGAGGAATAAAAAATGAGTCAAATTGAAAAAAGGTTAGAAGAACTTGGTATAACTTTAGATAATCCACCAAAACCTGCTGCAGAGTATGTACCAGCAAAGATTGTGAATAATTTAGTCTTCACTTCAGGCAATGATTGTAGAAAAAACGGCGAATTGATTTATAAAGGGAAAGTTGGAAGCGATTTAACTTTAGAAGAAGGATATGAAGCTGCCCAACAAGTAATGGTTAATTTGTTAAGCGTGTTGAAAGCCGAGTTAGGTGATCTTGATAGAGTCAAACAAGTAGTAAAATTACTTGGATTTGTAAATTCAGCTGATGGATTTGTTGAGCAACCATACGTTATTAATGGCGCATCTGAACTGCTTGTAAAAGTATTTGGAGAAAAAGGAAGACATGCTAGATCAGCAATTTCATCAAATGAGTTACCTTTTGACACTCCAGTTGAAATAGAAATGATTGTAGAAATAGAAAACTAGTAATCATTTAAAGGGGGTGATATTTTGAGTTTACTTGATAGTTTATTAGAGGAAAGAATCGTCGCTATATTAAGGAAGGTACCATCGAATAAAATTATACCTACCGTTCAGGCATTATCAGATGGTGGTATTAAATTACTAGAAATAACAATGAATAGCGAAAAAGCCCTAGAATCTATATATGAAACTAGACAAATTTACGATCAAAATGAAATATTTATAGGGGCAGGAACAGTACTGAATCTCAAAATGGCTAGAGATGCAATCGAAGCTGGAGCACAATTTCTGATTTCACCTAATCTTGATTTATCTGTAATAAGTTATGCAATAGAACGAAATATTGAAATTTGGCCAGGGGTTATGACACCAACAGAAATTGTTAACGCTTGGAATGCAGGAGTAAATGCAGTTAAACTCTATCCAGCAGATAAATTAGGTTCTCAATATATTAAAGATATAAAGGCTCCATTAGATAATATACCCATTATTGCTACAGGGGGAATAAATATTGAGAATCTAGAGATGTATTTTAAAGCTGGAACTGATGCCGTTGGTGTAGGTGGTCAATTAGTTCAACAGGGGATGATTGAAAATAATAGGTTTGAGGACTTAAAGAAGTTAGCAGAAAAATTTGTGGAAATTGCTGCTTATGGAAGGAGTCCATTATGATTGATGTTGTAACAATTGGTGAAACTATGGTTTTGTTTTATCCTTTTGAAAACAGACCATTAAAGTATTCTCCGTTGCTGTCAAGAACAATTGCTGGGGCTGAATCAAATGTAGCGATTGGGTTAAGTCGCTTAGGGAAAAATACTAGGTGGATAGGCAGGCTCGGTAAGGACCCTTTTGGTGACATAGTTTCCTCAACACTAATGGGTGAAGGGATTGATCTAACTAAAGTAATACGTGATGAATCTCATTTTACCTCTGTATTTTTTAAAGATAATAATAGTCTAGGTGATCCCGAAATCTTTTATTACAGAAAGGGATCTGCGTCTAGTATGTGGGAACCAAAACATGTGCAAAAGGGTTGGTTTGAAGGTTCTCGTATCCTTCATATGACTGGGATAACACCTGCATTAGGAATTAATACATTGGAATTTACGAGAAAGTGTATGGAAGTTGCAAAATCACTTGGTTTAACTATTTCTTTTGACCCAAACATTCGTTATAAATTGTGGACAGAAGAAAACGCAAGAGAGGCAATATTGAGTCTAATTCCATTGTGCGATATTTTCTTGCCAGGTATTGAGGAAGCTAAAGCTTTACTCGGAGATAAGCCTATTGGGCAGTTAGCAGAGGAGTTTATTAGTTTAGGACCCAGAACAGTTGCGATTAAACTAGGAGAAAAAGGGGCATTTGGTATGAGAAAAGGTGAGAATTCTTACATTATACCGAGTGAAAAAGTAAATTATGTAGTAGATACAGTTGGTGCTGGAGATGCATTTGCAACAGGTTTTCTCTCAATTGTTGCTGATGACCCTACTAATTTTTCAGTATTGGAAGCGCTTAAAAGGGGAAATAAATTAGGTGCAATAGTAATACAAGAAAAAGGGGACTGGGAGACACTTCCTAAGCTAGAGGTAATAGAAAACATCATTGTACATCACAGATAAATCAAAAAACTAATTTAAACAAAGGGGTTGATTTATTTGGTTGAGAATCAGGCAATATATTTGGGGGTATTTATAGCCTTTATTGTATTTTTAATTCTAATTGGAATTGGTGTTTCACGAAAAGTAAAAAATGGTGAAGATTTCTTGATGGGTGGAAGAGGGCTATCCTTACCACTATTAGTTGGAACTACTGTTGCAACTTTAGTAGGAACAGGTTCCAGTATGGGAGCAGTAGGTTTCGCTTATTCAAATGGATGGGCAGGTGCTTTATATGGAATAGGCGGGTCTATTGGTATGTTTTTATTGCTTTACCTTTTTGCAGATGTACGTAAATATAATTTCGTAACTTATTCAGAGGAAATGAGTTTTTATTACGGAGCAAATAAGTTTGTTAAAGGGATAACAGCCATATTATTATATGTCGCCTCAATAGGATGGCTTGGAGCTCATATTTTAGGAGGTAGTTTATATTTAACATGGATAACTGGCTTAGATCCCACAATATCTAAAATCTTAACGGCTTGTGGATTCGCAATTTTTACAATTATTGGGGGATATCTAGCTGTTGTATATACTGATACAATTCAGGGGATTATTCTATTTATTGGTTTCATAATGCTTACTATCCTTTCAATTGTAAAAATAGGGGGCTACTCTGAAATGAGTAACCAACTACCAAGTGAAATGGTATCATTTCTAGGTGTTGAAAAAATGGGTATAATCCCTGCTCTATCTTTAGCAATAGTTATCGCCGTCGGGGTTTTAGCAACACCTTCGTATCGTCATCGAATTTATTCAAGTTCTAACACATCAGTCATTAAGAAGGGCTTTTTAATATCAGGTATATTATTTGCAGTTTTTTCATTTTTCCCTTCAATTATAGGAATGTCTGCACATATAATGAACCCTGAGTTAGAGTCAGGTTATGCTTTTCCATATTTAGCTACCGAGGTATTTCCCGTTTGGATAGGAGCAATAATTTTAACAGCAGGTTTAAGTGCAACTATGTCATCAGGGAGTTCTGATTATATTGCAGGAGTAGCTATATTATTAGAGGATGTTTACCCTGTGTTTACTGGGAAAAGTCCAAAAAAAGAAGATTTGGTAAAATTTTCGCGAATAGCATTGGTTCTAACATTAATAATTGCATTTTTGTTTACACTCGGTTCGACTGGTATTATTAGCTATATTTCAAACTTTGTATCAACAGTAATGTCTGGGTTATTTGTAGCAACTATCCTTGGAAAATTTTGGCCAAGAGCTACATGGCAAGGTGGAATTGCAAGCATTGTCGGAGGATCAGCGGTTTCATTTACCATTCTACTCAATGAAAATCTTCAAGCATATTGGGGAAATCCAATAATACCTTCATTGATCGGAGCTTTAATATTAGGAGTAACAGTAAGTTTAGTAACACCTAAGAATAATATTTCGAAAGATGAAGCAATAAGGATTCTAGAAAGAGATCGTGCTGTTACTAATGAATCTTCAGGAAATAATAATAATCAAGTGCCTATGTAGTACGGTCATTCTTTAAAAATATTTTATATTGACAAAGCAAAGAATATTATAAAAATACACTTAAATCCAAGCTCGAAGAAATAATATAAAATTCCTTCGAGCTTGGATTTAACAATTTAATCTTAAAAAAAGGGTAATTCCGAATAATTTTTTTCCACTTTTAAACACAGCAGAAAATCATTGACGGCATGTTGCAAATCCATAGGGATCGACCTCCAAAAAATGATATTATTTGGACCGACACTTGGAGTTATCGGAACGGTACCGACGTTATCCGGACGCTCCAACATATTATCGTCAAGTGAGGGGGAGCCAACTTAACAATATCCATTGTTCTAATTCAGTTTGTAACTAGTTTACATAATATCTATTAGATTTCATAAGAATCGACTAAAGATGAGAGATTAATCAACTAAAGGATCTCCTTGCTTGTTGGAGAATAATTTAAAAGAGTTTAAACAATGTAGATATCAAAGGCTAATAATTGAAATAATTGTCATAAAATAAAGAAGCTTGGGGATATTAACCCCAAGCTTTTGATGTACTACTTCCTTTTACCACTGAACTCCTTGCGAATCTTTACCATCAGGTATAATAGTCTTAAACTTATAGTTAAGGATAGGAGATATGCTGAACCTACAATTCCGCAATGAATTTTAAGCAGAACTCCGAGTGGCTCTTGACTGACGAACTTCAAAAAGTCCAAGGGTAGATTCATAACTGGTAGATCTCTATTTTCCTATGTTCCTTACTGATTCATCTCTTATAAAATCCAATTTATATTCACCAAGGAAATTGATGTGCTCCTATCCTAACAAATATTATTTAGGACTTACATGTATGCCTTCACTCTCTCGCCAATCAGCGTAAAGTATTCGCTTTACATTATTATATCCGTTAATAGTTAATTGGCTATCTAACCACTGTTGATCAAATCCGAGTTCATGTAAATTTTCCCATAAGATTTCCCCATCTATAATTAACGATGTTGGGAGGTCTACTGAACTTTCAGGAAGATTGAGATCTTTCTTTTCGGGTCTTTGATACTTTGATTGTAATAAGATACTTATTTGCCCATTAGCTTCTAATATACCGTATTTGACTTCGCGAACAGAAAAAACCTGATTTTGTCGAAGTATACTTAATACTTGATTTACATCCAATTTGTTCTTTTTAAGTAATTTTCTATCCATTACACCATCCCGAATAATGATGTTATGATCTCCAACTAAGAGAGAACGTATCGATTTATTTTTTAGAGTCAAGAACTCTATCCCTAACATGAGAAGCGTCCACAATCCGATGGCATATAAAAAGTGAAAAATCCCTACTTTATTTTGATAAATGGTATTTCCTAAAAAATCTCCAAGCACTAATACAAAAACTAAGTGAAACGGAGTTAACTGAGAGATGGATGTTCTACCTGTTATGATAATGATAAAAAATAAGGTGACAAAACCAACAATGGTTTTGAGCGTGAGTAAACCAATACTAACTTCCTCCAAAATTTTTTCCTCCAGTTTAAATTTTACTTCGTTATAAGATCTTGAGGTATAGATAAAGATGCTAGCTTTATTATTAAAGCTCGAGTTAGTATACCAACAATGATGTAATATATAAACGAATATAAGTATCTCCACTCTAAATAATTAACAAGATTGATCCACTCGCAAAAAGGTTCACATAGATAGGCATATGATAGAGCCATAATAATCTGGGCTAAAATAAAAGATTTCCAAGTTCTAAAATATTGATATAACAACATGTAAGCTACAGGTACCATTGAAAAATCAAAAGGAAAGGCGCGAGGAATAATAGGTAGGAATGCGATGGGGTAATCCCAAAAACTATATTGTGCACCAACTACATCTAATAAGGTTGTTGTCAAGATAATTATGGTACCAAATAACAGAATTTCTAAAATAATGTCTCGTTTAACAAGTTTAGCCCATATAACCCAAGGCACAACTAAAAAAATGACTAGTATCCACCATTCCCAAGTTAAAAACTCATTCTTTAGCCAACCATTGAATTCTAAATGATAAAGCTTATCTTCTAATAAGCGTATTTCCTTAAGATTTCCACCAAATATATGATCTATTGGATTCACCTCTATATTTAAAATAAATGATTCAAGATAATTTTGGATTCAAACACTTTGGTCCATTTTTAGTATAACCGTTTTTTAGTAATGGATTTCCAACGTGAATAAGAAAAAACCCATGTTGAAGTTCTTCTAACACGGGTTTTTAACTTTTTTCAAATGAATCATGAATATCTTAAATACAATGACACTTTTTAAATCTAGTTCAAGATTGAAAAATAAAAACAGGATAAATCAACTTATAATAATGGAGAAAGCAGGCGAGAACCCTGTTCAACAATGCGCTCGGTCAGGGATCGTTGCAATAAATCTTGAATTCTTAACGGTACAGAATCAGTAAGATCCCTCTCGAACTGCACTGTGAGTTCCCTTGCCACATCAGCACTGTACACGACTTGACATACCTCATAATTTAGGCGAAAACTTCTCATATCATAGTTTGCTGCACCTACTTCTGCAATTTCCTCATCAATGACTATCAGTTTCGCATGTAACATTCCTTTATCGTACTGGTAGATTTGGACCCCAGCTTCTAGAAGTTCCCCGTAATAGGTATGACTTGCAAAGCCCACGATTTTTTTATCAATATGGCGAGGAACAAGTAATCTTACGAGTACACCACGCGCCACAGCTGTCTTTAATGCCATAATAATATCTGTTTCTGGTATAAAGTAGGGCGTTGTAATATCAATGGTTTTTGTCGCTTGTGTAATAAAAATAAAGTAAGCTTGACGAATAACTGGTGTAGGAATTCCAGGGTTTCCTTCCAACGTATGGATGTAAGCTTTTTGCAATTCTCCTGTCTTTTTGTGGGTATTGTCTGTTTTACCCTCTATTGGCCATAACTCAGATCCTATTTCGGCAGACCATCTTGAAAGATCTATCCTACCGGTTGGATTGGTTTCCTTTGATTTATATTTTAGGATATTAGTGACTTTTTTCGTACCACCAGATTTTGTTATTGACTTTATCCGTTCTGGTACAGCGATATTCCAATGAACGTCGAAGATAGTCTGCAAATCACTTGTTGTTTCCCCAATGATTTGCAAATGAGTGTCCCTCCAAAATCCTACGTCTGGTTTTAATCCTGTATATTCATACCCAACGTTCATACCGCCAGTAAAGGATTCTTTTCTGTCAATCGTGACAATCTTACAATGATCCCGATAATTCCAATTGGATAAAATCCAGGGATAGCTTAAAGGAAATATTGTCCGACATTCTATCCCTGCTTCCACCATCTGAAGAATTTTTTGATGCGGAAATTTTTTACTCCCCCAACCATCTCTAATAAAACGAACCCGCACTCCATTTACTGCTTTTTCAATCAGCAATTCTGTGATGCGATTACCAATTTGGTCGTTCCGATAAATGAAATATTCCAGGTCAATGGTTTTTTGAGCTTTTTGTAGGGATTCGATAAGTTGTTCATATTTTGCTATTCCATTGTTTAGTACTCGCACTTTACCGACTCGAAGCCCATGCACAGTGAAAGGTCGTAAAGCATCGGCGATTATCGATGCTGTATCAGTATATGTATCAGGTAATTTATCAGACTCACTTTGAGTAGAGATTAATCTTTTACGATGAATAAGCTTGGGATTTGATGCGCCAAGGTATAATATGAAACCAATGACAGGCAAAACAAGGACGATTACTATCCAATTCAAAGCTTTAGCTGGCCGTCTAACTTCCCAAATTGCTATGAATAAGATAAATAACGTATTTAATAGGTATGTAAAAAAAATCCACTCCAACAAAAATTCCTCCTTAGTTTTTCCCTTAACATGTACAAACTATGTAGTAAGTATACGTTTAGACTACAAGGACTCAGCTACTAAAATGCATTAACAAATAACCTTCCGATTCATATAGAAGGTTTTATAATATTCAATTGGCTTTGCATGACAACATAAATACAAAAAGTTCTTATTAAAGAAGAATATTTCTCTACTTTTATTTGAGAGTGTTGGAACGCTTTCGAATTCTCGTCCGGTTTTAGCGGATCCGTTTTTAGATATCTGGGGCTATAAGCTTATTGTTTTGCGAAACTGTTGATTATTTTTGCGTTGGGGATGGCGTTGGTATAGCGCGTTCGGATAAATGAACATCAGGACTATTCCGATGATTTATTATTTTGTTATCAACTCTATCTTTGGTGCATTTCTCGGCTTAGCAACTCTACTTAGGATATATTTTTCGTTAAATTGATGAGCAGAGAGGCATTTGTCGCTAGTTGTATTTTATCAATTTATCAATACTATTACCCTTAAACAAACGGTGTCCTTTCAACTTGCCTCTCATTTAGATAAATTTTTTATATAAACGAAAGATGCTGCTTACATCCTATCCCAAATTCTACTTAGATTTAATGGAACGTAAACCTTTTCACCATGAATTTCCTTATGTATAATAGGATTTTTAAAACTCTCCTCTAAACTTCCAAAAAAATTCTTCTGTCTAGCACGAGGTTTTGGTCCTAAAACCATTTCATTATAATCTTTACTCATAATTCATATTCTCCTTTGATAATTTTCCACTTGCAACTTTTACTCTATTTCCAAAATAAAAAGCATATTGTTATAGGTCTAAAACCTACACTAACCCATTCAACTGAACTTTAATCACTTTTATAAAAAGCTGGATTATCATTTTCATTACCCTTCCTCTCGTAGATTTTTACTTACAAAATGTATTATTACCAAAAACATTAAATTATTCTATATTTGAATTTTCAAATATACATTTATATATAAAATTAAATGAATCAATATTAATTTTATTTAGCATAATATTATAGTCAAAATAATAGGAGGTGTAATTCATGACAGTCATAAATGACGTTAAGAAAACTTTAGCAGGATTAAAAAGTGCACAGGCTAGCTTTGAAACTTTTGCTCTTAGTACAGATAATCAGCAAGCCAAGCAACTCTACCAAGATGCTGCTAAACAAACCCAATCTGTTATTGATACTTTTGAACCTAGAATTCAACAAATTGAACAAGAAGAACCTCAATACAAACAACAATAATGAGTATGGCTAAAAGGTTGGTTTAAGTGTCCAACCTTTTTTAGCATTCCAATACTGGTAAATATGGGGGTGATTTTATGAAAGTAAAAATATTTTTTTCCATTTTAATTGTTATCGGACTGGGTTCGGGGTGTAACGGAATCGAAAATCAGTTAGGTGATAATAATGATTCGAGGATTTCACAAATACATACAAGTAAACCAATTGAACAATCTGTTTCTAATCATGCTAAAGAAAAGATTATGACCAAGGAAGAAATTTCGGATGTAAAGGCAGTAAATACAGATAAGGAGCTTTTAGTAGCGGTAAAAGTCGAAAATTT
>QGHH01000343.1 GCA_003640645.1 Fredinandcohnia aciditolerans | reverse complement strand
ATCCCGAGGAGTTCATCACCGCCAAGGACCCGGTCTGCGGCATGGATGTGGACCGGGCCAGTGCCAGGCATTTCCTGCGCCATGAAGGCGAGAAGTTCTATTTCTGCTCGGAAAACTGCCAGAAGAAATTCGAGACCGATCCCAAGGCCTATCTCGGCGACCGGCCGGCGCCCGCGCCGCTGCCCACGGGTACCCAATACACCTGTCCGATGCATCCCGAGATCATCCGTGACAAGCCTGGCTCCTGCCCGATCTGCGGCATGGCGCTGGAACCGATGATGCCGACGGGCGAGGAAGGTCCCAATCCGGAGCTGGTCGACTTTACCCGTCGCTTCTGGGTGAGCGCGGTACTCTCCATTCCGTTGCTGGTCATCACCATGGGGCCGATGGTCGGCCTGCCGTTCCTGCGCGACTGGCTGGGCGAACAGGCTGCGGTCTGGGTGGAGCTTGTCCTGGCGACGCCGGTGGTGCTGTGGGCGGCACTGCCCTTCTTCGAGCGTGGCTGGGCCTCGATCGTCAACCGTAGCCCGAACATGTGGACGCTGATCTCGCTCGGCGTTGGTGCAGCCTATATCTACAGCGTCGTCGCAACGCTGTTCCCGGACATCTTCCCGCATCAGTTCCGTGGCCACGGTGGTGCGGTTC
>QGHH01000342.1 GCA_003640645.1 Fredinandcohnia aciditolerans | reverse complement strand
GGCGCGAGTGACGACTCGTCCGGCAGTTATGATCCGCCCATTGCATTTCGCGGCCCCGCCGCGCCGGAAGCCCCCGTCCATGATCCCGATCCGCCCCCTGCCCATCCTGCTCCTGCTCGCCTGTGTCCTGCCGCCGGGCGCCGCCCACGCGGCCAAGGAATGCGTGGCGCGGTTCGACGCCAGCGCCGCCCGCTACCAGGAAGCGGTGAACGTGCAGAAGGGACGCGAGACCGCCAACTGGCAGGAGCTGAACGCACCGCTGTGCCAGGGTCGGCTGGACCTGCTGGACATGGAGTTCGAGCTGGTCGATGACTACGAGCGATGCGTGCGCGACGGCGGGGAATTTCCCGACAAGACCGTGCGCGCAATGAAGGACCGGCCCGACAACCTGGCCGCGCTCAAGACCGCGTGGATCAATACCTGCGGCCCCTACATGAAGGAATGAAGGGACGGCCGCGTAGCGGGGCCAGGCCCCCGCGATGCGTGGCCGCCAGCCGCGTCAGGCCACCGCCGAGGCGGGCCGCGGGAAGAAGATGGCGCGAGCGGGATCGAAGTCGTAGCGGTCTTCGAACTCGGTCGCGTCGGCGGCCAGCGCCAGCACCGAATCCAGGATGAAGTCGGCCTTGGCGTCGGACAGCAGCACGC
>QGHH01000341.1 GCA_003640645.1 Fredinandcohnia aciditolerans | reverse complement strand
GACCCCCGCATCCGCAGGCCCTCCGCATGATCGCATTCCTTCGAGCTTCCAAGGCCGGCGTGCCGGTGCACCTGGCGCTGGGCTTCCTGACGGTGGTGGTGCTGGCCGCCGTCTTCGGGCCGGCGCTGGGGCTGGCCGATCCCTATCTCATCGACGCCGCCAATCTGCTGTCGTCGCCATCCTGGCAGCACTGGCTGGGCACCGACGAGCTGGGGCGCGACCTGCTGGCCCGCGCGGTGTACGGCGCCCGCGTGTCGCTGTCGGTGGCCGCGGCCGCCGTGATCCTGGCCGGCGTGCTGGGCGTGGCCGTCGGCGTGGGCGTGGCCTTCCTGGGCCGGCGCGCCGAGGCTGCCGCCATCCGGGTGGTGGACGTGTTCGTGTCGCTGCCGGAGATTTTCGTGGCGCTGGTGGTGCTGGCCTTCATCGGCGGCAACCTGCCGACGCTGGTCGCCACCATCGGCGTGCTGTACGCGCCGCAGTTCGCCCGGGTCGCGTGGGGCGTGGCGCGCGGCATCCGGGCGCGCGAGCACGTGCTGGCGGCCAGTTCGCTGGGCGCGGGCACCGGCTGGATCATCTGGCACGAGGTGCTGCCCAACATGCGCTCCATCATCGCGGTGCAGGCCTCGTTCACTTTTTCCTTCGCGAT
>QGHH01000340.1 GCA_003640645.1 Fredinandcohnia aciditolerans | reverse complement strand
CGGTAGAAGCTGGCGAACTCGACGCCGATCGCGCCCGCGCCCACCACCAGCAGCGACTTGGGCAGCGCCGGCGGCGTCAGCGCCTGGCGATAGGTCCAGACGCGTTCGCCCACCGGCAGCGCCGGCAGCTCGCGCGCCCGCGCGCCGGTGGCCAGGATGATGTGGCGCGCCGACAGCGTGGCGCCGTTGTCGAGCGCGACGCGGCCGCCGCCGGCCAGCCGGGCGCTGGCGGCGAACACCGTCACGCCGTTCTTGTTCATCAGGTGCGTGACGCCCTGGCCCAGGCGGCCGGCGACCTTGCGCGAGCGCGCCACCATCGCGGCCAGGTCGGGTTGGGCCGCGCCGGCGCCGGTCACGCCGTACTGGTCGGCCTCGCGGCAGGCGCGCAGCACGGTGGCGCTGTGCAGCAGCGCCTTGGTCGGGATGCAGCCCCAGTTCAGGCAGATACCGCCGAGTTCGGCGCGTTCCACCAGCGCGGTCGACAGGCCCAGTTGCGCCGCGCGGATGGCGGCCACGTAGCCGCCGGGGCCGCCGCCCACCACCACCAGGTCAAACGAAGTCTTGGTCATGGCGGGGCTCACAGCAGGATGCGCACGGGGGCTTCGATCAGCGCGCGGAAGGCGGCCAGCCAGCGCGCGCCGACGGC
>QGHH01000339.1 GCA_003640645.1 Fredinandcohnia aciditolerans | reverse complement strand
AGGCTCAGGCCACGCTGGACTCGTTTTCCCTGTGGGGACCGACGCCGATCTACGCCGCCGCCACCGCCGTGCTGCTGTGGCTGTCCAGCCTGATCGCGGGCTGGGCCGACAACTGGTTCGCCCTGCATCGCGTGCACGACGTCATGGCCTACGACCGCCGCATCCGCCATCTGTTCGGCGCGCGCGGCGCGGCGCGCTGGGCTGGCTTCTGGCAGCGCAACATCTCGGGCATCGCCGGCAACGTTTCGCTCGGGCTGATGCTGGGCCTGGGACCGGCCATCGTCAGCTTCTTCGGTCCCCACGTCGAAGTCCGCCACGTCACGCTCAGCGCCGGCCAGATCGGTTCAGCCATCGGCGCGCTGGGATGGGAAGTCGTGCACACGCATGCGTTCTGGATGGCGGTGGCGGGCACCGCCGTGACCGGGCTGTTGAATGTCGGGGTGAGTTTCGCGCTGGCCTTCAATGTCGCGCTGCGCTCGCGCAACCTGCGCCGCGGCGATCGGCAGGCGCTTGCGCTGGGAGTGCGCCAACGCATCTGGCAACGGCCGGCCACGCTGTTCTGGCCGGTCAAGCCGCGCGTCGCGCCGCCCGCGGCCTGATGCCGGGCGCGGCGCCACTCAGAAAGTGATGGTGACCAGCACGGTGTC
>QGHH01000338.1 GCA_003640645.1 Fredinandcohnia aciditolerans | reverse complement strand
GAGGCCACCAGCGAGATGAGCCGCTTCCGCGACGACCTGGAGCTGCTCGACCTGGAAACCGTCACCCCGCGCGCGGAATTCAACCGCGGCCGGGTCGGCGGCGCCTGGGTCTTTCCCGCCGCGCAATTTGGCATCCAGGCCAATTCGCTCAAGACGCGCCACGTGATCCCGCGCAGCCCGACCGAGCATGAACTCGTCTTCACCTACTACGGCTACGAGGACGATGACGAGGAAATGACCCGCCTGCGCCTGAAGCACGCCAACCTGCTGGGCCCGGCCGGCTTCGTCTCGATGGACGACAGCGAGATGCTGAACCAGGTGCAGATCGGCGTCACCGGCTACCCCGAGGCGCGCGGCATCGTCGAGATGGGCGGCCGCGACACCGAGCCGGCCGACTACATGGTGACCGAAGTGCTGATCCGCTCGTTCTACGACTACTACCGCAACGCGATGGGGCTGTGACCATGACGACCTGGACCCCGGTCGCCCAGGTGGGCGACATCTCTCCCGACACTGGCACGCTGCGCGTCGCGCTGGATGGCGAGGCCGTGTGCCTGTACGACCTGCAGGGCGATATCTGCGCCACCCAGGACCGCTGTCCGCACGGCAACGCCAGCCTGGCCGACGGCTATATGGAAGACGGCACC
>QGHH01000337.1:301-647 GCA_003640645.1 Fredinandcohnia aciditolerans | reverse complement strand
AAGGTGTTCCAGAGCTCGCTCAAGGATCAGCCGGTGCTGATCCTGGCGGCCATCGTCACCATGTACATCGTGCTGGGCGTGCTGTACGAGAGCTACGTGCACCCGGTCACGGTGCTGTCGACCCTGCCCTCGGCCGGCATCGGCGCGGTCATCGCCCTGATGCTGTTCCGGATGGAGTTCTCGATCATCGCCCTGATCGGCGTCATCCTGCTGATCGGCATCGTCAAGAAGAACGGCATCATGATCGTCGACGTGGCGTTGGTATTGCGCCGCGAGGGACGAAGTGCGCGCGATGCGATCCACAAGGCCAGCGTCATGCGTTTCCGTCCGATCATGATGACAACGC
>QGHH01000337.1:0-291 GCA_003640645.1 Fredinandcohnia aciditolerans | reverse complement strand
AGGGCCAGCGGTCGCGGGGCCTGACCGCCCGCGAGGCCATCTACGAGGCCTCGCTGCTGCGCTTCCGCCCGATCCTGATGACCACCCTCGCAGCCGCCCTGGGCGCCCTGCCCCTGGCCATCGGCTTCGGCGAGGGCGCCGAGCTGCGCCGCCCGCTCGGCGTGGCCATCATCGGCGGCCTGATCGCCAGCCAGATCCTGACCCTGCTCACCACCCCCGTCGTCTACATGTACATGGACCGGCTGCGTCGCCCGCGCGCCGACGAGGCCAAGCTGGCCCGTCTCGGCGATC
>QGHH01000336.1:331-647 GCA_003640645.1 Fredinandcohnia aciditolerans | reverse complement strand
TCGTTAATTCTTGTCGTTGCCGGGGAAGGACTTTTGTTACTGTAGCAGAAGAATTTCTGGCGCCGTTGCCGGGGAAGGACTTTTGTTACTGTAGCAGAAGAATTTCTGGCGCCGTTGCCGGGGAGGATCAAGTCAAGAACTCATCCAAGTAAGTGTCGCAAACTCATCTCTTGCATTTACTTTGTTTGCCAGTTGCCTCTCGTTTTCCTCTCCCCCACTTCACAATTTGCCCTTTTTCGTTTGCCTTTTCGTTCGCCCTTTTTCTCGCTTGCTCTTTGTTTGCTTGTGTGCTTGCTTGCTTGCTGAAGTCACCATG
>QGHH01000336.1:0-321 GCA_003640645.1 Fredinandcohnia aciditolerans | reverse complement strand
CATGTGCCTTCAATATGCTTGCATCTTCGCTTGCTGAAAATCTAGTGATATGGATCCTCATCCACTTGCTAATCTCTTTAAGAGATCCAATTATGTTGAACCAATTGCTAGTGAGTTGAGTGCACTTGACTATCTTTATGGAGTTTTGCTTGAGATGCGTGAATCTGAAAATCGTGATGAAGAAATTTATGAAGTGATTCACGAGGGCTCCTTGAATGAAAAGCATGTCGCTGATAGTAGCAAAAAATTGAGGCTGATGCAGCAAAAATGTCGTCCTCGCCGTTGTCGGTCGCATCTATTGTAAAGCACCATAGCCTCATG
>QGHH01000335.1 GCA_003640645.1 Fredinandcohnia aciditolerans | reverse complement strand
GCATTCATTGCATTGGGAAGATCTAGTTCATCCTCATTCAACATCCTGTGCAACTCATCCCTTGCTTCTACCACTCGATCTCTATCATTGCTATCAACCACAAAAATAAGACCCTGAGTGTTCTGGAAGTAGTGCCTCCACAGTGGACGGATCTTGTCCTGACCCCCAACATCCCACACAGTGAAGCTGATGTTCTTGTACTCCACGGTTTCAACATTAAATCCAATGGTAGGGATGGTGGTGACGATTTCTCCGAGCTTGAGCTTGTAGAGTATGGTGGTCTTACCAGCAGCATCGAGACCAACCATGAGTATACGCATCTCTTTCTTGGCAAATAGCCGGCTGAATAGCTTGGTGAAAGACAGCCCCATTTTCAAGTATTCTTGAAGAAGAGAGCGATTTGCGAAGAAGGTGAACGCGGATCTCTTCTCCTTGCAACAAAGAGAAAAGAAATGGAGCTGCTCTCAC
>QGHH01000035.1 GCA_003640645.1 Fredinandcohnia aciditolerans | reverse complement strand
AAAAATAGATAAAGGAGAACTTGAGTTCACTCAAATTCTCCTTTATCACTATTCGAAGCTAGTTATGTCCCAGCCTCTTTTTTTGGTCGCCAAGCAACGGTGAATTTTACCGGTATACGGTCGGTTGAAATAGCGGAGTAGGATGTCCTGCAATCGAATTCTACTAGGTACAGGCTTGAATGAAATAGCAGTTTAACATGCCCATAAAAGAGCTCTACCGGTACACGCTTGGCAGAAATAGTGTGTAGCATGTCCCGCAAGAGAGTACTACCGGTACAGGCTTGAATGAAATAGCAGTTTAACATTCCCATAAGAGAGCTCTACCGGAACATGCTCGATAGAAATAGTGTGCGGTATGCCCCGCAAGAGAGTTCTCCCGGTACACACTCGATAAAAAAAGTGGAGTAGCATGTGCCGCAAGAGAGCTCTACCGGTACACGCTCGGCAGCAATAGTACCCAGCATGTATCGCAAGAAAGCTCTCCCGGTACACGCTCGATAGAAATAGTGTGTAGCATGTATCGCAAGAAAGCTCTCCCGGTACACGCTCGATAGAAATAGTGTGTAGCATGTACCGCAAGAGAGCTCTACCGTTACACGCTCGGTAGAAATAGTGCGCAGCGTGTA
Organism: Fredinandcohnia aciditolerans; assembly: GCA_003640645.1. Lineage (GTDB taxonomy): Bacteria > Bacillota > Bacilli > Bacillales > Bacillaceae_L > Ferdinandcohnia > Ferdinandcohnia aciditolerans. The sequence goes on along the minus strand of QGHH01000035.1, from coordinate 48,585 downwards.
CCACAAGAGGGCTCTACCGTTACACACCTGGTAAAAATTTCACTTAACATTTCCCGCAATCGGTATTTTTTGATAAACCATTGGCTGAAAAAAATATATTTATGCATTACGCATGAAACCTTCTCAGGGTACTAATCGTAAACTGAATATAAGCGTTTTCACTCAAGGGGGTGCGAAGATGGATTTGATATGGATGATACTTGGAGCTGTTGTAGTTCTTTATATGTTAATAATGATTCCAATCCAATATCGAAATATAGCGGCAACGAAGGAAGATTTTAAGAAAACGAAAAAAACACATAATGAAATCTATGAAGACATGTCCTTCGAGGAGCAACAATTACAGTATAACCTCCAAGGGAATTTGTTAAATCTGCCATCAACATTAATCGCGGCATTAATCTATAAATTACGTCATCGAGATAAATAATTGTTTAGGAGACCTTCAAGTTTTGAGGGTCTTTTTTCGTGACTTTAAATTTTTTTTAATTTTTTTATAAAAAGTGTAGGGTATAGTAGGGTTAAGTTCGTCTAATAGGGTAGAGAGAGAAGGGGGGAGAGCGCAATTCAGGATGAGATTCTGATTGAAAAGGTAAAAGCAGGCGATGAGCATGCTTTTCGATTATTTATCGAAAAATATAAGAATCTAGTATTCAAGGCCATATATTCAGTTTTACGTCATGAAAAGGATGCCGAGGATGCGTCGCAGGAAGTGTTTCTAAAAATCTATTATGCTCTCCCCCAGTACAGTTCACAGGGCATTAAAGCATGGATGACAAGGATTGCTATGAACCATGCAATAGATGTAAAGCGGAAGAAACAACGGCAGCAAGAAATGATTCTTGAACCGGAAGAACTCCCGACTCTCTCTTCCCTAGAGGAAAATGTTGTATCGCCACTTTTACAAAAAGAACAAAAAGAATTGGTCAAAAGTCGGTTACATGATATGCCTGCGAATTATCGCAAAGTGATTGAAGCTTATTACATAGCAGAAAAAAGTTATAAACAAATTGCAGACGAGCAACAGGTTGAAGTAAAGACGGTTGAAACAAAACTATACCGAGCTAGAAATTGGATGAAAAAACATTGGAAGGAGGAAGATTTTAGGTGAGACATTACAAAGACGAAGAATGGTTATTGTACATGAAGGATGAATTAGCAGAATCAAGGCGGGGAGAAATTGAAGATCACCTATATTCCTGTGACCAATGTTTAGAAATATATATGAAACTTGTAGAGGACCAAGCCAGGGAGCTTCCAGATCTTGAAAATATTCATTTTACAGACGAGGTAGTAATGAAGCTGCCGGTGAACAAGGAAATACAAAAAAAGTCCATTTTACAAAGTCCGATATTCCATTATGGAGTTGCAGCAGTAGTAACATTATCATTAATGTCAACTGGAGTCTTCCAAAGTATGACGGGGATAGTGGGTACAGTGGAGGCATCTAGCTTTTCTAAACAAAGACAATCTGTTTCAACAAGTTTGATGGAAAAAGCTTTATCGGTATTTGACATAATCATTACAGATCAAGAGGAGGGAGAAAAATGAGTTATAATCCAGTGCTGGCATTTTTCCTATCATTTATTCCAGGTGTTGGACATTTTTATGTAAATCGAAAGATAAGAGGGTTTGTTTATGGAGTGGGAGCAGTCGGATCTATATTAATTGGAATCTTCGGATGGATGATGACGGGTTTTGAAGATCCTTTATTAGTTGGGTTCATCATTGCATTTTTTCTAACGGTTTTTAATGTATTCGATATGATTATCTTTCTATTACGGAATAATAAGCAAAATCAAAAGGAACAAGTGATTCAAACGGGAGATGAGCAAGTAATTGTTACACGAACGGATGATTCAGAACGTTTCTATACGATTATTCTTTCGTTTATCCCGGGGTTAGGGCATTTTCAACTAGGCCTGCTAAACCGTGGATTGACTTTTCTAATCGGATTTTTCGGATTGGGAACCATGGTGGTTTTTATTTCCATTTTTACAGATCAAGGAGCTTTCTTGGTGTTTTTAGGGATTCTACCGATTTTGTGGGTATATAACATGTTTGATGCGATTCAGTTGATAGGGAAAAAACAGCGAGGCGAAGAGTTAGTCGATAAGACCATAATCGAGGATTTTGAGGAAACAAGACGTGAGCAAGGGCGTAAAAGCAAAACGCTAGCCACAATTTTGGCGATTTTCCCAGGAGCGGGGCATTTGTATCTTGGCCTACAAAAACGCGGTATACAGCTAATGGCTGCCTTTTTATTCGCGATTTATATTTTAGATGTTCTTAGGTTGTCATTATTCCTGTTTTTAATCCCCATTATTTGGTTTTATAGCTTTTTTGATGCCCTACAAAAGGTGTCAAAGCATGGAGAAGAGGATCTTGAGGATGTTCCAGTCGTTTCCTATATTGTCAATCACCAAAAATGGGTCGGATTTGGGCTGATTGCATTAGGGATTTACTATTTACTCGTAAATGTTGTCCTTCCTACGGTTGGTCCTACGATCATGAGAGTTTTCAATTTTGATATTCAATATTTTTACTATAATTACTTCCAAGGTACGATTATTTGTATCTTACTTATTGGTGGTGGCTTGAAGTTGATGGTAGGAAGTAAAAAACGGAAGGAGAATGCATAATGCGAAAATGGCGGGTAGGTTCGGTTTCAATGGGGTTGTCTTTAGTCTTGCTTGGGATTCTTCTTTTCCTATCACAGCTAAAAGGAATGCAAATGATGGAGCCACTGCTTGTGTGGTGGCCAATCATTCTAATTGTGTTGGGAATTGAAATTGTCGTCTATCTATTTATGTCAAAGCAGGAAAATCCGATTGTTAAATATGACTTTTTAAGTATTCTTTTTGTTGGGATTATCGGAACAATTGGAATCGGGTTTACCTTGTTATCCTCTGTAGGGCTTGTTGATGAGGTTCAAGGCGTGATTGGGGCAGAGCACCGTACAATGGATTTGCCAGCAATTGAGGAAAAGTTGGCAAGTGATGTCAAACGTGTGGTCCTTGAAACGAACGGAGTAACAAGCAAAATTGAAGGATCTACTGCGAATGAACTTCATGTATTTGGCGTGTTCCGTGCAACGGTTCACCCGAAGGCAGACCCAATCATTGCAGAAACAAAGGATTATGTATTTACAAAGGTTGTCGGGGATACTATGTACGTGACTTTGAAAGAACCTGCAGATCAGACGGGACCATTTTCTACATATGCAACAATCGAGCCCACGATTATTGTGCCAAGTTCGATTAGACTAGAGGTGCGAGGTGAGCATAATAATATCTCACTGTATCCGGGCTCACTCGAGAATAACTGGGTGGTAGATGGAGTATCAAATGTATCGGTTCATGTGAATGATAAGAGTGACATTCTGTTGTCAGCTGTTTCTAATAATGTCCTTGAGAATGGAAATATGAAATGGGATAAAATCGATACAACTGAACGTGGTGGAATTGAAGAAGTTTACGAGGAAAGTACCACTGAAAAATTATACAAAGGCACAAAAAAGTTGGGCGAAGGAACTTATAAGTTATCGATTTTTAATAGTGATCTTGTAACAGTAAATCTAATTGAAAAAATGTAAAGAGAGTTGTGCGCTTTTGCCTTGGCTAAGCGCATTTTTGTGTAATAAGGGTAAGCTAAGAGGGGCAACTTAATAGTGTTTTTTGAATATAAATGATATAGTAAATAGGTGCGATAGAATTGGATTATTTTGCTAATGGCCCAAATTGATTAAATCGATGGGTTAAGCTATGATGTAAATGAAATATTAAGATTATCTTTTTTAGGATGATGAAAATGAAAAGAGCTCGTATTATATATAACCCTACCTCTGGTAGAGAATTGTTTAAGAGACATCTGCCCGAGGTGTTAGAGAAGCTAGAAAAAGCGGGATATGAAACCTCATGTCATGCCACGACTGGGGCTGGCGATGCAACGAATGCCGCTCGAATTGCGGTCGAGAGAAAGTATGACCTTGTAATAGCTGCAGGTGGCGATGGAACCATTAATGAGGTTGTAAATGGCTTGGCTGAGCAGGAATATCGTCCAACACTCGGAATTATTCCTGTTGGAACAACGAATGACTTTGCACGCGCAATTGGAGTTCCTCGAAATATTGATGGTGCTTGTGACGTGATTGTAGAAGGAAACTCAGTTCCAATCGATATCGGCCGTATAAATGATAAGTATTTTGTTAACATTGCAGGTGGAGGAAGGCTAACTGAGTTGACCTATGAGGTACCAAGCAAACTGAAAACGATGCTTGGGCAGCTTGCCTATTATTTGAAAGGGATGGAGATGCTTCCTTCGATCCGTCCAACTGAAGTTAGTATTGAGTACGATGGGAAGCTGTTTGAGGGCGAGATCATGTTATTTCTTGTATCCTTAACGAACTCTGTTGGAGGCTTTGAAAAGCTGGCACCAGACTCCTCATTGAATGACGGCTTGTTTGATTTGTTAATCTTAAAAAAGGCAAACCTTGCCGATTTTATTAAGGTTGCAACTTTGGCAATTCGTGGAGAGCATATCAATGACCCACATGTTCTTTACACAAAAGCAAATCGTGTTAAAGTAAATCCTACTGAAAAAATGCAAATTAATCTAGATGGTGAATATGGTGGATTACTGCCAGGTGAATTTGTAAATCTGTACAAACATATAAATGTGCTAGTATCAAAAGAAAAAGCAGAAAAGATGGATTGAAATCTGGCGTGAGCCAGATTTTTTTTGGTTTGGATAGGGTAAGGGCAAGCGAGTGAATCGTACCCGATTAGCGGAAGAGGAAGGCAAAAGGGGAACGCAAGCGGGTGAATCGTGCCTGATTAGCGGAAGAGGAAGGCAAAGAGGAACGCAAGCGGTTGGATCGTGCCCGATTAGCGGAAGAGGAAGGCAAAGAGGAACGCAAGCGGTTGGATCGTGCCCGATTAGCGGCAAAGGAAGGTAAAAGGGGAACGCAAGCGAGTGAATCGTGCCCGATTAGCGGAAGAGGAAGGCAAAAGGGGAACGCAAGCGGTTGGATCGTGCCCGATTAGCGGAAGAGGAAGGCAGAAGGGGAACGCAAGCGGGTGAATCGTGTCCGATTTGTGGCAAAGGAAGATAAAAGGGGAACGCAAGCAAGTGAATCGTACCCGATTCGCAGAAGAGGAAGGCAGAAGAGGAACGCAAGCGAGTGAATCGTGCCCGATTTGCGGAAGAGGAAGGTAAAAGGGGAACGCAAGCAAATCAGCCCTGCCTAAGCACGAAGGGGAAATTGGATAGCATGGACGATGCTAAGCTTTGAGTACGTTTTGTTAACTCCAGATCTCAATATTTAATACCCGAACCTCCTTCCCACATTGGCATAACCTCCCTCCGATATGTTACAATCAGTTCAGCATTTTGAACGCAAAGGAAGAATACACAATGACAAAACTGAAACCGCCAGTTGAAAAAAATACTTACTATGATGTCACATTTGAAGATCTTACCCATGATGGGGCGGGTGTGGCTAAAATTGAAGGCTTTCCGATCTTTGTTCCGAACGGTCTACCAGATGAGAAAGCAAAAATCAAAGTTACCAAAGTCAATAAAGGCTACGGCTTTGGCCGTCTAATAGAGCTTTACCAAAAAAGCGAATATCGCGTCGATGCTCCGTGTCCGATATATAAAGAATGCGGGGGCTGTCAGCTTCAACATCTCAGCTATGAGGGACAGTTAGTAGCGAAACAAAAACAGGTTCAGGAAGTATTAACACGTATCGGTAAGCTACAAAATATCAAGGTTCACTCTGTTCTTGGAATGGATAATCCATGGCGATATCGGAACAAGGCGCAGGTTCCTGTAGCAGACCGTGAAGGTGGCCTAGTTGCAGGGTTTTACCAACAGCGAAGCCATGAAATCATTGATATGGAAGCTTGTCTTATCCAGCAAGAGAAGAATGATTTGGTTGTGCAAACAGTGAAAACAATCTGTGAGAAGTTTGGAATACAAGCTTATGATGAGAAGAATAACAAAGGTACTCTTCGTCACATTATGGCACGTTATGGCTTGGTTTCTGGAGAGATTATGGTCGTACTTGTCACTAGAACGAGAGAGCTTCCACAAAAGAATAAAATCATCCTAGAGATTACTGAAAACCTGCCAGGTGTTAAATCGATTGTACAAAACATTAACTCCAAACAGACAAATGTGATTTTTGGAAATGAAACAAATGTCCTTTGGGGTGAAGAATATATTTACGATAATATTGGTGATATCAAGTTTGCGATCTCTGCAAGATCGTTTTATCAGGTTAACCCTGAACAAACAAAGGTACTGTATGACAAAGCGTTGGAGTATGCGGGGTTAACAGGGGAAGAGACAGTTATTGATGCCTATTGTGGAATTGGAACTATTTCGTTATTTTTAGCCCAGAAAGCAAAGAAAGTGTATGGAGTTGAAATTGTTCCTGAAGCGATTGAGGATGCGAAGCGAAACGCAGCCCTAAATAATATTGATAATGCAGAGTTTGCAGTTGGAGAGGCAGAGGTTGTCATTCCAGCTTGGTACAAAGACGGAGTTAGAGCGGATGTCATTGTCGTTGACCCTCCTCGTAAGGGTTGTGATGAGGCGTTATTACAAACGATTTTAAAAATGAAACCGAAGAAAGTTGTTTATGTTTCATGTAACCCAGCAACTCTTGCAAGAGACCTTCGAATTTTAGAAGATGGTGGGTATAAAACAGCCGAGGTACAACCTGTAGATATGTTTCCGCACACTGTTCACTGTGAAGCAGTCGCAAAATTAATTTTAAAATAGATGTTAAATAAAGAAACATGAAAGTGGGAGGAAAAGGCTGATGGTTAAAGAAAAATTAAAAGCTAAAATTATCGAAATTGTGGATAATCAGATTAACATAAATGACCCAAAATGTACCAAAGAAACCTTGGAACGATTGGTCAACTCAGGTTTCTCAGAAATAGAGTCTAAAGAAATGATTGGCAGAGTGCTTATTGAGGAAATGTACGAACTTTTGAAAAATCAAGTTCCTTTTAATGAAAAGCGTTATGCAGAGAAATTAAGTATGCTTCAGTAGATTCCCGTCTACGAAAGCCCCCATTAAACTATTTATGGGGGTTTTTTTGATGCTGAGCTTTTAGCCGTAAAAAACAATCTGTACTAATCGACCATTTTCGTAAAAACCCATTTTCAATCAAACGTTTGTTTAACGGATTAGCTCAGGTGTATCAACGGCTTACAATTTCAATTAAACGTTTGTTTGAACTGGATTGTTCGTGTTAAGCGAGCGGAAATACGAACTGTACTAGTCGAAATTTTGTAAAAAAGTGGGGCTAATTCGCAGGATGATGTGGACTGCGGAGGAGATTCTAGTAGTAAAAGGGGGGAAATCTATGGAGTCAGCATATAAAGGTACAAACAAAATGATAATTGGGATTGTATTTGGTGTTATTACATTCTGGTTATTTGCGCAAGCAATGGTCAATGTAGTCCCTGCCGTGCAAGAGGATTTAGGGATTTCACTTGGGACGCTGAACATCGCCATAAGTTTAACAGCACTATTCTCAGGGTTGTTTATCGTGGCTGCAGGTGGTTTAGCTGACAAAATAGGTCGTAAAAGGATTGCCTATTTTGGATTTTTCTTAAGTATTGTCGGTTCACTATGTCTGGTAATGGCTCAAGGGTCTGTATTACTAATTATGGGACGTATTATTCAAGGTGTTTCAGCAGCATGTATTATGCCATCAACAATTGCGTTAATGAAGGCTTATTTTGAGGGAGCAGAACGACAACGTGCACTCAGTTATTGGTCCATTGGTTCCTGGGGAGGGTCTGGGATTGCTTCTTTTGCAGGAGGTACAATCGCAACTTCTTTAGGATGGAGATGGATTTTCGTATTTTCGATTATCTTTGCAATCGTTGGGATGTTTTTATTAAAGGATACACCAGAAAGTAAACAAGAATCCTCAGGTTCTTTTAAATTTGATTACTCAGGCTTAGCAATTTTTATCGTAACGATGATCGCACTAAATGTGTTTATTACATATGGGGAAGATTTAGGATGGACAAGTCCAATTTCGCTAGGCCTTGCTGCAGTAACAATAATAGGTCTTCTCATTTTCATTAAAGTAGAGAAGAATAAAGAAATTGTTCTTATTGATTTTGCTTTATTTAAAAATGCGCCTTATACTGGTGCAACTGTATCCAACTTCTTGCTGAATGCGATTGCTGGTACATTAGTTGTAGCGAATACGTATGTACAAGTGGGTAGAGGTTTTAATTCTTTTCAATCGGGTATGTTGTCCCTCGGTTATTTAGTAGCAGTACTGGCAATGATCCGTGTTGGGGAAAAAATCCTACAAAAAGTAGGCGCAAAAAAGCCAATGGTTTGGGGCGCTACTATTACTACGATTGGTGTAGGTGTCATGGGATTAACATTCTTATCTGATCTTGCTTATACAGTTGTTGTGTTTATTGGATTTGCATTATTTGGATTAGGACTTGGAATTTATGCCACCCCTTCAACAGATACTTCTGTATCAAATGCGCCATCTGAAAAAGTGGGGGAAGCCGCTGGTGTTTATAAAATGGCAAGTTCACTTGGTAGTGCATTCGGTGTTGCAATTTCTGCTACAGCTTACGCGGCAATAGCAGCTAATGGGAACCTAGAATTTGCAGCTACGGTAGGAATCATTGTTAATGTCATCTTCGGTATTTTATCGATACTATCGATTATTATACTGGTACCAAAAGATGCAGGAAAAACAACGAAAGAGGTTAAACCAAACCCTGCTTCTAACAAAACACCAACTAAAGAGCCCATTTTAGAATAGTCGAAAAGGAGAACAGCCAATGAAAGAACAATTGATGGAAATGTTAGAATCACGAAAGGATGAAATGATTGAAATCCGCAGACATTTACATGAAAATCCCGAACTATCCTTTAAAGAAGAAAAAACAGCACAGTATATTTTAGATTTTTATAAAGGGAAAGATGTAGAGGTTCAAGCCAATGTTGGGAATGGTTATGGAATTGTCGTGACCATAAAAGGTGGTAAGTCTGGAAAAAACATTGGCCTGCGTGCAGACTTTGATGCGCTTCCTATTGTCGAAGAAACAGATGTACCGTTTAAATCAAAGACTGAAGGTGTGATGCATGCGTGTGGTCATGATGGGCATACAGCGTATTTGTTAGTACTAGCAGACTGTTTAATTCAATTAAAAAATGAAATACCCGGTACAATCAAAATTATTCACCAGCATGCCGAAGAGGTTCCGCCGGGTGGGGCAAAAAGTATTGTAGAATCTGGTATTCTTGATGATTTAGATCATGTATTCGGCATCCATTTACTTCCACTAGGTCCGGCAGGGACAGTTGGGTATCATGCAGGATATTCATTTAACGGAAGAGCCTATATGAAATTAAAGGTTCAAGGTAGAGGTGGGCATGGCTCATCGCCACATTTGGCAAATGATGCGATTGTGGCAGGGGCACATTTTGTAACAGCCGTTCAAACAATCATTAGCCGTCGTTTAAGCCCGTTTGAAAATGGTGTAATTACGATAGGTTCATTTGATGGTAAAGGAACATTTAATGTCATCAAAGATAGCGTAGAGCTTGAAGGTGACATTCGTTATATGACGGATGAAACAAAGGAAAAAATTGAAAAAGAAGTGAAACGTCTTACCCGTGGACTTGAAGAAGAATTCGGAGTAACATGTGAGCTAACATACAAAACGGATTATCCGCCCCTATACAATGATCCAGAATTAACAGGAAAAGTTGCAGAGTATCTAAACAATGCAAATGACAAAGACATTAAAGAAGTGAAGGAATTTTCAGCAATGGCACCATCTGAAGATTTTGCTTATTATGCAGAAAAGTTCCCTTCTTGTTTCTTCTATATTGCATGTACGCCAAAGGGGGATAAGGATCCCTATTTCAATCATCATCCTAAATTTGATATTGATGAAGATGCCCTCCTTGTCGCTGCAAAGGCAGTGGGAACTGTGGTTTGTGGATTTTATGAATTAGATTAGGGTATTTATCCAAAACAAAGCCCATTCAACAAGTGATATGTTGGATGGGCGTTAGCCTTTTTAGGATAAAGGCATTTCTCTCAAATTTGTACGAACTTGTTTAACAGATTTTTTCTTTTGCGACAGCCTTACGTAGATATTATTAGATAATAGTGAAACGATGATTAAGATTGTACCAAGAAGATCGAACATCGTTACCTGATTACCCTGAAAAATTGAAATTAAGAGCGTTGTAACGGGGACAAAGTTAATGAACAGTAACCCGTTTAACGGTGATAATATGCTCACACCAATATTCCAACCGAGTAATGCAATCACCCCAGGAAAAATAATCATAAATAATAAATGTGGGCTAACAGTTAGCATACTTTCTACTGTTGGGACAGTTAAAGAGCCGAACAAAGTTGCACCAATTGTAATTACAATAGCAGTAATTGTTCCAAGTAAACAACTTAACGTTGAATAACGCAATGCAGACCAACCAATAAATTCACTACCCCCCATCGTGTAAATGACCCATCCTATTACGGCAATGAATATTAGTAATGAAGGTATAAAGTCGTCAGTTGCTCCAAGAAAAGCTCTAACATCACCTTTAGTAATCACCAACATCGCGCCAATGAATGATACGATTACACATCCTAATGTGAATAGTTGCGGGCGTTTCCTAAAAATCATCCATACGATTACAACGGAAATCATCGGCATTAGGGATTCCATAATTGATGCGACCATTACTCCGGAAGCACCTAATAAATCTTCACCCCAGAAGATAAAAAGATTATAGACGGTGAATGCCATCGTGCCGAAAAACCATAATTGAAGTCCTTTTCCTTCAAAGCGGAAAGCTTGCTTTCCTTCTTTCCATAATAAGATGGCCACTAATATAATAGTTACAGCGCCATAACGAATGATTGTAAAATAAAAGGGATCAAGATGTTTAAATGCCGCATGAGCTACAGGAAACATTGCTCCCCATGATACCGCTGCAATAAAACACAAAATCGCTCCGATTAGTACACTATTTTTCACTTTCCTCTACCTCTTTCAATAAGTTACGATAATCATCATCTTAAAACGATTTGTATATCTTGTAAAATGAATAAAAACAATGATTAATATCATTTTTATTGATATCATATTTATAGAGATAATTGTGCGAACAGGAGGAGAAACTGTGGAATTCAAAGACTTAGAAATTTTTCAGATGGTAGCAGAAAAAGGAACAATTACAGAAGTGGCAAAAGAGTTGAGCTACGTTCAATCCAATATTACATCACGGATCCAGAAGCTCGAGGCTGAGCTAAATACACCTTTGTTTAATCGACATCGTCGGGGAATGACGTTGACACCCGAGGGGAAGAAACTATTAACCTATAGTAAAAAAATATTGTTGTTAACAGATGAAATGAAAAAAGCCGTTCAAAATAAAAATGAGCCGTCTGGTAAATTAGAAATTGGAACAGTTGAAACTGTCATTCATTTACCAAAAATATTATCTACCTATACTAAAAAATATAAAAATGTGGATCTGTCATTATATACTGGTGTCACTGAAGATTTGGAAAAGCAAGTGTTACATCATAAGTTGGATGGAGCATTCGTTTCTGAATCAGACTTTCATCCTGACCTTGTGTCGCATGACGTATTGCAAGAGGAGCTTGTGTTAATATCAGATATTCGTACATCCTCATTTGAAGAGTCGAAAGAGGAAACCATTCTTTGCTTTAGTGAAGGCTGCGGATACCGAGCGAGATTTAAAGCGTGGTATAGAGACCAAAACCTTACACCAAGAAAAGTGATGGAATTTGGCACATTAGAAACGATTTTGCGTAGCGTAGTCGTCGGACTTGGTGTGGCATTCGTCCCAAGATCAGCGGTTACCCATTTGGAGCAAAGTGGGCTCATCAGATGTTATACCCTTCCAGATCAATACAGTAAAATCAAAACCGTTTTTATAAGAAGAGCTGATACGTACTTAACCTCAACAATGGAAAAATTTATTGAAACCATCGAAACGAATAATCAAATAACAGTATAAAAAAACAGGGTTGTTCCCAAAAGTCACCGACATGAATTGTGGAACAACCCTTTACCATTTTTTTTAATCTATTTTTACCCATTCTTGCGACCATTTTTCAATTTCCCTTAAAATGGGTTCGATACTATGTCCTCTTTCTGTTAGTGAATACTCAATAATAACAGGCGTTTCAGGGATAACCTCACGTTTAACCAATCCTTGGTGCTCCAGTTCCTTTAAACGATCTGATAGTACCTTTCCACTTATACCTATTGAAGATTGTATCTCATTAAACCTCTGTGGCCCTTCTAATAATTGATAGATAACCAATGCTGTCCATCGTTGACTTAAAAGTGAAATAGCTTTTTCAAATTTCGGGCAGATTGTGGGTTGTTTCATTTTAAACATGCACCTCTCTTAATGAGTATTGTACTAAAATGAAAAACTATTTACAATTGGAAATTTAATTACTTGACAATAATTAATTATATAAATAAACTTACTTACATAAAGTAACTTAATTTTAAAAAATGAAATTATATCGTAAATCGAAAGTTTAAAAAAACTATAGATAATCTAGGAGGATAATAATGGGATACCACGCAAAACCAACCACATTTGTTGGACATGTCAAAATAAAAGTTGAAAAGCTAGAACGTTCATTACAGTTCTATAAGGATATACTGGGATTTGATATTTTGGAACGAACAGACTCGACAGCAAAACTAACGACTGATGGAAAGACAAGTATTCTATCACTGGAACAACCTGAAGATGTTGTTCCAAAGCAAGGAAGAACAACTGGACTCTATCATTTTGCTCTTCTTTTACCTACAAAAACAGATTTGGCTAATATCGTTGTTCATCTAGTAGAAAAAGGGGTTCGCTTTGGCTCTTCTGACCATCTAGTTAGTGAAGCTTTATATCTAAATGATCCTGATGGCAACCAAATTGAAATATATATAGACCGCGATCCCTCTGAATGGGATTGGAAGGGTGAAGAAGTGGAGATGGCTGTTGATCCGCTAGATTTTGAAAGACTATTAAATAATATTGAACCAGGTAAAACATGGAAAGGGATGCCAAATGAAACGCTAATGGGGCATATTCACTTACATGTAGCTGAGTTACAAAAGACCGAAGAGTTTTATGTGAAAGGACTTGGATTGGATGTTGTAAATCGTTATGGTACACAGGCACTTTTCCTTTCGTCCGGAAAGTACCACCATCATATTGGAGTTAATACATGGAATGGCGTAGGAGCACCTAAGCCACCTAAAAATGGTGTTGGGCTTGAATCGTATACACTTATTTTGCCAACTGAAGAAGCCCGTGACGGGATTGTGGAAAATTTGAAAAAGATTGGTGCGGATGTAATCGAAGAAAACGATACGGTTATCACATTTGACCCTTCTGGAAATCAAATAGAGTTAGCTATCTAATGAAGGGAGGACACCTTTAATGAATCAAGAAAAGAAAAGTGATTTTGAAATTGGCATTTACACTCTCGCTGATATTGGGCCAGACCCCCTTACCGGTAAGACCATTACCGCTCAAGAAAGAGTAAAAGAAATGATTCAAGCTGCAAAGCTTGCGGACGAGGCTGGACTTGATGTATTTGGAATAGGAGAGCATCATCGTCTAGACTATGCATCATCTTCTCCAGCAGTTATATTGGCTGCAATTGCCCAAGGCACTGAACAAATTAGATTAACGAGTACAACGAGTGTATTAAGTACGCTTGATCCCGTTCGTCTATTTGAGGATTTTGCAACATTGGATTTACTCTCGGATGGTCGTGCAGAAATACTGGCCGGTAGAGGAGCGTTTATTGAATCATTTCCTCTTTTCGGTTATAGTACAAATGATTATGATGAATTGTTTGAAGAACATATGGATTTATTATTAAAATTAACTCAAAATGAGACTGTCACTTGGTCGGGGAAGTTTCGTTCTTCATTAAGGAATGCAGAAATCGCTCCTAGACCAGTACAGGAAAATCTACCAGTATGGATCGGAGTTGGAGGTACACCTGAAAGTGCCGTTCGTGCTGGAAAGTTTGGGGTGGGGATGGCTCTAGCAATATTAGGTGGTCATCCAAAGCGATTTAAGCCACTTGTCGATCTCTATCGTCAAGCAGGAATAGAAGCTGGACATAATCCCCAAGACTTAAAGGTCGGTGTAACAGGCCATGCTTATCTGGCTGAAACAACTCGGCAAGCAAAGGATGAGTTTTACCCTTATTACTCCAATTACTGGGAATATGTAAATCGTCAGCGTGGAATGGGAACAAGGATGTCAAGGAATGACTTTGAACATATGGCTAGTCCAGAAACGGCCTTGTTCGTAGGAAGTCCACAGCAAGTCGCTGAAAAAATCCTCACACAATACGAGCTCTTTGGGCACAAACGATTTCTTGCCCAGTTAGATATAGGTGGTCAACCTTTTAAAAATGTAGCAAAAGGTATTGAATTGTTAGCAACGGAGGTTGCTCCAATCGTTCGAAGAGAAACAAGTAAATAATGGATACGAAAACTATCTGTACTAATCGGCTATTTTCGAGAAAACCCATTTTCAAACAAGCGTTTGTTTAATGGGTTTTTCCTTTAGTAACAATAACTTGCGAATTCAATTAAACGTTTGTTTGAATCAAATTCGTATTGTTGAGCAGGTTAAAAAGTGTGCTGTACTAGTCCAATATTGATATTAATGTGTCAATTCGTAGTCAACTCTTTCTCTTTACTTATATCTTGTTCTATAATGAGGGTGGGGTGAAGGACATGGCTCGTGAACGTAAATTTACAACTGAGGAATTATATAAGACAACTGAGGAACTACTCCTAACACATCATTATGAAGGGTTCCAGTTTAGTTTGGTTGCGGATCATTTGCGTGTTTCCCGAGGAGCAATCTATAAGTATTTTGAAAACAAGGAAGAATTGATTACGGAGTATATGCTTTTTAAAATGGAGCAATTTCTCCAGGAGCTAAAGGAAATTAACTCAATTGAAGGCTTTCATGCTCAATTTGATTTTCTTCTAAACCTTATATTTAAGAATCCGGAACTTTATCAACTTATAGAAATTGGGAAGCGTGTTCCGGTCCACATTAATGAAAGAGTAAAAGAAAATATGGAAAAACTTGAAGGCTATCACATTGAGATGTACCGGTATGTGCAGGTCTTAATTGAATCGGGTAAAAGAGAACAACAATTGAATTCAAATATCCCTGAACCAGTCATCTTAGGTTATATTTTTCAATCAGTCGCGATTCCAAATCATTTTGGCATTCCCCATGATAAGTGGGTTCAGTCGATTAAAGAAATAATTTGTCACGGAATCTTCAAAGACATATAATTGACACGGGTGTCACTTTAAAAGATAATTATCGTGACAACTGTGTTAATTTTTTTATAGAAAGTGACATGAGTGTTACTTTTGAAAGAAGAGGTGGGTTAAAATTGAAAAACATGTTGCAAGCCATTACAGATAAAGTTACCACAAAAAAAGGAATGTGGATTACATTAGCATCTTGGCTTATTGTCACCATATTATTAGCCGTTTTTGCGCCGAACGCAAAGGAGTACGAGGTTTCGAGAATTGACTCACTTCCTGAGGATGCACAGTCTGTAATTGCCCAAAGTAAAGTGGATGAGTATTTCAAGGATAGTAATGGGACTCCAGCAATCTTGGTCTTTCATAATGATGAACAATTCTTATTTCAAGATCTTGTAGATGTATCTAGTCAAATTGAGAATGCTGAAATTCCTGGGGTAGAGCAGGTAGTTCCTTTATCAACTTTGCCACCGCAAGCTGCTGCAGGATTCTTTTCAGAGGACCAATCAACTGCTATACTTCCAATCATGTTTGATGCATCGTTAGAAACAACGGAAATCCGCGATTCTAAGGATGAGGTTATAAAGGTCGTTAAAGAAAACTCAGATCTAACTTTGTATGTAACTGGTCCTGCGGGAATTGCAACAGATTCGCTGGATTTATTTTCAAGGGCAGATCTAGTTTTAATTTTATCAACAGTAGGGTTAATCCTCATTTTATTAATTGTGATTTATCGTTCACCATTGTTAGCCCTAATACCGTTATTGGCAGCTGTCTTCGTCTATGAAGTGACTATGCAATCATTAGGTATACTAGGGAAAGCTGGTTTACAGCTAAGTAATCAGACAATCTCCATTATGTCGATTCTTTTATTTGCGGCTGTCATTGATTACTCGTTATTTGTATTTTCTCGTTTCCGTGAGGAGCTCAAGAATTATGAAAATAAATATGATGCGATGAGAGCTGCCATGAAAGAGGTAGGAATGCCTGTCTTTTTCTCAGGTGGGACTGTATTAGCGGCAATGCTAGTATTATTCTTCGCAGACCTTGGAGATTATCGTAATTTTGCTCCAACCTTCGGCACAACAATGGTAATCATTATGATTGCATCAGTCACACTCGTGCCAGCACTATTTACACTCTTCGGTCGAAAATCATTCTGGCCAAAGGTACCAAAAGTAGGGGATGCAAAAGTAAAAGATAACTCCATCTGGAGCAAAGTCGGAAGAATGGTTGTTAAAAAGCCAGGATTATATGTCGCAATTGTAGGGATTTTTCTACTTATTTCTGCAGCCAATATGTTTAACTTAAATTACGAATTCGACACGATGAAGTCATTTCCAGAGGATATGCCATCACGACAAGGATATGAACTCATCGAGGAGAAATTTGCAAAAGGTGAGCTTGCACCATCAACAGTTTTGTTTGAAGGGAAAGAGGCTGTTACAAAGGAAGAGCAGGATGTGCTACGCGATGAGTTACTAGCTCAAAATCTTGTAAGTGACGTTAGAATCAACGGAACTGCTGAAGAAAATCGAGTTCTAAATTTCTCTTTAACGTTTGAAGAAGGGCCATATGATATAGAAACGATTAATGCGATGGAGCAGATGATTGCAAACTCTGAAACCATTTTGAAAGATGCGGATGCAGATGGAAAACTCTACTTTGCAGGAGAAACCGCAACTAAAGTGGATGATCGCTCAACAAATAATCGAGACGTTATCTTGATCGTTATACTTGAAACGATTTTAATTTTTGGTATGCTAATTGTTCTTACAAAATCATTTAAAATGCCTATTTATATGATGGGTACAATCTTAGTTTCATTTTTAGCAGCACTAGGATTAGGTATGTTCTTAACAAACTTATTCTTTGATATCGACACGATAGCGAATCGTGTACCGTTGTACGCATTTGTTTTCTTAGTTGCACTTGGAATTGATTATAATATTATGCTAATTTCAAGATTCCAGGAAGAAAGTAGAAATCATTCAGTAAAAGAAGCGGTACAAATAGCAGTCGCCAAAACAGGCGGAGTCATTTCATCTGCGGGTGTCATTTTAGCTGCCACCTTTGCGGTCCTCATGACACAGCCGGTTCAATTATTATTTGTCTTCGGCTTTATTGTAGCGGTAGGAATTCTGTTAGACACATTCCTAATCCGCGGAGTATTGTTACCTGGGTTAATCGTACTCTTAGAGAAGGATAAAGCGGTAAGTAAAGAAAATTAGTGATAGAAAAGAAAGGGCCTGTATCATTTTAGATACAGGCCCTTTTTAATGAAGAGGAATTCTACTCGCTTACGCTAGAGTTACCCTCTTCATCCGGCTTATGAAGGGGAAATCCGCTGGCTTTCGTTAGAGTTATCCTCTTCATCGGTCTTATGAAGGGGAAATCGACTCGCTTACGCTAGAGTTACCCTCTTCATCCGGCTTATGAAGGGGAAATCGACTCGCTGTCGACAGAGTTATCCTCTTCATCGGTCTTATGAAGGGGAAATCGGCTCGCTGTCGACAGAGTTATCCTCTTCATCGGTCTTATGAAGGGAAAATCGACTCGCTGTCGACAGAGTTATCCTCTTCATTGGTCTTATGAAGGGGAAATCGACTCGCTGTCGTTAGAGTTATCCTCTTCATCAGTCTTATGAAGGGGAAATCGGCTGGCTTTCGTTAGAGTTATCCTCTTCATCGGTCTTATGAAGGGGAAATCGACTCGCTGTCGTCCGAGTTATCCTCTTCATCGGTATTATGAAGGGGAAATCGGCTGGCTTTCGTTAGAGTTATCCTCTTCATCGGTCTTATGAAGGGGAAATCGACTCGCTGTCGTCCGAGTTATCCTCTTCATCGGTATTATGAAGGGGAAATCGGCTGGCTTTCGTTAGAGTTATCCTCTTCATCGGTCTTATGAAGGGGAAATCGACTCGCTGTCGTCCGAGTTATCCTCTTCATCGGTCTTATGAAGGGGAAATCGACTCGCTGTCGTCCGAGTTATCCTCATCATCGGTCTTATGAAGGGTAATTCCACTCGCTGTCGTTAGAGTTATCCTCTTCATCCTTCTTATGAAGGGGAAATCGGCTGGCTTTCGTTAGAGTTATCCTCTTCATCGGTCTTATGAAGGGGAAATCGGCTCGCTGTCGACAGAGTTATCCTCTTCATCACCAATTATGAAATCCATTTAGTTCTGTCCCATCTTAAATTCTAGGAAAAGCTGGTTATAGATGGCGAGGTTCTTTTTCCCAAGGTTTTCATACACCTCAAGTTTTTCGGTTAGCTCCGGAGATGGGTAGAAACGCTCATCAGATACCATATCTTCCGGCATATATTGTAGTGCTTCTTTGTTTGGAGTAGAGTAGCTGACGTATTCCGTGTTTTGAGCTGCTACTTCCGCATCCAGCATAAAATTTATAAACTGGTGTGCACCATCAATATTTTTGGCTGTCTTCGGAATGACCATATTGTCAAACCAGAGGTTAGAGCCTTCGCTTGGTACGACATAGTTTAGATCCTCATTTTCCCACATGATATCAGCTGCATCACCCGACCAAACAATTCCAATCGCAGCCTCGCGATTTTGAATCAGTACTTTACCCTCGTCACCAACAATTGCTTTTACATTTGGGGTAAGCTTCATCAGTTTTGCCTTTGCTTCAATTAAGTGGTCAAGATTGGTATCATTCAATGAATAACCAAGAGAGTTAAGACCCATGCCAATGATTTCTCTAGCACCATCAACCAAGATGATTTCATTTTTTAGGGAAGGGTCCCAGAGATCATTCCAGCTTGTAAATTCTTTACCATCAAGCATGGTAGAGTTATAGACAATGCCGACCGTCCCCCAGAAATATGGGACCGAGTATTGATTCCCCGGATCAAAAGGAAGATCCATGAACCGTTCATCAATGTTTTTTAAATTTGGTAGTTTTGAATGGTCAAGAGGGATGAGTAAGTCCTCTTGGCGCATTTTATCAATCATATATTCAGATGGCACCGCGATATCGTAGGTGGTTCCACCTTGTTCAATTTTTGTCATCATTGCTTCATTAGAGTCGAAGGTTTCATAAATAACCTTGATTCCGGTTTCTTCTTCAAAACGCTCGATCAGTTCTTCGTCTATATAGTCACCCCAGTTATAAATCGTCAACGTGTTCCCACCAGCGAGACCCTGTGATGAATTTAAATGGTGGATAAGGTAGAGTAACCCACCGGAAACAATTGCAATTGCTATAAAAGCACGGATGAGCTTCGTCATTTTCGAACCCCCAATCCACGTGTGTTTCCTCGTTGTGCAATAAAGTAATATCCAACAACAAGAAGCATTGTAAAAATGAAGAGAAGAGTTGACAATGCATTAATATTTAACGAGATACCTCGTCGTGCAAGGGAATAGATTTCAACAGATAGCGTTGAGAACCCATTTCCTGTTACGAAAAATGTAACAGCGAAATCATCGAAGGAATACGTAAGGGCCATGAAAAATCCAGCAAAAATTCCTGGTGTGATATAAGGGATAATCACCTTTGTTAGAACCTGCCATTGGCTTGCTCCGAGATCTCTAGCTGCATCAATTAAAGAAGGACTCATCTCTTTTAGTTTTGGCAGTACCATAAGTACAACGATTGGAATACTGAAGGCAATATGTGAAAGTAACACAGAATAAAATCCTAATTTAATTCCAGCCATTGTTAATAAAATTAAAAAGGAAGCACCGATAATGACATCAGGACTTACAATTAAGACGTTATTTAACGATAGTAAAGTATTTTGAGTTTGTCTTTGTTTAATCGAATGAATCCAAATGGCTCCAAGGACGCCAATAATGGTCGATACAAGAGCAGAAAGCAAGGCAATCACAAATGTATTTAACACGATGATTAGCAGTCTAGTATCCCCGAATAGCTCCTTATACCAATCCAAGGTAAAGCCCTCAAAATTGCTCATCGTGCCACCACTATTGAATGAGTAATACACGAGATAGAAAATCGGTGCATATAAAATGAAGAAAATAATAAATAGATACGCCTTAGAAGAAATAGCCAATTTATCTCTCATTTTTAGCACCTCGTTTCTTGCGGTTTCCAGTTGCGACCATAATTAATACCATAAAAATAATCAGGAAGACAGCTATTGTTGAACCCATGCCCCAATCCTGAGTGACAAGAAACTGCTGTTCAATAGCAGTACCAAGTGTAATCACTTTGTTTCCTGCAATTAGTCGTGTCAGCATGAATAATGATAAAGCAGGAATAAATACAACCTGACAGCCAGATTTTACCCCTTGAATCGTAAGTGGAAAAATCACACGACGAAACGTAGTCCATTTAGATGCCCCAAGGTCGCGGGAAGCATCTAGCAAACTAGGGTTTAATTCATTTAATGAGTTGAAGATTGGTAAAATCATAAACGGAATAAAAATATATACAGAGACAAACACAAAGCTAAAATCCGTAAATAATAATTGTTTAGAGCCAATACCAAACACTTCAAGAATCGCATTCGCTGTTCCATAAGTTCCAAAAATTCCAATAAAAGCATAGGCTTTTAATAGTAAATTAATCCAAGATGGAGCAATGATTAATAATAACCACAGATGTTTATGTTTTGTTCTTGTTATTAAATATGCTGTTGGATATGCAACCAATAGAGTTACAACTGTTATTAAAAACGCATACCAAAAAGAGCTTAGCGTCATTTTTAAGTAAACGGGTGTGAAGAATGTTTTATAGTTTACTAAAGATAAATTTCCCTCAATATCAAAAAAAGAATAATAGAGAACAAGTGTAACCGGAGCGATAACAAATACGAGAATCCATAATGCATAAGGGATAAAAACAAGATTACGTGTTACCTTATTTTCCATGGCTTTCCCCGTCCACGTATGCCTCTAAACGACGATCATATTCTTCTTCTGTTTCACCAAGACGCATAACGTGTATTGCCTCTGGGTCAAAATAAAGTCCAATTTCTTCGCCAACTCTAGCCTTCTTTGTTGAATGCACAAGCCACTCATTTCCATCCTTATCCAAACCGCAAATTTCATAATGTACCCCTCTAAATAACTGGGAATCTACTACAACTTGTAGTTTTCCTTTCTCAACAGAAGTGATTTCTAAATCTTCAGGACGGATGACAATTTCGACTAATTCATTGTCTGAAAAACCTTGGTCAACGCAGTCAAATGTCTTTCCGACGAATTCTACGAGAAAGTCTCGATGCATTTTTCCTTTTACAATATTAGATTCACCGATAAAATCAGCAACAAAACGATTGATTGGTTCATCGTATATATCAATTGGGGTACCACTTTGTTGAATTTTTCCTTCATTAAGTACAAATATCTCATCAGACATGGCAAGAGCTTCTTCTTGGTCATGGGTAACGAAGATAAAAGTAATACCAAGCCGCTTCTGAAGGTCCCGAAGCTCGTATTGCATTTCGGTACGAAGTTTCAAATCGAGAGCGGATAATGGTTCATCCAATAAGATAATCTCGGGTTCATTCACAATTGCACGTGCAATCGCAACACGCTGTCTCTGACCACCTGACATTTCTTGAATTTCACGATTTTCATAGCCTGCAAGATTGACAAAACTTAACGCTTCTTTTACCTTTTTATCTATTTCAGATTGCTTCAATTTCTTTATACGTAACCCAAAAGCAATATTTTCAAATACATTAAGATGTGGAAACAGGGCGTAATCCTGAAACACTGTATTTACTTGACGTTTATTTGCAGGTGTCGTATTTACTTTTTTACCATTAAAAAAAACCTCACCACTTGATGGTTCAATAAATCCTGCGATTAAACGAAGTATCGTGGTTTTTCCACACCCAGATGGACCGAGAAGAGTATAAAACTTTCCTCTTTCTATTTCAAAGCTAACATTGTCGAGAACCGCTGGATCATTGTCATACTGTTTTGTGACATTTTTAAATTGGATAATAGGTATACTGTTCATAGCAACCCCCTTCTTTCTATTAATAGAGATAAGATTCATAACGTAATCCGGCATAATTATACACGAATCGGCAAAAAAAACAATAATAATTATAATTGTCAAGTCAGAAAAGTAGGGAAGACTATTTTCTTATTGAAATAAAAGAAGTGTATAGGGCATTTGGAATAGGAAAACTTTCCCGTTTTTAGCAAAAGATTATAACGATTTCATTGACCAAAGAGGAAAATAGAAATATAATTATAGTACTATTTAAAATACTCTTTCTTTAATGAGTTAATTGGATAAAGTAAGGGCAAATTCATTGAAAGATGAAGACGCAAAACTATAGGGGCTAAAGTTCACTAGTGTTCAAAATGGAAGATAAAAGGACCAAGAAGTTCAAGGCGGCGTAGCTTTTTTGTACCAGAGCGTATGCATTATACGTGAGGAACGTAGAAGCAAGCCAACCCAGAATTTCAATGTGTCATTTTTACCTGAGTTTTGGAACATACTCATTTTGGACATGCCAGCCAGTTACCGAGTACAGCTCGTATCGAAAGAACGTAGATTAATCGGTATATGATTAGTCTTTTTTTTATACCAATTTATTAACAATATGTTGCTACTATATTACTAGATTTTTGGAATTGGAACATTTCAAACGAATTTTGGAACATCCTCTAAAAAAATTTGGAAGTGATTACATGGAGAAAACAATCCAGAATCTTAACTTACTAAAAAAACTAAGCGAACTAATTGAGATGATTGGTTCTGAGAAGACTCTAATTTCTGACGAGGTTCGTACTTTACTTAATCAAACATGTCAGGAAAAAGAGGAACAAGAGATTACAAGTACCCTTTTAAATCAACTCCAAGAAATAAACGAACAAATGGAAAACATGCATTGGATGAATAAGCATTACCGAATCCTACATGATTTCGCACAAGTCTGCAGTAAAACATTAAATGAATCCGTCCTTCTCCAAAAGTCTTATGAAATGGTTTCACGTGTTATGCCTACTGATGCATTTTATATTGCATTGCATAATCCTGGTGACAAACATATTCATTTAGTCTTTATTATGGATAATGGCGAACCAGCTCCTCCAAGTACCGTAGACTTTGGCGAAAATTACACGTCAAAAGTCATCAAAACAAGGGAAATCGTCCACCTCAAACATCAAAACCAGAACATTGAATATGATACGAAAATGGGTGAGGGGGACGAGGACACAAGCTCCTGTCTTTTTGTACCCGTTGTCATTGATGACCAGGTCAAAGGTGTCATCTCAACTCAAAGCTTTAAAGATTTTGCTTATCGGAAAGAGCATGAGGAGCTACTACAAATGATCGGTGCGCAAGTGATCAACTCGATTGAAACAGCAAGATTATATGAAAAAATTTACACAATGTCTCGTACGGACGAACTAACAGGTTTAAAAAACCACCGTGCCTTCCATGAGGATTTAGCACAACTGATTAAAAATGAGAATGATGAAATAACGGTTATGATGATAGACTCTGATGATTTAAAACAGGTCAATGATCGCTTTGGGCACGATGCTGGTGACTTATATTTACAGGTACTAGCATACGGAATGAAAACGGTATGTAATGATAAGTTTGAGGGTTATCGATATGCCGGAGATGAATTCATGATTCTGATTAAAAATAGCAGCGACACGTGTGTAAAGGAAATTTACGCAACTTTAAATGAGTATTACAATGAAAACCCAATCATTATAGAAAATGAAAAAATCATTGTTTCGATCAGTACAGGTGTCGGGATATATCCACACCATGGAACGACCGTAGATTCTTTAAAAAAGGCAGCAGACCAAGCGCTATATGCTGCAAAAGAAAGTGGAAAAAAACGCATCGTAATAGCGAAATAAAAAAGCTCATCCTAATGGATGAGCTTTTTACTCGTTGTCCAGCTCCAGGCACCATCGGCTCGAGGTCACAAGCCAATCGCTTCTGAAGGTAAAAATCACCTTCTGTCAGCGCTCGTCTTGTGCTTGTCGCCGATAGGCGGGCGCCCTGCGCTTTTCTTAGTTTATATGGGCAATAATACCTTCTTCGTCGTCCAACACAAGTTTGATTCCGGCATATGGGTCACGGTTAAGAAATTCGCCTAGCCATAAACGAATTGCTTCAATTAAGTTCGCCATTATGAGAACCTGCTTTCGATCATTCACGTATACTTCTGCGGAGAATCCGTAATCATCGTCATACATCAGCTCCACTTCAACCTCTTCAGGCTTTACTTGCTTTTTTAAGCCGATATAGACACAAACTGCATTTATAATTTCCTGTTCAGAAAGTATTAGCGCTGCCATGGGTCAGTCTCTTTTTTCTTTCTATCTTTAATCATGACGAAGATTTTTCGAATGATGGAGATCAGAACGTAAATCGCAAGAACGTTAATCATTAATCCTAAAAATGAACCAAGCATACCCATTCCCCCTAAAAGACCTCCGAATAGGAATCCTGCAAGTCCACCAAGCATAAGACCTTTCATTAATCCACCAGACAAGAATCCACCTTTAGGAGTGGTAGGAGTAGTAGATTTGTTCGTAACATTGTTGTCTTGTTTTTTCTGTTGTTGCTGGAAGTTTGATTTATTTTTGTTTCCAATATTACTATTGAATCCTCTTTTACCTGATTTGTACCCCTTTGCTTCAACAGACGTTGGTTGGTCTTGGAAAACAAAGCTCCCAAGCGGGGAATAAATCAAAGTAAGTGCTACTAATGCTGATAATATCTTTTTCATATGATAGAAATACCTCCATAAGTTAGTTATTTTATTTATAATAGTATACCTTATTATCCAATCTATTGCGCTTTGCAATACCTCCTCATCAACTTTCTCTCTTATATACGATGAAAGCGGAGTTTGGTTTCGCTCTTTTTTAAAAATACGATTGGTAAATAGTAACAAAAGCCCTAATGAAATTGTTAGGGCTCGCAGAATGTATTACATAAACATATCAAGGATCAAGACAATACTCAAACCTACAATAGAAGTTGTGAATAGTAATAAACCCCATGTCTTAAAGGTATCTTTAATGCTTAGACCGAAATATTCTTTAAATAACCAGAATGATGCGTCGTTTACGTGTGTGATTGTGTTACTACCAGCCGCTGTTGCAAGAACCATTAAT
This sequence comes from Fredinandcohnia aciditolerans, assembly GCA_003640645.1. Taxonomy (GTDB): domain Bacteria; phylum Bacillota; class Bacilli; order Bacillales; family Bacillaceae_L; genus Ferdinandcohnia; species Ferdinandcohnia aciditolerans. The sequence goes on along the minus strand of QGHH01000035.1, from coordinate 23,102 downwards.
ACTGGGCTAACATCAAATGTATCGATTAGAGGACCTACAATACCAGCCGCAGTTATCGCTGATACAACACCTGTACCTGTAGCAATACGAATTAAGGCAGTAATAAACCAAGCCATAATCAACGGTGAAATAGTAGTATTTTCCATCATCGAAGCAATATAGTCACCAACACCAGAATCAAGAATGACTTGTTTGAAGGCACCACCTGCACCTACGATAAAGATAATCATCGCAATTCCTTTGATAGCGCTTGAGAAAGAGTCCATTACAGTGTTAATGTCTCGACCTGTACGTATACCAAATACATAAATACCGATTAAAACAGCCACAAGTAAACTAATTTCTGCACTACCTAGGAAGTTAATAATTTCATAAAACAAGCTTCCTTCTTCGATAAACATATTTAGAATAGTTGCAGTCATGATCATGATTGCTGGGATTAATGGAACAAAAAGACTTAACCCAAAACCAGGCATTTCTTCTTCAGTGAACTCTTTTGGTTTTTCCATTAATTTTGGAATTGGACGATCTAAATTTTTCATCAATCTAGGTAAAATGATTCCAGCCGCGATAACTGCCGGAATAAAAACAACAATACCAATTATATAAACCATACCCATATCTGCGCCATAAGCATCGACCAATGCAGTCGGACCAGGCTGTGGCGGGAATAAACTATGTGATAGAGTAGTAGCTGCAACCATTGTAATTCCAAGCTTTAAGAATGGAATCTTTGCCTCCATCGCAATACTAATAACAAGTGGAGCTAGAATAATAAAGGCGACCTCATAGAAGACGGAAATTCCGAATACCATACCAATAATAATTAGTGCCCATTCTACCATTTTAACACCAAACTTATTTAATAGAGTAGAAGCAATACGTTGGGCTGCTCCGCAATCAACCATTAATTTACCTAATACAGCACCCAAACCAATTATTAAAGCAAGGCTTCCAAGTGTACTGCCAAGGCCGGCCTTAATAGTTGAAACAATACTTGTTAGATTCATTCCATTTAATAAACCAACAAGGATTGCTGATAGTAAAAGGGCAATCACACTATTTAGCTTAAGCTTCATATTTAGAAAAAGAAGTAAAGCAACCCCGAGAATTACCGAGATAATCGGCAAATTGTCTACAAACCAATCCATTTTCATTTCCTCCTGTATCTCTCTTAGCTGTAATATCGTTTACATTTGCTTCCGTAAGTGTTGTTCTATTATTGAAAAAAATATTTAGATAACTGAGCGCGTTTTCAAATCAGAAAACTTTTTATTAATTTGTTTAGGAAACAAACAAAAAGCGATGGCCTAATTTTACACAATTTTTTTGAGGGAAGCAATGAGAAAGTTTTACTATTTAACTGTAGGGAGCGGAATGATATTGGAGTTGGGTGGAATTCACTATAGAAGTAGGTAAAAAGTGGTTTTCTTATCCTAAGAGCGATAAAAATGGTATAGTATATTTGAAGCATAATGTTCTTCTAATAGAACCGTAGGAGAGAGGATATCCATGCAATCAGAAATTCAAATACAAAAGACATCCCTAATTGCTGATCTTAAATCACTTTTTAAGGCTGGGGTTTTAATAGCCAATGTTCTACCCGTGTTTTCAGGATTTTGGTTAGCCATTTACTTTACGGGCGCATCTTTTCAGGACAATCTGGGATTGTTTCTGTATACAATGATCGGAAGTACGCTTGTTATGGCGGGGGCACTCATCATAAACAACTGGTATGATGTTGACATTGATACAGTCATGGATCGAACAAAAAAGCGACCAACTGTAACAGGCCATTTTTCATTGAAATTTGTTTTGGTATTAGGAATCATTTGTACTGCTTTAGGATTCATTTTTCTATATTTCACAACATTTGAAGCTATCTTTTTTACATTTATAGGCTGGTTCACATATGTTGTGTTATACACGATGTGGTCTAAGCGTAGATTTACGATTAATACTGTGATTGGAAGTGTTTCTGGCGCCGTATCTCCTTTAATGGGGTGGGCTGCGGTTGCACCTATCGATCACATCGTTCCAATTATGCTCTTCTTGATCTTATTTGTTTTTCAAATGCCTCATACATATGCGATTGCGATGAGAAAGTATGAAGAGTATAAAGCGGCTAAGGTTGCGATGCTCCCAGTCGTTCGTGGATTTGAGGTAACGAAGAAGCATTTTCTGTTCTGGGTGATCTGTTTGTTGCCGATACCTTTCTTTTTAGGTGACCTGGGATTAGTATTTGTCGTACTCTCGACATTGCTTAATATTGGTTGGATTATATTGAGTGTCAAAGGATTTACGGTTAAGGATGATATGAAGTGGGCTCGCTGGAACTTTCTATATTCAGTGAATTATATTTTTATAATCTTCCTATTAATGGTCGTCGTTACCTTACCGAAATATTTTGGATAGCACTGCCCCGAACCTCGTTACATTTAATGTAGCGGGTTTTTTTGAAACAAAATTTAACAACTAAATTCAGATCCTTTTGTACTTGATTAAACGAGATAACCAACAAGAGAATATGGTATGCTTTAAAGAGATAAAATTCAAATCAACCATAGCCTTTCCATTCGCAATCCAGAAAAGCTAACATTTGCATTGAGAGGGGTACCATATTAATCACATCATGGCAAGGAGACTACCAATGGATGATAAGTATTACGATGCACTTTTACATGTAAAAACAAGTGGAGGCCAAAAGGGATTTAGCCCCTTCGTACATTATCACCGCTATGAACCGACACCATATGAAGGGCTCGATGCACTATTTTTGCATTATCAATTGAAGGAAACCGACCGGGTAGTGGATTTTGGATGTGGCAAGGGTAGGCTTCTTTTTTATATACATCACAATTTTGGGGCATCTGTTGTTGGGATTGAGATTGACAAAAGCCTCTATCATGAAGCGGTGGAAAATCGAATACGCTATTTTAAAAAGTCAGGTTACCAAAAAGGTGAAATTGAAATTCACCATAGTGCCGCACAGGATTATGAAATTAATTCGCTTGATAATTGTTTTTACTTTTTTAATCCTTTTTCTATACAGATTTTTAAGCATACATTGTCTAATATCCTACGTTCATACGAGCAGAATCCACGACACATAGAGATTATTCTTTATTATGGATCAACCGAGTACACCTATTTTGTAGAAACCAATACACCTTTTCAAATGAAGAAAGAAATCATCATTCCTGAGTTGTTTGAGAAAAACACATATGAGAGATTTTTAGTTTATCAACTTGATTAAGCAGCTTCCAAATTCGGAAGCTGCTTTTTTGTGCAGGAGTTCGTTCACCAATTTGTCATTTTTGAACTTCTTGGAAGAGTACAAGGAAGGAAACGTCTACAAGATACCGAATTAGAGCGGTTTTATTGAGTTTTAATCAAAAGTTTGGGGACGAGAAATAGCCTTTTTTCTCGTCTTTTTTTTATGAGTGTATTAAAAATTACACTTGATGTGTGATTCAGTTCACAACATTGAGAACCGTTCCTAATTATGATGTAAGTAAGAAGAACATAAGGAGGTTGAGTTGGATGGGAGCTTCAAAAGTTAATAGCAATAAAAACACAAACGGGGGAAATTCAGAACGACTAGTTGGAACTTGGATTTCAGTTGGTGTTGTTGGAGCAGTCATTCTTGCTACGTATCTATTACTATTCGGCCTATTTATGGCTAGATTCTAGGAGGGAAAAAAATGAAGATGCATCGTGATGAAAAAATATGGCTTACCATAAGTTTCGGCCTTATCATTGGATTCATGCTTATAACTGGATACCAAACATTTGCATTAGAAATGGGACCACCAAGTAATATGGAAACAATCGATCCTCAGAAAGTTGATGAAACAGCTCCATTCGACAAACCAGGTGTTTATCAAATCGGAGAAAATGAATATGAAGTAGTTATGACGTTACAAATATTTAGTTTTACACCAGCAAAAATTGAAGTACCTGCGGGTGCAAAGGTTCACTTTATCATGACATCTAAAGACGTAGTTCACGGATTCCAAGTTGCAGGTACAAACTTAAACGCAATGGTAATGCCAGGACATATTCAAAAAATCACTCAAACGTTCGACGAGCCTGGTGAGTATTTAATTCTATGTAATGAATATTGTGGTTCTGGTCACCAATTAATGTCTACAACAATTACGGTTAAATAAAGGAGGGGAGACCATTGGCAACTATATTAAAAAATTCAGATTTGACATTTAAAGAAAAGACAAACAAAGTTTTAGGGGTTAATCTAGATGATGCAAAGATTTCGAAATCCTATTTATCAGTAGCATTTATCGCATTATTATTAGGTGGACTTTTTGGATTATTCCAAGGATTAAATCGTGCAGGTCTTCTAGAATTGCCAAGTTGGCTTAATTATTATCAAGTATTAACAGCACATGGCCTATTATTAGTAGTAGTATTTTCAGCATTTGTTACCATTGGTTACTTTTACGCAGGTCTTTCTCATGATTTAGGTGGATTATTACCTAAAGTTAGAAGGATGGCATGGGTGGGCTTTTGGACGAAAATCCTTGGTATCGTATTAGTCGTCATTCCTGTTCTAATGAATGAAGCATCTGTCATGTACACTTTTTATCCGCCAATGGCAGCACACCCAGTGTTCTATATCGGGTTAGCATTAGTGGTAGTAGGTATTTGGATCTTAGCAGCTGGTGCATTTATTCAAGTAGCAAACTGGAGAAAGAACCATAAGGGTCAGCATTTACCAATCCTTTCTTTCTTTGCTACAGGTGTATTTATTCTACTAGTTGGTGCAACAGCATTTGTCGCAGTTGAAGTATTATTCTTGATTCTACCATGGACACTTGGCTGGGTAGACACAATTAATGTAATGGTTTCACGTACTTTATTCTGGGCATTCGGACACACAGCAGTTAATATCTGGTATTTAACAGCTGTATCTGCTTGGTATGTCATTATTCCAAAAATCATTGGCGGAAAACGTTGGAGTGACACACTTACTCGTGTAGTTGTTATTGCCCTAGTTATCATGAACATTACTGGTGGATTCCACCATCAAATTATTGACCCAGGAATTAATTTATCAGTAAAATTCCTACACGTATTCATGAGTTTAGCAATTGGTTTCCCATCATTAATGACAGCATGGGCAATGTTTGCAGTATTTGAACGTACTGGAAAAGCAAAAGGTGGTAAAGGAGCCTTAGGTTGGTTTAAAAAGTTACCTTGGGGAGACGTTCGCTTCTTATCACCATTTATCGCAATGGCTGCCTTTATCCCAGCGGGTGCTGGTGGTATTGCACAAACAACGAACCAACTTGATCAAGTTATACACAACACAATGTGGGTTGTTGGACACTTCCACTTAACACTAGGTATGTCAGTCGTAATGACATTCTTTGGAATTAGTTACTGGTTAGTCCCACATATTTCAGGCCGTGTATTAACAAAAGGAATGAATAAATTAGGTGTTGTTCAAACCATCATCTGGACAACTGGTATGGTTATCATGGCGATCACAATGCACTGGGTTGGACTTCTTGGTTCACCAAGAAGAACATCTTTCACAGACTACTTTGGTAGTGCACAAGCTGCAGGTTGGGAACCATTTATGATGGTAATTGGTATCGGTGCAACACTATTACTTGTAGCGGTAATCATCCAGGTATATGCAGTATTCAATATGATGTTCTTTGCACCAAAAGGCGAAACAGAATTCCCAATTGCTGAAGTAGAAGAATCAGCTTCAAAAACTCCATTCTGGACAGAACGTTGGGGACTATGGGTTGTGCTTATGATTCTAGTGATTGCAATGGCCTATGTATTACCATTAACTGAAATGATTGTAAACGCACCTCCAGGATCACCACCATTTAAAACTTGGTAACTAGAAAAGCGCAGGCGAGCATTTTAGCGACGTACGGACTGAGGCCCACACGAAGTGGGTCACACAGACGTTGCCACAGGACGTGGCGAACTTAGTCTGTGTTCCTTAAGGAGATAAAGGAAACACGGGGAGCGAAGCGAACCGATGTTGACCTTATCGTACGGAGGGTGAGGGAAGTCTCGCTAGTCGCTGCGAGCCGAAGCTAGACAAAACGAAAAGCGCAGGCGAGCATTTTAGCGACGTACGGACTGGACTGAACCCATAGGAGATAAAGGAAACACGGGGAGCGAAGCGAACCGATGTTGACCTTATCGTACGGAGGGTGAGGGAAGTCTCGCTAGTCGCTGCGAGCCGAAGCTAGACAAAACGAAAAGCGCAGGCGAGCATTTTAGCGACGTACGGACTGGACTGAACCCATAGGAGATAAAGGAAACACGGGGAGCGAAGCGAACCGATGTTGACCTTATCGTACGGAGGGTGAGGGAAGTCTCGCTAGTCGCTGCGAGCCGAAGCTAGACAAAACGAAAAGCGCAGGCGTCTTGAACAGAAACGAGAAAACTGGCCGACTAAAAACGCCACGTCCTGTGGCAACATCAGCACTAGCACATCCTGTGCGTCGAAGACTCCGACAAAGAGGCGCTCTTTGCCTCTGCAGGAGGAGTAGAAGTTTCTCGAGTTTCTTGGCGCATAGTTAGACAATCAAGGAGTTGTTCCTTAATAGAGAGATAGCGAAACTTCTGCTATCTCTTTCTGATATTAGTAGATGGAAAAACTAGAAATAGGATGTGATCTTCGTGATCAAAAAAAATCGAACGACATTCGCTTGTATACTAATCTTATTATTTGGATGTGTGCTGTTCCATACGGGAACCGATGGATTACGGGCGTTTACTGCTGAAACAGCGAGAGTAAACCAACTACTGGAGGATAAACCAGCATTTCCAGATGTAACATTTGAGGATAGCGAGGGGCGGACATATCCTATTTCTGAGTTTGAAGATAAATATGTGTTCATCACTTTTATCTACACAGCCTGCACAACTGTTTGTCCACAATTAGAAATGAATATGGCGCAGGTATATGAGCAGATTCCTCAAGAATACATCGGGAAAGATATCGTCTTTTTAAGTATAAGCTTTGATCCCACAAGGGACGATCCAGCAACTTTAAGTAAATATCGTACCTTCTTTGGATCTGAGGGAGAAACATGGAGAATGGCGAGGATACCAAACGAAACGGAATTACAAACCCTACTCGATACATTTGGTGTAATCGTAATCCCTGATGGAAAAGGCAACTTTGCACATAACTCAGCCTTTTATTTAGTGGATCCAAGTGGTTTACTGATCGAAGTAATGGATTATCAGGAAATTGATCAAGCCACTACCAAGGTCACTAGTATTTTAGAAAGTCAAAAGGAGGAATAAGGCTATGAAACAATTTTTAATTGGACTAGGGCTGTTATTCGTATTAGCGCTTCCTCCTGTTGCTGATTTACTAGAGTCAATTATGATCATCCATATGCACATGCAAATGCCTTCAATCGTAATTGCTGGATTTTTTATGGGTAAACTGTTTCAACAAAAGTTTCCACAGTTTTTTGAGAAATGGAATCAAAACGGAATACCAGGGATTTTGTTATTCACTGTAATCATGGTGTATTGGTCAATTCCAAAAACAATGGATGAGACACTAACGATTACAAGCATGGAAGTATTTAAATTTCTTAGTTTATCTTTTTTAGCGGGTGTGCCTTTACGAGATAGCTGGAAGAAACTAAGTGAGCGTGCAAAAAATCTCGTCTTTATCTTTTTTACTGTGAAATATTTGGGTATGGGCGTGTTATATATAAATACAAATATGCAACTATGTAATAATTACCTCGTAATCGACCAAATCACATTGGGGTGGGGTTTTATAACAACCGCAATTTGTATTGTCATTTATTTGGTTTATAACAATTATACAGACCAATCTATCTATAAAGAGTAGGTGAGAGAAGCTGCAAGTGCAGCTTCTTTTTTTTAGTATTCTGATTGACATGTATTAAAATAAGGTTCAGAATAATAGCAATAAATACTAAAAAGGGTGAGAAAAATGGTAAAACGGTTTGAGACAAAATTAATACATAGTATAGAAAAAGCGAAGTTACCTATTCGAAGCAAGGTAACACCAATTTACCAAACATCGGCTTTTACCTTTGATAACCTTGAAGATTTAGAGGGTTATTACCAAGGAGAAGGAAATTACTTATATTCGAGAACTGGAAATCCAAATACGGACGAGCTTGGCCAAATGGTAGCAGCAATTGAAGGAGCACCAGCAGGTATCGCGACATCTTCTGGACTATCTGCAATTTTAGCTGGAATCCTATCTGTTGCAAAAAGTGGAGATCATATTGTCGCAGCAGAGGATGTATATGGGGGGAGCTTTCATCTTTTACATGAAGAGTTGCGTAATCTAGGCGTGGAAACAACTTTTGTTTCCTTTGCAAACCTTGAACAAGTAGAAAGGGCCATCCAACCGAATACAAAACTGCTTTATACTGAATCAATCACAAATCCACTTTTACGAGTCGAAAATCTACCGGCAGTAGTCGAACTTGCGAAACGAAACAACTTAGTCACTGTTGTAGATAACACATTCGCGACACCATATCATTGCAACCCATATGAGCTTGGGGTGGAGGTAGTTGTTCACAGTGCGACAAAATATATTGGTGGACATAGTGATGTGACTGCAGGGGTTGTTGTGGGAAGAGAGGACTTGGTTTCAAAAGCGCGTGCAAAGGTTGTCAATTTAGGTGCGAATGTAAGTCCTTTTGAAGCTTGGCTAACAACTCGAGGCTTAAAAACATTGGCTGTTCGCATGCAAGTACAGTCTTCAAATGCTCGAAAACTTGCGGAAGCTTTGCGTAACAATCCTAACATTGCGAGAGTGTACTATCCGTTTGAGGCAGAAACTACAGGATATGGTGCAATGGTATCGATCGAACTTGCAAAAACTGTTGATGTGAATCAATTTTTCAAATCGATAGGCTGGGTTAAGCTAGTTCCTACATTAGCTGGAGTAGAGACAAGTGTATCTCACCCTCTAAAGACTTCCCATCGTGCTCTACCGCCAGAGGCACAGGAATCATTAGGAATTACAAACGAACTTGTGCGAATCTCGGTGGGGATCGAACATTTCGAAGATATCATTTCTGTATTTGAACAAGCTATCGAAAATTCATTGAGATAAACAAAACGAGTATCCATAATAATGGGTACTCGTTTTTCAAACAAACGTTTGTTTGAAGGGGAAAGAGCTTTAATAAAAGGAAGCCGAAGCATCCTTTCACCAAAAAAATCTTGTAAGCTCCTCGGTTGAGTAATTTTCCTTTATACCCGGTTTGTTTTCTAGATACTGAATGATTTCCTCTTTCGAATAATACTCTCTAAGGCCTGAAATAATCGTATCCAAATATTCAGAGGAAGGTTTATTGAAAGCAACAGTATCTATATCCCAAGGGGCGGTAAACGTAAAAATTGGATAATCATCATCTCCAAGATACAGAATTCTCCCATACCACGCCTTTTCACGGAAAATCATTGAACCTGATTCTTTCACTTCCTGCAAGTCAATATCAATCTTCATTGCATTGTTCTCTTGTTTTAACACATCTTTAAACTGCTCAGATGTAATTAAATATTTCTTGCTATAGGTAGCTGCTCTTTCATTCGGGGAACCATCAATAAAAGCAACACCCTTTGAGTCCCATCTCCTAGCTTCTTTTGCAAAATATAATGGGTATGGGATGGTAAAGATCCCTTCATCAATTGGAGATGAGGGATCTTTACACCCAACCTCCGTTTCAGTAGAACCTTTTGGCCTGCCACCCTTTATGTAACAAAGAAATCGTTCCCTGTTAATATTTGAGCCATAACTTGCATACCAGACATATTGTTTCACTAGAATCACCAGCCTTTAACTAATAATCATTCGTCAATTACTAAAATTTCACTTTCCCAAGAATCAATAACATACTATATTTTCGACTTATTACTACTCATTTCCCGAGCAATATTTGTGCGAAAAGGGGGGGATTTGATGATATTTGTAAGATTTTAGATAACGAATAAGTGTGTAATTTTTTTAAAAGAATGTCAAGCCAGGAATATCTCACCTAGGCTTATTAATTCCGTATTTTTTTAATCGATATTGGAGGTTTTGGCGACTCATGCGAAGTGCTTCAGCAGTCTTTGTGATATTAAAATGGTAATGTTCAAGTACCTGTTTTAGGTATAAGGTTTCTACTTCCTCCATGTAACTGTCTAACGGCTGAACCTCTGTGATTACAGAAGGTTTTGTTGCTTTTTTTGTAGATACTGGTTTAATATGTGTTTTTTTACGAAAATGCATGGGGAGATGGTTATAAGAAATCGTATCCTCATAGGTAATGATATTTAATGCTCCCTCTATAATATGCTCTAACTCCCGAACATTCCCAGGCCAGTCATATTGAATCAATGTCTGTAATACCTCATTGGCTATATTTGTTACTTGCAGACCAAACAGATGATTATATTTTTCCATAAAAGCAAAAGCGAGTTCTTTAATGTCTTCCTTCCGATTTCGTAATGGAGGAATAAAAAGGGTTACGACACCTAATCTGTAATATAAATCTTTTCGAAGTCTACCCTCGGAAATGGCATCAATGGGGTCCTCATTCATTGTAGCTAGGATCCGCACATTCACCTTTTTATCCTTCGTGTCACCCACTCTTCGTACTATTTTTTCTTGAATAACTCGTAGAAGCTTTGCTTGTAGAGCAGGATTCAATGAATTAATCTCATCTAATAGCAAAGTGCCTCCTTCTGCTTGTTCAAATAAACCTGGGCGGTCAATAGCACCTGTAAAAGCACCTTTTTTTGTACCGAAAAGGAGACCCTCAATCAGATTGTCAGGTAAAGCAGCGCAATTCTGAGAGATAAAAGGAGCGGATGATCTGTTACTTCCATTGTGAATACTTTGAGCAAAAAGCTCTTTTCCCGTACCAGTATCCCCTATGATCAGAACGGAGGAACTTGTCCTAGTAGCACGTTTGCTAGCTTCAATTACCTCCAATATTGCAGAACTTTTCCCTATGATGCTATCAAATGTATAATAAGTATCACTTTTCCGGTTCATATTTTCACGTAATAACTTCTCCACTTTTGTAACATCGCGGGCAATTTCCATCGCTCCAATACGTTGTTTGCCATCCAAAATCGGGATTGTGTTATTGATGGTGGTGATTTCCTGACCACGGTTGTTGTAGTAGGTCTGTTTAGCATTATTTATGGAAACACCCGTCTTAAGTACTTGAAGCAACGTACTATCCTCATTTTTGTGAAACGAAAATACATCAACCAGCTTTTTGTTTAGAACATCATCTTGGTTCATCCCTTCAATCTGGGCCATTTTTTGATTGTAAATAATCGTAGTGCCTTGAGAGTCAACGACGTGTATACCAACATCCACTTCATTAACTAATTGCTCAGTTGCTTTGGTTTTTAATATCTCAACTTGTTTCATGATATCCCACCTTTTTCCTTACTTTTTATTATATGAGAAATAAACAAAGGGGCAAATTATATTTGCGTTAACTGTGGGAAATGAAAAATATTTTTGCGCAAAAAATATAGTAGGTGCAAAGAAAACTTGCACTTACTAATGGATATAAAAAAATGTCTTATTTCTAAAGATGGTCATTCGAATGAATTACCTGAGCGTAATGCACTTTTTTAAAAAAAACATTAAAAATGCATCAACATGAGAAGTTGGCATGATTCTTGCATAAAATAGTAGACAAGAAGAAATTCTCACTAGAACAATAGCTACTGGAGGTTAAATAGATGGCTCAAATTAAAGGCGACTCAAAAACAATTATTAATCAAACGGAAAAGTTTGGTGCAAATAACTATCATCCACTACCAATTGTAATTTCAAAAGCAGAAGGCGTATGGGTGGAGGATCCTGAAGGAAATAAATATATGGATATGTTAAGTGCATATTCTGCAGTTAATCAAGGTCACCGTCATCCCAGAATCATTCAAGCTTTAAAGGATCAGGCTGATCGCGTTACACTAACATCGCGAGCATTTCATAATGACCAGCTTGGCCCATGGTATGAATTAATTTGTAAAATGACAAATAAAGAAATGGCACTACCAATGAACACAGGGGCGGAAGCTGTTGAAACAGCTATTAAAGCGGCACGTAGATGGGCATATGATGTTAAGGGAGTAAAGGATAATCAAGCGGAAATCATCGCGTGTATTGGAAATTTCCATGGGCGTACAATGACGGCCGTTTCGTTATCTTCGGAAGAAGAATATAAACGTGGATTCGGTCCAATGCTACCAGGAATTAAGCTAGTTCCGTATGGGGACATTGAAGCATTGGAAAATGTGATAACTGAAAATACAGCAGCATTTCTCTTTGAACCCATTCAAGGAGAGGCTGGAATTATTATTCCACCAGAAGGTTTTCTTAAAAAAGCTTTTGAAACATGTAAACAAAACAATGTTCTGTTTATTGCGGATGAAATACAAGCGGGGCTTTGTCGTTCTGGAAAAATGTTTGCATGTGAATGGGATGATGTAGAGCCTGATATGTATATTTTAGGTAAAGCATTAGGAGGCGGGGTATTTCCAATATCCTGCGTCGTTGCCAATAAAAACATCTTAGGTGTATTTAACCCAGGTTCTCACGGTTCTACATTTGGAGGAAACCCAATGGCTTGTGCTGTCTCCATTGCTTCATTGAACGTCTTAATTGAGGAAAATTTAGCACAACGTTCTCTTGAACTTGGTGATTATTTCTTGAATCAATTAAACGAGATAAAAAATCCAATTATTAAAGAAGTGAGAGGGCGTGGCTTGTTTATCGGAGTTGAATTAACAGAGGCTGCCCGCCCGTATTGTGAGTCTTTAAAGCAGGAAGGGCTCCTCTGTAAAGAAACCCATGACACGGTTATTCGATTCGCTCCGCCTTTAATCGTAACAAAAGAAGAGTTAGATTGGGCAATCGAACGCATTGCGATGGTTCTAGGATAATCACATATTCGAAAAAAGGATCAAGTCTTTTACGCTTGATCCTTTTATTTATTGGTTTATAGGTTCACGTATAAGCGGAAGTGTTAAACAGTGTATTCCTCCCCCTAACTTATAGAACTCGGAGATGTCTACAGGGATAATATCGATACCATTTGCTTTGAGTAATTCCATTGTTTTTACTCCAGAAGAGGGGAAAATTAGCCTTCCAGGAGAAATAGGTAAGGCATTAATCGTTAAAGGAGGATCTTCCGGGTGAACATGGAACAATTCGATTTTCCTCTTATGAAGTTCATCTATAAACCAATAAGGAAGTAGAGCTTTATTAATGAGTGCTTTATTATAATCGATAAGAAGAAATGCCTCATCAAGATGGATGATTGTAGATGGTAAATCAACTGTTATTAAATTAATATCCTGTAGAGAAAGAATATAACTTAATTGATCAATACCAGGGGGATTTACACGCTCAGAGCGACCGATAATGGCTGTGTTTTTGTTAAGCATGGTAAAACTTCCACCTTCGACAAAACCATTTCCTTGAATACTGCCTAGAATTGGCATCCCTAATTTACTAAAGGTTTGCTCGGCCAAGCGAGTTTCACCATATCGAATATAAAGGGCAAGTCTAGATAAAATGACACCGCTCGGAATAACCATTCCTAAGTCTCTTGTAAAGGTTCTTTCCGGTAATTCTTCGTGCTCAGTTCGGTCAAGAAAGACAACCTCTACTCCTTCAAGTTTCAAAGCTTTTACCAATTGGTCATGCTGATCTTGCAAGATCTGTAATTTAGGTTTTAAATTGTTTTCGAGATCTTCAGGTTGTGTGCCCTTTATATACTTTCCTAATAATGGACCAGCTTCAATTTCCTTCTGATTTTGATGAAGTTTTAAAACTTCCTTACCAGGCCGATGCATTAATACTTTTCTTAGCTGCCCGATATCACTTGTAATCCCCCAAAATTCGCCCCAAACTTCTTTGATAAGTGTAATGTCCTGAAAGGGCTCTTGTACAATCCTTCTTGAAAAGTTTAGCTTATTTTTATTCATTTGGATTACCTGCTTTACTCTTGTCTTATACCTAAAGAACCCCCTTGGTTCAATCTAGGGGGTTCTCCTTTTTAAGATGCTTTCGTATTAAGGCATTTCGTCTTCTTTCTCTCGGTTCTTAAAAGCTTCATGAGAGACAATACCTTCCATTTGTTCAAATTGTCGACTATGGTCTTTTTCTTCAGTTATGCTGTTCTTTGGAAAGTTGCCAGGATGGCCTTTTTCTTTGTGGTTAAAGCTTTTTCCACGACCCATATTGATCTCTCCTTTCAAATGCTTTCCATCGTAGTTTTTGCATTCGTTGGTTTTGTATGTATCACGGACTATTTGGTAAATCGCGGAAAATAGGACTTAGCTCCTAATATCTGTAAAAAGTGAATAGTTGTCCTTGATTTGAAATATATACAGTATTGGTATATTTAATCTTTTTTTACCTTAGGAAAAAGGGGGATACACGATGCAGACGAAGGTGGAGAAGAAGGTACTTGTTGCAAGCCTTGTAGGAAGTTCTATAGAATGGTTTGATTACTTTTTATACGGTACTGTTGCAGCACTTGTTTTTAATACAGCATTCTTTCATAGTGACGATCCAACGGTCGGGTTAATGTTAGCGTATGCTTCATTTGCTTTATCCTTTTTCATTCGACCACTTGGTGGAGTGATTTTTAGTCATATTGGCGATAAAATTGGGAGAAAAAAAACACTCGTTTTAACTCTATCACTTATGGGTGGAGCGACTGTTCTTATGGGTTTCCTTCCTACTTATGAACAAATCGGGGTAATCGCACCGATTTTACTCATTATCCTGCGACTTGTTCAAGGGATTGGACTAGGTGGTGAGTGGGGTGGAGCACTTTTATTAGCGGTTGAATATGCGCCAAAAGAAAAGCGTGGATTCTTCGGAAGTATCCCACAAATGGGTGTTACGGTAGGGCTCCTACTTGGAACGTTAGCATTATCTCTAATGACATTACTTCCAGAGGCTGCATTCATGTCGTGGGGATGGCGTGTTCCGTTTATTCTAAGTGCATTTTTGGTCATTTTCGGTTTATGGATCCGTAAAGGTATAGAGGAAACGCCTTCTTTCAAAAAGGTACAAGAGAAGGGCGAGGTAGCTAAAATCCCATTTATCGAAACAATGCGTACGCACTGGAAAGAGGTTTTAATTGCAGTTGGTGCAAAGGTTGTTGAAACAGCACCATTCTATATTTTTGGTACATTTATCGTCTCTTATGCAACAACACAGCTTGGTTTCTCTCGCACGGCAACCTTAAATGCGGTTACCATTGCAACAATCGTAACAACTCTTCTTATTCCTATTATGGGGAATCTTTCTGATAAAATTGGTCGAAAAAAGCTCTATGTCGGTGGAACCATTTTAATGATGATATATGCTTTTCCTTACTTTTGGTTACTACATCAAGGCTCTGTTACACTATTAATCATTGCAACTATTTTGGGATTAGGAATTATCTGGGCTCCAATTACAGCTGTGCTTGGAACCATGTTTTCGGAGATTTTTAAATCAAATGTTCGCTACACGGGGATTACATTGGGGTATCAAATCGGAGCTGCGGTTGCTGGTGGAACGGCTCCACTTGTTGCAACGGCATTACTAGCAGCTTTTAATGATTCCTATGTACCAGTTGCATTATATATCATTCTTACCGCCGCTATATCACTTATTGCAGTTGCCACCGTACGTGATCGTAAGAATGAGGACTTAGATTATGATGAAATCGCGTAAGAGTTAAGGGATCGCAAGTGGCGGTTCCTTTTTCCTTTTAATGATATGATGTTTATAAGATAAAACAGAAAGAAGGGATACCGTGCTCATTTTATCAGAATCTCAAATTCGTTCCATATATTCAATGTCAGATGCAATTCATGACTTGGAAGAGGCACTTATACACAACAATGATGGTAAGGTAAAGAATCCACACCGTACGGTTCTGGACTTCCCAGAAAAAGAAGCATCTGCTTTATACATGCCAAGCTCAATTGAACCGGTTGGAAAATCCGCTGTCAAGGTCGTAACTATTTTTCCGCACAATCCTTCCGTGGGCAAGAAAACGACACAGGGTATCATTTTACTATGTGATACAGATAATGGAGAACATCTTGCATGTATCAATGCTTCTTATTTAACTCGTTTGCGGACCGGTGCAGTAAGTGGAATTGCAACAAAGTATTTAGCGAAAAGAGACGCGTCAACTGTTGCTGTAATTGGAACGGGTGCCATGGCAGAGGAGCAGCTACTAGCGGTTTTAGAGGTACGTGAAATAATGGAAATCATGCTATATAATCGTACAAAGGAAAAGGCTTTTCTTTTTGAAAAAAGAATTTTAGAACTCTGCCCGGGATTCAAAGGTTCAATTACAGTCTTGAATCATCCAGATGAAGCTGTTTCTAAAGCAGATATTGTTATCTGTGCAACACGATCGGTTACACCTGTTTTTTCAGGGAGAGCATTAAAGCAGGGGACCCATATCAACGGAGTTGGCTCTTATCTTCCGCATATGCAAGAGGTCGATGTAGAAACGATTCTAAAGTGCTCAAAAATCGTTGTGGATACGTTTGAAGGGGTAAAAGACGAGGCGGGTGATTTGATTATTCCAGCGAAAAAAGGGCTATGGAGTTTCTCGGATTTACATGGAGAATTGGGAGACCTTGTCTCGGGTGCTGTCTCTGGACGAGAAAATAAGGAAGAGATAACGTTTTTCAAGTCAGTGGGAATTGCCTATTTTGATCTAGCCGTAGCAGCATCTGTCTATGATAGAGCAATAACAATTGGAGTAGGCACACAGGTTGAGATTTAGATTTTAGGTACCTTCAAGTATTCAAGCATTTATCGTGGTATTTTTATTACAGTATTCGTGAAAGGGGTTATGAAATTGAACACAAATGATGCACAATTCTACATATCACATCTTGGGCTAGAGCCACATCCAGAGGGCGGGTTTTATAAACAAATCTTTGCTTCAGATATGACGATTCATACTGAGCAGGAAAAACAAAGAAAACTATATACAAGTATTTATTTTCTATTGAGGTCTGAAGAAATCTCTCATTTACATAGATTGCAATCAGATGAGCTCTGGTATTACCATGGGGGAAGTTCTTTAACCGTACATATTATTGATGAACAAGGAGAATACAAGGAGGTAAACCTTGGTCTAAAGCTTGACGAGGGAGAGGTTCCACAAGTTCTTGTACCCAAAAACTCGATTTTCGCGTCTTCAGTGAAAGAAGAAAATACATTCTCACTTGTTGGCTGCATGGTTTCTCCGGGATTTGATTTCGAGGATTTTGAATTATTTTCACAAGAGGAATTATTGAAGGAGTATCCTCAGCATGAGACGGTCATCCGCAGACTTGCGCTGGAAAAGAAATAAATTAGAATAATAAAATTATTGTTTCTCGATATATAACAGTCCTTTTTTACATGACAGAATCTCGTGTAAACAAACGTTTGATTGAAATTCAAATACCTTGATCTGCTTAGCTTAGGATGCTAATCAAACGTTTGTTTGAAATGAGTATTGCAAAATGAAACAGATTGTTTTAAAACCATATTACAATAATAAGGTAAAACGCCTATCCTCTAACTTAGGAAGGCGTTTTTTTATTGGTTTAAAGCGTTTATCGTGCAATGGGAATTCTTGAGAATGAAGCATAAAATATTCTACATTATAGATAGATTGAATTTTCGAAATAATGGAGGGGTTCAGATGAAAAGAAGAACGGCAGAACCATATAAAATTAAAGCAGTAGAACCATTAGCAATGCTAACTTATGAGGAACGAAAAGACGCGCTTAAACGGGCAGGTTATAATACGTTTTTGATCGATTCTCAGGATGTCTATATTGACCTTCTAACAGACAGCGGGACAAGTGCAATGAGTGACAGGCAGTGGGGCGCTTTAATGGTTGGTGACGAGGCTTATGCGGGAAGTAAAAGCTGGAAGAAGCTTGAACAGGCAGTTAGAGAGATTTATGGATATAAGTATGTGTTGCCAACCCACCAGGGACGTGGTGCAGAAAACATTTTATCTCAGCTAAAAATAAAACAAGGTGATGTCGTACCAGGGAATATGTATTTTACAACAACACGTGCCCATCAGGAGCTAAATGGGGCAAGATTTGTTGATATCATCATTGATGCAGCACATGATTCAACGACAGAGCATCCTTTTAAAGGGAATGTGGATATTTCTAAATTAAAGTCGCTCATTCAAGAGGTTGGGGCAGAGCGGATTCCTTATGTTTGTGTGGCAGTAACCGTGAATATGGCTGGTGGCCAGCCGGTTAGCATGGAGAACATGAGAGAGGTTTATAACTTGTGTAAAAGTTATGGAATTGATGTGATGTTTGATGCTACACGGTGCGTAGAGAATGCCTATTTTATAAAGGAAAGAGAAGCGGGATATGAAAACCATCCGATTAAGTACATTTTAAAGGAGATGTTTTCGTATTCAGATGGTTGTACGATGAGTGGTAAAAAAGATTGTTTAGTGAATATTGGCGGCTTTTTAGCAATGAATGATGAGGAGTTATACGCAAGGTCACGTGAATTGGTGGTAGTTTATGAAGGGATGCCATCTTATGGCGGCATGGCAGGACGTGATATGGAGGCGATGGCAGAAGGAATCTATGAATCTGTCGAAGATCATTATATCCATCACCGGATTCAACAAGTCCGTTATCTTGGCCAGCAGTTAATTGAAGCAGGAATACCTGTTGTTCAACCAATTGGGGGCCATGCTGTTTATTTGGATGCAAGAAAGTTTTTATCTCATTTAAACCAAGAAGAGTTTCCTGCACAAGCATTGGCAGCGGCGCTTTATTTAGATTCAGGTGTTAGGGCGATGGAAAGAGGGATAGTCTCAGCTGGTCGAAATAAGGAAACGGGAGAACATAACAAACCGAAGCTAGAACTCGTTCGTTTAACGATACCAAGAAGGGTTTATACGAATAATCATATGGATGTTGTCGCTGATTCCGTGATTGCACTCTTTGAAAAGAGACATCAGATAAGTGGTTTACGAATGGATTATGAACCTCCTACGTTACGATTCTTTAATGCCAGGTTTTCACCCATTTCCAATGACTTAGAATTGATGCCTGAGGAATAAAATGAAAGCCAGCCCTTTATTAGATTTGGGGCTGGCCGTTTTTATTTTCCTTTTACTAGGTAAGGACGGGAATTTTCCCATTTAACCTGAACCGGCAGATTGAAATAGTCTGATAGAGTTTCACTAGTAATGATCTGATCAGTTTGCCCTGAGGCAAATACTTCTCCACTCTTTAGAAGCAAAGTTTTCGTAAACACAGGAAGAATTTCTTCTACATGGTGGGTAACATAAATAATCGTTGGTGCGTCTTCTTTGATGGCTAGTCTTTCAATGGAATCCAATAATTGCTCTCTAGCGATAAAATCTAACCCGTTTGTTGGTTCGTCCAAAATAAGGATTGATGGATTTGCCATTAATGCACGGGCAATTAATACTCGTTGTTTTTCACCTTGTGACAGGGTCGAATAGTCACGGTTTGCATAGGCAAGACATCCAAGTTCCTCAAGAAGACCCTTTGCCTTTTCTCTCATATCGTCCGTAGGGGTCTCATACAGGCCAATAGATGCAAAAGCTCCACTTAATACAACCTCAAACGCGTTGTCTGTGGGGTAGAACTTTTCCTGTAAGGAAGCAGACACAAAGCCAATTTTTTTCCGGAGCTCCTCACCTAAGTAAACCTTGCCGAACTTAAACCCAAGTACAGTAGCATTTCCACTAGTAGGGAAATTATAGGCGTTGATTAAATCCAATAATGCAGTCTTTCCAGAACCATTTAACCCGTAAAGCACCCAGTGCTCGCCTTGATTAATCTGCCAATTAATATTCTGTAGGATGAGTGCATCATCACGTTTTAGTGTAATATTCATCAAATCTAAAACCACCATAGATCCCTCCTTGTTAATAAATTAATAATATCAAATAATTCAGATTAAGGTACACGAAAATTTCCAGAAGGAAAATGATGATAGTTCTTTCAAATAGTGAAGAACGGCCATTACATGAACCCTTTACACAAACTTTACAATGGCTTTACATAGCTTGATTATAATGAAATAGGTTAAAAGTATCGGATTTGGGGGGCTACAATTGGTAATAAAGTTGCGAAAGCAAAAAATGCCAGATAAAGAGAGTGATGGTGGAAAACGCGTTATTCAAACGTTTCTTCAAAAGATTAATTTAAGTGCACGGTTATTTATCCTGTTTATTTCTTTACTCGTGATTTCTGTAGTTACGGTTGGAACAATCTCATACATAAAGGCTAAAGAAATGGCGATCGAGTCGATAGAAAATAGATTAGTTAGTGAAGCAGAGTTAATGGGATATATTGCAGAAAGTTTAAAATTTGTTTATGTCGGTCAAGATGATTATTTTATGCAACAGATAGATGGTAATGTTCGAATGCAACAGGATAAGCTTGAAGGAGACGGGATCCAGTCGGAATTTTTCTATATTAAAAATGAAGAAGTAGTACCTTTCAAGGTGAGTGAAAATAAGATTCCTCCTATTTCAGAAAAAACAATCATTACACTTGTTGATGTTAAAGATGGAGTCATTCATGAAAGAATTAATGGCGATGATTACACGATTTCATTCCATAGGATTGACGAGATAGGTGGAATTTATGGAATCCTCATCCCAACGAAATCCTATACAGGTCCGATTAACCAAATGGCCTATTTTACATTACTAGTGGTGGCAATCAGTATTGTTGTGATGACGGTTGTAATTATCCTATTAGTGCGAACCATCGTAAAGCCACTAAGTGCCTTGCGCAATACGATGAAAGAAGTAAGGGAAGGGAATCTCAATCACTCCGTTGATATACGTACAACGATTCCTGAAATTACTTCATTGCATAAGAGCTATAATGCGATGATTGATCAGATGAGAAGTATGCTTTATGAAATGAAGACTTCAACTAAAGAATTAGAAACAACTGGCTATGAATTAAATGTTTCATCTAAGGATGCTCTTGAATCAAGTCATCAATTAATAGCTGCGATTCATACAGTAAGGCAAGGTGCGGAACATACTGCAAGCGGCTCTGAGGAAAGTGCATACGGTTTTAGGATCATGTCAGATCGGTTCGTGGATATTATGAGAAACATGGAAACTGTTATTGATAGCTCAAAGAGTATGAATCTCTCAGCTGGCCGAGGTGAACAAAATATAGGTCAGTTGATTGCAACAATCCAATCATTTGAGAGTGACTTCAATCGTCTCACAAAAACAATTAGAGAAGTTAAAGATTATTCACTTGAAATTACTTCGCTTGTGGAATTGGTTACGGATATCACGAAACAAACAAAACTATTAGCTTTAAATGCGACGATTGAGGCAGCCCGAGCAGGTGATGCCGGGAAAGGATTTGCTGTCGTAGCACAAGAGGTTCAGAAGCTTGCAAAGCAAACAACGAAAGCAACTGATGAGATTACAAATGCGATTACAAAAATGGAATCTATTACAATATTGGCTTCAAAGGAATTTGACCAAATGCTGTTTCAGATTAATTCTAACCTTCAATTAGCAGATGACTCCAAAATCTCGATTAAAGAGTTAATGCAAGGAATTTATGCGGTCAGTGGAAACATTCAAAATATGCAGGAAGAAATAATTGGACTCGAGAGCATTGTTCCTGAATTACAGCAATCTGTAACTCAATTCTCATCTGTGTCTCAGGAGACGTTAGCGAGCGCCGAAGAAATGTTAGCTTTTAGTGAAAATCAGATTCAACAAATGGAAAATACAAACGGGGTAGGAAAAAGACTGCATAATCTGTCCAAATCTCTTTTAGAAATAACCCAACGATTTCAAGTCAAATAAGATAATTCGATCTCTTGGTCACCATACAAAATAAAATTGTAGAGTGGCCATTTTTGTGAAGGGAAAACTTTTTGGGGTATACTTTATGATGGAGATAATTGACAGAGGGAGTGAAAATATGACATATAACAAGGTTCGGTGGGGAATTATTGGCTGTGGGAATGTGACGGAAGTAAAGAGTGGTCCGGCATTTCAAAAAATCACGAATTCCGAATTGGTTGCCGTAATGAGAAGAACAGGTGAGTTAGCAAAAGATTATGCAAAAAGGCATAATGTATCGAAATGGTATGATAATGCCGACGAGCTTATCCATGTTCCGGAGGTGGATGTGATTTATATTGCAACTCCACCAGGATCCCATAAAGAGTATACGTTGAAAGCAGCTAAGGTTGGAAAGCCAGTATATGTTGAAAAACCGATGGCTCGTACATACACAGAATGCCTAGAAATGATTGAGGCATGTAAAGAAGCAAATGTTCCTTTGTATGTTGCTTATTATCGTAGAGCACAAGAGCGGTTTTTGAAAATCAAAGATCTACTGAATAACGGTGCAGTGGGGGATATCCGTTTTGTAACAACAACACAATATCGTAAAGCATCAGAAGATCCGAACAATCTCCCATGGCGAGTGCAACCAGAGTTATCAGGAGGTGGACTGTTCTTTGATTTAGCAAGCCATACTCTTGATATAATTGATTACTTGGTTGGACCCATTAAAGAGGTTCATGGTTTTGCTTCCAATCAAGGTGGCCTATATACAGCAGAAGATATTGTAACGGGTACCTATGTTTTTGAATCTGGCATACATGGTGTTGGAAATTGGTGTTTTACGGCATTTCAAAATGAAGACGTGAATGAGATTGTGGGTAGCAAAGGAAAAATTACGTTCTCTACTTTTGGAAATGAGCCTGTCGTGTTAACAACAAACAATGGAACAAAAGAGTGGAGCTTTAAACGTCCCGAGCATGTACACCAACCACTAGTGGAAACCATTGTTGCTGAATTAACAGGGGCGGAAGTCGTTTGCCCAAGTACTGGCGAATCAGGTGCTCGAACAAACTGGGTAATGGGAGAAATGGTTAAAGGGTATTATTCAATTAAGTAAATCAAGCAGGTAATAACTCACTGGCCTTGCACGAAAGCAACTAATTTGAATATATTCAAAAATTTACCATTAATGTTTTTATATCAACAGAAAAA
>QGHH01000334.1 GCA_003640645.1 Fredinandcohnia aciditolerans | reverse complement strand
CAAGGATGAAGATCAGCCCCAGCCCCTGCACCAGCGACGGCGCCAGCAGCGGCAGCACCAGCGCCAGCTTCACCAGCGCCTTGCCGCGCATGCGGCTGCGGTCCAGCCCGAAGGCGACGGCAAAGCCCAGCAGCAGGCCGACGACGGTGGTGGCCGCGCTCATCGTCAGGCTGTTGGCGGTGGCGGTCAGGATGCCGCGGGTGGCGAACACCTCGGCGTAATTGCCCAGGCCGATAGCGCCGTCCTTTTCCACCAGGCTGCGCCAGCCCACCGTGGCCAATGGATACAGGAAGAACAATGCCAGCCCGGCCATCGGGATGCCAACGCAGGTCCAGAGCAACACCCGGTCCAGCGACACGGACGCGCGGCCGGCGCGGGACGACGCGGCGGCGCCGATACGAACCGTATTCATGCTCGGACTCCCGCGCGTGCCGGCGTGGCGGACGCTTTCATACGCGAACCCAGGCGCATTGCTCCGGCGCCATGTCCAGCCGCACGGGCGCGCCCTGCGACAAGCCCGCCGCGCCCTGCTGTTCGACCAGCAACTCGCGGCCTCGCCAGTCCACCCGCACGCGCGTCAGGTTGCCCATGAAGGTCATTTCGCGCACCCGGCCCGGCCCGCGCTCGTCGGCGGCGATGCGCAGGCTTTC
>QGHH01000333.1 GCA_003640645.1 Fredinandcohnia aciditolerans | reverse complement strand
CTCTCAAAGCCATTACAGCCTGATGATCAGATGCATTGCGATTCCAGACACTCAATATATCCTCGTTGAAACGAATGCTTAGTACTGCACCACATATGTTATCCCCATAATCCAATTGGTCACCCACTAATGCAAGAACCAGATCCTCCCAAAAACGACCTGAGACAACCTTTTTGAAGCGTATAATCCATTTACCACCATTGCAGTTAGCAGAGTCCTCCCATAAAGGACGAATTCCTTCTTTAAAAAGGTGCAAATCAGTTGGACTAGGCAAAGAAGAAGGACGAGCAAGATGGCAATAGCAGATCCAAAATCCTTCAACCGTACTGAAATCAACGATTTTCTTTATGTTGTCCTCGTACGATGTTTGATTTCGAACTCCAGGTGTTCGGCGCGTGTACCAAAACACAAATTTGTGCTTAAGAGGGTGAAGACCAGCTTTGAGTTCACGTGCTTGTCGCTCTTCGATTTCTTTGTTGTTGGAGTCAGGAGAAGAGGAATCTACGAGTTGGTGTGCGCTTTCAGGGTTATTGATGTTGTTGTTGTTGTTGTTGTTGTTCTCTGATTCCTTCTTCTCCGCTGTCAAATCCATTAGCGCTTCCTTAAACCCTAATGCCCTTTTTTCGTTTACGCGTTCAATGTTGAGGTTC
>QGHH01000332.1 GCA_003640645.1 Fredinandcohnia aciditolerans | reverse complement strand
CCGCGCCCACGCGGCCCAGTATGGTGGTCATGATGATCCCCATGTTCTGGTCTCCGGGCATGATCGCGCGGGCGAGCAGCCCGACGATGAAGCCGACGATGATCATGATGATGATGCTCATGCGCGTACTCCTTGCGAGGGTAAAGGGCGATGTGCCCTGATATTACCCACGCGCGCGCCAGCGGGGCTGTAACAACTGGTGTTTGGGGCCTGGACGCAACATGCTGCGCCGCATGGCCCATGCAGCAATGTTGCACCCCGCCTTACGAAGTCAGGTCGATCAACTGGCGCAGGTCCTTGGTCATCGCCTCGATGCTGTCGGTGTCCGAGGCCAGCAGGCGGGCGCGGCCCTGATTGTCGAAAATGTACACGCCGCGGCTGTGGGTCACTTCGTACTGGTCGGCGTCATCGCCGGGACGGGGCTTTTCGATCTGGTAGGCCACGCGGTAGCGGCGCGCCAGGTCGGCCACCTGCTTTTCGTTGCCGGTGACGCCAATGGCGTTGCTGTTGAAGGCGTTGACGTAGGCCTGCAGGATATCCGGCGTGTCGCGGTGCGGGTCGACGCTGACGAACACGATGCGCACGTCGCGCGCCTTGTCGCCCAGGTTCTGCAGTACCGCCGTCAACTGTGCCATGGTGGTGGGGCAGATGT
>QGHH01000331.1 GCA_003640645.1 Fredinandcohnia aciditolerans | reverse complement strand
GTTCTGCGCCTGCATGCTTTCAAGGTCGGTCGAGCGCGCGAAGATGTCGGAAACCGCCAATGCCACGGCAATGCCGCGTCGGGCACGGTAAAGGAGCGTGTGTTGCGGGATCGACATCAACTGATCGTCGGGTCGAATGGAGGCCACTGTCTTCTGCAGCTCGACCTCGCGCGTCTTGCGCAGCGATCCGCTCGAAACCGTTGAGACGAAGCGGCGACCCGTGCCGGCAAGCGCCGTGCCGGATTCGCCGGACGAATCCTCCAGCACGACAATGCGGGTGATGAAGCTCTGCGCGGTGGCGCGGTGCTTCTCGATGTCGGCTTCGGGAATGGTGGTAAGCCCGGTGTCCATTCGATCCCTCGTTACGCAGTCTCGGTCAGGCGGTCAGACGTCGGAAATTACCCGCCCGCCGGACAGGATGTGCACCTTGTAGCCGTTGAATATCTTCTGGGCTTCGCCGGCCGCATAGAGCGCCTGATAGGCTTCGTGCGGTACCAGCGCGTGGTTCTCGAAACTGGAGACACCCTGCCGTGTCGCCTCCAGGTCGTCGGTGTTGATGAAGAATTCCTGCGTCGTCTTCTCGCTTGAGAAAAGGCCGCGGCGGCCGGGCTTTTCACCTTTCGAATAGACCTCCTGGATGGTCCAGGTCAGC
>QGHH01000330.1:299-652 GCA_003640645.1 Fredinandcohnia aciditolerans | reverse complement strand
GGACCGGTCGCTCGCCGTCTCGCGCGAGACCGGCGCACTGCTCTACATGCTGGCCCGCGCCTGCGGCGCGCGGACCGTCGTCGAGTTCGGGACCTCGTTCGGCGTCTCGACCCTGCACCTGGCCGCCGCCCTGCGCGACAACGGCCGCGCCTCCACGGCGGAGCTGGCCCGGCGCGTCGCGCGCTCGCGCACCACGGTGCAGAGCCGCATCGAGCGGCTGGAGCGGGTCGGGGTGATCATCGGCTATTCGGTGCGGCTGGCGGCCGAGCACGACCTGGGCGGCGCCTGGGTGACGCCGGGGCTGATCGACTGTCACACGCATCTGGTGTTCGGCGGCGACCGCAGCCAGGAGT
>QGHH01000330.1:0-289 GCA_003640645.1 Fredinandcohnia aciditolerans | reverse complement strand
AGCCGCGCGGTCGAGGCGGCGGTGCGGGCCATCGCCCAGGTGCGGGCGCTGCATTCGGTCAGCGGCGACTTCGACATGATCGCCGGCTGCGCCGCCCCCTCGGTGGCCGAGATGGACGCGGTGATCGACCGTATCGGCGAACTGGACGGGGTGGAGCGGACCACCTCCTCGATCATCCTGTCGACCAAGTTCGACCGCTAGGCCGTCGGGCCCGGCGCTTGCCGCCGGCCGCGCCATGCGGTTGAACGGAGCTTGCGCTGAATCCGAGGGAGGACCGTCCATGCCGCTG
>QGHH01000329.1 GCA_003640645.1 Fredinandcohnia aciditolerans | reverse complement strand
GGTTTCGCCGCCCCCGGCGACCATCGCGGCCGGGAACCAGTTGCCGATGAACATGTCGGCGAACCCCTCCATGTTCGGGCTCGTCAGGGCCTGGGTGATCATTCGGTCGAAATAGTCGGCCGGCCCCAGGTGGGCGGCCGTGTTCGACAGCACCAGCCGCCTCAGGCGCTCGGGCGCGCGGATCCCCAGCCATTGGCCCACCATCCCGCCCAGCGACAGACCGCAGAAGTCGACGGCCCCTATGCCCAAACCGTCCAAGAGTTCCAGGACGTCGCGGCCCAGTCGATCCGCCGAATAGGCGCCGACGGGCGCATCCGAGCCGCCGTGGCCGCGCGTATCATAGCGCAGGACCCGGAACGAGCGGCTAAGGGCCTCGATCTGGCCGTCCCACATCCGGTGGTCGGTGGCGATGGAATTGGAAAGCACCAGGACCGGCAGATGCTCCGCGCCATCCACGCGGTAGGCGATCTTGACGCCGTCTCCGGTGATGAAGTGTTGGATCGACGTCATCTTGCATCCTCGCTTGAGCGGGCGACCTCGCCCGACACCCCTTGTCCTAAAGGGCGCGACACCGCATAAAAATTACTATGATCGAGCAATCTCTGTCGAAAATTCCGACAATCAACGATCTCAAGCTGCACGACCTGCAATG
>QGHH01000328.1 GCA_003640645.1 Fredinandcohnia aciditolerans | reverse complement strand
CTGACTGCGTGCGCGCAACCCAAGAGCATGTATAGCTGGCAGTCATACCAGCCTTCGGTCTACGCCTACCTCAAGGACGACGGCGCCGATTACGCGGCGCAGACGCTGGCGATGGAAAAGAACATCGAGACCGCGCGGGCGACCAACGCGGAACTGCCGCCGGGCTTCCGCGCGCATCTTGGCATGCTGTATCTGAAGATGGGCGAAGGCGCCAAGGGCGTGGAGCAGTTGGAAGGCGAGAAGGCGGCTTTCCCGGAGTCCAAGCCGTTCATGGACTTCCTGCTGCGCAACGCCAGCAAGACGGCGGAAAACGCGTCGCAGGCCGCCCAGCCCGAGGCGGCGAAACCCGCGGCGCCCGCCAGCCAGGCCGCGCCTGAGCAAGCAACCAAGAAGGGAGCCTGACATGACCACGACCCTCCGTATCGCCGTGCTGGCGCTGGTGGCCTTGCTGGCCGGCTGCGCCGCGCCGCAACGCAATGTGGACTACGCCGCTTTCCGCGAGAGCAAGCCGGCGTCGATCCTGGTGCTGCCGCCGCTCAATACCTCGGTGGACGTGGCCGCGACAGCCGCGGTCTTGTCGCAGGCAACCTTGCCGCTGGCGGAATCGGGTTACTACGTGATCCCGGTGGCGGTGATGGACGAGACGTTCAAGC
>QGHH01000327.1 GCA_003640645.1 Fredinandcohnia aciditolerans | reverse complement strand
GCCGGCGACGTCACGGTGTCGACCTGATAGATGACCTTGGCGTTGGCGTCCAGGTTCGCCACGGTGGTGGCGGTGGAGGTGGCCTTGGGCGCCACGTTGGCGGTCGGCAACTGCAGCTCGACCGGGTTGGCGCCGATGCCGCCGTTGGGGTAGCCCGTCAGGCGATAGCCCTGCGCGTTGACGATGAAGTTGTTCTTGTCGACCAGGAACTCGCCGTTGCGGGTGTACATCACGGCGCCGCTCTGGTCGGTGACGCGGAACATGCCCTTGGCGCCATCGATGGCGATGTCATATTCGCCGCCGCCGCCGTTGACCGTGCCCACCGTGAAGCGCTGGGTGATCGCCGACACCTTGGTGCCCAGGCCGACGCGCGAGCTGGCGTAGACGTCCGCGAACGACGCGGTCGACGACTTGAAGCCTACGGTGCCCGAGTTGGCGATGTTGTTGCCGATGACGTCCAGGTTCTGCGCCGCGGCGTTCAGGCCGCTCAATCCTTGTCCGAAACCCATGTTTTCTCTCGCTAATCTTTAAGGGGGAAACCGCCGCCGTGGCGCCGGCTGATAATCAAACCGGCTGGCCTCAGCCGATCACCTTGCGCACATCCAGCATGC
Organism: Fredinandcohnia aciditolerans; assembly: GCA_003640645.1. Taxonomy (GTDB): domain Bacteria; phylum Bacillota; class Bacilli; order Bacillales; family Bacillaceae_L; genus Ferdinandcohnia; species Ferdinandcohnia aciditolerans. Next base: position 43 of record QGHH01000327.1, on the reverse strand, counting down.
TGGTCTGGCCATCCAGGCCCATATCCAGACGCAGGCCGTTGGT
>QGHH01000326.1 GCA_003640645.1 Fredinandcohnia aciditolerans | reverse complement strand
CACGAGGCGATCGCCCCGGCGGCGAACGAGGCCCCGCCCATCAGCGCCGATATCGAGCCGGCCCGGCGGGGATCGACGCTGAGCGCGCCGGCCATGGTGTTGCCCTGCATCAGGCCGAACGAGGCCAGCACCACGAACAGCAGCCCCAGCACCGACCAGCGGCCGCCGAGGCCGGTGAAGGCCGCCCCCGCCAGCAGGACCGCGGCGGCGACCGAGACGATCGAGGCCTTGGCCAGGATGGCGTCGGCCGTGCGCCGCCGCAGCAGGCGCCGGTTGACCTGGCTGGCGCCGATGACGCCCAGGGCGTTGATCCCGAACACCCAGCCGAACGCCTGGGGCGACACGCCATAGGCGCCGATCACCAGGTCGGGCGAGGCCGAAATGTAGGTGAACAGCGTGGCCCCGTTCAGCGCCCCGGCGATGGCGTAGCCCAACAGGCGCGGCTCGCTCAGCAGGGCGGCGTAGGCCCGCAGCGGATGCTCGGCCCTGGCCTGGGCGGCCGTCTCGGCCGAGCGCGACTCGGCCAGCCGCGTCGCCACCCAGACGCCGATCAGCACGCCGAACCCGGCCAGGGTCCAGAAGATCGCCCGCCAGCCGGCCGCCGCCAGGATCGCGCCGCCGGCCAGGGGCGCCAGGATCGGCGCCAGCCCCATG
>QGHH01000325.1 GCA_003640645.1 Fredinandcohnia aciditolerans | reverse complement strand
GACCAGGTGCGCGATCACTTCGGTGTCGGTCTGGCTTTCGAAGACGTAGCCCACGGCCTGCAGTTCGGCGCGCAGTTCGTCGTGGTTCTCGATGATGCCGTTGTGCACCAGCGCGATGCGCGGTTCGTCGTTGCCCAGGCGCGAGAAGTGCGGATGAGCATTGTGCGTGGCCGGCACGCCGTGCGTGGCCCAGCGGGTGTGGGCAATGCCGGTGAAGCCTTGCAGATGGTCCTGCGCGACCTGCTCGGCCAGCTCGGCCACGCGCTGGGTGCTGCGCGTGCGGCGCAGGTGGCCGTCGGCGTACACGGCGACGCCGCAGGAGTCATAGCCGCGGTATTCCAGCCGCTTCAGGCCTTCGACCAGGATCGGGGTGATGTCGCGCTGGGCGACGGCGCCAACAATGCCGCACATAGGAGAGACTCCTGAAAGTTCGAGTACGGAACGCATTGTGCGCGTCCCGACAAGAAATTTGATTTCTTTATCTGGTCATATTTGACAGTTTATTCACTTACATATTTGTGATTAAATAATATTTCATAAATAATCCATTCATGAATTAATCATGCAAAACCAGCCGATCCCCCTGCCGGAATTGGACGATCTGGACCTGCGCATCCTGGAACAGTTGCAAGACGACAACTCGCTGACCAACCAG
>QGHH01000034.1 GCA_003640645.1 Fredinandcohnia aciditolerans | reverse complement strand
GCCCTTTTAAGTGATTCTGGGGATGGGCCTCGTGTCACTTCTGCAACAATAGGTCGTGTAATTGATATGGGTCTGACAGATCCGTTTAATATGGGAGGGGCTATGGCTCCTGCTGCAGTTGATACCATTGAAGCGCATTTAAAAGAACGAAACGTCAATCCGTCTTATTATGACTTAATTGTAACAGGAGACCTTGGGAAAATTGGGCATGAAGTTTCTTTGGATCTATTTAAAAAGCATGGAATTCCTATTCGTAAAGAGCAATACCAAGATTGTGGCCTTATGATTTATAGGGAGGGGCAACCGGTTCTTGCAGGAGCAAGTGGAGCAGGATGCTCAGCAACGGTAGTTTATGGTCATCTGCTAAACCGGATGAAAAAAGGTGAATTCAATAGAATGTTGGTCGTGGCAACAGGTGCTTTATTATCTCCTCTTTCTTTTCAGCAAAATGAAACGATTCCTTGTATTGCACATGCGGTATCGATTGAATATGGAGGTGAACAATAATATGACCTATTTTTGGGCATTTACAGTAGGTGGTTTGATTTGTGTGATTGGGCAGATAATGTTTGATGTTTTCAAACTTACACCGGGACATACGTTAAGTAGCCTTGTAGTAGTGGGGGCCATTTTAGATGGGTTTGGTTTATATGAACCTTTGATTGATTTTGCTGGGGCAGGGGCCACCGTTCCGATTACAAGTTTTGGGAATTCTCTTGTTCATGGTGCGATGCAGGAAGCAGAAAAACATGGGTTAGTTGGTGTACTGACAGGAATGTTTGAAGTAACTAGTTCCGGTATTTCAGCTGCCATTGTTTTCGGCATGATAGGAGCTTTACTTTTTAAACCAAAAGGATAAGGAGAATTCGGATGACAGTAGGATCAGATGTTAAACAGTGTTTTGCCAGTCTAAAAGGGATAGAAGCAAGTCTCTCTAGTTTAGCATTACGGACTCAAGATGATGAATCAAAGCGAACGTTGCATGAGGCCATGATGGTCGTACACGAAGTAATAAAAGATCTAAAAAAAAGAGTAGGAGAACTAGAAGGAGAGGAGCTTCAGTACAAAGGTTTCTAGAAAACTATATTTCAAGGGGGTGTGAAAATAGTGCCTGAATGGTTAGATATAGCTTTACGCTCAGTAATATTTGTTGCTGTATTATTTTTAATTACAAAATGGTTAGGGAAAAAGCAAATTTCTGAACTTTCTTTCTTTGAATATGCCACTGGTATTTCTATTGGAAGTATAGGTGCAGAAGTGGCTATGGGACTTGAACGAAGTATTATTCATGGAATTATTGGAATTTTCATTTTTGCTGCTATTCCCTTTTTCGCTGGTTTAATTTCATTAAAAAGTAAAGGTTTTCGCAATTTTATAGAAGGGAAATCAACTGTATTTATCAAAGATGGTAAAATCATGGAAGATAATTTAAAAAAGGAAAGATATACAACAGATGAACTGTTAGAACTACTTCGCAGAAAGGATGTCTTTCAGGTGTCTGATGTAGAATTTGCAGTGCTAGAGGCAACAGGAGATTTATCCGTTATGTTGAAAAAAGAGAATCAACCATTAACAGCAAAAGATTTAAACCTATCCGTTCCTTCCATTAAAGAACCACAGACTGTCATTATGGATGGTGTTTTAATGGACGAACCGCTAGCTACAATTGGACGAAATCGTGCTTGGCTACACACTGAGTTGGAAAAATTAGGTGTTACAGTTGAAAATGTATTTCTCGGACAGATTAATTCTTTTGGAGAATTAACAGTTGATCTTTTTGATGATAAGTTGCAAGTACCATCTCCTCAAGAAAGACCTTTAATTCTTTCAACTATGAAAAAATGTCAAGCTGATTTAGAACTATTTGCTCTTGGAACGGAATCAAAAGAGGCTAAACAAATGTATGCGTTAAATAGCGAAAAGTTACAAAAAGCTATCGACAAAGTAACCCCTATTTTAAAAGGTTAATGTATGTATTATTCCCTAATTAGGTATTACAAAAAGGGAAGACCATTTTTATACTCTATTAGTCGAATCTTGATATTTAAAATCCTTGGGAGAATATCTTTTTTTCGAATCTATCAAGGTTTTGTAAACAAAAATGAACAACATATATTGGTTAATTATCATTTTTAATTTTGTTGCATAATCGAAAAAATGTAAAAAGTTTAAAAGCCTTAGTCAATTTTGGACTAAGGTTAATTTTCTTACAATTTAATCAGAAACTTCTTTGTTTAGCCAAGAACTGTATAATGATTCTTTGTCCATTTAAGTGCAAAAAGGTTTCTTTTTTAATTTGTTGATAAATAAGGTTTTGAATAAGAGGATAAATGAAACTAATCTATTAAAGAGAGAAATGGATGGTTTAATTGTTTATAAAGTGGATGGTGATACGGTGGAATTCTTGTTATACAATAATTTTATTTGGAAATACCTTTATTGAATGACTTTATATATTGCCATTTATGTTTTTTATATGTTTATTGTGAGGTGTGTTATGAAGATATTAATGTCTTTAGTAATAATCATAGGAATTATATCACTTATTGGAACGCTTTTAATTGCAGGAAAAGGTGATTCAAACTATAGTAGAGATACCAAAAAGAACACTACCAATTTAACTCTAATCTATGTTGTCATTATACCTCTAGCAGTTATTGCATTAGGGATTTATATAGTAAGGTTGTAGACGCAAATGCTATTTTTTATGGCAGCTATATATTATATTTGTAAATGAAGATATTATTCCTGTTAGGATATATATTAACTTTAGGGAATGTTTGATATGGACTGGAAACCTGATAGAAATGCAAGGAAGGCAATCTATAAACAACTTGCGGAATATATTGAAAATGGGATAGCGGATGGTACATTTTCACCGGATAAGCCATTGCCTTCGGAAAGATATTTAGCAAAGGAATTAAATGTAAATAGAAGTACGGTTGTTGCTGCTTATGATGAGCTAGAATCTAACGGACTAATCAAGAGAAAGCGTGGAAGTGGTACAACTATAAATAAAGATATATGGGGTATTTCTAAAAAGAGAATCCCCAGCTGGAATAGATACGTAGAAGCTGGATCCTTTTTACCAAATTTACCTGTTGCACAAAAAATACGGAAAAAAACCGAGGAATCTAATCTGATTAATTTGGCTAGCGGGGAATTGTCAGAAGACCTTTTTCCAATTGAGGACTTACGAAGCATCACTTCCACACGATCCTATATTGGCAGTATTGGGTACGACCATCCCCAAGGGAACAAAATATTAAGGGAAACAATCTCAAAGCATGTTAAAGAATTTAGAAGAATAGAGACGAGTCCGGGTTCTATACTTATCACATCTGGTGCTCAGCAGGCTTTACATTTAGTTGTACAATGCCTCCTAAAGCCAGGGGATGCTGTTGCTATTGAAGAGCCATCTTATCATTATAGTCTTCCCATCTTTAGATCAGCAGGCATTCGAACATATTCGTTTCCTATAGATAATAATGGAATTAACCCAGATAATCTCATAACTCTATATAAAAAGCATCGGATAAGAATGATATTCCTTAATCCAATTTTTCAAAATCCTACTGGCACGTTATTAAATGAAAAGAGAAGAAAGAAAATCTTGGAGATTTCTTCTGAACACGGAATACCTGTTGTTGAAGATGATCCATATAGTTTAACTTCTTTCACAGGTGAACACGTCTCATCGTTAAAATCTATGGATGTTAATGGCAATGTCTTATACATTAGTTCATTGTCAAAAATTGTTGCCTCTGGTTTACGGATTGGGTGGATAATTGGTCCTAAATCCGTTATTGAAAGATTATCAGATGCAAAACAACAGATTGATTTTGGCCACGCTAGTTTTACCCAATGGATTGCGAATGACTTTTTAGAATCGGACAAATTTGACTCACATATAAAAAACTTAGTTGTACATTTAAAAAGTAGAAGAGATCAAATTGTTTCAAGTCTATCAGAGTATTTAGGGGAACAAGTTGAATACTATATCCCTGAAGGCGGAATTCATATTTGGTGTAAAATTAATAAGTATTTTAATGAAATGCAACTATTAGAAGAGTCAATAAAGAAGGGCGTTATTTATCTTCCTGGTTCCACGATGGGCTCAAGTAAAAATTGTGTTCGATTTACATTTGCAAGGGAAAATGAAAAAAACATTGATGAAGGGATTCGAAGATTTGCAAGCGCACTAAAAGGTATTAATTAACATTTAAGTAAATTTTCTGAAAAAATGTATTTTGGGACAAGTGCTCAAACAGATTGGGAGGAAGTTATGAAAAGAAATCTCGATGTAATGTTCATTGTTATTTTGTAAACCTGCATCCAGACTATTACCAGATTTATATAGATCAACGTAAATTACTTTTATAATGGGAATTCATTCCCGGGTTTCGACAAAAATCAACTGTGGTATTATAGCTATAGAGCAAAAATAGATTTAAATAGAGGTTCTAGCACCCCTCTTTAAAAAAACTAAGAAGAAGCAGTACTTCATCTTGGGTACTGTTTTTTCATTTGAAAGGAAGTCTTTTATGTTAAAGGATGAAAAAGCGATAGTAGTTTTTAGCGGTGGACAAGATAGTACAACATGTTTGTTTTGGGCTTTAAAAACCTTTAAAGAAGTCGAAGTTGTGACTTTTAATATAATCAAAGGCATAAAGCTGAAATTGAGTTTGCAAAAAAAAATGCGGAAGATTTGAATGTTAAACATCATGTATTAGATATGCAACTTCTAAATCAACTGGCTCCCAATGCATTAACAAGAGATGATATTGAAATATTCGAGGGAGAAGATGGAAAGTTACCATCTACTTTTGTTCCAGGACGTAATTTGATTTTCCTATCGTTTGCTGCTGTTTTAGCAAGTCAAGTGAAAGCAAAGCACATTATAACTGGTGTGTGTGAAACCGACTTTAGTGGATATCCAGACTGTAGAGATTCTTTCATTAAATCCCTTAATGTCACTATTAATTTATCAATGGATAAGCAGTTTGTAATCCATACCCCATTAATGTGGTTAAATAAGGCAGAAACATGGAAATTTGCTGATGACCTAAATGTATTGGATTATGTTCGCGAGAAAACCTTAACTTGTTACGAAGGAGTAATAGGTGATGGGTGTGGAGAGTGCCCAGCATGTAAATTGAGAAAGCGTGGGTTAGACAAGTATCTTAACACACAAGAAGGAGCGGAGATATAATGGGGAACGATTTCTTTGGTTTTAGAATAGTAGAAAACCTGCAAAAAATTAACCAAGATATTAAAAGAAGTGAACTAAAATACCATAGGAAACGCGTGCTTGTAAGCAAGGAATTTACATTTGATGCAGCACACCACCTTCACTGTTATGAAGGAAAATGTAAGAACCTTCATGGACATACATATAAAGTAGATTTTGGCATTAGTGGTTTCGTAGATGAGATTGGCCTTGTAATTGATTTTGGGGACATCAAAGAAATCTGGAAACAGGAAATTGAAACTTACCTTGATCATCGATATCTTAATGAAACTTTACCAAAAATGAATACAACAGCAGAAAATATGGTTGTTTGGATTTATGAGAAAATGAAGGAATCTTTGAATAAAAGATCAGAAAAATATAATGATTTAAGAGTTGAATTTGTTCGTTTATATGAAACCCCTACTAGTTATGCGGAGGTAAGACGGGAGTGGATGGAAGTTGAGTAAAATTCCGGTAATCGAAATATTTGGTCCTACTATTCAAGGTGAAGGGATGGTTATCGGCCAAAAGACCATGTTTGTTAGAACAGCTGGATGTGATTATTCTTGTTCTTGGTGTGATTCTGCATTCACTTGGGACGGTTCGGGAAGAGATTTAATAAGACAAATGGATGCAGAAGAAATATGGCAAGAACTTAAATCAATAGGCGGTGAAGGTTTTTCATTTGTAACAATATCAGGTGGAAACCCTGCACTATTAAAAAACCTTGATTATTTAATTTGTTTATTAAAAGAAAACAACATAAGAGTTGCTTTGGAAACACAGGGAAGCAAGTGGCAGGAATGGTTTTTAAAAATTGATGAACTAACAATCTCTCCTAAACCACCGAGTTCTGAGATGGTAACAAACTTTGATGCTCTTGATATGATTATTCATAAACTAAATGAAATCCCCACAGGACAAAACACTAGTTTAAAAGTGGTTGTATTTGATGATCAAGATTACGACTATGCGAAGAAAGTGCATTATCGTTACCCCGACATTCCATTCTTCTTACAAGTAGGAAACGACAATAATCATACGACAGACAATCTAAAACTACTTTCCCAGTTATTACAGAAATATGAATGGTTAATTAATAAAACTATGTTAGATAAAGAGTTGAAAAATGTGAAAGTACTACCTCAACTTCATACTTATATTTGGGGAAATAAACGAGGTGTGTAGTTTAGAAGGAAAGTTAAACTCATAGACTTAAATATTTAGTTATACTACATGAGGAGGTAACCTATTGGCAAACATTAATTGTAGCAAAATTGAAGAAGCAGTTCGCTTAATCCTAGAGGCAATTGGAGAGGATGTAAACAGGGAGGGGCTTATTGAAACTCCTAAACGTGTAGCTAAAATGTATGAGGAAATGTTTTCAGGATTAACAATTGATCCTAAAGAATACTTTGATACAATATTTAGCGAAGATCATGAAGAACTTGTATTAGTAAAGGACATTCCATTTTACTCTATGTGCGAGCATCATCTAGTACCTTTTTATGGGACTGCACATGTCGCTTATATTCCTAGAGACGGTCGAGTAGCAGGATTAAGTAAACTTGCCCGAGCAGTTGAAGCTGTTTCCCGTAGACCTCAACTTCAAGAAAGGATTACTTCTATTGTTGCAGATACTATTATGGAAACATTAGAGCCACATGGAGTTATGGTAGTGGTTGAAGCGGAACATATGTGTATGACCATGCGTGGAGTTAAAAAAAACGGAACAAAAACGATTACATCGGCGGTACGAGGGGTATTAGAAAAAGACAGTAATGCTCATTCGGAAGTTTTAAGCTATATTAATAATTAATTAAAAGTTACTACAAAAGATTTAAATGTTCTGTATAGACTCACCATGCGTTTACTAATTACTTTACGCAAAAGTTAAGGTTAACATACATGACTTAAGAAAAGTGATTGGCTAGATTATGTGAATGGTAACTAGGAGGAGCCGTGTGCGTTAATTGCGTAAGCACGGCTTTGTGTAGGGGAGGAATACAATCTACCGCTTTTTGACCCCGACCACCGGTATCTTGAGATTAATTTTAGTTACGATTGATAGTAATTAATAAGCTCGTAAACCTTGATATGATAGGGTTTATGAGCTTTTTTCTTTTATTTGAATATGCGATTGAAGACGATATGTTTTTGTATCACTTTACGCATTTTTTAAACAACCATACTCTCAAATGTTTGAACTGTAACTTGCTCATCTTGTAAGCGTAATTCTTTTAAAACATGAGTGTACTCCTTCAATGTTGTTTCAATGTCGCTATGACCCAATCTTTCACTTACATAGTGAATGGATGCCTTTTGATAGAGGAGTATACTTGCATGTGTGTGTCGTAAACCGTGAACAGTTATCGGTTCAATGTTCAACTCCAATAGAAGTTTCTTTAGCAATTGGTTAATGTTGGTGTTGCTAATGACTTTATATTTTGATTCTGGACTGTAGAACACCAATCCATGAATATTCGTAGGAGTGTTATTGAATAACTCTTTAAAATGATTCATTGTGTTCTTATCTATCCTAATGGTACGTTTTGATTGTTCATTCTTTGTTGGACCGAAACCTGATGGAGAGCTTTTTTTGTAACCCCAAGTTTTATTTATGGTGATTGTGTCGTTATTAAAGTTGAAATCTTTTCTAGTTAACCCAACTGCTTCACCAAAACGCACTCCTGATGTTGCTATTAGGAATAACAAAGAGTAGCCTAAACCCTCGTCAATCTTAGCCCAAATGTTTTGCAATAGCTTTACACTTTCTTCGTAATTCAAATGCTTTTCTTCAGCTTTTTTTGCTTGAACCCCAAAAGTAGGTTTAGTTTTTCGTGTAAAATCAATTTGGATGTACTGCTCTTCCATAGCATCTTTTACACATGCTTTAATATGTCCGTGTACTTTGTCGACTGTTTGCTTCGCTCTATTAGAACCAAACCAATTAAGGAACCTTTGATAATCATGTCTTTTGATATTCTGAATAGGAGTCCCCGAAAAATATTCCTTCACTGCATTTAACGAATACTCGTAATGTTTCAAGGTAGTTGCACTGACTGTTGGTACCTTGTAAAGCTCAATCCAGTCCTCAAAATATTCTTCAAAAGGTACCTTCTTTGTAACTGGATTCAGACCTTTAGCTAATTGAGCCTCTAGTTCAACCATTGCAGCATTTGCTTCTCTTTCTGTACGAAATCCACCTTTTCTAATAGGCTTTGGTTTGCCATTTACCACATGGCTGATAGTGAATTCGTAGCTTTTTCCTTTTTTTCTAGGACGCATTCTTATATAACCCATAATTCTGTCTCCTTACCTAGTTGTAATTAGATAAGGGTAGCCTGGTGGTCATCATGGCTTACCCTTATCATAAAGTCTGTTTTGAATTTTGTATAGCCTAATGATTGGGCTGGTTTTATCTTTTTTGTGAGAAGATTTGTTGGAAGTTCTTGTCCAAAAACTCTGCCATTTTTAAGGCATGGAATGACCAAGTTTGTCCTTTTGATTGTGGGTAAAATACGAAACCGCCTTGTTCAACATCGAGGATCTTTTTGAATTTTGGGGGATAGAGGATGTTGTCTTTAATCCATTCATGTTTACGATTAATTCGCACTTCCAGGTCTTTCATTGTCCAATAGACACCTTTTAGCTGTTGTTGTTTTAGTTCCTGCAATTCTACTTTGGAAATGATTACTGAGTCGAAAGGGATAGGGATCGTGAGGTTAACGGAGAGTTGCTGTTGTAATTCTGTATCTTGCAGTAATGTTGTCATGCTCATTCATCTCCCTTCTGAATAGAAGAGTTGGAGAACTTATATGCTATCTCGGTATTGTCATGCAAAGTGAATTGTAAATTGCTATTGGGGAAAATTGTGGATTGGTTATTGAAGTTTCTTTCGATTGTCATCATGTTTCCTCCTGTTGTAGTTTGAAAGAATGATTGGGGTAATTCCTAGTTCGAATTGTGTAATTAATGGGGGGAGAATTTGTAACTCTAAATTCACTTCCTTTCAATGAATCAATTAGTTTGTATATCTATCATAATTATGTTGATTTCAAAAATCAAAATTCTTAGGTTCGAGGGTCTAAATTTTTTTTATTATTGAATAAGGTCTTGTTGAATGTACAATTGTGTTAAGGTATACTTTTTATAAAATTAATATCAACCTTAATCAGGGGAAGATTGATGATGAAGAAAATAGATGTATTCTCGCTAACTAACTATAAATCTATATTGCAGTTAAAACTCGTTCTCTAACAAGGGGACGAGTTTTTTATATGCTCCCATTGATTATAGGCAATGGTAACTACTATATCACTAGAAAGGAAGTTAAGGTATGCAGTTTTATTCTGTTAAGGAGGTTGCAATAAAATTAGGATTGAGCATTAAAACAATTGAGAATATGTGTGGAAAAGGAAGATTTAAAGGTGCCTATCAAACTGATAATGATGATTGGTTGATACCAGTAGAGAATTTCATTACTTCAAGAGAACAGTTTGAGAGGGCGAATGAGATATTACAGCATATAGATAGAAAAAATCAAGTAGTTGATAAGAGTGAATTATTTATTAATGCTAATTTAGTTGCCATTTATTTTGAAACGACACTAAATGAAGTAAAACTATGGATTAAGAAAGGGATTATTTCTGGGAAAAAATGTGAAGAAAATCCTGATATATATTTGGTTTCAAAAGAAGAGTTTGAATATCTGAAAGCAAAAAGGGAGCAAGATGATACAGATAAAGCTATTGGTGAATTATTAGGAGATGATTTTACTGATTGGGATGTTGAGATTGATGATTAAAGAACATCAAAGGGGTGAGGAATTGAGGGGAAAAAGAAAAGTGGTGATTTCCGGAGGAAGGGCTGGTTATAATTCGGTGAGTTTTACCGGAGTAAGGTATCAGGTATTTTCCCGATTCAAGAATGGGAAAATCACAACCGAAACAAGACTTAATAATAATGTAGATAAGAAAATAAATATCATTCTATCAAAAATACCTTTTGTTCGTTCTTTTTCAATGGTAATTGAACTAATAATTAAATACTGGAGGCGGTTTATAATTGCAGCAATAGTCTTGTTTTTGATGGAGTATATATTCATCGAAAAATCAAATTCTATTTTTTTATATACCATGCCCATTAACGGTCTTGAGATGATGTTGTGTCTTTTGCTTATTGCTGGTCTAATCATAAAAGTCAGCCCAATTGGAGCTTATCATGCTGCAGAGCACCAGACTTCGACGGCTTATGAGAGAAATTTAGTTTTAACGGTAGAAAAAGTAAAAACGCAACCAAGGACACATAAAGATTGTGGCACAAATCTAGTTATATCTTTTTTGATCTGTTTCTCAGTTTTGTTCAGTGTGTTTGGTGATGAAGTTTGGGTGTATTTTGTTTCATGGAGTTTTGGATACGAATTATGGAAGAATGAACCAAAAATAGTATGGGAATCAATAGTGGTAATCGGGAAAGTTGCACAATATCTTCTTTTTACTTCAAAACCTACAGAAAAACATTTAGTTGTGGCTATAGAGGCTATTACAAAATTGGAAAAGGAAGAATTAGCAAACGAAGAATAAATTTCTATACATAGAAAATACTTTTATTTCAAGACACAGAAGGAGAATGCTGAGATGAAATGTAAGAAAAGAGATCAAAAGAGAATTTAAAGGGTTGATACTATTTTTGAAGAGTTTTAAAGGAATATATTAATGAACGGAAAATAGGAAGTGATACTGGATGGATAAAGTAAATGACCAAAGGATTCCTTTATTGCATGTTTACCCACAAAGACATCCACACGATGACGTTTTGATTGTATCGAGTAGAACGGCTTTATTACGGCTAAAGAAAAGCATTGAGGATGCTCTTGAAAAGAGAGAAGGGGATTGTGTAGCAACCACTTCTGATTTTGAGACATATAAAATAAAAATAATTTTAAATGATGAAGGTAGTCAATCAGATTTTTGGAGGAGGTTACAGCTCCCATTATTCGAAAGCGATGAAAGTGAAGACGGACAAGGTTTGTCAGTTGAAGACATCATCGGATTTGATATAAAAACCTCTGATGATATAAGGAAAGCCCGACCAATAATGGAGCAATATCGTAAACATAGTCAACAGATGACTGAAAAGATGATGCAAATTGCAAAAAGGAACAAACAAGGGGACGAATAGAGTAAAAGATTGAGATAAATAACAAAATGCTTATGTTTATTACAAGTCAAATAGATACAAATAAGCGAAACCGTAAGAATCCGTTCTAACGGTTTTTTTTTGTAACCATATATTTGTAATCTACTAAGACAACAGGAAAATACTGAACCTTTACTATTGTGCACATGCTGTAAAGTTATTGAACGATTTTATGAGGCCACTTATGAATAATTCTTTCATAACTTCAGTAGTATGCTTTACTTCATGATCACATTGGTTTTTATCAATGTGTTGAGAAGTCATATAAATTAGTTAGGGACGGGAAAAACAATGCTAAGAGAACCCTTGATAATAAAGGGTTTATTTACTCCCAAGACCTAGATAAAAAGGAGATGGTTTAATTGATTCACACATTTGAAATGATGTTGCTAGTAGCCTATTCTGATATTCAACATCTCTTTTCCATGTACGGTGTTAACCTCAACAAGTATGAACACTTTGGAGCTGCTGTAAAACAGCTTAACAAGGAAATAAAAAAGAAATTCGATGCCTATGCAGTTACATGGATTAGTTGTCAAGCAAGTGGAGATTGGAATCTACATGTGAAAGTAGATATTGTTAAATTATTGGACAAAGGTGAGATTTTAGAGGAAGATTACGATTTGATAGAATCAGATATTCGTAAATTACTTATCCACCACTTTGGCCATTCCTTGTACTTCGACTCTCATACACTCAAGAGAATAGACTATAAACTGGATATTTATGTGCCGAATTCAAATGACAGAGAGCTGCTATTTTTTCTATTGGAAAAATACACAGCTAAGTACGGATACAAAGAAAAAATTAAATGGGGCAAGGATGAAAATAATAATCCTTTCAAATATGAAACATCGCAATATCACAAATCAAAGAGTGTGGAGTTGGCGATTTATGATAAAGAGGAAGAAAGGATTGCAAAAGGAGAAGAAATCCAACCGTATGATAAGGGGCGAGTCAGATACGAACTGAGATTGAAAAATAGCCACCTCAATAGCATGAAAAGAAAAGATAAAGGAAAAGGAAGACCAAAAGAATTAAAGAGTTACTTTTCGTACCAATTATGGAAAGAGTACATGCAAAAGCATGTTCTACCAATTGTTCACCGAGGTGATTATTATAAGATCACTGAAGCAGAAAAAATTATTGAAAGTAGTCATTTCTCAAAAAAGAAAAAGAATGATCTTCGTGCTTTCCTTGTTCAAATCTCCAAAGGTAGTATAGATACTCCAAAGAAACATATGTCCCCACCTACTTATCGAAAATACATTCGAGACCTTGATAGTCTCGGAGTAAGCCCCATTCTCATTCCAAAAAACCGCACCGATTTCTCCAATTGTTTGAAAAATCCTTTCAAAATCTAAAAATAGATAAAATAACATTAAAGGTGTCTAAAATGTGTTATACCAAACGAAATAGCCACCTTTTTTATGAAAAAATACAACAAAAAGACGAGAGTATTTTACAACTCTCGTCCGTTTTCTGGTTTATACCTAGTCATTGCATCAATTAGTGCTTGTGCGATGACGTCTTGGGTTTTTAGGTGAGGATAATATTCTTCGCAAAATTTACTGAAGTCCTCGTAAATAGAGGTATTCATCCTGATACTTTTATTTACGAAATCTGCATTTTTGCTGTAAATGCGTTTATCAAGCAGTAAATTCCCCGATTCTTCAAATTGTTGAATCACCTTTTTAAGAGTCTCAAAATGGTTCTTGATGAATGTTATCTCATCATTATGTTCGGTATGGGAGCTTGTAACTCTTTCATCTTCAGAACGAACAAACGGATAGTATTGCTTGTCTGCTTGATGATACAGGTAATCACCCTCTCTCATGAGTTTGCTAAATGATCCACTTGGGATTTCGAGGTGTTCACAAATTTCCGAAAGACTATGCTCTTTTAACATCTTATTGACTTCCTGTACTCTTTTTGCTGGTGGCATTGAAATGATAGTATTTTTATCCATGCACATAACCCCTTTCTTTTTATGAAGCTAATGTATTATAGATAAAAGTTTCGTTAGTATAACTGTATTTCGTATTGTGTTTTTTCTCTATTAGGTTAGGTTCATCACCACTAAAGATTGACATTAGTTATAAATAGGTTATATACTGTATTTAACAAATAAAAGTTAAATATTAGATTTAACAATTTAGAAGGTGGTGTAACATGCAACTTGGTGAGATTGCCCAAATAAAGACGGGATTAGTATTAAGTAGAAAGAAGGCAGAATTTGAATATGATGCAAAGGCAAGATACAAACTTTTGTCGCTCAAAAATATAAGCGAAGACGGGGCAATTGTTAACCAATCATTTGATGAGTTTATCAGTAATGATGACTTGGATGACCATTATTTTACTGAAGAAGGCGACGTACTAATGCGATTAAGCCAACCCTATACAGCAGTGTTTATAGATAAAGAACATACTGGTTTATTGGTTCCGTCATACTTTGCTATCATAAAAGTGAATGAAGCAAAGGTTTTACCACAATATGCAGCATGGTACCTTAATTCATTGAATGTGAAGAAAGAATTGGAGCGTTCTCAAGCAGGTAGTAGGATTCCAAGCACAAATCAAAATGCAATAAAGAATATTCCAATTATGTTAACATCCATTTCAAAACAACAAGTTTTGATAGAGCTTTTTCAGCTCTATCAAAGAGAAAAAATGCTTTACAAGAAATTGATTGAAGAAAAAGAGCTGCTCTTTCAAGGAGTTGCTCAGCAAATCATAGGAGGATAAAAGAATGATTGAACAAACATCACAAGAAAAAATAAACAGTGTATTATGGCAAGCAGCCGACACCTTCAGAGGAAAAATTGATTCGTCTACATACAAAGATTATATCCTTACCATGCTGTTCATAAAGTATTTGAGTGATTCGTATAAAGAGAAGTTAGAGGAATACAAAAAACGATACAATGGTGATGACCAAAGAATTCAACGTGCATTATCTAGGGAACGATTTGTATTGGATGAACAATCCACATTTGACTATTTATATAGTAAAAGAAATGATCCGGAAATTGGAGAAATAATTAACAAAGCATTGGAACGTATTGAAAATGAAAACACTGGAAAGTTACGAGGTGTATTTCGTAATATTGACTTCAATAGTGAAGCAATTCTTGGGAAAGCAAAAGAAAGAAATGCTATGCTTCGTTCATTACTAGAGGATTTTAACCAACTCTCACTAAGGCCATCCCAGTTAGGGAATGAAGATATTGTTGGTAATGCTTATCAATACATGATTGGGCTATTTGCTTCGGATGCAGGGAAAAAAGGTGGAGAATTTTATACCCCTTCAGAAGTATCAGAACTTTTAGCACGATTAGTTAATCCACAAGAAAATGACCGGATTTATGACCCAACTTGTGGTTCTGGTTCTTTATTGTTAAAAGTAGCTAAGCAAGTACCTAGTAAGAAAGTAGCAATTTATGGACAAGAAAGAAATGGAGCTACGCATTCATTAGCACTCATGAATATGTACTTGCATGGAATTGATGATGCCAAAATTGAATGGGGTGATACGTTAGCGAATCCATTACATTTGGATGACGGAAAACTTATGAAGTTCCAAGTCATTGTTGCAAATCCACCATTTTCCTTAGATAAATGGGCGATGGGATTCTCAGGTGAGGGAGCGAGTGATAAAAAATTTAAAATGGACCCGGGTCTTGATCCATTTAGAAGGTTTGAATGGGGGGTTCCTCCTAGTTCCAAAGGGGACTATGCGTTTGTACAACATATGCTTTATTCGTTAGCAGAAAATGGACGTATGGCTACAATTCTTCCACATGGTGTTTTGTTCCGTGGCTCTAGTGAAGGTAAAATTCGTCAACAAATTATTGATATGAACCTATTGGATGCAGTTATAGGATTGCCGGAAGGGTTATTCTATGGTACTGGTATTCCAGCATGTATCATGGTATTCAGAAAAGACCGGACACGTAAAGATGTCTTATTCATTGACGCATCAGGTGAAGGGAATTATGAAAAAGGTAAAAATCAAAATAAATTAAGAGAGCAAGATATTAAAAAAGTCGTTGAAGCATTTGAAAAGAGAGAAACAATAGATAAATATTCTTATGTTGCTACTATAGATGAAATTAAAGAAAACGATTATAACTTAAACGTTCCACGTTATGTTGAGACATTTGAAGAAGAAGAACCAGTTGATATGGTTTTTGTTAAAGAAAACATTATGAGTATTAAGCGGGAGCTCCAAGAAGTGGAAGCACAAATGGAAAAGTATTTGAAAGAACTTGGATTGTAGGTGAAAAACAGTGGCATCACAAATAGGAAATGATACGAAAAAGTATAAAGGAATGTTGATTCCAAGTGATTGGAGTATTCATAAATTTAAAGATGTAGTTAAAATTCAGAATGGACAAGTTGATCCAAAACAATATCCATATTCGAATATGATCCATATAGGACTTGCAAATATAGAAAAACTTACAGGTAGATTATTAGAGGTTAAGACGGCGAAAGAAGAAGGAGTAACAAGTGGAAAATATTTATTCCAAAAAGGTGATGTATTATTTGGGAAAATAAGACCTGAGTTAGCAAAGGTTTACTTTGCTGAATTTGATGGGATTTGTAGTGCTGATATATACCCACTTAAAGGTAAAAACCTTATTGACCCGTTGTTTCTGAAATATGTTATTTTAGATCGGAGATTTTATCAGTATACGGTTTCAACTTCTGTAAGGACGGGTCTTCCTAAAGTAAATAGAGAGGATATTGGGGGGTATGACCTAATATTGCCCCCAAAAAAAGAGCAAGAAAAAATAGCTTTAATTCTTGCAACTTGGGACAAGGCAATTAATCTAAATGAACAGATGATTGAACAGAAAAAGGATCAGAAAAAAGGGATTATGCAGAAATTGTTGAAAGGTGATTTTCGAATACCAGGATACAATAGTGAATGGAAATCTGTTAAGTTAAAAGACATATTAAAAGTACGAAATGAAAAAAGTGTTATTACGGATGAGTTGCCTTTGTATTCCTTAACTATCGAAGATGGAATAACGAAAAAAACTGATCGCTATAATAGAGAATTTTTAGTCAAAGGTGATGACAAAAAGTATAAGGTTACTAAAAAAGATGATATTGTATACAATCCCTCAAATTTAAGGTTTGGTGCTATAGCATTAAATAAAACTGAAAATCCAGTATTGTTATCACCTATATATGAGGTTCTATACATTAAGAATCCCCAAAAATGGGATGTCAACTTTATTGGTCAGAAAATTACATCATCAAGGCAGATTAAAATATTCTCAACTAAGGCGGAAGGGACATTAGTTGAAAGAATGGCTGTCAAAATAGATGCTTTTCTATTCACAGAAGTCTATGTACCAATTGATATTAAAGAACAGCAAAAAATTGCGGAAATTTTAGATTGTCTGGACAAAGAAATTGAGCTTTTAGAAAATAAACTTGACTCTTTAAAGGAACAGAAAAACGGCCTAATGCAACTACTTTTAACTGGAAAACTTCGAGTAATGTATAAATAATTTTACATTTTAGTTTTGTTTATGGAGGTGTGAGGATGAGAACGGGGAAGAGTTTTGACGAAAGTTATATTAGTCAGGTCCCTGCAATTGAAGTATTACAGAAGCTAGGTTATCAATATTTGTTAACTGATAGAGTTAATCAAATTCGTGGAAATCTCCACGATGTATTGTTAAGGACGGTTTTAGAGGATAAAATCAGAGAATTGAATTCCTATGAATTTAGAGGGGAAATTCGAAAGTTCAGTGATTCTAATATCCAACAGTCGATGCGTGATTTAGATGAGGCGTTAACCAATGGATTAGTGAAAACTAATGAAGCTATATATGAAACAATCATGAATGGACGTAGTTATACAGAGTTTTTACCGGATGGTTCTAAAAAATCGTTTACTATTCAGTATATAGACTGGAAAAACATTGATAATAATGTGTTTCATGTGGTAGAAGAATTTGAAGTGGAACGGATGGATGGGCGAGGAACGATTAGACCAGATATTGTCCTGTTTGTAAATGGAATTCCTTTTGTAGTGATTGAGTGTAAAAAGGCTTCTATTTCTATGAAACAAGGAATTAGTCAGATGATTCGTAATCAAGGCAAAGATTATGCCCCACAGTTGTTCAAGTTTGTACAATTGGTTATGGCTACTAATAAAAATGAGACACAATATGCTACTTGTAATACACCGAAAAAGTTTTGGTCAGTTTGGAAAGAAGAGAAAGAAGATTGGCTAAATTCTTGGTTAGATCAAACGGTAGAAGGCAGATTACCAACAATACAGGATAAAAACATCATATCCTTGTTCCATCCCGAAAGGCTGCTTGAAATCACCAAATACTTTACACTTTTTGATAAAGATGTGAAGAAAGTAGCACGTTATCAACAATACTTTGCTATTAAGGAAATCATCAAAACAATAGAAGAACGGGATGATAATGGTAATCGTCAAAGTGGTGTTATTTGGCATACACAGGGTTCTGGTAAATCACTTACAATGGTAATGCTCTCAAGATACATATTGGCAGAGTTGCATGACTTTAATCCCAAAGTCGTAGTGGTAACAGACCGGGTTGAGTTAGATAAACAAATCCATAAAACATTCAGGCACACAAGGTTAAAGGCGAGTCGGGCTACTTCAGGCGGTCATTTAGTGGATTTAATTAATGATAATAATTCAGATATAGTTACAACATTAGTTCATAAATTCGATACTGCTTCAAGTAAGCAAAAACCGATTGAATCAAAAGATATATTTGTACTGGTTGACGAGTCGCATAGAACCCAATATGGCGAACTTCATATTAAAATGAAGAAAGTCTTTCCAAATGCTTGTTATTTAGGCTTTACAGGGACCCCGTTAATGAAGAAAGAAAAAAGTACAATGATAAAGTTTGGAAAACTTATTCATAAGTATACGATTGCTGATGGGGTACGTGATAATGCGATTGTTCCTTTACTGTATGAAGGAAAAATGGTGGAACAATCGGTTAATCAAAAGGCTATTGATAAACGTTTGGAAATGATTACTCGAAATCTAAACGATAAGCAAAAAGAAGAAGTGAAGCAAAGATGGAGCAAATATGAAAAACTTGCCTCATCGGAACAGCGAATTTATTTAATTGCGGAAGATATTAACAAGCACTTTTTAGAGAACTACAAGACACAGGGGAGCCAATTTAAGGCGATGTTGGCTACTAACAGTAAAATTGAAGCTATTCGCTATTTGGAGGCTTTTGAAGAGTTTGAGGATTTGAACTGTGCGGTCGTAATCTCTCCACCTGACCAACGAGAAGGTCATGAAGTTGTTGACGAGGAATCTAAAGATAGAATTCAGCGTTTTTGGAAACGGATGATGAACCGTTATTTAACACCAGAAAAATATGAAGATGCCATAAAAGACGATTTTATCAATGGTGATGATCTTGATTTATTGATAGTCGTCGACAAGTTACTGACGGGCTTTGATGCCCCTAGAGCAACGGTGCTTTATATAGATAAGCCGATGAAGGAACATACGCTCTTACAAGCTATTGCACGTGTAAATCGACTATATGAAGGAAAAGATTATGGTTTAATCATTGATTATCGTGGTCTATTAGATAAACTTGATCAAGCGATGCAGATGTATTCTGGTGCTGGTTTGGAAAACTTTGACCCAGAAGATTTAAAAGGTGCTATTTACGATGTCATTAGTGTCATTGGCTCATTACGCCAATATTATTCCGATTTATGGCAAATCTTTGCCCCTGTAAAGAATAAAAATGATCGGGAAGAGTATGAAGTATTGTTGGAAGATGAAGAAGGCAGAGAAGGGTTTTATAACGTTTTAAGCAACTTTGGACGAAACCTTGGAATTGCATTAGAGTCTGAAAAAATCTATAATGCCTTGCCTCCAGAAGAACTACAAAAGTACAAAAAGGATTTTAAGTTTTTCCAAGACTTACGTAAGAGTGTAAAGCTACGATATTCAGATACGATTGACCATAAAGAGTATGAGGCAAAAATGCAGAAGTTAATGGATAATTATATTTCTGCTGAGGAAGTAATTCGTATTACCAATCCAGTAGACATTTTAAATGCAAAGGCTTTTGAAGAGGAAATAGAACGTCTTGGTTCTAAACGAGCAAAAGCAGATGCCATCCGTACTCGCTTAACAAAGAGTGTTCATGCAAAATGGGACGAAAACCCATCCTATTACAAAAAGTTTTCTGAACGGATTCAAGAAGCGATACAAGAATATCGAGACAAACGGATTTCTGAAGCTGAATATTTGAACCGTATGAAGGATATTATGAAGGACTACCAGAGTGGTCAATCTACTGAGCAGTATCCTAACGTTATTAAAGAAAATCGCAATGCACAAGCCTTTTATGGTGTTACTAAGGATATTTTAAGTGAAACAAAAGAAACTTCTTCAAGCTATGACACAAATACGTTGGGTGATTTGGCACAGAAGATGGATGAAATCATAAAGGAACATCAAAAAGTCGATTGGCATGATAATTTAGAGATTCACAATCGAATTGCTCAAGAGCTGGATGATCTATTATTTGACTTTAAGGATAAGTCCAATTTAGAAATTGACTTTGACACCATAGATAAAATTATTGAGCAAATCAAAACGGTTGCTCTAAGACGTTACTAAGGCAGGGAGCAGCATGGAAAAACATCAAATTGAGTACGCCAATAATGTTATAGATTTCATAATAAAGCGGAAAAAAGTCAAAAATGTAAATCTTAATGTCAAACCAGATATGACGATTGAGGTTACTGCAAATGACAAAGTTCCGTTAGACTTTATTTCTGATTTTGTAAAATCAAAAGGCTCATGGATTCTTAAAAATGTTGGAGAATTTAAAGATGTTCAGCCTTTGAAGCAAAGTGAAAGAGAATATGTAAGTGGCGAGACGTTTAAGTATTTAGGAAAGCAATATCGCTTACGAGTACAGAAGTCAATGGAAGAAGAAATAGTGAAATATTTCCGAGGCTTCATTTATTTGTACGTAAAAAATACAGATAATGTTAGCCGTAAAGCAAAATTAATGGATGATTGGTATCGTGAAAAAGCCCAAATGAGTTTCAATGAGTCGCTTGAAAAGATGTATCCATTGGTACAAAAATACGGAGTAGAGAAGCCAGATGTTGATGTTCGGTTAATGAAGGCTCGTTGGGGATCTGCATTAACAGAGAAGAACACGATACTTCTTAATGCTGAACTTATAAAGGCACCAAAATATTGTATCGACTACGTTGTTCTTCATGAACTAATTCATTTTAAGTACAACGATCACAGCGAAAACTTCTATCAAATGCTTTATTCATTAATGCCGGATTGGGAGAAGAGAAAAGCGATTTTGGATGAAGAAGTTGTAAAGGATTTGTAATTTTTAATGTTCAAAAGGCAACGAATTGGGTAAAAGCAAAAAAGGCAGTTCCTAATTAGAAGCTGCCTCTTTACTTCATATAAATTAGAAAGAGAAAAGGGGGACAGTGATGAAGTATTATGCAGAAAGAAACAACTTGTTGAATAATAATAACTTTTTCATTTCTATAGATGAATTGAGAGAATATTTTTTACAGGTGTATAGGTATTTCGATAATATGAAACTATTTGATGTAGCTTATAGGGGAGTTTGGCAATCAGAAATGTATAAAGAAGATTACCAGATACATCCTCCTACAATGTCGCCATCACCAGAGATTTTCTTTATAAATCATCTAAATAAAGACAATGTTTATCCCATTTGGGAACATTACGATTACTATAGCGAAGAGGATCTTTTTACAGTTGTTGAAATTTTATATGATAATATAGGCTCCTATGACTATAAGGAAAGGGCTTTTGTCAAAGATGAACACAAAAGAGAATTTGCCTTGCATATAAACAATTTGTTAAAACTATACAAAAATGGATTCTATCTGAATGAAAAACATGGTTTTATAATGGAATTACCCAATGATGCAGTTAATGCCTTGATGCAAGAGACAATACCAGTATCTATGGATGAAACAGTGATTGAACAATTAAAAACAGCAGTTAAAATGTTTTATAGGTTTGATTCCAATGAGGAACAGAAGAAGAAGGCGATTAATATCCTAGCTGATATTTTGGAGCCATTACGGGAAGAGTTGAAAACCCTTTTGAACAAGGAATATGAAGTGAGTAAGAACGACCACGATAAAATCATTTTTGGAATCGTCAATAATTTTAATATACGTCATAACGACAAAAAGCAACATACTGAATACAGTAAATCAGTTTGGTACGATTGGATGATGCAATACTATACGAGTGTCATTATTACTTACTATAAGTTGAAAATTCATTATGAATGAGTACATATTAAGTAATAGATGAATTCCACTACTCTTATTAGATGTTATCTACACATAGCACTCCTCACAGTTGGAAAAAGAGAAAAGCGATTTTGGATGAAGAAGTTGTAAAGGACTTATGAAAGTGAATTACTGTTTATGAAGCTCAAAAAAAGAAAAACACTTGCAAAGCAGTTCCATTTACAATAAATAGAGGATGCAATTCTAAAGCACTGATTAATTTCAGTGCTTATTTATTTCTTGTAAGAATATTACTTGGAATTATAGTTTAAATGTTATATACTATATTTAACATTAAAGCTATACGCTTTCAGTAGAATGAATATTAAAAATAGAAGGGATTGAATTTGAATGTCAAAAAAAAGAGTATTTATTAGTTTTGCAATGGAAGATAAGAGTTTAAGAGACTTTTTGGTAGGACAAGCAAGAAATGATAATTCACCATTTGAATTTGTTGATATGTCTGTAAAAAAGCCTTGGGATTCAGCATGGAAAACTAATTGTAGAACAAGGATTAAGGGTTGTGATGGAGTATTGGTCATAGTAACCAAAAATACTAAACAAGCTGATGGACAGCTATGGGAAGTTAAATGTGCTAAGGAAGAAGGAATAGCTCTTAGGGGAGTATGGGGATATAAGGATGAAAAGCCCACAAGTCTACCAAATGAACTTGAAGGTGTTAGGATAGTTAATTGGACATGGGATAATATTTCAAACTGGATTAAATCATTGTAGGAGAAAAGGGGACTATTAAGATGAGAAAAGCATTAGTTGTTGGTATTAATGATTATCCTTCTGCACCTCTTCATGGCTGTATTAATGATGCTACTTCATTTGCAAGTATCTTGGAAAATAATGGTGATGGCTCTCCGAACTTTGATATTAGGCTATTTACAGATGTTCCTACTAAATCAAATTTAAAGGAATTAATTCTGGAACTTTTTCAGGGTGAAAGTGATACAGCATTACTTTATTTCTCAGGGCATGGA
This sequence comes from Fredinandcohnia aciditolerans, assembly GCA_003640645.1. Classification (GTDB taxonomy): domain Bacteria; phylum Bacillota; class Bacilli; order Bacillales; family Bacillaceae_L; genus Ferdinandcohnia; species Ferdinandcohnia aciditolerans. The sequence goes on along the minus strand of QGHH01000034.1, from coordinate 31,832 downwards.
TACATAGACGATTTGGGTGGCTATATTGTAACACCGGATATGCAGCCACATGATGTAGGAGTTTCAATGGATGAAATACTAACTATAGCAAATAACTCAAGAGCCAAAGACAAAATCATTATTTTGGATTGCTGTCATTCAGGGGCTTTTGGAACTCCAAGGGTAAATGGTAATATAAACACTCAAATTGCAGAAGGAGTTACGATTTTAACAGCTAGTAAGGATTACGAATACTCACTTGAAGTAAATGGGCAAGGAGTGTTTACAACGTTATTACTGTCAGCTTTAAAAGGTGGAGCAGCAGATCTTAGAGGTCATATCACTCCAGGAAGTATTTATGCGTATATTGATCAGGCCCTGGGTCCATGGGATCAAAGACCTGTTTTTAAAACTAACATCTCCAGATTTACATCTTTACGAACAGTTAATCCTCAAGTTCCTATAACAACAATTAGAAACCTAGTTAAATATTTTCCAAGTCCAGAAGAAGAGTTTAAATTAGACCCATCCTTTGAGGATACTAATTCACCTGATATAGAGCATAAGATTGTCGAGCCTTATGCAATTGAAGAGAATGTGTCAACTTTTAAAGAGCTCCAAAAACTAGAAGGGGTAGGTTTGGTTGTACCAGTAGACGAAGAACATATGTACTTTGCAGCAATGAATTCAAAATCATGTAAACTTACTGCACTAGGTTATCATTATTGGAGACTTGTGAGGGATAGAAGAATTTAATTGGATACTTCTGTAGATTGGATGTGAGATTTTGAAAAAAATCTTTATTTCCTATTCGTGGGAAAGTGATAATCATAAAAAGCTCGTGAATGAACTAGGTGAAAAACTAGAAAGTGATGGACTTGAGGTTACTATTGACCAATGGGATGTGAGACCCGGTGATGAATTGGCATTATACATGGAAAGGGCTATTAAAGAGTCTGATTATGTGCTGATTATTTGTTCTGAGGGTTACAAAACAAAAGCAGATAATAGAGTTGGTGGAAGTGGGTATGAGGCTAGGCTTATAACATCAAACATATTAGCAAATCAACATATTAAAAAGTTCATACCCATATACGTTGGCGGCGATTGGGATAAGGTTGCACCAGAATTTATCAAGGGAAATATGTATGTGGATTTGAGTAAACCGATTGGAAGTGTAATGTTCGAGCAGAATTATACAGATCTATTAACGACTGTATGTAATGTGAGAATTAGGAAGAAGCAAAATGTTGATACTAGGTTGCAACTCGCCAAAAGAATGGGCGTTAAAGAGGAAGAGTTAGTATTCGAGGAAGAATCGAAAGATGTAAAAATTGAAGGAATAATTACTGACGAGGTAACTATACCCAGAAACGATGGTACTAGGGGTTCTGCACTGTATAGTATTCCTTTCAGACTAAATAGAATTCCAGATTATACATGGTCTAAGATTTTCGTACAATGTTGGAATAGCCCACCGAGATTTACTTCAATGCACCGTCCTGGTATTGCGAGAGTGAACTCAGGTAAAATTGTTTTAGAAGGTACTACTATCGAAGAAGTAAAAAGTTATCACAGGGATACATTAATCCTAGCTGTAAATGAAGCAAACAAAAAGTATAATGAGTACACGCAAAAAATTGAAAGCGAAGAAACAAATAGGAAAAAAAGAGAGCAAGATCATTTTTCAAATGTTCTAAAATATATAGATGAAATTGATTTTGACTAGGAAGGGAGGTGATTAGATGACCGTCCCTGGTTATCAAGATTTTATGTATCCTTTCCTTCATATGTTGAGAGATGGTAAGGAGCACCGATTGAATGAACTCTATAATGATTTGGCAGCCTACTTTAATTTAACTAAAGAAGACATATCTGAAACATTACCAAGTGGAAAGCAAACTTTATTAAATAATAGAGTTGGATGGGCAAGAACATACCTGAGTAAAGCAGGACTTATTAAAGTAGTTAGAAGAGCGGTCTTTACTATTACAGATGAGGGTCTGCATGTAATAAATAATTCAATGTGAGTCGTATTGATAGGAAGTTTTTAACTCGGTATCCGAGTTTTAATGAGTTTATTAATAAGACCAATGAAGAAAAAAATACTAATAGTGAGCAAAAAACACCTTTAGAAGTAATTGATGAAAACTATAACATCTTAAAGAAGGAGCTTCAGGATGCTCTGTTAGAGAAAATTTTAGAATGTACACCAGCATTCTTTGAACGTTTGATAGTGCAATTATTAGTAGCAATGGGTTATGGTGGCTCTGTAAAAGATGCTGGAGAGGCAATTGGTAAATCTGGTGATGAAGGTATAGATGGGATTATTAAAGAAGACGTCTTAGGATTAGAAATGATCTATCTTCAAGCTAAACGGTGGAAAAAAGATTCAACAGTTGGAAGGCCTGAATTCCAAACCTTTGTTGGTAGTCTTGTTGGAAAACAGGCTTCAAAAGGAATCTTTATTACTACAGCGAAATTTTCTAAGAATGCCTATGATTATGCCAATTCGATAGATAAACGAGTCATATTGATTGACGGCCTGCTATTAACCGATTTGATGTTTAAATACGATGTTGGGGTAACAAATGAAGAGGTATTTGTTACTAAAAGATTAGATAATGATTTCTTTCAGGAATAATTGCTTACATAATAAGTAAAAACCTAACAAAAGCAGAGAGAATTTTTAATAAATACTTTATTCACTGATGCCGAATTGGATAAAAGATAAGCTACTTGGATAACAAAGTAGTAAAGGATTTATAAGATAACTATCTAATTAGTGATGAACATAACAGAATAGAAAACAGGAGGCAGTTCTTATAACCAAGGTTAGGGACTGCTTCTTTCTAATATTGGACATATTGTAAACCCATTAAAGAGATTTGTTAGGGGTAGAACATAAGAATTTTGATTTGGATAATTATAAGTTGTAAGATTACAATACAGAAAGAAATAAACCACTTCTTTTCATCCTTCTAATCCTTCTATCTCCTTCAAGATGAAACCTTTCTGAGTATGATTATGAACACCTTGCCTTTAAAACAAAGTCAAAACACAAAATTCTTTTACATCGAAGGAGATTGCATAAAATGAAGTTAAATAGGGAGGAATAGGACAAGTTGCTTTCTAAATTACACATTTAAAGGAGAAATGACAATGAAAAAACAGTATGGTAGACAACTAGACGAAACAATTGATTTGGCAATGAGATTATATCAATTACCTTCTATCGTTAAAGAGGGTCAGGAAGGATTTGAGCATGTTAATGAATGTGATTACTTTAAAAAAGCAGACGGAACATATTTAAGGGGTTATCTGATCTTTTCAACAACACTTATCATTGAAAAGGGAGTAGAAAGAGAATTAACTTTCAGTAAAGAAATTTACTTAACTGAAAATGGAACTTTACAAAAGTATTACTCCTATGCTGAATGGCCTTATTGTGAAAAATGCAAGAAAGCCCATTCCTATGTTCATCGAGAAGTTGCAAAAGATCAGACATTAACTGAAAATGAACTCGAAAAAATCGAGGAATTCATCACTAACTCGCTTTCCCTCATCAAATAACCTACAGAAATTCCTTCCTTTTGAATTACCACATAGACTACAAAAATTTCGAGAGTTATCTTGTTTTGCAATTACCAGAAAAACCTCACATATGCTTAGCTGTTCTATTCTGGAGTATCCGCATAGGAAGAAGCATATATAGTAACAAGTAAAAGCAGTGGATTTCACACCCGAAATCACACTGCTTTTAGTATTATTAAGATGAGGTGCATGGTAAAATTAGTAAAGAGACTTATTTCACTAACCCACCCATAGTGAGTGTAGAAGTGTGGATTTAATCTTATTAAGAGGGTATCTTAACTCGATGAAGTATTAATTGAGTTGATTGAGTATTTTGATATAATCGTCAATAAAATTAGTGGTAAATTGGAAATTGTATACAGATCAAGTTGAAGCATTTGTTCTAATGACTCTGAAATTTGATTAAATTAGAATTTGGGGGAATGTTGATATGAAAATGTCAAAAGTGATTATTCCACTGGTAGCTGTAACAGCAGTTCTTGGTTATGTTAAAAGGGGGAAATTTCCTGTGAAATTCTCTAAGGCTGACATAGCCCAAGTTGCTTCTGATGCAACAATTGATGCTACAGAAAAGATGTTTAGTGGACTCAAGCAAAGTGCAATAGATGAGTTAGTCTCAAATACATATAGAGGCATTAAAGCAGTAATTAATGGTGACAAATTGGAGTATTGGTATCAATCTGCTTCTGGAAAAAGTAAATATATGTCAATCCTTACACTAGATTCAGCAGGAAAAATAGATATTCAAATGGTAAAAGGAAATCCTGAAGCTACTGGTTCACCACTTGCTTTTGGGAGGAATTTAATAGATGCGATAAGAAATCAAACAAATAGCTGATAGGTTATGTAATGATCCAGCGGAATTAAAGATGATATGAAACTAAACGGTGTAATATTTTAGAAGTAGGTTGCTGAGGAAGCCCCTTTTCTTATTACGCTAACGGGTAGCGTTTCTGTTGGCTATATGGACTGATATTTATGGTGATAATTTTCACATTCTCCACGTTATCGGAACTTAGTGGCTAAGTTTTTTAGTACAATAAAAGACAGGCGAAAGAATACCACCTGTCTGATTAATCATTCTTTATGAATGTACTCAAGACTCTTTCTATATGCTAAAAAATTATTTAATGCACTATCATTTTCCATTTTTGCTCTTTCTATCTCTTTGTTCAGAGAATCTATCACTATTTCAAAAGCATTTTCTTTTGTGGAATTTCCTTTATTTCGATTATCTAGGTTAGATAACAGAGAAGAACAGTCTAATAGTCTGTTTAAATGTTCCGATACTTTATCAAGTTCTAATTTAGCTTGAAACTCTGGTCCAAGTTCCCAGGTTGGTAAGTTGGCGAATCTACTATTATTTGTTCTCATCAATAGGATGCGATAACTTTTTGTAGACTTCCCCATAAAATTTATTTTGCTTTGGCTTTTTAGATGTGCAAATATATGGATTCCCCTCTCGGTTTCTTCAGGAATAACTTCTAAAAAGTCATTAATGAATATTGGCTCCTTCCCTACAAGGTGGTAGTTAACCTTATCTCTAAGGGTATAGTTGAAACCAGATAAATGTTCATGCCTTACTAAATCAATGCTAACTTGTCCATAAACATCCGAATCTTTACTTATATCTAATTTTGTGCTAAATAAAAATACGTAATCATTCAAAAGCAATTTGCCCACTTCTGAATTTCCAAGATTTCGTTTAAGACCACCCAAATAGAGAACATCATATTTTTTAGAGTCGTTTGTATCTACAGGGAATGTACCTATCTCTACTCTTTTATTTTTCATATAAACGTGCTTTCCTTTCTACTTAAATGCCCAAGTTATCTTTAATCACCATTGTAAATAGCAATGTAAAAAAACGGGAACATTTGTTCTTTTTACGCAAATTTTACGCATGAATTTTAAAAACCTTATTATATCAATGTTTTGACCGCCATTTCGACCCCGACCACCGGTATCCGCAGATTAATTTTAGTTAGGATTAATAGGGGCTATCTATATTGTAAAAGAAATGATGCAGATATGGGAGAAATCATTAAAAAGGCCGGGGAAAAGATAGTAGAAAATGGTATACGATTATTTTGTGAATGAGGTATTTGAGGTTTTTTAAGGTAATGTTTTTTTGTTTTTCAACTAACGAGCAGATTAGTGCAATAGGAATTTGGTAAAACCAATGTTATTGATCTTTGGCAATAAAAAAGCACTCGTAGAAAGAGTGCTTAATAGTTCTCAAATCAGACATTCTAATTGATGTTTATTCTAGAGGTGTTAGATCTGAAAGTTTAACTAACTTAATATGTTCATCGTTTTTAATTTCACAGTACCCACTATCATATACCCAATGAATAACATAAATTTTTGATTCGAATTTAACTTTGCTTCCTTTTACCAACTAAAAATGCCCCCTAGTATCTGAATTTGAACCGTTATCCAACATATCAGAGAAAACGTTTTATAATCAATTGGTATTTTTTGAGAAATTAATACAATAGAAAATTGAGTTGAAGAATATGTAACAAACGTCTTCTTCGCTTGAAAAAAGAATAATGCCTTTTCTAATGGGGATTTTCCTTTTTATTGTACTAAAGGGGTTGCTGAATTAAAATTGCCTGTTTCTAATAATAAATTCTTTTTGTAGTTTAGAAAAAACGAAGTGGTGATTAAAGATAAAGACTGTTTTCCAAAGCTTTGTGTTTTTTATATCGTAGACTTCCACTCCAGGTTGACGCTCTCTTCGGGCGTAGCTTAGTCTCACGCTATTCCCGCTGGAGTCATGCCAAAAAGAGAAAAGGACCCAGTGAATAATCAACACTTGGGTCGTGTTAAGTCGGTGTTAGTGCTTTTGTTCCTAAATATGTTAATCAATTGATCCAGTTCGCTTAATTTCCACCTTTATATTTGGTTTTATTTTTAGTGTAGAGTAATTTTGTCTTAAATCTCCTTCAGTTAAATGGGAATATTTTCTTACACTTCTTATTTTTCTTCCGATGCCAATGGGATCAGTATTTAAATTTTTTAATTCCTCAAGTATATTTCCAAATTCTTTGTTTAGGGCTTCAGCAATTAATTGCTCCGTCTTGTTTAGTGAATCTTTATTTTTCAAAGAAGTAGTGGGTTGAAATTCTAATATTGAAACGGATATCGTTGCATTTAAATGAACAAATTCTTCGTTCTTTATTTCAATGTTTCCTTTGTACTTTATTGGATGAAGTGTAATCTTATAAATATCACTTTTAGGAAGGTTGAGTTTTGCCATCCCCCTTTTTTCTAGTTCATCAGCAGGAATCTCTACAGTTATATCACCTAAAAATGCCTTATTATTTGTGAATAATTTTAGATAAAAGGTGTTTATCAACGAAATAGACCCCACAATTTTATCATCTTTGAATAATGCAACACCACTTATAGAAGGTGCTGCCCCATTTGCATTTTTAATCATGGGTAGTGTAGGATCGATTCCAATTTCATATAGTGTAGTTATAAAATCATGTAAGTTGGAGTTGACTAACATTTCTTTCTTTTCGTGTTTATCCAATAGTTGATAGATATAGGATCCCATTTCGGGATATTCTTCATAGTTTGTATTGTTAATCGTCTCCTCAGCATTATCAGTAATGGCCAAAAAAATTAAAGAACCGATACTACTATCTCGTTGCATTGTATCCAGAAAAGAAGTAATTCCTACTGTTTCTGCCATATTTTTATTAAACAGTATGGTCCTTAATTGACCAGACGTAATGTCATGGCTAGTTCGTTCCTCTAGTTTTTGTCTGATTTGTTTACTAGTCGTTCCTTCAGCTGAAAGGGTTACACTGGTCTTTTCTTCTTTTCGGTCAAATTGTAACAAACTGATAGTGCCTTTGTATGTATTGTCATCAAGCAAGTCATATCCAATAATCGTTGAAATCCCTTGCATTTCTATTATTTTTTCAGGGGCCATGCATGCAGTACAAAAAAGAAAACACAGCAGAATAACAATTTTTTTCATTCTTTCAACTCCGTCTGGAACGAGTAATGATTTTTGATCTTATAAGGGTGACTCCGTACAATAAAATCGGATAGATAAACCAAAGAAAAAATCCAGTTTTGCCAATTTGATCAAAAAAATAATTATTATCTACTCTTTTAGTAATTATAAAACTGCAGATAAAAAGGATAATGGAGATAAGCCATATTCCATATTTTTGTTTTATATGAAAAATCTGCTTAATACCCCTGGTAGAAATATATAAAGTGATACATAGGTTTGGAAAAATAACTAAAATCCATAATGGAACAGCAACAAATTCAAAACGTTCAATAAATGGAAAATGGACCGTGCTAATCATGCTGACAACTGGCCATACATTCTTCTCTAATTCTTTAGCACTAAAAAATAATATAGAAACTACAGTTGTTATTAAAACAAGAATGGTTGTAAACCAGACTGCTATTTGACTAAATAATTGAAGTTTATTTTTCTCCTTAATAAACGGAAAAATAAAAAGCAACGTTTCGAAACCTAACATTGTATAACTACTCTTGAAAACTCCATTCATAATTTCTGAAGGAGTTGTCGTCATTATAGGCAAAATTCTAGTTAAATTTATGGTTTGAAGTGGCTGGTAAACAACAAATAGCAGCCATATAGTCAATAAAAAGGATAAGAAGCAAACACCGGTCACTACTCTGAATCCGCCTGATACAGCATAGATGGTTATCATTAATAAAGCCAATACCCCGACCCATTCATAGACTCCTTCATATCCCCATGTTAGTGACAACTCGACATAACTAATGATAATCGAATAATGGACGGCAATATAGTAAATGACAATAAAGAAGTTGAAAATACTACCGATCAAGCGTCCAAATATTTGATCATGAATTTCAAATAAAGTACCACCTTCATTTTTATTTAGGATAGATATCATTAACCATGTAATTAAGCTAACGAATAAACCAGAAAGTAAAATGGAGATCCAAGCATCTTTTTTTGTTTCTAGATATATAATTCTTGGAACTCCAAGAATCCCCATACCAATTTGCGAAGTGTGTATGATAAAAAAAAGCATAAAGGCGTTAACAAAACGGATATTTGATTTCATTTTGCACCTCATAAATCATCTAAATCTGTTGAATTTTTAAATCGCTTCTTTATGCGGATGGAGTCTTTTGGTCGATTTACTAACGGTCGTCTCATATAAAAATAGTGGGGGAGACGTATTAAAAAATATTTCAAATCTTTCATTCTTAGCGGATATAGAGGGGCAAGATAAGGTTTATTTAAAGAAGTTAATTTTAACAAGTGAACCATTAGAATACATAGACCGACAATGATTCCGTTTAACCCCCAAACACCTGCTAAAATAATAATTGGAAATCTAGCAATTCTGACAGCAGTACCCATTTCATAAATAGGAGCAGAAAATGCCCCTAATGCACTAAATGCAACAATAATAATTAAAATATTGCTAGTTAACCCTGCCTCAACCGTTGCTTGGCCAATAACAATTCCTCCTACAATTCCCATTGTTTGTCCTACTTTTGAAGGAAGGCGAGCCCCGGCTTCTCTAAGTAACTCAATTAAGAATTCTAGTAAGAGTGCTTCTAATAAGGGTGGAAAAGGAACTTGTGAACGTGATTGTCCAATGATAATCAACAATTTAGATGGTATAAGTTCAAAATGATAAGTCATCGCAGCCACATATATGGCTGTTAAAAAAAGAGAACCTACCATAGCAAATAATCGGATAAAACGGATAAATGTACTTAAAGACCATCTCAAATAGATATCTTCTGTTGATTCGAAAAATGAGAAAAAATTAGCTGGCCCAATAATGGCTACTGGGCTACCATCTATAAAAACCCCAATTCTGCCGTTTAAAATCGAATAGATGAACCGATCGGGAAGCTCGGTTAAAATAAATTGTGGAAGTAATGAGTAATGATTATCTTCTAGGCATTGAGCCAAAACAGAACTGTCAATTATATTTTCTGTTTTTATTTGATTAATCCTGTCCTTAAGTATTTGAAGAGTGTCATCGTTCGCAATATCTTTGATATACACAATTCTTACTTGCTTTTGAACGCGTTCCCCAATTTTTATTTCATCCGTGCACAAATTATTATCTTTTAGATTTTGTCTTATTATCTTAACGTTAGAAGTTATTGATTCAGTAAACGAAATTTTAGGTCCATATACTAATGATTCTGTTTCTGCTTTCTCGATGGAGCGTTCAATCGGATTTGCGCAGTTCACCAAGAATCCCTTTTTCGCTTCTAAGAAATATATATAAGCAAATCCATTTAATAGGGAAGAGATTACCTCTTGTTCCTCTATATTTACCTTTATTTCTTCTATAGGTATGTTTTTCATTAAATAGGTGTAATGTAAGAATTCTACAGAAAGTTCTTCAATGTATTTAATGACATATTCATTAAGAATCTCTGGCTTAATTAAATTCTTCATGAAAATAATATGAATCCCCGCTTGTCCTGCTTCAAACTTTCGACAATTCAAGTCGGGCGATTCATTAAGAATCGATTTAATTTTTTCATAACCTGGGAAGTTCTTATTATTATGACGCTCTGTCATTCTTAACATTTCCTTCAACGTTTTTTATAGTGTCTGTAAAAAATATCAGTTTATACAGAATATGGATGGGAAGGATTGTAAAACCAATAAATCATCATGGACTGCGTTAAACCATTATTGTGTCTTGTTTAAAATCCTGAGAATACAGGAGAAAACGTGAGTTTTCACTTAATTTATCGAGGGAGTTTAGTTGAACAAGCATTTGGTTATTTTGTAATTGAGAATAGTAGAAAATGCATAGATTCGTTTTTATATAAAAAAGGACACATATGAGTTTAAGCTTTTCTCTTTTGAGGTACCCACAGATAAAAAAAAAGTATAGAAGCAGTGGATTTCACAACTAAAATCCACTGCTTTTTAATGTTAATTAAGGTAATATATGTTAAAGTATTCCTATTCAACTAACGGGTGAAGGTTTTATTGAAGAAAAGAAATTGGCATTATGAGTTCAAAGGAATCAAATACAAACTGGAATCTGCAACAAATAGAACATGAAAATGACAACAATACTCTTAGATAATAGATGTGCTATTATTCAACTAACGGCTACTTTAATAAACAACATGTGCAAAGAAATCTCTTTTATATAAAATTTAATCATGTATTGAAGGGGGATTGAGATTTGGCTAATACATATAAACTGCCTCTTAAAAATGGAGAAATAATGGTGTTTACATCAGAAATGAATAAGCAGGAAATATACGGATTACCACAGTTTGCGAACCAACATGAATTTTTTAGCTATTTTAAAGAAAAAGGAATCATACTTCATGGAATAGTTAAACCGCCATTAGTGGATAGCAAAGAGAAGGAATAATAGATAGCATGGGGATTAATCATTCTGATTCTTCAACCTCCTGTGGAACTAAAGGGTAGCTTTAACGACATAAAGAAATACAGCTAAAGAGCCTAAAATATATAAGGTTTTATACAATCCTTGTATATTTAAGCTCTTATTTCATTTATTAAACATACTACCATAACCAGATTTTCTGATTAAAAAACTGCTTGAATCTTAGAACATATAAACAATAAATTTTCTCCAGTCTCAAGAGTCAAAGCATTATCAGAAGTTTGTAGTAGATTATAACTTTGCTTATATATCATGGGTATATGTTTGGATATATATTTCGCTAGTATTCGCCTCCTATAAATAAGAATTGTAAAATTTAAACTAAGTTGTTACAAAGAATAAATTAAATTTTTTTGGAGGAAATGACATGAGTAATTTTGAAGAATTACAAATTGGTAGTGTTATTATAAGGGAATTAGGAGGTTGTGGAGATAATATTGGTCATCAGTAAGACTTCGGCATAGAAATCTGGAATGAGGATGAAGAGATGTTTATCCAATATACTCAGGCTAAAATTTATATCTTTGATGATCAAGATGAAGACATTTTTATACAAGCGGATAGTCATTCAGATCGACTATGCAGAATTATAGAGGACATTAACTTAGTTCCTCAGTTTTCTATTGAGGGTTTTGATGCCATAGAAAAAATTGAAATAACAAAAAACAAGATGGGGAATTATGCTGACGGGAGCTCGCATCTACTTGCGAATGTATGTGGTAAAGTTGCAATTTTTGACCAATTAGAAATTGAGAATACTACTGAAAATGTTTTATCTAGAAAACCCGTATTTAAAACTGTTATTGATAAGCTATTCAATTTTTTTAATGTGAATTTTGTTCTTGTAGTAAGAGATACTTACTATCCTAAGGATAACCAATGGCCATTTCCTAAGCCTCAAACTGATGAGCAACATAAAGAAAATAAAAGATACTTTAAAAAGTTTGAAATGGAAACTATAAAGGAATTGCAGGAATTAGGATTTGAAACCACCGGTCGAGAAACATTCATATTGAATGAAAGAATGACTTTGAACTAAGGCAACTGTTCCACTCTTATTAACGGTCGAAACTTTTTAGAAAAAAAGAATACGTATATGAATAGGCACTGATCCAAAAGGATTAGTGCCCTATTTTTGTTAAAGTAATGTAGATGTATACTATACAACTAAATATAAAATTAGCCTTGGATTTAGATAGTAACAAAATTTCGATACCTGATTTTAGGTAAATGCTAATAAACATTCTTGCATCACAAAACAAGGCAGGAATGCAAATTTGGTACTTAGAACATAGATTATATGAACAACCTCGAAAGGGATGTAGTTTGGTCATTCTAGTATACAAGGGCGACTACGAATCTCTACCGTATATTCATAGAAGATTAATACTTTTTTAAAGATGGCTACTTATTTTGATGTCGGTCAATAATGAGAATAAGTTCTTATTTATTATGTATACTTTTAACTATATCTTTCATTTCTTCTAGTAAGAAATTCTTTCGGCATACTGATAGCTTTACCGTTTTCTTCTTTCCAACACTTCAAGTTTCACCTTAACCCATTTCACATACATTCCGTAACCCTTGTAACCGCTGTGGCTGACTGTGTAACCACCATCTTGTGCCTCGTAAAACCTTTGACCAGTATCTAAGCTTCGTGTAACCCAACCTTGATTACATATCATATTTTCTACACAGAACCTTTGTGCTTCTGCCTGATTCTTAAACACCTTCAGTGGTTTACCTTGCTTACTAAACAAAACGATTGCTTTTACTTTCTCCATAATAATTCTCCTTTAGCTCTTAATAGTCTTTCTAGAAGCTTTCATTTTTTCTTCTAAAGCATATTTCTAGCTTCACTTTATAAAGTTTGTTCATGATTCTTTTGAAAACCCATAGCATTATATATGTCAAACAACTTTTTACTAATCATATTGTATTGGTTAATTTGTAAGTATTATAGTCTATATGATTTAATTTGCTAGTCCATCGTAGTCCCGAAATTTCAGGAAGGAGGTCTCTGTGATCTCCCCAATTCAAAATATGTATATCTTGCAGCTCGGTTTCCGGTATGGACGTGAGACTTTTTGAGTTATAGGCTGGTTTATGTACATTGATTAGAAGTTTTTCAGCAAGATCAATTTCCTTTGACCAAATATCCTCTTCGGGTGTTCTTTCCCCAGCTATACGGCCTGCATAAATCTTAAGATGTTTGGAGTCATTTGTGTCCCACCAATTTTCTTGTGATACTCTCTTCCCAATGGTTTGCTGGTCAGCCTTTCCTATATATAATAAAACATCTTTCCCATAGACTAAGTGTTTTCCGTAGATTTGATAAATTCCATAGTCGTGAGAATCATCGGTTAAGAGATTCAACTCATCCAATGTAAATGGACCCTCCCAATCAATTTGCATTAGTTTCAATGTTCGTTTTTGCATTATAGTCTCCTCCATTTAGAAAATATGAAGAAATATTGTTATGAAAATTATACCAATATTTATAATTTAATTGTCAGATTTGGTACAATATTCCTAGAAGGGGTTGATTTTATGTTTCCTACGGAAATAAAAATACGAAATAAAACCTATAAAATTATTGATAATCCTTTATCTAAAAATGAATTAACGGCATTATTTAAAAATGACCCATATGAAGTATATGCAATTGTAAATGAGAGTTTGGAAAATGAAGAGCCTATGCTGACAACATTTCTCATTTTGTACTCTGTCGATTTTGAAAATAATGTAATCTTATATGACATATCGAGGCAGATTAATACAACTATAACCACAGATTTATTTTTTCTGGAGAAAGGCTATATAGAGTTTATTGATGTAGGAATGGTAGATCGCTATCCAATTAAATTCTATAAAAAGGTAGAAATACATGAAAGAAGTATTTAAAAATGGAAGAAAGAGGCTAATATATGATCCTTGTCGCCAAATTTTACTTCAGTATACACCTGAAGAAGAGGTCAGACAAAAAATAATTCAAGTATTAATTGAAGAGATGAAAATACCAAGAGATACAATTAGCACAGAATTTCCTCTTTATCATATTGATTCAACATCAAAACAGAGAGCTGATATAGTAGTTTGGCATAAAGACCGAGATGGCAATGAACATGCCCTATTAGTGTTAGAAATAAAAGCTAAACATATTGAACTAACTGATCATACATTAAATCAGGTTAAATCTTACAACGAAATTCTTAATGCAAAATACATAGGGATTTCCAATGGTAAACAAATGCAGTTGTATGAAGTAATAAACGATAATGTAGTTCCTTTAATTAATGAACTCTATACATATACGGAATTGTTAAAAGGAAAGGTGGAATATACGAGATTCCGTGAATTACGAAGGTTGCCATATGAATTAACCACATACGACCTTTATATGAGATTTTTACTTCAGGAAGGATATATTGGAGAGGGTACGCCTGTAGAAATGCACCCATTTATTTCAGAACTGCAAAATTTCATTTTATGTGGTGAATTCAATAAAAGTGGCGAATACCGGACAGAAATTGTGAAGGATTAGATACGTATTTCCATTTCGATTTCCATAAACAGGGTCATTCACTAAAACTGGTGTTCCAAATATCCCAATGCGGTAGACTGAATGTTTTCCACTTAAATCTTTAACTATAATACTCCGATAGTATCCTGGAAAACTTCCACCACTTGCATTTCCAAATGAAAATTTTCCATAAGATAAATCGTTGCTGTTGATAATTCCGGGCTTACTACAAACATTCTAAAATTAAATATTGATCAATTTATATCATTCTCTAAAGAGCATAAATCAAATGTGATTTTTCATAATGGGCGGAGAAATGGATTTACTAATCATCAAGTAATTGAAAAAGTAAGGCAGTTTTCGCCTAACTTAATTGTGGATGAGAAGATTTATCTGGGTTCATTACCAGCACAAGGTTCAATTTTAGTAAAAGAAGGTTCGGATTTTATTGAGAGATTAGTAGAATATGCTAGTTTACGTGTGAGTTTAGCAGAAAAGAAAAGGAAAAAAACAAACACAAAAGAAAAAAGATGTCAGTAAGGGGGAAATAGGATGCAGGTTTTATCCGAAAGAGAAATTGAAGACATTTTGGTGCTTCACCCTGAATTGGTTGAAGATAACCTCACTCTTCTTGGGAGGCAAGAACAATTAGAAAATCGCAGAACTGATTTAACTTTCAAAGATAGGATGGGAAGGCTTTTGCTGGTTGAGTTAAAAAAAGATATTGTCCAGGAGGAGCATGTAGAACAAATAGAAGATTATCTACGAAATTTAAAAAAATCATATTATGGTGAATTAAGAGGAATGTTAATCGGACAAGTAATACCAACGTCTATACAATTTTTGTGTAATCAAAAGAACATTGAGTGGAAAGAGATAAGGATTGACAATATTTACACTTACTTACAGAAGAGAAATAGTGAATTGCTTGATCAAATTTTCTTCTCTGAAAAATTACATAAAAAAGCAAAAGAAGTAAAATCAATGGATTTCCAAGAATATCTAAATGAAACTTCACCATTTGGAGTTCCATATACATCGTATCAATTTTTTAAACCAATTGATGCAAGCCCAGAACTTAGTGATGATAACCAAGCTAATCAAATGGTTGCTGATCAGTTTAAGGATATGATTTTAAAGATACAATTTGAAAGAACGATGTTTAATGGGAGCATTAAGGTTATTCGGAAGCCAGATTCTAAAGCCAGATGGGTTGTTAAAACAAAAGATGGTGCTTGGCAAGGTTTTGTATTAGATTATTTATTGTATATGGAAGGTAAACTCCAACCGATTCATTGTGAATTATATTTAGGTTCAATCGGTTATCGCGGAAACAAACCCACCTTTAAAGATGGCAAATCAAGATTCATAGTTTTAGATATTGGGAAGGGAAAACAAAAGGCAACCACCCAATATGGATTCCATAAATATTTACGAACCGAGGGCAAGGCTCTTTATCCATTTTATGAATTAAAGTTTAATGCTGTTGGCATTCCAAAAGTAAATTGGGAGAAAATATATTATTCATTGGAGCACTTTGGTTACTATGTACGTGACTCAGAGGATAAAAAATCAAAATTACTTTGGATTGGTGATATTGAACTTGGTAGAGAGGATTCTGAGAAGAAAGTTGGGGATCTTATCGAGTCATTATTTGCAACTACGATTGTAAAAGCACATTATAAAAAAGAAGATAAAGGGATAAAATTTGATTTTCTTTCAAATCTATTTGAAAACTAGGGGAGGCTTTAGGAATGAAAGCATCAGAAACAAATTTTCTAAAGTTTCTTCAAGGAACAAAACAATTCATTATTCCAATTTATCAACGAAAATATAGCTGGACGATTGAACAATGTAAACAGCTTTGGAATGTTATAGTACGTGCAGCCAACGATGAAGATGTTAAAGGACATTTTGTTGGTTCAATAGTTTATATTAAAAAGGGTCTATACAAATTTCAGCAATCCCCTTACACAAACAGATAAAGAAACAATTCATCCATTGCTTGTGATAACAACATACAAATACCTCCTAGAATAGATAAGTGAAAAACAAATAATAAACCCTCTGCGAATTATGGTTCAAAACTGAATCACTTTGGTTCCAACAATCAAACGATAACCACCCAAAAGGAGACAACATTATGCGGAACTTAGGGGAACGAAGTTCCAAATATCAGATGTTATGGAGATGTCTGACGACACAAATATACCTATTTAAAATACGTCCTAAAGGCTTGATATAACAAGATTCATTAAAAAAAGCAGGGTGATTTCGTGTCCTTAATTCTAGACACAAACTTACCCTGTTAACCTATATCAGACACAAAAATACCCTAAAAAAGAATGGATCGTAGATATCACAATGTTTAACTCATCTTTGTTAAAGTTTGCAAAATCAAATCCTAAGATTAAACAGGCAAAAATAAGAAAAGAGCCAGTGCCTGAACCTAAAATCCGTCATAGCACCCTAGGATTAATGTCGTAATAATAGAACAAGAGGCTGATATGAAGGCAAATTTTATTACAGATATTGATAATGTTCGGTACATACTTAAAGAAGATGAATATGAAATCTATATAGTAGATATATACATGGAAAGATAAATGTTCAAACATGTTCCGTCAATCATACTAAAAGGGAAGCCTGTAAGTTGATACTGGGTTTCCCTTTTGTTGTTGTAATAGGTAGTTTAATCGACATCTATTACTGTAATAATTACTATGATGAAGCATGACATCTGAAAGCAGCCCGAAGTATTCTATAAATGGATAAATATTTACTAGGCTCTTATTTATAGCTAAACTTAATAATAATAGTTTAAAAGGAGTAGGAGAAATGTACCTTTCAGAAATTTTGATAACAAATTTTCGTAAGTTTGGGAAATCAGGTCTTCATTTAAAATTAAATAAGGGATTTAATTTATTTGTTGGGGAAAATGATTCTGGGAAAACAACGGTAATAGACGCTATTAAACTAGTGCTTGGCACTCAAAGTAACGATTTCAATAAAATAGAAATCGATGATTTCCATATCCCTAATGGATCCACCTCCGAAAGTGATAGGGCATCTACTATAGAGATTTCTTGTATTATAAGAGATTTATCATTGGATGAAGCCAAACATCTCTTAGAATGGTTGTCATTCGAAAAGAATAATGGAAAAACGGAATATGTACTTCATCTTACATATAACGCAAAAAGACAGGGTAAGAAAATTTTTTATGATGTTAAAGCAGGAAAGGGCGAGGGTGCAAAGTTATTAAACAGCGAGGCTAGAAATCGAATAAAGGCTACATATTTAAAACCCTTAAGAGATGCAAATACCGAACTTGCACCAAGAAAAAACTCAAGATTATCTCAAATACTGAGTAGCCACTCTGCTTTCGAAGATGAAGATAGTCACTTTTTAGTCGAGACTTTTAAGGAAGCTAACAATAAAATAGATTTATATTTCAAAGGAAAAAATATGGACCAAAGTGAGCTGCCAGATCAAGAAGGCAAAAATCTTTTAAAGGAAATTAACAGTTACCTTGAAAAGTTCTCTAATAAAAATAATGTTCTTGAATCAGGTTTTAAAGTTTCGGACCTAAAACTAAGATATATACTTGAACGTTTAAGTTTACAGTTTTCTAGCGAAAAACCTGGATTAGGCTCTAACAACATTTTGTTTATCGCTACAGAACTTTTATTGTTAAAAAGAGAAGAGTTCGATGGATTGAAGATAGCTTTAATTGAGGAAATAGAAGCGCATTTACATACCCAAGCTCAAATAAGACTTATTGAATATTTACAGGAAGAAGCAGAAAGCTCGAACATTCAACTTTTACTAACCACACACAGCACAGTATTGTCGTCTAAAATCAAATTAGAGAATCTCTTTATTTGTAACAATGACAATATTTTTTCAATGCGACCAGATGAAACTGAATTGTTAAAAGGAGATTATTTATTTCTAGAAAGATTTTTGGATGCAACAAAGGCCGATATGTTTTTTGCTCAAGGGGTGATTATGGTTGAGGGAGATGCAGAAAACCTGATCATTCCAGCATTAAGCAGGGTAATAGACAAACCTCTTTCACAGTATGGCGTAACCGTATTAAATGTAGGTAGCACGGCATTTTTAAGGTACTCAAGGATTTTCAGACGTAAGAATATTAAAGAAGGGCAATTTACGATCCCTGTAGCATGTATAACAGATTTGGATATTGATACTGAAGCGTACATAGGCGATGAAGGACTAGGTGAAGCCTATTATGAGAAACGGACAGAAAAAGTAAGTAGTATTAAGCAACGGATAGATGGTCAAATGGTTAAAACATTCATTTCACCATTTTGGACATTAGAACATGATATAGCACTAAGTGGACTCCGGCCGTTGCTGGTTAAGGCAGTTTTACAAGCAAAAAAGATTCAAAATAGTGACGAGTATGGTTTAACAGATAAGAAAGGCGAAACAGTAGAAGAGGAGATAATAAACCTTGAAGCCACCTGGAATGAAAATGGATATAATGATTTTCAAGTTGCCTATGATATTTATAAAAACATCATAACCAAAAAGAACAATAAAGTCTCTAAAGCAATCATAGGACAATGTTTTGCTAGTTTACTTGAACAATATAAAGATAAAAAATGGTTAAAAAAGCTTATATTGGAAGATAAATATATTGAATACTTGGTTAATGCAATCAACTATGCGACTTCCCAAGGAGGTGGCAAAATTGGTTGAGATTACGAATGAGGATATAGATTGTATTGAAACAATTCTTTTTCCTAACGGAAGTACGTTTAATGAAAGCCACAGGACTGTGATAAAAAATCTCGAAACGGTGGATATAAAAGCCTGTCCTGGAAGTGGGAAAACGACTTCTTTAATTGCCAAACTTTTAATTCTTGAAAAGAAACTTCCCCTAGAAAACAATAGGGGCATTTGTGTATTAACTCATACAAATGTTGGAGTAAATGAAATTAAAAATAGAAGTTCACAACAAGAGGGAAGCAAGTTGTTTCAATATCCAAATCATATTTCAACTATACAGGTGTTTGTTAACAAGTATTTGGCGATTCCTTCGTACAAACATTTTTTTCTAGGTAATGTTTATAGTATTGATGTGGATACATATCTTGAAAATTTCAAAAAATTGTTTTATAAAATTCCACGGGGATACAGACAAAATATTGAACGTAAATTTCCACTTGAAGACCTATTGCAAAAGCTCGTTTTTGAATATGAAGAAGACGGAATTATATATTTGGGAGCGAAAAAACTAGAAGATGTCTATAGTGAGACAACACCCACTTTTCAATATTTAAAAGATTTAAAGAAAGGTCTTTTAGAGAAAGGGATCCTTTCCTATCGAGATGCATATGTTATGGCATTTAAATTTATAAAAGAATTCCCAGAAATTCGTGATGTGATTTCAGCAAGATTTAAATTTTTATTTATGGATGAAATGCAAGATACTTCACCGATTCAAATGAAATTGTTAAACCAAGTCTTTGATATTAATAAAGTAATAATTCAACGGATTGGTGATACAAATCAAGCGATATTTGAAAGTCCAAACGAAGAATCAAGTTGGAAGCCAGATAAGAGGTCCCTTTCCCTAACTGAGAGTAAGCGATTATCATCAGCAATTGCAAAATGTATTGACAATGTAAGCGTTGACCCACAAAGAATCACAGGTAATGAGGCCATCCAAAATATTGAACCTACCATCATAGTGCTTAACGATAATAACATTGAAAAAGTATTGCCAACTTTCGCTGAACTGATTATTGAGAACAACCTTCTTCAAAAAGACAGGAAGGTCTTTAAAGCTATAGGTCGAGTTGGTAAAATTCATAAAGAAGGGCAAATAACACTTCCTAGCTATTATCCATCATTTAATAAAGGAAATAGTAAAAACATAAGAGTTAGTTATAGTTCGCTGCAGGAGTACATAGATGCTATTAATCGGATTGAAAACCCCGATGTCAATGAATATCGTAGACTCATAATCAATTGCCTGTTGCATGCACTCAGAATTGAAGATATAAAGAAGGACAATAAATGGTTTTCTGAAAAAGCACTTTTACAGACCTTAGCGGAGAAAAACGAGCAAATTGTTATTAATTTAAACAGATTAATTGCAAAATGGGTAGTAAACGCAAAAAACGGCCAACAAATTCATGATGAAATAGCTGGATTCATCACCAGTAAATTTGTTCCTTACATAAAAGGTAGTAAACAGGTGACTAAAGATCTTAGAGATTT
Source organism: Fredinandcohnia aciditolerans (assembly GCA_003640645.1). GTDB lineage: Bacteria > Bacillota > Bacilli > Bacillales > Bacillaceae_L > Ferdinandcohnia > Ferdinandcohnia aciditolerans. Next base: position 11,042 of record QGHH01000034.1, on the reverse strand, counting down.
TTGTGCAATTTCCAAAAAAAGTGTGGATAATGAGAATGAAATTGAAGAAATAGAACAAATTAACACCTTCATTCATGTTGCTAGCAATGGCAAGGATGAGGTCAAAATTAACCTGGATACAGTTTATAACGTAAAAGGTGAAACTCATACTGCAACTCTTTATTTAGAGACGTTTTATAAAAAATATGACCTATTTTACTTAATGGATTACTTAAAGCAAAACCATACAGCTCCTAAAGGAAAAGAGAAGATAAATGCCCTTTGCGTTACTTATGTAGGGTTGACTAGGCCTACTCATTTACTTTGTTTAGCGATGAGACAAGAAACACTCGATGGTAATGAGGAAGATTTAAAAAAAGCAGGATGGAATATAGTTAATATAAAGGATAAAAAAGGCTGAATTACAGCGTTTTTTATCTAAATCTTTTCTTATCAAAACTAATTTCTATATTTGTTACTTCAAAATATTCCAATTCATTAATTGCTGTTTTGGCTAAACGCTATCAAAATAACAAGCCTATCTACTTTTAATTCTATTCTATAAATTCATTAGGAAGCGCTGTTGAATTAGTAACAGCGTTTCTTTATCTTAATTGGTATTTTTCGGGTAATCCGAATATCGTGTAGGATGCCACCTCGCCCCGCGCGGCCGACAACCACGCAAATACTTAACAGCGAACCAAGAAAAAGATAACACCTACCATACTATAAATCGGATAATATTATGGAAACATATTCTTTGCTTACTTTATTAAAAGAATTAGAACGCAAAAAAAGGAAGAGTTTTTAACCTCTATTCTAGTACACTAATTGCTATAGAGGGGATGAGGTTATGAATAATAAATCTATTGGGCTATTTCAAGGAATTGCATTATATATTGCCGCTATACTAGGTTCGGGTGTCCTTTTTTTATCGGGGGTAACAGCCTCAATGGCGGGGCCTGCATCTATTGTATCTTGGCTTATTGTTATAATAATTAGCTTTCCGCTTGCTTTTTCTTTTGCAAATTTGGCAAAAAAATACCCTGATGCTGGTGGAGCGGCAACCTTTGTTAGAAAATCTTTTGGATATCATCTTGGCAATATCGTTGGCTGGTTTTATTTTGTAACAGCTGCAGTCGGTCAAACAGTTGTGTCTTTAACCGGTGCTTATTACGTCAGTCAGGCATTTGGATTTTTCGGTTTTGAAACAACTTTAATTGCAATCTTTATAATGGCAATTGCAGGTGTTTCCAATTATTATGGCGTAAACGTTAGTGGTAAAGTTGCATTAATTTTAAGTTCTTTATTACTGATACTTTTACTTGCAGCAATATTTGTGTCACTTCCGAGAATAGAATGGGGCAATTTTACTCCCTTTGTACCGAATGGGTGGTTTTCTGTTGGGAGTGCTATAACGGTTATTTTTTGGTCATTTTTCGGCTGTGAAGCGATTTGTAATTTAGCCGAGCACTTTAAAAAAACAGAAACGGATCTTGTCAAAGGAGCAGTTGTTAGTGCAATAGTTATTGGATTATTATTTTTAGCGTTAAGCCTTGTTACTATTGGAACAGCGACATATGGCAGTCAAGAAAGAAATCTTTCTCCTATTGGTGTTATAATGGGGGATACAGTAGGCTTAGGTGCTAAATACGTCACGGCTATTTTAGCTTTAATTATTTGTACAGGCACATCAAATGCTTTTGTTGCCAGCCTAACACAATTAGGTTATTCATTAAGTAGGGATGGTGCTTTTCCAAAGTTTTTTTCAAGTAATCATGAAACTACTCAAATTCCAAGACGGATGGTATTATTTGTTATCTGTTTTTCGGTCGAGGTGTTTTAGTGACGAAGGCTTTATCTTTGAATTTTGATGATATTTTGTTTATACCTACTTCCCTTGGGGTTCTAGTTTATGTTCTTTCAATGGCTGCGGGTCTTAAATTATTTAGAAAGTACACACCAGCATGGTGGGCATCGTTAACCTCTTTTATTTTATGTTTACTAATTCTTCCATTTTTTCAATTGTATATAATTGTACCTATAATTGTTGTGGTTTTATATACGATTTATATGATTTTTAGTAAGAAAACTTTCTCCTACAAGAGAGGATTAAAATCTAATGAAGGAACAAAATAACCTTTCAAAAGATATTATGTGGCAAGCTACAGTTTCATGTGATCCAGCATATGACGGGAAATTTTTTTACGCGGTAAAGACGACAGGAGTATTTTGTCGTCCTTCTTGCAAGTCTAAGGTTCCTAATTGCGAAAATGTTTCTTTTTTTCCAAATGCGAACGAAGCACAAAGTGCAGGCTATCGACCATGCAAAAGATGCCGACCCGATCTACATATAAAAACATATGACCCTTTTGAAAGCATTTTGGAAGATACTAAAAGGTTGATAAAAAATAATTATGTTCAAAATATGCCTTTACATGAAATTGCATCAAGGGTTGGGGTTAGTCGTTTTCATTTAAATCGTATATTCAAAGAAAGAATAGGGTATACACCACGTATATATTTAGAGAAGATAAGAGTAAATGAAGCAAAGGAACTTCTTTTAACGACGAACCTTAATAGTACGGAGGTTGGTTATCAAACAGGCTATCAAAGCGTCTCTAGTTTTTACAATGCATTTAAACGAAATACAGGACTAACACCGAGTCAATTCCGTGCTTACCATAACGGAAATAACGTTAATTAACCATAAACCTGACTGAAGCTTTATAATTTGGTGTAATAACAATTCATAAAAAGTAGTTAAATTAGATGGATAATCAATTTAAAAGTGGTGATAGAGTGAGATTCAAAACAAAAAAAGGTGAATTTAATAATCTTGAACAATTGGTTAGGTCATTAGATTCAATTCCTAGGAAACAATCAACCTTGTTAATTGGAATAGATGGTTGTGGGGGTTCAGGAAAAAGTACATTCGCAAATAAATTGAAGGAAAAAAGTACCAATGTAACTGTTGTACATATGGATGATTTTTATTTACCATCCTCACAAATTATGAACACACATTCAGAGAAAAAGCCGATTGGTGCAGATTTTGATTGGAAACGCATATTAAGTCAGGTTCTTGAACCTATTAGTCACAACAAAGAAGGATATTATCAGCGATATGATTGGGAGACGGATGGTTTAGCAGAATGGCATACTATCCCCATTGGGGGAATTGTCATAATAGAGGGTGTTTATTCTATTCGTAAGGAATTAGCTGAAAAATACGATTTTACTATATGGGTTGATTGCCCGCGAGAACTAAGGATTTCACGAGGCCTTCTAAGAGACGGAGAAGAGGCTCGTGCTATGTGGGAAAATAATTGGATGATTTCAGAAGACCTTTATATTGAAGAACATAAACCCTTTGAAAGAGCAAACCTCATTGTTAATGGGGCTAAATAAACTTCTTATTCTGCTAGCGAGCCGTTTAGCTTAATAGCACCAGATCAAGGAACCCATTTCTAATAAAGGATGGGTTCTTTTTTAATTCTATGTTAACATTATGTTCTAAAAATATTGAATTTAAAATTCGATAATTATAGAATATAACATAAGTATATTTAGGAAGATGGTGTTATATATGGATGTTTTAAATCTGACAAGTAGGAAGAGAGAAACTTACAAAGTTTTACTCGATTACTCTGTTTTGTGGGAATGTGCTCTGGGTATAGCTGCAATCACAAATACCCCAATAATCAATACATTAGACCAACCATTAGATTATTGGGATGATATCAAGAGTTCATTATCAAAAGAATTACTAGATCATTTAGATTATGTAGAAAGGAATAATACCTGGAAAGCATTACTGCAATTGTTACATAAGAAGAGGTTTTCTGATTTGTCGGAGTTTGAATCTTACATAATGGACGTTCCGGATAATGACCTAAAATTTATTTGTTTACCTTTTATCGGAATGGAGTTTCAAGATATTAGATATAAAGCTGCATTAGGTGAGGAATCGGCTTTAAATGAAATGAAAGTGTTAACATCCGACAATCCCTTTTATCCTCGGTATATTGAATTCATTGGAAGGTCTGATATTAAGCATCTAAAAAGACATCTTATAGGAGTAATGAATGGATGGTATAAGACTGTTATAAAGAAAGATTCATATAAATTTAACACAATTCTACGAACTGACTATGAAACGAAAAAAGAGATGCTGGAAAAATTAACTCCTGAAGAACTGGTTGAATGGGCAACTGGTGGCGTTATTTATTTGCCGGAACCAAGTGTAAACGATGTTCTTTTAATCCCTCAATACATTTATCGGCCTTGGAATATTGAAGCTGATATTGAGGGTACAAAAGTATTTTATTACCCTGTTGCAAACGAAAGTATTTCTCCTAATGATAGATACACTCCAAACAATTTTCTGGTACTTAAATATAAGGCACTAGGAGACGAGATTCGTATGAGAATTGTAAAACTGTTATATGAAGAAGACCGCACCTTACATGATATTACAAATCAATTAAACATCGGCAAGTCAACAATCCATCATCACTTGAAGATATTAAGGGCAGCTAAATTAGTGAATATTAGTGATTCTAAGTATTCACTTAAAAGGAAAGCTGTTGAAATTCTATCAAAAGAGTTAAATCTTTTTTTAAATAGGTAATAGTTATAACGGGGGATGGATATGAATAGTAACATTTTAAAGAATCGCTCATTTGTTTTCGTTTGGATTGGAAATGGTATCTCTGAATTAGGAGGTGCTTTTGGAACATTTTGTAACTCAATTCTTATCTATCAACTTACGAATTCTACAATTGCCTTAGGAAGTATGTGGCTACTATATTTTATACCTTCACTCATTCTACAATTGTTTATAGGCCCATTTATTGACAGATGGAGTCGAAAGTGGATTATGATATTTTCTCAATGGACAAGAGGACTAATATTCCTAATACCACTAATTGCACTGATAATTGGCGAACTGGACAAGTGGCATATTTTTGCAGTTCAAATAATAGTCGGGTTAATAACTCCTGTTTATACACCGGCTAATCAAGCAATAACACCAATAATTGTGGAAAAAGATCAATTACGTGTAGCCAACGCATATATTGATGGAACGGTTAGATTAATGACGTTCATTGCTCCAATATTGGGCGGTTTCGTTGTAGAGTACTCAGGTGTAACACCTACATTAATTTTTGTTAGTGCATCACTTATCACAAGTGGAACATTATTGCTATTTATAAAAGAGACAAAAGTTCCAAATAATGTACGGAAAACGTGGATGGAACAATTCATAGAAGGTATATCCTATTTCTTCAAACAACCAATAATAGTTTGGCTAGGGGTCTTTTTAGCTTTTGTTCAGTTTGGAGTAGGAGTAACAATGGTGGTTACTCTCCCATATATAACTGAAGAATTATCTGGGAGTTTTTCCGAATATGGTTATTTTATGGCAAGTTTCCCATTGGGCTATGTAATTGGTTCAATACTAGTTGGAAAAGTTACATATAAAAGTCGCAGGGTAATAATGTTAGGGTCTTTAGTAATAGGAGGTCTAACATTTATATCATTAGGCCTTAACAATAGCATCATTTTTGCACTTTTCACTGAGGTTATTGCTGGAATAGCTATGGCATTTTTTAGTGTGCAAAATATAACTATATTTCAGCAAACTGTGCCAAACAACTTGATGGGTAAGGTTTCCTCGGTTCGTCTATTTATTATAAGAGGAGCAATGCCGTTAGGTGTATTTATAGGCAGTTTCTTAAGTGAAGTCTGGGGAATACGGCCAATGTACTTTTTGATAGGAACCATTATTTGTACAATGTCTTTATTGGGAACTTTTCTGCCGTACTTTAAGTTTATCGATTCTAATATTGGTAATAAAAAAGCATCCTAACCTTAAACCTTTTTGTTGATGTGGTTTATCTAAAATGGTCAACAAGAAAATATTTAGCATTCTGGCTAACATTATAATACGAATTGAGCAGATTAGTTGAAGAGTGATGTTTAACATGTGTTAACAATCATCAAAGAAGGCATATTAGGAAATTGGGTTGTTTATCTATAGTGAACATAGATATTCTAATAATCGAAAGATTAAGTTGTTCAAACATAGCCCTTTTGATCTTTACTTACAAGAATACTGAAGAAAATACCTCAGGATTCTTTCATTTCTTTTTGAAAGCTATTATATTGCATGTGAGCAATTTCAATAAAATCCTCAAGAGGGGATATACTTGTCTTTATGCCAAGCCATCTCTGTAAAAATTGGGTTCAACGCTAAAGGGATAGGTAATTTGAATAACGATCCACTGTTAAGTACCTTTTCCACAACCATTCTAGGTAGAAGAGAAATGCCCAACCCTGCAATCACACATTGTTTAATTGCTTCAATACTAACAAATTCGATTACGTGGTCTGGGTATATCCCTTCTAGCTGGAATTTACTTTCAAATTGTGTTCTATAAGAACAGCCTTTTTCGGTTAATAAAATCGTTTCTTGTGCTATTGCCTTTAATGTCAGTTTTTCTTTTCTATGCAAATGATGTGTGTGTGATGCAACTAAAACTAAATCCTCTTCTAGCAAAGTTTCAGTATGAATGGTTGGCAAAACTTTTCGTGTATCGGTGATGAATGCCAAGTCTAGGATATCAGTTTGTAATAAGTTCTTTGCGATTTCGCTCGTATGGACAGGTTTAAATACTAGTTCGACTTGAGGATGCAATTGTTTAAACTTCTGTAGTATTACTGGTAGTCGGTACGTACATTGACTCTCTTGTGCACCAATTGTCAAGATTGGTTTTAGTTTATTTTCTCCTGTTACTGCATGGCGCATTTCTTTATCAAGCTTGATCATTTTTTCAGCATAATTTTTTAATTTCATACCAGATTCTGTAAGGAAGATCCGTTTCCCTAGTCGTTCAAATAGAGGTGTTCCTAACTCTTCTGTAAACGAGCACATTATATCGGATTCCAATTTTCAAATTCGTTCGGCTAAAAATCTGATATAATGTGCTATTCTTTCCACTATATTTCAGAATGTGCAAAATTTCATTCATATTAATCCAGCTTCAAATCTCTAAAAGAAAAACCCCTAATAAGGGGTATCAACTGGTAGGCAATCTTCAATATTTGAATTGCCGATAAGTTCCATTGGTATTGTTCTCTATATAGCAAATCATTAGGAAGTCCAATTTGATTTTGCAGATAAAGATAATTGGGTTCAGCAAATTCAACCATAGCCTGTCTGTTAAAATATTCAATAAGTTCCTTGGTCGAAAGCGTATTAGAACGAAAAACAATCGTAGAATTTAGCTTTTTAATGATAGTGCCATTTATCTCCTGTGTTATCCTTTTTATTTCCTTTGTTGAGGGAAGAGTCTTGAATGTAACGTTTACTTCTTTCTTAATATAATGACTCTCAGTTTTTTCATTGTGTTTAATTAGAAAAACGGAAGGATCATTTTTTAATTGATTCTTGACGGTTTGACCCATGGAAAGGCTGTTTATTTGAAGAACATTTTTTTCGTATTCAACATTTTGGACATTGGTTATAGGGGGATTAAATTTGTTTTTGACAGCAACTGTTTTATTTTCGGGATTCTCTTTGTTTCTTGTATTTGGTACTATGAATAATAACCCTATGGATAGAAGAATAAGTACGGAAACAGTAACCAATAAGGACTTTCGTAATTTTGTCATGAGACACCTCTATAAATTCGTTATTAGAAAATGCTGCAATATAAGTATTAAATTTCTTATTAACATCCTTGAATCTTGATACATAAAGAACACCGTTTGAGAACAAACGGTGTATAAACTTATTCATCAATAGTATCTGGATCTGTTGCGTCTTCAGGATCTTCAATTGATTCTTCTGTATCAGGGGTGACATTATGTTCATCAATAGTATCTGGATCTGTTGCATCGATCGGATCTTCAATTGGTTCTTCTGTATCAGGGGTGACATTATGTTGATCAATAGTATCTGAATCTGTTGCGTCGATAGGATCTTCAATTGGTTCCTCTGTCCCTGGAGTTACATCCTCCGGTGGTGGATTATTATCGTCATCTCCATTATTACACCCTAATAACAAGAAAATTGAAAGAAAAACCGTTGATAAAAGTTTCATCCACTTAAGATTCATCTTACCGCCGCCCTTTCGATTGTTGTAAATTCTAAATTATTTTCTAGGTTGGTTAACAACTAACCAACCTTTTGTCTCGCATAACTATTGTTGTTTTACCTTGAGTTTATTCTTCTTGAAACACGTGTTCTTTTATTGTATTACATTACCTCTATATGGATCTTGACTTTGCATGTAGTTAGAAAATTGCTGAACCGATTGTTGAATAGTTTGTGGAGTTTCTTTTTCCAAACCGTACCATCCGTTTTTAAACATTAAGTTATATAGATTGCGGTGACAGTCTTCTGTTTCTTGGGAAACAGACGCTATTGTACGATACAACGATTCATGGCTAGCTTCTTTTAATGCAGTCGAGTATGAGGAAGATATATATTTTTCCGTAGTTAAGGCATCGTTTAGAAAATCTCTATCGTTCATTTGCGGCGTCTTAGGGACTGGTGTTTCAGGATTTTTAATCCTATTTGGAGTATTATTTTCCACTATAGTTTCCTCCTTATTGATTCATATTTTGTGAAGGTTGAGTTACATACTGTTGCATCTGTTGAAGCAGCTGTTGATAGTGTCGATCATGCATTTGTCCAGCTTGTTCAAGTGCTGCTCTTACTTCGGGATTTTGACATTGTTGAGCGAAAAAATGCATTTTCTTCATCGCAAGTAAATTCCAGCTTAACATATCGTTTACATAGAGATGATCCTTTGTTGACATTATTTCAGGCGGTTGTGTCATTAAAGCTTGTGCTTGTTGATTATTCATACCCGTCTGCATTTGTTGCATGATGTTTCCTCCTTGTTAACAATGTTGTAATCACTTTAGGTAGATTGCCACACAGCGGTCAAAAATATGCAGGTGTTTTAGACTAGTTTTAAAGACCCCCCCACCTCTAGATAGCATTAAATACTCCCCACCTACACGTAGGTGGGGAGTATTTGTGGCTAAACTAAATATTAATTTATCCTATTCCAGACCCTGTTTAAATCTAAGGGGACATAGACTTTGTCACCATGAATTTCCTTATGTATGATAGGATTGGTAAAACTTTCATCTAAATAATTTTCAATTATTTTCTTATGTCTAGCTCGTGGTTTTGTTCCTAAAATATTTTCAGTATAGTCCTTGTACATTACTAATGTATACCTCGCTTTTTTCACCATTTCTTGTTTATTGAAAAAATATTAATGAGACAAACAAATTGTAAAATACTCCATTGACAAGTCCTTCACTGTGTTTGAAAAGGAATTCCCTGCAATGTAACAATTTCCAAGACACCTAGTAACTACGAATAAATTTTCTGTATTTTAATCCGTTTATTAATAACTTAATTGTCCATTTTCACTATCCTCCTCTCATCGCTTTTTCTTACATGTGTATCTTTTCCAAAAGCAGTGGAAAATTACATATCTAAATTTTTAAATATTTAAAGTCTGATAAAATTCAATGAATAAAAATCTTTTAATACTGCAATCTAATAAAGGTCAAAATAAAATATAGGAGGTGTTATTCATGACAGTCATCAGTGACGTTAAAACAGCTTTAGCCGGCTTAAAAAGCGCTCAAGCTAGCTTTGAAACATTTGCTCTTAGTACAGATAATGAACAAGCAAAGCAACTTTATCAAGATGCTGCTACCCAAACCCAATCTGTTATTGATAATGTTGAACCACGTGTTCAACAAATCGAACAAGAAGAACCTCAATACAAACAACAATAATGAGTATGACGAAAAGGTTGGTTGAGAGGCCAACCTTTTTTTAGCATCCCAATACTGGTAATACATGGAGGTGATTTCATGAAAGTGAAAATGTTATTTTTCATTTTAATCCTTATCGGAATGGGTTCAGGGTGTAACGGAAACGAGAATCAGGTAGGTGAGAAAAATCATTCGAGTATTTCACAAATACATACAAGTAAACCAATTGAACAATCTGTTTCTAATCATGCTAAAGAAAAGATTATTACCAAGGAAGAAATTTCGGATGTAAAGGCAGTAAATACAGATAAGGAGCTTTTAGTAGCGGTAAAAGTCGAAAATTTCAACCGTTTCCGATTAAAAAATATCGAGAAGTCAGTAAAATCTGACTTGGAAGGAATGTATCCAGATTATAAAGTATTTGTGTCTAGTGATAAAAAAATGTTCTGGGAGCTTGAAAAAATCGAACAAAAGTTACAACAACATGATACGAATAAGAAGAACCTGAAAAGGGATTTGAACAAACTGAAAAGTCTTATGAAAGAACAAACCTAAGAGGAAGGGTAGAGTTATGTCTAACAATCAAAAGAAAAAACTCACTCCTGTACAACAGGAATACCAAAAGTTGCAAAAACAACGAGAAATCAAAAGACCTGTTGTTCAAAATTGCATAAAGGCCTTTTTAACCGGTGGCCTTATTTGTCTGATTGGTCAGTTTATTACAGACTTTTACATTTATTATTTTGATTTTACTGAGCAAACGGCAGGAAATCCGACGGTAGGTACGTTGATTTTTATTACGATGCTTCTCACTGGTTTTGGTGTATATGATCGAATGGCCCAATTCGGAGGTGCTGGAACAGCTGTACCCGTAACAGGATTTGGAAATGCGGTGATATCACCTGCCATTGAGCACCGATCAGAAGGATTTGTTCTAGGCGTAGGCGGTAATATATTTAAATTGGCAGGGTCGGTAATTTTATTTGGTGTTTTTTCTGCTTTTGTCATTGCACTCACTAAAACCATTTTAATCAAGTGGGGTGGTTTATAATGCTTACGGGTTATCGGACTTGGATTTTTGAACAAAAGCCTGTCATTATCTCAACTGGGACAATTGGTGGCCCATTTGAAGCTAATGGGGCTATTCCAGATGACTTCGATACTCTTCATGCTGATTTATGGCTTGGACAAGATTCCTATGAAAAAGCACATAGTGTTCTTTTGGAAGAAGCCTGTCAAAAGGCAATGGA
>QGHH01000324.1 GCA_003640645.1 Fredinandcohnia aciditolerans | reverse complement strand
TATCAACTACCAATCAGAGATCGAGGATTCAGGAGTTAGGGAAGAGCTTCTGGATATCATTCTCCCCAAGGGAAGCTGCTATAGTGAAAGATCTGGGGTCCAAGTCGAATCAACACCACCATTTTTTTGTGGATCTCCACCTAGCAGGGCTTCAAACCCCGTGATCCAAGATGAGCAATTTGGTAATGGTAATGGCACTAATGGGAGCAGTTTTAGTCCATTTTTGATGGGGGTGGCTTCTGCTTCGCCATCTTCCTCGGCTAGAGGTTGTGTCCGGATGAAGTTTGGCCACACACCGGCTGCGGTGAGGATTGAAGGTTTTGATTGCCTCAATAGGGATAGGCGCAACTGCAGTATCTCTGCTGTTGCATAAATTCAATTTCATACAAAGAAAAAAGAAGGGTAAAAAAAAATCACCAAGAGTTCTAAGAGCTAAGGAGATTTTTGGGACAAAGGAGGAGCTAATCTTAATTCAGTTGTTATTGTATTATATGTATATAAATGGTGTCTGTGGAAATTAAGGTGTCATGTATAATTGAGATGGTGAGAATTTTTTTTTCTTTTTTGGGGTTTTAAATTTTTAAGAATAAAAAGATGACACTTTAGAGGGAGGAAAAGAAAAAATGCATGCCAAAATAGTCTTGTTCTTCTCTAC
>QGHH01000323.1 GCA_003640645.1 Fredinandcohnia aciditolerans | reverse complement strand
GGCACTATGAGTGCGCTCAGGATGTGTTGAGGTGTGTTGACATCGGGGGCCGGCTCGCGGCCCCGCTTCTTGGAGATCGACATGAAAGCGCTGAAAATGCTGGCATCGGGTTCCATGGTGACACTACTGGCGGCCTGCGCTTCCGGCCCCACCATCAAAAGCGATTACGACCATCAGGCGGATTTCTCGCGCTACCGGACCTTCGGCTACATGTCGCCGCTGGGCACCGACAAGGCCGGCTACAGCACCCTGCTGACCGAACGCCTCAAGGACGCGACCCGTGGCCAGATGGAAATGCGCGGTTATGTCTACGACGCCGCCAATCCCGACCTTCTGGTCAATTTCAACGGCAAACTGCAGCAGAAGACCGAGGTGACCCAGGCGCCGCCGCCTCCGCCGATGGGGCCGTACTACGGCTATCGCGCCGGGTTCTACGGCGGCTGGCCCGGCTACGGCTGGGGCGACACCGTCTACCAATACACCGAGGGCACCCTCAACATCGACCTGGTCGACCCGCGCCGCAAACAGTTGGTGTGGGAGGGCGTCGCAGTCGGCGAAGTCCGCGATCCCGAGGCCGCGACCTCGCCGCAGAGCATAGAGAAGGCCGTGGCCCAGGTCTTCGCCCAGTATCCGTTCCGCGCCGGCGTCGCCGCGC
>QGHH01000322.1 GCA_003640645.1 Fredinandcohnia aciditolerans | reverse complement strand
CGGCGGCCCTGGTCCTGTTCATTCAGAAGAACGGGGCGGTGTGGCGGTTGCGGCCGGATCAGAAGGTGGTGGTCAAGGGCGAGTGGGACGAGCCCGAAGCGCGCCTCAACGCCGCCGAGAAGATCCTCGTCCAGCTGGCCAAGCTGGCCGGCGGCTGATCAGGCCCCGGCCGTCCGCGCGGCCCGGGCCTCGCTCAGCAGGCGCCGGCCGCGGATCGCCATCTCCAGCCGTTGCACGCCCAGCATGCCGACGGCGAAAGCCACGAAGGCGTCGGTGATCAGCGCCACGCTCAGGTGCCAGGCCTGGGCCTCCTGCAGCATCACCGAGCGCAGGCCGAAGCGGACGGCGAACAGGGCGACCAGGAAATACAGCGCCCATGGCGAGGCCTGGACGTTCATGGCGTGGGTCTGCGGATCGACGGTGATGTTCATCATGCGGCCGCGGAACCAGCCGGCCACGGCGCCGACCGTGAAGATCAGGCCGAGCCAGAACCAGTCGAGGCCCTTGGGAGGCGTCTGGCTCAGCATGGCCGCCGCCGAAGCGAGCATGATCGCCGGCATGATCCACAGCCATTCGAGCTTGAGCGGCCGCGACTGGCTCATTCGCCGCATGCGAAGGATGACCACCAGCAGGATGAGCGGCGTGATGACGAAGGG
>QGHH01000321.1 GCA_003640645.1 Fredinandcohnia aciditolerans | reverse complement strand
GTCATGGTGCCGCATCGCGGCCTGCTGCATTTCGCCGGCGTCTCGGCCGCGTCGCGCCGCCTGACGCCGCGCGACATCGGCTACGCCGCCTTGCCGCTGTCGCACATCTTCGGCATCGCCACCGTGCTGATGGCGACGCTGCACGGCGGCGCCAGCCTGGTGCTGCGCAGCCGCTTCGATCCCGAGGACGCCTTCAAGGCGCTGGCCCACCCCGGCGTCAGCATCCTGCAGGGCGTGCCGACCATGTTCATCGCCGAGCTTGAACATCCCGATTTCGACCGCTTCGACCTGTCGTCGCTGCGGGCCGGGATCATGGCCGGCGCGCCCTGTCCGGTCGAGGTCATGCGCAGGGTCCAGGGGCGCATGGGCATGACCGACGTCACCATCGCCTACGGCATGACCGAGACCAGCCCGGTCAGTTTCCAGACCGCGATCGACGATCCGGAGGAGCGGCGCGTCTCGTCGGTGGGCCGCGAGCAGCCACACCTGGAGGTCAAGATCGTCGACGCCGAGGGCGCGGTGGTCCCGCGGGGCCAGTCGGGAGAGCTGTGCACGCGGGGCTATTCGGTGATGCTCGGCTACTGGGGCGACGAGGCGAAGACCGCCGAGGTCCGCGACGCGGACGGCTGGATGCGCACGGGCGACCTCGCGACCAT
>QGHH01000320.1 GCA_003640645.1 Fredinandcohnia aciditolerans | reverse complement strand
AGACCTCCAGGCCGTCGGCGCTGCTGCCGATGCCGCCGATGTCGATCACGTGCAGGGTCGAGGCGAACAGCGCCACCAGGGCGCCGTCATGGAACACCGGCGACACCATGGTCATATCGAACAGGTGGCCGGTGCCCTTCCACGGATCGTTGGTCAGCAGCACGTCGCCGTCCTTCAGGGTCTCCGGCGGAAACACCTTGAGAAAGTGCTTGACCGATTCGGCCATGGCGTTGACGTGGCCGGGGGTGCCGGTGACGGCCTGGGCGATCATGCGGCCGTCGGGCAGGAACACGCCGGCCGACAGGTCGCCGGCTTCGCGCGTGGCGGTGCCGAAGGCCGAGCGGATCAGCACCTGGGCCTGTTCCTCCACCACCGACAGCAGGCGATTCCAGGCCAGTTGAAAGCGGATGCGTTGCTGGGGCGTGGGTTGCGCGGTGCTCATGCGGGGTCCTTTGCGGCGCGCGCGGCGGCCGCCTTGATATCGTCCAGCACCAGCGAGCCGAGCCGGCTGCGCCGCGCTTCGAAGCCCGCGGGCACGAAAGTGGTGGTCTCGTCTTCCACGACGAGGGCGGGGCCGGTCAGCTTCTGCTCGGCGTCCAGCGCCTGGCGTTCGTAGGTCGGCACCTCGATCCAGTCGTTGCGGTCGAAGTCGTAGA
>QGHH01000319.1 GCA_003640645.1 Fredinandcohnia aciditolerans | reverse complement strand
GCTGCGCCTGATCACCGCGGGATCGGTGGACGACGGCAAATCGACGCTGATCGGCCGCCTGCTGTATGACAGCAAGGGCGTGTTCGCCGACCAGCTCGACGCCATCTCGCGCGCCAAGTACAAGCGCGTGGCCGAGGGCGGCATCGACTTCTCTCTGCTCACGGATGGCCTGGAGGCCGAGCGCGAGCAGGGCATCACCATCGACGTGGCCTACCGCTACTTCTCGACCCCGGCGCGCAAGTTTATCATCGCCGACGCGCCCGGCCATGAGCAGTACACCCGCAACATGGCCACCGGCGCCTCGAACGCCGACCTGGCCATCATCCTGATCGACGCGCGCAAGGGCGTGCTGACCCAGACCAAGCGGCACAGCTACATCTGCTCGCTGCTGGGCGTGCGCCACGTGGTCGTGGCGGTGAACAAGATCGACCTGCTGGACTACGACCAGGCCGCCTTCGACCGCATCGTCGCCGAGTACCAGGCCTTCGCCGACAAGCTCGGCTTTGCGTCGATCACGCCGATCCCGCTGTCGGCCCGATTCGGCGACAACGTCACCGTCCGCTCGCCCCAGACCGGCTGGTATCAGGGCCCGACCCTGGTCGAGCATCTGGAGACCATCGACGTCGAGAGCGACGCGGCCGCCAAGCCGTTCCGCTT
>QGHH01000318.1 GCA_003640645.1 Fredinandcohnia aciditolerans | reverse complement strand
GGTGGACGCGGCCCGCGCCGAAAACCGCGGCATCCTGTTCCTGACCCCCCACCTGGGCTGTTTCGAGATCACCGCCCGCTACCTGGCGCGCCTGATGCCAATGACGGTGATGTTCCGTCCGCCGCGCACGGACATCCTGGCGCCGCTGCTGGAAACCGCGCGCAACGGGTCCGCGGTCAACGCCGTGCCGGCCACCATGCAGGGCGTACGGGAATTCGTGCGGGCCCTGCGGCGCGGCGAGTCGGTCGGCATGCTCCCCGACCAGGCCCCGGGCGTCGGCGATGGCGTGTGGGCGCCATTTTTCGGACGCATGGCCTACACCATGACCCTGCCCGGCAAGCTGGCCACCCAGACCGGCGTCCCCATCATCCTCACCGCCGGCGAACGACTGCCGGGCGGCCGCGGCTGGCGCATCCATTATGTGCGGGTGCCCGAGCCGCTGCCGACCGACCCCCAGGCCCAGGCCGCGCTGCTCAACGCCGCCATGGAAACCCTGATCCGCCGCTGCCCGCAGCAGTATCTCTGGAGCTACAACCGCTACAAGACCCCGCGCGGCGCCCCGCCCGCCCCCGTTGACGACGCGGCCCCCGCGCCCCAATGAAGCCGACGCCCGCCCCCGCGCCGCCCTGGTCCAAAGCTCCCACCTGTCCATGAAAG
>QGHH01000317.1 GCA_003640645.1 Fredinandcohnia aciditolerans | reverse complement strand
ATGGGCGTGGTGGACCAGCTGCAGACCGACGGCTTCTACAAGGTGGCCCTGGTCAACGAGAACCTGAACGGCTAAGCGCCGAACCCAGGGTTCAGCCATTTGATCGGCCGGCGTCTGACGACGCCGGCCGATTTTGTTTTTGGGCCATCCGCTTCTTCGTCATCCCGGACGGCCTGGACGGCCGATCTAGGATGACGCCGCGCCCGCCAACCTAGGCCGCGCAGGCCTCGAAGCCGGCCTTCAGCGCCGCCTCGTCGAGATTGCGGCCGATGAACACCATGCGGCTGTAGCGATCCTCGTCCTCGCGCCATTCGCGCTGGAGATCGCCTTCCAGGATCATGTGCACCGCCTGGAACACCAGCCGCCGGTCCTCGCCCTTCACGTCGACGATGCCCTTGGCGCGCAGGATGTCCGGCCCCTGCCTGGCCAGCAGGTCGTTCAGCCAGCTGCTGACCTTCTGGCCGTCGACCGGGCGGTCGAGGCGCAGCGACACGCCCTTGATCGCCTCGTCATGGATGTCGGCGGCGTGATTGTGGTGGTGGTGATGGCCATGATCGTGGCCGTGGTCATGATCGCAGTGCTCGTCGTGCACGTGTCCTGGCTCGCCATGGGCCGGATTGAGGAACTCCGGCTCCAGGTCGAGGATGCGGTCGAGGTC
>QGHH01000316.1 GCA_003640645.1 Fredinandcohnia aciditolerans | reverse complement strand
CCCTCGTCCAATCCATTCTTCACCGCCGTGCTGGATTTCGCCAGGAACGGGGAAGGCACACGCTATCGCGCCATCGCCATCCATGGTGAGGAAGCCAGCCGCCAGAAGCACGAGGAAATGGGCTTCCACGATGGCTGGGGCACGGTGGTGTCGCAGATGGTGGAATACATCAAGTCAGGCCGCGTGGCAGCCTGACGGCGGTACGATCGATTTGGAAGCGGGTGGTCCTGCCGCCCGCTTTTCACTGCGGATGAATTGCTGCTTCTACTGCGCGGCCGCTGCGCAGTTTCGGATCACCGCCGCGACCAGTGCGGGTTCTTCCCAATGCGGGTTGTGCCCAGTGCGCGGGAGGTCGATGGCCGTCGCGTCCGGCAGTGCCGACACCAGCAGGGCACGGTCGACGCTGCCGAAGAGCATGTCTTCGACACCGTTGATGAGCACGGTTTCGATGCTGCCGCGCTCGTGCACCCTGGTCGTGAGGTCGACGTGCCGGATCAGGTCCAGCACCGAGCGCCAGCGTGCAGCGGGCATGCCGGATGCCTCCAGCGCGATCTTCTCCAGGAAAGCTCTGGGCACATCCTCCCGGCAATGATGCCAGTAGTCGAAGAATGGATCCGCCGGGTGGATCGGGTCGCGCAGCGCCTGCAGGCCTGTCGTG
>QGHH01000315.1 GCA_003640645.1 Fredinandcohnia aciditolerans | reverse complement strand
GAATATAGCCGGACGTTGACCTCGTTGAAATCCCCGAAGAACGGCACTGCGGGGCCTCGTCCGATGCCCGCTTCCTGCATGCGGAAGCCGATCAGTCCCACCCAAGCTGAGCCGTCGAAAACGTCCGGGACCACCCCGGGCGGCATAAACGCTGCCGCCGCAGCTTCGGGGATGCGCCAGTGCAGGAACACTGCATCGGTCCACCGCTGGTCCATGATCACCGGGGTGGGCAGCTCCGGCGGCTCCGGCCACGGGTCGGTCAATCCCTGCCCCTGCAGCTCCGGGGCAGCCACTAGTTGAGTGCCCGTGTTCCCTCGGGCAGCGCGCCCCCCGCCAGGAGCTCGGCGGTGGCGTCGGCAAAGGCCGTCAGGGCAACCCGCTGGGTCCAGGGGCCGTAGGAAATGCGTGCCAGTTCCTGGAGCTTCGCCGGGGCAAGCGATCCCGGAACGTTGATGACGGACACCTTGTTCCGGCCGATGCCTTCAACGAGGGCGGCCACGGTGGGCTCGTCCAGCAATCCGGGAACGAAAACGGTGGTTGCTCCCACGTCGAGGAACGCGCGGCCTCGTTCAATGGCGTCGGCCAGGACGTCAGCGGGGTCGCGGTCCTTGCCCTTGAGGAAAGCATCGGTGCGCGCGTTGAGGACGAAATCGATGCC
>QGHH01000033.1 GCA_003640645.1 Fredinandcohnia aciditolerans | reverse complement strand
GAGGTTGATAGGTCAGAGGTGGAAGCATGGTGACATGTGCAGCTGACTGATACTAATCGATCGAGGACTTAACCAAATCACTTCTAAAAATGAATGCACGTACGTTATCTAGTTTTGAAGGAATGAATCCTTCAACATAGTCTAGTGGCGATAGCGAAGAGGTCACACCCGTTCCCATACCGAACACGGAAGTTAAGCTCTTCAGCGCCGATGGTAGTTGGGACTTTGTCCCTGTGAGAGTAGGACGTCGCTAGGCAAACGAAAGATCAACCATTATGGTTGGTCTTTTTTTATTTTTCAAAACCGAGAGGTTTTGTGGTGTAAAAGAAGTTTTTACGGAAATAAGGCTATCGAATAGAATAGGTCGGGTTTCGAGGAGCAAAGAGTTCAAGGAAGCAAGGGAGCGGCAACCGGAATGTACTATGTACATGAGGATTGGAGTGAGCGCAGCTGACGCAGAAATCTGCCGCTCATCGGCAGCCGACCACCGAACACGGAAGTTAAGCTCTTGCGCAATGGTAGTTGGGACTTTGTCCTTGTGAGAGTAGGACGTCGCTAGGCAAACGAAAGATCAATCATTACGGTTGGTCTTTTTTTTGTTTTGCGGTTGACGCGTGACAGTTTTAAAGTAGAAATGTACAGAAAGAGGTACACAACTGGGCGAAATTAGGAGAAATCGAACTAGCAAACACCAGAAAGAGGTACGCAATTGGATAAAATTAGGTAAATCCAAACCAGCAAACATGAAAAATAAGTTCGTAATTGTAAAAAATTAGTTAAATGCATACCAGTAAGTATTGTAATGATAATTGTAAATGTCAATATGACGAGTTCCTAAAGCACAAATACTGAAAATGAGCCAAGGACTGATCTGTACCGCGTTCTTATAGGATTTGAACATGGTCAGTGGAGAACTCATTTTTAGATTGCAATTTAAATTTTTTAAACTAAGACATACACAAACTAGCTCCCTTTCTTCATAGATTACTAAATAAAATAAATTGTAACTGTTCGTTATTTTTATAATTGTGTATACATTTTAGTGCATCCGGACAAAATAAGAAGTATGGAGGTGGAGGCAGTGAGTACACTAGAAAATAGGAAGCATTATGGGGAAACGTGTATTATATGTGAGCAAGAGAAAAAGAGAGGCATACACCTTTATACAAGATTCATTTGTTTGGATTGTGAGCAAGACATTATTCGTACGGAAACAAATGATCCAAAGTATCAATTTTACTTAGACCGGCTAAAAAAAGTTTCGACACCTGAGATATATTCATAGTTTTAATGTGTCTTGCAAGCTTGTAAAGCAGGTGAGAACTAATTTGCTAGGCACATGTAATGACAACAGATAACTTGGAATTGGCTTTTGCGTTAGGGGCAATCCCAAGTTCTTGCTTAGGACCTAGTGGTATAGGTCCCTTTTTTGTTTTATAATAAGTAAATTACATAAGAAAGGTCTCTATAATTATGAATCAACAACAAACGCCATTGTTTGATGCCCTTGATCGCCATGCGAGAAGAAAGCCTCAATCGATGCATGTTCCAGGACATAAATATGGACAAGTATTCACGAACAAGGGATATTCCTATTTTCATAAAGTGTTAGAAATTGATGCGACAGAACTAACAGGTCTTGATGATCTACATCGTCCGGAAGGTGCCATATTAGAAAGTGAAGCATTATTAGCTGATTTATATGGAGTGGAGAAAAGCTATTTTTTAGTAAATGGTTCTACCGTAGGAAATTTAGCAATGATCCTTGCAGCATGTTCACCCAAGGATACTGTATTAGTTCAGAGAAATTCACATAAGTCCATTTTGAACGGCCTAAAAATGGCAGGAGTTCAGCCTGTTTTTGCTCATCCAACGTATGACGATGAAGTTCAAGTTGCCTCATTTATTTCCTTTCAGACGGTAAAAGAGGCATTTAGAAAGTTTCCGAAGATAAAAGCTGTTATTTTAACCAGTCCTAACTATTATGGAATGGTAAATCAATTTGAACTATCTCAGATTATCTGTTTTGCCCACGAAAAAGGGGCGGTAGTTCTGATTGATGAAGCACACGGTGCTCATTTTTTGTTAGAAGGGTTTCCCTCATCGGGAATATCTTTAGGGGCTGACATTGTGGTGCATTCGGCACACAAGACGCTTCCGGCGATGACAATGGGATCTTTCCTACATGTGAATAGTGATATTATTAATCATGAAGAGGTAGAAACATATCTTCAAATACTGCAATCTAGCAGCCCATCCTATCCAATTATGGCATCGCTCGATCTTGCGAGGCATTATCTTGCATTACAAAAAAAGAATGGCCCGAATACAAACATAAAACAAATACAAGCGTTCAGTCAAAGGCTAGAGGAGATCCCACAAATAAAAGTCGTCGCTTCAGCCAATCCAGATATCGAAACAGATTTGTTAAAGCTAACAGTGCAATCCCAATGTAAGCTTAATGGATATGAACTCCAAAGTGCTTTTGAAGAAGAAGGCCTCTTTACGGAAATGGCTGACCCAAACAATGTCTTGCTTGTGTTGCCATTATCAAAGGCATTTGATGCAGAAGGGGCCACCTTAAAAATAAGAAATGCTGTACAGACGTATTCACCAATTAAAAGGAACTTTATTGACTTACATCATGAAACGGAGACAATTTCTACCCTTGCCCTTTGCTATAATGAAATTAAAGGGTACAATAAAAAGGTTGTTTCCTTTCAAGATGCACATGGAAACATTTCCGGAGAAATGATTATACCGTATCCCCCTGGAATACCAGTCCTTATGGAAGGTGAACGTATCACTCATCGTCACATTGAGATCTTAAATACCTATATTGAGGCTGGTTCACATTTCCAAGGTGGAGATATGAAAGGAAAATATATAAAGATATTAGATATGTAAGGGGCTTGAATAGAAGTGGCAGGTTATTTTATTACGTTTGAAGGACCTGAGGGTGCAGGTAAGACAACTGTATTAGGAATCATCCAGGAGGAGTTTACTCGAAAAGGGTATGATGTTATTTCTACTAGAGAACCAGGTGGAATTGATATAGCAGAGCAAATTCGTTCCGTTATATTAGACAAAAATAATACAAAAATGGATGGGCGCACAGAGGCACTTTTATATGCAGCTTCGCGTCGCCAACATTTAGTGGAGAAGGTCATTCCTGCATTAGAACAAGGAAAAATTGTTTTATGTGACCGCTTTGTGGATAGTTCACTAGCCTATCAAGGGTATGCACGAGGTCTTGGAATCGATGAAGTTTTATCTATTAATGAATTTGCTATTAATGGGTTGATGCCGTCATTAACTCTTTTCTTTGATATTAAACCTGAAAAAGGGTTAACAAGAATTGGAAAGAATGATGAAAGGGAAGTTAATCGGCTTGACCTTGAGAATCTTTCCTTCCATCAAAAGGTTTATGATGGTTATTTAAAGGTTGCAGCCCGTTTTAAGGACCGCTTTTCTACCATTAATGCTGAGAATTCAATTGATGTTGTATCAAAGGAAGCATTTGAAATTATTGAAAAGCATTTGAATTACAAGTAATGCTACGAATTGCCTCAAAAGTCTGATGACTTTTGAGGTTTTTGTTTTCGTTCTGGCTATACTTGTTATAGAATAAAGACAACATGGATATTCGCACAAATAGTTACCAAATTTCGTAATATGAAGGAACAAGTAAAAGTGATAAAATAAAGGGAGGCTAAACGATGAAGCTAGTCGTTGCAGTTGTGCAGGATAAGGACAGCAACCGTTTGTCACAAGCATTAGTCGAACATAATTTCCGAGCAACAAAGCTTGCTACAACAGGTGGTTTTCTAAAATCAGGAAATACTACGTTCCTTGTGGGAACGGAGGACATCCGTGTAAATAAATTATTAGATATTATTAAGGATAATTGCAAACATCGGGAGCAAATGATTGCCCCTGTTTCACCAATGGGTGGAAATGCAGATTCCTTTGTTCCGTTTCCTGTGAAAGTCGAGGTAGGTGGAGCAACAGTATTTGTGTTACCGATTGATGAATTTCACCAATTTTAACTTTATTAAGTGGGAGTACAGTCTCCCACTTAGTAAAGTTAAAGCTTCCAGCGGATACCACGATTTTTCAATGGAAGTTTTTCGAGCTTGCTCGAAAAAAATCGTGCGCAATTATGCCAAGGCGTATTTGATAAGAAGGTGACAATTAGTTCATGAAAATAAACCAGGATTTTCGTGTAAACATGGATAAAAATCACCCAAACCAATCCAATAAGGTTTCGGGAAATGTGAACTTTAGTAAATTTGTCCAACAGGAAGGTAATAAACTTCAAATGGAGCAATTGACAAAGCTCCTTTCTCAAATTGACATGGCTGGAGAACGACTCTCTCGCTCACAAACCTTTCAAGACTTAGCTTCCTATAAATCTCTTGTTAAGCGTTTTATCCATGAGGCAGTTGAATATGGAATGGATATAAAGCAATCCCACAGTTGGAATTTTAATGGACAAGGGAGAACGCATAAACTTGTTGAGGAAATTGATAAGGAATTATTGGATTTAACGGAACAAATGGTTGACCAGGAGAGAGGATCAATCGATATTCTAGGAAAAGTTGGATTTATAAAAGGATTATTAATCAACTTGTATACGTAATTGAAAGAGTGATGTATGATGGAAAAAACATGGGAACAACTTCAGGAATATCAGCCACTAGTCTTAAAGATGGTTGAAAATAGTCTCAAGAAGAACAGAGTGGCCCATGCTTATTTATTTGAGGGGAGCCGAGGTACAGGTAAAAAGGAAGTCGGCTTTCTTTTGGCAAAAAGTCTTTTCTGTCAGCATCCTGTTGAGTACAAACCTTGTAATGAATGTACAAATTGTCGTAGAATTTCATCGGGCAACCATCCCGATGTTCATGTCATCGAACCAGATGGTCTATCAATTAAAAAATGGCAAATTCAAGCGTTGCAAGAAGAGTTTTCAAAAACGGGTGTGGAATCAAATCGTAAAGTTTATGTAATTAACCATGCTGATAAAATGACAACAAATGCTGCAAATAGTTTGCTGAAATTCCTTGAAGAGCCGACAAGCCAAACAGTGGCCATTTTGCTAACCGAGCAAATTCATCGAATTTTGAATACAATTCTATCCAGATGCCAAATATTATCATTTCGGCCACTTGCTCCAAAGGTTATTTCCGAGCGGCTCATTGATGAAGGGATCTCTCCTACTATCGCTACCCTTGTTGCTCATACAACGAATAATTTGGAAGAAGCACGTGAGTTAAGCACGGATGCTTGGTTTGGACAGTCCCGTTCAATAGTGTTACAATTATATGAAGTAATCAATACAAGGCCAACCCATGCTTTCTTTTTATTGCAGGACCAATGGTTACCTCACTTTAAAGAGAAAGAGCAGTTAAGCTTTGGTTTAGATATATTATTGCTTATTTATAAAGATTTATTATATATACAGCTGGGTGATGAAGAGAAGCTTATCTTTCATGACCAGATTACTAGCTTTAAACAATATGCACTCAAGACGTCTACTAGACGTGTAAGTGATCAGATAGCAACGGTTTTAGAGGCGAAGCGTCGTCTATACACCAACATGAACCCACATTTATTAATGGAACAATTGGTAATAAAGTTACAGGAGGGATATAAGCTTGTATGATGTAGTTGGTGTACGCTTTAAAAAAGCGGGAAAAATATATTACTTTGACCCAAACGGTTTTACAATCCCTGACGGTGAATACGTGATTGTAGAAACGGTCAGAGGAATTGAGTTTGGCAAGGTTGTCATAAATAAAAAACAAGTCGATGAAAATGACATCGTACTTCCATTAAAAAAGGTCATCCGTATTGCGGATTCTAAGGATAAATTAATTGTAGAGGAAAATAAGCAAGCGGCAACAGAGGCGTATAATGTGTGTCAAGGAAAGGTAGTTGAACACAGCCTTGATATGAAGCTTGTTGATGTTGAATATACGTTTGATAGAAATAAAGTGATCTTCTATTTCACAGCAGATGGACGAGTTGATTTCCGGGAGTTAGTGAAAGATTTAGCGGCAATCTTCCGTACGAGAATCGAATTAAGGCAAATAGGGGTACGTGATGAAGCCAAGATGCTTGGTGGAATTGGTCCATGCGGAAGAATGCTTTGTTGCTCGACCTTCTTAGGGGATTTTGAGCCCGTTTCAATTAAAATGGCGAAAGATCAAAATCTGTCACTGAACCCTACTAAAATATCAGGTTTGTGTGGCCGATTAATGTGCTGTTTAAAATACGAGAACGATGAGTATGAAAGTGCAAAAGAACAGCTTCCAGACCTTGGTGAGATGATTGAAACAACAAGTGGTAAAGCGAAGGTTGTCGGGCTCAATATTTTGGAACGAGTACTACAGCTGGAATTAGTAGGTCGTGAACGTGTTGTTGAATATACATGGGAGGAACTACTAAAAGAAGGAGCGATTTCGATTCAAGCCACAGAATAACGAGGTGGAATGCGTGGACAAAAAAGATATTTTTGAATCTGTTAGTAGTATGGAGAAACAAATTGGTAATCTGTATACTCAACTAGGAGAATTGAAAGAACATCTTGGGCAATTACTTGAAGAGAATCATAATTTAAAAATGGAGAATGATCTTTTACGTCGTCGACTTGATCAATCCATTTCAAAGAAAAAAGAAGAAAAAGCTGACAAAGCTTTACAAGAAGCAAAGCAGGTTGATATTGGTGAGGGATATGATAACTTAGCAAGACTTTATCAGGAAGGTTTCCATATTTGTAATGTTCATTATGGAAGTGTCCGTACTGAGGGTGACTGTTTATTTTGTCTCTCCTTTTTAAATAAGAAGTAGGTCCTTTCCTAAATAGGAGAGGGCTTTTTCATTTTTAAACAATACGTTTATAATATTAGATAGATAATCATAGGGAAGGAAACAGAATGCAATGGTTCAATTATATGACGATGAGCGCTTAGAT
The DNA here is from genome assembly GCA_003640645.1 of Fredinandcohnia aciditolerans. GTDB lineage: Bacteria > Bacillota > Bacilli > Bacillales > Bacillaceae_L > Ferdinandcohnia > Ferdinandcohnia aciditolerans. Next base: position 48,462 of record QGHH01000033.1, on the reverse strand, counting down.
CATTTATTAGCGGAAAACTTGAGAATCATCCAAAGCCCTTCTGTATTTGCTTTTTCATTGGATACGGTACTTCTGGCGCGATTTGCGTATGTTCCAATTCAAAAAGGAAAAATCATTGATTTATGTACAGGCAATGGAGTTATTCCACTACTTCTCAGTAGACGATCAAAAGCAGAAATTACAGGTGTTGAAATTCAAGAGCGTATATTTGACATGGCCAAAAGAAATATGGAATACAATGAGCTTTCTACTCAACTATCGGTTATTCACGGTGACATAAAGGACATGCCTGATCAGCTAGGTCGTGGTAAGTTCGATGTGGTAACCTGCAACCCGCCTTATTTTCCAACACCAAAGGCGGATGAAATGAATCAAAATGAATACCTTAAGATTGCTCGCCATGAAATTTATTGCACATTAGAGGATGTCGTTCGTGTTAGTAGCGAATTGGTTAAGCAAGGAGGTAAGGTTGCGTTCGTCCATCGACCAGGTAGATTAATGGATATTCTCACCTTAATGAGACAATACCGAATTGAGCCAAAGCGCTTGCAATTTGTTTATCCGAGACTTGGTAAAGAAGCAAATACGATCTTGGTTGAAGGGATCAAGTTCGGAAAAGCAGACCTGAAAATTTTACCGCCTCTATATGTATATGATGAACAGAATGAGTATACAAAAGAGATAAGGAAGATTCTCTATGGGGACGAATAATCATTATTTCTATGTCGTCGAGTGCAAGGATGGAAGCTTCTATGCAGGTTATACAACTGATGTTGAGGAACGTTTAAAAAAGCACAACGAAGGTAAAGGGGCCAAATATACAAGAGGAAGAGGTCCCATTACCCTATTATTTTCTCAGGAATTTGAAACGAAGGAAGAAGCAATGCGTGCAGAATATAGATTTAAGCGACTGAAGCGGCCTGAGAAAGAACGGTTGCTTGCAATGGAAAGTGGGGAGCGATATGTGGCAGCAAAAGAGCTTTCAACCAAATTATGAATATGGAACTTTATATCTCGTTCCGACCCCGATTGGGAACTTGGAAGATATGACTTTTCGGGCGATTAAAACGTTGAAAGAATCAGCAGTTATTGCGGCAGAGGATACAAGGCAAACAAGAAAACTTTGCAATCACTTTGAGATTGAAACACCAGTTATCAGTTATCATGAACATAATAAAAAGGTGAGTGGTGAAAAGATTCTTTCCTTCTTGCGCGATGGCAAAGATGTGGCAATTGTAAGTGATGCCGGGATGCCGACAATTTCTGACCCGGGCTATGAACTAGTAGTTGAAGCCGTTAAGGAGAAGATGTATGTCGTTCCTTTACCTGGTGCAAACGCAGCATTAACATCATTGATAGCCTCGGGACTTGGTACACAACCCTTTTATTTTTATGGTTTTTTAGACCGTAATAAGAAGATGAAACGAAAGCAGCTGGAGAGTATCGTACATATCCAAGCGACACTGCTCTTTTATGAAGCTCCACATCGATTAAAAGAAACACTAAAGATTATGAGGGAGATACTTGGAAATCGTAAAGTAACAGTTTCTCGTGAATTAACCAAGAAATTTGAGGAGTTTATTCGTGGAGATTTAGATGAAATTCTTACCTGGTCAGAAGAGGATACCGTTCGCGGTGAGTTTTGTCTTGTTGTAGAAGGAGCACAGCAAGGTGAAGAAGAGGCTTTGGAGGCTTGGTGGAAAGAGCTATCAGTCGAACATCATGTCAATCATTATGTTGAGACTGAGTCAATGACAACGAAAGAAGCAATTAAACAAGTTGCAAAAGACCGAAATCAGCAAAAGAGAGAAATTTATCAAGAATACCATGGTTTATAGAATAGGAAAAAGCTTCTCAATCCGAGAAGCTTTTCATCTATCATTTATTATTTTACAACTGTTAGATTGTTTTGAAGCTCTTTAAGAATTTGTTCGGCACCTTCACGGCTAAGAACAATCTTGCCATTAGCAAGTGTAAAATTATCATCTGAAATTTCACCAGTTACTTGACAAGTCATATTTGGCTTGTATTTCTTTAAGATAATTCTGTCATCGTCAACATAAATTTCTAACGCATCTTTTTCTGCGATGTCTAATGTACGACGAAGCTCGATAGGAATAACCACACGACCTAATTCATCAACTTTACGAACAATACCTGTAGATTTCATTTCTTTTTTCTCCTCTCAATATTTTTATTTATTTATCTCTCTATATCGTCAATTTTCGACAAATTGATTTCTAGATAATGATATCAAGATTTCCATTTAACGTCAATCACTTTTAACTACAATTCTTTTAAAATATGTATAATAATGGTACATGTGTCCTATAACATCAAGCCTTTTTTGAAATGCCAATCTTATTAATCTACTTTATTAAGAATAAATACTGTACTATAATAAAGGGAAAAATGGTAATTCAATTCGACTAAATTCGACAAAATTCACGTTGTTTTTGTCGAAAAAAGATTCTATTTCATATTTGTCGAAACGTTTCCTATTTCATTCGCTTACATATTCTATTTAGATACGGAAATTTGGCATTTCTTTTTCTTCAAGGGGCAGGGGCTACAGGCGCTTGCGCTTTTCTCGTGCTTTAGGTATATTTTGAAGATATAATAGGAATAGATGAATAGTATGTCTACACGTGTACTTGATAAGAGGAGGTTTAACGATGGCACAAGAAAATAAAACATTTTATTTAACTACACCCATTTATTATCCAAGTGGAAAATTACATATTGGTCACGCTTATACAACTTTAGCGGCAGATGCTATGGCTAGATATAAAAGACTACGTGGATATGATGTCATGTTTTTAACAGGAACTGACGAGCACGGTCAAAAAATCCAACGTTCTGCAGCTGAAAAAGGTGTTACACCACAAGCATATGTTGATGAGATTGTGTCAGGTATCCAAGAATTATGGCAAAAACTTGAGATTTCTTATGATGATTTTATTCGTACTACAGAAGATCGCCATAAAAAGGTTGTCGAAAAGATTTTTGACCAACTTGTTAAACAAGGCGATATCTATCTTGACAAATACGAAGGATGGTATTGTACACCATGTGAATCTTTCTTTACAGAAAGACAATTAGCAGATGGAAATTGCCCTGACTGCGGACGTCCAGTTGAAAAGGTAAAGGAAGAATCCTATTTCTTCAAAATGAGTAAATATGTAGATCGCCTGCTTCAGTATTATGAAGAGAATCCGGAGTTTATCCAACCTGAATCCCGTAAAAATGAAATGATTAATAACTTTATTAAGCCTGGTCTTGAGGATTTGGCTGTATCAAGAACAACTTTTGATTGGGGTATTAAAGTACCAGGAGATCCAAAGCACGTTATCTATGTATGGATTGATGCGTTATCGAACTATATCACAGCATTAGGTTATGGTACTGACGATGATTCTAAATATCAAAAATATTGGCCTGCTGATGTTCATTTAGTAGGTAAAGAGATTGTTCGTTTCCATACGATTTACTGGCCAATTATGCTAATGGCATTAGACCTTCCACTTCCGAAAAAGGTATTTGCCCATGGTTGGTTATTAATGAAGGATGGAAAAATGTCAAAATCAAAAGGAAATGTCGTTGACCCGGTTACATTAATTGACCGTTATGGGCTGGACTCACTTCGTTATTATTTACTTCGTGAGGTTCCTTTTGGTGCAGATGGTGTATTTACACCTGAAGGTTTTGTTGAAAGAATCAATTTTGACTTGGCAAATGACTTAGGAAACTTACTTAACCGTACTGTTGCAATGATCGGACGGTATTTTGATGGTACCATTCCAACTTATCAGGGTAATCAGTCAGAATATGATACGCAGCTTGCGAATTTTGCGGTGGACACTGTTTCTAAATATGAAGAAGCGATGGAGAAAATGGAGTTTTCCGTTGCGCTTACAGCTCTATGGCAGTTCATTAGCCGTACAAATAAGTATATTGATGAAACTCAGCCTTGGGTTGTTGCAAAGGATGAAGCGAAAAAGGATGAACTAGGTTCAATTATGAGTCATTTAGCAGAATCCCTTCGGTTTGCAGCAATTATGCTTGAGCCGTTCTTAATCAAAACTCCAGGTGAGATTTTTACACAACTCGGAATGAGGGAAGAAGCATTAAAAACATGGGAAAGCCTAACTGAGTTCGGAATTAAAACAGAAGGACTTCAGGTTACTAAGGGTGAGCCTATTTTCCCACGATTGGAAATTGCCGAAGAAGTAGAATATATAAAAGCTAAAATGCAGGGTGGTACGAAAAAAGAAGAGCCTGTACAAGAAGTGGAACAAGCAGATGAAATCACGATTGATGATTTTATGAAGGTCGAACTTCGCGTTGCAGAAGTGCTTCAAGTAGAGCCTGTAAAAAAGGCTGATAAGCTATTAAAACTTCAATTAGACTTAGGTTTTGAAAAACGTCAGGTTGTTTCTGGTATTGCACAATATTACACTCCTGAGGAATTAGTAGGTAAGAAGGTAATTTGTGTAACAAACCTTAAACCTGTAAAATTACGTGGAGAATTATCACAAGGTATGATTTTAGCAGGGTCTGTTGATGGGAAGCTATCAGTCGCCACGATTGATCAAAGCCTACCAAATGGAGCTAAGGTAAAATAACAAAAGGGACAGATAACTTCTGTCCTTTTTACATATTGAAAAAGGAGTTTTATTTATGTTAATTGATACACATGCTCATTTAAATGCGATACAGTATCAAGAAGATTTAAAAGAAGTAATTGAAAGAGCACAAAGTGAAGGTGTTGAAATCATTGTAGTTGTTGGGTTTGACCGTGAAACGATTACAAGAGCGATAGAATTAGCGGATACTTATGAGTTTATTTACGCGACAGTTGGGTGGCACCCAGTGGATGCAATTGATATGACAGATGAAGATCTCAAATGGATTGAGGAACTTTGTTCCCATCCAAAGGTCGTAGCGTTAGGTGAAATGGGTCTTGATTACTATTGGGACAAGTCCCCAAAAGAAATTCAAAAGGAAGTCTTTCGTAAGCAAATTGCACTAGCAAAGAAGGTAAAACTACCCATTATTATTCATAATCGAGAGGCAACTGCCGACATTATTGAAATCCTGGAAGAAGAGAAAGCAAGTGAGGTCGGCGGCATCATGCACTGTTTTACTGGTAGTGTTGAAGTCGCAAAACAATGTATGGATATGAACTTTTATATTTCATTTGGTGGGCCAGTTACCTTTAAAAATGCAAAAAAACCAAAAGAGGTAGCAACTGAAATTCCATTAGATCGTCTATTAATTGAAACGGATTGTCCTTATTTAACACCACATCCTTTTCGAGGAAAACGAAATGAACCAAGCTATGTGAAATATGTAGCAGAGCAAATTGCGGAACTAAAAGGGGTTACTTTTGAGGAAATTGCCCAAATAACATCCGACAATGCGAAGCGATTTTTCGGCATAAAATGATAGCAAATTTTGTCAAAAAATAGGATAGCTTGTCCAACAATAAGTTAATTAGAAAAAGTTCTACATGTCTCCTTTGTCTCATATATATCTTTGTCGACAACTAATTCTTCCTTTTTAAAAATTCTTCTTGCATAATATTTAGTACGGTGAATGAAAAAAGGGGTGGGGTTGACAGAATATAATATCCTTTATATAATCCACTGAGAGAAGGAGGCGTTTTTCATTTGCTTAAAAACATGAAAAAACTGTTTTCCGAGTCAAAGCACAGAAAGAGATTAATAGTCTCGATAAGTAGTTTTATAGTCTTAGTAGGTGCCGGCACAGGTTATGCTACATATGAAACTACAAAGGATACAGTTACACTATCATTAAATGGAAATGAGCAAGTTATAAGGACGCACGCAAACACGGTTGCAGAAGTTCTACAAGATTTAGAGATAGATGTCTCGAAACATGACGAGCTTTCACCTTCAATGGATACGGCAATCAAGGACAATTTGAAAGTGACATGGCAAGAGGCTATTCCGGTTGAGCTTGTAGTTGATAACCAACCACAAAAGGTCTGGACAACAGTCAAAACCGTGGGAGATCTTTTCAAAGACACTAAGGTAGAAATAACAGAACACGATAAAGTCAATCCAAGTTTAGATACAAAGTTAAAAGAAGATATGAAAGTGGAAGTTGAAAAAGCATTTCAACTCACTTTAAATGACGGCGGTACAGAATCAAAAGTGTGGTCCACTTCGACTACTGTCGCTGACTTTTTAAAAGGTCAAAATGTTACACTAAATGAATTGGATCGAGTAGAACCAGGAATGGAAGCACAGATTACAGCAAATAGTGTCGTCAATGTCGTACGAGTAGAAAAAGTCACCGATGTAGTGGAAGAATCAGTTGCCTTTGCGGTTGTTAAGAAAAAAGACAACAGCCTCGATAAGGGCAAGCAAAAGGTTGTAAATCCTGGCCAAGATGGTAAGGTTGCAAAACACTACGAAGTCGTTCTTGAAAATGGAAAAGAAGTTTCAAGAGATCTTGTCAAAACAGAAACCTTACAAGATAGTAAGGATAAAGTAGTAGCTGTCGGTACACGTGAAATTGTTCAACAGGTTTCCCGTGGTAAAAGTAATGTTTCAAAAGAATTCTATGTTTCATCTACAGCGTATACAGCGTATTGTAGTGGTTGCTCAGGAACAACTGCCACAGGAATTAACCTTCGTTCAAATCCAAATGTCAAGGTTATTGCGGTTGACCCTAGTGTCATTCCTCTAGGTACAAAAGTGTATGTAGAAGGATATGGCTATGCAGTAGCTGCTGACAAGGGAACTGATATTAAAGGTTATAAGATTGATGTCTTTTTCTCGGAAAAATCTCAAGCTTTTCGTTGGGGTCAACGAAAGGTAAAAATTCAAATACTAAATTAACTTGCATTGAACAGAGGAATATTCCTCTGTTTTTTTATGTCCGGTTCCAGTGCCTAGCCCCTCAGGTCACAAGCCAATCCATCAAGATGGTCAAAGAGCAACCTTCTCGCTGACTCGTCTTGTGCTTGTCGGGGCTGATCAAGGCACTGGAACACTTCTTTTTATGTCTATGTCTTTTTTGTTATAATTATGTAATATTTGTATCTATAATGTTAGACGAAATAAATCGAGAAAGGTTTCAATAAAAATGAAAATAAAAGAAATAATTGTTGTGGAAGGCAAAGATGATACCGTAGCTATCAAAAGAGCGGTTGATGCTGATACAATCGAGACAAACGGTTCAGCCGTTAATCAAGATGTTCTAGAAACCATTAAACACGCCCAACAAGTAAGAGGAGTGATCGTGTTTACAGATCCTGACTACCCAGGGGAGAGAATCCGCAAAATTGTGGCGAATGCTGTTCCTGGATGTAAGCATGCTTTTTTGCCAAAGAAAGAGGCACTTGCGAAGTCAGGTAAAAAGGTTGGGGTCGAGCATGCTACCCCAGAAGCGATTAGAAAGGCCTTAGAAGAGGTTAAACAAGAGCGGGAGGAGTTTGACTCTGATATCGACTTAGACGCTCTTGTAGAGGCAGGTTTGATTGGAGGAAGTAAGGCGAAGGAACGAAGAGAAAAGCTAGGCGTCCTTTTGAAAATTGGTTATACTAACGGAAAACAGCTATATAAACGCCTGCAAATGTTCCAAATCACAAAAGAGGCATTTGATGAGGCTGTCGAAAAAGTACTACAGGGGGAAAGGCAAAGTGATTAAAGATATCGCCACACCTATAAGAACTAGAGCAATTTTAGAAAAGCATGGATTTTCATTTAAGAAAAGCTTAGGACAAAACTTTTTGATTGATACAAATATTCTCCACCGCATAGTTGACCACGCCGAAATTACAGAGGAAACAGGAGCAATCGAAATTGGACCAGGAATTGGGGCATTAACTGAACAGCTTGCTAAGCGAGCAAAAAAAGTGGTCGCATTTGAAATAGATGGTCGACTTTTGCCAATATTAGCAGATACGTTATCTCCATATCCAAATGTTGAGATTATCCATGAGGATGTATTAAAAGCAGATGTGCAGTCTGTCATTCATGAAAAAATGCAGGGAACTAGCGATATTATGGTAGTTGCCAACCTCCCTTATTATGTAACGACGCCTATCATTATGAAGCTTTTAACAGAAAACATCCCGTTAAGAGGCATTGTTGTAATGCTGCAAAAAGAAGTAGCAGATCGGATTTCAGCTGTACCCGGTACAAAGGATTATAACTCATTATCAATTGCCATCCAGTATTATACCACCGCTGAAACTGTCATGACGGTGCCAAGAACCGTGTTTGTTCCACAACCCAATGTAGACTCTGCCGTGATTCGTTTAATCAAAAGGAAGGAACCTGCAGTAAAGGTTGAAAATGAATCCTTCTTTTTTGATGTAGTTCGTGCCTCATTTGGACAAAGAAGAAAGACAATCTTAAATAATTTAACCTCAAATCTTCCGAACGGGAAGGCTTTAAAAGAAGTAATAGAAGGGTGTTTAGCCACTTCAAATATCGATCCAAAACGTCGCGGAGAAACATTATCAATCGAAGAATTCGGGCACTTGAGTAATGAATTGTATAAGAACTTAAACAAAGGGCCAACTGAATAGTTAACGAATTCCGATTCAACGAGCAAAACAGTAAATTAGAATAAAATTAAAGCGTGAATTCACATACGAATTCACGCTTTAATTTTTTTTGAGAACCAACAGTTGCTGCTGAAGTACGGCAAAACCTTTTAATTAAAAGGAATTACTTAACTTCGGACACACCTGCGCAGAAATTGCCTTGTGGTGTCCGAAGATGCCTAGACTTCAGACACAGCCCAGCCGAAATGGCCTAGCGCAGTCCGAAGATACCTAGACTTCAGACACAGCCCAGCCGAAATTGCCTTGAGCTGTCCGAAGATACCTAGACTTCAGACACAGCCCAGCAAAAATTGCCTAGTGTTGTCCGAAGATGCCAAAACTTCAGACACAGCCCAGCTGAAATTGCCTAGCGTTGTCCGAAGATGCCTAGACTTCGGACACAGCCCAGCCGAAATTGCCTAGCGTTGTCCGAAGATGGCTCAACTTCAGACACAGCCCAGCCGAAATGGCCTTGAGCTGTCCGAAGATACCTAGACTTCAGACACAGCCCAGCCGAAATGGCCTAGCGTTGTCCGAAGATGCCTAGACTTCAGACACAGCCCAGCCGAAATGGCCTTGAGCAGTCCAAAGATACCAAAACTTCAGACACAGCTCAGCCGAAATTGCCTTGTGTTGTCCGGAGGTGCCTAGACTTCAGACACAGCCCAGCCGAAATGGCCTTGAGCTGTCCGAAGATACCTAGACTTCAGACACAGTCCAGCAAAAATTGCCTAGCGCAGTCCGAAGATGGCTCAACTTCGGACACAGCCCAGCCGAAATGGCCTAGCGCAGTCCGAAGATACCTAGACTTCAGACACAGCCCAGCCGAAATTGCCTTGGGCTGTCCGAAGATTGCTCAACTTCAGACACACTTGCACAGATCATGCCCCCCAGTTGCCCGAAGATACCCAAACATCGACCACACCACCCAGCCGAAATTGCCTTCCATTGTCAGCAGACTTTATTTCCTGGTAGTTTTTTGACTAAAATTTATTTGACATTAGCAATCAAATGCGGGCGGATAAGATAATTAAACTGTTAGCAATCCAAAACGGAATACGCTACTGAATTGTAGGCCCTTTGTTTTTTTTAAGATTGTTGGTTCTTCCACTTTCTTTCCTCTCACCACTTTTGCTTATTCTGCATAGGCTAACCAGTAGGTATCTCATAAGCGCAAATTACCTCGAAGTTGGAGTGGTTGAGGATGGAAATAAAAGTTGGTGATATTGTTGCAAGGAAATCATATCACTTTGACCTTTTGTTTAAAGTAACAGAAATTACACATGATCAAACAGTTTATTTATATGGTGAAGATGTAAGGTTGATTGCAGATGCTCCATATGATGATTTAGTTCTAGTCGATGAGAACGAGAGACAGAAGAGACAGCGGACTGATCGAGAAAAAGTCGATCATTCCTATCGCCTTTTTCGACAAGATTATCAGTTAATTAGGCAAAAAAATGAATACCATGCGACAGGTGGTTATTCAAGTGATACAGAGTTTTTTCAAATCCCAGGAAGAGTCCTGCATATTGATGGTGACCCCAATTACTTAAAAAAGTGCCTAGCGTTATATGAGAAGATAGGTGTTCCGGTATATGGAGTCCACTGTCATGAAAAGGAAATGCCAGACAAGATTGATGAATTACTTGATAAATATAGACCTGACATACTTGTGATAACTGGGCATGATGCATTTTCAAAGTCGAAGGGAAAGGTTACTGAACTAAAGGCATATCGGCATTCTCGCCATTTTGCTCAAACGGTTCGACAGGCAAGAAAACGAGTTCCGCATTTAGATCAACTTGTTATTTTTGCAGGTGCATGCCAGTCCCACTTCGAGTCTTTGATAAGAGCGGGTGCAAATTATGCAAGTTCACCTTCAAGAGTCAATATACATGCGCTAGACCCTGTATATATTGTTGCAAAGATTTGTTTTACACCATTTGATGAAAGAATTAATGTATGGGATGTTCTACGAAATACATTAACAGGAGAAAAGGGCCTTGGAGGGATTGAAACGAAGGGTGTATTACGCACGGGTATGCCTTTCCAAAAACTAGTGGATGAAGAAGAAGGGGATCTCTAACGTGTAACGCTAGAGATCCTTTTTGGAATTTTATTACATATAAAATAATTGAAAAATATGTCGATGAAAGAAAACTTGATTTTTATACATATTAGCTACACTTTTGAACATACTATCGGTTGTGCACTAAGAAAAATGTAGGAAAATATATATTGACAAGTATTTTGTATCATTGTTATAATTTTAGTTTTGTTTGACGTTTTAAGATTTATTTGGTATACTTAAAATAGTGAGGTGGAGTGAAATGGGAAAAACTTTGCTTGATATCAAAAGGTCTTTAGATACAAATTTAGGCAAGAGGCTTACTTTAAAGGCGAACGGTGGTCGTAGAAAGACAATCGAGCGCTCGGGAGTGCTCGCTGAAACGTACCCCTCTGTATTTGTAATTGAACTAGACCAGGACGAGAACTCGTTTGAGCGAGTATCATACAGCTATGCTGATATCCTTACAGAAACCGTTCAATTAACATTCTTTGATGAGACATCTGGGAACATTGCTATAAGTGGGCAGTAGACATTGTGTTTGCTGCTTTTTATTTTGTCTAAAAACGTGGTTTTTTTTAATGTCTAGCTTTAGGCGCCATTGGCTCTTTGGTCTAAGCAAATTGCTACTGAAGGTAAAGTACACCTTCTGTTGGATATTTACTTATGCTTCTTGCCGAAGTGTTGGTGCCTTTTTGCTTTTCTAAAAAAGAGCCACGTTTTTTGTTTAAAAAAGAATTAATAGGATAAATTGTTACTATAATTATCCCTTGTTTTTCTAATACTAAGGTTGTCGTAGGTAGAAAGGGGTTGTAGTTATTGGGAAGACGTAGAGGAATTATGTCGGAAACCTTTAAAGAAGAGTTAGCAAAAGAACTTGGTTTTTATGACACTGTAAAAAATGAAGGTTGGGGTGCAATTCGTTCGCGTGATGCCGGTAATATGGTAAAACGGGCAATTGAAATTGGACAACAACAGCTTGCTAATAAGGGGAAAAACCAGTAAAACAGTTTCTTGAACTACGACGCCGGAGCAGATTCGCTTCGGCTTTCTTTATATAAGAATAAGGTCATTATGAACGATTCACATAAAAAAACAGTGCAGACAGCATGACATCACTGTTTTACGTTGTTTACTTTATGGTACAATGTCAATATTGAATTTTACGTTTAAAGCAGGTGTTTTCATGAAATTATTAGTTAAGGCCCCGGCAAAGATCAATTTAGCGCTCGATGTATTACATAAGCGGCAGGATGGTTATCATGAGGTGCGGATGATCATGACTACCATCGATCTATCGGACAGGCTTGAATTATCCGATTATGAGGGGGATGAAATTAAGGTCGTTTCCCATAATCGTTTTGTACCGGATGACAGCCGTAACCTAGCTTATCAGGCTGCAAGCTTACTGAAAAAGCGATACGGAGTAAAAAAGGGCGTCGTTATCTCGATTACAAAATCAATTCCTGTGGCTGCAGGGCTTGCTGGTGGAAGCAGTGATGCAGCCGCAACATTAAGGGGACTAAATAAATTTTGGAACCTTGGTCTGAGTTTAGACGAACTAGCATCGATTGGAGCTGAAATTGGCTCAGATGTGTCCTTTTGTGTTTATGGTGGGACAGCCCTCGCGACTGGCAGAGGCGAAATAATAACCGAATTACCTGCACCCCCACATTGTTGGATCATATTAGCAAAACCAACAATAGGGGTCTCAACAGCAGATGTCTATCGGAACCTTTCAATTGATCAAATCAATCATCCAGACGTGGATGGGATGATTCGAGCAATTGAAATGAAGGACTTTGGCGGGATTTGTGATCGAGTCGGAAATGTATTAGAGGATGTAACTCTTAAGCTCCATCCGGAAGTAGCAAACATAAAGGAACAAATGAAACGGTTCGGTGCGGATGCAGTATTAATGAGTGGAAGTGGACCTACTGTTTTTGGGCTTGTTCAAAGAGAATCTAGAATGCAGCGGATTTATAATGGATTGCGTGGCTTTTGTGACCAGGTTTATGCAGTTAGATTACTTGGTGAGCGAAATAAGGTTGAATAAAAACGTATATTAATGGTATATTATCTATAAAATATTCGGTTTTTGGAGGCAGCCATGAAATTTAGACGGAGTAGTAGACTTGTTGATATGACAAATCACTTGCTTTTACATCCACAGCACCTTGTTTCTCTCTCTTATTTTGCTGAAAAATATGATTCTGCTAAATCCTCAATTAGTGAAGATCTAGCTATTATCAAGCAAACGTTTGAGCAGCAAGGAATTGGAACATTAATTACAGTAGCAGGAGCTGCTGGAGGAGTAAAATTTATTCCAATGGTCGGGGAAGATGAAGCAAGTGAGGTTGTTGAGGAACTTTGTAAGGTTATAGCAAATCCAGATAGGCTTCTTCCGGGTGGTTATTTGTATCTTACTGATATACTAGGAGACCCGAGAATTGTTAATAAAATCGGGAAAATCTTTGCTTCTATTTATTCAAATCATGAGATTGATATTGTTATGACTGTTGCAACAAAGGGGATACCATTGGCATATGCAGTTGCCTCATATCTAGACGTTCCCGTTGTAATTGTAAGACATGATAATCGAGTGACTGAAGGCTCTACTGTAAGTATTAATTACGTATCCGGGTCTACAAAGCGGATACAGACAATGGTACTAGCTAAGCGGAGTTTGAAGGAAGGAGCAAATGTCCTAATTATCGATGACTTTATGAAAGCTGGCGGAACTGTAAATGGAATGGTTAGTATCCTTGAAGAGTTCAATGCAAACGTTAAAGGAATCGGTGTCCTAGTTGAATCTGAAGGTGTAGAAGAAAGACTAGTGGATGAGTATATATCCTTAGTAAAACTTACAGATGTTGATGTGAAAGAAAAACAAATTAAAGTTGCTGTTGGAAATTATGAATCATACTTACGACAAGTAGAAATTGAAGATGAGATGGGGGAAGAAGAATGAGGCAGGTACAAACGAATCAAGCACCCGCTGCAATTGGACCATATTCACAAGGAATCATTGTCAATAATATGTTTTTTAGTTCCGGGCAAATTCCTCTAACACCAACTGGTGAACTTGTAAGTGGAGGAATAAAAGAACAAACGGTACAGGTTTTTAAGAATCTGCAAGCTGTTTTAGCAGAAGCGGGCGCATCTCTTGAAACAGTTGTTAAAGCTACTGTATTTATTAAAAATATGGATGACTTTGCAGAACTAAATGAAATTTATGGAGAATTCTTTGCCGGGCATAAACCAGCCCGCTCTACTGTTGAAGTGGCAAGACTACCTAAAGATGTTTTGGTAGAAATTGAGGTCATCGCACTCGTAAAATAATAGCGTTACTCACTAACATTCTGTTCATTCACAAAAAAGTATGAATCTTTTTAAAAAAATATTTGATATTTAGCAGGAGATTCCGATTTTTCGTTGAATATGAATAACTAAGTTTTTATATAGTTAAAAAGGTGGTGAACAGAATGGAAGTGACAGACGTTAGATTACGCCGCGTTAATACTGAAGGTAGAATGAGAGCGATTGCATCAATTACGTTAGACCATGAATTTGTTGTACATGACATTCGTGTAATCGATGGAAACAATGGTTTATTTGTTGCAATGCCAAGCAAACGTACTCCAGATGGTGAGTTTCGCGATATCGCTCATCCAATTAACTCAAGTACTCGTGGAAAGATTCAAGATGCTGTACTAGCTGAGTATCACCGTTTAGGTGAAGTAGAGGTTGAGTTTGAAGAAGCGGGCGCATCATAAAATAAAAAAATATTACATCAAAGAGCCTACATATATATAGGCTCTTTTTCTTTCCCTCCTTATCCCCAATAAACTTTTTCCAGTTAAAAAACATGTACTTTCGTTAGTTTTCTTGAAAATGGTCTCTTTTTAAGATATATTCGAAATGGATAAAAAGGTTTAGCATTTTGCAATTGAGGATTGCATAATGCTAAAGCCTCCGGCGGAGATATGCGATTTTTAAAGAAAAATTTGGTCGCAATTTCACCGAGGCGAATTTGATTAGGTTAATTGGAGGCCTGAACATGACAAAAAGATACGGCGTAATTTTGGCCGCTGGGCAAGGAACACGTATGAAGTCTAAGCTTTACAAGGTTCTGCATCCTGTATGTGGAAAACCAATGGTACAGCATGTAGTAGATCAACTTTCAACATTATCCTTACAAAAACTCGTGACAATAGTTGGACACGGGGCAGAAACTGTAAAAGCACAAATTGGAGATAAAAGTGAATACGCCCTTCAAGCTGAGCAATTAGGCACAGCGCACGCTGTTATGCAGGCAGCAGACCACTTAGCAAATGAAAAGGGAGTAACATTAGTCGTTTGTGGAGATACTCCGCTTATAACAGCAGAAACGATGGAGGCGTTATTAAAACAGCATGAAGATGCTGGCGCTAAGGCAACAATCCTAACAGCTGTGGCTTCGGAGCCAACAGGTTATGGGAGAGTTGTCCGTAATGCAGAAGGACATGTGGAGCGTATCGTAGAACATAAAGATGCAACAGATGAAGAACGAACAATTACCGAAATCAATACGGGTACATATTGTTTCGATAACGAAGCACTATTTGAAGCGCTTTCAAATGTATCCAATGACAATGTACAGGGCGAATATTATCTTCCGGATGTCATTGAAATTCTGAAAAATAAGGGCGAAATTGTATCTGCATTCCAAACAGCATCATTCGAGGAGACACTTGGAGTAAATGATCGTTATGCCTTATCCCAAGCAGAAATGTTAATGAAACAAAGAATCAATAAACAGCACATGATGAATGGTGTTACCATCATTGATCCGAACAATACGTACATTTCATCAGATGCTAAAATCGGTTCAGACACTGTTTTACATCCTGGTACTATGATTATTGGCGATGTTGAAATAGGTTCGGATTGTGAGATTGGTCCAAATTCAGAAATAAAGAATTGTAAGATTGGTGATCGTACTGTGATCCGACATTCAGTTGCACATGATAGTAGTATTGGAAATGATGTAGCAATCGGACCGTTTGCGCATATCCGTCCAGCATCTCAAATTAGTGACAAAGTAAAGGTTGGAAACTTTGTTGAGCTAAAAAAGGCTGTATTTGGTGTAGGAAGTAAAGCGTCTCACTTAAGCTATATTGGAGATGCGGAGGTTGGCACAAATGTAAATATTGGTTGTGGCTCTATCACTGTCAACTATGACGGAAAAAATAAATTCTTAACAAAAATCGAAGACAATGCATTTATTGGATGTAATTCAAATTTAGTGGCTCCAGTGACAGTTGGTGAAGGAGCATACGTTGCGGCTGGCTCAACGATTACAAATGAAGTCCCTAGCAACGCCCTTTCAATAGCTAGAGCTCGCCAAGTTAATAAAGAAAATTATGTAGAGATCTTAAATCAAAAGAAAAATTCCTAATGGAGGTCAGTAAGATCATGCCTAATGAATACCGTGACTCAAGTTTAAAGGTATTTTCGTTGAATTCGAATGCACCTTTGGCTGAAGAAATTGCTAAGTCAATTGGTGTTGAGCTTGGGAAATGCTCTGTAACACGTTTTAGCGATGGAGAAATCCAAATTAACATTGAAGAAAGTATTCGTGGATGCGATGTTTTTGTTATTCAATCAACGAGTGCTCCTGTAAATGAGCATATCATGGAAGTATTAATTATGATTGATGCACTTAGACGTGCTTCCGCAAAGACTATAAATATTGTCATGCCTTATTACGGGTATGCAAGACAAGACCGAAAAGCACGTGCACGTGAGCCAATTACAGCAAAGCTAATTGCAAATCTTTTAGAAACAGCAGGTGCAGATCGTGTTATTACGTTAGATCTTCATGCACCGCAAATCCAAGGCTTTTTTGATATCTTGATTGACCACCTAATGGGCGTGCCAATTCTTTCTGATTATTTCAAAGCCAAGAATCTTGAAGATATTGTAATTGTATCTCCAGATCATGGTGGGGTTACACGTACACGTAAAATGGCAGATCGTTTAAAAGCTCCTATCGCGATTATAGATAAGCGTCGCCCAAGGCCAAATGTGGCAGAAGTGATGAATATCGTAGGTAACATTGAGGGGAAAACGGCAATATTGATTGATGATATTATTGACACAGCAGGGACAATTACATTAGCTGCAAATGCACTTGTCGAGAATGGTGCTTCTGAAGTATATGCATGTTGTACACACCCTGTATTATCAGGACCAGCAATTGAACGTATTCAAAATTCAAAAATCAAAGAGTTGATTGTAACCAATACGATTCTATTACGAGAAGAGAAGCGGATCAGCAAGATCAAGCAGCTTTCTGTAGCTCCACTAATCGGTGAAGCGATCGTACGTGTTCACGAGCAACAATCAGTAAGTACACTATTTGACTAAGAAAGCTCCCTTTCTTTTTAAAAAGAAGGTTTACTTCATCATCTTTAGGGGAAATTTAGTAATATGACTAAATCTTCCAAGGATGGTGTATAGAATGTCTGTAGTTTTAGAAGCGACAGAACGAGTAAAGGATAAAAATTCTACATTAACAAAGATAAGACAAGCGGGAAACATCCCGGCAGTCTTAAATGGGCCGAATCAAAGTCAACCCATTTACGTAAATAGTGCAGACTTTTTAAAAACGATTCGCACCACTGGTCGTAATGGAATAATTAAACTTGCAATTCAAAATAACCAGCATTCTGTTATGCTACAAGAAGTTCAAACTGATCCAATTAAAAGTGAAATCATTCATGCAGATTTCCAAATCGTAAACATGTCAACAGAAGTTACCGTTGACGTGAATATTAATTTAGTTGGGGAAGCGTCTGGAGTGAAGGATGGCGGAGTGCTTCAGCAGTCCATACATTCAGTGTCCATTTCTGCACTACCAACCGATATTCCGCAAACAATTGATGTGGATGTGTCAAACGTAGAGGTTGGCGATGTTGTTAAGTTAGAGGACATTGATACAAAAGGTAAATTTACAATCAACCAAGAACCTTCACAGGTCGTGGCTTCTGTTCTTGCACCACGACAGGAAGAAGAGATTAGCACAGGAGAAGAACAAGAACCTGGCGAACCTGAAAACCTAGAGGGTAGAGAAACTAACGAATCTGAAGAAGGCTAAAGAAAAAGGTTGGACGTGACCAAAACGGTTACGTCCTTTTGCAACATCCAGTTCCAGGCGCCATCGGCTCGAGGTCATAAGACAATCACTTCTGAAGGTAAAGGACACCTTCTGCCAGCGCTTGTCTTATGCTTGTCGCCGATAGATGGGCGCCTTTTACTTTTGAAATAACAAGGTGGGGGAAAAAATGAAGTTGATAGTAGGGTTGGGAAATCCCGGTAGGCAATACGAGGAGACAAGACATAACGTTGGGTTTAAGGTTATTGATGAGCTTTCTAATCAATTACATATACCGCTGGATAAGGCAAAATTCAACGGAGTATTTGGTCAAGGCATGGTGAATGGGGAGAAAGTTATTCTTTTAAAGCCTCTCACATATATGAATTTATCGGGAGAAAGTATCAGGCCAATCATGGATTATTATGATATTCTAGTTAAAGATATACTCGTTGTATATGACGAGCTTGACTTACCAGTAGGAAAAATTAGGTTGCGCGAAAAAGGAAGTGCAGGGGGCCATAATGGAATGAAATCCATTATTAACCACTTGGGCACTCAGGAATTTAAGCGTATTCGAATTGGAATCAATCGCCCTACAAACGGCATGAAGATAGCTGATTATGTCTTAGGTCGTTTTCCAGCTGAGGAGTTGCAGGATATTCAAGATGCAATCCAAAAGTCCGCTGAAGCTGCAGAAAAATGGGTGTCAACATCATTTTTACAAGTAATGAACGAATTTAATGCAAAGTAGTGTAGTATGATAAGGTAAGAGGCAGTGAATAAAGAATCCCAACGCGGTTTATACTAGAAAGTGTAAACTATGGTCGTATCCGTAAAAAGGAGGATTCTTATGTCATTACACTACCATTGTCGACATTGTGGTGTGAAGGTTGGAAGTATTGATAACCTATCCCTACATAGTGAGAGTCTTGGATTTCATCAATTAACTGACCAAGAACGACAAGAGATGATATCTTACCAATCAAATGGCGACATTCATGTAAAGACAATATGTGAAGATTGTCAGGAAGCGTTGCAACGGAATCCTGATTTTCATCAATATGAATCATTTATTCAATAAGAGGAAAAGCTTTGGCCTTCGCAACCAAAGCGTTTTTCTATTTATGTAAAAAGGCGCGAAGCTCCATTTTACGAGATTCACATCCAATTAATGAATCTATTTAAGCACGAGTTACTACTATACACGTAAAAACTTCGAGAGGGGGTTTCCGAGTTGCTTAAGGGACTACAACAATATGTTGGGAATAATGATGAGTTAAAATCAATTATTAATGGAATTGAAGGAGGCTTGCGTGAGCAATTAATAGCTGGTATATCTGGTTCAGCTCGAACTGTGTTTGCGGCGGCTCTATATAGACAAACAAATCGACCGATATTGGTCGTTACCCATAACTTGTTTCAGGCACAGAAAATTTATGAGGATTTAAACGGTCTTTTAGAAGAGGATGAGGTTTTTCTATATCCTGTGAATGAATTAATTGCATCAGAAATAGGAATTGCAAGCCCCGAGTTAAAAGGTCAGCGTATTGAAGCTCTAAATTATTGGAGTCATCAATCAAAGGGTGTCATAGTTGCTCCAATAGCAGGTTTAAAAAGACTCCTTCCACCTAAGAAACTATGGAATGAAAGTCAGCTGACATTTACAGTTGGACATGATATAGAAGTGGAGTCTATATTAGAAAAATTGGTTGAGATGGGATATGAACGTGTGTCAATGGTATCAGCACCTGGGGAATACAGCGTAAGAGGTGGAATTCTCGACATCTATCCCTTAACAGAAGAAAATCCTGTACGTATTGAGTTATTTGATACAGAGGTAGATTCCATTCGCACATTCTCACTAGAGGATCAACGATCACAGGCGAAAATTGACTCAATTACTATTGGACCTGCTACCGAAATTTTATTAACGCCTAAGCACTTGGATAAAGGCGTACATGCATTAGAAGAAGGACTAGCAAAAAGCCTTAAAAAGGTTAAAGACGAGAAAGCAAAAAAACTGTTATTAGAGAACATTTCCTACGAACTTGAACAGATGAGAAGTGGTCAAATTTTGCAGAAGATGTTCAAATATCTATCTCTTGTCTATGATACGCCTGCTAGTTTACTAGACTATTTACCTGCAAATGGTCTCGTACTTTTAGATGAAATTAGTAGAGTTCAGGAGATGGCTGATAGTCTCGATAAAGAAGAAGCTGAGTGGATAACGAGTCTTTTATCACAAGGAGAGATTATTCATAACCTTACCTTGTCACACCAATTTACAAAGCTTATCCAACAGTCAACCAATCCTTTGGTTTATCTATCTCTTTTTCTAAGGCATGTACCTCATACAAGCCCACAGAACATTTTAAATATGTCATGCAAACAGATGCAAAACTTTCATGGCCAGATGCATGTCCTTAAAGCAGAGCTTGATCGATGGCAGAAGGGTAAATACACAGTTGTTTTCCTTGGCTCAAATGAGGACCGGGTGAAAAAGCTGGAACAGGTCCTGTCAGACTATGAAATCGATGCATTTACTAGTAAGAGCGATGGAGATATTTTGCTAGGAAAAGCACAAATCTTACTTGGGGATTTACAGGACGGTTTTGAATTACCGTTACAACGAATCGCAATAATAACTGAGGAAGAGCTTTTTAAGAAGAAAATGCAGAAAACAAAGCGAAAGCAAAAGCTTTCAAATGCAGAGCGGATAAAAAGCTATTCTGAATTACAGGTTGGCGACCATGTTGTTCATGTAAATCATGGAATCGGGAAGTATTTAGGAATCGAAACCCTAGAGATCAACGGAATCCATAAGGATTACTTGCATATTCGCTATCAGGGTGATGACAAACTCTATGTACCTGTTGACCAAATTGAACAGGTGCAAAAGTACGTAGCATCAGAAGGTAAGGATCCGAAGATTTACAAATTAGGTGGAACTGACTGGAAACGTGTGAAGAAAAAGGTTGAATCATCCGTTCAGGATATAGCAGATGACTTAATTAAGTTGTATGCAGAGCGAGAGGCAAGTAAGGGATATGCATTTTCTCCTGATGGCGAAATGCAAAGAGAATTTGAGGCATCATTCCAATATCAAGAAACTGAAGATCAATTAAGATCGATTCAGGAAATTAAAAAGGATATGGAACGTGAACGTCCAATGGACCGCCTTCTCTGTGGAGATGTGGGCTATGGAAAGACAGAGGTTGCCATTCGTGCTGCGTTCAAGGCCATTATGGACGGAAAACAGGTTGCCTTTTTAGTTCCGACGACAATCTTGGCACAACAGCACTACGAAACAATCCGCGAAAGGTTCCAGGACTTCCCTATTACAATTGGCCAATTAAGTAGATTCCGTTCAAAGAAACAACAAACGGAAGTAACAAAAGGGTTAAAAGCTGGGACAGTTGATATCGTAGTTGGAACACATCGCCTATTGTCAAAAGATATTACGTATAAGGACCTTGGGCTATTAATTATTGATGAAGAACAACGTTTTGGAGTTACACATAAGGAAAAAATCAAAAAACTAAAAGCGAATATTGATGTGCTTACCTTAACTGCAACACCAATTCCGAGAACCCTTCACATGTCGATGCTTGGAGTCCGTGATTTGTCCGTTATCGAAACACCACCTGAGAATCGTTTTCCTGTTCAAACATATGTTGTGGAATACAATGGTGAATTAATAAGGGAAGCGATTGAACGGGAAATGGCAAGGGATGGTCAAGTTTACTTCTTATATAATCGGGTTGAGGATATTGAGCGTAAGGCCGAAGAAATCTCGATGCTAGTTCCGGATGCAAGGATTGCCTATGCTCACGGAAGAATGACAGAGAATGAACTAGAAGCGGTGATTTTAAATTTCCTTGATGGTCAATATGATGTTCTGGTAACAACAACCATTATCGAAACAGGTGTTGATATTCCGAATGTGAACACATTGATTGTTCAGGATGCAGACCGAATGGGGCTTTCGCAGCTTTATCAGCTAAGAGGGCGTGTTGGGCGTTCGAATCGTGTTGCCTATGCGTACTTTACGTACCGTAAGGATAAGGTGTTGAATGAAGTTGCAGAAAAGCGATTACAAGCTATTAAGGAATTTACAGAGCTTGGTTCAGGCTTCAAAATTGCAATGCGTGACCTTTCTATTCGTGGTGCAGGAAATATTTTGGGAGCACAGCAGCATGGATTTATTGATTCAGTTGGATTTGACCTTTATTCACAAATGCTGAAAGAGGCTATTGAAGAACGCAAAGGTGATACCACTACTGTAAAACCTGCAAATGTGGAAATTGATGTAGAGGTAGATGCGTATATTCCCGATGCGTACATTTCTGATGGCCGCCAAAAAATTGATATGTATAAGCGATTTAGAGGCATCACAGAAATGGAGGATGTCGAAGAATTGCAAGAGGAAATGATTGACCGATTTGGTGAATATCCAGCAGAGGTAGAATACCTATTTAAGATTGCCAAGATAAAGGTATATGCATTGGCAGAGCAGGTTATTTCCATAAAGCAAGCCAAGCAGGAAATTACCATTCTGCTATCAGAAGAGGCAAGCAGTCAAATTGACGGCGGGAAGATTTTTAAATTAGGAAATACATTTGGCCGTATGATTAGCCTTGGAATGGAAGGCAGCAAATTAAAAATTGTGATTCAAACAAAGGGAATAGAGGTAAACCAATGGCTAGGCATTATTCATGATATGGTCAAAGGATTACAAGATGTCAAAAAGGAAAATGTGAACGCTGTTTAACTCAGGTGACATAGGTAAAATTCTAACGAATAGAACCAAAGTCTGAGTTGCCTATAGTTCTTGTGTATGGTTATTTTTTCCTCTATCGAAAAATCACATTCATCGTGAATAGAACTCTGTTGAAGTAAGATACTAAACTCAACAACAAATGGTGATTTATTCAAATCTAGACAAATTGTACATCAATTGTATGTTCAGAAGGAGGATGAAGAGGACCGAGAATTTCAAGGCGGCGCGAGCTCCCGAGTACCGGAGCGTATGCAGTTAATACGTGAGGAACTCCAGAAGCAAGCCAACGCAGAAATTCGATGTGTCATATTCACCGCACTTTTTGAACATTCCTATCAATCACCATTATTCTTTAATCATCAGATGAAAGTGAGGCATCATAAGAATGAAGGCAACTGGTATTGTTCGTCGAATTGATGATTTAGGTCGAGTAGTTATCCCGAAAGAGATCCGTAGAACGCTACGTATTAGAGAGGGAGACCCATTAGAGATTTTTGTTGATCGTGATGGAGAGGTCATTTTAAAGAAATATTCTCCGATTAGTGAACTAAGCGATTTTGCAAAGGAGTATGCGGAAGCACTTTTTGATAGCTTAGGACACCAAGTACTTATTTGTGACCGTGATGCATTTATTGCGGTTGCAGGAGGCTCCAAGAAAGAATACTTAAATAAAAACATAAGCGAACTCATTGAAAAGTCGATGGAAGACAGAACTTCTATTTTAGAAACAGAAGAGCGCCAAGTATCCATCGTTGAGGGTGCTGACGAAACAATCTCATCATATACAATTGGTCCGATTATTGCAAACGGAGACCCAATTGGTGCTGTTGTCATATTATCAAAAGAAAAAGCACTCGGAGAAGTAGAACAAAAAGCCGTCGAAACGGCAGCCGGGTTCCTTGCGAGACAAATGGAACAGTAATAAAAAACGAATGTTTGATCCATGGAAAAGGTAGCTAATATAGCTGCCTTTTTTTCCGTTAAGGGTAATGTCCAGGGAAGTATGTTATAATACACTGGAAATTATTCGATTGGAAGGAGATGGGCGATGAACGTCCAATCCGAAGAGAAATCAAAGCGAATTTGGGAAGGTGCTTTCATTCTTACCATAGCCGGTTTGATCACCAAGATACTTAGTGCTGGTTACCGTATCCCCTATCAAAATATCGCAGGGGATATTGGCTTTTATATTTATCAACAGGCATATCCGATTTACGGGATTGTCCTTGTTTTTTCTACATATGGATTTCCAGTGATTATATCAAAGCTTCTAGCGGAAAAATTAGAACAAGATGATGAAGCCTCTGTCATAAAAATACTATATATCACCCTATTTACGTTATTAGGAATGGGAATACTATTATTTAGTTTTTTATACTGGGGTGCTGAAGTCGTTGCAGGTTGGATGGGTGACAAAAAACTAACACCACTAATAAAAGTGATTTCATTTTCATTTTTACTCTTGCCTTTTATCTCTGTCTTTCGTGGCTTTTTTCAAGGCCATAAAAATATGATACCAACCGCAGTTTCACAAGTAACTGAACAATCGATTCGTGTCGTAACGATTTTGTTCATGTCATTTCTACTTTTGGATTATGGATATGGTGCATATGTGGCTGGAGCGGGAGCGATATTTGGTTCGATAACTGGAGGCTTTGCAGCTCTTTCAGTTCTCTTGTTTTACTTACTTAAAAGAAAAAAGAGTCATCAGATGAGACCTTTTTCAAACACTTCGATAAAAACGATAGAAATTATCAAAATCCTTTTCACCCAGGGGATGACAATTTGCATTAGTGCTTTGTTACTGATTCTTTTTCAGTTGGTAGATTCTTTCACTGTATACTCTTTATTGATTTCAGGTGGAGTAGAGGAGGAAGCAGCTAAACAAGCAAAAGGAATTTATGACCGCGGACAACCACTCCTTCAGCTTGGAACTGTGGTCGCGACCTCATTAGCATTATCGCTTGTCCCATTAATTGCAAGTGCAAAGGCCCGAAACGACGTAGCTTTTATTGAAGCAAAGGTTGACTTAACATTTCGTCTAAGTATAGTTGTGGGAATTGGGGCCTCAGTAGGTCTTGCATGTGTCCTTGAACCCACAAATATCATGTTATTTCGTAATGACCTGGGAACAAACATACTCATGATTATCGGTTTATCTATTTTATTTACAACATTATCCCAATCGATTACGGCTATTTTACAAGGGCTGGGCTATCCATTCTTACCGGCGATTGTGGTCATTATTGGAGTGTTTGAAAAATGGATTTTCAACCTGTTATTAATTCCAGGATACGGAACAGTTGGAGCAGCTGTTGCAACCTTCGTTGCCTTTGGGGGGATATCTGTCCTACATATGTCGATTGTTAAAAAGAAACTCCCTGGTGCCTTACAAAATTGGTCCTTTCTTTATCGTGTCTTATTTGCAATGATTGCGATGGGGCTAGTTATTTTTTGCTATCGATGGAGTTTGCATAAGCTGTTCCCTATAGCAGGGGAAAGTCGCATGTTTGCTAGCTTTGAGGCATTAACCTCTGTCATTATTGGGGGAGTAACCTATTTGTTTTTTATTATAAGAGGGAGTGTATTTTCAGAAGAAGAACTTTCGGAGGTTCCGATTGGATCCAAAGGAACCTTCCTTATTAGGCTAATTAAAGGGTCGTGATTAAAAAGGAGGATGAAGAGGACCGCGTCGACAAAAACGCCACGTCCTGTGGCATTGTCGACACTAGCACGTCCTGTGCGTCGAAATTTCAAGGCGACGCGAGCTCCCGAGGACCGGAGCGTATGCAGTAAATACGTGAGGACCGGAGAAGCAAGACAACGCAGAAATTCGATGTGTCATATTCACCGCACTTTTTAACATCTACTTAAAGGAGGAAAGAGAGCATGATAACAGTTATTGGTCTAGGTGCTGGAGACCTATCACAGCTTCCATTAGGCATTTATCGTAAACTTTTAGCTGCTGAACATTTGTATCTTCGAACGAAGGAGCATCCTGTTATAAAGGAATTAGAAGCTGAAGGAATTCGTTATCACTCCTTTGACGACATTTATGAAAAACATGACCAATTCGAGGATGTATATGATGAAATAGTCGACATTCTAAGGAATGAAGCGAAAACAAAGGAAATTGTTTATGCTGTGCCCGGGCACCCGATGGTAGCAGAGAAGACGACTCAGCTTTTACTTGAGGATCAAAATCTTCTAATAAAAATTGAGGGAGGCCAAAGTTTTATCGATCCTTTATTGGCTTCATTGAGAATTGATCCAATTGAAGGTTTTCAATTCATTGATGCTTTGTCCTTTGAAAAAGATGAATTACAGCTATCACAGCATATTATCATTTGTCAGGTCTATGATCAATACATAGCTTCAAATGTTAAATTAACACTAATGGAGCAATTACCTGATGAATATGAAGTATACATTGTAACAGCTGCGGGTAGTAAGGATGAAAGAATCACTAAAGTCCCTCTTTATGAATTGGATCGAGGAGTAGAGGTGAACAATCTGACAAGCGTATATGTCCCTCCAGTTCAAGATGCAGAATCTCTCTATCATGATTTCCGGACTTTCAGAAGAATTATTGCTGCATTACGAGGTCCTGGGGGATGCCCGTGGGATCAAAAACAAACTCATCAATCATTAAAGAAATATTTACTAGAAGAGGTTTACGAGGTACTTGATGCAATTGATCGTGAAGATGATGATCATTTAGCAGAGGAACTAGGAGATGTACTTCTCCAAGTGGCACTGCATGCCCAAATCGGTGAGGATGAAGGCATGTTTTCAATTGACGATGTCATTCGTGGAATTTCCGAAAAGATGATTAGAAGGCATCCACATGTATTTGGTGATGTAACGGCAGAAACTGCAGATGAAGTTGTGACAAACTGGGAGCAAATTAAACAATTGGAAAAAGGCAGTAATAGGGCAGAAAAGTCCATCTTTGATGAGATTACAAAGGGATTGCCTGGATTAATGAAAGCTGTCGAATATCAAAAAAAGGCAGCGAAGGTTGGGTTTGATTGGGATGCTGTTGAGCCAATGTGGGACAAGGTTTTTGAAGAAATAAAAGAATACAAGGTAGCAGTAGAAGAAAAACAAAAAGGAGATGCCATTCAAGAATTCGGAGATATCCTTTTTGCTTTAGCTAATATAGCTAGATTTTATAAGTTTGATCCAGAAGAAGCAATTGCCATGACAAATCAAAAGTTCGTAAGACGTTTTCAATTTATAGAAACAGAACTAAGAAAACAAGGGTTAAAGATAGAAGAGCAAACCCTAGAGGAACTTGATGCAATCTGGGAAGAAGCAAAACAAAGGGGACTATAACTTTATTTAGCAGAAGTTACATTCTAGTGTGGAACCAATGTTAATAAGGTGGAAAATTTCAGGGAACGTCAAATAATGATTAAATAAAGTTATAAGCCTCCGGCGGATGCCATGATTTTTCAAAGGAAGTTTTTCGAGCAAGCTCGAAAAAAATCAGGCGCAAATACGCCATGGCGCATTTGATTAGAGGAAAGAGGTGAAATTCATGCGTTTGGATAAATTCTTAAAAGTTTCTCGACTAATCAAACGACGCACGTTAGCAAAAGAGGTTGCAGACCAAGGTAGAATCCTCATTAATGGAATAGCTGCAAAGGCAAGTAGCAATGTGAAAATAGGTGATGAGTTAACAATTCGTTTTGGTCAGAAAATCGTAACTGTGAAAATCGAAGATCTACAAGAAACAACAAAAAAAGAAGATGCAAATAAGCTTTATTCCATAGTGAAAGAGGAAAAAGTAGAAGCGTAAACATTTGATAATCTACCTAAGGCTTGTTCTAAACTCACTCACATTCTCATACATTTTACTATTAAACAAGTGGTTATTTTGATCACTTAAGTATGAATGTGGGGGTTAGAAGATGAACGAATACTACGATGGAACGCCGCCTAATAAAGGAACCGTGCAAGAACATGATGTGATTATGAGAAGTCGTAAGCTTCTTGACATAACAGGTGTAAAGCAAGTGGAAAGCTTTGATAATGAAGAATTTTTACTTGAGACTGTTATGGGTTTCCTAGCAATTCGTGGCCAAAACTTGCAAATGAAGAATCTAGATGTGGAAAAAGGTATTGTATCAATCAAAGGAAGAGTCTATGACATTAATTATTTGGATGATCATTCGACGGAGAAGGCTAAAGGATTCTTTAGCAAGTTATTTAGATGACCCTGTCAACCCAGTTCTATACATTGCTTGCAATGATTTGTATGGGAGGTTGGCTAGGGGCCTCTCTTGATACGTACCAACGTTTTTTAAATCGTTCAAGACGAAAGTATTTCTTTGTTTTTATCAATGACATTTTATTTTGGATTGTACAAGGCCTATTGTTCTTTTATACACTTTTACTAGTAAATGAGGGTGAACTGCGATTTTATGTGTTTATTGCGATATTATGTGGATTCGCGGCTTATCAAAGTTTAATAAAGTCATTTTATGTTAAAGCACTAGAACACATCATACAGGCGTTCATACGTCTTTATGAGTTTTTACTCCGTTTGGGTGAATTCCTTATCATTCGACCGATTAAATTGTTGTATCAACTCATTATCGTGATTCTGCTGGGGATCTTGAATATTTTACTTGTTCTCGGGAAAATTCTTCTGAAAACCTGTTGGATATTAATCAAAATCTGTTTTGCACCAATCAAGTGGATTGGAATTATCATCTGGAGGCTGATGCCGTCGGCCGTTACGAAAAATGTAGAAAAGATTTTTTGGAAATGTGCAGGATTTTTAAAAAAGGTAGAGAATATCAAACCTATACTGTTAAAATGGTGGAAGAAGATTAGGAAACAATAGGAGGCATTCTCTACAATGAGTGCAGTTCGAAAGAAAAATGTAACACAATTACAATCAACGTATATGGAAAAATATAAACAGCAAGAAGAAGCCCTTCAAGTGAAACGAAAAGGCTTGATTAGAAGATTGATTGCATTTGCGATCTTAGTTGCAATCATTTCTTATGGGCTTGTTTCAATGGTTCTGTCACAACATAAGACGATGAATGAAAAGGTTGCTGAGAAGGAAAAACTACAAGAACAACTCACCGCACTAAAAGATGAGCAGGTACTTCTTGAAGAGGAAATCGTAAAACTTAACAATGATGAGTATATCGAAAAAATAATCCGCAGGGATTATTTTCTATCTAAGGAAGGCGAAATCATTTTTAAAGTGGGAGATGGGTCTTAGTCTTATTGACACTCGTTTTTTATATTATGTATAATGTATATAAATGATTTTGTTCAAATTTAAGGAGGAGCATTTTTTTTATGTCAATCGAAGTAGGCAGCAAGGTTCAAGGGAAGGTAACAGGAATTACGAATTTTGGAGCGTTTGTGGAGCTGCCAGAAGGCTCAACTGGTCTTGTCCATATTAGTGAAGTCGCTGACAATTATGTTAAAGACATTAATGAGCATTTAAAAGTTGGTGACCAAGTAGAGGTCAAGGTAATAAACGTTGAGAAAGATGGAAAGATTGGATTATCTATTAAAAAAGCTAAAGAGAATCCGAATCCACAACCACAGCGTCCACGTCACAATGGTCCACGTAATACCCGAAACGACCAACGTAATAACAATAAAACTGAAAGCTTTGAACAAAAAATGAATCGCTTTCTAAAAGACAGTGAAGATCGTCTATCTTCCTTAAAGCGTAACACCGAGTCAAAACGAGGTGGACGTGGAGCGAGAAGAGGATAACCTGCTGCTGTAGCTCTATATATAAATTTAAAAGCACCCAATTTGGGTGCTTTTTGTATGCCTTTTAAGGAAACAGGTTGTTTAATCAGGAATGCAGTTATTACAACATAATAACAAAAAAACAGTGTGATAATCTCACACTGTTTCAGATGACCCGTACGGGATTCGAACCCGTGTTACCGCCGTGAAAGGGCGGTGTCTTAACCGCTTGACCAACGGGCCTAATTATTATGGTAGCGGCGGAGGGGATCGAACCCCCGACCTCACGGGTATGAACCGTACGCTCTAGCCAGCTGAGCTACACCGCCATAGGATAAATGAGTACTGAATTAGTATATTTTCTAAAAGAGTTAATATGTTCCTTCCTCTTCAAGTAAATTCGAAGATGATTGATGCGTCGGAACAACTCGTAGATGATTCATGGAAGTTTTGCTCGTCGCTCTAGCCAGCTGAGCTACACCGCCATAGGATAAATGAGTACTGAATTTGTATATTTCCTAAAAGAGTTAATATGTTCCTTCCTCTTCTAGTAAATTCGAAGATGATTGTTGCGTCGGAACAACTCGCAGATGATTCATGGAAGTTTTGCTCGTCGCTCTAGCCAGCTGAGCTACACCGCCATGGATAAATGAGTGCAAAAATTATAAAATACCTGAGTTCGACAAACTCTGTCTCAAACTCTAGTAAGTAAGCACAAGTTATATAATACCTTCTGTCTATTCATTCGTCAATATTTTTTGTATTGATGAAAAATAATACAAAAATTCGCACAATACAAACGATATTCTATGAAATTCTCCGCAAACGGATTAAATTACACTCCTATAATTCGTCATATGACATTTATTTTGTAGGAATACTGGACAAGCAGTCGAATGATTTTTCCAATTGCACCTGTTGTTTTGACAAAATACGTATTTCATCAACTGTATAATAACAGACAACTATTAAATACGGGGAGTGTTTGTAAATGGAAAGAATAGAGAGGAATTTAAGTGCGCCCATTACAGATGTAGCCATTGAAAAAACGCAGGACACTGTGTCTAAATGGTTTCAGCGTTTTCAAGCCAAACTTATAAATCTATTTCTACTAAAGGGGCTTTTACTAGTAGTTGTCGGGTTTTTATTAGGACGAGCTCTTATCCTGAATGAATTAACCCCCTTCGCATTACCGTTTTTCGCAGCAGTCTTTATGATGAAAAAAGGGAAGGCAGGAATAGCGATGGCAGCTGTAGTCGCGGGATCGTTTACCCTTTCGGCTGATGTGACTATTTTCACATTTTTATCCATAGCCTTTTTTCTTGTCATCTATAAGGTTCTTCAGAGGTTTAAGGTGGATTTGATTAAAGCATTGCCAACACTTGTGTTAATTTCATCGGCAATCACTAAGGCGGGAATTCTTTATCTTACACAAGGTACAATCACAATACATGATGGGGTAATGATCGGTGTTGGCTCGGGTCTAGCCTTTATATTAACCTTAATATTTCTGCAAAGCGTACCCTTATTAACAGAGAAACGAAGGAGACAATCGTTTAAAACGGAAGAAGTTATTTGTTTAATTATTTTAATTGCCTCTGTGTTAACAGGAACAATGGGCTGGCTCGTATACGAGATGTCCATTTCAAATATCCTTTCTAGGTATGTCGTCCTCTTGTTTGCGTTTGTAGCAGGAGCGACCATTGGATCCACTGTTGGGGTTGTAACTGGTCTCATTTTAAGTCTAGCTAATGTGACGAGCTTGTACCAAATGAGTCTTCTTGCTTTTTCAGGTTTGCTAGGTGGCCTCTTAAAAGAAGGAAAAAAAGCTGGAGTGGCACTTGGATTAATTGTAGGAACACTCTTAATTGGCCTTTACGGAGAAGGTGCGAGTCAAATTATTCCTACTTTATATGAATCTGGTGCAGCAATTCTTTTATTTTTACTGACGCCTAAAGGTTTAATAAGTAAAGTGGCAAAGAATATTCCAGGCACACCGGAGCATAGTGCAGAACAGCAGCAATACCTTCGTAAAATTCGTGATGTAACAGCTCATCGCGTTTCGCAATTTTCAAATGTGTTTGAAGCTTTGTCTAATAGTTTTTCAGAATACGGATATCCCGTTGAAGATGAGGATAAGGACCGTGAAGTCGATCTCTTTCTAAGCAATGTAACGGAAAAAACGTGCCAATCGTGTTTCAAAAAGGAGGCGTGCTGGTCCAAGAACTTTAATAAAACATATGATTACATGAAAGATATTATGCATGGTTGTGAAACAAATTCTCTCATGTATAATCACAAACTTACGAGAGATTGGGAAAAGCATTGTGTACGATCGAAAAAAGTAATTGAAGCGGTCGAACAGGAATTTACGTATTATCAAGCAAATCAAAAACTTAAGAAACAAGTAAAGGAGAGTAGAAAACTAGTAGCCGATCAATTATTAGGTGTGTCTCAGGTAATGAGTGATTTTGCCAAGGAGATTCAACGCGAGGGTGAAAACCATCATTTGTTAGAGGAGCAAATACTTGATGCCTTACAATCATTTGGTATTCAAATTGGCCATGTAGAGATATATAGTGTGGAGCAAGGAAATGTAGATATCGAATTAAGTATTCCATATTGCAATGGAAGTGGGGAGTGTGAAAAATTAATTGCACCAATGCTATCCGATATTCTTGAAGAAACAATTCTCGTAAAAAGGGAGGAATGCTCAGCTTATCCAAACGGATTTTGTCACGTAACCCTAGGCTCGGCAAAAGCCTATGTCATTGATACAGGTGTTGCCCACGCTGCCAAGGGTGGAGGACTTGTATCGGGCGACAGCTATTCAACAATTGAATTAGGAGTTGGAAAGCATGCGGTAGCCATCAGTGATGGAATGGGCAATGGAGAGCGTGCCCATTACGAAAGCAATGAGACATTGGAGTTATTAAAGAAAATCCTCCAATCTGGTATTGAAGAGAAAGTCGCGATTAAATCAGTCAACTCCATACTCTCATTACGTACAACAGATGAGATATTCTCAACGCTAGATTTAGCGGTTATTGATCTTCAAGATGCAAGTGCAAAGTTCTTAAAAATCGGCTCGACGCCAAGTTATATAAAGAGAGGAGACAAAATTAGTAAAATACAGGCAAGTAATCTACCAATGGGAATCATTGAGGACTTTGAAGTGGAGGTAGTTGATGAACAATTAAAGGCTGGTGACCTTTTAATCATGATGAGCGATGGCATTTTTGAAGGTCCAAAGCATGTCGAAAATCATGATATGTGGATGAAACGCAAAATAAAAGAAATCCAAACGAATGACCCGCAAGAGATTGCTGATTTGATTATGGAGGAGGTTATCCGCACAAGATCGGGGCAAATTGAAGATGATATGACGATTGTTGTGACTAAGATTAAACATAATACACCAAAATGGGCAGCCATCCCAGCGTATGCGTACCAGAAAACAAAGAGTAAGGCGATTTGATTCTATCGAAAAGGGTTTAAAAGACTATTATTTTGTCCATCCTGTTACTAACTTTAAATCAGTTGGAGGGGATGGAACGTGCAAAAAGGCACATTGAAGCAAATTCTATTAATTACGGATGGTTGTTCAAACCAAGGGGAAGATCCGATTGCAATGGCTGCTCTTGCTAGAGAGCAGGGAATTACTATTAATGTTATCGGGGTAGTAGAGCAGGATACGATTGATGAACAAGGAATGCAGGAAATAGAAGGCATGGCAACTGCTGGTGGAGGCGTAAGCCAAATCGTTTATTCCACTCAGTTATCACAAACTGTTCAAATGGTGACAAAGCAAGCGATGACCCAAACCCTACAAGGGGTGGTCAACAAGGAGCTTCAGCAAATCCTTGGATCGAAGACATCAATGGAGGACCTTCCGCCAGAGAAACGTGGAGAAGTAATGGAGGTAGTTGATGAGCTTGGTGAAACGGTTGATTTAGAGGTTTTAGTTTTAGTGGATACGAGTGCAAGTATGAAGCACAAGTTGCCAACAGTAAAAGAAGCCTTACTGGATCTCTCTATTAGTCTAAATTCGAGAATGGGAGACAATCAATTTTCTGTGTTCATATTTCCTGGGAAAAAAGTCGAAGTCGAAAGGGTATTAGATTGGACGCCAAGACTAGAATCTTTATCTAGTATTTTTCCAAAGCTAACAACCGGTGGAATCACGCCAACTGGTCCAGCGATTCGTGAAGCACTTACCCACTTCAAGAAAAAAAGATCATTAAGGAGCTTGTTGTCTCGTGATGATGAACAATACTACGAAGAGTCAGGTATGTAAGGTTCCCCCTGGTACTGTTATCACTGGAAAATGGCATAAAAAATCATATCGTATTGTGAGACCTTTAGGACAAGGTGCCAATGGTATTGTCTATTTAGCGGAAAGTATGAATGGCCCTGTGGCTTTAAAAATAAGTGAAAATGGCGTAACAATTACGTCAGAGGTGAATGTACTTAAACACTTTTCAAAGGTCCAAGGCTCTGCCCTTGGACCTTCTTTTATAGATGTTGATGATTGGATAAGACCAGGTGTCACCAGCCCAATCTCCTTTTATGTAATGGAATATATTCGAGGAGAAAGCTTTTTGTCTTTCATTGAAAAAAGAGGAAAAGAATGGACAGGAATCCTATGTTTGCAGTTACTAGCTGATTTAGACCGTCTCCATCAAGAAGGGTGGGTATTCGGCGACTTAAAACCTGATAATCTACTTGTTGCTGGAAACCCGCCTAAAATAAGATGTATCGACGTTGGTGGAACAACTGTGCAAGGTAGAGCTATTAAGGAGTTTACCGAATTTTTTGACCGTGGGTATTGGGGAGCGGGCTCGAGAAAAGCAGAACCTTCCTATGACTTATTTGCAGTTGCAATGATTATCATTAATACAGCCTATCCAAACCGGTTTACAAGAACAGACCAACCTGTAAACCAACTTAAATCTATTATTGCAAATACGGAGTCGCTACGGAAAATAGATACGGTCCTTTATCAAGCGATAGACGGAAAATATCTGCGCGCTCAAGACATGAGAAAGGATCTAGTTATGAAGTTAAGCCAAGCTAGTAAGGATCATTCTTCTGTTCAAAAAACACGGGCAGCAAGAAACCCACAAACGAAGGCTAAACCAACAAGAAGTAATCATTCTAATCCAATTCTATCGAGGGTGAATAAACAACCGAAGCCAAAAAAACAAAAGGGCGGCGTTCTTGAAACGGTATTATTGCTTCTCTTTGTATCACTGGGATATCTACTTTATCTGTATGGACAAGTTCTGTAAAATTGTTATGGAAAGTGATACGATAAATGTATTCTTTAGTTCCGTAAAAAGGATTGGTCCGACAATGATTGAAAAAGTAAACCAGTTTATTGAAAAACATGAATTAATAAAGAAGGACTCCACAATAATAGTAGGGGTATCCGGTGGTCCGGATTCCCTTGCTTTACTGCATTATTTGTATCACACTCAAAAGGGTTCATATTCAACACTTATTGCTGCCCATGTTGACCACATGTTCAGAGGGAAAGAATCAGAGGAGGACTTACTGTTCGTAAAGGGATTTTGTGAGGAGTATAAAATTCCTTTTGAATCAATTCAATTCGATGTCACATCCTATAAAAAGAAACACAGTTTAAGTTCCCAGGTAGCTGCTAGAGAAATACGGTATCATTTTTTTGATGAACTTATGAGAAAATATAAAGCAGATCATTTAGCACTTGGACATCATGGGGATGATCAAATTGAAACGATTCTAATGAGATTGGTAAGAGGCAGTAAAGGAATCGGGTATGCGGGAATACAAATAAACCGCCCCTTTTCATGCGGATCGATTATTCGTCCATTTTTAGCAGTAACAAGAACTGAAATTGAAGAGTATTGCCTCAAAATGAATCTTATTCCAAGACGCGATCCCTCTAATGAAAAAGACGACTATGTACGAAATCGTTTTAGGCATCATGTTCTTCCATTTTTAAAACAGGAAAATTCTGCGGTGCATGAACATTTTTTGCGATTTAGTCAATACATTACAGAGGATAATCAGGTTTTAGATGAATTAACAAGTGAGAAAATGAATAAAGTAATGAAAAGGAATGATGGTAACGAAATAGAGATTGAAATATCTACCTTTTTAGCAATGCCAAAATCTTTACAAAGAAGAGGGATTCAACTAATATTAAACTATCTCTACAAAGAACTTCCTCCTTCTCTTTCTGCCATACATATCGACAATTTGTTAACTTTCTTGGAGAGTAGCCATCCATCCGGAGAATTGCATTTTCCTTCGGGGTTACGAATTGTAAAATCTTATGATAGTTGTACATATACTTATACGGATTATAAGGATAACGTAAGCCCCTATCGATTCCAGATTGATTCACCTGGGCTTTATAAACTTGAAGATGGTAGTGAGATAAAGAGTCAAGTGTGGAGGAACTATCCTAGAAGCTTGGTCGGAAATGACTGTTTCGTCGTCGATCCAGACAAAATCCAATTGCCCATTTATGTCCGTACGAGAAAAAACGGAGATAAAATGACGCTAAAAGGAATGAATGGTTCTAAAAAAGTGAAGGATATCTTCATCGATGAAAAAATACCCCTTCACCGGCGTAATTTCTGGCCGATAGTCGAGGATGAACAAGGAGAGATTTTGTGGCTTCCAGGATTGAAAAAGTCATCACATGAAGCAACATGTAAAACAAAATCACACTATATCGTACTACAATACACGCAATGATTTTAGGGGGCTTTAAAGAATGAAGCAGGATATTGAGAAGGTTTTATTTTCCGAGGAAGAATTACAGCAAAAAATTAAAGAATTAGGTAATACTTTAACAGAGGACTATAAGGATAAATTTCCTTTAGCAATTGGAATACTAAAAGGAGCTATGCCTTTTATGGGCGATCTGTTAAAGAGGGTAGATACACACTTAGAAATGGATTTTATGGATGTATCAAGCTACGGAAACTCAACTGTATCTTCTGGTGAGGTAAAAATCATCAAGGACTTGGATACTTCTGTAGAGGGAAGAGATATTCTAGTAATTGAAGATATTATCGATAGTGGTTTAACACTAAGTTATATTGTTGAATTATTCCGTTATCGCAAGGCAAAATCCATTAAAATTGTTACACTTTTGGATAAGCCTACTGGAAGAAAGGCCGATATTAATGCAGACTATGTTGGATTTATCGTTCCTGATGAGTTTGTTGTTGGTTACGGTCTCGAC
The DNA here is from genome assembly GCA_003640645.1 of Fredinandcohnia aciditolerans. Lineage (GTDB taxonomy): Bacteria > Bacillota > Bacilli > Bacillales > Bacillaceae_L > Ferdinandcohnia > Ferdinandcohnia aciditolerans. Next base: position 11,914 of record QGHH01000033.1, on the reverse strand, counting down.
TATGCTGAGAAGTACCGCAATCTGCCGTACATCGGAGTTTTAAAGCCTGAGGTCTATTCAAAATAAGTTTTTTGGAAAAATTGACCCATTTTTGAAACCTATTGGCAGGTTAAACGTAAATCATTTGAATAGCAATTATTATCTATGATACTATTTACTATAGTTTGTTCACCGCGGGAGGAGGTAAGGGATGAATCGGATTTTTAGAAATGTCATATTCTATTTACTCATATTTTTAGTCATAATCGGAGTGGTTAGCTTCTTCCAAGGAGCCAATGGCCAGCCTGAAGTGATGAAATATGGAAAGTTTGTTGAACATCTCGAAACAGGAGATGTAAAAAATATCACGGTACAACCTGAAAGAGGCGTCTTTGAAGTAAGAGGCCAATTAAATGGCTACAAAGAGGATCAATATTTTGTAACAAATATTATCGGAAGCCAAAAAGAAGTAGATCGGATTTATGAAGCGGCGAAGAACGCAGACGTAGATATACTTAAAGCGAAGGAAACAAGCGGCTGGGTAACCTTCTTTACGTCGATTATCCCATTTGTTATCATCTTTATTTTATTCTTCTTCCTACTTAACCAAGCCCAAGGCGGCGGCAGTAGGGTTATGAACTTCGGTAAGAGTAAAGCGAAGCTATATAGCGAAGAAAAGAAAAAGGTTAGATTTAAAGATGTTGCAGGAGCGGACGAAGAGAAGCAAGAGCTTATTGAAGTAGTTGAGTTTTTGAAGGACCCTCGCAAATTTGCTGATCTTGGTGCGAGAATTCCAAAAGGGATCCTTCTTGTTGGACCTCCTGGAACAGGTAAAACATTGCTTGCCCGTGCAGCTGCTGGTGAAGCGGGAGTTCCATTCTTCTCAATTAGTGGTTCAGATTTCGTTGAAATGTTCGTAGGGGTTGGTGCTTCACGTGTACGTGACTTATTTGAAAATGCTAAGAAAAATGCGCCATGTATCATTTTTATAGATGAAATTGACGCAGTTGGACGTCAGCGTGGTGCAGGTCTTGGTGGCGGTCATGATGAGCGTGAGCAAACTTTAAACCAATTGCTAGTTGAGATGGACGGATTCGGTGCAAACGAAGGTATCATCATCGTTGCAGCAACAAACCGCCCAGATATTCTAGACCCTGCCCTTCTACGTCCAGGACGTTTTGACCGTCAAATCACAGTTGACCGTCCGGATGTTAAAGGAAGAGAAGCGGTTTTACGAGTTCATGCTCGTAATAAGCCTTTTGATGAATCGGTTGATCTAAAAGCTATCGCTGCAAGAACTCCAGGATTCTCAGGTGCAGACCTAGAAAACTTACTTAATGAAGCAGCACTCGTTGCCGCTCGACAAAACAAGAAGAAAATTGATATGGCAGATCTTGATGAAGCGTCAGACCGCGTAATTGCTGGTCCAGCGAAAAAGAACCGTGTCATTTCGAAAAAAGAACGAAATATCGTGGCGTTCCACGAAGCGGGACATACCGTTATTGGAATGGTGCTTGATGAAGCTGATATGGTTCACAAGGTAACGATAGTGCCACGTGGTCAAGCCGGCGGTTATGCAGTAATGCTTCCTAAGGAAGATCGTTACTTCATGACAAAACCTGAATTATTAGATAAAATCACAGGTCTATTAGGTGGTCGTGTAGCAGAAGAAATTACATTTGGAGAAGTGAGTACAGGTGCTCATAATGACTTCCAACGTGCTACAGGTATTGCTCGTAAAATGGTTACCGAATATGGAATGAGTGAAAAATTAGGTCCTCTTCAATTTGGTCAAGCGCAGGGTGGTCAAGTGTTCTTAGGACGCGATATCCACAATGAGCAAAACTATAGTGATGCTATTGCACACGAAATTGATCTTGAAATTCAACGCTTTATTAAGGAAAGTTACGAGAAAGCTCGCAAAATCCTTACAGAAAATCAAGATAAACTTAAGCTTATCGCAGAGACATTACTTGAGGTTGAAACATTAGATGCTGCCCAAATCAAGAGCTTATTCGAAGAAGGTAAATTACCTGACCGACCAGTAGCGATTGAAGGAGCAGACAAACCAAAAGAAGATGTAAAAGTTACAATTAACTCTAAAAAAGATAATGACGTAACTGAAGGCGAAAACAAGAATAAAGAAGAATAACGCAAAAGGTGTCTACAACGAAATTGTAGACACCTTTTTGTTTCTGTTTAAACCCCCGACTGAGTAAAGTTAATTGTGGAATACTAAAAAGCAGGTGTGGTATGATGTTTGCAAAGTCATACGTTATATGTTGGGGGTACTTCATGATTTTTGTTTTTGATGTGGGAAACACGAATATGGTTTTAGGGGTATTTGAAAATAATGTATTAAAACATCATTGGAGAATTGAAACAAGCCGGAACAAAACAGAAGATGAATATGGACTTGTTATCAAGTCATTATTAGAACATGAAGGATTAACCTTCAAAGATATTAAGGGCATTATCATGTCCTCTGTTGTTCCGCCAATTATGTTTGCTCTGGAACGAATGTGCCTAAAGTATTTTGGTATAAAGCCTATGGTGGTTGGACCAGGTATTAAAACAGGCCTAAACATAAAATATGATAACCCGAGGGAAGTGGGTGCTGATAGGATCGTCAATGCTGTTGCAGGCATTCATTTATATGGAAGTCCACTCATCATTGTTGATTTCGGTACAGCCACAACTTACTGCTACATAAATGAGAAGAAGCAATATATGGGTGGAGCGATTGCGCCCGGAATCGCCATTTCAACAGAGGCTTTATATTCAAGAGCTGCTAAGTTGCCAAGAATTGAAATAGCCCGTCCAGAAGGTGTGATTGGAAGAAACACGGTGAGTGCGATGCAAGCAGGTATATTATTTGGTTACGTTGGTCAGGTTGAAGGTATAGTAGCTCGTATCAAAGCACAGGCGATTGAAAAACCAAAAGTAATTGCGACTGGTGGACTCGCTGCACTAATCGCTGCTGAATCACATGTGATTGATGAGGTTGACCCATTTTTAACATTGAAAGGCTTGCAGCTTATCTATCAACGTAATATGGAAGTAAAAAGCTGACAACATCAACGAACAACATGAAAAGGAGAAAAACAATGAGTGATTATTTGATTAAGGCATTAGCCTATGATGGACAGGTTCGCGCATATGCGATAGATTCAACAGAAACAGTTGCTGAGGCTCAAAGACGTCATTATACATGGCCGACTGCATCTGCTGCACTTGGAAGAACGATGACGGCAGGTGTTATGTTAGGAGCCACCCTAAAGGGTGAAGTCAAGCTAACAATCAAAGTTGAGGGTGGAGGACCAATCGGAATTATCCTTGTCGATACAAATGCAAAAGGTGAAGTAAGAGGATATGTAACAAATCCACAAACGCATTTCGACTTAAATGAGCATGGGAAATTGGATGTAAGAAGAGCGGTTGGAACAGAAGGTACTTTAACAGTTGTTAAGGATGTTGGCATGAGGGAACAATTTTCAGGTCAAGTTCCAATTGTATCAGGAGAATTAGGAGAGGATTTTACCTATTACCTCGTTACTTCTGAGCAGACTCCTTCATCAGTTGGAGTAGGGGTTTTAGTGAATCCAGATAATTCAATTTTAGCTGCTGGAGGTTTCCTCATTCAGCTTATGCCGGGTACTGATGAGGTTACAATATCTCGAATTGAAAAAAGACTACAAGAAATAGAACCAATCTCAAAAATGATTGAAAAGGGACTTACACCAGAGGACATTTTAGCAGAGATTATTGGCAAGGAACACCTTAAAATTCTTGAAAAGATGCCAGTGTCCTTTGTCTGCCCTTGCTCTAAAGAACGAATTGAACGTGCAATTATTAGCCTTGGCACAGATGAAATCGAGGCAATGATTGAAGAAGATGGTAAAGCAGAGGCACAATGTCATTTTTGTAATGAAAAGTATCATTTTTCAAAAGATGAGTTAATAGAATTAAAAAACCAGGCAAAGTAAGGTAATGGGAGATGGGAAGATGAATCGAAAGATATTGTGGTCAATTATTGCTGCTCTCGTTATCACTAACTGTTTGTCGATTATATACTTTGCAGCAGCTAAGCCAGATGAAAAAACGATTAAGGCTTCAAAACCTGTTGTCGCTAGTGGGGAAGAAGAGGTGGTTGCGACAATTGGGGATACAACCATAACAAGACAACAATGGCTACATGAACTTGAAGGTCGATATGGAAAACAAATTTTAGAAGAAATGATTGATGAAGAAGTTGTTCGTCAGATGGCGGAAAAGCATGAGATTACCTTGTCTGAAGATGCTGTTGATCGTGAATTAACGTTAATAAAGACGATGTATAATACGATTGATCATGAGAAAATAAATGACGAGCACTGGAAGGAACAAATCGAGTTAAGCATTTTATTAGAAGAACTTTTAACGAAGGATGCTGTTATTTCAGAAGACGAAATGAAACATTTCTATAAGGAAAACAAGCATCTATATGAAATTCCAAAGTCATACCACCTTTCCCATATTGTTGTGAAAACGAAGAAATCGGCGGAACAGGTTCGGGATGAACTAGAAAATGGCTCTAGCTTTTCAGCACTAGCAATGGAGAAATCGATTGACGAGTTTTCAGCAAATCGGGGTGGGGAACTCGGATATGTAAATGCAGAAAATGGATATGCACCAGAAAACTATTTGGAAGTTGCTGAGAGCTTGAAGCCGAATGAGTGGAGTGAACCGATCAAAGTAGAGGATGGTTATGCAGTGGTTATTCTTCATGAGGTCATTGATGCTGTTACCTATTCCTATGAAGATGTAAAGGATCAAATTAAGCGCCAAATCGCAATAGACCAAATGAATGGAACGATTTCAGTAGAGCCATTTTGGAAAGAACTTGATGTGAAGTGGTTCTATGAAAATCAACAATAACTTGTGGGGTACCTCAACGAAATAAGTTAAACCTACGGTGGAGACATGCATTTTTCAAAGGAAGTTTTTCAATCAGTAAGACCAAAGACTAAGAATACCACTTTCTGTAGCAACGTCTTTATGACCCACTTTCAGTGGGCCTAAAATCTGGGCGCAACTACACCAAAGCGCATTTGATTTTGTATAAAAAATTCACAAAACGCTACCCGCAAATTCATTGACTTTTATGGGCGTAGTTGGTAAATTGTAGATAAAACCAATAAAAATAGTAGGGATTGAGGGTGGAATCATGACAAGAGTAGCAAATTCAATCTATGAGTTAATCGGTCAAACACCAGTTGTAAAGCTTAACCATTTAGTTGATGAAGATAGTGCTGATGTTTATGTGAAGCTTGAGTTCTTTAACCCAGGTAGCAGTGTAAAAGATAGAATTGCTTTAGCGATGATTGAAGCAGCAGAGAAAAAAGGGGAATTAAAACCTGGTGACACAATTATTGAGCCAACTAGTGGAAACACGGGTATCGGTTTAGCAATGGTAGCAGCTGCTAAAGGTTTAAAGGCAATCCTAGTAATGCCTGATACAATGAGTATGGAGCGACGTAACCTCTTACGTGCATACGGAGCAGAGCTTGTTTTAACACCAGGTTCTGAAGGGATGAGAGGTGCTGTTAACAAGGCAGAAGAGCTTGTTAAAGAACATGGCTATTTCATGGCACAACAATTTGATAATGAAGCAAACCCTGAAATTCACCGTTTAACGACTGGTAAAGAAATTGTTGAGCAGATGGGTGACCAATTAGATGCGTTTGTATCTGGTATTGGTACAGGTGGAACAATTACTGGAGCGGGTGTGGTTTTAAAAGAGAAATATCCTAACATCCATATTGTTGCAGTAGAACCAGCTGACTCTGCAATTCTATCTGGTGGAAAACCAGGTCCTCACAAAATCCAGGGAATAGGTGCAAACTTTGTACCGAGCGTTTTAAACACTGAAATTTATGATGAAGTATTTACCGTTAAAAATGAAGAAGCAATCGAATATGCACGTCGTACAGGTCAAGAGGAAGGATTCCTTGTAGGTATCTCTTCTGGAGCGGCTATCTTCGCTGCACTTCAAATTGCGAAAAAGTTAGGTAAAGGCAAGAAAGTACTTGCGGTTGTCCCAGATAATGGTGAGCGTTACTTAAGTACAGTGCTTTATCAATTTGATGAGCAATAATTAAAGATGTTTTTCAACATACAAAAGGGTCTTATCCTTATAGGATAGGACTCTTTTTTCAATTCAATGGTGTACCAGTAATCGTATATCATGTAAAATATAAAAATAGACGATCTATAGATGTAAGCATAGAGCTGAGTGAAGTAGAGATTAAAAAATATGAGTATGAGGTGAGCTAAGATGATCGTAATGATTGATAATTATGACTCGTTTACATTTAATTTAGTGCAGTATGTGGGAGAATTAGGAGAAGAGATTATCGTCAAAAGAAATGATGAAATCACAGTCCAGGAAATAGAGGAGTTATCCCCCGATTTAATCATGATATCCCCCGGGCCTTGTACACCGAATGAGGCAGGGATAAGTCTAGAGACAATCTCTTATTTTGCAGGGCGTATCCCGATATTTGGTGTTTGCCTTGGCCATCAATCAATTGCCCAAGCATTTGGTGGAGATGTAATTAAAGCCCAAAGGCTTATGCATGGGAAAACATCAGAAATGATACATGACGGTAAAACCATTTTTTCGGGACTTGATCAGCCTTTTACAGCTACTCGATATCATTCTCTAATCGTAAAAAAGGAAACCCTTCCTGCGTGTTTTGAAATATCAGCTGAAACAGCAGATGGTGAAATCATGGCCATCCGTCACAAGGAGTATCCAATCGAAGGTGTCCAATTTCATCCAGAGTCCATTATGACTAATGCTGGGAAGCAACTGATTGAAAATGTAATTAAACAATTCATCAGTAATAAAAGTGAAGTAGGATCAAACTAAAAAAATCAGAGTGCCTGTTATTAGTACATATATTACATTTTCAGACAGGCCTATATTGTATAAACGAATAACAAAGGAGTTTGAGAAATGGACCAAAGCAGAACAAGCAGACCAACACTAACATGTGGTCCTTATCAATTAGACTTTTCGAAAAAAACGATGATTATGGGAATTCTAAATATCACACCTGATTCATTTTCAGATGGTGGCTCCTATATTGACCTAGACGCGGCAATCCGGCACGCCAAAGAAATGGTAGAGAATGGTGCGGATATTATTGATGTTGGGGGTGAATCGACAAGGCCTGGCCATGAAAGAATCTCTGATGAAGAAGAGATTGCTAGAGTGGTACCAATCATTAAGGCGTTGATAAAGGAAGTTCACGTACCGATTTCGATTGATACCTATAAGTCTGAGGTAGCGAAGCAGGCGATTGAAGCAGGAGCACACATTATTAATGATATTTGGGGTGCAAAAGCAGATCCTAAAATGGCAGAAGTGGCAGCAACCTATCAAGTGCCGATTATTCTCATGCATAACCGAGACAATAAAAACTATAAGAGTCTTATTGATGATATGATTGTTGATTTAAAAGAAAGTATTGAGATTGTGAGAGCTGCGGGTGTGAAGGATGAGAAGATTATCTTAGACCCAGGAGTAGGTTTTGCGAAAACTTTTGAAGGGAATATTGAAACGATTCGTCACCTGGACCGGTTTTCAGACCTAGGTTTTCCAATACTATTAGGAACGTCAAGGAAGTCTTTTATTGGAAAAATATTTGATTTGCCACCAAAGGAACGCGATGAAGCAACTGGTGCAACGACTTGCCTTGGTATCCAAAAGGGCTGTGATATTGTCCGTGTACACAATGTGAGGGTGAATGCTAGACTTGCTAAAATGATGGATGTCCTTGTTGGTAAAGGAGAATAACAAAAATGGATAAGATCTATGTTAATCAAATGCAATTTTATGGATATCATGGTGTTTTCACGGAAGAAACAAAGCTAGGCCAACGCTTCTTCGTGGACCTCATGGTAGAAGTGGATGTTAAACAAGCGGGTGAAACTGATAATTTAAATTACTCAGTTCATTATGGGGAGCTTTACAATCTATGTAAGGAGATTGTTGAAGGTAAGCCGTACAAATTGCTTGAGGCAGTAGCTGAAAAAATGGCTACCGACATTTTAGCCCATTTTCCATTGGTCTCTAGCTGTACAATAAAAGTAATCAAGCCTGACCCACCAATACCAGGACAGCTTCAGTCAGTAGCGGTAGAGATCACAAGGAGTCGACAATAGTGAGTAATACAGCTTATATCGCCTTAGGTACAAATATAGGTAACCGGGAATCCTATTTACATGTAGCATTACAAGCTATTCAAGAAAAAGATATAGATATTATCGGTTTTTCTTCAGTTTATGAAACAGATCCCGTTGGTTATGAAGATCAAGACCGATTTTTAAATATGGTAATTAAAGTAAATACTGATTTACAACCATTGGATTTACTAGAAGTTTTGCAGAGTATAGAGCATGAATCTGGTAGGGAAAGGAAAATAAGGTGGGGGCCTCGAACACTCGACCTTGACATTTTGCTGTTTAATCAAGAAAATATTGAAACAGAGCGTCTTATTGTCCCTCATCCCCGAATGACAGAGCGAGCTTTTGTTCTGGTACCATTAGCTGAAATAGACCGGAATTTAGAAATTCCAACAGTAACAAAGCCAATATCCTTACTACTAGACGAATTACAAGACAGAGAAGGTGTGCGTATATGGAAGCGGAGAAATGGGGAAGACGTATTCGTGCTTTTCGAAAATTAAAAGGGTATACCCAAGAGAGTTTGGCAAAAGACCTCGGGGTATCGGTGTCTCTTGTTGGAGAAGTAGAGCGGGGAACGCGAATGCCTAGCAAGATATTTTTACAAGAGGTTGCAGATATATTAAAAGTACCACTTGATGATTTACGTCCAAAAGAGGTTAATTAAATAGTATTAAAAATAGAAGGAAGGAGGGTTACCGTGTTAAAAATAGGCAATATCGAAATGAAGAACCAAGTTGTTCTTGCGCCGATGGCTGGGGTGTGTAACTCTGCGTTCCGTCTAACCGTTAAGGAATTTGGTGCAGGATTAGTTTGTGCGGAAATGGTAAGTGATAAAGCTATCCTCTATAAAAATGCGAGAACAATGGGGATGCTTTATATAGATGAACGTGAAAAGCCACTTAGCCTTCAAATTTTTGGAGGAGAAAAAGAAACATTAGTTGAAGCGGCTAAGTTTGTTGATAGAAACACAACTGCGGATATTATTGATATTAACATGGGATGCCCTGTACCAAAAATTACGAAATGTGATGCAGGGGCAAAGTGGTTATTAGATCCTAATAAGATTTATGAGATGGTTTCAGCGGTAGTTGATGCAGTTGACAAACCTGTTACTGTAAAAATGCGAATGGGCTGGGATGAAGACCATATTTTTGCGATTCAAAATGCTCAAGCGGTAGAACGTGCTGGCGGTCAAGCAGTAGCCATGCATGGAAGAACTCGTGTTCAAATGTACGAAGGGTTTGCGAACTGGGATATTATTAAACAAGTAAAAGAATCAGTAAATATCCCTGTTATCGGAAATGGCGATGTTAAAACACCACAGGATGCGAGACGTATGCTTGACGAAACCGGCTGTGACGGTGTAATGATTGGCCGTGCAGCACTTGGTAACCCATGGATGATTTATCAAACAGTCAAATATTTAGAAACTGGTGAACTAACTGAAGAGCCAAGTGTAAGGGAAAAAATTGATGTATCAATTCTTCATTTAGATCGTTTAATTAACCTAAAGAATGAAAACGTTGCGGTAAGGGAATTCAGAAAACATGCTGCGTGGTATCTAAAAGGAATCCGTGGAAATGCAATAGTGCGTAATGACGTTAACAACTGCAATACACGAAATGAATTAGTGGCAGTTTTACAAAACTTCGTGGAAGAAGTAGAAAAAAAGCACGAAAACAATGCTAAGGTTGTTTGACATCAATAGTTCCCTACACTATAATACCCGTAAGCAACCCACTGCCAGTTAATTACTGGCAGTTTTTCTGCTTTACGTTTATATTGGAATAGGACAAGTTATATATTTACGGTTTTTCATAGATGAGTGACAAAATAGGAGTTGATGGAAATGAATCATGAGGAATTAAATGACCAATTGATTGTCAGAAGAGAAAAGCTACATACATTGCGTGAAAAGGGAGTAGATCCTTTCGGAAAGAGATTTGAAAGAACTCACAGCACACGTGAGTTAATCGATTTATACGATGGTTTTACTAAAGAGCAATTAGATGAAAAAGAAATCACTGTTACAATTGCCGGCCGTATCATGACAAAGCGTGGTAAAGGGAAGGCTGGATTTACTCATATCCAAGATCTAACTAGTCAAATCCAGCTATATGTACGTCTAGATGCAGTTGGGGAAGAACAATATGAGATATTTAATATTGCTGACCTAGGAGATATTGTCGGAGTAACGGGTACAGTCTTCAAAACAAAAGTAGGGGAGCTTTCTATAAAAGTAACTTCATTTGAACTTTTATCAAAAGCATTACGTCCTCTACCAGATAAGTTCCATGGACTAAAGGACGTAGAGCAGCGTTATCGTCAACGTTATTTAGACTTAATCATGAGCCCGGAAAGCAAAGAAACGTTCATTACACGCAGTAAAATCATCCGAGCAATGAGACGCTATCTGGACGACCATGGTTATCTGGAAGTTGAAACACCAATGATGCATTCAATCCCAGGTGGAGCTTCGGCGAAACCGTTCATTACTCATCATAATGCGTTAGATATCCCATTATATATGCGTATTGCGATTGAGTTACACCTAAAGCGCCTTATTGTTGGTGGTTTAGAAAAAGTATATGAAATCGGTCGTGTTTTCCGAAATGAAGGTGTATCAACTCGCCATAACCCTGAATTCACAATGATCGAGCTTTATGAAGCTTATGCAGACTATAAAGACATCATGAGCTTAACGGAAAACTTAGTCGCTCATATTGCACAAGAGGTACTAGGAACAACGACTGTAACCTATGGAGAATATGAGATTGACTTAAAGCCAGAGTGGAAACGACTCCACATGGTAGATGCCATTAAAGAATATGTAGGTGTAGATTTCTGGAAGGAAATGAGTGAAGAAGAAGCAAGACAGCTTGCTAAGGAACATAATGTTGAAATTAATGACAATATGCAGTACGGTCATATTGTTAATGAATTCTTTGAACAAAAAATTGAAGAGAAACTCATTCAACCAACATTTATTTATGGACATCCAGTAGAGATTTCGCCATTAGCGAAAAAGAATCCTGAAGATCCTAGATTCACAGATCGTTTCGAGCTATTCATTGTTGCTAGAGAACATGCTAATGCTTTCACAGAATTAAATGATCCGATTGATCAACGTCAAAGATTTGAAGCTCAGCTAAAAGAAAGAGAACAAGGAAATGACGAAGCACATATGATGGATGAAGATTTTGTAGAAGCATTAGAATATGGATTACCACCAACAGGTGGATTAGGAATAGGAATAGATAGACTCGTTATGCTTTTAACTAATTCTCCTTCAATTAGGGATGTATTACTATTCCCACAAATGCGCAATAAATAATATGAGTAATAGAGTGGGTTTCCACTCTATTTTTTTATAGATTTACTCAAAAAACTTTTTTAGTATAATTATTTTATTAAAAATGCTTGCCTTAATAGTTTAGAGGTGGTATATTATAAATCTGCCGCCGAGATGCGGTGATGAAATAAAAAAAGAAATAAAAAAGTTGTTGACTATCAAAATAATAAATGATATTATTATAAAGTTGCTTCAAGAGAGCAACGATAGCGAAACTTCTAAAAGTTCTTTGAAAACTGAACACAATACAAGCGTCAACGTTTAATTCTAAAAGTAACAAACTATTGAGCAATCAATACTCTTATTGGAGAGTTTGATCCTGGCTCAGGATGAACGCTGGCGGCGTGC
>QGHH01000314.1 GCA_003640645.1 Fredinandcohnia aciditolerans | reverse complement strand
GCCAGGCTCCTGCGCTAATAGCACCAGACTTTAGCAAGAGATTCCTCCTCCATACCGACGCGTCAGAAGTTGGTTTGGGGGCGGTCTTGTCCCAGAAGGTTAACGGGGTGGAACACCCCATTCTCTACATCAGCAAAAAAATGCTTCCTCGGGAGCGCAATTACTCGGTTGTAGAGAAGGAGTGCTTGGCCATTAAATGGGCGACTCACTCCCTCAGATATTACTTACTGGGACATTCATTTGATCTAGTCACGGACCACGCCCCACTCAGATGGTTAAGCACTATGAAGGATAGCAATGCTCGAATAACTCGGTGGTATTTGGCATTGCAGCCTTACATGTATCGGATGGTACATCGTGCAGGGAAAGATCACCAAAATGCGGATTATTTTTCCCGGGAGGGGGGAGTAATGGGGATGGTAGGTTTGGCCGAGTGTTCCTTCGGCTCCACTCTGAGCGGTGGGATATGTGACAGAAATACAATGAGTTTTGGTTGTAAATCTCCCTCCCGACCTGTGAGGGCGCTAAGCAGCGAAAGGAGAAGTCTTTGGACGGGCTGGCCTGAGTTCTTTCCCCGGGCCGGGAAGTCGGTCAGTCTGGAAGAAGGCGAGACAAGCAGTATTTTGAAAGATGAAGTCAGCCAGCTGAGAATTGTGGAA
>QGHH01000313.1 GCA_003640645.1 Fredinandcohnia aciditolerans | reverse complement strand
ACGGCTGCGGCTTCACGCTCTATGACGACGCCGCGGTCGCCAACCAGGACTTCTCCCGGTTCGGGCATAGCGGGCCGATCACCCGCACCAGCTTCGCGGCCACCTATCGCTATCCGGCGAGCTGGCCCTGTGACCTGAGTGGCTCGTTCCTGTGCGAGATCGGCGACGGCGAGCCGCGCAGCCTGCGCGCCAACGGCCAAGCCAACCACCAGCTGAAGATCACCATTCCGGCCGGCGTGTCGCCGCGCAACCTGCCGGCGGCCCTGTCGCTGTACATGCCCGAGCCGCGCTACAACCCGAACGGCAAGCTGGACCAGATGGACTCGCACGAGCTGCGGGTGCTGTTCAACGTGATCCAGTCCGCCTCGCTTTCCTTCGCGGGCGGCGGCTCGTCGCTGACCATGGATTTCGGGACCCTGGCCACCGGCCAGGTCAAGTCGGTCAACGTCATGGCCCGCGCCACCGCGCCGTTCCGGGTGAAGATGACCTCGGACATGGGCTCGGCGCTGAAGCTGAACGGCCAGGCCAATTCGCCCTGGTCGATCCCCTACACCGCCACGCTGAACGGCAGCCCGATCGCCCCGAACAGCGACTATCGCAACCTGACGTCCAACGGTTCGGGCGGGGTCGATCTGGCCCTGCCGTTCCAGGTGACGATC
>QGHH01000312.1:272-659 GCA_003640645.1 Fredinandcohnia aciditolerans | reverse complement strand
CTTGACGGAGGCAGGACGAGCGCTCGTTGCCATAGCCGAACCCGCTCTGGGCGATATTGCCGAACGCATGGAGCGCATCCGTGCCGTGAAGGGCCGTGCCAGCGGCTTGTTGCGGCTAAACACCTCGCGGGTGGCGCTGACGCTGGCGCTACTGCCGGTGTTGACCGCAATGGCGGAGCGCTACCCGGATGTGACCGTCGAGATCTTCACCGATGAGCGGCTGACCGACATCGTCGGAGAGGGTTTCGACGCCGGCGTTCGGCTGGGCGAGATGATCGCGCAGGATATGGTCACGGTACGCCTGACACCGCCCATTCGCACCGCCATCGTTGCCTCGCCCGCCTATATCGGCCGAAATGGCAAACCGAACAACCTGGGTGAACTCGC
>QGHH01000312.1:0-229 GCA_003640645.1 Fredinandcohnia aciditolerans | reverse complement strand
TCGGCTGTTGCGTTCCGGCGCGCTCTATCGCTGGGATCTCCTGGAAGATGGCAAGGACGTCAACGTGGCAACGCGCGGCACCGCGATCGTCAGCGACCCGATGTCGGCGCGCGACCTTGCACTTTCCGGAATAGGGCTGGCCTACGCCTTCGAGCCTCTGCTGCGGCCAGATATTGCGGCCGGGAGACTGGTTGAGGTTTTGCCCGAGACATCGATCGAGGAACCAGGC
>QGHH01000311.1 GCA_003640645.1 Fredinandcohnia aciditolerans | reverse complement strand
GCTGCGGCGGTAGCCGTCCTGCATCCAGGCAAAGCCGCCCTCGGCCCAGCGCGCCAGCCGGCCGGGCGGCTTCGGTTCCTTGGGCTCGGCCTTGAGCAGGCGCGCGCACATCATAGGCGTCAGCGTCAGCGACACCGCCAGCGAGATCAGGATGGCCACCGCCAGCGTGATGGCGAATTCGCGGAACAGCCGGCCGACCACGTCTTCCATGAACAGCAGCGGGATCAGCACGGCGATCAGCGACAGCGTCAGCGACACCAGGGTGAAGCCGATCTGTCCGGCGCCCTTGAGCGCGGCCGCCATCGGGCTGTGGCCCTGTTCGCGGTAGCGGGCGATGTTCTCCAGCATGACGATGGCGTCGTCGACCACGAAGCCGGCGCCGATGGTCAGCGCCATCAGCGTGAGATTGTTGGTGGAGAAGCCCGCCAGGTGCATCACGCCAAACGTGCCGATCAGGGACAGCGGCACCGCCAGGCTCGGGATCAGCGTGGCCGGCAGGTTGCGCAGGAACAGGAAGGTCACCAGCACCACCAGCCCGACGGCGAAGGCCAGCTCCCATTGCACGCCGCGCACGGAGGCGCGGATGCTTTCGGTGCGGTCGGTCAGCACCCGCACCTGCGCCGCCGCCGGCAGGCTGGCGGTCAGTTGCGGCAGCAGCGC
>QGHH01000310.1 GCA_003640645.1 Fredinandcohnia aciditolerans | reverse complement strand
GTGCGACTTCGCTGGCCACACGACCGAGGACTTTGCCCTTGGCGTCGATCACAAACCAGTCACGTTGGACTTCATGCGGCTTGGCCACAAAGGTCTTCATGATGGTTCCTAGATATGAAAAATGGTCTCTGACTGGACGATCCAGCCAGGCTTTTTCCCTCAACTAGACAATGGAGCCGGCATCTTTCCAGCAACTGGGTTTCAGTGCCAGATTTCAGCCGATCGGGTTTTAGCCCATCGGGTTTTAGCCCATCGAGTTTTAGCCCATCCGTGTCCCTATCGACGTCCCGCCTAAGCGTTATTACCCGCCCGTGCAATGGTCAAAATGAGGGAAAGCCTGAAATTCTACCACGGATGCTCAAAAAATGGGCAGCCATGGCCGGATCCAGGCGAATGAACAGCCGTTCCCGGGGGAACGACTGTCGCATTTTTAAAAGGGACGCAATTGCGCGCTGCCAGTGACCCTGCCCGCGCGCTCCTGCTCCCGTCCGCGCCGCGCGGATCAGGCGCCCAGGTAGGCTTCCAGCACCCGCGGATGGCCGAGCAGGCCGCGGCCGGTGCCCGACAGCGCCATGGCGCCGTTTTCCAGCACATAGCCGTGCTGGGCGATCTTGAGCGCCTGGCGCACGTTCTGCTCGACCAGGAACAGGGTCAGGCCGTC
>QGHH01000309.1 GCA_003640645.1 Fredinandcohnia aciditolerans | reverse complement strand
GCGCAAGGTGAAGCTGGCGCCGCCCAGCGCGTCCTGCGCCGTGACGCCGTCGACCTTGCCGCCGGTGGTGGTCAGGCCGGTGGCGCGCACGTAGTTGACCGCCGTGCCGCCCAGGTCGAACAGGGTGCGCATCAGGCTCAGCGCCAGGCGCGCGTCGTCGAATTGGCCGTCGTAGTACAGCACGCCGCCCTTCAGGCCGCGGCCGTTGACGTTCTCGGCCAGCGTCGGCGCGTTGGCCAGCGTGTCGCGGCGCGACAGCCAGCGGCTGGGCGACAGGTTGAGCTTGCCGGCCAGCATGTCGTACATCTTCAGGCCGATGCCGTAGAAGGGCTGGTCCAGCAGGTTGTAGGCCGGCACCACGAAGCCCAGGGGCCACACCAGGTGCGGCGCGTTGCGGTTGAGCAGGCCGCGTTCGTGCAGCGCTTCGCGCACCAGGCTGATGTTGCCCTGCGCCAGGTAGCGCACGCCGCCGTGCACCAGCTTGGTGGCCGTGCTGGAGGTGCCCTTGGCGAAGTCGGCGGCCTCGATCAGCAGGGTGCGGTAGCCGCGGCTGGCGGCGTCGACGGCGGTGCCCAGGCCGGTGGCGCCGCCGCCGATGACGATCACGTCCCAGGCGGGCGTGTTGTCCAGTTGCGCCAGCAGGCGGTTGCGGTCGGGCGGG
>QGHH01000308.1 GCA_003640645.1 Fredinandcohnia aciditolerans | reverse complement strand
CGAGCACATAGAACATGGCCAGCAGCCCGTCCTCGCCCAGGCCCGTGCGCTGCGCCATCCAGTAGGCCGAGGACATCAGGTCGGGCATCCAGGCGATCATGCCGATCGCCAGCAAAGGCCCGAACAGAAATGAGCTGACCACCGTGCAGGCGGTGCGCGCGACGAATTCGCGCGGCGTGCGCGGCGGCATCAGCAACATGCCGATCAACGCCGCCATCGCGGCCGGCATGCCGAAAGCCAGCGCAATTTTCAGGGCGGCCCAACCGCCCAAACCCGTAGATGCCGGTTCCATGGTTACACCGCTCCTGTCGACGGTGCGCATTGCTGCCTCCCGTGAACATCACGGGCGCCGCAGGGGCGCGCCGGATGGACCAATTCAAATGTGGATGACGCTGCCGTCCGTTTGCCGCAGGCATTGCCAGGACCGGCATACGTTCTGCCGTTGTCTATTGCCTTTCTCCTATGCCCGGGACACGCAGGCCGAGTCGGCCTTCCTGAGCCGCCATGCCAGTCAGCGACAGGCGGAACCCGACAAAAAAAGCTCGCCAAGGCGAGCCATGATTTGCTTGCGCCGGTCAAATGGGCTCAACAGGCCACTCGATCTGCGCGGGGTAGTGGGTCTGCACGGAGACGCGGTTCAGTTGCACCCGATCCGCCTTCCA
>QGHH01000307.1 GCA_003640645.1 Fredinandcohnia aciditolerans | reverse complement strand
AGCAGCGTGCCATGTCGGCGGGGCTCGACATCTGCGCCACATGCAGGCCCATGAAGGCGACGTCCAGCATGTCGGCGGTGCCCAGCGAATACCACGGGTCGAGCACGCAGTCCTGGCCCCAGCCGACGCGGATGCCGGCCTTCAGCATCTCCGGCACGCGTGTCATGCCGCGGCGCTTCGGATAGCTGTCGTGGCGGCCCTGCAGCATGATGTTGATCAGCGGGTTGGGGATCGCCGAGACCTGCGCTTCCGCGATCAGCGGGATCAGCTTCGAGACGTCGTAGTTGTCCATCGAATGCATCGAGGTCAGATGCGAACCGGCGACGCGTCCCTGCAGGCCGAGCCGCTGCGTCTCGTAGGCAAGCTGTTCGATATGGCGCGACAGCGGATCGTCGGTTTCATCGCAATGGATGTCGACCATCAGCCCGCGCGTGGCGGCGATCTCGCACAGCTCCGTCAGCGAGCGGCGGCCGTCCGCCATGGTGCGTTCGAAATGCGGAATGCCGCCGACGATATCGGCGCCGAGGTCGAGCGCGCGGATGGTGTTTTCGCGCGCATTGGGCGAGCGGTAAAGGCCGTCCTGCGGGAAGGCGACGAGCTGCAGGTCGATATAGGGCGCGACCTCCTTCTTCACCTCGAGCAGCGCCTCGACTGCCAGCAGG
>QGHH01000306.1 GCA_003640645.1 Fredinandcohnia aciditolerans | reverse complement strand
GAGATCGAGCAGCCCGCCGACCTGGTGATCCTGTCGGCCTACCAGATGCACAACGTGCGCCTGCTGTTGTTGTCGGGCATCGGCAAGCCCTACGATCCCAAGACCAACGAAGGCGTGGTCGGCAAGAACTACGCCTACCAGATGAACGGCGCGGTCAACGTGCTGCTGCCCAAGGGCACCCAGCTCAACCCGTTCGTCGGCACCGGCGCCGGCGGCGTCGGCATGGATGACCTGAACGGCGACCAGTTCGACCACGGCCCGCTTGGCTTCATCGGCGCCAGCATCCGTCACATCCGCTACGGCGGCCGTCCCATCAAGATGACGCCCACCACGCCCGGCACCCCGTCCTGGGGCACCGCGTGGAAGGCCGGCGTGCAGGACGCCTACCAGCGCTACATGACCATCGGGATCTCCGGCTCGGTGATGTCGTACCGCGACGCCTACCTGTCGCTGGACCCGACCTACAAGGACAGTTTCGGCCAGCCGCTGCTGCGCATGACGTTCGATTGGCACGACAACGAGTTCGACATGCTCGGCCACATGGGCAACAAGATGGAGGAAGTGGCCAAGGCCATGAAGCCGGAGAAGCACTTCGTCGCCGTGCGCAAGAAGGGCGCGCGCTACGACACCCGGGTCTACCAGAGCACGCACAACACCGGCGGC
>QGHH01000032.1 GCA_003640645.1 Fredinandcohnia aciditolerans | reverse complement strand
GGGACACGCTCACTCTCTTTTTACCTCAGCTTGTATCGCAAAACCACTCTTGCGGGACACGCTCGCTCTCTTTTTACTCCAGCTTGTATCGCGAAGCCATTCTTACGGGACACGCTTACTCTCTTTTTACCTCAGCTTGTATCGCAAAACCACTCTTGCGGGACACGCTCACTTCTTTTTACCCCAGCTTGTACCGTGAAACCACTCTTGCGGTACAGGCTCGCTCTCTTTTTACCCCAGCTTGTACCGCGAAGCCACTCTTGCGGGACATGCTCGCTCTCTTTTTACCCCAGCTTGTATCGCAAAACCACTCTTGCGGGACACGCTCGCTCTCTTTTTACCCCAGCTTGTATCGCAAAACCACTCTTGCGGTACAGGCTCGCTCTCTTTTTACCCCAGCTTGTACCGCGAAAGCACAGTAACCCTAACTCTCCCTTCTCACTCCAGCTTGCATCACGAACTCTCAATCAAAACACCCACTCTTCCGTTCCAACACAATTCTGTTACATAGCTGAAATGAACGGCCGCCTGGAATCCTGAATAGGATATAAAAAAATGGGATGGTGAACAAAATGGATATACCGACAATTTTATCGGGGCCAATCCTACGACGAGTTGAGCCTTCTCACATTTATATTTGGATTGCGTTAAGAAAAAGATACAGACTTGGTGCAAAGCTATATCAAATTGAAAAAATAGATGGTACCAATTATGCGTACCATGAAATAGATTGTGATTCTGAAACAACCACTTTCCGTGCTGGAAAACAACTTTATATTAGCCTAATCAAACTAACACCGCCGTATCAAGCACAGTTCCCTGTAAACACACTCCTAGCCTATAATCTCCTTTTCCAAAAGAATTCTGAGATTTATGACCTACAAGACTTCGGACTCCTAGGAAAAGAGCAACCAAACTCCATCACATATGGAGACCTCGATTTTCCTAGCTTTTTTATTCGAGATCTAACTCAACAAAAAACCAATCTCCTATATGGCTCATGTCGAAAGCTTCATGGAAAAGGTAAGGATGCCCTTAGCCAAGGAGACGAAACAATCAAATCGAACTATTTAGACCTCGAAAAGCGCCCAGACGCTTTATTTTTATTAGGTGACCAAATTTATGCAGATGATGTGCCAGATCCGGTATTTCACATCATGACGGAAGCAGGTAAAAAACTAATTGGTAGAGGAGAAAACCTTACTGAAATAGAGCCTCGCCTAGAAAATAAACCTTTCAAAAAATCAATAAACCAAGCCCGAGGAAGACAATTTATCATGGAGCATTTTTGCAAATTCACCTCCTCAAATGCCCGGAACCATGCAATGACATTTGGTGAATATGCCGCTCTATATTTACTAGCATGGTCACCAGAACTTTGGGATGCTTACACAGATGATGGTGATTTTCCTTCATTTAAAGACCAAACTAGGGAAAATCAACTTTATTATATTTACAAAAAAGGGAAGCGAAAAAAGGAAAAGAAAATATACGAAAAAGAGTATAACGAACAAATGGAAGATGTGAAGGAAACCTACCAAACACTTACAAAGGTAAGAAGATTACTTGCCAACATTCCGACCTATATGATCTTTGATGACCATGATATTACAGATGATTGGAACATCAGTCACAATTGGAAAAATAACGTCTATTCATCAAAACTTGGAAGACATGTCGTTGCCAATGGACTTATGGCGTATTGGCTGTTTCAAGGATGGGGTAATGACCCAGACCGATTTGACCCTGTATTTCTCCGTAAGATGTGGGGATATAGTAAAACTTATGATACTCGTTCACGTTCACATGAAGATTGGGAAGAAATACTTTGGAAATTTGATCAGTGGAATTTTGTTGCACCGACAAGTCCAGCATCCATTTTCCTTGATACAAGAACACAACGAAAGTACGATCACAACCCTCTCCCAGTTTCCCTTGGTCATACTATCGAAGAAAAGGACCGTCCTCCGCAGCTCATTGGTGAACGCGGTTGGCAAAACTTAACAGATTGTTTAGATATCAGTGGATGGAAAAGCGGTGAACCACTCCTTGTAATCTCCCCAGCACCGGTCTATGGAATTGGCTTAATTGAGTCTTTTCTCAATCAATATATGTATCCATTAAAAACAATTGGAGTTCCCGCAACAACAGCATTTGACTTTGAATCCTGGAAGTATAATGGAGAGGGCTTTAGTGAACTCCTACACCAGATCAAAGAATGGAACCCGAGTCACTGCTTTATTTTATCAGGAGATGTTCATTACGCTTCTGCTGTTTCAACCAATATTGAATTTCCCGATGGTGAAGGTTTATGCATCTACCAATTTACGAGTAGTCCAATGAACAATATGAGTTTTTCAGGAATACAAGGCGGATTGATGAAGACAATCGTTACAATAAATGCAGCGAAAAGAAGGAACAAAGAAATCAACAGATATTGTGATGCGACCTACGATATCGTTAAACAAAAAAGAAACACCCCTTGTCCCACAAACTTTACCTGGAAAGAAAAGATCCGTTATCTGTCAATGGATCAAGGACCAATCATTGAAACTGGAAATAATCTTGGCCACCTTGTACTCACCTCGACTCAAGCAAACAATGCGCTACTTCAAAACAATAACACCATCACTTATAAACCCATTACATTATCATTAAAAATACCCCGTGCCTAAGTAGCACGGGGTAATACCCTTATTTTATCGGTTTTTTCAAGAACCCAACTAATAGCGCCGTTATTATTGTACCGATGATTATCGCAAGTACGTATAACGCCCAGCTACCATTTACAAACGGAATAACAAATATTCCTCCATGTGGAGCAGGTAAGCCAATACCAAACAACATGGTTAGTGCACCCGTAACTGCAGAACCAATGACTGCAGAAGGAATAACACGACCAGGATCAGCAGCTGCAAATGGAATTGCACCTTCTGTAATAAACGATGCACCCATGAAATAAGCTGTTTTTCCAGCTTCACGCTCTTGCTTTGTAAATTTATTTTTAAAGAGGGTTGTCGCTAAAGCTAGTCCAAGTGGCGGTGTCATTCCACCCGCCATAATGGCTGCATGTGGTGCATAATTTCCAGCATCAATCATAGCAATTCCAAAGGTAAATGCGGCCTTATTAATTGGACCACCCATATCAATTGACATCATTCCCCCTAGAATTAAACCAAGTACAATCAAGTTCCCTGTACCTAGTCCTTCTAACCAACCGGTCAATCCGTCCATTACAAATTTTAACGGACCAACAAGTACATACATAATCACACCTGTAATCAAAATTCCAAAGAACGGATAAATCAACACTGGTTTTAGACCTTCAAATGATGATGGTAAACTTGAGAAGAATTTTTTCAGTAATAAGACCACATATCCTGCAAGGAAACCAGCTATTAATCCGCCTAAAAATCCAGCTCCGCCAGTTGTCGCCATTAGACCGCCTATCATACCAGGTGCTAATCCGGGACGGTCAGCAATACTCATGGCGATAAATCCTGCTAAAACAGGAATCATTAATTGAAACGCATTAGCACTTCCGATTGTCATCAACGCGCCAGCAATCGGACTATAGGATGGATCATTCGGGTCTGAAGCATTGATTCCAAAAATAAATGAAATGGCAATTAAGAGTCCGCCACCTACAACAAATGGAAGCATATTAGAAACACCATTCATTAAATGCTTGTAAAAACCGCTTCTTTCTCCGCCTTCTGTTTTTTTCTTTTCGGTCTTTTCAGCTTGGTAGATTGGGGCATCCTGATTAACTGCTCTTGTTAATAATTCCTCAGGTATGCGAATACCTTGAGCAACCGGTACCTGAATTACTTTTTTACCATTAAAACGAGTCATTTCTACTTGCTTGTCTGCAGCCACAATGATTGCTACTGCCTCATCAATGTCTGCTTGAGTCAGTTCATTCTTCACACCTGTTGAACCATTTGTTTCAACCTTTAAATCAATGTTCATTTCTTTTGCTTTTGCCTTTAATGAGTCTGCAGCCATATACGTATGTGCAATTCCAGTTGGACATGCCGTTACCGCAAGAACTTTTTGCTGTCCTTCTTTTTTCTCTACCGGCGCTTCTACTTCCTCTGATTCATTTTCTTTTTCATTAATAACATCGATTAACTCGTCTGGAGTTTTAACTTGCATAAGCTTTTCACGAAAACCAACGTCCATTAATAATGAAGATAATCTTGATAGGGTTTCAAGATGTGCATTATTTGCCCCTTCACTTGCCGCGATCATGAAAAATAAATGGCTTGGTTGTCCATCCAATGATTCATAATCTACTCCCTTTATGGAGCGTCCAAACGCAATCGCTGGCGTCTTCACAGCAGCTGTCTTCGCGTGTGGTATCGCTATACCTTCGCCAATCCCTGTTGTACTTTGGCTTTCTCTTGTTAAGATTGCCTGTTTGTATTGTTCTTTGTCCTGTAGACGGCCAGCTTCATCAAGTTTCGAGACCAATTCATCAATGACCTCAGGTTTTGATGAAGAAACAAGGTCAATAATGACTGTATCTTTTTTCAACAGATCCGTAATTCTCATCCTGCATGTTCCTTTCTATATTTTCTTCACTTGTACTTGTGAAATCAATTCATTTATTTTCTCTTCCGTTGCTAATCCTTCAGAATAGGCTGTGGCACTGCCGGCTGCTGCTCCAAAATGAAATGCTTCTGTCGCTACCCGTTTTTTTGAATAAGATGCAATAAAGCCTGCCACGACTGAGTCCCCAGCGCCTACAGAGTTAACAAGTGTCCCTTTAGGAATGTTCGCAAAATAGACTTCATCATTCACAAATAGCAAACTACCTTTGTCCGCCATCGAAACAATAACATGTTGTGCTCCCATTTCGACGAGCTTTTTCCCATAAGGAATCGCTTCTTCGGCATTACTAATCTCAACACCGAAAATTTCACCTAACTCATGATGGTTTGGTTTAATTAAAAACGGTTGATATGGAAGTACTTCGACTAATAAGTCTTTTGTGGCATCAACAACAACTTTAACTTCCTTGTCTTGTAATTTCTCAGTGACTTGTTGATACAGTGTCGGCGGTAACGATGCCGGGATACTCCCTGCAAGTATCACCATATCTCCTTTTTGCATTTGATCAAACTTCTCTAAAAGCTGTTCGAGCTCCGTAGAAGTAATTTTCGGACCTGCTCCATTTATTTCAGTCTCCACATCAGAATGAAGTTTCACATTAATTCTTGTATCTCCTTCTACAGTTACAAAGTCTGTTTTGATATTCTTAGCTGTTAAGGTATCAATAAGGTATTTGCCAGTAAAACCGCCTACAAATCCTAAGGCAACACTCTCTATTCCAACATTTTGTAAAACTGTAGAAACATTAATCCCTTTTCCACCCGGGCTTTTTCGATCACTTTTAATACGATTCAGTTCACCAACCAAAAATTCATCCAAGTCGATAAAATAATCAATGGAGGGATTTAATGTAACTGTGTAAATCATGTTGTCACAACCTTTATGTTGATATGTTCTTGATAGGATGTAAGCTCACTCTTTGTTAATCTATTATCTGTTATTAAAGTGACATCCTTTAATGAGGAAATCTTTGAAAAAGAAACCTCATTAAACTTCGTGTAATCAGCTAATATATAAGTTTCCTTTGCTAAGCTCATTGCCGTTTGTTTGATCAGTGCTTCTTCAGGATCAGGAGTCGTAAAACCATACTTCAAATCAATTCCATTCACTCCTAAAAAGCACTTATCAAACCGGTAAAGGTTCAAACTTGATATAGCCCGACTCCCGATTAAGGCTTTTGTACTCGGTTTCAAAACACCACCTATTAGATAGGTAGTAATCCCTTTTTCAAGTATGGGCTCAATCAAGTTTACTCCATTGGTCACAACTGTAAGTCCCTTGTGGTCAAGAAATGGGATCAGTTCCTGTGTAGTTGTCCCTGCATCCAAATAAATGGAGTCACCATCTTGAATAAGCTCAGATGCATATTTAGCAATTGCTTGTTTTTCTTTTATATTCTTAGCTGTTTTTTCTATATAACTCGGTTCCAATTGATTTCCGTGAACGAATGACGCCCCACCATGGACCCTTCTTAATTTGTTTTCATTTTCAAGTTGTACTAAATCACGACGAATCGTTGATTCCGATGAATTTGTTCTTTCAATCAGCTCCTGAAGTTTCACAACCCCGTGTTCTTTTAGTAACGATAAAATAAGCTGATGTCTTTCTGGAGTTAACATCATGTCACATCCTTCATGGATTGTACTCTCATTATATTGAAATCATTTTTAGAAATCAATCAAAAACATCCACATTCATTCAAAAACAACCACAAGTAATTTTTCCCTCTTTCTACAAAAAGGTTTCTATTGTATAATGAAAAAAGTTGAATAAAAAGGTTTTCTAGGGTTCCGTAGCATTTGCTAGTCTGGTCCGAGAGAAAACTCATAGCAATAATGGATGTTCAAAAAGTCCGGTGAAAATGACACATCGAATTTCTGCGTACATCGCTCCGAGAGCACTGTGAATAACTAGGTTATGCGCTTGCGTCTACTAGTTTATTCATGAAGTCAATTCCTCAGAGCAAGGCTGCAAGGGAGTTAACTCAAGCCGTTGCCTCGCTCCGGTACTCAAAGCTAAACCGCCTCGAACTTTCGACGCACAGGATGTGTTAGTGTCGACAATACATGAGGACGTGGCGTTCTTGTCGACGTGGTTCTTTTCATCATCCTTTTTAAATATTTCTAATTTTGCTATGTCACGGAGGGACAAAAGCCTGGGAGATTATACATTTGTTATAATCTCTCAGGCTTTTTCTTTTTAACCGAAATGATAAGGGGGAATTATAGATGAATTTAGAATGGATAAAAGTCTTTTTTGCGGCTTTTTTTGAAGTATTTTGGGTAATTGGATTAAAGCATGCAGATAGTTTTTGGACATGGACTGGAACTGTCATTGCGATCTATATAAGCTTTCATGCACTTATTGCAGCAGGAAAAAAATTACCGGTTGGTACGGCTTATGCTGTATTTGTTGGACTAGGTACTGCCGGAACCGTTATATCAGAAATCCTGTTTTTTAATGAACCAGTTAAACCGGCAAAGCTTCTATTAATAGGAGTGCTTTTAGTTGGTGTAATTGGTCTGAAACTTGTTACAAAAGAGAAGGACACGGAAGGAGCTGAAGGTTAATGGCATGGTTCTCACTCATTATTGCAGGTGTTTTTGAAATGTTAGGGGTCGTGCTCATTAATCGACTTCATCAAAAGAAAAATTGGCAATCACTAGTCTTACTGCTTGCCTCTTTTGGCGGAAGCTTCCTATTTCTAAGTATAGCGATGGAAACTCTGCCTATGGGCACTGCATATGCTGTTTGGACAGGAATTGGAGCATCTGGTGGAGCCATTCTTGGTATGATCCTATATGGCGAACCAAAAGACTGGAAACGATTCTTGTTTATTGGGATCATCATTTGTGCGGCTGTAGGCTTAAAGTTAGCAGGGTAACCTAAAGGGGAGCCTTTAAAAGACTCCCCTTAAATCGACAAAATCTCTCTATTTCCACGGAAATAGAACAAATCCTAATATTGAAATTTGTCTAAAAATGAGAAATAATCCTTTAAAAAGTCATAAAAAAGCTGTTCAGTAGGTAGTAGTTTTCGCTCCTTTGGAATAATAACACCTACCGAACGGGTCACCTCAGGTTGAAGAACCGAAACTTTCACAGTAGAACGTGGTATATTTTCAATTAATGTCACCTCAGGAATGATTGTGATTCCTAGTCCAGCTGAAACAAGACCTTTAATAGCGTCAATATCTTCTCCTTCAAAGGAAACGGTCGGCTGAAAGCCCAACTGATTACATGCCTTTACAATGATATCTCGTAAGATAAATCCATTCGGGAATAATACAAACTGCTCGTCTTTTAACTGACTAAGACTTAATGACTTATTCTCTGCCAATGGATGCGCGCGTGGTAAAAGGGCCACCATCTTATCCGTAAATAGAGTAGTGCCTGTAATCTTCTTTTCCTGATTTGGTACGGGTCCTAACAGCGCCATGTCAATTTCGCCTATTTTTACTCGTTCAATTAGAGAATAATAATTGCCTTGTGACAATGAAAACTTAACTTGTGGATGACGTTCACGAAATGCAGATATCATTGTTGGTAGGGTATAAGCAGCCAAACTGCTTGGAAATCCAATTCGAATCGTTCCTCGTTCCGGATCTAAATATTCTTCAATCTCACGTTTTGCATTATCTAATACATTTAATGCCTGCTCGACATGATCTAAAAAAACTCTTCCGATTGGCGTTAATTTCACATTTCGTCCATCTCGAATAAACAAGTCTACACCTAATTCGGATTCAAGGTTGAACAATTGCCTGCTAACTGCCGATTGAGCAATATGCATTGAATTCGCCGCTTCCGTTACATGTTCTCGTTTTGCAACCTCAATAAAATAAGTTAACTGTCTAAGTTCCACAAGGTGTCCTCCTTAATCCATCTCATTACGGCATTGCTTATATCTTTTATTAATATTGTTTAGATTAATTATTCATTATAAAATAGTAAATATCAAGAATTTACAGATAAAACGTCGGTTTTATTTTTTTTGACTAAAAAGGGAGTTCAAAAAAGAGGATTAAAAGGACAAGAATTTCAAGGCTGCGCAGCTTTGAGTACCGGATCGAGGCAACTACTTGAGTTATCTCCCAAGCAGCCTTGCGCTGAGGAATTGACCTCGTGAATAAACTAGTAGACGCAAGCGCATTATCTAGTTAATTCACCGTGTTCTTAGAGCAATGTACGCAGCAGAAATTCGATGCGTCATTTTCATCTGACTTTCTGAACATCCCCTAAAATATATAGCAAAGAAAGGGTGAATGTACACGATGGCTATGATCGAAAAGTCTATTCCTGTACCAGAGTTAAAACAAGCAACCGATTATATGAACAAAGTATATGAGGAGGTTAAGAAGAGAAATCCTCATGAACCAGAGTTCCACCAAGCAGTGAAAGAAATTTTCCTTTCTCTTGTACCTGTGTTTGCTAAAAATCCAAAATACATGAAACACGCGATTTTGGAAAGACTCGTTGAACCGGAAAGAATGATTACATTCCGAGTACCTTGGGTTGATGACCAAGGCCAAATCCATGTAAATCGTGGCTATCGTGTTCAGTTTAACAGTGCACTTGGCCCTTATAAAGGTGGTTTGCGTTTCCACCCTTCCGTTAACTCAAGTATTATTAAGTTCCTAGGTTTTGAACAAATCCTTAAAAACTCTTTAACCGGTCTTCCAATCGGTGGGGGTAAGGGTGGATCTGATTTTGATCCGAAAGGAAAATCAGACAACGAGGTTATGCGATTTACCCAAAGCTTTATGACAGAATTAGCTAGACATATTGGCCCTGATATCGATGTACCAGCTGGAGATATCGGCGTTGGAGCAAGAGAAGTCGGCTACATGTTTGGACAATACAAAAGACTTCAAGGTAGCTTTGAAGCAGGCGTTCTTACTGGCAAAGGCCTTGGTTATGGAGGAAGCTTGGTTCGCACAGAAGCAACAGGCTATGGTACAGTCTACTTTGTTGAGGAAATGCTGAAGGAACAAGGCCTTTCTTTTGAAGGAAGCACAGTTGTCGTTTCAGGTTCCGGGAATGTTTCTATTTATGCGATTGAAAAAGCTCAACAGCTTGGTGCAAAAGTAGTTGCATGTAGTGATTCAAACGGCTATATCTATGATGAAAATGGGTTAGACCTTGAAACTATCAAACGTATCAAAGAAGTTGAACGTAAACGTATTAAAGAATATGTATTAGAACACCCAGAGGCAGAATATATTGAAGGCTGCTCAGGTATCTGGTCAATTCCTTGTGATATTGCATTACCTTGTGCAACTCAAAATGAAATTGACTGTGAATCAGCTCAAACACTTATTTCAAATGGTGTAAAGGCAATTGGTGAGGGTGCAAACATGCCTTCTACTTTAGAAGCAATTGATTTATTTATTGAAAGCAATGTCCTATTCGGGCCAGCGAAAGCAGTTAATGCGGGTGGTGTTGCCGTTTCTGCACTTGAAATGTCACAAAACAGCATGAGACTTTCATGGTCATTTGAAGAAGTCGACAGCAAGCTTCAGGACATCATGGCTTCAATTTATCGCAACAGCATGGATGCTGCTGAAGAATATGGCCATCCTGGAAACCTTGTATATGGAGCTAACATCGCCGGCTTCCTAAAAGTAGCTGACGCAATGATTGCTCACGGTGTAATTTAATAAGTCATTCAAAAGCTGTTTCCTCTTTAGGAAGCAGCTTTTTTTCATACACATAAACAACAAACATAAAAGGCACATGCTCTATTGTGAGAGCATGTGCCTTCTCATTCTATGTCTAGCTCCAGAGCCTAGCCCCTCTCAAAGTCTAGCCTATCCGTCAAGAAGGATAGAAGGCATCCTTCTCGCCGGCTTCTCTTATGCTTGTCAGACTTGCACAGGAAGTGCTGACATCGACGTTTGCCACAGGACGTGGCAGTAGTTAGTCGATGTTCCACTTTCAAATCGCTTGCGCTTTTCTTACAATCAACCTTCTAATAGTAGGTCTTCTGGATCTTCTAATAGTTCTTTTACTTTTACTAGGAATCCTACAGCGTCTCTACCATCGATGATTCTGTGGTCATAAGATAATGCCACATACATCATTGGACGTACTTCAACTGTATCATTTTTATCAACTACTACAGGA
Organism: Fredinandcohnia aciditolerans; assembly: GCA_003640645.1. Lineage (GTDB taxonomy): Bacteria > Bacillota > Bacilli > Bacillales > Bacillaceae_L > Ferdinandcohnia > Ferdinandcohnia aciditolerans. The sequence continues at coordinate 45,342 of QGHH01000032.1, read as the reverse complement.
CGTCTTTGGATCTTGTGCATTCCTAAAATACCAACCTGTGGTGCGTTAATAATAGGTGTTGAGTTTAGAGAACCGAATGTTCCACCATTAGTAATTGTGAAAGTTCCACCTTGAAGGTCGCCTAAACCTAATTGGTTGTTTCTTGCTTTTTCAGCTAAGCGGCCGATTTCGGACTCAATTCCTGCAAAGCTTAATGTATCTGCATTACGTACAACTGGTACAACTAAGCCTTCATCTGTAGATACGGCAACACCGATGTCATAGAAATTCTTAAGAAGGATTTCATTTCCTTGAATTTCAGCATTTACATATGGATATGCCTTTAAAGCTCCAATAACCGCCTTTGTAAAGAATGACATGAAACCAAGTTTTACACCATGCTTTTTGAAGAAAGCGTCTTTACGGCGATTTCTTACGTCCATAACAGCAGTCATATCAACTTCATTAAATGTTGTTAGCATTGCTGCTGTGTGTTGTGCTTCAACAAGACGTTTTGCAATTGTTTGACGACGTCTAGACATTTTAATGCGTTCTACACGTGGATCGTCATTTACCACTTGTGCTGCTGCAGGTTGTTTTGCAGCTGGTGCTGGAGTTGCTGGTGCTGTTTGAGCTTGTTTATAAGCCTCAACACCTTCAACACGAACGCGTCCTAGTGGATCTTTATATGGTACTTCATTTAAGTCAATGCCAAGTTCTCTTGCTCTTTTTCTCGCTGCAGGTGATGCAATTGCCGGCTTGCCTTTTTCTTCAGTAGATGCTTCTGCAACTGGTTCTGATTTTGCTTCTTCAGCTTGTGGTGCTGCCTCAGCTTTAGGTTCTTCAGCAGGTGCTGGTGCGCTTGATTCTGAACCATTTTCATCAAGCTTTGCAATCACTTGACCAACTTCTACATTATCACCTGGTTGGAATAAGAATTCCTTAATAACACCTGTATGTTCACTGTTGATTTCAACGTTTACTTTATCTGTTTCAAGTTCAGCGATTGACTCACCTTTATTCACGAGTTCGCCTTCTTTTTTTAACCATTCAACAATTGTTCCTTCTGTAATGGACTCAGCTAATTCTGGTACTTTAATTTCGATCATTGCTGATTCCCTCCTTTGTCTGTAAGCAATGCATCTTGCATAATCCACGCTTGTTCTTGTTTGTGAATATCTGGGTCACCCGTAGCAGGACTTGAACGCTTCGGTCTACCAATATAATCTAGTTTAATTTCATCAGATAATATATCCATTAATACCGATTGTAGAGCTGGCCATGCGCCCATGTTTTTCGGTTCTTCTTGAACCCAAACAACCTCTTGTAGGTTCGGATACTGGCTAACTAGTTCTTCTAGCTCTTTTTTAGGGAATGGATACATTTGCTCCACCCTTGCAATATGCAGAGTATCTGCCGTTTCTGCCGGTAAATTCGCAGCTTCTGTTGCTAAATCAATCGCTACTTTACCCGTACATAAGATTAGGCGAGTTACTTTCTCTTTGTTCGTTCCCATTCCTGGTTGTTCAAGCAGTGGCTTAAAGCTTCCATTCGTTAGATCATCTAGTGATGACGCTGTTTGTGGGTGACGAAGAAGGCTCTTAGGAGTCATCACAATCAATGGTCTTGCTTCATCAGTTGAAGTAAGCAATGATTGTCTTCTTAATAAATGGAAGTATTGAGAAGCGCTTGTTACGTTCGCAACAATCCAGTTATATTCCCCAGCTGCATTTAAGAAACGTTCCACTCTTCCACTTGAGTGCTCAGGACCTTGTCCTTCATATCCATGTGGTAAAAGCATGACAAGACCTGATTTTTGACCCCATTTTGCATGACCTGAAGAAATGAATTGGTCAATAATTGGCTGTGCCACGTTCACAAAGTCCCCAAATTGCGCTTCCCAAAGGACAAGTGCATTTTCATCTTGAACACTATAACCATATTCAAATCCTAAAACAGCCGTTTCAGACAATGGACTGTTATAGATGGAGAATGATGCCTTCGCCTCTTGAATATTGTGCAATGGGATATATTTTTCATTTGTTTCATAGTCATTTAGAGCAACATGACGATGAGCGAATGTTCCTCTTTCACTATCCTGGCCTGTTAAACGAACTGTTTTTCCTTCTGCAAGAACCGTTCCGAATGCAAGTGTTTCAGCTAATGCCCAATCTACTTTGTTTTCTTCATCTAAAGCTGTTTCACGGCGCTTTAAAATACGTTCAAGCTTCGGATAAACTGTTAGTGATTGAGGCCATTGTAATAGTCCTCTGTTGATACTCCTTAATAGGTCAGCAGGAACTGTTGTATCAAATTCTGGAATAGCAGACAATGCTTTTGGCTTCTTCGGTTTCACGCGCTCTTCATTTTCCACAAAGTCATCAAAAATAGATTGTAAACTTTGCATGAATTCCTCACGTTTTTTAGTTAGTTCTTCTGTTGTTATGACATTTTCAGCAACAAGCTGATTTCCGTACTTATCTGCAATAACAGGGTGATTTGCAACCTTCTTGTACAATAATGGTTGTGTTACGCTCGGGTCATCCATTTCATTGTGACCAAATCGTCTGTATCCAACTAAATCAATTAAGATATCCTTTTCAAAACGCTTACGATACTGATATGAAAAGTGAATAGCTGCAAGACAAGCTTCAGGATCATCTGCATTTACACGTAAGATTGGAATTTCATAACCCTTCGCAAGGTCACTCGCAAAACGGGTTGAACGTGAGTCTGTATTATTTGTTGTAAAACCAACCATATTGTTTGCAATTATATGAACGGTTCCCCCAGTTTCGTAGCCTTTCAATCTACTTAAGTTTAAAGTTTCAGCTACTACTCCTTCACCAGGGAATGCTGCGTCACCATGAATTAGTACACTTATTGCACTTTGCTTATCCTGAACAGGATAACCAGCTTTACTTGTATTGTCCTGAGCCGCTCTAGTAATCCCTAACACTACAGGGTTTACAAACTCCAAGTGACTTGGGTTGTTTGCAAGATTAATACGAGTTACGTGCTCTTTAGGACCTTTAACAGCATGGTCAGCACCTAAGTGATATTTCACATCACCAGACCAACCATAGTTAATCCCTCTAGAACCTTCTGATGGGATTAAATCTTTGTTTGGTGCATGGTGGAATTCAGAGAAAATGAGTTCGTATGGCTTATGCAAAACATGTGCAAGCACATTCAAACGGCCACGGTGAGCCATACCGATCATAATATTGTCGGTACCATCACTATTTCCTTCTTGAATTAAACGCTCAAGCATTGGAACGAGCATGTCTAATCCTTCGATTGAGAATCGTTTTTGACCAACGAATGTTTTGTGTAAGAATTTTTCAAAGCCATCGACATTCATTAGGCGCTCTGCCAATTGTTTCTTTTCATCTGCAGTTAGCTTTAAATTAATTCCATTGATTTCGACTTGTTGTCTTAACCATTGTCTTTCATCTTCGGAATCAACATGTCCAAATTCATAAGCAATTGATTGTGTATAAACAGATTTTAAATGCTTATACGCATCCCAACCGGTTTGAACGGAAGGAGGTGCTTCCTCCCAAATATATGTCGCCGGGATATCCATTAAATCTTCTTTTGTAAGATTATAGTAACCAGGCTCTAAAAAGCTGGTGTCTGGCATTGGTCTAGTGCGAATTGGGTAAATATCTGCCGCTATATGGCCGTACGCACGAATGCTCTTAATTAATTTACCTCCAGATGTGATCGTCTTGATTGTCTTCGGTGAGATACCCCCACTTACTAGCTCTGCTGTTGCTGCTTGCTCATCTGCTGGTGGTGGCCCAAGTTCTTCAAAAAGCGCTTTCACGGAAGGGTCTACTGAACTTGGATCATTCTTGTAATTTTCATACATGTCAAAGACATAACCCATGTTCGGGCCATAGAATGACTCCCACACATTTTTCCTTTGTTGATTATCCATTTGTGTTTAGCCTCCATATTACATTCACAGTAAATACTTGTAATAGATGTTTAAAAAGTGCGGTGAATATGACACTTCGAATTTCTGCGGTCTTTGACCCGGAAAAAATCATGAACAACGAGGTTATGCGCTTGCGTCTTCTAGTTTATTCTAGGAAGTTAATTCCTCAGCGCAAGGCTGCAAGGAAGTAAACTCAAGCAGTTGCCTCGTTCCGGTACTCAAAGCTGCACTGCCTTGAACTTCTTGGTCCTCTTCATCCTCCTTTTTAAACTTGCACTTGTAATACTTAATAGACAAAATTTGTATTTTATAGAAATATGACATCTACACTTACTATACCCCATTTTCCACAGATTTCTAGTAAAATGCTTACATTGGAAAGCCCCTGAAAAAAGCTGAAAAAACAGGCAAAATAGTGTCATTATATCGTCATAATTCATAATAAATATGTTATTCTTATCTTATAGTCGAAAACAGAAAGTTTCCTTGATATAAATCAAGTTTTACAAGTAATTTTTTTAAAATAATAAGTTTTGGAATAACATAAAGTGAAACTCTATTGTAGTACATCAATCCTCTTGAAGTAAAGGGACCGAAAAAAGTAAGTCATACTCTTACACTTTCGAAACGATAAGTCGTTTAGACTTCGGCAAGGTAGGTAAACTATAGTACAACAAGAGTCCGCATTTTATGGGCATTTGAAAGGAGAAAAAGTGTTCTGTATGATTAGCAGTCCACATGATCCAAGCTCTATTCGACAGGTACCTATTTTTCATGGTTTAAATGAGCAAGAAATGAACCTTTTACAAAAGGTCACGCAAATTCGCGATTATCGAAAAGGGGAAGTGATTTTTAGAGAAGGTGACCCTTCCGATACCCTCTATATTATCGGTGAGGGGATCATTAAAATTACAAAAGTGGCTGAGGACGGAAAAGAACAAATCGTTCGTCTCTTATTCCCTGATGATTTTTTCGGCCAGTCCGTGATGCTTCAATCAGAAAATCATTATGCAAATGCAGTAGCTATCAACGATACTGTTATTTATACGATTCAAAAACAGGATTTTGTTAATACGTTAGAGCGAAATCACAAAATGGCTCTCCGCTTCATGCGGGCATTAAATGAGCGGATTTATCAAGCCGACGAGTGGATGAGCTTACTGAGCCTAATGGAGGTTGAACAACGATTAGCAAGTGTTCTCCTCTTGTTCAATGACAGGGTTCGCTCTAAGGATGGCCGCTTTAAGCTCCCTATTACTAAAAAGATTCTAGCGTCTCTCATTGGCACAACACCTGAAACCATTAGCCGGAAGTTTGTAAAATTCATTTCTGAAAACCTTATTGAGGTAAATGGACAAAGGGATATCCATATCCTCGATTTTGAGGGCTTAAAAAAGAAGGCAAAAACTTTATAAGCTGTTTGGTTAAACCCACATGTGATGTGGGTTTTTGTTTTTTTCTTGAAAACAGTGACGTCTTAATTCCCATAACAAAAACGCCCGACCATCTTCGGTCGGGCGCGTTATCCTTAAAAGGAAACATATTGACGTGGGTTCACTGCGTTTGAGTGTCCGCCACTGTATTGTGTTGGACTATATGGTCCGTTATAAATTTCAAAATGAAGATGCGGACCGGTCGAGTCACCTGTAGTCCCCATATAGCCGATCAAATCGCCTTGTTCCACTCGGTCGTATTGACCAACGAAACGTTCCTGTAAGTGCGCATATACGGTGGTCATTTGACGTCCATTGATATAGTGGGTGATCATGATGACATTGCCGTAGCTATTTTCAAGGCGTGAGCGCGTAACCGTACCGCCTGCAGCCGCATAAATTGGAATATTTCCTGGTCGTCCACCTTTTCCGATATCAATCCCAAAGTGCATACTTCCCCAGCGCATTCCAAATTCGGATGTAACTCGGCCTGTCGTTGGTTTAATAAACCCACTATTGTTCACAACAGGTGGCGGTGCTGGTGGTAGTGGTGGCGGTGTAGTACCAGCCTCTTCGGCCTTTTTCCGTTCCTCTTCAGCTTTTTTCCGTTCTTCTTCAGCTTTTCTTCGTTGCTCTTCAAGTTCCTTTTGCCTTTGGTTCCACGCATTAATTTCCATTTGAATTGCCTTTTCCTGCGCAGCTAATAATTCTCCAACATCCTCTAGCGCATGGAGCTCTTTATGCATTTTCTGTTCTTGGGCCTCTAATTGCTTCATAACTTTATTTTGTTCTTGAATTTGTGATTGGAGCTGAACCTCTAACCGATCAAGTTCTTTTAATTGGTCTTCCTGCTGTGCAAGTAAGGTCTTTACCTCTGCTTTATTTTCCTCAAGTAATTTAATATCCGCTTCATGTTCTTTCATAATTTCGCGATCAGCATGTACAAATGTAGATACCGCACTTACCCGGTTGATAAAATCATTAAAGCTTTTTGCACCGAGTAACACATCTACATAACTAACAACTCCACCACTTTGTTGAAGGCTACGCATCCGCTCCTTGATAAGCTCGTCCCGTTTTTGAATACGTTCCTCGAGCACTTTCATTTCCGCCTCAAGACGCGCAATTTCTTCTTTCGTTTCCTGAATCTTTGCTTTGATGCTCTCAATTTTACCTCTTGTTTCACTTACAGCCAAATCAAGCCTTTTAATCTCCTGCTCGACACTAACCTGTTGTTGTTTGACTTCATTTAGAGCTCCCTTCTTTTGGGAGATTTCAGACTCTACTTCTGTCTTTTTATCCAGAACTTCCTTCTTTTCATTTTCTAGCTCTTCATTCTTTTGAATCGCTAATACAGTATTAGGCATAGATGTCAATAAACTTCCAAGTCCTATTGATATACCCATTCCAATCATAAGAAGTTTTCTTTTCAACCGGCACATCTCCTTCTACCAAACTAGCAACCTATAAAAAGATGAAAAATCTTCATTTTTCACCATAAGTATCATATTTTGCTATATATTCTCACGTTTTGTATTATAACATAAAAAATTGTAATAAAACGCCAAAGTAATATTACAATTATATTTCATAAACACTTGAAAATACTGGGTTTCCCAAAAATTATTCGACAAACTATAGGAACGATGAATCCAAAAAAATTCGACAAGCATTTTGAATTATACTATAAAAAAACTCACCCTTTTAAGGTGAGTTTAATTTCCAGTTTGATCTAACTGGTTCATTATCATTTCTTGGTGTAATAATCTTATTTCAGACGCTTGCCTGAACGTAAAATTGATCTTTCAACAAGTACATTCATCGCATCAATGCTGCTTTTAACAGCCTCATCACTTAATTTAATACAGGACAATTCTGTACAAGCCAATATTACAATTTTACAATGCTCTTTTTCAACAAGATGCCTGATTAGCTGCTCAAGTTCACTAGAATCAACATCGAGATCACTTTTTACATTGTTATATATAATATCCATGACCTTTTCTTGTAAGCTATCATTTGGGGCTAAGAGCACAAGATTATATTTCTTACAAACATCTGCATAGATTCCGCTGCGAATCGTACCGTTTGTTGCAAGAATTCCGACCTTTGTTCCTTCACCATGCCGATGATGAATTTCTTTAATTGTTTCTTCGACCATGTTGATGATAGGGATATTCGTCAGCTTCTGAAGCTCATCGTAAAAATAATGAGATGTGTTACAAGGGATTGCAATATTAGCAACGCCCGCAGCTTCTAGCAACTTGAAATCATCTTTTACAGCATCTAAGAATGTCTCGCCTGTGTTTGTAAGGATTGCATTTGTTCGGTCTGGAAGGGTAGCATGATTTAGAATAATCATATTTAGATGGTCCTGGTCCTTATGTGCCTCTGTTTGATTAACAATTTTGTCAAAAAAAACAGAAGTAGCCTTCGGACCCATGCCACCGATAACACCTAATTTTTTTTGTTCCATGTTTAAACACCTAGTTTCATTTAAGAGGTTGTTTAAAAAGTGAGGTGAATATGACGCAGGACGTGGCATTTTTGTCGGCCCGGTCATTTTCATCCTCCTTTTTGAAACATATATTTTATTTAACCGTCATTGCATGACTCCCTAAGTCAACATAGCTCGCAAAAAACGCATCTGCATCGTATGTGACTTGCCCTTGCAATGGATTCATGACATGCACCTTATCACCTATATAACCATTTAAAACCACGGCATGTAGGTTAGTAGGAGCATTAAACTTTGTTTTTGAGTCACGAATATTCCAAGAATAATTGACCTTTTTCTTACTTAAGTCTAGAGTTACCCAAACTACCACAGGGTTCCCCTCTTCAAGCTCCATTATGATTTCCTCACGAGTGCTTCCAGTCAGGTCAACAGGTTCTAATTGAGCACCTTCTTTTCCTAAATATGCATTCGCTGCTTGTATAATTGGAGGCGCATAAGAGAAGAATCCGCTCCATTCCCTTGGGTTTCCTGCATATGCCTTATTTGGATCTGGTCCGTATAAAACATTGTTGATTGTTGTAAAAGGCTCCTTCGGTAAATAATTATCAGCCATATCCACTTTTGAAACCTTATAGCCGTAAAAATTCAACACGGAAGTAAGTGATGTAATTTCACAGCCGTTTGGAAGCTCCGGTAATTGTAGAACTTTTTCGACTGGTATGAATACTTCTACTTTACCGTTTGATACTTCCCGATATGGGTTATTTTCCTGAGCGTACACAATTGTGAGCCCAGATGTAATCCCGTCTGCCCCTGAAATCAGATTTCTAGCAATGCCTTTAACTGTTTCAACATTCAGCAATAAATAAATGACACAAACGAAATTCAAAAATAATAGTCCTCTTACTATTTTTTTCACTTCTATCTGCCCCTTTACTCTGTAAGACAATCTTTAGACAATTACTAGAAACCATATATATGTGAAGAAAACAAACTTTATAACTCAATAAAGAATTTCTTGTACCATACAAGGAATACATAGACCGTATAGATGTATCTTGCGTAGTTATGTCTTCCGTGGAAATGGTCATCAAGATATTTAACGAGTTCTTCTGTATGGAAGAATTCTTTCGCGATATCGGATTCAAACATTTCTTTTACAATGTTGTAGTATTTCTCTTCACGAAGCCAATGTCTCATTGGAACTGGGAATCCAACTTTTTCTCGATTCGACCATTCTTCTGGTAACACCTTTTTCGATGCTGCACGAAGAGCATATTTTGTATCGATTTGATTCACACGCAAATTACTTGGGATATGTGACGCCATTGACATCACTTCTTTATCTAAGAACGGAACCCGTAATTCAATCGAGTGGGCCATACTCATTTTGTCTGCTTTTAAAAGAATATCCCCTGGTAACCAAAGTTTGAGGTCAAGATACTGCATTTTAGTGACATCGTCTTTTCCCTTTACATCATCATACACTTTTTTCGTAATACTTTGAATAGACGGGCCCGTTTGATATTCCTCTTTTAAGACTTTACGAGCATCTTCTTCCTCGAATACTTTTGCTTGGCCGATGAACTTTTCCTCAACAGGTTGTCCACCTTTTACAAGGAAGTTTGTGATTGTATTTTTCGGAAGCGCACCACTTATTGCGGATATCGCACGACGAATTCCAAATGGAATCTTTTCGTATTTTTCTAGCTTCGCAGACTTCTGGTACCAGACATAGCCTCCGAAAATCTCATCTGCCCCTTCACCAGAAAGGACTACTGTTACATGCTCACTTGCTAATTTTGATAAAAAGTATAACGGAACAGAGGATAAATTTGATTGCGGTTCATCCATGTGATACTGGATTGTAGGTAGCATTTCAAATGCCTGATCTGCCGTCATCAGTTCTTTATAGTTCTCTATTTCAAGTATGTCGGATAAATCCTTAGCCAAATTGGTTTCATTGAAGATTCCTTCATAATCCTGGAATCCAACAGAAAATGTTTTGTTTGGCATTAATAACGCCGTGATATAACTAGAGTCAACCCCGCCGGATAAGAAAGAACCAACTTTTACATCACTGATTTTGTGATAGTTAACCGATTCTTTTAATGTGTTATTAATTTCTTCTATATAGTGGTCAAGACCTTTATTATCTGCATCAAAATTAACGTCCCAATATGGCTTAATTTCAAGATTTCCTTTTTTATAAATCATGTAGTGACCAGGCTTTAATTTATAGACACCTTTGAAGAAAGTCTCATCAAGCACTGAATATTGGAAAGTTAAATATGGTTTTAACGCGTCTTTATTTAACTCTTTCTTAAATGCTGGCTGCTTTAAAAATGCTTTGATTTCAGAGCCGAAAATAAGTGAGTTGTCTGTTGTATTTTGTGTATAGTATAAAGGCTTAATTCCAAAGAAGTCACGCGCTAAAAACATGGATTCATTGTTTTTATCCCAAATGGCAAATGCAAACATCCCGCGTACTTTTTGTAAAAGGTCTACTCCATATTCCTCATAAGCATGGATAACGACTTCGCTATCTGCGTCACATTTGAAAATATGGCCTTTTTGGATTAGGTCCTCACGAAGTTCTTGATAGTTGTAGATTTCGCCATTGAAGACTAAAACGCAGCTCCCGTCTTCATTGAACATTGGCTGACTTCCTTCTTCGGATAAGTCAATGATACTTAGGCGACGAAAGCCTAATGTTGCATGTTCGTCCGAATAGTGATTCCCACTATCTGGACCTCTATGAATTATTGTATCCATCATTTCATTTATTACTTGTACTTTATCTATTTCAAGCTTTGAATCAGCAAAACCAACGAAGCCACACATAGTTTAATCACCTTTACATCTTAGATTTTTACAGTTCGCTTTCCTGTTGTTTTACCCGTCACTGCGTCCTAACATTTGGCGTTGTTCCTTTGTTAGTCCAGCCACACGGTTGCGTAATGGGAAGAATAATTTCTCACGTGATACATTAGGTCTCATTTTTGCAATTTGCTGTAGAGCAACACCTGCACCGTAGTCCATGCCTTGTGCACCTGCAAGGATAACAACATCCCCCGGCTGGGCATGAGTTAAGGCTTGTGCAATAGCGTCATCCAGCTCATCATATAGAGAAACCTGAACTCCCGCTTCTGCCATGACTTCCTTGAACACAGCTGTTTCTTCATCTGTTACATAGTCCTTTGAAGTGACATGGGAGACACTCTTTGTCGCAATAATTTCATTGAAACCTAACGTTTTTGCCCACTTGACGATCGCCTCTGCATTTTCACGGTTAACCGTCGGACCTCGCTCGCCACGAATCGCATAGACTAAATGCAAGTCCTTATATTCCATATATTTCAATGTTTGAAGGGTCACATCAATATTCCCAGCATTCGCAAAGTGGTCATCGATGATTTTAATGTCATCTTCAAAAATAAACTCAAAGCGACGTTCCACTCCACCAAAGTTTTTTAATCCCTTTTGAATGGAGGATACCGGCACTCCGCAAAGAAGACCAATTGTAATAGCCACCATCGCATTATACACAGAGTGCAAACCAGGAACTGAGAGTTCAATCTCGAATTCGCCTGGCTCAATCTTGTTTTCATAGCGAGAGAAAGGCTTTAAAATCTCAATTGTAAACTTCGCTCTACCCGTGGTCAAATCCAAATTTTTGCAAGCAATATGCCCCTCTTTGCTGTCTAAGCCAAATGTGATGACCTGTGCCTTCGTTTGATCAATTAAGGAAGTCGAATACTCATCATCCAGATTTAAAATGGCAAAGCTCTTTTCACTTGCGTGGCGGATTAAACCTGATTTCACTTCAAAGTATTTTTCAAACGAGCCGTGGGAATCAATATGCTCACGACTGATATTATTTAAAGTGACAATATCATAATCTACCGCTTCAACACGATGTGTTTCTAATGCGTTTGATGAAACCTCCATCGTCACATGGGATACATCTTTATCTACCATTTGACCCAAATAGAACTGTAAATCAAGGGATTCAGGTGTTGTTAGTTCAGAAGGAATCGCAAAATCATCAATCTTAACAGATACTGTACCAATAAGACCTGTCCTGTAACCTTCTTCCTCTAGAATTGCATTCGTCATAAACGAAGTTGTGGTTTTCCCGTTCGTAGCTGTAATCCCAATCATATTCATTTTTTCAGATGGCTTCCCATAAAATTCAGCTGCAAGTCGCGCTAATGCAATACGGCTGTTTTTTACCACGATTTGAGGAATCTCTAATCCTCCTTGCACATCCTCAACAACACAAGCCACTGCACCATTTGAAATTGCCTGCGATAGGTATTTATGGCCATCCGTTTTATAGCCTTTTATACATACGAAAAGATGTCCGTCCTTCACCTTTCCAGAATGATATGATAGCCCACTAATTTCAATATCCTTATTATCAATGGTTTTTTGAACCTCAATTGCTGTTAGAAGCTCATGTAATTTAACCATTTTGTTCCCTCTTTTCTTAACGTTTCTTTTAGATGATGTTTTGGAAGTGCGGGTAACAACATTATTTACGTTTCTTCCCCGAAATCATTTTTACAAATGAGAAAAACGGTTTTGGATCATTCCAGTCCCAAATTGCGTAGGCCTTTGGTTTAAAATAAGAACGAATGACCTCGCCAAGTGAAAGCTGACCTGTTTTTAAATAGCCCTTCACGGCATAAAAATCCTCATAGGCATACCAAAATACTTGATTCGTATCATGCTTAAGGCCCTTTGGAGGAAGTGGATTACCCGTAAGCTCTCGATATGTAATATACGGGAAGTTAAAACCAACCTTATTTAATAACACATTAAAATTGGTAATCCTCACATTTAATTCAATTAAATAATATTGTCCAGTTTCGGCATCCTTTTTAAACTCAATTTCTACAAACCCTTTATAGCCAATCGCTTCTAAAAAGCGTGAGCCTATTTCAAAGAGTTCAGGAACATAGCGTTGCCCCGTATACACAGAAGCCCCAAAATTGATCGGATATTGGCGAAACTTTTGAGCAGTCACCCAATGAGTAACCTTCGCGTCCTGATTTAAATATGCATCAAAGGTATACATATGATCATCAAATCCTGGAATGATTCGCTGAACAATTACCTCTTGTTTTGCTTCTTTTGCCTTTTTGAGCGCTTCGTCTAACTCCTCGCGATTGTTGACGATAAATAACTTTTTACGAAAAATTGAAACAAAAGTTGGTGAATCGGTTGGCTTCACCACGCAAGGATATTTTAACGTCTCCTCAATTTTTTCATAGAAATTTTCTTCATTTACACGAACTGTCTCAGGGACAAGCATTCCATGTTCAGTCGCTAACTGATGAAGGAGTTGTTTATCCATAGTTTTCGTATAAAGACCCTGCTCCGTTTGCGGGATTAGATAATACTCTTTTAATTCATTTAAATATTGGTCAATGACCTCCACATAGTTGTCATGACAAGGAATAAGAACAGGCTTTGCTGTTTGCTTTCTTGCATATTCTTTTAAAAAGGAAATAAAGCCTTCTGTATCTTTTCTGTAATGCGGTGCAATAATATGCTCCGTACAATATTTTGAATCTGCACCATACGTATTTTCGTATGAATAATCGACAGCAACCGTATGTATGCCTTGTCTGCCTAAACACCTTATTGTGCTTAACCCTATATAGTAATTGCAACCTAAAATGACTGCTTTATTAGTATTCATTTAATATCGATCTCCCTAGTATCTATATCACATTACATTTTATTAGCAAAAATTGTTTGAATAAGTTTTTTCGACAATTATCCCATTCTCCATATTGACACAGAATAATGGGTCTTTCAAGATGAAAAACACCTTTATCCCGCTTGTTATCGAGCTGTAACAATTGAAATGTTTAAGGCGCTCAGCCTTAGGCGACAAGCATAAGACGAGCGCTGAAAAGAAGGTGCTTTTTACCTTCCGAAGCGATTGGCTAGACCAGAGAGCCGATGGCGCCTGAACTAGACAACATAAATGAAAAAAAGAAACAAAAAATAGAGTACAATATATATGATTTCGTACTCTGTACCCATTTTTCGACTCTTTTCCCCATTCTTTATTTTTAATAGATTTATCATCTTTGTTCTATTATATACGATTGGCTAAATGAACTTTGTTAGGACTTAATCGGAAAGCTAAATTCTCAGTCGCTCTGTCCCGTACTAGCGTGAACCCGCTCAACGTATTGAATTTCTGTATCCGACATTAATAATACGGTTGAACTTCTTGTCCCATACCCATTTGTTTGAATAAATAATGAAGAAAGAATCCGTTCCCATTCAAGGGACACCCCAGTTTTGGGTAGAAGGTTGTCGTTTGGCCGGTCTGTGTTCTGAAGGAGCTGGAATAGATTTTCCACTAAATCTTCTCCCATAATAATCTTTGAAAGTTCCTCTTTCCCCTTTTGTACTTTCGGCCAATTTGTATCAAGCAGATGGTTGCTAAGCCCGTGGATACCTGGTTGTACCTTTTCCAAACTTTTTCCGACATTTGAGTAATAATATAAATGCTGTGGGTCACCTGCTAAAAGATTGTAACCGGGATACTGGGAGTTCGTCTCTTCCAATTGCTTCATATACTCAGCAATATCGCCTTTATAGATAAGAGCCTCTTTTACAATTGCTCCTCTAGAATGTTTTCCTATTGAGATTTCACTTGGATCTCGATAATTCGTGATGGCTGCGAAACGCCCGGTTTTGGTGACTCCCATCCAGGTTCCCATTTTTTCAAGATCTCTTCCAGCCAACAGGGTAGGCTCATCCTCCCAAAAATGAATCGGAGCCGTTGGCCGTTGAAAAAACTCATCTCGGTTAGCCGCAACAATTAATTTATAAACCGGATGCGCCTGATAGGCAAACAAAATTAAACACAATTTACCCACCGCCCTTTTTCACAAATTATAACATTTATGTGGTCACCTTGTGCGATATCAAACTTTTTTCACAAAAAATGTTTCTACCTTTGTTTGCCTGTTATCGTTTAGGAAAGCGTAAGATCTGAAGGGTAAAATGACATTTTCTTTTACACTACTTTTTGGATAAAATGCGATTTGGACTTATAGCTCATATAAAAGTACTCGGTGTGTTCGAATGGTGGAGTGTTTCGGGCTCGGATGACTGTTATAACCTCTTGTGGGTCGTAATCAACTGGGATTTCGTACTCGGATGGCTGAAACCGGTGGCCTTGAGTCTAAATGTATGGGGAATTCCGGCTCTCAACTCCGAAATCGGCGGCCTTATGTCCGAATGTACGGGGGGATTCGGACTCGACCTACTGAATCCGATGGCCTTGTGTCAAAATGTACGGGGGATTCGGACTCGAACGACCGAAACCTTTAGCCTTGTGTCCGATTGTATAGCTGATTCGGACTCTCACGATAGAAACCTTTAGCCTTGTGTCCGATTGTATAGCTGATTCGGACTCGACTAACCGAAACCGGCAGACTTGTGTCCGAATATGCAGGAGATTCCGACTCAACCAACTGAAAACAGCAGCTGTATGTCAGAATGTATGGCTGATTCTGACTCACACGACTGAATCCGATGGCCTTGTGTCCAAATGTATAGCTGATTCGGACTCGGCCAACTGAAACCGGTGGCCCTGTGTCAGAATGTACGGCTGATTCTGACTCTCACGACTGAATCCGATGGCCTTGTGTCAAAATGTACGGGGGATTCGGACTCGAACGACCGAAACCGGCAGACTTGTGTCCTTATGTATAGCTGATTTGGACTCAACCAACTGAAACCTGCAGCTGTATGTCAGAATGTATGGCTGATTCAGACTCACACAACTGAATCCGATGGGCTTGTATCCGAATGTATAACTGATTCGGACTCTCAATGACGAAACCAGTGGCCTTGTGTCCAAATGTATAGCTGATTCGGACTCGACCAACTGAAACCGGTGGCCCTGTGTCAGAATGTACGGCTGATTCTGAATCTCATTATAGAAACCTTTAGCCTTGTGTCCGAATATGCGGGAGATTCCGACTCAACCAACTGAAAACAGCAGCTGTATGTCAGAATGTATGGCTGATTCTGACTCTCACGATAGAAACCTTTAGCCTTGTGTCCGATTGTATAGCTGATTTGGACTCGACTAACCGAAACCGGCAGCCTTGTGTCCGAATATGCAGGAGATTCAGACTCAACCAACTGAAAACAGCAGCTGTATGTCAGAATGTATAGCTGATTCAGACTCACACGACTGAATCCGATGGACCTGTGTCCGATTGTATAGCTGATTCGGACTCGAACAACCGAAACCTTTAGCCTTGTGTCCGAATATGCGGGAGATTCCGACTCAACCAACTGAAAACAGCAGCTGTATGTCAGAATGTATGGCTGATTCTGACTCTCACGATAGAAACCTTTAGCCTTGTGTCCGATTGTATAGCTGATTTGGACTCGACTAACCGAAACCGGCAGCCTTGTGTCCGAATATGCAGGAGATTCAGACTCAACCAACTGAAAACAGCAGCTGTATGTCAGAATGTATAGCTGATTCAGACTCACACGACTGAATCCGATGGACCTGTGTCCGATTGTATAGCTGATTCGGACTCGAACAACCGAAACCTTTAGCCTTGTGTCCGAATATGCGGGAGATTCCGACTCAACCAACTGAAAACAGCAGCTGTATGTCAGAATGTATGGCTGATTCTGACTCACACGACTGAATCCGATGGACCTGTGTCCGATTGTATAGCTGATTTGGACTCGACCAACCGAAACCGGCAGACTTGTGTCCGAATATACGGCTGATTCTGACTCAACCAACTAAAACCTGCAGCCGTATGTCAGAATGTATGGCTGATTCTGACTCAGCCAACTGAATCCGATGGCGCTGATTCCGAATGTATCGCTAATCCAGACCTATATCTTTCCTTTGTATAAAGAAAACAGCGTGATTATAATCTCACGCTGTTTTCTCTAATATACCTCTATAACTACAACATCTTAACTTACTACTTCCTTTGAAACTTCTCGTGCTTTTAGCTCTCTTCTTAAAATTTTTCCGCTGATCTTTGTTTTCGGCAGTTCATCCAATACTTCAATTTCCCTTGGAGCGGAATGTGCTGCAAGATGTTGTTTAACAAACACGCGGATATCCTCAAGTAAATCTTTCGTTGGGCTGTAACCGTTTTTTAGAACGATAAAGGCTTTTACAATTTCCCCTCTTATTGGGTCTGGCTTTCCGATGACACCAGCCTCAGCAACCGCTTGATGCTCAATTAGCTTACTTTCGACCTCAAATGGTCCGATTCGCTCTCCAGAGGAATTAATCATATCATCGCTTCTCCCTTGGAAAAACACATAGCCATCCTCATCTAAAATAGCCAAGTCACCTGATACATACCAACCATTTACAAAATATGAATGATACTTTTCTTCATTTTTCCAAACTTCTCTCATGATCGATGGCCAAGATGCCTTAATGCCAAGATGACCTACCTGACCATTAGGAAGCGGATTTCCGTCATCATCGATTATGGCAACTTCAATACCTGGAAAAGGTCTCCCCATTGAACCGGGTTTAATGACCTCTGATGGAAGATTGACAATCAATTGTCCGCCCGTTTCCGTCATCCACCATGTATCATGGATTCTTTTCCCTAAAGCTTCAATCCCCCAGGTAATAACCTCAGGATTTAACGGCTCTCCCACACTTAAAATATGCCGTAAAGAATGTAAATCATATTTGTTTAACACTTCATTTCCTTCTGCCTTTAACATCCTGAATGCTGTAGGTGCACTATACCAAACCGTTACTCCTGTCTTTTCAATTGTTGAATACCAGGAATCCGCATTAAATCTGCCACCGTTAACGACAATTGTGGCACGATTTAGCCAAGGAGCAAAGATTCCGTACACCGTTCCTGTTACCCAGCCGGGGTGTGCGGTACACCAATAAATATCATCCTCTTTCAAATCGAGGACCCATTTTCCCGTTTGGTACTGTTGAATCATCGCGCGATGTGCATGCACAATTCCCTTTGGCTTCCCGGTCGATCCACTTGTATAGTGAATATTAAGTCGATCGTCAAGCTCCAACCATTCAATAATACTGTTCTCACTTTTCGTCTCCGCTAATGCCTCTACAAGTGAGATTTCATCTTCCTTACACTTTTCTGGTCCCTCCGTAATAAACACGGTTTCGAGTGAAGGCAATTCTTGTTTTGGGACCCTTTTTACCAACTCCGAATCTGTGATTAGAAAACGACCCTCACAGTCTGAAATGCGATCCCTTACCGCATCCTCCATAAATGCTTCAAAAAGCGGTCCTGCAACGGCTCCGATTTTAACTGCTGCAATCATCGCAATATACATTTCTGGATTTTTCGGCAAAAAGATAAAGACAATATCGCCCTTTTTAACCCCATATTTTCTTAACACCGACGCTAAGTGGTCCGATTTTTCTTTGATATCTTTAAATGAAAAAATTTGTTCTTCTTCTTCATTTATGTAGTGAAGGGCTACTTTGTCTCCATACCCATCGTCGACATGCCGGTCAATACATTCATACGCCATATTGACTTGCCCTGTTTGATACCAACTAAACTCCTTTTCAACTTCCTCCCATGAAAAGTCCTGGTATACTTGATCATAGTTTTGTAGATTATAGGTACCTTCAAAAGGTCTTATCGCACCTAATTGTGTGGTTGTCAATTCAACTCTCTCCTTTCTTTAACTTAGTAAAGACAATATTTCTGCCTTCAATTGTGCCAACTTTATATCACCACGAGATCTGGGCTTTGGATCATCAATTTGAATCGTTTGATAGATTTCACCCGGCTGCCCTTTTAAAATAACAATTCGGTCGCATAAATAAAGTGCTTCATCGATATCGTGAGTAACGACGAGCATCGTTGATTTGTATTTCTCCCATATTGTCAGCAGCAAATCTTGCAACTGCATTTTCGTAAATGCATCAAGCGCACTAAATGGCTCATCTAATAGCAAAACTTGAGGTGCTGTGATAAGTGCACGAGCAATCGATACCCTTTGTGCCATCCCACCGGAGATATCCTTTGGATAATGATTTTCAAATCCTTGCAATCCTACTAACTTTACATATTCCTGGGCTTTTTCACTTTTCTTACTATCATTCTTTAGACCAAACGAAATATTTTCTAATACTGTCAACCATGGCATTAAACGTGATTCTTGAAAAATAACGCCCACCTTTTCATGAACGGACTTAATGATGTCCCCGCTTATTTTTACCGTACCTGTATAATCCGAATCTAATCCAGATAAGACACGTAATAAGGTGCTCTTTCCACACCCACTCGTACCTAGTACTCCCACAATTTCTCCTTGTTTGGTTTCAAGGTTAATATTTTTAAACCCTGTTGTACCATTCGAAAAGGTTCTAGAGACATTTTGAACTGCCAGCATCTATATTCATCCTTTCGGGTCTACTTCACAAAGCTATCCTGCCAGTGAAGTGTTTTTTCCTCTGTTTTCTTCAAAATGGAGTCCGTTATTTTACCTAAAATCGCAAATAGTACGATGCTTGCAATGACCGTCTCAGGAGAATAGGAGTTTTGGCCAACAACAAGCAAATATCCAATCCCCTGACTAGCGCCCATTAATTCAGCTGCAACGACAAACATCCAACCTAGCCCAAGCCCACTTCGGATTCCAACTAGAAAAGAAGGAAGGGATGCAGGCAATATTACCTTTCTAATTAACTCAAACGATGAAAAATTATAGATTTTCCCTACTTCAATCAACTTTCGGTCAACACCCTGTATGCCTGACACGATGTTTAAATAAACCGGAAAAAATACCCCAACCGCAATTAGTGTAATTTTTGATGGTTCTGCAATCCCCATCCACAAGATAAAAAGAGGTACCCAAGCAAGGGACGGAATCGAACGGAAAGCCTGAATCATCGGGTCTAGTAACTGTTCAGCAATTCTAAAATAGCCGACCAATGAACCAAATATAACAGCAGCAACTACCCCAATGAGAAACCCAAAAAAGATGCGATATAACGTAATCCCAATATGGCCCCACAGACTTCCATCTCCAGCAAATTCAATTATTTTCGCAAGGATAACCGTTGGTGCCGGCATAAGATGACCTTCAAGGACACCAATGTGGCTTAAATATTGCCAAACCACGATTAAAATAGCCGGGATGATACTCCCAAGTAGAACTACTTTTAGACTTCCTGATAATACAAACTCACGCTTCGATTTCACCTTAATTTGTCTAGTCAACGCTCCGCCTTTTGTGCTCATTTTACCTTCTCCTATCACGAGGAAGTGCCGTTTTAAAAGAGGCACAATCCCTATTGTTTAATTACGTTTTCCGCAAACGTAGGATTAATCAATTCCTGAACCAGTTGATCCAATTTAACATCTTTTCCGATGATTTCCTGCGCTTGAAGCACCTTACCTGCTTCGGTTAATGCCTCAATTTGTATTTCACCAGGAACAGGATTAGAAAAATCATTTCGTTCATTTAATTGTTTATTAGCAACTTCAATATCAATATTTGCGGACTTTGCTAAAATTTCCGCTGTTTCCTCTGGATTTTCTAAAGCCCATTTACGAGCCTTTTCGTAAACCTCAATGACTTTTTCTACGTACTTGGGATATTTTTCCGCAAACTCAGAACGCACATTTAAGGTTCCATACGTATTAAAATCTGCATTGCGATAAAAAAGGTTCGCATCCGTTTCTAATTCAACTCTTGCCATATGAGGATCTAACCCTGACCATGCATCCACCTGACCAGAAGATAACGCGGCCGCTCCATCTCCATGCTGGAGGTTAACGATTTCAACATCTGATGGACTTAGTCCTTCCTCATTAAGGGCGCGTAATAGGAAAATATATGGGTCTGTTCCGATAGTTGCAGCAACCTTTTTTCCTTTTAAATCACTTATACTTTGAATCTTTGAATCTTTATTTGCGACCAATGCTGTCCACTCTGGCTTTGAGTAAATATACACCGATTCAATTGGAGCACCCTTTGCTTTTGCCATTAGAGCCGCTGCGCCTGCAGATGAACTGAAATCCGCACTTCCACTATTTAAAAATTCCAATGCTTTATTACTCCCTTGACTTAGAACAAATTCAACCTTAATTCCCTCTTCTTTGAATGCTTCCTCTGCCCACCCAAACTCTTTTAACACAAGACTTGTAGGCGAGTAAAAGGCATAATCTAATGTGATCTTTTCAGGTTTTTCACTTCCTTGGCTGGCTTTACTTGTACTATTTGAACAACCCACAATTCCAAACAACAATAATACAGCGATAAAAATAACGCTTATTTTCTTCATGTCTGTACCTCCAGTATTTTTATAGGAAAACTAGGAATAGTACTAATACAACTTCTAACTTCCATACCCTAACGATGAAAAAAAGCCCTCTTCTTATAAGAAGAGGGCTCTTTTCCTCCTCTTATCTTTCAGGTAATATTACCTGATGGAATTAGCACCTTTTCAAGAATAATCTTGAAGGTTGCCGGGTTTCGTAGGGCCATGTCCCTCCACCGCTCTGGATAAGAGTCCTTTATTAAATTAATACGTTCTAGTTTTACTTTATAAATGGATTATAGAATGTAAAATACCCAAAGTCAAACACTTTTTGAAAAATTTTCCCTTATTAAAATTTTCGGTGATTACTATAATTCCCTATACAAAACGTTAAATTTGAGACTATAAATACTATCAAAAAACATTTGTGTCATATTTGTGAAGCCCATTGCTTTAATTGAAAATCCATTGTATATTAAGAGTGTAGAAAGTTAGTGAAAAACTTCACAAACTAACTACCCAAGCTGGCAGCTAAACGATCATATTTTTTTATAACAACTTGTGAATAATTTCACAATATAAAATAAAAGGGGAGATTAAGATGAGAACATTCTTAAAAGGACCTAAAATGGCAGTTATTTGGACAGTATTACGTGTATGGTTAGGTATTCAATGGCTAGAAGCTGGTTTTCATAAATTGACTGGAGGATTTGATGCAGGCGGATTCTTACAAGGAGCACTTGCAAAGGCTGGTGGCGAACACCCAGCAGTAGCAGGTTGGTATGCAACATTCCTAGAAGGCTTTGCCGTTCCAAACATTGATATAATTAACGTACTCATTCCATGGGGCGAAGTTCTAGTTGGACTTGGATTAATCTTAGGTGCTGCAACAATCCCAGCATTAATTGCAGGTGCATTCATGAACCTAAACTTCTTACTTGCTGGAACAGTTAGCACAAACCCAGTACTTTACACATTAGCAGTTATTCTCTTATTCGCAGGCGCTGCAACATACTACTACGGTGTAGATAGATTTGCAGTACCATTCTTAACAAAACGAATTCATGCGAAAAAAGATACTAAAACAGCAACAACCACTGCATAACTAAAAAAGGAGTTCTACCCGATTTTGGGAGAACTCCTTTTATATTCTACTCATCATCAATTTCGCCGTCACCGATTTCATCTTCCTCTTCAATCTCTTCAATTTCCTCGCCTTCCTCAGGTCTTTCGTCATCCCCACAACCCATTAAGAAAAACATCGGAAATGCTACTAATAACAGCATGAATAAACGTTTTATTTGGTTCATTACAAAACCTCCTTTTATCTATACTTTCCAATCAATAGCGAAATATGTAAACTAGAAATGGTTAACAGTAATAATATTCCTATTTTAAAACTTGGAGGTTTAACACAATGCGAAAAATAAAACTCGGCACTAGTTCACTAGAGGTTCCAGTTGTAGCAGTAGGGTGTATGAGAATCAACTCATTAGAAAAGCCTGAGGCGGAAGCGTTTGTACAAACGGCAATAGAAAACGGAGCAAACTTTTTTGACCATGCCGATATTTACGGTAGTGGCACATGTGAAGAAATCTTTGCAGATGCGATACATATGAATGATGATGTGAGGGAGAAAATTATTCTTCAATCCAAATGTGGCATTCGAAAAGGTATGTTTGACTTTTCAAAAGAACATATTCTTAATTCCGTAGATGGAATCTTAAAACGGCTTAAAACGGACTATCTTGATGTTTTACTTTTACATCGTCCAGATGCCCTTGTTGAGCCTGAAGAGGTTGCAGAAGCATTTGATGTGTTGGAATCCTCAGGGAAGGTTCGTCATTTTGGAGTCTCTAACCAAAAGCCGATGCAAATACAGTTATTAAAAAAATATGTAAAGCAGCCAATTGTTGCAAATCAGCTACAATTAAGTATCCCCAATGCCCACATGATTGCAAGTGGTGTTACAACTAATATGCAAATTGATCAATCCATTAACCGTGATGGAGATGTCCTTGACTTTTGCCGATTGAATGACATTACCATTCAACCATGGTCACCTTTTCAATATGGTTATTTTGAAGGACCTTTTCTCGGTAATGAAAAATGTCCAGAATTAAATCAAAAAATTGATGAAATTGCTGAAAAAT
This sequence comes from Fredinandcohnia aciditolerans, assembly GCA_003640645.1. GTDB lineage: Bacteria > Bacillota > Bacilli > Bacillales > Bacillaceae_L > Ferdinandcohnia > Ferdinandcohnia aciditolerans. The sequence continues at coordinate 22,070 of QGHH01000032.1, read as the reverse complement.
ACGGTGTATCCAATACAACCATTGCAATTGCTTGGCTATTACGTCATCCAGCCAACATGCAGCCGGTAATTGGAACCATGAATATCGAGCGATTAAAGGATTCCGTGAAAGCAAGTGAAGTCCAGTTATCCCGCGAAGATTGGTACAGCATTTTTCAAGCGGCTGGTTATCTACTTCCGTAAATAAAAAAGCTTCACGCACGCCCGTATATTGGCGATAAGCACAAGATTAGCGCTGACCGAAGGCGTCCTTCGCTTTCAGAGGCGATTGGCTTGTGACCTCGAGCTCATGACGCCTGGAGCTAGACAAAACAGGCAAAGGTAAAATTTGTACGGTTGTGTCCGAAGTTCAGGTATCTTCGGACTGGCAATGGCAAAACTTACGTGGTGGTGTCCGAAGTCGAGGTAGCTTCAGACAGGCAAAGGTAAATTCTACGCGGTTGTGTCTGAAGTTCAGGTAGCTTCGGACATGCTAAGGTAATTTCTACGCGGTTGTGTCTGAAGTTCAGGCTACTTCGGACTGGCAATGTCAATACTTGCGCGGTTGAGTCCGAAGTTCAAGTATCTTCAGACAAACAAAGGCAAAATCTACGCGGTTGTGTCCGAAGTCGAGGTATCTTCGGACTGGCAATGGCAAAACTTACGTGGTGGTGTCCGAAGTTTAGGTGTCTTCGGACAATCTAAGGCAAGATCTACGCGGTTGTGTCCGAAGTTCAAGTATCTTCAGACATACAAAGGCAAAATCTACTTGGTTGTGTCCGAAGTCGAGGTATCTTCGGACTGGCAATGGCAAAACTTACGCGGTTGTGTCCGAAGTTCAGGTAGCTTCGGACATACAAAGGCAAAATCTACGCGGTTGTGTCCGAAGTTCAGGTTTCTTCGGACAATCTAAGGCAAGATCTACGCGGTTGTGTCCGAAGTTCAAGTATCTTCGGACATACAAAGGCAATATCTACGCGGTTGTGTCCGAAGTTCAGGTATCTTCGGACTGGCAATGGAAAAACCTGCACGATTATGTCTGAAGTTCACATAGCTTCAGACTTGCAATGGCAAAATCTACACACTTGTGTCCGAAGTTCAAGTATCTTCGGACATACAAAAGCAAAATCTGCACAATTGTTAAATTCAAACAATCAACTAAAAATAAAAGCGTGAATTCACATGTGAATTCACGCTAACATTTTCACCCTGAATGAGAACCAGTTACTCTAAAGGGTGCTTCTTCTCTTTAATTTTCAGTAAATCCTGTTGCAATGACCGTCACAATAATTTCATCTTTCAAGTTGTCATTAATAACTGATCCAAAGATCATATTTAGATCTTCATGTGTTGCTGATGAAATCACGTCGGCCGCTTCTTGTATTTCGAATAGGCTTAAATTTCTTCCGCCTGTAATATTTAGAATGACACCACGTGCTCCACTTATGGATGTTTCAAGAAGTGGACTATTGATTGCTTTATTTGCAGCTTCAACTGCACGTCCGTCCCCTTTTGCCATACCGATTCCCATCAAAGCTGTTCCTCTGTGTGACATGACTGTTTTTACATCCGCAAAGTCTAAATTAATTAATCCTGGGACCGCAATTAAATCGGAAATCCCTTGTACCCCTCGTAGGAGAACATTGTCTGCTTCACGGAAGGCTTCAATCATCGGTGTACGCTTATCAACAATTTCCAATAATTTCTCATTAGGAATGATAATTAAGGTGTCTACCGCTTCCTTCATTGCATCGATTCCTGCATCTGCATTAACAGCACGCTTACGACCTTCAAACCGAAATGGTCTTGTTACAACGCCTATTGTTAATGAGCCTAGCTTCTTAGCAATCCTTGCAATTTCTGGTGCTGCTCCAGTACCAGTACCACCGCCCATTCCAGCGGTGACAAAGACCATGTCCGCTCCTCTTAAAGCGTCCTCAATCTCTTTCTTGCTTTCTTCAACGGCTCTCATCCCTATTTCGGGATTGGCACCCGCACCAAGTCCTCGCGTTAAAGATGCACCAATTTGAATGGTGATTTCTGCTTTTGATTGATTAAGTGCTTGTCCATCTGTGTTTACTGCTATGAATTCAACACCTTCTACCCCTGCTTCAATCATTCGATTCACGGCATTATTTCCACCACCGCCAACACCTATTACTTTTATTCTCGCAAATTGATCTATGTATGGTTCAAACTCTAGCATGACTTTTTCCTCCTTGCCGCCCATTGCCTTCTTCCTAAGTGAAGACGGTTTTATACTATATACTTCGTAGTACTACTTCGCTTTCTGTCATGAATTTCCTCTAAAAATTAAAAAGAACCTACACCAAATACCTAAGAAGCATAATATTAGATTTCTTTTACAAACTAATACTAACATGTTATGAAAGGAACGAGCCATGATAAACAGGATAGCATTTGTATTTGGAGTCTTTTTCTTTATTTTTATCGCTTTCCTTCCTACAGATGTAGGAGCAAATAGCACTGAAAACTCGTATGTTGTCCAAGCAGGGGATACATTACCTGGAATTGCGAAAAAATTTGAAACCTCTGTAGAAGAATTGAAAATCACCAATGGGATTCAATCAGATTTATTAGTTGTCGGACAGAAGCTATGGGTACCTATTTCCTATGAAGTCGTAGCTGGAGATACATTGCAGAATATTTCTTCCAAGTTCCATACATCCCCTGAGCAGATTAAAACGACAAACAAACTTTCAACTGAAAAAGTCATTCCAGGACAGATTCTCAAAATTGCCCCGAGAAGAATGAATATGCAAGGGGAACACATTTTAATGACAAAAGAAGAATTTAAAGATTGGCTCATCAATCAGAAGATCAAACGAAAAATAAGCCTTATCCAGCAACATCACACTTGGGTCCCAGACTATAGTCGGTTTAATGGTTCAAACCATTTTGGGCTATTAACAGGCATGGAAAATTTTCACAAAAATAATATGGGTTGGAAACATATCGCCCAAAATATTACGACTTTTCCTGATGGGAAAGTCGCTGTCTCAAGGCCATTACATATTGTCCCAGAAGGCACAATTGGTAGTAAAGCAAACTCTGTCGGTATTGCAATTGAACACCTTGGAAATTTTGATCTAGGTCATGATGTGATGACGAAGGAACAAAGCGACACAATTATCTATGTCAATGCCGTTCTCAGCCTTAAATTTGGATTAACTCCTTCCATTGACAGTATTACCTACCATCATTGGTGGGATTTGCGAAACGGTGAAAGAGTGCTGGATAAAGGGCCAGACTATAATGTGAAAACCTGTCCGGGAACCGGGTTTTTTGGCGGCAACTCCACAACAAGTGCCAGAAAATATTTTTATCCCTTGATTATCAGTAAAATGGAAGAGCTTCGAAAAGAAATGGAATAAGACAAACCCACTCTACCATATGGACGAGTGGGTTTATGCAAATTCTATTAAAATAACGAGGAAATGGACTTAAAACAATATACTTTCTTTCTTAAAATATTCAGGTTGTTCTTTCATAAATTCATACAAATGAGCAATCCCTTTTGTAATATGCTTATTTACAACATCTTCTGCTACTGCAACATCCTTACATTTAAGAGCATTAAAAATAGCTATATGTTCATCCAAAACAGTCTCCCAATCCTCGGCCTTTGTAGTGATAAGTCGAAGCATTCGAACTCGTTTATATTGCCCGTTCATTTGGTCGATTCCCTTCCAGATACGGTCCATCCCTAACCCTTTATAAATGAGTTCATGAAATTCATCATCATAGGCTAAAAAGTCTTTTTCGTTTTCTTCCCGTAAGGCAATTTCCTGCATTGTTAAGCATTTTTCTAATTTATATAATGAGTCAGGAGTTAGTTTTTCCGTCGCTTCTCGAATTACAGCAAGCTCCACAGCTTTCCTCATAAATCGTGATTCCTCAATATGTTTCGGATCAATTAAAGATACAAAAGTCCCAATCTGTGGCTTAATTTCTATTAATCCTTCCTTTGCAAGCTGCATCAGAGCCTCCCTGATCGGTGTTCTACTAACACTCAACTGAGCCCCAATTTCAGATTCAGAAATTGGGGATCCCGGACATAAAGAAAAATCCATAATTTTTTCACTCAAATAGGAGTAGACATATTCTCTTCTTGTACCGCCATCACGTCGTCTAACTTGATTGTATTCCATAACCCAACTCCCCTAAACAAACATCATCCGTAAGTATTTATCTACCTAGATAATATAAACTATTATTCTATTATAATCATTTTATACTAAAACGCTTACATAGGGTAGCCCCGAATTACAAAAAAAGGAACCTGGTAATTTTTCCAGGCCCTCCTCAATATTTTTTAAGCATGTAAAAACTTCACGCAAACCGGATATGGTACCGTTATATCTGAATCAATTAGTGTTAATTTTCCCGTTTGTTCGTCCCTCGCATATAACACAAGGTTACTTGATTCCTGGTTGGATCCCACAATAAATTTTTCTGTTGGATCAAATACAAAGTCACGTGGCCAATCTCCTTTTGACGAAGCCATTTCGACTAATGTTAACTTCCCTGTTGCCTCATTCACTTCGAAGACAGCAATACTGTTATCTCCACGGTTAGCCGCATATACGAACTTCCCATCCTTTGAAATATGTATAGCACTACCTTGACTGTTTTCAGTGAAATCAGCAGGAATGGTTGAAATATATTGAAGTTCCGTAAAGTTTCCATTGCTACTGTCATATGCTAAAGCAACCACTTCATTGCTTATCTCTGTCATTAGATATGCATATTTCCCATTAGGATGAAAGGCAATATGTCTTGGCCCACTTCCTGGTTTTACCGATAAAGTACTTACTTCATGTAATGACCCATTCTCTACTGCATAAGTGATAAGCTTATCAATACCTAAATCAACTGCCACCACATATTTTTCATCTGGAGTAAATCCTGAAAAATGGGTATGTGGTTTTTCTTGTCTTTCATGTGGTCCGTTACCTTCATGTGCAACAACCGATTGGGAAGATTCAATTCCTCCTGTTTGACTGTTAACTGAATACAGTTCGATTGTCCCTTTATGATAATTCGCGGTAACAACTTGGTTATTCTCCTTGTTTACACTGATATGACAAGGGGATGCCCCTTCTGTAACATGGGTATTTTCTGGCATCAAATCCCCTGTTTGGCTATCGATAGAGTAAGCCGCAACTCCACCCGATTCTCCATCTTTTATTACCGAGTATAGGAAACGATTATCCTGACTAACTGTTACATATGTAGGATTTCCCAATGTTGCCGCAAGCCTTACATCCTCTATTTTTTGTACGTCCGTATCTAATGTAAACGTATAGACTCCCTTGCTGTCCTCTTTTGTATAAGTACCAACATATCCGATAAACTTGCCCATTGTTGAACCCCTCTCATCATTTATTTGCGTTCGTGTGTATCAATTCTTTTACAATCTACATGATCACAGGTTTTTATGTCGATTTGTGACTCGATGAATATGTACGGTCAAATATACTTCTTCTTCCTTGGAAATCTTCCAACCAAACTCTGTCTTTAAGAACTTCGAAACTTTTTTCGTACATTTATAAGCATCTGAATACTTAAGTTTGATCTGCTTATGGAAAAAATCTTCAACGGAATCAGATAATTTTTCCTTGCGCATATACCTCATTCCAAAAAAGCGAAGATGGGTAACAAATCGTTCATAGTTCACAGAAGTCTCATCAAGCTCCATTTCAAAATGATCTTTCACTATGTTTAGTATATCATTTACCATCTGTGCAATCTGAATCGCTGCCCCCATATTATCTCCTGAAAGTTGCCCATTTACCAAATGTAGAGCAATTGAAGCCGCTTCGTCTTCATCTAGTCTAATACCAGTCTCTTTTTCAATAATATCCAAAGCTTTTAATGCAATTTGGAATTCTGGTCTATAATATTTTCGAATCTCCCATAATAGGGCATTCTTCAATTGAATTCCTTGGTTATGCCGACTAATGGCAAAACTAAGATGATCTGTTAAAGCCACATATAGGTAATCATCTAGTTTATTAGGTAATTGAGTTTTTGCATATTCTAAAATTTTGAAGGAAATGCTTAAATACAACTCTGATGTATCTTCGAGTAACTTGGCAAGTTTTTCTGTAATCCCATGCTTTTGTAAAATAAAGGTTTTCTCAATTTGCGAAGCATCAATTATATCTCCAGACTTACGTTGAAAAGCTAAGCCTTTGCCCATAACCACTATTTCTTGATCGAGTTCGTTTCTACACATCACAACATTGTTATTTAAAACCTTTTCGATTTTCATGCATCCACCCCGTTCCTAAATCGATACCCTAATATGCGTGTAAATTTCAACTATAATACTCTTTTAACATTTCTTCTATTGCGAAAGCTACCCCATCTTCTTCATTTGTTTTTGTATGAAAGTGACAGATGTCTACGATTTCTTTATCAGCATTTCCCATGGCAACACCACGACCTGCCATTGCTAGCATACTTTTATCATTTAGATTATCTCCCATTGACATGACATCCTTCATTTCAATCCCCATACTTTTAGCTAATTCTGCAAGAGCTAAGCCCTTGATCGCTTCTGGATGGTTAAACTCCAGATTTAAGTAACCAGAAGAAGTGATGACCACTCCAGTCTCATCTTTTAGCTCGTTATACACCTGCTTATGTCTTTCCTCATCGTCCGCAAAGCTTAAAAGTTTATAAATTTTCAGATCATCCATGGCCTCTAATTGTTCATAATCCTCGATAAATTGAACACTTTCATTCTGGAAACGAAGCTCAATTTTCTGATTAACTTCCTCATCTGTAAAATTTGGATTGACAGTTTTCCACCAACTAGTCATTCGTTCGATAAATCTATCTCTTCCAAAAGAAAACAGTCCCTTGTTGGTAAAAAACTCCGTATACATTTCGCCGTTATGACAAGCTGTGTATACCTTCTTACAAACCGATTTATCCATTGGAATATCACGTAATAGGTTACCATCTATATCAAATGAACTAGCACCGTTCAAGGTAATAATGGGACATTTAATTCCTACTTCCTTAAGAGGCATATTTGCAGCATCATATGATCTTCCTGTTACAACAACAAATTTTGCCCCTTTATCCATTGCCTTTTGTATAGCATGTGCATTTGCCGAACTAACCTTACTGTTTTCATTTAATAGAGTTCCATCTAAATCTGAAGCAATCAGTTTCATCCCAAATCCCTCTTTCGTATAAAATGAAAAAACCTAAATAAACTGTCTCCTAAAACAGAAACAACCTACTTAGATTTTGCCTGCTTTACCAGTTACAATCCTACCTTCTATTATAACAAGTTATATATTTAACACAAAGCTAACGCTACTTACATAAAAAAGGCCACTTACAACTTTACGCTATAAGTAGCCTTCCTTTTTATTCTTTAATTGGCTCTGGGTTAAGAGCACCATGTTTAATGATACTAATTAAATAGCCAATTACACCACCAACTATTGCTGGTACAATCCAGCCTAATCCTACTGAGTATAATGGAAGAACTGATGCTAAAAAGTCATTTAAAGCAGCAATTTTAACACCTGCTGCATTTAATCCATCATTAACGCTTAGGATGAATGTAAATAAGATACTCACTTGATATACTTCTTTACGTCCTTTGAATAGAGGGTGCAAGAAAGTTAATACCATTAAACACATGGCTAATGGATAAAGTAAAACTAACACTGGAATTGAAAAACTGATAATTGCATCCAAACCAAAATTCGAGATAACAGCACTGAACAATGTAAAGATCACAGCCCACGTCTTATAAGAAAGGGCAGGAATTAATTTTGCAAAATAAGTAGCACATGATGTAATAAGACCAATACTTGTAGTTAAACATGCTGCGATGACAATTACTGCAAGAATGACTTTTCCATACCATCCGAAGAAATGTTGAGAAGTAGCTGCTAAAACAGCACCGCCATTTTCTAAAATTCCAAGACCATCTACACTAGTTGCACCTAAAAATGCAAGTGAAGAATAGATAGCACCTAGTAATACACCTGCTATTAATGCTACTTTACCTGTCGAAATCATAATTTCTTTTTTCGTTCTTGCGCCGCGATCCTTCATAATATTTATGACAATAATTCCAAATACAAAGGCTGCAAGTGCATCCATTGTATTATAGCCGTCTTGGAATCCTTTAAAGAAGCTATTTGTCAAATAGGTTTCCGTTGGCTCTTGGATCGCCCCTATTGGATTTACAAACGACGCAATAATTAGAATCGCAATCACGATTAATAAGATCGGTGTTAACATCTTTCCAACGATATCTACGATCTTACTAGATTTCAATGAAAAATATAACGTTAATCCGAAGAAGATGATCGTATAAATAATCAATGGAATGGAGCTTGCTTGGTTCGAAATAAATGGTGCAATTCCAATTTCATAAGAAACCGTATTTGTTCTTGGTATTGCAAATAACGGACCAATTGTTAAATAAAGTGCAACTGTAAAGAATACTGCATATAGTGGATTAACTCGACTTGCTAGTGACTCCAAATCGCTCTTCCCAGAGAATGCTAACGCCAAAATACCTAAAACGGGTAAACCTACGCCTGTTATCAGAAAGCCTAGATTGGCTGTTAGAACGTTGTCTCCGGCTAACTGACCTAATTGTACGGGGAAGATTAAATTCCCTGCTCCAAAGAATAATGCAAACAACATAAATCCGACTGCAATTACATTGCTAAATGAATCTCTCGATGACATATCTATTCCTCCTAAAACACTCTAGACACCTAATTATCCGATAACTTCTAGAGCATAAAAAATTATACTAGTAAACTCACTTGCTTACAAATCTGAACTTGATAGGAACTAATATATCACACAAAAAATTCAAAAGCAACACTTTTCAGAAAATAAAATTATATCAAAATACTTTTAATAATAAATGTAAGTACTGGTATTTAGTTCCATTGTACTATCTTAATCTACTCTCTTGATTGATTTAACCTATATTTAAATACTATTATTTGAAATAATGGCTCATTTCATAACATTGCGGTCTATGTTTATCGAATAAGAACCTTTTACTTAGAACAAATTAATAAAATCTTATAACCGGAAAGGGTGTTAACGATGTTAAAAAACGGAATCAGGCTTTTTATTGTTTTATGCTCGGTAATGGCTGCAGTGCTACTTCCAAAGAAATCGTATATAAAATACTTGCCTGTTTCCTTATTCTCCTCTAGTGTTATTATGTTTGAAATCTTCTATTTTACCGTACACAAGCTCTGGAAAGTAAAAGGTAGTGTTGGGGCAATGGTTTGTGACACCTGTATATTACTTATAGGTCCTTATCTTTTTGCGAATTACTGGGTGCTTAGTCTTTCAAAGGGCAAGTTCCTCCCATATACCCTCATCAATCTTGTCGCAGATTGGATCTACGCATTCCCGATTGTTTCATTACTAAGACAGCTAAACTTTTTCAAATTAAAAATTAGTTCTGCTAAGTTCTTTACCTTAATTTTTTCTAATGCTTTAATGAACTATATCTTCCACAAATTTTATGAAAGTTGCATTGCTCCAAAGCAATCGACAAATCACCCAGAATTTAGCGAAGCTGACTTTTACTAATACATCCAATACAAAAAAGGGACCATTTAATTCACTGAATTAAATGGTCCCTTTTTAATAATACACTTGAAAATAATACATTTTAACGTGTTACTTCACTACAGTATCGGCCCCACCTTCGCCAAATACCACGATGACCACACATGTCATCCACCTGACTTTATTATAATTGATAGCGCTTTCATTTTCAATTAAAACCTTTCCCTAAGATTCGACAAAAAAAGGATTTTGGGAAAGGTTAGAATCATCTACCTGTATCAACCCGTTTGTAGCTTTGTGTTTTTGAGGGCTTGTCTATCTTTGAACCACTGAAAAGTCCAAATTGAGAATCCAAGCCATGTAGCACTTGCAAAATACCCACCGATAATATCGGTGGGATAATGAACGCCTAAATAAATTCTGCTAATCCCAATCCCTATGATCATTATTCCACTAAATATAAGAAGTACTGTTCTCCCCCACATGACTGGAATATGGCGCCATAACAAGAATGTGAAGATACCGTAAAATGTGAAAGCATTCATCGCATGACCACTCGGAAAGCTATAACCCGAGATTTCAACCAATCTGTGAAATTCTGGTCTTGCCCTTTCAAAAAGGCCTTTTAGTAAGATGTTCAAGAGTGGCGAACCAACCATCACGCCAATAAACAAAACCAACTCATGACGATGCTTCAATACTTTATAGAGGAAATATAAAATAAGAAGGGATAAGACAATGACGAATGGTGCAGATCCGATTAACGAAAGGAACTTCATCAGCGCGGTAAGTCTGGCTGATTCCGTCCCCTGAACCAAATCAATCACATTCCTATCAATATAGAGCACATCATGGACATGAACAAAGTAGGCCAAAGTCCCAAACACAATAATTGATGAAAAACAAAAAATAACGGCAACTGATAGCGGTTTTCTTATGTTCATTAGCGTCACACTCTTTCAGTTTGATCACTTGCTTTTAGGAATTTTTTACACTTTAAAAAATTTTACAAAATGGGTATTCCTCACTATGACGTAGGGTGTGCTAAAATAAAAGAACCTATTATAGTAAAAGGTTGTGTGTGGATGAGACGAATGCTTGCGATAAGCGATATTCATGGTGATTTAGATAAATTTGAACGGCTGCTAGAACTAGTAAAATACAATGATCAGGCAGACCAACTTTTGTTGTTGGGAGACTATGTTGATCGAGGACCTCACTCAAGGGCTGTTTTAGATAGAGTAATTGAGTTACGGGACAAAGGAGCAATTACGTTGATAGGCAATCATGAAAAGATGATGATGGAGGCTTTCCGTGCTGATTCAATGAGTGTTAAACGATGGTTTTACAATGGTGGGATAAAAACTTTACAAAATTACGGCTATCACATTGAAAAGGATGATGCGAAGTATTGGTACACTACGGAGGAAATGCCTAATCTTCTACAAATTAACAAAGAAATTCAGCGGCATTTAGAAATTTTAAAGGAATTTCCATATTATTATGAAACAGATACTCATATTTTTGTTCATGCAGGGGTTCATCCTGAAACACCACTAGAATCAACTGACCCCCATTTATTAGTCTGGATTCGCGAGGAATTTCACAATGGCTATACGGGACATAAGACTGTTGTTTTCGGTCATACACCTACCAAATATCTACATAAGAGTGATGAAGTTTATTTCGGAAAAAATAACATCATTGGTATTGATGGTGGCTGTGCATACGGAGGAAGACTTTACTGCCTTGATGCTACCAATTCGCTGATTTATTATGTAGACTGAATGCATAGGGGCAGTTCTAACGGTTTTAGATAATCAGAACTTGCCCCGAAACTAAGCCAGGCTTCTTTACTAATAAACGTTTAGCAACAATTTTTTAGAAAAGGGCCTTATAAAAGAGTAACCTGTCTTTCTAGTAAAAGTACACTGGTTACTCAATTTTGATTTTTATTTAGCTCTTAAAAGTTATGACATTGAATAGATATACACCCTCATCCTTCCTTCTTAATGATTTCAACAAACTTTGTTGATGCTGGTGATAGTGGAACATTTTTAACGTAACAGATTCCAATGCTCCGTTTTGGGATCATTTCTGTAAGTTTTACCTCATGTAGGATGCCACTTTTTAAATATTCTTGTGAAAATTCTCTCGTGACGCAGGCAATACCGAGATTTATTTTAGCAAACTCCAATAATAAATCATGGGAGCCCAGTTCAAACTCAGGTGATATCCTCAATCCCTTTGACAATAGATATTCCTCAACATAATTTCGCGAAATGGATTTCGGCTCTAAAAATATTAATGGATATTCTACTAGATCGGATACATTTACTGACTTATGTAGAAGCTCTTTATAATTTTTCCCGCACACAAATATATCATGAATGTCCATGCATGGGATTTGTGCTAGGGTAGCGTCATTTACCGGGAAGTTACAAATGGCGAGGTCAACCTCACCTAACTTCAATAATGAAATAAGTTCCTGGGTTGTCCCATTTTCAATCTTAAACTTTATATTGGGATATTCCGTATGAAAAATTTCTAAATAGGCGAGCAAAAAGTATTTCGATATCGTATCACCCACACCTATTCTTAGTTCCCCTTTTGTTAGATTCTTAAATTCCATAATCATTTCCTCACCAACATTGATGAGATTCATAGCCGAATGAACATATTCATATAAAAGATTTCCCTCATCGGTCAAAGAAACCCCTTTAGGTGTACGGTTAAACAGTCTTGTATCCAACTCTCTTTCTAGCTGCATCATCGCTTGACTAACTGCAGGCTGTGTCATAAATAGGTCCTTTGCCGCCTTGGAAAAGCTTCCATTCTTAGCAACCACACTAAAAACTTTATATAAATCTAATTTACCTATCATATTAATACTCCTTATACCCATTATTAGATATATTAATTTTACTTATATCTCATGGTAGATGTATAGTACTAGTAGATAATATTTACATAAAAACTTATCAGCATGTAGGAGTGATTGTTTTGGAAAGAGTAGTTGGAACAGTTGTAAGAGGTTTACGTGGCCCAATCATCAATACAGGTGACAGCATTGAGCAAATCGTTGTTGATACTGTATTAACCGCTTCTGAGGTGGAAGGTTTTACAATTCAAGATAAAGATATCATAACGATTACAGAATCTATCGTTGCTCGTGCTCAAGGTAACTATGCGAGAATCGACCATATCGCAAAGGATGTACAATCAAAATTTGGAGATGACACAATCGGTGTTATTTTTCCAATCCTAAGCCGTAACCGTTTTGCGATTAATCTTCGTGGAATTGCAAAAGGCGCGAAGAAAATTGTCCTTATGTTAAGCTATCCATCAGATGAAGTAGGTAATCACCTAGTGGACCTTGATTTACTCGATGAAAAAGGCGTAAATCCTTGGACGGATGTGTTAACAGAGCAACAATTCCGCGAATTTTTCGGACATAATAAACACACTTTTACAGGTGTAGATTATATTGATTACTACAAATCGTTAGTTGAAGAATACGGAGTAGAATGTGAAGTAATCTTCTCAAATAACCCAAAAACGATTCTAGACTATACTAAGAGCGTGCTAACTTGTGACATTCACACAAGATTCCGTACTAAAAAAATTCTAAAGGCAAACGGCGGAGAAAAAATCTATAGCCTAGATAATATTCTTTCAGAATCAGTCGACGGCAGTGGCTATAACGAAAACTACGGATTACTTGGTTCTAACAAAGCAACTGAGGAAAGCGTGAAGCTCTTCCCTCGTAATTGCCAACCAGTTGTAGACCAAATCCAGGAAGTCCTCAAAGAGAAAACTGGTAAAACGGTAGAGGTTATGATCTACGGAGACGGTGCATTTAAGGACCCTGTCGGAAAGATTTGGGAGCTTGCTGACCCAGTTGTCTCTCCTGCATACACAGCAGGCCTTGAAGGAACACCCAATGAGGTTAAATTAAAATATCTTGCTGATAATAATTTTGCAAATTTAAAAGGCGAGGAACTTAAAAAGGCAATCTCTGAGTTTATTAAAAATAAAGAAAGCGACCTTGTTGGACAAATGGAAGCACAAGGTACAACACCTAGAAGACTAACTGACCTGATTGGCTCTCTATCTGATTTAACTTCAGGAAGCGGAGACAAAGGTACCCCGTTCATCTATATCCAAGGGTACTTTGATAACTATACAAAATAAAGAATACCAAATCCCCTGTGATCTCACAGGGGATTTTTTCATAGAGACATGTTTCCTTCTTGCGATTTGTGGTATTCTCTTACTAACCAAAAATGAATTGGAAACAAAGGAAGGATGATATGTTTGTTTGATTTACTTGATATCAATTGGGAGGCGCTACTCCTACATACAGGAATTGTCATTTTAAAACTAATCGGGATCTTTATCGCCTTTTTTATTGTAAAAAAGATTGGAAACAAAGTGATTGACCGAACCTTTACGAAATTACAAGATAAACAAAACATTACTTTAGGTCGAGCTCATACGCTTCAAAGGCTAATGGAAAATATTCTATCATATGCATTGATTTTCATGCTAATTGCGTCCATTTTTGGCATATTTAATATTCCTGTTGCAAGTCTGATTGCAGGTGCCGGAATTGTTGGACTGGCTGTTGGTTTTGGAGCACAAGGACTCGTAAGTGATGTTGTAACAGGCTTTTTCTTGTTATTAGAAAAGCAAATTGATGTTAACGATTATGTTACCATTGGAGCGATTGATGGTGTTGTAGAGGCAGTAGGTTTACGAACCACTCAACTTCGCGGCTTTGATGGAACCTTACATTATATTCCGAATCGCGACATTACAAGTGTAAGTAACCATTCCCGCGGAAATATGCGTGCCCTTGTAGATATCAGCATTGCCTATGGAGAAGACATTGATGAAGCCATCACCGTAATGCAAGAAGTATGTGACCAAGTTGCTGCCGAGAATCCAGTAATTGTTGAAGGACCAAATGTCATTGGGGTTCAAGCACTTGGAACATCAGATATTGTTCTACGTGTTATTGCCAAAACAGAAAATGGTGAACATTGGGGTGTTGAGCGTCAACTTCGAAAAGCGATTAAAGAGGCATTTGACAAAAATGGAATTGAAAAACCAATTCCTCACCAAGTTACCATTCATAAAAATAACGATGGTCCGCAAAAAATGGGACAAGCATAATGCAAAAAGGGGCATCCAATTGTGGATGTCCCTTTTCTATTCATCGATTAAAATCAACAGCTTCTGTTTGGTCTAATGTTATCATTGTTTCACTTGGCTTTGTTTCTGCTATAATTTTTCCATTTCTAAATGAGTAGCGAACTTTTGCTTGTTTACGGATTGTTTCATATTCATTTTCTGCTGACATGACAATGAAGTTTGCCGGCTTGCCTTCTTCAATTCCATAGCGCTCTTCGATGTGTAGTGTTTTAGCACTGTTTGTCGTAATCAAATCGATGGAATTCACAATTTGCTCATAACCCATCAATTGTGAAGCGTGGATTCCCATATGAAGAACCTGTAACATATTTCCAGTCCCTAGCGGATACCATGGGTCAAAAATATCATCATGTCCAAAGCTTACATTTAGTCCTGCTTCTAATAGTTCTTTAACACGCGTAAGTCCTCTGCGTTTTGGGTACGTATCAAAGCGACCTTGTAGATGAATATTCACAAGTGGATTTGACACAAAATTAATATTTGAAAGCTTTAGTAAACGGAAAAGCTTGTACGTATACGCATCATTGTATGAACCCATCGCTGTAGTGTGGCTTGCTGTTGTACGAGTACCAAGTCCGCGCTCATAGGCTTCCTTTGCCACAACCTCAACAAATCTTGATTGTTCATCATCGATTTCGTCACAATGGATATCAACTAAACGATCATATTTTTCAGCTAAATCAAAGGCAATCTTCATTGACTCGACACCATATTCACGAGTGAATTCAAAATGAGGAATACCTCCAACGACATCAGCACCCATTTTGACTGCTTCTTCAAGCAATTCTACTCCATTCGGATAAGATAAAATTCCTTCCTGAGGAAAGGCAACAAGCTGAATATCTACATATTCTCTCAATTCCTCTTTCACTTCAAGCATTGCCTTTAGTGCTGTTAGTTTAGGATCTGTAACATCGACATGGGTACGAACGTGTCCGATTCCTTGCGCAATTTGCCATTTTAGTGCTGTTTTCGAACGTGTTTTTACATCCTCATGGGTTAAGGATTCTTTACGCTGTGACCAGCGCTGAATCCCTTCAAATAGTGTCCCGCTTTGATTCCACTCAGGTTCACCAGCCGTCAAAGTCGTATCCAAATGAATATGTGGTTCAATGAAAGGTGGCAAGACTAGGGAGCCACCTACATCGATTACTTCCTCATTTGCCTCTTTTTCAACTAGATGTTCTTGAGTAATTTTCTCAAACTGACCTTCTTTGATCACGAGATGCCAGAGACCTTCTTTTCCTCGTAAGGTTGCATTTTTAATAATCAACTGAAATCACCTTTGCTTCTTTTATTTTTTTTGCTTCCGCTACTTTCATGAATACGAAGTAAATAACCGCTGTTCCAAGTAGTGCGTTTAGTGGTGTAATTCCAGGAGCTACCTGCGCAAAGGCTACACCTACGCCCCAAGCCGCAATAGACACCCAGTTTACTGATTTAAAAGTCATCCCCTCAAAAGCTTTATATTCTCTGCGTTTTACAAAGAAGTAGTCTGTAATAATGATGGCACCGATTGAAGGAATCGCAGCACCTAGAATTGTTAAGAATCCTACAAAGTTGTTGTACATCCACATTGCTAGTATAGTTCCAACTAGTCCATTTACGACTACGAATACTTTTTTAGGAATTTTCGTGATGTTTGCAAATCCTAATCCTGAAGCATACAGTGCATTGTCATTTGTCGTCCAAATATTTAACCCGAGTACTATAATAGCTGGAATCATTAATCCCTGTAGAAACATTACTTCAGAAATATCTGCTAAGCCATAAGACATCGATCCGATTGCTCCGAAAAGAAACATTAAAGAATTTCCTAAGAAAAAGGCAATCACTGTTGCAACTACTGCAGAGCGTGATGTTTTTGCAAAACGCGCAAAGTCTGGTGTTAACGTTCCTGCACTGATAAAAGATCCGACGCAAATTGTTAATGCTGCTGATAGTGTGACGGATACAGTTGGTCTGTACTCCATTAGTGCAGCTATTCCACCTAAGGACTTAGTTGCCTCAACTGCTGAGTAGCTACCAAGAATCGCAATTGCTGGCACCGCTACAAATCCTAAAACAACCAGTGCTTTCATTCCAAAAATTGAAGTTACTGTCATCGCAAGACCAAAGATGAATATTAAGGCGTACACATTCCAGTCCATTGCATTTGCAACTGGAACTGCGAACATCGCTACACCTACTCCAAACCAACCAACCTGCGTAAATCCTAGTAAAAAGGATGGCAGATAGGATCCCTTATCACCAAATGCATACTTTGCCAAAAGGTGTGTTGATAATCCAGTCTTAGATGAAATATAAGCAAGGGTTCCTGTATATATCCCTAGAGCCAGATTCCCCGCTAATACAATAATGATAAACTGTGTAAAAGTTAAGCCCATCCCAATTTCCCCACCTGCTAGCATACTTGCCGAGAAAAACGTAAGGCCTAGCATTACAGATAATGTCTTCCAAAAACCGTTTCGATTAGATTGTGGCACTGCTTGCCATGAAAACTCTGAATCCACTTTTTTCATAAATGATTCCTCCTGTATGATCATTTCTGATACCAGAAGCAAGCAGAAAAAAAAGAGGCTAATTACCAGGTATCCTGACAATTAGCCTCTTCATCTATCAAAAGAGCACAGGGAAAGTTTGTACACGTATCCCCATGTCTTTTAATAAAATCCCGCCGTCCTTGTCAGCCTCTCTGGACTGAATTAAAGGTACCAGTTATTATATTACTGTTATTATTGCATAGAAATCTCCATATCGTCAACAAGTATATTTAAAATGTTAGACTAGAATACTATTTCCCCGAAAATAAAAAAGCCCACCACCGGTTAAGGTGATGAGCCATTTTATTATTGAGCCGTATAGCCACCGTCAACAATTAAGCTGTTTCCTGTCATAAATGTAGAATCATCACTTGCAAGGAATAATACAGCTTTAGCCATTTCTTCTGCTTGTCCTAAGCGTTTCATTGGAGTCATAGAACGTAATACTTCTTTGCTTTCTTCAGGAATAATTGGAGTATCAATAAAACCTGGGCAAAGAGCATTTACACGAATATTTTGTTCTGCATATTCAAGTGCTAATGAGCGAGTTAAGTTCACTACGCCACCTTTTGCTGCATTATAGGCTGCTGAACCTGGTGATCCCACCCAACCATACATTGATGCAGTGTTTACGATTACTCCACCATCGGCTTTTAAGAATTCACGGATAGCTTCACGTGCTACTAAGAAAACACCATCTAAGTCAACATTAACCGTATTTCTCCACTCAGAATAGTCTAATTCATGTGATGGTTGAACTCGACCAATCCCAGCATTATTGAAAACAATATTCACTTTACCGAATGCTTCAACTGTTTGTTTATAGATATTTGCTACTTCTTCTTCACTTGTAATGTTTGCTTTTACAAATAAAGCCTCTGCATTTAGCGCTTTCAATTCTTCCTCAAAAGCTTTTCCCTTTTCTTCATTTAAATCAACAAGAACAACCTTTGCTCCTTCTTCAACAAATAAACGAGCTGTTGCTGCTCCAATTCCTGAAGCTCCCCCAGTTATAATAGCAACTTTATCTTGTAGTTTTCCCATTATATAATCCCCCTTATTGTATAATATGGATAGCATTAACCTATAGTAGAGTAATATTTACTCCAATAGGCTTTGTCACCATTTGGTCACAATTCTATTTTACTACCTTGACTAGACTTAACAATCATCAAAGAAATTCAAAATGTCTAAATAATAGACATTTCCAATTAAATTGTCTATTTTGCGGAGGTTTTTTTATGAATGATGAATTGGATCTCACATCTAAACGACGAAATCGAACCCAAGAACACTTAAAGCATGCACTTATTGACCTTATTAAAGAAAAGGGCTACCATTCCGTTTCTGTAAAAGACATTGTAGATAAGGCTTCCTATAATCGCAGTACCTTTTATATTCACTACCATGACAAAATTGATTTAGCTGAAGACTTGCTAGAATCCATGATGATAGGATTATGGAATTCGGTTGGAAAACACCATCCTCCTGGTCAAAAAGTGTATACATCGAAGATAGGAAAGCCTTCTTTTAATATCGTTTCCTACATTGATGAGCATCGAAACTTTTTTGAACTCATTAAATATGACGACACATTACCAGGGTTACATACAAGTTTCCCTCAAACCATCTTAAAAATTTATCAAGAAAAATTTATATTTGAAACAATCAACAATATCCCAGTCAATATGGACTATTTTAAACGCTATACAGCGTATGGTTTTTACGGGCTTATCCAAAATTGGATTACAAGCGGATTTAAAGAATCCCAAGAGGAATTTATTGAGGAAGTCATTGAATTAACAAAAACGCATATCTATTCGTTTAAGTATATAAGTCATTAAAAAGGACAGGTTCAGCATAGTGGACCCGTCCCTTTTTTATATCCGCTTCCGAAGTTCCGATTCTACTAACTTCATATCCTCCAATAGTTGTGGATACAAATTTGGCCTTCTTCTGGCCGCGAGTGGATGATACGCAACAGTCGTTTGATATCCATTCATCTGATAGAAATTGCCCCTAAGCCCTTTGACTTCAAGCTCTGGATTCTGAAAAAAAGATTGCACTGCTACATTGCCTAGGCAAACAATAAGTTTAGGTTTTTGTTCCTCCAGTTGAGTATAGAGATGGTTTATACAAATTTCACGTGTCTTTTCCTTATCATAAGTGCGTTTCGGTTGTCGTTTTAAAATGTAAGTAACATATATTTGCTCTTTATCTAATCCCGCTTCATATACTGCCTTTTGCAAGGTCTGCCTCGTTCCACAAACCATTGGATTACCTTCACGATCTTCACGAGCACCTGGATTATCCAAAATAATCATGATCGGTGCTTTCGGATTACCCTCACCCCAAATCATTCGTGCTCCTTGTTGATATAACCCACAATCTTCACAATTCTTCACATCTTCGGGTACCGGATCCTCATTCCACATCACCGGACAAAACGAATTCATTTTACTCACACTCCTTATGATTAGGATAACCAGAACTAGAAAAAACAAAAAAACCTGGACTATTTAGTGAGTCCAGATTTTTATTTAAAGAACATTCTCGGTTACAATTTGAAAAATAAGAAGTACCGTTACAACCCTTAAAATTGGCTTTACATATTGAGGCTTTAATTTTTGCGCAATACGCACCCCGATTTGAGCTCCTGTAAAAGAACCAAGTAACAAGGCAATGGAAACCGGCCAGATGATCTTACCAGTTGCAATGTAGGTTGTCGCAGCCCCAAAACAACTTGAAAATGTAGCAAGGCGGACTAATCCGACGGCACGAATGTATGCAATGTTTAAATGATTATATAGATAAAGCATTAATGTCCCCTGACCAGGTCCAAATAGCCCATCATAAATGCCAATACTATATAGCCCAGGTGCACTAATTTTATTGAACTTCAATGGCTCATTTCCGGTAAAATCTCCTTTTCCCATAAAAGAAACAATGAAAGCGAATAGTAGCAGGACTATTGCCACAATATACATGTTTTCTGATGAAATCCGTGAAGCGATAAGGCCCCCACTTATCCCGCCAGAAAGACTAACCGGTATAATCCAAACCGACTCTTTTAAAGAGAGCTCCTTTTTACGTAACAAATAGAAGAAACTTGCGAACGAACTAATTGTATTGGAAACCTTATTCGCTCCAATTGCCGAATGAACAGGTACACCTAAAAGTAACATCGACGGCAAACTGATTAATCCCCCACCACCAGCAAGCGTCCCCAAAGTCGTCGCACAAACTCCAATGAAAAACAGAATAATATAATCCATTTATTACCACCCCTTGTAACTTAAGTATAGTAGCAAAAGAGTGATTAAGAAATTTAATCTTTATTATAGAAATGGATAAGTATTTCCTATGGAGCACTGGACACAAAAAGTTAAAGGAATTTTCACATTTAACAGGTTGATTTTCTATTAAAATAGGAATGAATAAATAGAAAGGAAGTGGACGTTTGTTACTTAAAGTGCGAACTGAATCAGAGGAATTGGTGGCTCTTCGTTCATTAGATATTCGAATGGAGTTAACTGCAAAGGAAAAATTTCACTACCAAAACCTTGAAAGAGGCTATGAAGGAGAGGTGAAATTTGATTCCATGCTACATGATCTTCGTGAAGAAAGGTATATAATCAATGACCTTTTATTAGAAGTAAACAACTCCTTTTTCCAAATTGATACATTGCTTATTTCAAGGGGCATAATTAATGTTTTAGATATAAAAAACTTTCAAGGGGATTGTTACCTTAAATCTGACAATCTTTATTCTGTTACAACTGGCCGTGAATATAAAAACCCCATAACTCAAATAAACAGAAGCGCCTCTTTATTCCGCCAATTACTCCAAAATCTCAATCAACATTACCTAGTGGATGCCTCCATTATTTTTATCAATCCCGAGTTTACATTATACCAAGCACCTCTTGAACAGCCTTTTATTTTACCTACTCAAGTAAATCGATTTTTGAGAGATTTAACTAAGGGATCTTCTCCATTAACTGACGGAGATAGAAAAATTGCTCAAAAACTATTAGAATTGCATCAGCCGAAGAACCCCTTCACCAAGTTGCCATCCTATACTTATGAAAAAGTTAAAAAAGGGATCTTTTGTAAGAACTGTAAGTCCTTTCAGATTACAATAAATCACCATAACCTAGTTTGTGATAACTGTGGAGGAGTGGAAAAAATAGACCAAGCTATTTTGCGAAATGTGAAAGAATTCAATTTGCTTTTTCCTAATCAAAAAATTACAACTCAAGCCATTTATGAATGGTGCAAACTTGACCTATGCAAACGCACATATTCGAGAGTCCTAAAAGCAAACTTTAATACTATTGGTAACACAAAAAATACATACTACGAATAAAAGTTAGTACTGTAAAATATAAAACCTCATCTAACGATTTCGATGGGGTTTTTTGTTGTTGGTGTATTTTATTTTGGGTGGTCCTCCATGTGGCTCTTTAATTTTTTGCAATGAGGGCTTGTATTCTGACTCTATTAATTTCGTTTTCGCGTTCTTTGTCCGAATCACACCTTCTTTCCGACTCATTCCTGCATCCTTGTCTGTCAAGTCCTGTATTATGTGTAAATTCATTCCTCATGAAAAACAGTGTTAAACGATCTTATTTGTTTTTGGTTACTGGAAGGGGGTACCCCCTTCCAGTAACCAAAAATTCGCGCGCTATCGCGCAGACTATTTTTGTTTTTTCTTTTTCTTTTTTTC
>QGHH01000305.1 GCA_003640645.1 Fredinandcohnia aciditolerans | reverse complement strand
AAGCTGTCGCTTTGGCAAGAGGGAGGTGAAGTGCAAAAAGTCATTCGTCGCGCGGACCTGTACAGGCAGGTTTGGAAAACGCCACTGACGAAGCTGTGTCAAGAGTACGGTTTGTCCGACAATGGCCTTAGAAAGATCTGCAGATCCCTATCTGTTCCAACGCCTCCTGCGGGATACTGGGTGAAGCTTGAGGCGGGGAAGCCAGTGACCATGCCGCCACTTCCGCCAGCGGGAGCGCAGGAGACGTATGTGTTGGAGGCTCGCGAGAGCACCTCCCTATCGGAAGGCATGCGCAGTGCGATTGCTGCGGATCTGGTCGATCGTATAGCTGCTGAATCGGACAATGCTTCGCGCATAGTCATACCTCCCGCCGGTCGTTGGCATAGCGCTCTGATTCCGTTTCGTGATCGCGTACTGGAGAGGGTCAAAAAATGGCGACAAGAAGAAAAGATCTACGAAGCGAGCCGAGCAAAAAAAGCAAGCCGATCACGGCAAGAACCTTCGCTTGACGGCTACGTATGGAAGATGTTCGTCGAAGAGGGGGGCTTTATTTTTCCCAAGCATAAGTCGATTGCCGCTAGAGTTACGCTCAACACATACGAACGAGGTCTGGCTCTCCTAAATGCACTTTGCTTCGCGGCGGAGGCCCGGGGCTTCGTCGTC
>QGHH01000304.1 GCA_003640645.1 Fredinandcohnia aciditolerans | reverse complement strand
ACGCAATCGAAGCGCACCACTGCGGCGGGTTCCGCCCCGGCCGCAGCGATCAGCATCACGCGGTCCGGATCTGCCAGCACCGCCTCGAACCAGCGCGCATGGCTGGAGAACACCAACGGCGACGAATCATGGGCATGCGCCCGCGCCCGCGGGTCATTGCGCCATTCGAAAATGGCACGGCAATCCTGCGCCGCCGCGGGCCGCAATGTGATTTCCGGCGTGAACATCCGACGCAGAACCCGCGCCATGCCCTTGCCGTCAACCATCCGCAGACCTTTTTCCGCCAACCCGCGCAGCAACGCGGGCTGATGCCTCGCGTATTCAAACAGCCGCAGGCAATCGCCAATGGCATCCGGCGTTTCCAGCGAAACGCCCAGCAACGTCCCTTCCAGCATCAGATCGTGCAGCAACGGCGCCTGGTTCTCCGCCACCGCAACGGCAATGGTCGGCACGCCGACGCAGAAGCGCTCCCAATTGCTTGTGCCGCTCGCGCCCACGGCCAGATCCGCAGCCTGCATCAGTTCGGCCATGCGCGAGGACTGCACATGCAATGTCATGTTCGGCCGCGCGTCGCAAAAGGCGCTCAACGCCGCGCGTCGCGGATGGCTGGCGCCAATCACCACGTCGAACGCCAGCACATCTGCCGACGCCGGCAGGTTCTCCA
>QGHH01000303.1 GCA_003640645.1 Fredinandcohnia aciditolerans | reverse complement strand
GTACTGATCGGCGGACTGATCGCCGGTGCCGTCGGCGCTGTCATCGGGACCTATGGCGGTGCGGAGTTGCGCGCCAGGATGGCCGCCGCTTTCGGACGCGACCTCCCCGCCGCCCTGGTCGAGGATGTCATTGCAATCGTCGGTGCGCTTCTGATCGTCATGGCTGTCGCATGACGGGCGCAGCCAGGACATTCGATGCCATCATCATCGGTTGCGGCCAGGCCGGCCCCTCGCTGGCCGGCCGCCTCAGTGCTGCCGGCATGAGGGTCGCGCTGGTCGAGCGCAAGCTGGTTGGCGGCACTTGTGTCAACACCGGCTGCATGCCGACCAAAACAATGGTTGCCAGTGCCTATGCCGCACACCTCGCTCGCCGCGCTGCCGACTATGGCGTGACGCTTTCCGGTCCTGTCGGCGTGGATATGAAAGCGATCAAGGCGCGCAAGGACAAGGTGTCCAACGACGCCCGCCAGGGATTGGAAGATTGGATCGCATCCATGCCTGGCTGCACGCTGTTCCGCGGCCATGCCCGCTTTGAGGATCCGCACACTGTTCGTGTCGGCGATGACCTGCTCACCGCGGGGAAGATTTTCCTCAATGTCGGTGGCCGTGCCTCGGTGCCGGACCTGCCCGGCCTCGCCGACATCACCTTCCTCACCAACTCATC
>QGHH01000302.1 GCA_003640645.1 Fredinandcohnia aciditolerans | reverse complement strand
CACCCTCAGCGCCAGCAGGAAGCCCAGCATCATCAGGACGGCGGCGATCACCACGGCGAGGCCCGGCGCGTGCAGGACGGCGTCGTGTCGCACCGACCACGCGAAGGTCAGGCCGAACAAGGCCGGGCCGATGATGGCCGAAACCCCCATCAACGCCGAATTGGCGCCCTGGAGCTGGCCCTGCTCGTCGGGGCCGACCCGGCGGGTCATCAATCCCTGTAGGCCCGGCTGGATGAAGCCGGTCAGGGCGAAGATGGGCAGGCCCAGCAGATAGATGGTTCCCGTCGGCGCCAGGGCGTAGATCAGAAACCCGATCGCGCCCGAAACCAGGCCGATCAGCAGCACGCCCCGCTCGCCGAAGCGCTTGACCGCCGGCCCGACCAGGCTGGCCTGGACGATGATGCCGGCGACGCCGGTGGCCATCAGCGTGTAGCCGACCAGGGCCGGGCTCCAGCCGTAGCGATAGCCCATATAGAGCACGAAGATGCTGGGCAGCACGTTGTGCGACAGCTGGAACAGGAAGCCGACGCCGGCCAGGCCCAGCAGGTTGGCGCGGCTGGCCAGCAGGCGCAGCGAGCCGACGGGATTGGCCTTGCGCCAGTTCAGCGCCTTGACCCGGCGCTCCGGCGGCAGCGATTCCGGCAGGATCAGGAAGCCGTAGAGCC
>QGHH01000301.1 GCA_003640645.1 Fredinandcohnia aciditolerans | reverse complement strand
GCCCCAGGAGAAGAAGGAAAAGGAAAAGGAAAAGAAAAAGGAAGAGAAGAAACCCGCCCCAGAAGAGGAAATGGATGAAAGTGATGCTGCTTTGGCTGCTGAGCCCAAAGCCAAGGACCCCTTTGCACACCTGCCAAAGAGTGCATTTGTCATGGATGAGTTCAAGAGAAAGTATTCCAATGAGGACACCCTGGCAGTAGCTCTTCCCTACTTCTGGGAGCACTTTGACCGTGAGGGTTACTCAATCTGGTATGGCCAGTACAAATTCCCCGATGAGCTTACACTTACCTTCATGAGCTGCAACCTTATCGCAGGTATGTTCCAGCGCCTAGATAAGCTCAGAAAGAACGCCTTCGCCAGTGCCATCTTGTTTGGCACCAACAATAACAGCAGCATCTCTGCTATCTGGATCTTCAGAGGACAGGACCTGGCCTTCACTCTGAGTCCAGACTGGCAGATCGACTACGAGTCATACGAGTGGCGCAAGCTGGATCCAGACAGCGAGGAGTGCAAGACCATGGTAAAGGAGTACTTCAGCTGGGAGGGAGAATTCAAGCATGTGGGCAAAGCCTTCAACCAGGGCAAGATCTTCAAGTGAGAGGACACTGGGAAAGCACTCTGCGCTTATGCTTTCCAGCACTTAAAATCTAGGGACCTTTCAGCCG
>QGHH01000300.1 GCA_003640645.1 Fredinandcohnia aciditolerans | reverse complement strand
CGAACCGTATTTTGTCCTGGATGCCGGCATGTTGATCCTGAGAGCCCATGCCAGCGAAGGGTCGGAGATCGCGGACGGCGCTGCCATCCAGGTCAAATATCCGGGCGGCACGGCCACAGACTATGGTCAGATGAAGACCTTCGTTCCGGCAGGGGCGCAGGAAATCACGGTCAAGGTCGGTGAGGGCGTCGTGACGGAGAACCTCACGCTGAAGGCTGGCGAGACGATTGAGAAGGACATCGTTGCTGGCGTCGGCAAGGTGGCGGCCAACGCCTTCTATGTCGCAGGCGACAAGGTGGATTCCGGTGGTCTGGTCGTGCGCGTGCTGAAGGCCGAGAAGAACCTGGCCGGAGAGCGCCAGGATGTCTCAACCTCCTATGGGCCGGACCAGCAGTTCGACCTGCCGGCCGGCAATTACGTCCTGCAGGCCAAGATGGATGAGGCGGTCGCGGAGACGCCCTTCGCGGTGAAGGTCGGTGAAAGGACCGACGTCGATGTCGTGCTCAACGCCGGCGTGCTCGCCGCGACGGCGGACGGCGCCAAGGAGATCGAAGTCTTCGGAGCCAGGAAGGATCTCGAGGGCAAGCGCCAGGCGTTTGGCTTTTCTTACGACGAGTCGCATCAGGCCACCCTGCCGGCGGGCGACTATGTCGTGGTGGCGACCC
>QGHH01000299.1 GCA_003640645.1 Fredinandcohnia aciditolerans | reverse complement strand
CGCAATCGGGCTTGGCATGGCCGACGGGCAGCGGATCATGCGCCGCCAGCACCGCGTCGGTGTTGAAGACGGCGACGCCGACGAACAGCAGGCCCACCAGGAAGACCACGGCCGCCTTCGAGCCGCGCTCCATCAGGAAGGCGCAGGCGACCCACATCAGCATCACGCCGACATAGCCGCCGCGCGCGACGTTGCGCGCGGCCAGGTCCGGCCGCGTCGGCTGTCCCAGCGCCTGCTTGATCCACAGATAGAGCTCGGCGCCCCGCAGCGCCTCGAAGGCGATCATGGCCGCCAGGGCCAGCACCCCCACCCCCAGCACAAGCCCGGCGCGCTCGGCCCATCGCCGCGACAGGCTCGCGGCCGCGGCGACGAAGGCGCAATAGAACCCAAGCTGCAGCACCAGCTTGGCCGGCGTCAGCCGCTCCAAGTCCTTGTATTTGCGCAGGCTGGCCGGATCGACGGCCGCCAGGCTCCATTTCATGCTGACCAGGGCCCAGACCACCAGCACGATCAGCGCGAACACCACTGGCCGCCAGGGCCGCGAGAAGCGCAGGGTGGGAACGGCCAGGATGCCGGCCAGCGCCACCATCGGCGCGTAGCCCAGGTTGGCGACATAGCCCATCACCGCCGCGATGGCGAAGACCGCCGTGGTCAGGCCGCCCGAC
>QGHH01000298.1 GCA_003640645.1 Fredinandcohnia aciditolerans | reverse complement strand
GCGAGGGGCCGAACTTCGACGCCTCGCGCGAGCCTTACTTGCCGGTCGAGGCGCGGCCCGACGTGCTGGTGTTCCAGACCGAGCCGCTGGCGCAGGACGTCGAGGTGACGGGCGCCGTCGAGGCCGAGCTGTGGATCGCGTCGGACTGTCCCGACACCGACTTCACCATCAAGCTGATCGACGTCTATCCGCCCAGCGCCGACTACCCCGAGGGCTTCGCGCTGAACCTGACCGACGGCGTCCTGCGCTGCCGCTATCGCGACTCCTGGGAGAAGCCGTCGCTGATGACGCCGGGCCAGGCCTATCGGATCAAGGTCGAGGCCTTCCCGACCGGCAACCTGTTCAAGGCCGGCCACCGCATCCGGCTGGACGTGTCGTCCAGCAACTTCCCGCACTTCGACGTCAACCCCAACACCGGCGCGCCGGAGGGCAAGGGGCTGACCCGCCGGGTGGCGCGCAATACGGTCTTCGCCGACGCTGGCCGGCCGTCGCATGTCGTGCTGCCGATCATCCCGAAGCGCGGCTGACCCGCATCCGGACCGCTTGGAGGAGACGCCCGTGACCGCTCCCGAAGTCGAAACCGACGCGGCCGAGGCGCCGTCGCCCTGGCTGCGTCGCTGGTGGGGCCTGATGGATCTGCGCATCGGCGTGGTGCCGGCCCCGGTC
>QGHH01000297.1 GCA_003640645.1 Fredinandcohnia aciditolerans | reverse complement strand
TAGATCTGGCGCAGCGTGGCTTCGCTGTCGGTGCCGGCCACCGCGACGCTGGTGGCGGCATCGGCCGCGGCTTCGACGGCGGCGCGGATCTCCGGGTCCAGCGGCAGGCCGCAGCCGGCTTCGAGCTGCAGGCCGATGCGCAGGCCGCGCACGTCCAGCTCCAGGTTGAGCCAGTCGAAGTCCTGGAACGGCAGGCTCATGTGGTCGCGCGCGTCGGGTTGCGACAGCACGCCCATCATCAGCGCGGCGTCAGTGATGTCGCGCGTCATGGGGCCGGCGCAGCGGCCCATGAAGGGCGGGTCGATGGGAATGCGGCCCAGGCTGGGCTTGAGCGTGGCGATGCCGCACCAGGCGGCCGGCAGGCGCACCGAGCCGCCGATGTCGGTGCCGATGTGCAGCGGGCCGTAGCCCGCCGCCGCCGCCGCCCCGGCGCCGGCGCTGGAGCCGCCCGGGTTTTTGCTCAGGTCCCAGGGGTTGCGCGTCAGCGCATGGAAACTCGACAGTCCCGAGGAGAGCATGCCGTAGTCGGGCATGGTCGTCTTGCCCAGCACCACGGCGCCGGCCTCGCGCATGCGCGCCGCCGGCGGGGCGTCGGCCGCGGCCGGCGTCAGGTCGGTGGCGGCGGTGCCCAGCGGCACCGGCACGCCGCGGGTGGCGATGTTTTCC
>QGHH01000296.1 GCA_003640645.1 Fredinandcohnia aciditolerans | reverse complement strand
CACAGGCTGGCGATCTGGCGGGCGCGATGGCGGGCGCGCAAGCCCAGGTGGACGCATATCGCATGGACCGCGCCGGCGCGCCCCGGCAGTTCCAGCACGCAGTGCAGCAGGCCGCGGCTTTCGTGTCCGCCGACCGTCACGTCATGGTTCTCGAAGCGCGTGATCGGGTAGCGCGACAACACCGCATTGCCGTGGTGGCCCGCCGGATAGACGGCATTGCGGCCGTAGGCGAAGTCGCGCCACAGCGTATCGGCCAGGAATTCATACTGCGACGCCGCCGGCCAGCGCGGCGCGGCGCGCGCGGCCATGGCCTGGTGTTCGCCCACCACTTCCTGCAGGAAGACCAGGTCCGGAGCGGCCATGCGCAGGGCGTCGCGCAGCTCATGCAGCATGAAGCGGCGGTTGAAACTGGTGTAGCCCTTGTGGATATTGACGGTCAGGAGCGTCATCGGGACGATCGGTGCGGGCAATGGCCTCTCCGGCGAAACGGGATCCTGGCCGGGGAGCAAGTCCCGTGCCCGGCGCGCTTCGCCCTACAGCCCCAGTCCCAGCAGCATCAGGAACGCGCCGAACAGGACAAAATGGGTCATCCCTTCGATCGCGTTGGTCTGGCCGTCGTTGAGGTTGATGGCGGCCACCAGCAGCGTCACCAGCATCATCAGGGTC
>QGHH01000031.1 GCA_003640645.1 Fredinandcohnia aciditolerans | reverse complement strand
GCCCTATGGAATATAGAGCTAGAGCCGCTTAAATCATTTTTATTATTTCCACTGTCTACTTGACAGGGTGCAGTTCAAATTGGCCGTGCCTATTATTTTACGATGACCTGTCCGACCATTCCTTCTTTGGCATGGTATCGACATATCAGTTCATATGTACCAGGCTTTTTCGGTTCCACAGTTACAATTTTGATTTGCTTTGGTTTGAGTTCATAGTCAATTCCAAGCTTTTCTACTGTGAAGGTGTGTTCTTTAACGCCGTTGTTTTTTAAAACCAACACAATTGGTTTTTCTTTGGGAATCGTGATGGCTTTCGGGTTAAAGTAATCATCGTTCAACCCGACCTCAATTTTTTGAATTGGCTCCAAAGGCTGTGTTTCGGCAAATACACCAAGTGAACCAACCACAAGTAGCGACATCGCTACACATAATCCTGCTAACCATTTAATTGCAGACATTTGCTATCCCTCCTTTCTTGATAATATCTTTTTCTAATTCGTAAAATATTATCAGAAATAAAAAAGAGTTGAGAAACGTATAGATTTTGGTGAATGTAGGAGAGGTACAAATAAGAGGAGGTATGTTATGAGGGCCGAAAACTTATTAATTGAAAAAATGAAAAAGAGATACGAATAAAAACTCGCATCCCCATGAAATCTTTTCTTCTCTTCTATGAATCTACTTACTTAATTAGATCACCTTGTTCAGAAGAAACGACGATATCGCCTGATTTAATTTTCTCATAAACCTCTTTAACCTTAGTAATTGTGTCCTCACTTAAATTAGGGTTTTCTTCAGGGATACCCACACCATCATTTTCAACACTATACGTAAGTGTTTCTCCGCCTGGGAATTTTCCATCCAATTCTTGTTTAATAAGCTCTTGTGTAGCATGGGCTAATTTCTTTATAGCAGATGTTAGAACGACAGACTTACCATCCGCATATTCACCATCGGCATATTGATCAACATCAACACCAACGACCCAAACATCATCACCATTTGAAGCTCGTGTCTTTGCTTCGTTGATTGCTCCAACACCAACACCACCAGCGGCAGCAAAGATTACATTAACGCCTTTATCATACATTTGAGCAGCAATTTGTCCGCCTGCAGCAACATCATTAAATGAACCTTGATAGAGAACATTTTCTTTATTAATAACAAGGTTAGTGCCTAAATTTTCATTCGCATACTTAAGACCTTGTTGGAATCCCCAGTTAAACTTTTGAACAGCTGGAATTTCCATACCGCCAATAAAACCAGCTTCACCTTCTTTTAATTCTAATGCTGTAGCAACACCAGCCAAGAAACCGGATTCATGTTCAGCAAAGAAAATGGAAACAGTGTTATCCGCTACATCTGGAACAAAGTCACCGTTATGTGGATTTCCATCTAGAATCACAAATTTTGCATCTTCATATTTTGATTGCGCTTGATAGATTGCCGTTTCGAATTTAAAGCCAGGTGTAACAATGAACTTGAAATCGGCATCATAAAGATTTCCAATCTCTTTTAAATACTCAGCCTCAATTTCTCCAGCTGGCTTTAGATATTTTTCTTGAATACCAAGCTCTTCTTTCGCTGCTAGAATTCCTTCCCAAGTACCTTGGTTGAATGATTTATCATCAATAGTACCTGCGTCAGTAACCATACCAACCTTCAAATCAGACTTTTCAACTTTTTCTCCGCCCGTTTCTTTCGTATCCGTACCACATGCAGCAAGTAAAGTACTTGCAGTTAATAGAGACACAAGTCCCAGAGCAAACTTCTTTTTAAACATGTAAAGCCCCCCTAATTTATATTTTTAGTTTGCATACTTTGAATTAAACGTTTGCAAACCCCTCCTAATTATATAGCACCAATGACCCAAAGGGCTATTCTATATTTCTATAAATGGGGAAATTTTTCATCGTTCAAATGTTAGCAGCTGTAGATGTTCTGAAAAGAACCCGGGAACTATTATAATTTTAGACCTGTCCGACTCTTAAATCGTCTCAATAAGATGTGACTTTCCACCCTCGTAATGCCATCCAAGCTATAGAGCTCCTCGTTAATAAATTTTTCAAGCTTCGCAAAATCCTCCACAAGAACGTGCATATGCAGCGTACTAGGCCCTGTCATTTGGTAGCAGCTTGCAACACTAGGATTGTTAACAAGGGTTTCTGCAACCCTCACAAGTGAGGCTGGCTCACAGTCAACCTCGAAAAAGGCTGATACCCCTTTTCCGACTTTTTCAGAGTTAATCACAACAGAGAACTTCTCAATTATGCCTTTTTCAATCAGTTGATTGACGCGCTCGCGAATCGATACCCTTGATAGCCCAAGTTCTTTTCCAATATCCACATAGGACATTCTTCCATTTATCGTCAAAAGCTCGAGAATCCTTTTATCTGTTTCATCGAGTTTCATTGTATCACCACATTTCAAGGTTTACTTGCTTACATATATTTTACCATCGGTTCATAATACACACACCAAAAAAATAGGACTTGCTTACGATATGTCATTCGCTGTTAGCCCGATTTTCCCACGATTTTACTTATTTTATCAAAGTTATAGAATATATTCTAAATTTCAATTATAATCATAATTATAACTTAGATATTCCGTTTGTTAATTGATTTTCGAAAAACAGCTAACAATTGTTAAGTACGAGGTACATAAAGGGGGAAGAGGAAAAATGAATTTGGATTATTTGAATTACCCGTATGCTTCACAACGTATGGCGACTTTTGCGAAAAAGGGGATGGTCGCAACATCTCAGCCATTAGCGGCACAAGCAGGTCTTGATATTTTGAAAAAAGGCGGAAATGCGATTGATGCTGCAATAGCTACGGCAGCGACTTTAACTGTTGTAGAGCCTACTTCAAACGGAATCGGTGGGGATGCCTTTGCACTTGTTTGGGTAAAAGGTGAATTGCACGGTCTAAACGCAAGCGGACCAGCACCGAAGAGTATTTCGATTGATGCTGTTAAAGAAAAAGGTCATGAGAAAATGCCTACCTTTGGCTTACTACCAGTTACTGTACCAGGAGTTCCTTCCGCATGGGCAGAGCTATCACGACGATTTGGTAAACTTCCATTAACAGAAGTTTTAGAGCCAGCGATAAAATATGCAGAAGAAGGTTACCCATTATCACCTGTGCTAGCGAAATACTGGAATGCAGCTTATAAAAAATATAAAGAAACGTTAAAAGATCCAGAGTTTAAAAGCTGGTTTGACACCTTTGCACCTGAAGGACGTGCACCTGAAATTGGAGAGGTTTGGAGCTCTGAAGGCCACGCGAATACACTTCGTTCGATTGCTGAAACCAATGCAGAAAGCTTTTACAAAGGAGAGCTTGCAGATAAAATTGATGCTTTCTTTAAAGAGCATGGAGGCTTCCTGTCAAAAGAGGATCTAGCAGACTATAAACCTCAGTGGGTGCAGCCGATTTCAGTGAACTATCGAGGTTATGATGTATGGGAGATACCGCCAAATGGGCAAGGAATTGTTGCATTGATGGCGCTCAACATCCTGAATGGCTTTGACATCAAGGAAAAAGAATCAGTCGAAACCTACCATAAGCAGATTGAAGCTATGAAACTAGCGTTTTCCGATGGTAAAAAGTATGTGACAGATCCTGAAAAAATGTCAGTGTCCGCGGCACAACTTTTATCAGAAGAATTTGCAGCAGAAAGAAGAAGTCTGATTGGTGATGAGGCTCTATCTCCAGAACCAGGAACACCACCACGTGGAGGAACCGTGTATTTAGCGGCAGCTGACTCAGAAGGAAACATGATTTCCTATATTCAAAGTAACTACATGGGCTTTGGCTCTGGAATTGTGATTCCGGATACAGGGATTTCTTTACAAAACCGTGGTCATGATTTCTCATTAGACCCTGAGCATGAAAATGCATTGGAGCCGGGTAAAAAGACGTATCACACAATTATCCCTGGTTTCTTAACAAAGGATGGGGAAGCAGTTGGTCCATTTGGTGTTATGGGTGGATATATGCAGCCACAAGGACACACCCAGGTTATTATGAATACAATTGATTTTCATTTGAACCCACAGGCAGCACTTGACTCTCCAAGATGGCAATGGATTGAGGATAATAAGGTGTTAGTGGAGCCAAACTTCCCTTCGCATGTTGCCCAAGCGCTTGCTAGACGTGGGCATCAAATCCAAGTGGCGCTTGATGGTGGTAGCTTTGGCCGAGGTCAAATCATCTGGAGAGATCCGAAGACAGGTGTTCTTGCAGGTGGTACCGAAGCTAGAACAGACGGCAGTATTGCATCTTGGTAATCGAATAGGTTGTTCAAAAAAGAACGATAAAAATGACACATCGAATCTGACTGTTGGCTTTCTTTCCCGGCGTGCAAAGCAATTTCTAGGAAGACAATTCCTTGTGATCACGTATTTATTACTTACGTCTGCTACTAAAAGCTCCGTCGCTTTGAAGTTTCGACGCACAGGACGTGGCATTCTTTTCGATGCGGTCCATTTATCCTCCTTTTTGAACACATATCGAAACGGAAATGAGTTGATAGTATGAAACAGCTTGATTTATTTTTAGCATTTTTACGTGTGGGGCTGTTGGGGTATGGGGGCGGCCCCTCCTCCATCCCACTCGTTCATAAAGAGGTAGTCGGCAAGTACAAATGGATGGACGATGATGAATTCGCCGATGTGCTTGCTCTTGGAAATACGTTGCCAGGACCGATTGCGACAAAAATGGCCGGGTATATCGGGTATCGTGTTGCTGGAGTGTTGGGAATGATTAATGCCGTATTAGCAACCATAGTTCCCACTATTTTTATGATGATTATCCTGTTAACCATTTTAACTACTATTAAAGACCAGCCATGGGTGCAGGGGATGACAAAGGCAGTTGTCCCAGTGGTTTGTGTGATGCTTGCAACCTTGACTTGGGATTTCTTTATAAAGTCAAAGGACTCGTTAGGTTGGAAGTTTGCGGTAGGAATTATCGTTGTGAGTTTTTTATTAATGGAGTTTGTTGGAATTCATCCTGGAATCATCATTGGAGTTCTGTTAATTGCAGCAATCGTTAAGAAAGACAAAGCTCCAGAGGTTAAGCAATCGATAGAAAAGGGTGTTGGCATGTGATTTATTGGGAAATTTTCTTAGCCTTTTTTATACCAGGAATTGTCGGTTATGGTGGTGGACCAGCCTCCATTCCGCTTGTTGAAAATGAGGTTGTGGGACGTTATGGCTGGTTAACGGTTTCTGAATTTAGTGAGGTACTTGCTCTCGGAAACTCACTTCCGGGACCAATTGCGACAAAAATGGCGGGCTATATTGGGTATGATGTAGCGGGAATCCCAGGTGCTCTTGTTGGTATCTTCGCAACCGTGGCGCCATCACTCATTTTAATGGTAGTGCTGTTAGGCTTTTTATACAAACACAAGGATTCACCAAAGGTAAAACGTATGTCCAGCTATGTTCGTCCGGCAATTGCCGTTTTACTTGGAACAATGACAATCAGCTTTTTTGCAACGTCTTATGAAGGTGCTGGTCTATTACAAACCATCATCATCATTGTGGTTAGCTTTGTATTATTGGAAAAGCTGAAGGTTCACCCGGCCTATGTGATTATTGGCGCACTAGGGTACGGAGCATTTTTTCTAGCATAAAGAGGTGTAAAGAATGAAAAAACTATTATTAACAGGGTTTGTCCCATTTCTAGATAATCCAATCAATCCGACTGAGGAGATTGTGAAGGCATTGGAGGGGCAAACGAATGGAGGATACGAGATTGTTGGAAGGATTCTGCCGGTTGATTTTGCAGAGTCAGCAAGGCAATGTATCGAGCATGTCAATGAGGTTGAGCCTGATGTCGTGATTTCATTAGGCCTTGCAGCGGGAAGAAATAAAGTCACACCTGAGCGGATTGCGATTAATTGCCGCGATGGTGAACCAGATAATAGTGGTGTGAGATTACAAGATGCTCCAATTGAGGAAATAGGTCCAGCGGGTTATTTTTCGACATTACCGATTCGGGCGTTTGTGAATGCATCCATTGATAAAGGCTATCCGGCTGCTGTTTCAAACACAGCAGGGACGTATCTTTGCAACAACGTGATGTACTCCGTTTTGCATAAAATTGAGCAAGAACAACTTCCGATGCGAGCAGGATTCATCCACATCCCTGCCTCACATGAACTAGCGCTTAAGAAATCGGGTATCCCGAGTTGGTCGTTGGCAGATTTAACAGAGTCTATCCGCGCGATGATTGAGGTGCTTGGCGAGTAGAATGGATTTATGGCTAATAATTTTAAATTATGGCTGATAAATGAAAAATATGGCTGAAAATTTAGATTTACGGCTAATAAATCAAAATTTCGGCTAATAGCTAATTGAATACAAGAAAAATAATTGAAAACACTAAGAGGAAGCCTAGTATGGGCTTCCTCTTTTCACATTCATAAAGCTTCAGAAAGGAATTGAAAATGAAGCAATTACATATTTTTTACGCATTTTTCAAGGTTGGCATTCTGGGCTACGGTGGTGGCCCATCATCCATTCCGCTTGTGCATAAGGAAGCGGTAGATCGCTACAAATGGCTAAATGATGACGATTTTGGTGATATTCTTGCGCTCGGTAATACGTTGCCAGGGCCAATCGCAACAAAAATGGCCGGCTATATTGGGTATCGTGTTGGCGGCTGGTTTGGTATGATCAATGCTGTTTTGGCTACATCCGTTCCAACGATATTATTAATGATCGTACTACTCACCTCATTGACTTCTTTTAAAAATCTTGGTTGGGTGCAGGGAATGACAAAAGCTGTACTGGCTGTAGTTGGGGTCATGCTTGCTCAACTCACGTGGGAATTTTTCATGAATGCGAAAAAAGGTCTTGGTTGGATGAGAGCAATTTTGCTTGGGGTGGCCAGCATCCTAGTTTTAGATGTGTTGGGAGTGCATCCAGGAATCTTAGTTGGCGTTTTACTAGTAGTTGCCTTGCTGAAAAAGGACAAGCGGGAGGAGAAACAACAATGATTTACTTGCAGCTTTTTCTTGCCTTTTTAATTCCGGGTATTCTAGGTTACGGTGGCGGGCCAGCCTCGATTCCACTTGTTGAAAATGAGGTTGTTCATCGCTATCATTGGCTTTCCGTTCATGAATTCAGTGAGGTGATTGCGATCGGAAATGCGCTACCAGGACCCATTGCAACGAAGATGGCCGGCTACATTGGTTTTCAGCAAGCGGGCATATTGGGTGCAGTAGTTGCTGTTTTTGCCACGGTTGCGCCTTCGTTATTATTAATGATCGGTTTGCTTAGCATTTTGAAAAAGTTCAAGCATTCTCCAAAGGTTAAACGGATGACGAACTATATCCGACCGACAATCGCTGTACTCCTGGGGGCAATGGCGTATCGCTTTTTTGAGGAATCCTATGTGGACGCAGGCTTGGTGCATACGCTTATTTTAGTAGTGTTGAGCTTTCTGTTGCTTGAAAAATGGAAGGTCCACCCCGCGTATGTAATCGTTGGGTCACTCGTGTATGGGGCTGTGTTGTTGTAGGGTTTTTATATAAAGGATAATCGTTAATTGTTGGTTGTTCATACAAATATTGAATTGAGATGTTTATGTTGATACTTTTTACATAAACTTCCAAAGGTTATGTCATATAAGGCTTTTATGCAGTGACTTTATCCAGAATAACCCAAATGCACTGGCATAAAGGTGGTTTATATCATAACCTTTTCCACAAAACCCCAAAAGTCATTCTTAAAGTTACTCCTTTTCAAAAATCATACCCTCAAGTTTGTAAGAAAATATAACTGAGGGAACGATTAGTGCCTATTCATCCCCTCGAAGTCTAATAATCTTGCAAGTGAAGGAACGATTAGCTAGTTTTCGTACCCTCGCCACTCACAAAGCCGTCGAGTGAAGGTACGTTTATCAATAAAACATACCCCTGCTACCCCGAAAAGACCCACGTGATGGCTCAATAATATCCTACATGTTCTCCTCCCTGAAATATAAACCGCCAAAAGCCACCCTCCAAATTTCGCTAAAATCTTTTCTTGACGAGCCTTGGAAAAAAATTGATAATGTAAATGTAGTAATTTTCGTAATATTGCAAAATGTATATCGTACATATAGTAAATGTACTTGTTTCAATCTTTATTAATTGACAACGCTTACATTGTAAGGAGTGAACCTGTCATGATGTTATATTTGATGTTGTTTATTGTTATTTTCAGCCTTTTTATGGCGTTTAAGCGTAAGCGCCCTTTGTTTTTACTTCTGCCGTTTGTGTCTATTTTTGGGTACTTTATCTTTGAAATCATCCGTTTTCCGGCACCGCTTGGGGAGACGATTCGTTTTATTTTTAATCTTGGATAAAAGTATCTGAGTATATTGATCAATCTGAAGGAGGTGATGCTAAAACTAAAGGGTGTAACCGAAATTCCAAATTATATTTTTGTGGAGGTGCTAGTAGTTGAAAAAAGTTGATAAGAAGATTGCGGATGGATACTTTAGGGAGAGAACGAGAAATATTATTATCTATTTAATTATTGGATTTCTTGTCTCATTTGGTGTTGTCCTGTTTGCAAAGCCGCTATCCACGTTTTCGGTAAACGGGCTGCCATTCCATTATTTCATGGGGGCGCAGGGTGCCGTTTTAACTTTTATCATTATCTTATTTGTGAATGCGAAGGTAAGCGACAAAATTGATCAAAAGTATGGCATCGACGAAAAGAAAAACGAACAAATCAGTTCTGGAAAAGTGTTAGACCATTAATAAGCAAACCAGCCTAACAAACAATCTCTCAAACTTTGAACCTACGGATATAACAATAACCCCTACTCCTAAAGACGTTTCTTGAAGGTGAAAAGATTCAAATGCAAGAATCATCCCACACAGCATGTCAAAAACCTATACAAATCTTAAATTTGACCCAAAAGGGGGAGGAAATTTGGATACACAATTTCTGGTCTCATTAATTATTATTTTAGCGTCGTTTGCTCTTTATATTGGAATCGCCATTTTCAATCGAGTAAATGCGACGTCGGACTTTTATGTAGCAGGACGTGGAGTACCGCCTGTCTACAACGGAATGGCGATTGGGGCAGACTGGATGAGTGCTGCTTCATTCATCGGAATGGCCGGAACGATCATGGCCCTTGGTTATGGCGGCCTAGCCTATATCATGGGGTGGACTGGTGGTTATTTATTATTAACTTTCCTCCTAGCGCCACAGCTTCGTAAATATGGCCGATACACGGTGCCTGAGTTTATTGGGGATCGTTTCGACAGCCATACGGCCCGAATTGTAGCAGCAGTCTGTACGATTATCATTTCATTTACATACTCCATTGGCCAGTTATCGGGTTCTGGGGTTGTAATTGGGCGTCTTTTTGAAATTGATGCTGCGATTGGAACGATGATTGGGGTAGTATTAATTGCCTTCTATGCAGCTATGGGCGGAATGAAGGGAATTACATGGACACAGGTTGCACAATATATCGTGCTAATTGTTGCATATTTGATACCTGTTATTTTTATCTCTCTACAATTAACAAGCAACCCGTTACCATGGTTATCATATGGAAAAGTTGTCGAAGAAATTGGAGAGCTTGATCGCCAACTTGGTTTCACAGAATATTTTGCACCAAGTGCTTCAGGTATTGATTGGCAGTTTCTTGCATTAATGTTTACGTTAATGTGCGGTACGGCTGGACTTCCGCACGTAATTGTCCGTTTCTATACAGTTGCTACGATGAAAGCAGCTCGTTGGTCAGGAGCTTGGGCGCTTTTATTCATCGGGTTATTATATTTATCAGCTCCTGCATATGCAGCCTTTTCACGTTTCATTCTAATGACACAGGTTGCTGGTCAAAAAATGTCGGAGCTTCCTCATTGGACGCAAAGTTGGATTGATACAGGTCTATTAAAGCTTGCGGATGCGAATGGTGACGGAATTTTACAGTGGCAGGAAATGACAATTGCCAATGATATCGTCGTAATGGCGACGCCTGAAATAGCAAATCTAGGTGTGTTCGTTATCGGTTTGGTTGCAGCAGGTGCGATGGCTGCGGCATTATCAACGGCTGGCGGATTGATGATTGCGTTATCTTCTTCATTTGCTCACGATATTTACTATCGTGTTTTAAAGCCAGACGCAACAGAGAAAAACCGTTTAAGTGTAGCGCGTTGGTCAATTGCGGTTGCAACATTAATCGCAGGTTTAGTTGCGTTAAATCCACCTGGAGCGATTACGCAAATCGTGGCATGGGCCTTTGCGATTGCATCCAGTACGTTCTTCCCAGCACTCGTTCTTGGAGTATGGTGGAAGCGATCGAATGCAAAAGGTGTTATCTCTGGAATGATTATTGGATTAGTAGTCGTATTAGCGTATATTTTCGCTGCGAAATATGGCGGCTTCACCATCCTAGGCATTATTGATACAGGAGCAGGTATCTTTGGGGCAGCAGCTGGTTTCTTAGGAAACATTATTGTTTCACTAATGACCGAGGCGCCATCACAAGAAAAGCAGGACGAAGTAGTCGATATGCGTTACCCTGAACAAATGGTTTACAAGGATGGCGAAGTATGGCTTAAAGATGAGGCTTAATAAAGCCTAACGCATAGAAAGAATAACTGACGGTTCTACAGAATATTCCTGTAGAACCGTTTTTAAAAGAGGGAGAAACCATGGAGAAGCTATATAAAATGGTGAAGGATCATCCGCTTTTTCAAGGGCTATTACAAGAAGATGCGTTCCACTTTTTATCCTTATGCCAGCAAAAAGTGTATATGGAATCAGATTTCCTATTTCATGCCAATGAGCAGCGGGAGGGGTTACTTCTGCTGCTTTCTGGTGTTGCGGAAGTGTTTGTTGGGCCGCCTGATAATCGAGAGGTTCTTGAAATATTAAAACCAGGCGAACTGATTGGGCTTTCCAGTATTGCGGATTTAATTGGCGAGCAAAAACCCCACCTAGAGTATCGGGTGGGTGTAATGGCAACCGAAGCTGGACAATGTTTATTAATCCCGATTCATGTTGTTGAAAAACGCATGCATGATCAACAGTTCCATCATTATCTTTTCACTCAGCTTGCCATTCGTCTTAGAGAAATCTACAGTTCTTTGGCAGAACAGGTATCCATTACGAGAATGGCGAAGGAGAATGGTACCTTTATTCGAAAAGTGCAGGATATCATGACAAAAAAACTCGTCTCAGTGGACTCAAATACAGCTATCAGCGTTGCAGCAAGTCTTATGACTGAGCACCGCACAAGCTCTGTTCTTGTCCTTGAAAAGAATAAATTGCTAGGAATCATTACAGAGCGTGACCTCGTTTCAAGAGTTATTTCTGAAAAGAAAAATGGAAACACACTTGCATCTGAAGTGATGACCAAAAACCCTGTCACTATTTCGAAATATGCCTATTATTATGAGGCAATTTCCGCTTTTCTTTTACATGGGGTTAAACATTTGCCAGTTGTCGAGAATGGAAATATCACTGGAATTATTACACTTTCAGATGTATTAAAGCAAAACAAGGACAGCATGATGAGAACGATTAAGACCATCGAATCTGCAACAGAGGATACTTTGCCTTCCGTAAAAATGGCCATTTATGATGTTATGGATACTCTATTACAGGGCGATGTACCCATTTCAAAAGTACTAGACAGCGTGACAAGATTATATGACCGGCTCGTGAAGAGATGTATAGAGATGGCTGTTGAGGCACTCTCAAAAAGAGAAGGACTACGCCCACCTACTGCATTTTGCTTTTATCAAATGGGGAGCGCAGGCCGTGAAGAGCAATTTTTGTTAACTGATCAGGACCATTTTCTCATCTATGATAACAATAGCCCAAAGATAGAGAGTTATTTTTCAAAATTAGGAGAAGAAATCGTTCATATATTAGAGAAAGCCGGGTATGCACGCTGTTTAGGAGAGATGATGGCGAGCAACCCAAGCTGGCGCGGATCATTGGAAACATGGATGAACAGAGTACAAACATGGAGCACAACGGCAACTAATCAGCATATACTACTCGCTCAAAATTTCTTTTCGTATCGCTTTTTATATGGAGATGAGAAGCTCCATAAGAAATTTGAAGCAAGACTCCTAGAACAAATGAAAAAAGCAAAAATATTTCTGTATCGCCTACAAGAACAGGAACATCATATCCCTTCATTAGATCACCCGATTCGTGCTCTTTTTAAATTGGATCGAAAGCAGTTGGATATTAAAAAAGAAATTTTATTTCCATACCACCATTGTTTGCAAATTCTTTCTCTAGAATATGGAATCATCTCGGGTACCCCATTTGAGAGAATTGATAGATTAGTAGAGAAGAAGGCATTTAATGATAGTTTTGGAAGAGATGTAAAAGCGGCTGCTTCAGATGTGATGCATATTTACGTAAAACTGAGGTGGCGCCAATATAAAAACAAGGAGAAGCTCACATCTGTTCTTCATTTTTCCCACTTAACAACGAAGGAAAAGGAAGAACTTATATTAAGTGTGAAAATCTTAAAAGAGATACAAACTCTAGTAAATGCCCACTTCCAGATATGAAAGGGGGGAGTCTCTTGTTTTTTGGTAGAAAGCCACTTTTTCAGCAACTTCATAAGGAAATACCGTTATCAACAGCGCTTGAGGAAATTTCGTTTACGGTTTTTGACACAGAAACGACTGGATTTCGGGTTTCGACTGTTGATCGATTAATTGAAATTGCCGCTGTACAGGTAAAGGGATTGCGGGTTTGTGAAGAGGAACAATTTCATACTTTTATAAACCCAAAACGACAAATTTCTCAGGAAATAATCGAATTGACAGGAATCACAGATAAACAGGTCGAAAACGCTCCCTCATCGATTGAAGGAATTACACATCTTTTTCATTTTATAAAGGAACAGAGAAGCAACTGTATGGTTGGCCATTATGTATCGTTTGACATTGCAACGTTAAAAAGTGAACTGAAACGGGAAAAATTAAGTTTAGTGCGCATGCCAACGATTGATACGTTAGATTTAATCGGCTATATTTCCCCGTCTTATGATATGCGGGATCTGCACAGATACGCCCAGAATTTTGGAACGAGAATGTATAATCGTCATTCAGCAACAGGTGATGCTTTAACGACAGCTTATCTTTTTGTCGAACTCCTTCATCATTTTAAAAGCCGAGGAAAACGAACGTGGGGTGATCTTCTCCAAGCAACAGAAAATAATCAGAATCATTTTTTTAGATAACAGGTTGTCCAATGGCAAAAATAAGCCTGTCTCAATCGGTAGAACAAGCAATTTTTAAAAATATTTTGATAAAACCCTTGTCCCTCTTGACTTTTATAGCATAATCCCTCAACCAAGCTAATAAAATGGTTACAAACCTAACAAAGAGAGTGTTTGAGGTGAGGGGGCGTATACCGTCTTCAAAGTTCCAGCAAAACATTTGACGAATATAGTTCAAGTACTACTTCTTCTTCGTTGAAGCATGAACGCGTCTCATTTCACACTTCTCACATCCATATAGGGAGGGCGAGTAGTGTGCACGATTACATCAAAGAACGAACTATCAAGATTGGAAAGTATATCGTGGAGACAAGAAAAACAGTTCGCGTCATTGCGAAGGAATTTGGCGTTTCCAAAAGTACTGTCCATAAAGATTTAACCGAAAGGCTACCTGAAATCAATCCCGAACTGGCAAATGAAGTAAAAGAAATTCTTGATTATCATAAATCAATACGACATTTACGGGGTGGAGAAGCGACAAAGCTAAAGTACAAAAAAGAGGAAGAACTACAAGAAGAACCAGTGAAATAACATGCCTGTGACTTTCTTTCTTGCATTGTCTAGCTCCAGACGCTATCGAAGTCTAAGACAAGTGCTTCTGAAGGTAAAACACACCTTCTGTCAGCGCTTGTCTTATGCTTGTAGCCGATAGGCAAGCACTACGCTATTCTAAGTTACGACATTTTCCTACAAAAAAATTACAAAATATCTATTTTATATGGTAAATTGTGATACA
This sequence comes from Fredinandcohnia aciditolerans, assembly GCA_003640645.1. GTDB lineage: Bacteria > Bacillota > Bacilli > Bacillales > Bacillaceae_L > Ferdinandcohnia > Ferdinandcohnia aciditolerans. The sequence goes on along the minus strand of QGHH01000031.1, from coordinate 44,605 downwards.
ATATATTATTAGGAAAATAGATGCATTTTTGTTTAAAATGCAAGGAGGAAAGTTACTCAAATGTTAGCTAGGGATATCGGTATTGATCTAGGGACAGCAAACGTACTCATACACGTAAAAGGCAAAGGAATTGTATTAAACGAGCCATCTGTAGTGGCATTAGATAAAAACACTGGAAAGGTTTTAGCTGTTGGTGAAGAAGCACGACGCATGGTGGGTCGTACACCTGGTAATATTATTGCGATTCGACCTTTAAAAGACGGTGTTATTGCAGATTTCGATGTAACAGAGGCTATGTTAAAGCACTTTATTAATAAGTTAAATGTCAAAGGATTTCTTTCAAAACCAAGAATCCTTATTTGTTGTCCGACAAATATTACTTCTGTTGAGCAAAAGGCAATCAAGGAAGCTGCAGAAAAAAGCGGCGGGAAGAAAATCTATCTGGAGGAAGAACCAAAAGTGGCTGCGATTGGTGCAGGCATGGACATTTTCCAACCAAGCGGAAATATGGTAGTTGATATTGGCGGTGGTACTACAGATGTGGCTGTATTATCAATGGGCGATATCGTCACTGCCTCATCAATTAAAATGGCTGGGGACACTTTTGATGCGGAAATTTTAAGCTATATTAAGCGTCAGTACAAGCTATTAATCGGTGAAAGAACAGCTGAGAATATTAAAATCCAGGTGGCAACGGTATTCCCGGATTCACGTAATGAAGAAATTGACATTCGTGGTCGTGACATGGTTACTGGTTTGCCTCGCACACTTACAATTAAATCTGGTGAGATTGAAAAAGCACTACGTGAGCCAGTTTCTGCAATTGTACAAGCCGCGAAAAGTGTACTTGAACGTACACCGCCTGAGCTTTCTGCAGACATCATTGACCGTGGTGTGATTTTAACAGGTGGTGGAGCATTGCTTCACGGAATCGATCAGCTTTTAGCTGAGGAATTGCGTGTACCTGTGTTAATTGCTGAAAACCCAATGGAATGTGTCGCAATCGGTACAGGCGTCATGCTTGAAAACTTGGACAAGCTTCCACGAAGAAAATTAGTCTAATAGAAGTAATTGAGGACCTTTCCGAACCGGCAGGTCCTTTCTAACATTTCTACCTTTTTACTACGTGGCTAAAATTTACAGATGAAGTAATAGGAATTTCCTACTATAATTAATAGTAGTATGGGTTCAAAAATGAGGATGAAAAGGACCGAGAATTTCAAGGCGGCGCAGCTTTGAGTACCGGAGCGAGGCAACTGCTTGAGTTAACTCCCTTGCAGCCTTGCGCTGAGGAATTTACTGCGTGAATAAGCTAGTAGACGCAAGCGCATAATTTGGTTTTCACCCAGTTCTCGGAGCAATGTAAGCAGAAATTCGAAGTGTCATTTACGGCCGATTTTTTGAACAACCTATAGTAGTTATTTGTTCGGATATGGGATATGGAAAAATGAGGTGAGTCTATGTTACGTGGATTTTATTCTGCAGCCGCAGGTATGCTTGCTGGGCAGCGTCGTACGGAAATGTTAACGAACAACATTGCGAATGCGAATACTCCTGGCTACAAAGCGGACCAAGGTTCTTTACGTGCTTTCCCTGAAATGTTAATGAAACGTCTTGAAGGTATACAAAGTCCTGCTAAAAATGGCGGTACCCTTCGGACAGCAAGTACGATTGGTGGACTGAATACAGGTGTGTATATGCAAGAAATGATTCCGCTGTTCAAACAAGGAGATATCCGCGAAACAGGACTCTCCACAGATATGGCATTAGTGAACGGAAATTTACCGATTAATCCTGAGACTAACAAACCGGGTTCTTTGTTTTTTGCAGTTCAAAATGCAAATGGTGATGTGAGATACACGAGAAATGGAAACTTCACTGTTGATCCAACCGGTTATTTAACAACAAGCGAAGGTTTTTTCGTTCTAGATGAGAATGGGAACCGAATCCAGATCGATAGTAATCAATTTGAGGTTACTGCGGATGGACGTATTCTTTTAGACGGACGTGCCCAAATGCGTTTTGGCATTGTTTACTCAGAAAATCCACAAAACCTGATTAAAGAGGGGAATGGATTATTCCGCACAAATGATGGCTTGGTGTTACCAAATGCAACGGCGAATCCTGAAGTATCATACACGGTAAAACAAGGATTTCTTGAAGGCTCAAATGTCGATGTAACACAGGCAATGACGGAAATGATGACGGCATACCGTACATTTGAAGCCAACCAAAAAGTTCTTCAGGCGTATGATAAGAGTATGGATAAAGCAGTTAACGAGATTGGAAGATTATAAGAAAAGCGCTAAGCGTGCCCGATCATTGGCTTGTAACCTAGAAGCTGATAGGGCCTTGAGCGAGACATATAGAAAAATATAGGGAGGTCTTCAGATGCGCTCGATGATTACAGCAACTAATACGATGAGTCAGCTACAAAAACAGCTTGATACCATTGGGCATAATTTAGCCAATACGGACACGACCGGTTATAAAAAACGTCAGGTCAACTTTAGTGAGCTTTTAACCCAACAGTTTAATAATCAACCAGTTGCTGCGCAGGAAGAAGGCCGCTTAACCACAAATGGTGTTCGTGTAGGTGTTGGTGCAAAAATTGGATCAACCAATATGATGATGAGCCAAGGTGCGATAAAAAAAACTGACCGTGAACTTGATATTGCCTTTACAAAGGAAAATCAATTTCTTCAAATAGTAGCGGACGAAAATGGGGTCCAAGTTCCTCGATTTACAAGGGATGGGTCGCTTTATTTATCACCAGTGAATGACGGAACAAATCGCGTTGCCCTTGTGACAAGCGATGGTAACCCTGTACTAGATCAAGACGGGGAACCGATTGCGTTTGTTGATCGTTTTAAGGAAATTCAGATATCAGCAAACGGGGAGATAACGGTTATCCCTGAAGCAGGTGCGCCGCAACGTTTTAATTTGTCTGTTGTAGAAGTGCAAAAACCACAACTTCTTCAAGCGGTAGGTCAAAATCAATTTGCGTTACCTGACTTAGCGGAGCTTGGAATCGCAGCGGATGACGTATTCGTTTCTCTTCAAGGAGCTCTGCGTGAACAAGTGAGTATGCAACAAGGAGCTCTTGAACAGTCGAACGTTAATTTAACAACTGAAATGTCAGATCTGCTACTGACTCAACGTTCCTACCAATTCAATGCCAAATCAATCTCCATCTCAGACCAAATGATGGGGCTTGTGAACGGTCTACGATAACTTGATTCAGCGTGAACTAACTTCATTCGTAGCCAGGAATAAAAGTAGTATGATAAATTCAGTTGGGGTTTAACAATGACTGAATAAAGTAATAACCTCCGGCGGATGCCACGATTTTTCAAAGGAAGTTTTTCGAGCGGACTCGAAAAAAATCGGGCGCAAATACGCCTTGGTGTATTTGATTTGGTACTATTGATAAAAAATAGAAACCTACGGAATACTATAAATTAAGGCAGACAATCGTAAATCTTGGAACACCCTATAGATAAGGAGTAATCTCAGTGACTAGTGAACTAAACAATACACAAGTAAAATCACGCGAGGATTTTCGAAAAACGCGTGACGAACAAAAGAATACGGAAAAAGAACCTAAGAAAAAGCGCGAACCAAAAATTAGAATCCGTTTAATTCCGATTTGGATACGACTTTTGCTTGTCGTTGTTCTTTTTGCAGCCAGCATTATAATCGGTGTGGTTGTGGGTTACGGAGTCATTGGGGATGGTAAGCCAAGTGATGCCTTGAAAAAAGAAACATGGCAGCATATTGTTGACATTGTAAATAAGGATGCAGAAAAATAAAACGGAGGGCCAATGCCTTCTTTTTTTATGGTTAGAAATTTACGGCTTTCCCGACGAAATTTAGATTTTCCACAACACTTGTATTATAATAGGCATAAGATACTGACTTTATTCAGTAAGTCCTTATATACATAGAGGAGGAAATTGTAAAGATGTACGATATTAATGAGATCAAGGAAATCATTCCGCATCGTTACCCCTTTTTATTAGTCGATCGTATCCTTGAAATGGAAGACGGCAAACGTGCGCTCGGCATTAAAAATGTTACAGCGAATGAGGAGTTTTTTAACGGACATTTTCCTGGCTACCCAGTTATGCCGGGTGTGTTAATTGTAGAAGCATTAGCACAGGTTGGCGCAGTAGCTATGCTAAAAAAAGAAGAAAACAAAGGCAGACTTGCTTTCTTTGCTGGAATTGACAACTGCCGTTTTAAAAGACAGGTAGTTCCGGGAGACCAACTTCGTCTAGAAGTTGAGATCACACGTCTAAGAGGGTCTATAGGCAAAGGAAAAGGGATTGCAACGGTTGACGGCGAGCTCGTTTGCGAAACAGAAATTATGTTTGCACTAGGTGAAAAAACGGAATAAGGAATAACGTAGAAACCGGATGAGAGGAATCATCTGGTTTTTTTATTTGGCCAAACTCAAAAAGTAAAGATAAATGATGTAATTTTTTTGATACATTTGTACACTTCTGGGAAAGCTAAGTGAAGACCAAGTGGTCACTACAATACTTAGAAGAAAACAGAAAGGAGATTTTGCAAATGAACAAAAAATGGTTCCTTAAGTTGATGGGATCTCTACTTGCTGTGTTTTTAGTAACCGGATGTAATGCCGATGACCAAGATCCGCCTCCAGAGGATGATGGACTAGAAACACCTGGTGAGGATTTCAACAACGAGCTAGATAACGATGTAACTCCTGAGGAAGATGTTGTTCCTGGTGATAATGACATGAATAACAATGATAATGACTTAAATGGTGACGGAAATCTAATTGAAGATGACAATAATGATGGTGACCTAGACGTGGGCAAGGATGACAATGATGAGCTAGGTGACAATGATTTGGTTCCTGATGAAGACAATGGTGGTACTAACGGTGCTGGTGGAGGCAAATAAGTCTCAATAGTTATGAAAAAAGGCGGGATTGTGTCCTGCCTTTTTAACTTTGTAACGTCTTTTTCTTTTCTTGGAGTCTATTTTTAAATTCAGCAAGGAGGCCTTCGCCTTCTAAGCCTTGGTTAATAAGGTCGGTAAGAACAATTTCAGCGATGTTGAGTCGATGTGGAACTAAGTTTCCGTCTAAAAGGACACTCACACTATTCTCCATTTCCTTAATGATCTTTACTTCACCCATTAAGGGGGCAGGATCATTTGATTTTTTTGAAATGGTTACTTGAAGATTAAGCTTTTCTTGGGCTTGTTTTGCTTTTTCGAAAATCGCCTTATACGGTTTTTCAATAAAAGCCTCCACAATCCAACGGTTTTCTCCATCCTCCCGATTAATGATTAATCCATCAATCAACGGAATATCCTCGACCCGTTCCAGTTGTTCGTCCTGATGAAGAACTTTAAGTGACACCAACTTAAACGTTTTCATATCCCTGACCCCCTTGTAAATCTTTCGTACTAATAAAGATAGTTAAATTATAGCATATTTACTTGGTTATTATATGTAGAAGAAGGGGAAATGAATCTGAAAGTTGTGTCCCTTTTATAAAAATATTGTAGAATCTTAGATATTTATGGGGTTTAATCTATTTTCGATTAAAAACTTAAGAGAGGTGTAGAGAAATCCGATTTTTTATCAAGCAAACTTTGGAATAATTGATTTTTCCTAATTTTACCTCTGTCGAATCATGAAGTATGATAGCCCTGTTAGATTTAACTAAGGGGGAAAACATATGATTAATCAAGTCATTTTAGTTGGAAGATTGACCCGCGATCCTGATTTGCGTTACACCCAGGACGGGAAAGCTGTAGCGCATGTGACACTAGCGGTAAGCCGTAATTTTAAAACTGCGGGTGGCGAAATTAACACTGATTTTGTTAACTGTACTCTTTGGCAGAAAACTGCAGAAAATACGGCAAACTATTGTAAAAAAGGATCCATTCTAGGTGTAACAGGGCGAATACAAACCCGGAACTATCAAAACAATGAAGGCAAAAGGGTGTATGTGACTGAAGTGTTAGCAGACTCTGTTAAATTTCTTGGTGGAAAGCCTAGGGAGCTTGTAGAAAATTAAATATCCTTGATGTCTGAGTAGTAGGAGGCGTATGTATGAACAATGATGAGATAAAGACAATTAATGATAAGTTGAATAAACTTGCTATGGGTATTGCGTTACATCTAGAAATATTACAAGGTCAAATTGGAGAACGCATGGATCAGATTGATCAAAACTATAATGAAAGGCTTCTACAAATCAATCGTATTTTAGAAAGGAAGGTGTTGTAATTTGAGAATTGTTAAAAAGAGATTCAGAATATGAAAAGTCAACATATCCCCACTATTCATGTACCTCGCAGTAAGCAGCCTCAGTCGTCTTTTCAAAAAGGTTCCTCTAGAGATAGATGGATGCTCCAGTAATTCTTCAAATATTCGCCAATCATGGTCACAACATGGTTGGCCTTTTTCTTACTCTTATATTAGAACATTTGTTCTTGGTGGTCAATAGGTTATTTACATTTATTTCTTTTTTAGTGTTGACAGTTGAAGTGTATTAACCATATAATACATTCATAAGGTGTATTAAGTGATTGATACACCACGGAATTTTTTTATCACAGCTGTATGGTGTGTTTAATACAGTTGTCAAAATAAGCTTTCTTTTTGAGTTTGGTGTATTAACCATTTAATACGGGGGATAAATTTTTTTAGGAGTTGGGTCTATGGATGTGAAGTTTAATAATCGGGATCCTGTATACGTTCAAGTCATTCAGTTTTTTAAGGAACAAATTGCGAAAGGCTTTTTTGAACCAGGTCAGGAGATTCCGTCAAGGAGAGAGTTAGCGAATCAATTGAAGATAAATCCAAATACGGCTCAGCGTGCGTATAAAGAAATGGAGGAACAAGGGTTGATTTATACAGAGGGAAATTTACCTAGTCGCATTACGAAGGATGAACAAGTATTGAAGATGGTTCGTGAGGAATTGGTATTAGACGCAGTTACCACATTTATTCATTCAGTTCGGTCAATTAATATGCCCTTGCAAGAGGCATTGAAAATAGTTGAACAAGAGTACGAAAAGGAATAGGGGGGATTTGGGTGATTGAAGTAAAGGACGTAACCAAGAAGTTTGGTAGGAAGACCGTGTTAAAAGGCGTAAACTTCACTGCTGAAAAAGGAAAGATTACGTGTTTGATTGGGATTAACGGTGTTGGAAAAACAACAATTATGAAGGCGATTATGAACCTAACTCCAATTAATAGTGGTGAAATTCTCATTAATGGAGAAAAAATTCATAAAGGTAGCTATGAAAAAATTACGTTTATTCCAGATACGATTACGATGCTGCCACAATTGAAAATTCACGAAGCATTCACGTTTATGGCAGATTTCTATGACTCATGGAATCAAAAACGTGCCGAGGAGCTACTCGAATTTTTTAGACTAAAAGAAACGGACCGAATCTCGGATCTATCAAAGGGAAATACGGCAAAGGTGAACTTGATCCTTGGACTGGCATTGGATGTTGATTATGTCTTAATGGATGAGCCTTTTTCGGGGATTGATATTTTTAGTCGAGAGCAGATTGCGGATGTGTTTACAAGCCATTTAATTGAGGACCGCGGCGTGATCATTACAACCCATGAAATCAATGATATCGAGCATTTAATTGATAAAGTCGTGTTGCTAGATAATGGCGTCGTGTTAAGGGAGTTCGATACCGAAGAAGTCAGGGAGAATGAAGGGAAATCGGTCATCGATGTGATGAGAGAGGTGTATAGAGCATGAATCGATTTTTGAAACTGGTCAATTTCGAGTTTTCTCGTTTTTTTAAACTATATCTTGTTTTATTTGGGATTACGGTGCTTGTTCAAATTGTTGGCGTAATAGTTGAAGCACGTAGATACGTAGGCAAAGCGAACAAGGCAATTTATGAGGATCTCCTATCGAAGAGTGATTTTATCTCACAATACGGTACAATGTCCTTCTTTAATTATTCTGGCTCTGTTTGGTTTATGGGGCCGATTGTCTTCTCTGGAGTGACATTGCTGATTTATGTGTTCTTTATTTGGTACCGTGATTGGCTTGGAAAGAACACGTTTAGTTATCGTTTACTCGTTTTACCAACAGCAAGATTGAATATTTATTTAGCGAAGGCTACAACCATCTTATTATTTGTTCTGGGTCTCATTGCCTTGCAATTAATACTAATCACAATTGAATTGCAAATTTTACAGTGGTTAGTGCCAGAAGAGTTTCATGTTGATTTTCCAATCGCAGAAGTTTCTAACTTCCATTACTTAAATATTTTATTCCCTATGACAATTGCAGACTTTATTCTCATATACGGTGTTGGGATTGTAGGGGTATGTGTCGTGTTTACGGCGATTCTATTTGAACGTTCATATCGATTAAAAGGGATTTTCTTCGGGATCCTTTATGCCGCAGTATCCATTTTAGTCTTTTTTGCACCGATATTAGTGAATGAATTTATCTTAGGTAATTATTTTTATGCGAATGAATTGTTTTATATGGAACTTGGTACATGCTTACTTACCCTTGCTGGGGCAATATGGATCGGAAATTACCTCATGAACAAAAAAATAAGGGTATGATAGGAGGTCGAAAAGCATGAAACGATATTGGAAAATACTTACGCTTAGTTTAGTTACGGTGATTGTGCTTGGCGCTTTTTATATAAACTCTAGTTTGGCTGCTGAAAATATTGTAGTCGGCATCGAAAAGGTAAGTGGAAATGAAAAAGAAGTAGAGAATATACGGATTAACGGAGATCTTGGCGGTAATAATATTCATCATACTTTGCTTATTTCGAAAGATGAAACGATTAATTTAAGTAATCAATCGATCATTCAACAATTGACAAGGACGAGTACAGTACCTGCGTATAATCAGCTAAAAGAAAAGTACAGCCATTTTATGAGAGGAAAAAAATACTTAACGAATAGCTTATATGCAGATGGGAATTTTGTTGTGTATGTAAATGTGGAAGGCAATGGAAATGGAAATGTCTCTAAAAATATGTATTTCGAAATAGAGATTTTAGATGTTAAAACAGACAAAACAACATCAATGGAGTTGGATGTTCCTAATAAAGACAACTATCATTGGGTCGATGTGATGGATGTCCAATCAATCAATAACGAAATTAAGGTCATAGCAAGAGGATTTCGCGCTGAAGGCGGTGAGGACCTTAATGTATATACTATTTACTTAGACAAAAAGGCCGTTAGTGATGAAACCATCTATGGATCACCAAAGATTGAGAATGGATGGTCAGATATAAGAGTCGTTGATGAATATTATTCAGTCGAACCGAAAAAATATCTGTTGTTCCAAGTGTACGCACATGAGGAGCCTGTATATGAGGAAGCGGTGGAAACGGGGGAACCTAAAATCATTGCAGATGAAATCATGGTCTATAACATAGAGACCAATGAATTGAAGAAGCTGGATATTAGCCCAGAAGAACGAGGATACGGCATTGATTCCTATTCTCTCTATGATAATACCGTATATATTCCAAACCCGACCCCAAATGGAATAGAAGTGAATCAGTATAATATTGAAAAAGACAGCTGGGGCGAAAAGCAACTATTTAAAGTGAAACATGACAAAGGCGAACATGCGCCATTTATCGAGTTGCTAAATGGAAAAATCTATATCATTAGCTCAGTTGATGGTGCGTATCCGCTCTCCATCAGTGACTTAAACTCTGGACAGTCACTATACGAAGGAAAACTAGTTGTCAAAAACCAAGAGGACCAAAATAATGACTACAAACTATACATTTACGAAATCAATAATTAATGGGACACAAGGTCGTGTCCCCCAAAAATGGGTCACGGGGACAGGTCCCGTGTCCCACAATAAGGTGAGAAATATGGCGGAACATAAAATTGAAGAAATCATTACGAATTACGGAACAGAATTACGATACGTAGCCTTTCGATATGTACGAAATTGGGCAGTTGTTGATGATATTATGCAAGAAGTATTCTTGAAGATCTTCTTAAAATTGAATTCGTTTAGAGAACAGTCTACATTGAAATCATGGTTATATAAAATCACACGTAATCAATGTATTGACTATCTTCGTAGTAAAGTTGTAAAAGCGACCGTTTTGGTTGATGAGATGGAGGATTTGCGATATTCGACCAATGAAATGGTGGAGAATGAAATAGTAGAAAGGTTCGAAAGAGAACGTCTCTACCAACAAATCGAAGCTTTACCTAAGGATTACAAGCAAACACTATCTCTCTATTATTTTAGCGATTATAGCTACAAGGAAATTAGCGACCTTTTATGTAAAGATATTTCGTTTGTGAAAAATAAACTTTTTCGCGGAAAGCGGATGTTGAAGGATATCTACGAAAGTTGGGACAATGAACCTGTCCCCTCGTCCCGCCAATCATAGGAAACGACATGATTGGTTTTTTTATGGGGTTCTTTCCCTTTTTCGAGGGATGAGGTACAATTGTCCAAACATAGTAATGTAGTGGGGGTGAGAGTGTATGAGGTTCATAGTTTTGTTTGTCGTTGCATTCCTCTTGGGCATTGTGTTGGCAATCTTTGATATAAGAGGACCTGTTAGCGTAGTGATTAGCATATTCGTTATTTTTAGCTTATCACTCTATTTATTTGTGTATCCGATTTATTTGGAGAAGAATGTGAAAAAGATTGAGTCCTATTTAGAGAAGAAAAGGAAAAATCCGTTGTTTAGGCTTTATTATGGGATGGGCAATCGGATTGATCAGGATGTGAAGGAAGCGACGGAGATATTGCTTCGAAAATATAAACAGCCTGCTCGTCAGGCAATGTTTATAACCTTATATGCGTTGTATGAGGATGATATTTTACGAGCGAAAAGTGACATTGAGCAGATTCAACCTCCGCGATATAAATACTATTATCAAGCAATTGTTGCGATTGAGGAAGGTAAAATAGAACTGGCTGCTGAGCTTCGTGAACAGGTGAAAAAAGAGTGGATGAAGCATTCTTTGGCAGCTGGAATCGCGAAGAAAGCTGGGTATCAGGAGGAGTATATCGTTGAGATTCAGAAGGCGTATGAGAAAACGCGGGGATTGCAGCGGTATATGATATTTAAGCAATTTGAACAGGATTTGAAATAATAGAGAAAAGCTCAAGCGGGTGCTTGAGCTTTTTTTATTTTTTTAGTTTTTCTTCAACGAGGTGGTAAAATTTTTGCCAAGGTTCGGTTTTGTCTTTGTGTTTTTCACTTGGCACAAATTTTTTGGTTCTTTTCTTTGGTTTATCTGTTTTTTCTGCCAAATGAATCAGCTCCTTTAGTTTTTGCAGGAGTCAAGATTTGAAAATCCGTATGAGCTGGGACAAGGGACCTGTCCCTGTGTCCCAGAGGCCCCTGTGAACCGCCCAATCTTGGGAAGGGACCAACTACTGTGACCCACTCTAGAACGCGCCTAACAGTTCTTTGAGTTCGGTTGTAGAAAGTTCGGTGATCCAGTTTTCGCTGGTGATGATTTCGTCGTTGAGTGACTGCTTTTTCTCCAGCAATTCGTCAATTTTTTCTTCGAGTGTGCCGGTTGCGATGAGCTTGTGTACGTGGACGAAACGTTTTTGGCCGATGCGATAAGCGCGGTCGGTGGCTTGGTTTTCGACGGCCGGGTTCCACCAGCGGTCATAGTGAATCACATGGTTTGCTTCCGTTAAATTCAAGCCGGTTCCACCAGCCTTCAGTGAAAGAATCAAGATATTGTATTCCCGGTTCTGGAATCCTTCAATCATCTTGTCACGCTGTACTTTTGCAGCACTTCCGTTCAAGAACTTTACTGATTCGTTATAACGTTTTGAAAGGACATCCTGAATCATTTCACCCATTTGGATATATTGGGTGAAAATCAAACAGCTTTCGTTCTGGTCACGAATGTGGTCGACCAACTCAAGAAGCTTTTCCATTTTTGCAGATCGATCGTCTACATTTTTTGGAGCAGCTTCCTTTAAATAAAGTGCCGGATGGTCACAAACCTGTTTCAACTGCCCAAGCATTTTTAAAATCAAGCCTTTACGCTGAATGCCGGCAAGCTGTTCGACTTGCTCCAACGTATCCTTCACGAGCTGCTCATAAATCGATGCCTGTTCAACCGTTAACGGACAGTATTCTTTTTGCTCGAGCTTGTCTGGTAAATTCAATGCGACTGCTTCATCATTTTTCGTACGTCTTAGTAAAAATGGCTTGATTAAGCGCTGCAGCTGAGCAATTGTTTCTTGGTCATGATCCTTTTCTATTGGAGACACAAATCGTTTTTGGAACCCACCAAGGCTACCTAAATAGCCACGGTTAATGAAATCAAAAATCGACCAAAGCTCGGTCAATCGGTTTTCCATTGGCGTTCCTGTCAATGCAATATTATGATCGCTTTTTAGCTTGCGAATCGCACGTGATTGCTTCGTTTGTGCATTTTTAATGTTTTGTGCCTCATCCAAGCAAATTGTGCCCCAGTCGTAAGAGGAAATCTCCTCTTCATCTAGATGGGACAATCCATATGAGGTGAGCACGATGTCAGCCTCATTGACTTGCTGGGTAAACTCTTCACCCTTCAAGCGGTTCGCCCCATAATGAAGGTGAACGCGTAAATCGGGTCCGAATTTTTCAAGTTCCTTTTGCCAGTTTCCAAGCACAGATGTTGGGCATATGATCAGCGCAGGCTTAGCACCACTTTCTTTTACCGCTAAGAAGTAGGCGATCATTTGAATTGTTTTTCCAAGTCCCATGTCATCGGCAAGGCAGGCACCGAAACCGAACTTTCGTAAAAATAAGAGCCAGTCGACACCTTGTTGCTGATAAGGACGAAGCTCACCCCTGAAGGTTTCTGGAATGACGGCTTGTGGAATCTCCTTGATGTCCGTTAGCTGTGTAATCATATGCGACAGATGGCGGTTGAGTTCAATTTGAACGCCAGCGAATGCTGATGCCGCTTCCTGTTCCTCATGTTCAGCTTTTTCAGAAAGAGATAATAGCTCTTGCTCTAGGACATCACGGATATGGAGTCCTTCTTTATTTGCACGTTCTAAAATCGATTGCACCTGTTTGATGAATGCAGGATCAAGCTTAATCCATTTACCACGGATATTGATTAATCGTCTTTGCTCGTTTACGAGCGACATGAATTCTTCTTCGGAAAGCTCCACACCGTTTGTTGAAAAACGCCAGTCAAAATTGACGATGGACTGCAACCCAACGAATGATTGGCGCCCGCCACCTGAATTTGTTTTTACCTTTGCTTTAATCGCAAGCTGGGCGTCCTTGATCGCTTGCCACCAAGCTGGTAATAGTATTCCGACTCCAGCATCGATAAGCCTTGAGCTTGCTTCCGTTAAAAAGTCCCAGGCCTGACGCTCTGTTAACTGGTGAACGATTCCTTCCTCATCGCGAAGCCATGGAACAAGTTTGCACCACATCTCCTGGTCATTTGTGATTTTTTCCTCAAAAGGCGCCCATTCCTTTGGTAGAACCATATGTGTTTTATAGGGCTTTTTTTTGCTGCGAAGCACAGTTTGTAACTTCCACGAGCCATTGTCCATTTCCGGTTCCTCAATTTGGAGCATGACATCGAAAGGAGTAAGATCTTCTTTCCAGCCAATCCGTTCGAGCCAGTTGTTTTCATCAACGACAAACTCAGCTCCCGCAGTACTTTTTACAAGCGGGAAGGTTGAGGCAATTTCCTCCCAAGCGTCAGAAAGCGTGGAATCGGCTTGAACCCAATTGGTGATGGCTTCAGAAAACCACTCAGCTGCAAATCCAGTTACCTCAGTGCCAATCGGCTTCCAGCCAAAGCGCTCTGACTTGCGCCAATAATCAAAGTCGGGCATAAAATCGCCTTCCTTAATAAGTGGCAGCAAGCTTCTTGAGATTGTGTGAAAATGTTCGGCATTCTCGCTAAGCTCTACTTCGATCAGGGAATTAACCGGTAATTCTCCAAAAAAGGTAAATGCCTGCCAGGGTGAAAGTAGGACGGCATCATGATGTTGAAAGTTGTTCTCTTCGAGGAAGGTACCGTAAAAGGAGGCCTCATGCCATGCAAAGAGATTTCGCTTCCACTTGTTAATCGTAAGCTCGTTGCCTTCTTCTGTGGTGCACCAAATATAAAAACCTTTGTCCGCAACCCATTCTGCATGGATTACAAATGTTTCTCCAATTACCATCATCTCACCCCTTTACTCCGAAATCATAGATGCCCGAAGCAGTTCCTGCTGGAAGGCACGTAATCGCTTGTTCATTGTGGCAAGCTTTGTAATATAGTCCTCCCAGACGTCTTCTTGTTTACATTTTTTATAATGAGCTCGAATCTTGCGCAAATATTTGACGGCTTTTTTATAGCTTGGCCGATTTTTGCCCTCAATCGCCTTTGCGACGGCCTGGTGATAAAGAGGGAACAATGCACTCCGATCGTGGCTTTCAATTTCTTTTAAAATATAACGGTCTATTTCATCGATATCATAGCCGAGCATGATTTGCAGTTCGACCCATTTCCGGAATTGTTCAGTCTCAAGCAAATAGTCATTGTACTCGACATAACTGTACGGGAGGAGCTTTTTTACGGCATCCATATAAACCGTATCATCTTGTTCCTCGGCGTACGGCATTATGTTTTGTAAAAACAATCTTGTCATATGACGGCGGCCTTCATAGCTTTGGATGCCAAAAATAAACGTCCGAATGCCCTCTAATGCATGGTCAATCCAAGGACGAACACGGTCCCAACTTTTTGATTCAGATAGATAGGAAATCCACCAGAAACTATAAGGCGTCGCATCGTGCCCAAGCTTTTTCATTGATTCGATTGCACTCGTATCATCCTTTAGTAAAAAACGAAGATGGGCAAAAGCAATCTGGTGTACTGGATGATCCGTGTCTAGAGCGCTCTGTTCGATTTCAATCCATTTTTTTCGATTAAAAAAGGTCGCCCATAGCAAACGGTACATTTGCATGCGCTCATATTGAAACATCGACTGACAAAGCAATGTCTCACGAACTGGTTGGATGCTTTCCTCAAGGAGAGTGTCAAAGGAAAATGGCAGAGACACCTTCTTCATTTCTAATGAATGATCAAGTACGATGTCTGTGAAATTATGAAAATAAGGCTTGATATATGTGTCCACCTGATAGTTTCGCACTTCCATTTGCTCAAGTAGCTCGACTGTTTTACGAATGCAAAAAAGGGCTGCATGAATATGAAATAAGCGCTTGTACTCCTCAGAATAAGGGGCTTTTCTTTTTAATGTTTGAAAAAAAGAATGGTACAGCGTTGCGAAAAAGTATATCGTTTTTTCAGGGTGTCCTGATTCAAACCGTGCGTATTCCTTGTCAAAAAGGGCAAGCCAGCTTTCGAGTGAATTTTCCTTGTATTCCACACGCTCTAGGATGCTTCCTTTTTTTACAGGAATGGATTCAAGGGTAGGTTTCGGTTTACTGCCTTCTTTCCACTGCTCAAGCAAAGACCCGACTCGGTCAACACTCGCATACATATAGAAAAACAAAGCCATCTGGTGACGACAGAAAGCAGTAGTTGGGCACGAACAGCTGCTCGTTTCGAGAGAGTCGAGATCCAGTGTAACATCAACAGGTGTGACATCCTGAACGCGTCCTTCCAACTTCTGCCCGTTGTATTTTACATTATAAACACTCCCCTGACGGAAGAGGTTTAGTCCTTTTTTGATTAATGTCCGGTCAACTTCATTGTCGAATGTAATCATGCCCCGAAGCTTTTCGGAAAAATGCATGACCGCATCCTTTGGAATATCTTTTTGAAGCAAGCTAGTCTCACTCCCTATGTTGCATAGATTGATGAAATCATATCTTTTTATTATACCGCAAAATAGAATGAATTGGCATTTTGGCCTTCGAAAGTGTTTGCGTATTACCTAAATTTAGAAAGTTTTTTCAATAGACAGTCGCAAAAAAGAAGTCTTCAGCGTACATGTATAGTAATTACTTGGCGGAGCTGGTTTCTCCATCCAAACTCCCCAAGAAATCATTTTCTCCCATAGTGTCCTGGCCACTCAGGCACTTATCGAACTCTGCTGCGTGGAGGTGTCTCCATCCTTCACCATAGCAGAGTTTGAAACCTATGTATTTTTCCAGCTAGGAGTGAACATAATTTGGATCCTAAATCTTCGGGTAAGGATATTTCGATTGATCAGAACCAGGTTAGAAGAGCGTTAATTCGTGCTTATATGAAAGGCGAAAGAAGTACAGATATAGATATGAAGAAATTTATAAAAGACATAGCTAACGATATTAAAGGCTCACCTACAGCATAGCCAATATCGTGTAAGCCAACACATAGATTTGGGTCAAGGGACCTGTCTAACACTGTCTACCTTTGAGGCGGCAGTTTTTTTATTGGGCATAAAAGGACATGTTATACTACTTTTGGCTTATAGAAATAATAAATTTGGGTCATAGATAATCGTGTGTTTTTTTGGCATAATTGTTTCCACAAACATTACAGTTGTTTGTGGTTACCCAGCATTGGTCAGTGGTTTTCAAGCCATTCGACTAGTCTGGGTTTTTATGCGGTTTTAGTGTATTCGTTTTCAATGGTATCATTTGTTATTTTTTCATAGTACATATATTATAATAATAACAGACAAAAATTTACAGAATGTTATGATAAGGGGGGAGAAGTGTGAAGCTTCCAATGGTGTCCTCCCATAAGCGGGAGAACTATGCAAGGATCTATATGATTTTAATCGCAATACTTGGTTGGACAGTTGTAGGGTATTCGTTTTTTATTATTGAACCAACTGACGAAATTGCGATTCTCCTATTACTTACAGCATTTTTAGCGTTAATCGAGTATTTTCCGATTCAGCTCTTGAGAGGCTCCACGACGATTACATTTCCATTTATCTTCGTTATGCAAGAGTTGTTTGGAATATCGTATCCAATTATCATTTATGTAACAATCGTATTAATTATTAATATCCTTCGGGAACGGCCGCTGAGAATTGTCTTGTTTAACCCAGCTCAGCTGGCAGTCAGTGTATTTCTTGCAAACTACATCATAAAACAAACAACAATCACCCAGATTCTTGCAACGAACAGTGAATTTTTGACAGCAATCCTTACATATGGTCTTTTTGTTACACTTTTTTTTATGATAAATAATCTAATTGTTGATTTTGTCTTGCTGATTCGTCCACAACCTTATCCATTTTATATGTTTAAAGCAAAGACTTTAACAGAGTTGGGGAGTGCATTCATTTCCTTGCTATATGGGATTGTTATGGCGTTCCTTGATGGTCGAACTGTTGATGCGTTCTCCCTATTCTTCTTTTTCTCGCCATTGGTGGCCGTATCACTGCTGTATTCGGTCATCTCCACACTTGAAAATGAAAAGAAACGCTTAAATGCGCTGTTTGCAATTACAACAGGCGTGAATAAGAAAATTCATTCAACCGAGTGGATTGAGACATTTAAAAATACATTTTCTCAAATCGTAGATGTGCAAGCTCTTATGCTCTGGGTGAAAGAAAATGATGTATGGAAGATTTTGTATTATGATGGAAGGGTCACTCCAAAGGATGCCTTAACAGGTGAAGCGTTGGCCCGTTTTGATGGAAAAAAGCAACCCATTGTCTATCAGGACAGGGTAAGAAAGCTAGGGCCCATTGATGAGTTCTTTAAAAAAGATATGAAGGCTTTTGTGTATTCACCAATGGTTGTCGAGGATGAAACCATTGGAATGCTCGTAGTTGCAAAAAGTCGTGCACGTAGCTTTGGGGAGGATGAAATCCACTCGATTGCTACACTGTCGAACCAGCTTGCGGTTGCAGTAAAGACAAGATTTTTAATAGAAGAAAAGGAAAAACGGATAATTCTCGAGGAGAGAAACCGGATTGCACGGGGGATTCATGATGGGGTTGCGCAGACTCTTGCAGGTGCGGTCATGAAACTAGAAACAGCCGAACGAAAATTCAATCGAAATCCGGAAGAAACGAGAAAACTCATACTAGAAAGTATGGATAAATTAAGACTTAGTTTACGAGAAGTTCGTGAATCTATTTACGAGTTGCGACCATATCCAACCGAACGGGTTGGGTTGTCAACCGCGATTGAAAAGCGTATTGAAATGGTAAAAAGTGAATACAATATCAGGTTTTCATTTGATATAAGAGGTCAAGAAGTTCCCCTCAGTTCGATGGTCGAAAAGGAATTATTTGATATTTTTCAAGAGAGCTTGCAAAACACAATCAAGCATGCAAAGGCAACAGAAATTGAAATTCTGTTAAGCTATCAAAAGGAGCATATTGTATTAAAAATTAAGGACAATGGCGTAGGGTTTTCACTGTTTCAGGCGATGGTCAAAGCGCAAAACAACCCTCATTTTGGAATTTTAAATATGAATGACGCCGCGGAAAAAATTAATGCAACCCTCCAAATTGATTCAAAAGAGGGCGAAGGTACTGATATCACATTAACTGTTCCAAAGATGGGACTTGAAGGAGGTAGTACTATTGATCAAGCTTATGCTGGTGGATGATCATGCTGTGTTACGTGACGGACTTAGAAATATATTAGAGCTCGAGGACGACATTCGCGTTGTCGGTGAGGCGGTTTCAGGTGATGACGCCCTAAAGAATGTACCAATGTGCGAACCAGATGTGATCTTAATGGATATCAATATGCCTGAGAAAAATGGAGTTGAAGTGACAGGCATCCTGAAGAAAAAGTATCCTTCGATCAAGGTACTGGTACTGACCATGCACAAACATGACGAGTATTTCATGGCGGCGATTCGCGAGGGGGCTGACGGGTATTTGCTAAAAGATGCACCATCAGAGCAGGTTGTCGAAGCGATTCGTACAGTCGCACGAGGCGAGTCTGTGATTCATCCATCGATGACGAAAAAGCTCCTCAATTTCCATCAACAACAGCAGGAGCAGCCAAAGGAAAACGTACTAACGGAGCGGGAAATGGAAGTTCTCCAATGCTTGGTGGAAGGGATGAGCAACAAGGAAATCGCGGATCGGCTCTTCATCAGTGACAAAACGGTAAAAATTCACGTAAGCAAGATATTCAAAAAATTCGACGTCAAAAGCCGTTCACAAGTTGTTATCTACGCTGTACAAAACAAACTAGTTCCCATGCAAAACTCTGGGATTTGAGGTGGAAGTGTGCGGGTGACGTCGTGGTTCTGTGTTTGAGTCCGCGAGTCTCCGCGGTTGGGTCGCGGGGACAGGTCCCTCGTCCCAAAAGCCATTAAGTCAAACGACTTAATGGCCCTTTTCTTTTTTCATCCAAATCGCCATCGGGAGGTAGGTGATGAGAAATACGATAATACCAGCGACTTCAAGGGTTAGATAATACGTAATGCCGGAGCCGAAGTAGGACAGGATTGTTGTGGATTCGGTCGGGTTTGCGAGATAGAAAAAATTTGTGTCGAGAAGGAGATTGATAAAAAAGATTGGAACAGCGATTAGGTTAAGGAGTAAGAATGCGGTCAAGACAGCTTTTCGCGGTACACGATAGCCCTCACAAAAAATGAAATAAAGCACGGACCAAGCAATTGTGGCGTGATGAAGGAAGTACTTTAGGAAGCGATAATGCGGGAAATCATGGAATAGTTCGGGAGTCACCATGCTTAGAATCGGTGGGAGCAATCCTGTAAAGAACACGAGGTAAAATGCTTTTTTACTAGGCTTTAAGAATAGGAAGATACAAATAAAAGTGCTAATTGAACAAAGGTGTAACGGAAGGGAGCCAATTTCCCATTGATTGGTCGCGACTAGCCAAATTTGGTGTGACACTTCACTAGACTGATAAGGTCCGAGCTTCTCTCTGAGGGAGATTAGTAGGAAGGTAAGGACCATGAAAATGAAAAGCGTCACGAGATGAGTACCGGAAAACAACTCAAACGTCTGCATTCCATCAGCTGAAAACATGCTGTCACCCCATTTCTGAATGGTTTCTATTAGTCTATTCGGAGGTTGGTGTGGTTTAGACGTTCGGACAAATTGAGGGGATTGGATTTTTTTTGGTATGTAAGATGGCTGATGAACTTGGGCAGGGGGTTGGTTTGTCCGATAAATTGTGGTTTGTGTCCGATAAAATTCGTGTACTGTCCGATATCTGGGAAACTCTGTCCGATATATTCACATATTTGTCCGATAACCCAAACAAAAACTGTATTAAATAGTCTGCCTTCCGGATGGACCGGAAGGCTTTTAAATCTGAGTGTACCTAGGGTTTGTCCGATAAATTGCGGTTTGTGTCCGATATAAGTAGAGTTATGTCCGATATAATTAGAGTTATGTCCGATAAAATTCGGGCAATGTCCGATATCTGGGAAACTCTGTCCGATATATACACACATTTGTCCGATAACCCAAAAACTGTATTAGATAGTCTGCCTTCCGGATGGACCGGAAGGCTTTTAAACCTGAGTGTACTAAGGGTTTGTCCGATAAATTGTGGTTTGTGTCCGATATAATTAGAGTTATGTCCGATAAAATTCGTGCAATGTCCGATATCTGGGAAACTCTGTCCGATATATACACATTTTTGTCTGATAACCCAAAAACTGTATTAGATAGTCTGCCTTCCGGATGGACCGGAAGGCTTTTAAATCTGAGTATACCTAGGGTTTGTCCGATAAACTGTGGTTTGTGTCCGATAAAATTCGGGCAATGTCCGATATCCCGGAAACTCTGTCCGATATATTCACATAATTGTCCGAAACCCCAAAACTGTATTAGATAGTCCGCCTTCCGGTTCAGTCACTACCCCCTAATGATACGACCACAAAATCGTCCAGTTGCCGTTTTCGTTTACGACGAAGACATCTTGGTGGAGGGTGAAGGTGCCGTATGTACTTTTGTATGTTTGGGTGATGGGCACTTTATAGACGTTTTGAAAAGTTTTAGTGTTTTTGGCCATTTGCCAGCTTTTGAGATGTTCAACTTCCTCTACCGTATATTTGAAGGTATCGGTCCCGAAGTGGCCCACGAAGACATGGTTGCGCTGCTGGATGTAGTCGGCTTTTTCAAACCGCTCCTGCATCAGGGGATGGAACAATTCCCATGAGCTGCCAAAATCCGCATCTTGCTCAAATTTATAAAAGGAGTGGACAACCTCCTTCGCATCCTCCTCCGGCGATGAACGAAACATTGAGAAAAACAGGATCACAATCAGTATGGCCCCAACTGAAACCAGAATCAGTTGAATCGGCACGCCTCGTCGTCGTCTCATATGTAAAGAAAAGCCTCCTTAAGCTTGTTTACTAATATGGATATGCCCCCAGAAAGTTGTCCTAGTACAAGAACAGACTAACTTTATGGGTCAGAGGGACCTGTCCCTGTGTCCCGCAGACAACAAAAAAGCTAGAGCTTATACTCTAGCGTTGGTTTTACTGAATCGAGTTAGAAATGGACGGCGTGGGCCGTTTTTGACTCGTATGAAATAAATCCGATCTTCGAGTCGTTTGTAAAAGCGAACTCCGATGATACATAAGGGTGTCCAAATTTCTTTAAACGTATAATAAGGCACTTTTAGAACTCCTCCCCCAATCTTAATAATGCTCTCTATTCACTGTTGATATTTTAGAATTATCTGAAACTTATAATTATAGAATAGCATGTCCACTTTGCATAAAATGTGGAAACTTGTAGAAAAAAATTAAAATTTTTATGCATTTTTAGACAAATATCATGAAAAATGGCCTGTTTTAGGAAAGTTGCCCTAAAAATACCCGAATAATCGCTATAAAATTACATCGATTTTCCCAATATACATTTTTATAATACATTGTTAGTATATAATTATAGTAAAATACTACATTGGATAATTTCATGCTAAACTAGTTATTCATTCTTGTTAGTTAATGTAGGGAATGGAGTTTTCTACATTTGACTATAAATTTTTTACCTGTAGACTTTTTTCTCTTTTGCCCTGCTCCAGTGCGAGTAGGGTCTTTTTTTGCTATTTTTCAATAGGTGAAGGGGAGTGTATACTACTTATAAAAGACGGCAGAAAGAGGGGAGACAGTTGGATCAACAGATATTGCCCGCGTCTACGACGATGAAGGAATTCGAGTCCTTTTTAAAAAGCAAATATGAAATAGGGATATTTACGGAAATTCACATCGCTCAGCTGAAAAATATTAATCGAATGGCAAGGGAACATGGGAAGAAGATGATCTATCATGTGGATATGGTACAGGGGATAAAAAGTGATGAGTATGCGACCGAATTTATTTGCCAGGAGTTTCGACCATATGGGCTGATTTCGACAAAATCAAGCGTCATCCTAAAGGCGAAGCAAAAAGGAGTTTTTGCGATTCAACGGATGTTTTTAATTGATACGCATGCTCTTGAAAAAAGCTATAAGTTGATTGGGAAAAATAAACCCGACTACATTGAGGTGCTGCCAGGGGCCATGCCTTGGATGATTAAAGAGGTCAAGGAAACATTGAACATCCCAGTGCTGGCAGGTGGTCTCATTCGGACGAAAGACGATGTCCAAAGAGCACTAGATGCAGGAGCGACAGCGATAACGACGTCTAAAAGGGAGCTTTGGGTCTAAGGAGAAAGCTCCTTTTTGAATTATTTTGGCATAATTTGTTGGTAAGTTTTTATGAAAACGTTATCATTTTTCCGTTATAATGTTCGTAAGAGGAATGAAGGGGGCGAAGTGATGGAAGAGAATACGAATCAATTAGCTGTTGGTATGGTGTGGGGAACGACATTAAGCATTCCCTTGTGGATCGCGTTTTTTGGTTGGATTAAGCTTCTATCACAGCTCTTCTTATAACCGGATTTTGGGGTGTTCTCTTACAAGGAGGACCACCCGTTTTTATATTTGGTGGGACTTAAAAAACCTCACCCGCATTGTAAAAAAATGGTGGGACAAGGGACCTGTCCCTGTGACCCACTTATTTTTTTAGCCATTTTTTTTCGAATTCTGCTTTTGGGAGTGGCTGGCTGTAATAGTAGCCTTGGCCGTAGCTGCAGCCTTCTTGGATGAGGAAGTAGAGTTGTTCCTTCGTTTCAATGCCCTCGGCGACGACCTTGACGTTTAGGTTATTGGACATTTGGATGATCATTGTGATGATGCTTTTGGAGTCTTTATTAAATGCTTTGATGAAAGACTGGTCAATTTTCACATTATCAATTGGCAATTGGTGAAGTACACTTAGGGAGCTATAACCTGTGCCGAAATCGTCAAGACTGATGCTGATTCCTAGTTTCTTCAATTGCAGGACATGATCAATTGATTTTTCCAAATTGAGTAAGGCGCTTTCTGTGATTTCGATGTCTAAGCAACTGAGACAGGCAGCTCCTCCTGCGTTCACATCCTGGATAAAACGAAAGAGATTCTGCTTTTCAAAATGCTTTGCTGAGATGTTTACCGAAACTTTTCCGATCGTAAAACCTGCTTTTGCCCATGAGTGAATTGATTCTAAAACTTGAGTAATTGCCCACTCACCGACATCCACTATTAGGCCTGTTTCCTCCAACACATGGATAAAGACATCTGGACTAACCAAACCTTTATCAGGGTGATTCCAGCGTAATAAAGCCTCTGCGCCACGAAAAGTGCCTGTTTGGATTTCAAATTGTGGTTGATAGTACAACTCAAATTGATTTTTCTCAAGGGCTTCTTTTAAGTTCTGCTCAAGAAGAAAGCGTTCCTCGACCTTTTTTAAGAGAGTTTCGTGATAAAACACAATGTCACTTCTGTCATTTTCCTTGGATGCATACATCGCAAGGTCCGCCTTCTGAAGTAATTCTTCTACGGTTCTAGCATCAAATGGGAAACGTGCAATTCCAATACTTGCAAAAACCTCTAAAGTAAACTCTTGAAAGGTGATCGGTAGGCGAATTTTATCTGCAATTTGAATGACCATTTTTTTTAGCGTCTCTTTCTCCACAATCGGAAAAGCAACGGCAAATTCATCACCACCGATGTGATAGGCAGCACCGTAATCCTTTGTTTCCCTAAGTCGGTTGGCGACCTCAACTAAAACAGCATCCCCAGCTAAATGTCCGTAGCGGTCATTTGTCTTTTTAAATTCATTTAAATCAAGGTATACAAGGCTAAAAGGGATCTGTTCCGCCATGTTTTTGGCCATATCCTCACTAAGCTTTCGTTTGTTCGGCAGATTAGTGAGGGGGGCATGGTAAGCCATGAATTCAACTTTTTCCAGATTTCTTTTTTCTTCGGAGATGTCTTTAATCATCCCGTAGATTCCATGAATCTTATGATTGACCGAAATCGGAATATTTCTGACAGTCAAATGAATAATTTCACCAGCAGAGTTGTACATTTGAACTTCATACTCAACTACTTCTCCTGCCAACGTTTTTTCAAATTGCCGTTTCGTAAATGCTTGCTCGTGTTCAGGTATGAATTGTAGATAATGCATTCCGATAATTTCTTCTTTTTTCATCTCTGCAAGTTTTTCTGCAGTTAGATTTATATCAGTAATGGTTCCCTTAAGGTCCATCATAATAATGGCGAGCGAATTTAACTCATAGAGGGAGCGATAATAGCGCTCCTGACTGGCTAGTTTTCTTTGTTCAGCCAGTAGTTTTTGCTGATACCTATTGCCGATTAGTGCAATGAACATAAACAAAAATACACTTAATAAAAGGAATGGCACAATAACATTGCTCGTATAGACTTGATCATCGTATGTTATCACATGCTGAAGTCCTTTTATCGAGAGTAGATGAACACTTATCATGGAAATTCCAAATAACACACCGATTAATCCTATTTTCACCGAATTGTTTTTAAGTAGTTTCTGCTTAACTAAGTAGCCGGCAACCGTGTTAAGAATAAGGCTAGTGAGCACGCTAAGTAAAAACCATTTATTATAAAAAGACAGAGTGAAGGCGCTGTTTGATACGATGATGATAAAATAGGCAGCACTGCTCCCGATTGTAAATAAGGTCGCTGCAACAAGATACGGGGTATTCCGATTTAATAGTAATTTTAATCCTAAAAAGCTCGTTATGAACATCATCATAAAAGATACACAGAATGCCGCGATCCGAAAATTCACAGTAGAAAATTCGAAAAGACCAGAAATTCCAACGACATAAGCTGTCTTGGTTCCAAGGCTAAAGGTTAGGGTAGCGAGTAGAAGCCAAATGATCTCGTTTCGTTTATTAGACTTCGGGACTAGGTTTAACGCGATATCAAAGCAAATGATGCTCGCAGAAAGCGCAATGAAAATGGAAAATAGGGAGTATGCAATATTGAGTTCAGACATAAAAATAGATATCATACGTACACCTCAGCGACATGCAAATGTACGATTAGTATGAGCCAATAGGGGGAATTTAATGGGACCTCCAATAATTTTTTCTTTTTCAGGTATAAGATGGGTGAAAAGGGGTCATGCTGTATAATGTATTCCCCCCCTTTGTTATATATTTTTGTTGACCTCCCTAGTGGAGGTATTTTTTTTGCCTAAATTTTTTTTATGAGATGCCCCTTATTGCCCCTTACCCCTCTATAACATTAGTGTAAAGGAGGTGAGGGACATGGCAGCAAAACAAGAGATTCTAGATACACAGTTACGTCTAGTGTTTGAAAACGGTGTGGACAGTAAGGGGAAGCTTATCTATAAAAATAAAAACTATAACAACATTAACCCTTCTGTATCTGCAGATGATTTACATGCAGTTGCAACAGCAATCATCGGTCTTCAAACATTAGAACTATCTGACATTGAGCGTAATGATAGCTTTATGTTAGTAGGCACTGCAGAATAATCTTTTATGTTGAATTTTAAGAAAGGGGGAGTAACGAATGGCAAAAACACTAGAAATGCAGTTTACAAATATGGGTGGAAAAACAGCAACCGTTTCGATTGAAAATCCAGTGGAACCAGTAGATGTACAAGCTGTCAATGCAGCAATGGATTTAATCGTAGCAACGGATGCGTTCCTAACATCTGGTGGACCAATTGTAGCAAAAAAAGGCGCACGTATTGTAGAGCGCAATGTTGAAGAAGTTCAATTGTAATGAAATTGGAGCCAGCTCTCTTTTGAGAGTTGGCTTTACTTTTAGAAAGGAGGAAAATGGAGTGGATCAGCTACTGCCTTTTATCCAGGAGGTTGGCTTTCCAGTCGTCGTGACATTCTATCTGCTGCATCGAATCGAAACAAAGCTTGATAGTGTCATAGACTCGATTCAAATGCTGCCACAAAGCATGAAGGCCGAACCACCATTTGATACGAAGAAAAATATATCGTAGAGAGCAGACACCTGACTTGGATGAGTCGGGTGTTTTTTATAGGGGGTAAACTGGTCGAAAGTCTAAAAAAAGGAATGAATAAAAGGGAAGTTGAGAAACTAAGACGAGAAGTATCAACGTTATTCAGTGGATTCGAATCTGTCTGAATAACGGGCCTCCGGCGGATGCCACGATTTTTTAGAGGAAACCTTTCGAGTAAAGACCAAAGACTAAGAGCGCAACATCCTGTTACAACGTCTTTGTGAACCACATCGTGTGGGCCTAAAAAATCGGGCGCAAATAAGCCAGGGCGCATTTGATTAGGAGGTGTTTCGTTTGGAGATTCGAGGGTATAAGCTAGAAAAAAATAATAATGAATATATACTAGTTGTCTATGTGGAGTCTCATATGACAGAGTTTGCCTCTGAGTTTGGCAACCATATTCATGAGGAAAGAAAGGAACTGAACACACAAATTCGTCATCTTGCAAAAGAAAAATTCCCGCACCTGCCGGTTAGGATGGCAAAGGTGATAGCGGGATCGATGCTAATCACCACTTTTTACTTAGGAGCAACCGCGCCAAATGTGGGGGCGCAAACCACTAGTGGGCAAACACAGTCCGTCTATGATATGTACACAGTAAAAGCGGGTGATACGCTTTACTCGATTGCAACTCGTTACAATGTATCGGTCGATTCAATCAAAAAAATCAATGGCCTTACATCAAATATGCTATTTGTCGGTCAACAACTAAGGCTACCGTTCTTTACATATACTGTAAGCTCAGGCGATACATTGTATAGTATCGCCAAGCGATATAACACGACAGTAGACCAAATTCGTAGTACAAACCAATTAAAATCTGACATGCTGATGATTGGCCAAAAACTGAGAATTCCGCAACTCCAGGCGGCAAGTACGACTACACCACCGCCAGCTGAAGAGACAGTAGCAACACCACCGCCGACAGAAGGGACAATTGCAACACCACCCGTCGGAGAAACTATACCTACACCGGCACCAACGACGGAAACATCAACCTATACGGTTAAAGCAGGTGATACGTTGTATGGGATTTCTGTAAAAGTTGGTACGACCGTTGATCAGTTGAAGTCACTTAATCATTTGACGACAAATGTGCTTAGCATTGGGCAGGTATTGAAGGTTCCAGGGACGACGAGCCAAGTACAGCCTGAGGAAACGGCACCTACACCGACTGAACCAGAACCTGCACCGACAAATCCAGCTCCGGCTACATCGTATACGGTTGTGGCAGGCGATACTTTATATAGTATTTCGCAACGATTTGGCGTATCGGTAGGCGATATACAAGCAGCAAACAATTTATCTTCAACAAATTTATCGATCGGCCAGGTGTTGGCGATACCGGGGGAGGTGACTGCTCCAGAAGCACCGTTGCCTCCACCAGAGGAGCCAACCGTTGTACCAGAAGAGCCTGAGTCACCGCCTGCAGACACTACTGCACCAATCGTGCCTACACTTGCGTCAATTCCATTGGTTTCAACAGCAAATCAATCAAATCTTAAGGTGACGGGTACGACCGAGGCAAACGCGTTAGTAACGCTTCGAATAACTAACGAAGTTAACGAGCCAAAGACGATTCAGGTTAAAGCAGATGGAAATGGTGCGTTTCAGACAGGAATTAATCTTTCCGGTTTCCAGGATGGCTCACTAACAATAACAGCAACAGCGACGGATGAAGCAGGAAACAAGAGCACGGAAGCAATCCAAACCATTAAAAAAGACACAAAAATAGATGCGCCAACCATGGTTAATACGCAAATCATCAATAGTCAATCTACGACTGCTTATCCGGTAAGAGGTACGGCTGAGCCTGCGTCGCGTGTGCATATTGTCTTTTTTGATGGAGTGAATCCGCCAATTACCACTGAGGTACTCGCGAATGAAAAAGGAGAATTTAGTGCGTTAGTTAACCTTGGTCAATTGCGTGATGGCCCAATTGCAATCACCACAAAGGCCGTGGATTCATTTGGTAACGAAAGTGGTTTAACAAAACTAACAGTGAAAAAAGATACCACTATTGATGCACCCGTTTTTCAAGAACTTGCGAGCATCACTAATGAAAATGCGAACAGTTATACATTTGCAGGAACAGCAGAGCCAAACTCAACCATTACGATTCGCGCCACAGATGGTGTGAACCCAGCCGTAGAAGCAACGATTTCAACAGGTGTGAATGGTGAGTTTCGGACAAATTTAGATTTATCAGGTCTAAAAGATGGAGCGATCACTGTTACTGCAACCGCCACTGATGAAGCTCAAAATAGTTCGCAACAGCAGCAGGTAACCGTAACAAAGGATACTTTCATCGGTGAACCTGTTCTTGATACAGGGCAAACGGTCACGACACAAAATGCGAATAGCTATACGTTGGTTGGGATGGCTGACCCAAATTCCACTGTACAAATTGTTCTATCTGATGGGGTAAACCCTGAGATAACAGTAGAAGCTGTAGCGAACGACAGTGGTGAGTTTCGGACAAATGTTGACCTCCGCAACTTGAATGATGGGGAAATTTTTATCACGGCAAGTGCAATCGATGAGCACGGAAATCGTAGCAAAATTGAGCAAACGACCTTAATCAAGGAAACAACTCTTGCGCCGCCAGTGATTAGCAATACCGAGATAATTAATAGTAAAAATGCATCAAGTTATCACATTTTTGGTATGGCACAGCCAGGTACAACCGTTGATATCACAGTGTCTGATGGGGTGAATCCTGATATTATCACATCTACAACAGCAAACGAAAACGGTGAGTACAATATCGCAGTTGATGTGAGCACCTTGCTAGACACAAGCCTCACGATTACGGCGTTCCAAACGAGCGCTGCCGGTATTACAAGTAATGCCAGCAATACTACGGTTGATAAAGATACCGAGGCGCCAACTGCACCCATTTTTCACAACGATCATTTCATCACCACAGAAAACCAGGCGAACTACGAGCTGCTCGGAAAAGCAGAGGCAAACACGGACATCCAAATTCGCATTTTTAACGGCAATGGACAGAAAAAAATGGTCACTGCAACTACAGATGAAAACGGGGAATACCGTGTGCCAGTTGACCTAACGGAGTTTTCAGATGGGGATTTGTCGTTTGAATTAACCCAGGTTGACCAAGCAGGAAATGTGAGTCCTGCAGTGACGAAGACTTTGATCAAGGATACCGTGGGACCAGACAAGATTAAGATGGAAACACCTCTGCCGATCTTTTCAGATAATGTTTTGGTGTATCCAATTCGAGGTGTTGTGGAGCCACATGCCACAGTCGTTGTTGAAATTTCCGATGGTGTCAATGCGATTACCAAAAAGATTGAAACGGATGGCGAAGGCAGATTTGAGGAAATCTTTGACCTAAGTACGCTCAGGGATGGCAAACTCAAGGCTACTTTCCGTGCGACGGATAACGCAGGGAATGTTGGTGAAGCGCAAACATTTACGCTAGAAAAAGATACAGCAGCACCGGCCGGTGTAGTGACGAATAAGCCTGTCTATGTCAACAGCGGGAACATGTCCAATTTTACAATTACGGGCTCAAGCGTTGAAGAAGGCGCAACTGTTGAGATGGTAGTGAGCGATGGGACGACAACGGTGAGGCAGACTGCTCAGGTTGTAAACGGGGCTTTCCGGGCCAGTTTTAACCTTTCGGGGCTGAAGGACGGGCCATTAACCTTTGAAGCACGACAAACTGACCGTGCTGGAAATAGAAGCATCGTTGAAGCGACAACAATTGTGAAGGATACGGTGGTTGAAAATGCAATCGCAACGAAAAATGGCTTCCGTTATGAAAACCTGCAGTACATTTATACCGTCATTGGAACCGCTGAGGCAAATGCAAAGGTGGAGGTTTCCCTCTTTGATGCCAATAAGAAGGTGCTGGTAACGCGAATTGCGAATGCAGACAAAAATGGATTTTATTCCTTAGATATATTTGTCGACAATGTCTCTAAGGTTGCTTCGGCATCTGTTATCCAAACCGATGTCGCTGGAAATAAGAGTGAGGTGACGAATGTTTCGTTAAGCTCGTACACAGTAGCGCAGGGCGATTCCTTGTATTCCGTGGCGAAGCGCTATAATACAACCGTTGATGCATTGATGTCGCTAAACAATTTGACGAGTAGTACGATACAGCCGAATCAGACATTGCGCCTGCCGATTACGGCGAGTGAAGTTGTCAATCTTGGGTACATGTATTTTGGTAATACGAAGCAATATGTGAATACAGTAAATTCGACAGGGCATGCGGTAAACATTGTGGCGCCAAGTTATTTTGATATCAATACAGACGGAACGTTGAAGCTCACTTACCAGGTCGATCCGAATTTTATCGAGACAATGCATCGCCAAGGAATTCGTGTTGTTCCATTTTTAAGTAACCATTGGAACCGTAATGTCGGTCGTGCGATGCTTGCAAACAAGGAGCTTGCGGCTCAGCAAATTGCAGATGCGATCGCGCGCTACAACTTGGATGGGGTCAATGTAGATATTGAAAATGTGACGGATGCTGACCGTGCAAATTATACCGAATTTGTAAGATTGCTGCGTGAAAAAATCCCACCGACAAAGGAAGTTTCAGTTGCGGTGGCGGCGAATCCAAATGGTTGGACAGCAGGCTGGCATGGGTCATATGACTACACAAGTCTTGCGAAGTATGCCGATTATCTCATGATTATGGCGTACGATGAGAGCTATCAGGGAGGAGACCCTGGTTCGGTCGCAAGTTATTCGTGGGTTGAAAAATCAATCCAGTATGCGCTCGCGCAAGATGTAGCGCCAGATAAAATTGTCCTTGGAATTGCGCATTTTGGACGTTATTGGATTGAGGGTCAAAGTTATGGCGGATACGGAATTTCGAACACGCAGGTCCAGACGATGATTGATCGCTATAATGGGACCGTTGTATTTGACGAAGTGAGTAAAACGCCAAAGGCGATTATCACGATTAAAAAAGGCGATCCCGTGACAGTAATAAACGGCACGACACTTTCTCCGGGCACTTATACGATATGGTTTGAAAATGAAGAGTCCATTAGTAAAAAGCTTGAGCTTGTCGGCAAATATAATATTCGCGGTGTCGGCAACTGGAGTCTCGGCCAGGAAAATAAAAATGTCTGGAACAGTTACACGACGACATTGCCAAACACCGTTCCTGTCGTGTCACCAGTGTATACGGGGCCAACTCAAAACTATAAAACGTACACCGTATCGGCAGGCGATACACTCTGGGGAATTGCCAATCGAAACGATACAACCGTAAGCGAATTGCGGGAAGCCAATGGCCTAACGACAGATTTACTGTTTGTTGGCCAAGTCTTACGGATTCCAACGGACGAGGCTAGTGTGGTTACACCACCTGCTACGCCTGAAACTGGCACTACTGCACCGGTGTATACGGTGAATTATACAGTTGTAGCGGGCGATACGCTGTCAGGAATTGCTGTTAAAAATGGCACAACCGTGACCGCCATTAAAAATGCCAACAACTTAACATCAGACATGATCTACACTGGGCAAGTATTAAAAGTCCCAACAAACGTTGTGGTTCACACTGTGGCATCCGGCGAAACCTTGTATGGTATCGCCAAGCGATATAACACGACCGTTGCAAACATTAAGACAACCAATAACTTAACAAGCGACATACTCAGTATCGGACAAACGTTGAAGATCCAGATTTAGATTGAAGACCCGAATGCCTTTTGTGGCATTCGGGTTTTTGGTAGTGGGGGTGAATTTGGGCTAGTGGCAGTAAAATTTGATTAGTGGCAGTATTTTGAGATTAGTGGCAGTAAATCTGGAATAGCGGCAGTATTCCGGCTAGTGACAGTAAATTTCAAACAGTGACAGTATTTCTGGGATAGTGATAGTATTTTGAGATTAGTGATAGTAAATCCCCGGTGCATTTACCTCGCAAAATTTGAGGCGAAGCGCTATCGTCCATAAATCCTGTTTATCAGCCATAATTTTCGATTATTGGCCGAAAACATCATTTATTGGCCATAAAATATAAATATTAGCCGTAAATCTTTGTTCCAGTTTTAAGATTGTCTTTATAATAATAAAAACAATCATCCACCATTGCCGATAGCAAGTATAATAATGCTGATTTTCACAGGTAAGATAAGAAATATTAACAATAGGATGAATTTATCGCCAATTGGCCACAACACCCACTGATATATCCAGAAGATGTGATATGATAGTGTCATAGGATAACAGAGAAGGGTGAATGAAATTCATGAAGGTAGCGGGACGGAATGACCAGTGTACGTGCGGGAGTGGAAAAAAGTATAAAAGATGCTGCGGACGGTCTACGGTTGTTTCCATTGATCAAGTCGTTGAAAATGAACTGAACGATGTCCAACATGATATGTTCCAGTACGCCATCCATTTGTATGAAGAGTTTTTTGATGACGTTCTGGATCAGTATAGTGATATTTTTGATGAGCTTCCAGATGATGTCTATGATTTATTTTCATTCTTTTCGCGCGTTTGGATCATTAGTTCGATTCCGACTGATGGAAAAACGATTTTGGAAGAGTATGTTGATATTTACGGTCCAAAATATAGCCGCCCACGAACACGCGACCTTTTACAGAGATGGAAGGCTGCAAGACCGTCTGCATATACGGTGACAAAGGTTGATGAGCAAAGAACGTATATGAAGGTTCGGGATATTTTTACGGGTGAGCAGCATCAAGTGCGAATTTATGAGATGGAAACAGATGTGGAGGCAGGCTATTTTGTGTTCGGAACGTTGTTGCCTGCCGGTGCGAATTCAATCTTTTTCCCGACATTTCTTGAATTGCCAACGGAATATGCGGGCGATATGCGAAACATGATTCTTGAACTCTTTGAAAAAAGCAGTGAGTCCAGTTCAGTTGAGTTTATGTCCAATGAATTTATCGATGTATTCATGGTTTTTATGTTCGGAAAGGCGAAAGTAACGGCGGATGATTACCACTGGCAGACCTCCAAACAGCGAGAGGTCGCCGAAATGTTTCAGATTCGGATGAAAGAGTACGATTATGACGAGGAAATCGTAGGAATTGGACTTTCACTATGGCATAAATACTGCGAACGCAAAAACCCAAGGATTATCAAAACAGGCATTTACGAGGCAGCTTTGGTCTATATGCTTGAAATGATATATCCGTATGAAGGTCTTTCTACGCACGAGGAACTTGCGGAAGAATTTGATGTGTCGCCAAGCAGCATCTCGACGAAATTTAGAGAACTCGAAAAAGTCCTTCAGGAAGAACTCGAGAAATACGATGAGATAATCAATGGCCCAAATCTAGATGATGAATTTTTATTCGAGTAAGAAAATCGTGACAATCCATTTGATGGGTTGTTTTTTTGTGGGTTAAAAGAAGTGTGCATCCGACCTTAGTACCATTTTTACAGAAAATAAAGGAATTTGTCGATTTCTGTGTAATTTGTAGAATGTAGCTACTAAAGGGAGGGTTTGAAATGAGGAATTTTGTCAAAGTTTTGGGAATCGTGCTGGTGTTGTTAATGCTTGTACTACCTGGAAATACTGCATTTGCTCATGGGGATGATTGCGGATGTGGCGACTATTTGCAAGGAGCAGAGCGTAACAAGGCGGTTGCGAGCATATTGAAATCGAATGAATTTAAAGTGGTGAAAGCAGATAAAAAGAGTAACGGATACCAGTTTGTCGGGGCTAATCAGATTATGGCAATAAAAATGCCTAACTCTGAGGGGAAAGTCTACACAATGGTCGCTGTTCCGTTTGTTCACGAAAATGGCGAAGTGTTATTATCAGTTTTTGCGGATGGAGTTCATATGGGTGACGGACCTCCTCCAGTACAATAAGTAAGTTTTGGCCCCTGACAAAACGTTAGGGGTTTTTTGTTGAAATTTTGTCACAATTTTCCTTTGCAAAATTTGCTGAATAGTGTAAAATGGATTTTAATTGGAAAATGAAAATGGTAGGTAAAAAGTATGAGTTCTGAACAACTTTTAAAAATAATGGTAGACATTCAGAAAAAAGTAGAAGAAACAACTACTATCACAACTGAAGAGGTTATGCAGGATTTAATTGGCAAGTTAAAAGATTGTCACTCTGTATAACTTGATAGCAATTTTAAGGATGAAGTCAGAGGATGAAGTCAGAGGATGAACTCTGGCTTTTTTTGTTTCAAGATAAAACCTTTCGTAATCTCCTAAAATATGAGAATATGTAATTGTTTAGTAACTTTATTGCTTAGAAGTCCACTACTTATATTAGTAAGACAATGGTAAAAGAGTTTACAATTTAAGGAGTATAACCCTTGGCTGAATAAAGTTATGCCTCCGGCGGATGCCACGATTTTTCAGTGGACTTTTTTCGAGAAAGCTCGAAAAAAATCGGGCGCAAATACGCCAAGGCGCATTTGATTCAATAATTTAGGAGGAACTCAGATGACTAAGGTTCGTTTTGGTGTTTTATCAACCGCGAAAATTGCGAGAAATACAGTGATTCCAGCGATGGAGCGTGCACATAATGCAGAGGTTGTGGCTGTTGCGAGTGAAAGCGGGAAGGCGAAAGACTTTGCTGTTGACCTTGGCATTCCAAAGCATTATGAATCATACACCGATTTATTGAATGACCCTGAAATTGATGCGGTGTACATTCCGCTTCCAAATCAACTACATAAACAATGGGCGATTGAAGCTGCGAAGCACGGAAAACATGTGCTTTGTGAAAAGCCAGCAGCATTGACCTCACAAGACGTGGAAGAGATGGCGGCAGCTTTTAAAGAAAACAATGTGATTTTCATGGAAGCGTTCATGTATCAGTTCCATCCACAGCATAACCGTGTGAAAGAAATGATCGCAACAGGCGAAATTGGTGATGTGAAGTTAATTCGCTCAACATTCTCCTTCCTCCATGATTTGAATTCTGGAAGCATTAAGATGCAAAAGGATCTTGGTGGCGGCGTGTTATATGATGTGGGTTGCTATTGCATCCATGCAAGTCGTTTGATTACGGGTGAAGAGCCAGTTGAAGTGAAGGCAGCTGCAAACATTCACCCGACACATGACGTCGACATTACGGCAGCAGGTACGCTGAAGTTTGAAAGTGGCGTAATTGCGAACTTTGATGTTAGCTTTGAGCAATCATTTAATGAGCAGTATGAAGTGGTCGGCACGAAAGGTTCGATCGTAGTGAAGCATGCATTCCGTCCTGACAATGAAGGTGGAAACGGTGTGCTTGTGGTGAACAACGAAGGAGGCCAAAGTGAAGAAACGGTGCAAGGTGACCAGTATAAGCTTCAGGTGGAGCATTTTGCAGAAAGTGTTCTTTCTAATAAACAACCGATGTACAACCTTGATGAAACGTTGAAAAATATGCGCGTGATCGAGCAGGCACTTGCTTCCGCTCGTAACTAAAAAGTCAGCCCCCGGGCTGGCTTTTTTCGTTTCTTCCTTTTTTACTCTCCCTTACTCAAATCTATCAAAATTTCTCTCCCAAACATGTATATCTATCAAAAATCCGGCAATACTAGATTACTAGAAGATGGGACACAGGGACAGGTCACTTGTCCCAGAAAAATGGAGGGATTCGAAGATGATGAAGGTGAATGTGGAGTTACCTGAGGTTCTACCGGCGAATAAGGAAGATTTTATGAAATTGTTGCTAGAATTAGTAGTGAAAAAGTAATGGGAATTATGATGTGGTCTATTGTTGAAGAGTAGAAAAACTTATATACTAATAGAAGAAAACGTATATCAGAATAGGGCAAACTCTCCGAAAGGATTGGACGCAAAGCCTAGGGTCTACCGTACACTGTACCATGATAGCCTGGCTGCCAATAATGTATGTTTGTTGGGCCATTCTTTTAGTGATTGGTCTTATTTTTTTGCCTGATTTTCTACTATTCTACGAGGAAGAGGTACCATAGATGAAAAGTATTCGAACAAGGTTATTTGTTAGTTTTTTTGCCATTATCATCCTTTGTATAGGCTTAGCGACCTATAATTACATAGCGGTGTCCAATATGAATCAGAAAACGGACGATGTTGTGTCGGAGGAACTCTCAGTTTTACTAGAATATGATAGTTTGAAATACAATATTGCCCAGAGTATTGCGCTTGCGAGGGCGTATGTACTGTATGGGGATGATACCTATAGAAATGAGTATGATGTTTACTCGGTAGAATTTGATTTAACGGATCGAAAATTAAATGCAATGAAGGTAAAAGAGGTTGAAGAGCTTATAAGGGAAATGAAAAATTGGCGTGAATTGATGAAGGAAAAAGTTTTTGCCCCTTATGATAGCGGGGATACTGAGCTTGCGATGCATAATTTGAAGACGTATATCCAGCCGAAGTCAAATGAATTGATGGAACAAGTTAAAAAGCTCACGGATGATCGAGAAAGACAGATTGTCTCAACGGGTACGGACGTTGTGAAATATGGTCAATCAGTGAACTTCGTAGGACTTCTGGTCACAGCTGCTGTGATTATTTTAGGAATTGTGATTTCGATTTATACCTCTGTGGTGATTGCTAGACCGGTAAAAAGTGTCGCAAGTCGAATGAAGGCGATTTCCAATGGCAATCTTCAATCAGCCCCAATTAAAACGAAGCTCAAAGATGAAATTGGTCAGCTTGTTTTGGCGGTTAATGAGATGAATGAAAATTTAAAAGGCATGTTTAAGAAAATGGTTGTCGTCTCCGACAGTGTCACTGGTCAAAGTGAAGAATTGACCCAGTATGCGGATGAGGTTATGGCGGGCAGTCAGCAGATAGCAGTCACAATGGAGGAACTTTCACGCGGTGCAGAAGACCAGGCGACGTCTGCTACCACATTAATTGAAAAAATGTCCACGTTCTCGGACGAAATCATGCATGTAGCGGTTAAGGGCGATAGTATTAAGGAACAATCACAAGGCATGCTTGCCATGACAAACGACGGCAGTTCATATATGGAAACATCGATTCAACAAATGTCGAGCATCTATGAAAAAATGAAACAGTCACACGCGCTTGTTGTTGGTCTGGACCATAAAACAAACGAGATTACGAAGCTTGTTAAAGTTATTCAGGAGATCGCGGGGCAAACGAATCTTTTAGCATTAAACGCAGCAATCGAGGCAGCCCGCGCAGGAGAACACGGAAGAGGATTTGCGGTTGTTGCCGATGAGGTTCGAAAGCTTGCAGAACAGGTTGGTAAATCGGTCGCAGAGATCACAGAGATTGTAAAAGGTATCCAAACAGAATCAAAGCAGGTCGTTCAATCCTTAGATGACGGCTATCAATCCGTTGAAGAAGGCACCAACCAAATTCAAACGACCGGAAAAACCTTTAATGAATTGAAACGAACAATTGAAGAAATTGGTACACAAATAGAAGCCATGTCAAGCTCGTTATACGGGGTACTTGACGATACAAGAGAGATTAGCGGTGCCATCGAAGGAATTGCGGCTGTCGCTGAAGAATCAGCTGCTGGCGTTGAACAAGTATCCGCAACCGCCCAGCAATCCAGTAGTTCCATGGAAGAAGTCGCTAAAAGCGCCAAACAACTCGAAGAAAACGCCGGCGAACTAAACGAACTCATCCAAGCCTGGGACAAATAGTGCTGGGGGAAGGACCCTTGGGGCAGATTTCATGTGCCAGGGTTCCAGCCGCCGCTGTAACCTCCACTTTGGGTCCCAGCTGAACCTTGGGACACAGGGACAGGTTCCTTGCCTCAGAAGGCTGATGGACTCCTCCACAAGTGCCATGGTATATTATAGAAAAAAGGAAGAGAGGGACTCCCGTAGTGGTAAATATCGGTGACATTCTTTTTCAATTATTTGCACTTCTCGTTCCAATTAGCATAATAGCGGTCCTTGTTTATGTAGTACGGTTCTCAAAGCGGGTTAAACGAATGGAAGCGAAGCTAGATGAAATATCGAAAAAAGTAGAGTAGGACTTGGGAGAGAATCCCAGGTCTTTTTTTCTGAGAGTGTTGGTGACCAGTTTTTATTTCAGAAAAAGGATGCCTGTGTTGGCATCCTTTATTTTTTAACACTTACTTTTACATTACGAAACATGAATTTGGTTTTTTCTTGTTTGTTCGTGAGTACCATCGCGTCAATCTGGGAGGTGGTATCCTGCAACTCGACCTCAAGCTGAATTGTTCGCCACGGATCATGCAAGCCAATCACCGGGGAAACCGTCTCAGCTAAAAAAGTTCCTCTTGCATCAGTCTCATCCACAAGTAAGTAAACGGCGGCCTCGCCCTTCACCTGCACCTCAAATATAATCGTTTCTCCACCTTTTACCCCTCTAGGTGAAAAAACAAATCCTTCGTTTTCCTCAGCGCCCTTCGTTTTCACCTCAAATGTACCTTCCTCGACCTGTACGACCGTAGCGCTCACACCAAAAAACGGTGACTTCTTCTCCGCAGCAGAAGCAGGCGATACCGAAAGAAATAATAATGCTATACAAAGTAAAAATTTGAATTTCATCATAAGGACCCTCCTTTGAAACAATGAGTCTGTTCCATTAGTATGTGGAAAAAGGAGGAAAACATGTAAGGCATAAAAAAACAACCGGTATTATAACCGGTTGTTTACAACTTCTAATTCCAAGATGTGGTGGGACAAGGGACCTGTCCCTGTGTCCCACCGAACCCCTTGGCATATCTACCTATTCGATTTCTAAGTGTTTTTTCAAGCGGGTTGAGACAGCTTGGCGTTCGTCTTCGGAGACGATCCAGTACCATGCGTCTAGGGTTTTGCCGACTCCATCGATGCTGAATTGCTCAATGTTATGACGAGCATCCTTGTAGTTTGCCTGTATAGTTTTCATCTCGTCAAAGGAAATGTCGGTTGTGACGTTATTGCCAAGTGCTCCAAGAATGTCATCAAATTTGGTGACGGAAGAGAAACTTGCTCCTTTGTTGATAATCCCTTGGATGACTTGCTTTTGACGATCTTGTCGACCAAAGTCACCACGAGGATCGTCATAGCGCATTCTTGCATATTTAAGGGCTTCTTCTCCGTTTAGAGTTTGAGTTCCTTCGGAAAATGACGCACCATCATATGAGAACGCAAATGTACTGTTCACTTGAACTCCGCCAAGCGCGTCAACGATTTGTTGCAGACCTTCCATGTTTACCTTTATATAATAATCAACCGGTACGTCTAGGAAGTTCTCGACGGAATCAATCGTCATATCAACGCCACCAAATGCGTAGGCATGGTTGATTTTATCTTGTGTTCCTCTGCCAACAATTTCAACGCGTGTATCACGAGGGATACTCAACATTTGCATGGAATTCGTATTTGGATTCACAGTAACCATAATTAACGTATCAGTACGACCCTTGTCGCCCGAGCGTTCATCAACACCCATGAGCAGAATGGAAATCGGATCCTTTTTACTGATATCGATCTGTGTAGTTCGTTTATCGGAAGGACCTCGGTCTTCATGCATCTTTCCAACCGTACTCGCTACTGATTGATATAAATAGACGGCGTATCCACCGATAGCTAATAATATAACAAGAAAGATCGTTCCAATAACCTTTGGCCATTTCCGCTTCGTTTTCTGTTTCGAATGGCGGTCAACACGACTCATTTCAATCAACACCTTTTTTAAGATTAGGATAATCAAAAACTGCACAATATATTAGACGTTTATAGGGAGAAAAGGTTTCATTTTTTGAAAAAATATTGTCTGTCTTGTACGAATTATGTCGAAAATGTTCAAAAAGGTACAAAAAAATAATAATAATATGTAAGCTCTTCCTTATAGATTAGTAGAGATTTAAGAGAAAAAAGCCAGACTCAAAAAATAAAACTCACTTTTGCCAGTACCCGTTACATTGACTATAATAATCTATATCAAATATGGGACGCGGGGACAGGTCCCTTGTCCCAGGAAAAAAATGGTGGGACGAGGGACCTGTCCCTCTGTCCCATGGGAGGATATTAAATGAGTGCGGATGTTGTTGTGGTGGGTAGTTTGAATGTGGATATGGTGGTGAATGTGAAGGAGCGACCTGAATGGGGTGAGACGGTACTCGGTCATGGCTTTTTTACAGGAAACGGTGGGAAAGGTGGTAACCAAGCGTATGCAGCTGCGAAATTAGGGGCATTGGTCGCAATGTTGGGCTGTGTCGGGGACGATCTTTTTGGTAAGCAGCTTTTAGAAGGATTGAATGAAGTCGGGGTGGACACGTCAAATATTGAAAAGATAAGTGGCGTTTCATCCGGCGTTGCGGTGATCAGTGTAAATGCCGAAGGAGAAAATAGTATCGTTGTTTCACCAGGCGCCAACGACCATGTGACACCAGATTATGTGTCTAAATACGAAGAGGTCATCCGTAAGGCGAAGCTTGTGATGATACAGTTGGAGATTCCTTTGGAAACGGTCATCGAAGTTGCAAATATCGCGCATACATATAATGTCCCCGTTATGCTCGACCCTGCACCTGCACGAAAGCTTCCCGATGAGCTATTAAAAAAAGTGACCTACCTTGTTCCGAATGAGAGCGAGCTAGGAGTTGTAGCGGATACGAAAATTACGGATGTGGAATCTGCTAAAAAAGCTAGCAGTTGGCTATTGGATAGAGGTGTTGGGACTGTTTTTGCTAAGCTTGGCGGAAAAGGTGTTGTTGTGTCTAGGGAAGAAGACACGTTTGCTATCAACCCGCAATCTGTTGTTGCGGTTGATACAACAGCAGCTGGTGATGCATTCGCTGGCGCACTTGCCACAGCGCTTGCTGGCGGCAAAAGTCTGCAAGAAGCAACGGAATTTGCAAATGCCGTTGGTGCCCTAACCGTCACCAAAAAAGGCGCTCAAGCCTCAATGCCAACACTAGAAGAAACAAACAAATTACTAGGGACAGGTGACAATGGCCAGTAGTGGGACACGGGACCTGTCCCTCTGTCCCAGGGAGGTAAATGATGAAGAAGGTTATTTTTGATGTAGATACGGGGATTGATGATGCAATGGCGATTGCGTATGCAGTGAACTCGCCGGAGCTTGATATTATTGGGTTAACGACATGCTATGGAAATGTCGCAGTTGATGAGGCAACCAGAAACACATTGGCTGTTTTAGAAAAGCTAGGTAGAAACATCCCGGTATTTGCGGGTGCGGACAAGCCCCTAAATCGAAATCCGCGTGAAGGCTTTGCGAAACATGTGCATGGGGAAGATGGATTAGGGAATGTATTGGATTTTGAACCTCAAACATCAGCGAAATCAGAGTATGCGGTAGATTACATCATTGAACAGGTCAAAAAGCTACCTCATGAAGTAACAATTATTGCCGTTGGGCCGTTGACAAACCTGGCCTTAGCGGTTCAAAAGGCACCGGAGATTGTGGAGCTGGTCTCCGACGTGGTGATTATGGGCGGAGCAGTTTTTGTACCAGGGAACGTAACCCCACATGCGGAGGCGAATATTTTTACAGATCCTGAAGCTGCGGAAGTCGTGTTCGCATCAGGATTACCGATCACCTTAGTCGGATTAGACGTGACGATGCAAACCTTGTTACCAAGACAAAATGTGGATGCGTGGCGAAATGCTGGATCCGAAGTCGGGGAGTTTTTTGCGAATATGGTCGGCTTTTATCATGACTTTTATGAATGTGCTAATCCTGGAATTGGCGGCTGTGGTCTCCATGACCCATTGGCAGTAGGCGTGGCTATTGACCCGAGTTTAGTGAAAACAAAGTACATAGGAGTTGGCGTCATTACTGAAGGAGAAGAAGACGGCAGAACTGTGCCGCTTTCAGAAGAAGAAGAGCCTAAAATCAATGTCTGTACAGAGGTTGACGCACCAAGATTCTTAGAACACTTTCTAAAAAGAATGCCTGCAGGCCAATAAAAAAATTTCAAGCCCATGCTCTTAAAACTAGTAGCGTGGGCTCAGTTGTTGTAATATTGTAATAATAAACGGGAAATGGGTTTGGGACACGGGGACAGGTCCCTTGTCCCAGGAAAAAAATGGTGGGACGAGGGACCTGTCCCTCTGACCCAGGGAAGCAAAAGACCCTGGTCCCACGTATGAAGGTGGCATGGATTGTGATGGAACAGCAAGTTGTGGCGTATTTGAAGGAGAAAGAGTCTGAGATGGTGGAGGTTTTAAAGGGGTTAGTCGAGATAGAATCTCCATCTCATGATAAAGAGGCGGTGGACCAAGTCGGTGAGCAGGTTCAGCAGCTCTATAAAAAGTATGTGGGTGGCTCAATCCAAAAGTTTGATAATGAGCATTTTGGGGATCATTTCCGCTGTGAATTCGGTAAGGGAGATGAGCAAATTTTGATTTTGGCTCATATGGATACCGTTTGGCCAAAGGGAACACTTGAAGAACTCCCATTCCGGATTGACGGAGACATGCTTTTTGGGCCAGGCTCATTTGATATGAAAGGTGGCATTGTGCAAGGATTATTTGCGGTAAATGCGCTTAAAGCACTTAATGTTCCTTTGAAAACGAAGGTTGTCATGTTGTTTACGTCGGATGAGGAAATTGGTAGCGAGTCATCGCGTGACTTAATTGAAGCAGA
Source organism: Fredinandcohnia aciditolerans (assembly GCA_003640645.1). Taxonomy (GTDB): domain Bacteria; phylum Bacillota; class Bacilli; order Bacillales; family Bacillaceae_L; genus Ferdinandcohnia; species Ferdinandcohnia aciditolerans. The sequence goes on along the minus strand of QGHH01000031.1, from coordinate 1,812 downwards.
GGCGAAAAAGAGCAAATATGTGCTTGTTCTAGAATCCGCGGCAGCCTCGACTCAAGGGAAACTCAAAACATCTCGTAAGGGCGTCGGCATGTTTACAATAAAAGTACAGGGTCGCGCAGCACATTCAGGCATTGAGCCTGAAAAAGGAATTAGTGCAATTGAGGAGTTAGCCCGACAAACCATCTATTTACACGGACTAACGGATTTTGAAAAAGGAACAACACTCAATATCGGGCTTGTAAAAGGTGGAAGTGCTTCAAACGTAGTCGCTGCAGAAGCAGAAGCAGAATTGGACTTACGTGTGAAAAATAACGCAGAATTTGAACGCGTTATTCCATTAATTCAAGGTATAAAGCCAACCAAAGAAGGTTTAACGGTAGAGGCAACTGGTGGAATTAACCGTCCAGTGATGGAAAAAACACCGGAAATCACTAAAATGTTCGAAACAGCAAAAGATATAGCGAAGGAACATCTTGGCTTCGAATTAGAAGAACAAGCAAGTGGTGGAGGTAGTGACGGCAGTTTTGCATCACAATTTGCCCCAACCTTAGATGGACTAGGGCCAGTTGGTGATGGTGCACATGCCTCAAACGAGCACCTCCTTATCTCGCAAATGCCTGTAAGGAGTGCACTAGTCGCCCTACTCATCGCAAAATTAGCAAACGAATAAGCGCGACACAAGCCAGGTGGGACACAGGGACAGGTACAGTGTCCCAGAGAAAATTGGCCGTAAATAAGTCCGCTTATCCCAATATGGGACACAGGGACAGGTCCACTGTCCCAGGAAAAAAATGGTGGGACGAGGGACCTGTCCCTCCGTCCCAAATGTGAGGTTATGGATATGTTTTTTAATAGGGAAGAGTTTCAGCGTAAGAATGAGAATCGTGGAAGGTTGTTGGTGAGTTGTCCTGACCAGCCTGGAATTGTGATGGCGATTTCTCAATTTTTATATTCGTTTGACGCGAATATTATTGAATCAAGCCAGTATTCAACCCACCATGAAGAGGGTACATTTTATCTTCGAATCGAGTTTGACTGCCCATCTTTAACGGAGAAAAAGCCTGAGATGGAGTCCGCATTTTTAGAGATTGTGGACAAGTTTTCAATGAAGTGGAAGCTAATTGACGTTCAAAATGTGAAAAGAACAGCGATTTTTGTTTCAAAGCAGCTTCACTGTTTGCATGAACTTTTATGGGAATGGCAAAGCGGAGACTTGATGACAGACATTGCGCTCGTCGTGAGTAATCATGAGGACGCAAGACCTGTTGTTGAAAATCTTGGCATTCCGTTTATTTACATACCGGCAAACAAGGACATCCGTAAACAGGTAGAAGAGCAGCAGCTTCAAATTTTAAAAGAGTATGATATTGATTTAATCGTATTGGCTCGTTACATGCAGGTGTTAACACCTGACTTTGTGGCGGAGTATCCAAACCAAATCATCAACATTCATCACTCATTCCTACCAGCGTTTGTCGGGGCTAGACCGTATGAGCGTGCCTATACACGCGGGGTAAAATTAATCGGTGCAACCTCTCATTATGTAACGAATGACTTAGACGAAGGCCCGATTATTGAACAGGATACTGCTCGTGTTGACCACCGTGACGATGTAGCAAGACTGAAAAAAATCGGACAAAGCGTGGAACGAAGCGTGCTCGCACGTGGGGTAAAATGGCATTTGGAAGACCGAATTATCGTGGATAATAACAAAACAATTGTGTTTTAGGGTCACAGGGACAGGTCCCTGATATGAACGAAACTGTCAAGTTCCCCTCGAATCCCTAATTATAATTGCCGTTTTTTGGCGCA
>QGHH01000295.1 GCA_003640645.1 Fredinandcohnia aciditolerans | reverse complement strand
CCCAGCGTGTTGTAGCGGTCCGCGGTGATGACCGAGATCGACTGCGGTGTCTCGATGATAGGCGTGTCGGTCTTGGTCGCGGTGGCGCTGCGACGCGCCACGTAGCCCTGCACCGGGCCCCAGGCGTTCTCGGCGGCGCCGGTGACGCTGAGCGGCGTGAGTCTCGGCACCGCCTGTGCATTGCGCTTGAATGTGAGCGCCCCGCCGGGCAGTGCCACGGGCTCCAGTCCCGAACCGGCGGTCACGTGGCGCAGCGCCTCGTCCAGCGTATAGCTGCCATGCAGCGCGGGCGCGTCCAGGCCCCGCATCAACGCCGGGTCCACTGACAGCACGCGGTCATTCTGTACCGCGATGCGGTTGAGCGTGGTGGCTAACGGCGCGGCAGGCAGGTCGTAGACCAGTCGCGCCGGTTGCGCGAAGGCGGCGGGGGCGGTCAACGCGGCCGTCAAGAGCAGACTGGCGCGGGAGAGGCGGGGCATGTCGGGGGATCTCCGGGAGAGCACAAGTGGGTGGATTTACCCGGAGGTGTATCGGCGGCGAAAAACCGGACACGCAATTTGTAATTAGTTGTTTTCAACGCGGCGGGGACCGCGTCATGCCTGATCGACCCACGTCAGCCAGCCGCCATAGCGGGTGATCTTGAGTCGCAGCGTCGCGGCCAGCGCCGC
>QGHH01000294.1 GCA_003640645.1 Fredinandcohnia aciditolerans | reverse complement strand
CAGCAGCCACGAGGCCACCTGCATCAGCCGGGTGGTCAGGCGCATGCTCTCCGAGGCGTAGGCCAGGGCCGCGCCGCGCGACAGCATCTTGGAATCATGGCGACCGGCGCCGTCGAGATAGGCGGCGGTCTCCTCGACCAGCTCCATGCCCTCCTCGAAGGTATGGTCGAACAGCTCGGAGCGAGCAAAGTCCTGCACCACCCCCGCTCGCCACAAACCCGGCTCAGGGGCGACCATCTCGCCGCCGACTTCGATCGTCATTCGCCCCTACCTCCAGGCTGGGAAATCGGTCGCACACGGCCCCCCGGCTGCAACCCTCGTGCCAACCGGGCCTGAGGCGTCGCCGTCATCCCCAGCTATCTCTGCTTGAAGAGGGCGTCGGCGGCCGCGCGCCCCGCCCGCTTGAATTCGAGCCGGCCGCGGGTGCGCTCGATCTCGGCGGTCAGCCGCTCGATGCGCTCCTCAAGCTCCTCGACCCCATAGAGGTCCAGATCCTCGCGCGCCAGGGCGACCAGGGCTTCGCCGCGCGCGGACCGTGGGCCGACCGGTTCGTCCAACATCGTTCAAGCCCTCCCTTTCCTCCGTTGCACGGGGCCGCTATCTGACGCCTGACTGGCCCAATGCGCAAGTTTCGAGAGGATGGCATGATCCCGCAGACCATGACCGCC
>QGHH01000293.1 GCA_003640645.1 Fredinandcohnia aciditolerans | reverse complement strand
GCCCGCGACCTGACGGCCCGCCTGCCGGACGCCTGCCTGGACCGGGTGTTCATCATGTTCCCCGACCCCTGGCCCAAGAAGCGCCACCACAAGCGCCGCCTGATCCAGCCGCCGTTCATCGCGCTGCTGGCCAGCCGCATCGCGCCGGGCGGCTACATCCATTGCGCCACCGACTGGGAAGACTACGCGGTACAGATGCTGGACGTGCTGGGCAACGAGCCGCAACTGAAGAACACCACGGACGGCTACGCGCCGCGCCCTGATTACCGCCCCCTGACCAAATTCGAGACGCGCGGCCTGCGATTGGGCCATGGCGTCTGGGACCTGATCTTCAAGCGAGTCGCCTGATGCTCTACCCCGCGATCGAACCCTACCGCCACGGCATCCTGGATACCGGCGACGGCCACCAGGTCTACTGGGAACTCTGCGGCAACCCGCAGGGCAAGCCCGCCGTGTTCCTGCACGGCGGCCCCGGCAGCGGCTGCTCGCCGGTGCATCGGCAACTCTTCGATCCCAAGCGCTACAACGTGCTGCTGTTCGACCAGCGCGGCTGCGGCCGCTCGACGCCGCACGCCGGCCTGGACAACAACACCACCTGGCACCTGGTGGCCGACATCGAGCGCCTGCGCACCGAAATCATGGGCGCCGACCAATGGCTGGTGTTCGGCG
>QGHH01000292.1 GCA_003640645.1 Fredinandcohnia aciditolerans | reverse complement strand
TGATGCGGCGGCACTCCGGCTCGCACGTCCCAAAGCCTGAACAAGCAGGCAACCGCGTTTGCAAACCAAGCTGCAAACCGCGTCGACAGCGATTTCCTAACCCATTGAACTTATTGGAGGCCTGGCCGAGAATCGAACTCGGGTACGCGGATTTGCAGTCCGCTGCGTAACCACTCCGCCACCAGGCCGCCGGTGGGCTTCGGCGCAAATCGCCGTCGCCAAGGAGGCGCGATGGCTAACAGAACCCCGCGCCGCCCGCAATGTCTGACAGGCGCCGATTGCGCAGTCGTTAAAGGCGGACCTATAAGCGGCATCTCTTTCGCAGGCAGCTTCGGGGCGCAGAGCCCCGCCGAGGGGTACATGACGGTCGATTACGGCGCGGCGCGGCTGAACATGGTCGAGAGCCAGGTGCGGACCAACGACGTCACCGACGTCGCCATTCACGACGCCATGCGGGCCGTGGCGCGCGAGGCGTTCTGCCCGGCGGACAAGGCGTTCCAGGCCTATGCCGACGTCGACGTCGAGTATGCGCCGGGCCGCTGGCTGCTGAAGCCGCGCGACGTCGGCAAGCTGCTGCAGGCGCTGAAGCCGCGCGCCGGCGAGAAGGCCCTGGCGGTCGCCGCGCCCCATGCGGCGGCCGTGCTGGAGCATATCGGCCTGGACGTGACG
>QGHH01000291.1 GCA_003640645.1 Fredinandcohnia aciditolerans | reverse complement strand
AAACAAAGGGCGACAGAGGTTTCAGCTCAGCCTTATCCAATTTAGGGTTTCAGTTCTTAACCCAATCAAATCCTTGACATATCGGAACCTTAAATCTAGGATAAGGTCTGAGCAATCTTGTTGGTACGACCTTCTGTCTTGGAGAGTTAAGTTTTATGTCGGAATTAGACGATCAGATTCCTACTACCTTCGATCCTTTTGCTGAGGCAAATGCTGACGACTCGGGTGCTGGGTCAAAGGAGTATGTGCATATTCGCATACAGCAGAGAAATGGCAGGAAAAGTCTGACAACCGTTCAGGGATTGAAGAAAGAATTCAGCTATAACAAGATACTTAAAGACCTTAAGAAAGAGTTCTGTTGCAATGGTACAGTTGTTCAGGACCCTGAACTAGGACAGGTTATTCAACTTCAAGGTGATCAGCGAAAGAATGTTTCTACCTTCCTAGTCCAGGTTGGTATCGTGAAGAAGGAGCGTATCAAGATTCATGGTTTCTAAGTGTCAAGGCTTGCCTGCCTTTGAGTTGCGCATTAGATAATCTGAGTTTTATATGTGATTGTGGTATTTCTAGTGTGTTCTGGTGTTCTACCGTGGGATTATGAATTATGAATTTGATAACATGGTGTGTTCGTTTTTTATTTTGGTCCAAGTGTGTTCGTTTTAAAGACAC
>QGHH01000290.1:306-669 GCA_003640645.1 Fredinandcohnia aciditolerans | reverse complement strand
GATCACCGTGACGTATTCGCCCACGGCGAAGCGATGGTCGCCCAGGCGATAGACCACCTCGTCGTCGGCGTCGTCGGCCTCGTCATAGTCGAAGAACCACCGCCCGCCCCGGCGCGCCAGCCGGCCGTCGGCCAGGATGTCGAGATAGCCCACGCCAGGATAGGCGGCCAGCAGGTCGTTGATCTGTTCGCGCACCGTGTCGACCTCGGCCGGGTTCAGCCGCAGGGTCATCTGCTTCTGGTTGCGCACCACCGCCAGGGCGTTGCGCACCACCACCATGACCTTCTCGCGGTCGTCGAAGCCATCCACCACCTTGCGCACGGCCGACATCACCAGTTCCACCATCTCGTTCTCGACGCCGGC
>QGHH01000290.1:0-296 GCA_003640645.1 Fredinandcohnia aciditolerans | reverse complement strand
TACTCGACCGTGCGGCCGACGGTCTCGATCATCTTTTCGGCCTGGTCCAGCAGCGCCGCCTCGCGCCCCTCTTCGTAGCCGCGCTGACGCTCGGCCTCGAATGCCGCCTGGGCGCCGCCGACGATCTCGTCGGCCCGCGCCCGCGCCTGCGCGAGCAACTGTTCGGCATCGGCCCATGCCGCCAGCTCGGCGCCGCGCAACACGCGCGCGGCGGGGTCGACACGGCCGGCCGCGGCGCGCGGCGTCAGCGGATCGCGGGGAATGAGGAAAGCCATGCGGGCTCCGTTTTCTTCAGT
>QGHH01000289.1 GCA_003640645.1 Fredinandcohnia aciditolerans | reverse complement strand
CATGGCCGCGCAGGCCTTCTCGTCATTGGCGGACAACGCGCTATTCATCGCCGCGATCGCCCTGATACAGGAACTGCACGGCCCCGACTGGCTGGCCCCGATCATGAAATGGTCCTTCGCGCTGGCCTACGTGGTGCTGGCGGCCTTCGTCGGCGCCATCGCCGACTCGTACCCCAAGGGCCGCGTGATGTTCTCGACCAACGCCCTGAAGGTGGCCGGCTGCCTGCTGATGTTCTCTTACGCCAGCATCGGCGTGGCGCCTGAATACCAGACCTATCTGGTCTGCGCGGCCTACGCCGTGGTCGGCATCGGCGCCGCCGCCTACTCCCCCGCCAAGTACGGGATCGTCACCGAAATGCTGCCCCCCAGCATGCTGGTCAAGGGCAATAGCTGGATCGAGGGCCTGACCGTCTTCTCCATCATCCTGGGCACCGTGCTCGGCGGCCTGCTGATCTCCAACACCGTCTCAACGGCACTGCTGCAACATTCCTTCATCGGCAAGCTGGTGCACACCCCGGCCGAGGCGGCCATCCTGGTGATCGCCTTCGTCTACCTGCTGGCAGCGCTGTGCAACCTGCTGATCCCGCACACCCACGTGCGCTATCCGCCGCAGCAGAAGAACCCCATCAAGCTGATGGGCACCTTCTGGGGCTACGTCCGCGTCCTCTGG
>QGHH01000288.1 GCA_003640645.1 Fredinandcohnia aciditolerans | reverse complement strand
AGATCCGCGTAGCGGCCGCCGTCCAGGGGCAGGCGATAGCCGGCGTTCAGATCGACCACCGTGTAGGCGGGCATGTAGAGCTTGGGCGTGTTGGGCGCGTCGCCGGCCGTCTTGCCGGTGTACTTGCCGCGCACGCCGATGCGGAAGTTGTCGCGGTGATAGTCCGCGCCCAGCGAGACCAGCGTGGTGGGGGCACCGGGCACGTCGTTGCCCTTGGCCACCGCCAGATCGGTGCCGGCGTTGGCCGTGCCGCCCAGGAAGGTCTGCTGATAGGTCGAGCTGTTGAAGGTCAGGGCCGCCGACAGGTCGAGGTTCGGCGTCGCCGCGTAGCTGGCGCTGGCCTCGACGCCCTTGGAGGCGATGCCCTTGCCGGTGTTGGCGTAGGCGCCCGAGGTGCCGGCCGTGTAGTTGATGCCGCCCGAGCTGCCGCCCGGCCCGCCGGTGATGAAGTCGGCAGAGTAGAACGTGATCGCGTGCTCGTAGTTGATGTAATAGGCGGTCAGCTGCGCGGCGAGACGGCGGTCGCGATAGCGCACGCCGATCTCGTAGTCCGTCGCCACCGAGGACTTGAGCTTGGAGGTGTCGGTCTGGGTCTTCTCCAGAGCCCAGTCGCCGACCGCGCCGTAGTTCTGCGACACGCCGCCGAACACCTGGACGCCGTTGTCGAGGC
>QGHH01000287.1 GCA_003640645.1 Fredinandcohnia aciditolerans | reverse complement strand
AGTCCATCGCCGGCAAGCTCAAGCAGTACGGGCTATCTGAAGACCTCAACGGCCAGGACGCCGCACTAATCCGCTCGAACGAACTGCTCAAGAAGCAAGTCGATCTCTGGAAGGACATCCGCAAGAGCGGGATGGATGCCTACAGCGATATCTTCGACTTGGCGTTCGAGGATATCGACACCTGGCAAGACAGTCTCAGCGACATTGCCAAGAACATGGCGAAGAACCTGTTCGACATGTCGATCAAGAACCCGTTCATCAACGAACGATATCCCGAAGCCAACCTGCCTACGCTGAACCAAACGGGCGGCATCGGCGGGTTTTTCTCGGCCATGCTCGGTCTGACGCCAAATCCTGCCGCCGGCGCCAAGAACGTCGGCGCCATGGACGTGCAGGCTGCCGTCGTGAACATCAACGGCACCGGGGTTGGCGGCAACATCACCGATACGGTCAAGCGGATCTTCTCGCCCGCAAACGGGAATAGCGGAGCCAGTCTGAAGGCCTCCGACCTCCCACCCATGTCTCTGTCCGGGATCGGCTCACCGGGCGCCGGCGGTGCCTATGGCACCGACATGGCGTCGAACATCCGGACGCTGGCCGCCAACATCGGCGCTAACCCGCGAGACGTCGCCGCGATGATGTCATTCGAGAGCGGCTTCCGTCCAAATGT
>QGHH01000286.1 GCA_003640645.1 Fredinandcohnia aciditolerans | reverse complement strand
CGGCATTCCTGCTTGTGGTGGTGTTCCTGGCCCAGACCGCGCCCATGATTGCCGGGCTGTTGAGCCTGCGCATGGCTTTTCGCGAGATTGCGCGACATGAGACGATCGGGGCTGGTGCCGCACGCTGGCTGCGCCGCTCTGGCATCGCCTTCTTTGTCAACGCGCTGGTCATGCTGCTTTCACGGCCTCTCGTCTCGTTGATCCTGTCCATCGACATGCCGTCCGGCCAACGCTTCCTCTCGATCGGTTTCGGCACGCCTGAATTACTTACGTTGCTGGTCTCCGGCGTGCTGGTGATGTTCGGTCATCTGATGACCGTCGCCGCCCGGATCGAAGACGAAAACAAGCGGTTCATCTGATGCCGATCATCGTCAATCTCGATGTCATGCTGGCGCGCCGTAAGGTGCGGTCCAAGGAGCTTGCCGGCAAGGTCGGCATCACCGAGCAGAACCTTTCGCTGCTCAAATCCGGCAAGGTGAAAGGCGTGCGCTTCTCGACATTGTCGCGAATATGCGCCGAGCTCGACTGCCAGCCAGGAGACCTGCTCGAATACCAGCCGGGAGCCGAGGAAGAAGACGAGGGATAAAAGAAAACGGGCGCCAGGGCGCCCGTTTCAACTTCAAAACAGATCAAAGACTAGCCTAGTTCATCGTCGGGATGACGAATTGATC
>QGHH01000030.1 GCA_003640645.1 Fredinandcohnia aciditolerans | reverse complement strand
TTCCGTTAAACAGTCTAACCAAATTAACCTACGGGATTACGACAAGGGGCTAGTTTCGTTCATGATAACTTGTCCCAGTCGGGGGTATGGATACGAAGGCAGGTTCTTGCATTAGATGTGTGGACATGCTTCTACTCCTAGGGCGTGGAGACTTGAGTTTTGCTGTATTATGAAGGACTTTTCATATGGGATTTTCGCTCCTAATGATCTTCATCGGGCTTATGAAGAACTTTTCGGACCAGTTTTTCACTCCTAATAGTCTTCATCGGGCTTATGAAGAACTTTTCGAACGAGTTTTTCGACTCAAATGGTCTTCATCGGGCTTATGAAGGACTTTTCAAACGAGTTTTTCGCTCCTAATGGTCTTCATCGGGCTTATGAAGGACTTTTCGAATGAGTTTTTCACTCCTAATGGTCTTCATCGAGCTTATGAAGAACTTTTCGATTGAGTTTTTCAACTCAAATGGTCTTCATCGGGCTTATGAAGGACTTTTCAAACAAGTTTTTCGCTCCTAATGGTCTTCATCGGGCTTATGAAGGACTTTTCAAACGAATTTTTCACTCCTAATGGTCTTCATCGGGCTTATGAAGAACTTTTCGAACGAGCTTTTTACTCAAAATGATCTTCATGCTTACAAAACAATTAATCTCACCAATAGTAAAAAGCCGATTCCCCAATATGGGAAATCAGCTCATTTTGTCCCTAAAACAGGCACCTCTAGATCGGACTAATCGTAAATTCAAATTCCATGTCTTCGTTTGGATTTAGCAGGTATTCTGGATAAACAGGTGCTCCCCAGCTGTCATCTCCTCCAACGCCCATTTGTTTGCCCGCTATTGTTACAACTGTGTAGTGAACATTTGGCAGTTCATAATGATGAGCGGCATTTTCTAGCTCAAACGCCGTGTAAGGTGAGAAATTACATTCGACTGGACGGGAAGTAGATGCAATCTTAATTCCTTTTCCTTCACGGTTTGTTAGGTTTACCCAACGTACTCCCGTACGATTGCCCGACTCTTGCGGTTTTACATATCCAGATAAATTGTCTGCTACTGTATTTTTAAATACCCCGAGCCTTGCGCCAGCAGCGCGATCTGAATAATTTTCTTCCGGCCCCATCGCGTACCACTCTAATTGGTCATAATCAGCGGAAACCTTAAATGAGACGGCAAAGATTGGCATTTGTGGAAGGTTGTCAGCGCCATGATAGTTTGATTTTACACGAACACTTCCATCTGCAAACACAGTATACGTGTTTTTCACTTCAATTTCTGAGTGGATCGAGAATTTATAGGAAAACGAAACTTCTATACGGTCCTGTTTTTCCTCTACCTCCCAGCCAATTGATTTACGAGCTAGACTAGCTGCAAACCAGCATCCAGATGTAAACCCTTGGGAAAAACCTCTATCATTGTCGGTTGTTGCTCTCCAGAATAGTGGAAGTAGGGGTGCCTCAATCATCTCTCTACCTCCATACTTCATCGAAATCAGACTCCCCGCTTTGCGACAGAACATGATTGTAAAATCAGTACCATGTACACCCACATTTTGTGTTCCGTATGCAACTCGTAGATTCCCGATAGGAACTTTTGCAATCTGTTTTTTCTCTTCAAACACATATTGGTCAAAAGCAATCTCATAACCAGCATCTGCCCAAATCTCTTCTTCTTTCAGTTTAAAAGATGTATGGATAACATACTCGCCTGCTTCATCAAGTAATTCAGTTGGCCAGCTAAATTCAATTCGGCCCTCACTTTGTGCAGGAATCACCACTGTTTGATTCTGATTACGATACAATTCCTTACCATCTAAGTATAAAACGTATTCTAAATCATAGTTTGATGTATCTTCAAATAGATTTTCATTTTTAATCATTACACCTGTTTTATCAACAGTAAGTTTAATATTTTGATAGAGATATTTTACTTCTTGCATCTTCGGTGATAGCACGCGATTGGCATAGACAATGCCATTCGTACAGAATCCATAATCGGTAGGGCGGTCACCGAAATCTCCTCCAGTTGCAAGAAACTCCTGTCCATAGCGGTCCTTTTTCACCAAGGATTGGTCAATATAGTCCCAAATAAATCCACCTTGGTACATCTCATATTTATTTTCAAGAGCCGTGTATTTGTCCATACCTCCCAGGGAATTACCCATCGCATGCATATACTCACAACTTATATAAGGCTTTTCAGGATTGTCAGTTAAATATTCCTCAATATCTGCAGGCTTTGCGTACATCCGGCTTTCCATATCACTTGTTTCGTTATAGTCACGATTATGGAACACACCCTCATAGTGGACAAGTCGGCTTGGGTCAACAGACTTAAAGTAATGAGTAACATTTAAAATAACCTCACCTGCATAGGACTCGTTCCCACATGACCAAATCAAGACGGAAGGATGGTTTTTGTCTCTTTCTAGCATTGAAATTGCCCGATCTAAGACAATTTCATTCCATTCTGGCTTGTTTCCAGGGATATTCCAAGATGGTTCAACTTGGCCCATCTTCTGCCAGGATCCATGTGTTTCCAAATTCATTTCATCAATCACATAGATTCCGTATTCATCACATAACTCATACCAATAGCTTTGATTTGGATAATGGGAGGTACGAACGGCATTGATATTGTGTTGTTTCATTGTTTTAATATCCCAAAGCATGTCTTCTTTTGTAATCGCACGGCCACTACGGTGGTTAAATTCATGACGATTGACACCCTTGAACACAATTCTTTCGCCATTGAGTCGCATGATTTTATCCACAATCTCAAACTTACGGAATCCAACCTTTTGTGGAATAACCTCAATAAGCTCACCTGAAGCGTCATAGAATTGGAGATATAGTTTATACAAATACGGATTTTCCGCACTCCACAACTTTGGAGCCTCTACTTCCATCTCTACTGAACCCTTTTCATCCGTAAGTGCACTACTTGTTTTTACTACTCTGTTCCCTTCTTTATCACAAAGCTCTGCTACGATTTCGGAGCCTACGGGGATATTAGGGAGAAGCTTAAAATCTATTTTTAACTCTGCTTTTTTAAAAGAAGAATCAAGTTCGGTATGAATGTGGATATCCTGTGCATGAATTTTAGGTACGGTATATAGATAGACATCCCTAAAAATACCGGAAAATCTCCAAAAGTCCTGATCCTCAAGCCAACTTCCCGTGCTACGTTGAAACACCTCAACTGCCAGTTTATTTTCACCTTCTTTTATAAAAGGAGTTAATTCAAACTCAGCAGGTGTGAAACTGTCTTCGCTATACCCAACAAATTCCCCATTCAACCAAACGTAGAAAGCGGATTCTACACCTTGAAAAGAAATATATACAGGTTTGTTTTCCATATTCTCTGGCACTTTAAAGTACTTCACATAGCTGCCAACAGGGTTAAAATCCGTTGGGATTTCTGGAGGGCGTATATCTTGATGTCCATCCCATGGATATATTGTATTCACATATTGCGGCGTTCCATATCCTTGTAATTGAATGTGGCCTGGAACGGAAATATCTCCCCAAGCCGAGCACTCAAAGTCCTTTTCGTAAAAACGCTCAGGTCTTGAATCAGGGTTGATTGAATAATGGAACTTCCAATTTCCGTTCATGTCGTAACGCATCTTCATCGCAGATGCATCTTTCGCTTCCTCCATTGTTTCATAGTAAACATGGTCGGAATGAGCAGGTATTCGGTTCACTGCAAACACATTTACATCTGTTAGCCAATCGATACTTGGAGTTTGAACTCGTTTTGTTTCTTGTATTTGAGTATTCGACATCATCATATTCTTCCTTTCTATTCATCTACCAAATGGTGTTTGTTATTGGCTGTTTTCATATGCCTTGTTGTTTTTATATTGTTGACTTCCGCTTCAGGTGGACGCTTTCGGCGGGCATGGCTTGAGCCTCCTCAACGAAATGTGGAGGCGGCTTGCACAGAAACGAGAAAATTGGCCGACTAAAGCGCCACGTCCTGTGGCGAAGTCGGCACTAGCACGTCGTGTGCGTCGGAGACTCCGACAAAGAGGCGTATTTTGCCTCTGAAGGAGGAGTTGAAATTTCTCGAGTTTCTAGCCGCTGCAACTGGACAGGTCGCTGCGGCTTCTGCGGGGTCTCAAGTCTCACGCTTTTCCCGCTGGACATTGAATTTGCTTCTTTGAAATAACCCACGCACGAAGAATATGTAAATACATTTTCGAGGAGTCGCACCCTACCGCTCCAATCAACTTGGTTTGCAATTTATTAACAAAAGCAACAATCTTTTAGAAAGAAGCCCAGTTATTTTACCGACCCCATCATTCCTGCTACGAAATGCTTTTGAAGTAGGAAGAAGATGAGTGCTGTTGGTAATGTTGCAATCACAATTGTTGTCATAATCATCCCGAAATCAGGTGCATGGCTCGAACCAAGATTCGAAATAAGCAATGGAATCGTATGGTTTTCAGGTGACTGTAGTACAACGAGTGGCCATAGATAATTGTTCCAACTTGCCATAAACGTAATGATGGCTGCCGCCGCATAGGTTGTTTTCATTGTAGGTACATAGATTCGGAAGAATACACCAAGCTCTGTCAAACCGTCGATTCGTCCCGCTTCTAATAGCGCTCTTGGAAACATCTTTGTATTCTGTCTGAAGAAAAAGATCAGAAATGCTGTTGTGATACTTGGCAACATAGCAGCAGTTAACGTATCAATCCCAATCCCAGGTGCATATTGTGAAATAGTCCCAAACATCCGGAAGAGCGGAATCATCAGTGCTGCAAACGGAATCATCATCGAAAGAAGCAAGATATTAAAGACTACATCCTTTGCCTTACTCCGGTAGATTTCAAAGCCATATCCTGCTAGTGATGCAATGACAAGGGATAAAACGGTCGTTGCGATCGAGATGATGGCTGAATTCATTAACGCTGGAACAAGGTTAACCGAATTTAATAGGTTCTGGAAATTTTCCACCAATTGTGTTCCAGGCAATAACCTCCCATTTGTCACATCAACAGATTTATTTGTCGCACTAACAATCATCCATAGAAATGGGAAAATAGAGATGATTGTAAAAATCGATAGAATGATATAAACGAAAGACTGTTTTATTTTATGCATTTTTATCACCTGCTACTTTGAACTGAATGATCGAGAAGAAAATGATCATAATCACTATTGCATATGACACAGTCGCAGCATAGCCAAAATCAGGAGTATATTTAAATGAGAGATCATAAATATACTGAGAGATTGTTAATGTTGCATTACCTGGTCCACCCTTTGTTATATTCATTACTTCATCAAATAATTGAAGCGTACCAATGGTAGATGTGATGGATGTAAATAAAATAATCGGCTTTAGCATTGGAATTGTAATTTTAAAGAATTGTTGAAAAGCATTTGCACCATCAATTTTTGCTGCTTCATATATTGAGTTATCCACATTTTGCAGAGCAGATAGATAAAAAATCATATTATAGCCTGTCCAGCGCCATGTGATTGCAATTATTATAGTTACCTTTGCCCAAAAAGGATCTGTGAGCCATTGAATCGGTTCTGCGATCAGCGAAAGATTAATCAGCATTTTGTTTATGATGCCATCTGTACTAAATAAATATTTGAATACGACCGAATACGCGACAAGTGACGTAATACACGGTAAAAAGATCGCCGTACGAAAGAATCCTTTTAGCTTCAAATTTTTATTATTTAACATTACCGATAAAAACAATGCCAGAATGATCATGACAGGTACTTGGATGATGAGGTAGATTACTGTATTTTTCACAGCCGTTATAAACGTCGGGTCAGTAAATAGCCTCTTGTAATTTTCGAAACCTACAAACTGTAGATTTGTGCCAGCACCTGATTGAAAAGAAAGAATCAGCGCTTGGACCATTGGATAGAAGTAAAATATACAAATCATGGCCGTTGCTATTGAGATAAACGACCAGCCAATTAACCCATTTTTAAACCGGAGTTTGTTGTTATATTTTCTTGGTTTCGTCTCTATGTTCTGTTTCGTAGTTGCTTGTATCACTTCTCTCAACTCCCTACTAATCTATATAAGAATAGCCTCGGAAGAGCCCACCATTATTCCGAACAGGTGAAGCCGGCAAGTTCCGAGGACTATTAAATTCGAATCTATTATTTGATTTGTGTTTCCGCTTGTTGTTGTGCATATTCTAGTACTGTGTCTAAGTTTTGTCCATTCAGATAATTTTGCATTGACACAATTAAAATACTTTCAATCGCATATGTGTGCATCCCATAGTTAACTTGCGGAATTTCTTCAGCCCATTTCGAAAAATCGGAGACAATAGATTGACCACCAAAGAATTCATCTGTTCTCTGATAGGCTTCTCCTTCTGTAGCCGGGATATAAGTACCGATTACCCCGATTTCAGTTACTAATTTTTGATACAAATCTACATTCGAGCCAAATGTCTTTGTAAGGAAATCAACTGCGTTCTCTTTACCTGGAACATTTAGAACATACCACGATGCACCACCTAGGTTAGATGCATTTACAGATTCAATGCCTGGAAGAGTTGGATGAGGTACTACAGCCCACTTACCAGATTGAGAGCTTTCGGCTTTGATGGAAGGAGTAATCCAGTTTCCAGTCGTTACTGTCGCAACTTCTCCACCGTTAAATGTAGCCAAGAATTGATTCCAGTCTGAGTGAAAATTCATTAGGTCGTTCTCAACAAGTTCTTTATAAATCTCAAATGACTTTTTAAGAGCCTTATTATCAGCTATATGTGGCGTAGTCCCATCTTCCTTGACGTACCACTCACCTGCTGACTGAATCATGGTATGAATAATTCCTAACTCATTTGGGTCAAGCGTAAGTAATCTCTTCCCTGTTGCTTCTTTTACTTTCTTACCAATTTCAATGTATTCTTTCCAATTTATGTTTTGTAAGTCTTCAACCGTATAACCCGCTTCTGCTAAGTAATCTGTTCTCACGTATAATCCAGTTACTCCTGAGTCAAATGGAAGACCGTAGTTTTCGTCATTTACACTCGTTGCTTCAACTTTATATGGAACAAAATCTTCTGTTTTATAAGTTCCAGTGAGTGGATGGAACATGTCAGGATACGCTTGTAAAAAACTTTGTGCACGATAATCCTCAATTAATACGATATTTGGCAATCCTTTCGTTGTCCCAGAACTTAAGCTCGTATTTAGCTTTTGCACAATGTCATCTTGCGCATTTTCAATAATCTTGATGTTGACGTCTGGATTTTCAGCAGCATACGCTTCTTTTGCTAATTCAATTGCTTTAATGTTAAAGTTTGGATCCCAAGCCCAAACAGTAACCTCATTTGAACCTGAGTTTCCCTCTGGTTCAGTACTATTCGAAGACCCCGAAGAACACGCAGCCAACAAAAGCATGCTAACCATCAATATTGCAATTACTTTCTTCATGTTTGAATCCCCCTAAGAATGTCTGTTAATGTAAGCGTTGTCCTCCTTACATTTTTAATGTTATCATCACCTTGTGTGCATGAGTTAGGACGATATTTTTGTAAATTTGTGATATTTTTGTATGTTGGTTACGCTTCCATTTACTGACTTGGATTTTCTTTAGGTACTGTGAATTTTTTTAGCTTTTTTGTATTGGAAGTGTGATACGAACCTTTGTCCCTTCTCCGAGATTACTTGAGATCGTCACACCATAGTCTTCTCCATATAATAGCTGGATGCGTTCGTTAACATTCCGAACACCGATCCCACTGAACATATGTTGTTTGCGCTTCGTATCCGGAAGTATATGATTGGTAGACACTTCCATTCCGTCACCATTATCTAAGACCTCACAAATAAGGGTATCCTCTTCTTTCCAAACGAGAACATTAATAGTCCCACCACTCTTTTTATTAAAGCCATGGAAAAAGGAATTTTCAATAAATGGTTGTAAAATGAGTTTCGGAATTTGGACATCATTGCTTTCCGGTCCGATAAAATAATTTACTCGAATTCGCTCACCATATCGTTTCTGGTTAATAAAGACATAGCTTTTTAAATTATCAATTTCCTGGTCCACAGTGATTGTTTCACTAATATTGCCAATGGTATTTTGAAGGAGAGAGATTAGCGCATTAACTGTTTCGGTTGCCTCTTCTTTTCCCCCTTGCTGCACCATGAACTTGATTGAAGTTAACGTATTATATAAAAAATGTGGATTGATTTGTTGCTGGAGTGCCGCTAATTCTGCATTTCGTTTCTGTTTTTGGCTCAGCACAAGCTGGTCTACATACTCATGAAGCTCATCAAGCATTGAATTGAAGGCTTGACCAATTTGTCGTGTTTCATACGTACCCGTTACCGGTATATAGTGATCAAAATCATTTTTTGGGGTATTTTCAATTTGCTTTACGAGTTTTGTCAACGAATTTGTCAACCTTCTTGAGGCAAAAAACACAATGATAATCGCTAGGATCATAAATAGTACGCTGATCATGACAATTGATTTTTTATCAATGATATCCTTAAATGCTGTTTGTTTATCAATTAAATTGACCAGATACAAATTCATGGTAGGGCTAAATTCTGACATAATAATATGATCTTTCCCCTTAAAATCTGTATCCATATAATTCTTTTGTTGATCCTCTAATTGGATGGCATAGTTAAGAAGTTCTACTTCTTTTTTTCCAATGAACTCCTCCCGATTACTAGATAAAATGGTCCCCGACGGATCCATCACTAGCACGTCATTTCCTAAACTAGTATAGCTACTATAAAACTTTCGAAAATCTTCTTCTAGAATCGTAAAGTACATGGAACCATAAATATAGTTTGACGTACGTTCCATAAATGCCTTTGATGCAATAATGACTTGATCATCCTTTTGTTGTTCAAGATGATAAAGCAGTTTTTTAGGCTGTTTAAGTGTAGCCGTAGTAATGAAGTGATCCTGCAATCTTTCATCCGACAAGGCCCATGCAGGTCGATCCGTTGCATAACTAACACCATTTATACCATGGACCAAAATGCTTACATTATAAGCTTCTACACTTGATTCTATCGTTTCCAATTGTGAATTTACTTGATAATAATAGCTGCCCAACATACGATTTGAGTGATTACCTGTGAGAAAACTCTTAACCGTTCCGTTTTGTAAGAGTTTATTCGAAGCGATCACAATCGAATAATGAAAAGTACCTAAACTCTCCTTTATCTGGTCCATCACCTTGCTATTGTTAAAACTAAACCGCTCGACAAAAAACTTCTCTGACATTCGGAAAGTGGTCCATGATATCAATGAGGAAACCGTAACAATGATAACGATGGTAAGAAGAAACATTTTATAAAACAGACTATTATGTTTAAATCCATTACGTAAAATTCTCATGTACATCTCATCTCTTTTTTCGTCTAAATTTACTAGGTGACATTCCGTGTACCTTTTTAAAAACTTTACAGAAATAACTATGTTCCGAATAACCAACCATTCCACTAATTTCTGAAATGGGTGCTGTATCCTTTAGCAGGAACTGTGAAGCTTTTTCAATTCGAACTTTATTCAAATACTCAATAAATCCTTCTTTATTATGAGTCGAAAAATAGCTGGACAAATACGAAGGATTAAAATGGAAATGTTCGGCTACACCAGCAAGGCTTAGTGGTTCCGCATAATGTTCTTCAATATATTGCAGGATTTTTTTCATATTTAAATTAATCGGTTGATTCTTCTCCGATTGTAGGCATTTGTTTACTTGTTCAATAAAAGTTAGTAGAATTTCGACTGTTTCAGTAGATGATTGAGCCTCATTAATTGATCTGAAATATTCATACTTGGCATTCTCTATCTCCGCGAAATCGTACTCCGAATTACCCAGAAGAACGGTAATGTGAAAGATGATATGTTCAAAGAATGATTTAAACTCAAATACATCTGTTGTATAGCTTGTAGAAAATGAAGTTACATAATCCTGCAAATAGCTGAAAGCATCTTGGAAACGTTCTTGCTTACATTCGTTTGTGAACCAGTCTATCTTAAAAGGTTCAATGTTAGGAATGTCTCTTTGTAAATCTTGTGCCCGTAAAAGAGGGATGTCTGGAAAATAAAATCGATATTGCATTAACTTTGAAACCTTCTCACGATAAATGAGTCCAATCTGTGAGAAGTCAGAGAACGGATCACTTAGAACAAAGCCTGAATCCGTTTGGCTTTCTGCCACCATGTATGCAAACTCAACGACCCTTTGGGTGTGGTCTTTATTTATATTCAGAAGAATGACGGTTTCATCTTTTGTAAAGGGAATCAGGTGATAGATTCCTTGGTCTACAAAAGATGCAAACTGTCCGGTGATACGATCCTGTATTTGGCTGCGTTCAACCCTTGGAAGGTTCCCAATAAAAACAACCCCTAATAGACAGAAACTGTCATAGGGAAACACCCTCGCTATCAGTTCGGTATCGTAATCTGTTTCATACCCCGACATGATCTTATCAATAACATGATCGATTGATATGTGATCCTGTTGTTTAGTCTCAATTGCATCTGCAGAGGGTAATTTGCTTACTGCTTTATTTAGCACGCTTAAAAGTGAATTAGCATCAAGCTTGGGCTTTAGTATATAATCAACAACTCCACTTTGAAAGCTAGACCGAACATAATCAAACTCTCCGAAACTGCTTAATACGATGATTTCAATCTCTGGATATTTTGACTTAACGATTCTGGTCAATTCTTCTCCGTCCATGATTGGCATGACAATATCAGTTATGACGATCTGGGGCTGTGTTTGTTCTATGATTTCAAGTGCTTCCTTTCCATTCGAAGCTTCTCCCACAATTTGAAAACCTTCCTGCTCCCAATTCACATAATGTTTGATTCCCTGTCTAATTAAGACTTCATCATCAACAATCACTATCTTACACAATTCCTTTGTTACCATTTGTTGTCACCCTATTTGCAAATTTTTAATACCTATTATACACGTCTATGTCTTATCTCCCTCGCGAACAAATATATGAAACCATTTCCTTTGCTGCATAAGAAACATACTTGTCTTTTTTTAATATAATTCCTATCTTCCAGATAATAGTTGGTTCAATCGGAATAGCTTTAATAAGACTTTGGTCTACTCTTTTTGCAAGGGACTGAGGAAATATCGAAACGCCCAGATTCTGCTTTACCATCTCCGTAATAAAGTCCCAATACGTACTTTGGTACGTAACATTGGGACGGAACCCGGCTTTTAAGCATTCCTGCAGAACTTGCTGATAAAGAGTGGAATCATCTTGAAAATGGACAACTGATTCATCCTTTATGTCGATTATAGACACCTTTTCTCTAGTAGCAAGAGGATGAGAAGAATGAACAAATAACATCATCTCCTCCTCTACTATAGGAATCACATCAAATTCATCTTCCTCTACAGGTAATGGGGCCACACCTAAATCAAGTATCCCTTCTTTTACCGAATCCTTTATTTTTAGTGCACCATTTTCAACTAGTTGGATCGAGATATCAGGATTTAAATCTCGAAATCCTTTTATAATTTTTGGGAAGAACAAATATCCAATAAGAGGAGGCACCCCAATTTTCAGCTTTCCTTTTTTCAAATTCATCATGTCATTTAAGAGCGAAGATAAATCATCTATCTTCTCTAAAATCTTTTTTCCTTCCTCAAATACAATTTCTCCTGCAACGGTTAACTCGATCCTCTTCGCTGTCCGATCAATTAGTTCCACTTTCAACTCATCTTCAAGATTTCTTACCATTTTACTAATGGTCGGTTGCGTTAAGCAAAGGACTTGAGCTGCACGAGTAAAGCTTTTTTGCTTTGCCACTTCAATAAAATAATATAATTGCTTCGTATCCATTGTTCGACTCCTTTATAGATAGTGTTCATGACCGGTAACGTTATTATTCATTTTAGCTATATGTAGAATTTTGTACAAATTTTCGAAAGATGTTGCAAACCGAAGGAGTATCGGGATCATTGCTAAATTATAGATAAAATGCATAGGTTTTATAATTTATATTCATTTTACTTATGATTTTATATCGGTTACATTATTAATTGTTAGGGTAATAATATCTTGAATTAAAGATTCTTTAATTCAAGGTTTAGGTTTTTTGAATTTTTATCTGGTCTGTATTTATTGAGGGGGTGTTGATAAAGTTCACATTGAATCAAATTGTCAGCAAAGGATGTAAGCGTTACTTCCTAAAGACTTAACAGCATGAATAAAGGGGAAAATTAAAATGGATATATTAGGTATATTGGGGATCTTATTAGGTATCGTAACAATCGTTCTCTTTATTATTAAAAAGTTCAATATCATCGTTGCCGCACCTATAGCGACGATTGTCGTGTTGCTTTTTAACGACGTACCGATACTAGAAACTGTATTTGGCAAGGAAAACTCGTATATGACGTCTCTTGCTGGGTTTATTGCATCCAATTTCGCGATTTTCTTACTAGGTTCTATCCTAGCGAAGTACATGGATAAAAGTGGTGCGACGGTTTCAATAGCAAATAAAGTATTGTCTGTAGTAGGAACCAAAAATCCGTACAACGCATTAGTGGCATTATTTATTATTTCTGCTTTGCTTACGTACGGTGGTATAAATGTATTCGTTATTATCTTTGCATTAATTCCAATGGCGAAACCGATCTTCAGACAACTTAATCTTTCGTGGAAATTAGTTACCATTCCTGTATTTGGTGGTACTTCAACATTCACAATGACGATGTTGCCAGGGGCACCTTCTTTACACAATGTTGTTCCTTCAACGGCTTTAGGTACTACATTAACGGCTGCGCCGGTTATTGGAATTGTTACTTCCATCGTTGCTATACTATTTATACTCATTTTTATGAAATTCTCGTTGTCCAGAAGTTTAAAGAAAAACGAAACATTTAATGTAGATGAAAAGGGTGTAAGTGGTAATGAGGAATCTAAACGTGACATCCCACCATTCATTTTTAGTTTACTGCCTATCATCGTGTTATTGGGCATCATATTAGTATTTAGTTCTGTAAGTAACATCATTATTGTCGCTCTTATTGCTGCGATTGTGTTGAGTGCAATATTATTCCGCAAACAAATTGTACAGCAAAAAGATGTATTAAATCAGGGTGCTAACGAATCGTTATCTTCCACAATTACTACTGGTAGTACGATTGCTTTTGGTAGCATTGCAACAAGTGTTCCTGCGTTTAAAGGTGTATTCCAATTAATTCAATCGATCCCTGGACCTCCTATACTTTCATTAATGATTGGGACAGGTCTTATCGGTGGAATTACCGCTTCAGCAGTTGGAGCAATCGGAATTTCTGTTGCGAATTTTGCGCCTATATATTTAGATATGGGATTAGACCCTGAAACAGTTCACCGCGCAATCGCAATCGGATCTGGAGCACTATCAATTGTCCCTTACTCTGGATTCTTGATTATCTTTAACAATATAACTGGTTTAACAATGAAAGACACTTTCAAAAATGGATTTATCAGTATTAGTGTTACCCACTGGATTGCAATGGCGGTTATTGTCATCATGACAATCTTAGGTTTAGCTTAAGTTGAATGATTTTGCAAAAGACGTGACAATAAGGACTTTATTTTAGAGTGCTTTTTGTAATATAAAAAATCATCTGGAGGAATAGATCATGAGTAAAAAAATTGGATTTGTTGGATTAGGAACAATGGGCTTCCCAATGGCAGTTAACTTAAAGAAAGCTGGATTTGAAGTAATCGGTTATGATGCATTTAAAGGTGTTTATGAGAAAGCAGAAGCTGCTGGTTTTACAATGGTTGATACGTTAAAAGAAGTGGCGGAACAAGCAGACGAAGCGATTATCTCAATGGTACGTGACTATGCGCAAAATGTTGATGTAATCTTCAGTGAAAATGGCCTATTATCTGCACAGCCCAAAAATAAAACAGTTATTGTCATGAGTACACTTGATCCTCAAACAATGAATGAATTAGGTGAAAAAGTTGAAAGTGAAAGTGATTTATCATTAATTTCCGCTGCAGTAAGTGGAGGTCGTTCAGGTGCAGAAGCTGGGACACTATCCATTATGACAGCAGGTAAAGAAGAGATTGTAAAGTCTTTCCACCCATACTTTGACGCAATTGGCTCCAACACATTCTACTACGGTAGCGAGCCAGGTAACAGCCAAGTTGCAAAATTAGTGAATAACATGATTCTTGGCGTTAACATGAATGCAGTGGCTGAAGGACTTAAATTAGGTAAACATTATAACTTACCTGAAGAAGAAATCTTAAATCTATTAAAAGTAAGTACTGGTGATAGCTGGGTCGTTCGAAATTGGAGCGATGTATCTGAGTGGACAGCAGAAACTGCATTATCCGTTCTACTTAAAGACTTAATCGCTACTTACAATCAAGGCATTAAACATAATGTATCTATGCCGTTCAATGCCTTATCTTCTACACATTTATTTGACTCTATGGGTAAAGAAAAACCAAAAGCGTAATTTAGTTAGTCGGCCTTCCGGTGAATCGGAAGGCTTTTTTATATGCTACAAATTTTGCTTTGTCCGAAATAATAGGGTTTTGGTCCGATATATTAAGATTTATGTCCGATAAAATTCAGTCTTTGTCCGATATCCTGTGAACTTTGTCCGATATTTATTGAGTTATGTCCGATATCCTCTGATTCAGAAGTGGAGGACTCATTAACCCACTCCATAAGTATGAAAATCTTAGATTCTGGATCAAACTCCTATTTCAGAGGCGTGAGCAACAACTTGGCTTGGTTGTTTTACGAAGGACTATTTGAATGAAATGTTTGTTGGATATGGTCTTCTTCGGATTAATGAAGTACTTTTCAAATGTGAATGTAGCTCGTTTTGGTCTTCATCAAGCTTATGAGGAACTTTTCAGGCATGTTTTGTGCTCGTATTGGTCTTCATCGGGCTTATGAAGAACTTTTCAGGCGTGTTTTTCGCGCGAAATGGTCTTCATCGGGCTTATGAAGGACTTTTCAGGCGTGTTTTTTGCTTGAAATGGTCTTCATCGGGTTTATGAAGTACTTTTTAGAAGTGTTTTTGGCTCGATATGGTCTTCAGCAAGCTTATGAAGAACTTTTCAGGCATGTTTTGTGCCCGTTTTGATCTTCATCGGGCTTATGAAGAACTTTTCAGACGTGCATTTTGCTCAAAATGGTCTTCATCGAGCTTATGAAGAGCTTTTCTGTCTTGTTTTTTGCTCGATATGGTCTTCATCGGGCTTATGAAGAACTTTTCAGTTATATTTTTTGCTCAAAGTGGTCTTCATGCTTACATAACACATACTAAAACTATAACTAAATCCATCTCATGCAAAAAGCCAATTCCACTCTATTTGGGAATTGGCTCTTTGCGTTAGAAACACAGAACGGATGGAACAATGGACCTATCCCTACAGTGCTTCTTTAATGATTTTTTTGTAATACATCACAGATAAGATACCGAAGATGGAGTAGAGCAGGGTGTATAGGACCATAACAATGATCATGGGAGTCCAGAGTTCGGTTCCGAACCAGAACCATCCTGATTTCACTGCGAAATAACTGTGAGATAACCCTACTACTAATGGTATACCGAAGTTAAACAATTGTTTGATTTTGATACCATTTATCAGGTCCGTTCTTGTGAAACCTAATTTTCGCAAAATCGTGTAGCTTCCTTTTTCCTCTTCGCCTTCATCCATCTGTTTGAAATAGAGAATACAACCTGAGGTAACTAAGAAGACCAATCCAAGAAATCCGACGATAAACATGATCATACCCATATTTCTTTTTTGGTAGGTAAAGGAATCTAATTGTGATTCATGCCCCGCCCACTCCGCTAAATCTAATTCATGAAAAAGATCGTTTGCCTTTTGTAGGTCATCTCTTTTATCGATATCAATCCCAATGGATTTAGAAAATTCATTGGCTACTTCTGGGTCTAGATCGGAAGCTAATTGCTGATAAACTTCATCATCCACAACCGCGACCGGTAACCCTCCATTTGTTAAGCGCAATGGAAGTACATTTATTTCTTCAAATCCTAAAAACTTTAAATCAATCGTTGTTGTTTTACCTTTCACAGTAAATTCACCTTGATTAAAAGTCATAAATGACTCGAGAGCAGAGTTATTATTTACAAATATTGATTCATTTTCAGCCACATCGAGACCATCAACCGAAGCATCTGAAACAACAACCAATGGCATTTGGTCGATACTATCCGAATTTGACGCTTGCTCAAGACTAATTTCGAGTATATTAGTCTGGTCTGAAATCACATGCAAAAATCCAACTTCTGTTTTAGAATAGTCTATTTGATTTTTATCCAAAGCTTCGATAAACTGGCTAGCACGCTCTTCATTCGGGATCGAAAAATCATAAACGACAGATTCCATTGCTGATTTTTCTGCTGAATAATACGAAATATACGTGAGTGACAGCAGTCCTAGAGATAGAGCCGAAACCGTTGTAATGACTGTCAGTAAAATAGAATTTGATTTCATACGAAACATAATCGACGATAATGACAGTACTTTATTCACCGACAAATACCCGTTATTCTTTTTTCGGATTAGATTAAAAACAAACCGGATTGATCCTTTGTAAAAAAAGTACGTCCCGATAATAACGGACCCAAGGATAGTTATCATGGCAGTAAATAATCCGCCTATCGTGGTAAACTGTCCATCAAATAATTTCGTTGATAAATAATAGCCAAAGATGATGAGCCCCAGCCCGAGTACGCCAATCACGATTTCAAACACCGAGACCTTACGTCTTTTATCTTCGGTTGTTGAAGTCGTATTGAACAATGATAAAATTTCCTGTTGTTTAATAAATAATGCATTTACTGCCATGATCACCACATAAATAGCAGCAAACACTAGTACCGTTTGAACAAGAGCTTCAGGAGAAAAGCGGAGCTCCGCAACCTCATTGATTCCAATGACTTTTAATAAAATCATCATTACAAGCTTTGAAGATACAAAACCGAGAAAGATTCCTATAATCATGGAACCGAAATACAGAATCATGTTTTCGACACTTAAAATCCAAAATGTTTTTCCTTTTGAAATACCGACTAATTGGAACAACCCAATTTCCTTCCCACGCCGCTTAATAAACAACGTATTAGCATAAACGAGAAAGACCATGACGATGCCTATGAGCGTCACAGACGCAGCCTTCATCGCAGCAGCGCCCTTAATTGACCCCGCCGCTTCATCCATTGCTGGGTCGTACTGCAACGTGACAAAGGCAAAATACAGCGAAACACTAAAAATGAGTGCAAACACATATAAATAATAGTTTTTGATGTTTTTTACTAGATTTCGGAAGATGAGGCTTTTAAAGCTCATGCTGCACCCCACCTAACACAGCCTGGGTCTTAATGATATCGTTAAAGAAGTCCTGTCTGTTCTCCTCGCCTCGATTTAATTTCGTAAAGATTTGCCCATCTCTAATAAAAATAACCCGGCTACAGTAGCTTGCTGCTTGTGGGTCATGGGTGACCATCACTATGGTTGATTCCCGTTTTTCATTTAAGTAACTCAGTTTGTTTAGTAAGTCTGAAGCCGACTTCGAATCAAGCGCCCCTGTTGGTTCATCCGCAAAAATAATACTCGGTTCATGTACGAATGCACGTGCTGCTGAAGCCCGCTGCTTTTGACCGCCTGAAATCTCGTTCGGGTATTTATCTTTCACTTCAAAGATTCCTAATTCCTTTGCCACATCCTCAAACATGACTTGGGCAGCCCTCGGTGAAATCTTATTTACTGTTAGTGGTAGCATAATATTTTCTTTGACTGTTAACGTATCTAATAAATGATATTCCTGAAATATAAACCCGAGGTGCTGTTTGCGAAATTCAGCGAGTTGTTTGTCTTTCATGTTTGTGAATTCCTTACCTTCCACTCGGATTGACCCTGAACTCACGCGGTCAATGGATGAAAGTACGTTTAGTAACGTAGTTTTACCAGAGCCTGAAGGACCCATAATTCCTACGAATTCTCCCTTTTTAACCTCGATATCGATTCCTTTAAGAACCTCTTGGCGGTTCCACTTGTTTCCGTATGTTTTTACAATCTTATTCGCTTCTAAAATGTTCAATTGTATCAACTCCTTACCTCTAGCATAGACGGGATACGTCTCATTTTCCTTCGAATCACCGAACAAAACATGAAAGCATGTGACATTCTTGTCACATGCTTGTTAGCTTAAGGAAATCATTCTTTTTCGGGAAGAGTAGTGTAAATGTTGTTCCCTCTCCATATATAGAATGGACATCTATACTAATTTTTAACGACTTTGCCGCATTTTTTGTGAGGTAGAGACCCATTCCTGTTGCCGCATGATCCCGATGGTCCGTTGTAGACGTGAAGCCTTTTTCAAATATGCGTGGAAGGTCTTTCTCCTTAATGCCACGTCCGTAATCTTTGACTTCTAAGACCACTTGATCCTCTTTTTGATAGCTGCGGATTTCAATATCGGCATTTTCACTGTATTTTACCGCATTGGTTAGGAGTTGCCGCAATACAAATTGAAGCCACTTTCCGTCAGATACCACCTCTGAAACCTCTAGCGACATATCAAAGCCAATCCCCTTTTGAAAACACCATGATTTTAATGATTGAATTTCTTGAATGAGTAACCCTTTCAAATTCACCTTTTCGATATACAAGTCGTTTTCCATGAAAGGGATTCTCCGCCCGTGCAACTGAAGGTCAAGAAGCAAGTGAATCCGAAGCCATTCTGACATGAGCTGCTCCTTTAACATGTGGTCCTCGACCCGTTCAATCATTAATTTCATCGTTGTTAGTGGCGTTTTTACTTCGTGAATCCAAGATAATAAATCATCTTTTTCCTGTTCAACACTTGTTGCGTAACGACTTATTTCGACTTTATAAAAATGGTGATACTGGTTAAGAGCCGATTCTACCATTTTTTCAAATGGTGTGTTACTTTCCTGGAGACTCTCGATACCTACAGCTGGGTCCCACTCTTTTATATTTTTATAGAAAGAAGCTTCCCGATTGTAACGAATGACGAGAAATAAAAGAAAGACGACGAAAAAGACAAAAACAATGTAGAGAACAGAACGAAAAGCCAGGGATGAATCAAGATACCCAATCAACAGGATCAACACTTGAAGAAAACAGAAAAACAGAATCCAACTACGCCTTTCAACGAGAAATTTCTTGATCATTTAGGCGCCATCCTCTTCCCTGGCCAAATATCCTTGTCCGACTTTTGTTTCAATATATTGCCCTAGGCCGATTTCATCAAGACGCTTTCGTAATCGATTGACGTTTACTGTCAAGGTATTGTCACTTACAAATCGTTCATCATCCCACAGACTTTTGATGAGCTCCTCACGGCTGACGATTTGGTTTACATGATCAATTAGGATTTTCAAAATAAACATTTCATTTTTTGTTAATTCAATTGTTCCATTGTCCTTTTGCACGGTGTTATCTACGTAATCAACAGATGCTCCATTCCAAATTTTTAAATGAATTTGCTGTTCAAGGCTATAGTTGTAAACTCGTCTAAGGACAGCCTGAATTTTCGCAATGAGCACATCAAAATGAAACGGCTTCTGGACAAAGTCATCAGCTCCAAGCTGCATCGACATGACCATATCCGTTGGATGATCTCTCGACGACAGAAAAATAATCGGGACCTTCGAATGTGTTCGAATCATCCGACACCAATGAAAACCATCAAATTTCGGCAGCTGAATATCGATAATGACCAGGTCAGGTTGATTTCTAGTAAACTCCTTCATCACATTACCGAAATCATCGATCCCGTATACATCATACGACCACTGCAACAACCGCTCCCGAATCTCATTAAACAACGTCACATCATCTTCAATCAACAAAATCTTAAACACACAACCACCATCTATCTGGGACACAGGGACAGGTCCCGCGTCCCACCATTTTATGGGAAACACTCCCTCATACTACACTATAATAATACCATAAACTACCACAAGAAGCCTGAACCCTATAATGGATTCAGGCACTATACTTTATCCCGCCGTAGCCAAAAGTTTGTTTACTTACTCGTTTTATTGACTGTACCCATGCTCTTAATATCTACTTCAACAGATACATTGATATCCGCTTCGGATAGTGCTTCACCCCAGGTATCCTCTACCTTTTTAAATTCTTCATACTGATAGGCTCTAGCGTAGATCCCAAATCCAAACGGGTCGATTTTATGACCTTGAATTTTTTTAAACAGTTCCTCATATCCCGTATTCAACCGGTCCTCAATTGTTTTCTTGATTTCCTTTTCATGAGATATCATATCTACTGGTAATAAACTTTCAAGAATAGCGACGGACATCGAGATTTTAACATCAAACTTAAATCTGTCCTTGTCATGCGATGTTTTAACCTTTGACTTCACCGTTTTCACTTCAAAACTCAAATCATTTTTATGAAAAATCCCCTCCTCCTTTTCAGCCGGAATCGTAATGGTCGTATAACTAACTTGATGTTTCCGATTATGCTTTAAAAAGAGGAATAACGTGGATTCCGATAAATCAAGAGAATCCACATATTTTCCACGGTTGTTAAGTAACGCGGTTCCAGTTACTTCAACCTTTTTACCCTTTTTCACATTGGCTAAAGCTGGTGTTACTCCCTTGTCAAAAAACTCAGAATGAAGTTGTTGGAGCGTCCCTTTTTCCGTTCTTGTTCGTTTATGATTTTTATCAATATCATTCTTCAAATACATGGCAAGAAGTGCATTGCTTTCCGGCTCATAGTTAATAACATCCGATACTTGGCCGTCTACAATGACCACTCTTGTGTTAAGCGAAAAATTACTGTTCCTGTACATCGTATCAAGTATCGGAAACCATTCTTCATGTTCCACAACTCGTTTTCCTAGTAGAAGGATCTGGATTTTGGCAGCAGATATCTCGCCACCAGTCACTGCATCAAAAAACTTTCTAGAATCTCGAATGGTATCAGCCTTTGTGTGGTATGAATCCCTTTGCGACTTTGCCCCCTTACTAAATACAGGACTTGAATCATAAAAAATGAGGTTATTGTCCTCATCCAGATCAATCCCAAGTACGAAGACAATCGTCGTATCCTCTAATGGCACTTGGTATCCACAGCTTGTTAGCATCATTAAAAGCGAAAGATACAAAAGTGGAAGAAAACAACGTTTCATTTCAAGCTCCTCCTCTTCATTAGCCCATGTATGAGGACATACCCCCATAAACAAATCGGGAAAACATATGAAAAGAGAAAACTTATTCTGCGTATTTCCTTAGCCCAAATTAAATTCATACTTACAGAGGGTGGAAACAGTAAAACATAAACTACACTTAGGACTAGGAACCAGAATAACGGTTTTGAGTGATCCTTTTTTCCAAATATCCAGCTTGTATTAAACACAGATACGAACATAAGTGGAAGGACTTTTGTAGACATCACAAATATATAAAATGCAAATACTACAATCTCTAAACGTTCGATAAAGGTAAATTCAATAACCTTCAAAATTGTGATGGTTGGTTCATTAAATTTTGTAATTTCATCAGGACTAAAGACCACAAATGCTACAAGCGTAATAATTAAATAGGCAATCATCGTAATTGTATTCGCGATAACAACTCCAATTGAGGCATTTTCCTTCTTTTGTAAAAAGGGATAAAGGTAAAAGGCAATATCAAATCCAACATAGATAATAATGCTGATTTTTAAAGTTTTCATGACGGGGTGCCAGCCTTCCTTTAGAAGAGGAAGAAGGTTTAGAAATTCCCCCTGCTTAAAAGAAAATGCATATAAGACAAGAATCCAAATCGTCATTAAAAAAACTACCACCGAATATCTGCCAATAATTTGAATATTGTTACGGACCAACAAATACGATGGAATCGATAACAAAATCAATAATAAAAATATAGAAACTCTTGGTAGGACCCAAGCTTGTATAAACATTGCCTCTGTTATAAAAGAGTAGAGTGCTAATAAACCAAAATATACAGCCAGGATTCCCCCAACCACTTTAGCAGCCCACTTCCCAAAGTAATGTTTCAACAGGTCAAGAATCGTTCCATTTGGGTATTTTTTCATAATTTGAATAACAACTAAGCTAGTAACTGTAGCAATGAACCATCCTATTATTATGCCAATCCACCCATCAGTCCCTGCCTTCTCAGCTAAATCTCTAGGTAAGGTAAGGACGCCAACTCCGATTTCGACACCATGAATTAATAAGATATACTGGACGGTTGATATTTGTTTACCTTGAACATTCATCATTTTTTGTCTTCCTTTGGACGACTAGAATCCGCCCTTCTCAATTGAATGGCTAAAGAACTAACCGGACGTTTGGTGATTGACCAATGTGGAAAGCGTATAAACAGATCCTTCCAGTCTTGAATTCTCAAGGGAGAAACCGGACTAGTATAGGAGACACCAAGCGATTTTAACTCAATTAAATGGATTAGTAATGTCATTAAACCTACACTTAATCCAACAAATCCAAATAAAGAGGCGATAATCATCATTGGAAATCGAATCAGCCTGATAGAGGCACCCATTTGATAATTTGGAATGATAAAAGAGGCAACTGCTGTAATTGCAACAACAATGACCATAATATTACTCACGATTCCAGCCTCTACGGCAGCCTGCCCAATGACAATACCACCCACGATTCCTATGGTTTGCCCAATTTTGGCTGGGAGTCGAATTCCTGCCTCACGTAACATCTCCAGGGCAATTTCCATAATTAATGCTTCAATGAACGGTGGAAATGGTACTCGTTCTCTCGACACCCCGATAGACATGAGCAACTTTAAGGGAATCACCTCAAAATGGAACGCAATGATTGCGATATAAGTCGCTGGTAAAAAGATCGCCGTAAAAAAGCCAATATACCTCAACAGTCGGATAAAGGAGGCGACTAACCAACGTGATGTGTAATCATCCATACTCTTAAAAAAGGAGAAAAATGTAGATGGCGCAACTAATA
Organism: Fredinandcohnia aciditolerans; assembly: GCA_003640645.1. GTDB lineage: Bacteria > Bacillota > Bacilli > Bacillales > Bacillaceae_L > Ferdinandcohnia > Ferdinandcohnia aciditolerans. Next base: position 38,045 of record QGHH01000030.1, on the reverse strand, counting down.
CATTAGGTGCTCCATCCACAACCATCACAATTCTTCCCTCCAAAATTTCCAAAGCTGCAAAATCAGTACGCTCTGTAATAAGAAATTGTGGGATCGGCGAATAGGGATTATCCTCTATGTATTCTTCTAATAAGATACAATTTGTAATACTATCAACCTTAACCTTTTGAAGACGGTTTTCAAATTCCTTAATTAAATCCGGATTAGCAACATCATCTATGTATAAAAGGGAGACCTTCGTTTTCCCTCTTTCACCAATGCTATATTCATTTATTTTTAAACGTTGATTTTTAATATGCTTTCGGATGAGTGCAATATTTGTACTTCCAGATTCCGTAAACCCGATATGTTCACCATAAACGGAAGACTCAATCGGGGTTTCTTCAATTGATCGTTCCGGCCATTTTCCAGTATCTAAAAGGAATGCTACTTGCGACCCGTCCACAAACAAGACACTTTTCCCATGCAAAATTTCGTCCGTGATTTTTGACCATGTATTCACTTCCTTGATTTGGGTGACTGATACCTTAAATGACGAATCCTCATTAGTATCATCAACATGGAATAACAATGGTCTTAATACATGCTCACTGACCACCGTTGAATCTGTAAGCTCACCTAAATAGACGAGTGCAGCTTTCGCATTTGTTTGTTTAATCACAAGGTTGGTTACGACTAAATCAGGTGTTTTACTAAAAATGCTTTGTATCTCATTGACGTTATTTATTACATGCAGGCTAATCAGTTCCGCTAGAGGTCCCGAATTCTCGATAGGGTTGGTTTGTTGCTGTTGCAATTCCTTTTTATACTTTTTAAAAAATGACATATGAAAACCACCTACAATATGATGGTTTAGTATGCGACAAAAACTGGAAATACATTCAAAAAAAGGATACGGGTCATTGCCCCGTTTTTCAAGGTAGAATGTTTACGCCTATAATGTTTTGTAATAGTTAGCCCAATGCGACGTCAAGTATCATCATCACAACAAATCCAATCATTAAACTCATGGATGCTAGATCTTTATTGCCTTTTTCCTGAGAACTTGGAATGACTTCTTCTGCGACAACGAAAATCATCGCACCTGCCGCAAAGCTTAATGCGTATGGAAGCAATGGTTCAATGAAGGATACCGCAACTGCCCCAACAACAGCAGCAATCGGCTCGACCATCCCTGAAAATTGCCCGTAAAAGAAGCTCTTGCGACGGGACATGCCGTCACCTCTTAGTGGCATTGAAACCGCAATACCTTCAGGAAAGTTTTGAATTCCAATTCCAAGCGCCAAGGTTAATGCTCCCGCTAAAGATGCTTCCGTTCCCCCATTAGCAAGGGCACCAAATGCGATTCCAACAGCCAGACCCTCAGGAATATTATGAAGTGTAATCGCGAGTACTAAAAGCGTACTTCGCTTTTGACCTTTAGAATGAAAGCCTTCTGCGTCATTTATTGGGGCATTGGGGTGAAGATGAGGCAAAATCTTATCAATTCCCCATAGAAAAATCCCCCCTAATAGGAATCCGAGCGCTGCAGGAAACCAAGCACCAATTTGATTATCGCTCGACATCTCAATCGCAGGTCCCAGTAGCGACCAATAGCTAGCGGCAATCATTACGCCTCCAGCGAAACCTAGCATACTATCCAAGAGACGCTGATTGATCGTCTTTGTTGCAAAAACAAGGGTTGCCCCTAGTGCCGTCATCCCCCATGTAAACAAAGTTGCAATCAACGCTTGCATAACCGGATGAAAATTCTCGAAAAAGTCTACCATACTCAAGAACTCCTTTTTAACCAATTACATGATAGTTTAGCTTAACCAATTTTAAAGTTAATTATGGGGCAAGGTTGGGTATGAGGTGGAGTTGGACAGATACAGATTGAGTTTTTGGGTTTTCGGACAAACTTTTCCGGTTATCGGATACAGGCTCCAGGTTATTGGACATAAATAAAGGTTAACGGACACAGTTTCCCTTTTATCGGACATAAACTGATGGATATCGGACACAAGCTCCCTTTTATCGGACATAAATTAAAAGATATCGGACAAAAGAGTAAATTTATCGGACAAACCATCGCTCATGGTTAATTTCACAAAAGAATAGCCTGCTTGCTATAATTAGTAGAAGAGAGGTGAGATCATGCAAAAACTAGTTTTTGAGGACGCGTGGAATCGGACGATTTCACAGAAAGATCGTGATATAATCCAACAGCTTTTTCGTGAGGAGACCCCGGAAAAAGGAGTTAGTTTTACACCCTTCCGGATTGCAGTAAATCACAAAAGCGAACGATTAGTAACGGCAATTGTTCATAATCGAACGCCACAAAATCTTGTATTTGAAAATACATCGCTACAGCTTTTTGATGAAAAAAAACTCCTGGCTGAGCACGAATTTACCCTTCCTGCCATCCAGGTGCCACCTGAAACCAGCATGCCGTGGACGTTTATTTTTCCACCTGATAGTTTTCAAATCCTAAATTCAATCGAACATGTGACACTTAAACTTAAAAAAGAGAAGTAGACTCCATTTTAGAATCTACTTCTCTTTTCTTTATTTGACTGGACCTTTTGTATTGTACTTCAATCCATGCAGCCTCATATCAGAGGAGTACTCAGTGCCTTTTGTCCATACTTTGACCTTAGTGACTTTCCTATATCTGCTTTTGAACTTTCGTTCGCAGAAAAGGGCTTTAAGTGAACAGCAAATTGGAAATTCTCGTTTTTTAATCGGTATGGTTCGGCAACATCTGGCCCACAGCTAGCAGACCCAAGACCATGCTGCTGATGATCCAAGTTGAACGTGATAAAATCCTGCTTTATCAAATCATATGTGTGCTGAGCCTTATCCAGATTTTCCGTTGTATAATAATGAGCACTGAAATCAATTGTTGGTTCACCTGCTACAACAAAGCCCACTCCTTCAGTATTTGTCAACGTTACCCATCGAACTTCATGACGATTGCCATTTTCCTGAGGATAGATATATGGAGTATATAGCTCCTCCACCTTTTTAGCAAAAACGCCAATTCGAGTGGCCAGCCTACTGTCACTGTAGGCCTCACCCGGACCTCTCCCATACCATGACACGTCATCTAAGTAAACTGGTAACCTCATTTGCAAGCCAATCCGTGGTAATGTTATCGGGCCACCACCATCTGGACATCCTTTCACAGTAATAGATATTTCACCATTGCTAGATATTGTATACGTATAAGTAACACGAATTCCCCAGGATAAAATTGGCGGTGCAATCCGAACGTTAGAAGTAATCACTACCTGATCGCTAGTTGGTTGTTGCCACTCCACGCCATCTACACGATGTTGAAGCCAATGCAGGCCATATTTCTTCCATTCAGACGCTGAACGGTGATCATTATCGATTAACGCCCTCCATAAGTGAAGCTTTGGTCCATCTTCCATAAGGTTAATATCTCGATAAGACCATGAATCCATCTTCCCATAAACGAGATTAAACTCAATCTGAAAATCCTCACCCTGTACTAAAAGCTGATTATTCTTTTCAAGACATGATAGAGGTTGATGGAAAGATGGAACAATCTCCTTTTCAATCGTACTCGTTACAGGTAATTCAAACTGTGCCCAAGCAATTTCATGTCCTGTTTTTGCCCATAGCGCATCAGCTGCCAAGGTAAATTGAAGGTTTAACCAAAAGTCTGTATCAGGTTGGATCAGTGCGGGAAGTTTGTATGGAATTGCAAGCGTCATCGTTTCACCTGGTGCAACTGCAGGAGTTGGTATCACACCTTTGTCAATAACCTTTCCATCTGACTCAACTGACCACGACAAATTCAAATGACTTAAGGAAATAAAGTCATATCGGTTCGTAATACGTACCTTTCCATTGATTAAATCTACAGCCTCAACATGAACAGGTTCAATCACTTTTTTATACTCAATTAGTCCCGGAGACGGTGTTCTATCAGGCATCACAAGCCCATCAATAACAAAATTATAATCATTCGGGGTATCACCAAAATCTCCGCCGTAAGCATAGTATTCTACTCCATCTTTTGTATGAAGACGAATCCCATGATCACACCATTCCCAGACAAAGCCACCCTGTAAACGTTTGTATTGGTAAAAGAGATCCCAATACTCTTTGATTCCACCAGGGCCATTTCCCATCGCATGGATATATTCACAAAGAATATGCGGCTTGCTTAAATCTGTTCTTTGCCCCAGCTGTTCCAAAATGTCAATAGAGGTGTACATCGTTGTATGTATATCGGAAACAGTTGGATCTCTTTTTGGATCATCACCGTATTGATTCATGATGCTTCTCGTTTCACCTTCATAGTGAACAAGTCGTGTTGGGTCATTTTCTTTGATCCATTTACCCATTGATTCATGGTTACAGCCAAATCCAGATTCATTCCCTAATGACCACATAATAATAGAAGGATGATTTTTATCACGTGCGACCATTCGTTTAGCCCTATCTAAATATGCTTCTTCCCACTCTGGATTATCACTTAACTGATTACCATTACCAGCACGTTCGAAGCCATGGGTTTCTAAGTCTGCTTCATCAATAACATAAAGACCAAAAACATTACAAAGATCATAGAATCTCGGATCATTTGGATAATGAGCTGTTCTTACGGCATTAATATTATTCTGTTTCATTAGGATGACATCCTTCTCCATCATATCGAGAGGGACAGCTCTACCTAAATCTGGGTGATGGTCATGACGGTTTACACCCTTGAATTTAATGGCCTCACCATTAATGAGGCAAACTCCGTCCTTCAATTCAACCGAACGGAAACCAGTTCTATTCGGTATCACCTCAATCTGATTTCCTGAATGATCCTTCAACGTAATCAACAAATGATATAAATAGGGGTGTTCCGCTGACCATTTCTCTGGATTCTCTACTGAAATTTCGATATGGAAATTTGTATTTTGTTTTTCCGGCAGAAACACCCGGCTAGAATGTTTTGAAACCACCTTTCCTCCCTGTTCAAGAAGGCGGTATTCCAGTTGATAATTTTCAAGTGCTTCCAGAGTATGGTTTTCTATCACCGTATCGATGGAAAGGATCGCATCTTTGTACTGTCCATCCAGATTCGTTTTGACAAATAAATCTTGAATATGGACCTTTGGTTTTGCTAATAGATACACATCTCTAAAGATCCCACTTAACCACCACATATCCTGATCTTCTAAGTAACTGCCATCAGACCATTGATAAACCCTGACAGCTAATGTATTCTCACCTTCCACAATATATGAAGTGATATCAAATTCAGATGGAATCCGGCTACCTTGGCTGTAACCAACTTCCTGACCATTAACCCAAACGTGAAAAGCGCTGTCTACTCCCTCAAACCTCAATATCATTTTTTTCAGAAGCCATTCTGTTGGAATGTAAAAATTACGTCGGTAAGACCCGGTTGGGTTTTCTGTTGGAACGTATGGTGGCTCAACCGGAAACGGATATTGAACATTTGTGTAATGCGGCTTTCCGTATCCATTCATTTGCCAATGTGAAGGAACCATGAGATTATCCCACTCACTTACATCAAAATCATTTCTATAAAAATGCTCGGGTGCGAGTTTCGGGTTTTCAGCATAATGAAATTTCCAACTTCCATTTAACAGTTTAAAACCTTGGGAATTTCCTCTTTCGTATGTTAACGCAGATTGTTCATCTGAAAACGATAGAAAATAGGCGCGTTCAGGCAATCTTCCCCTTTGTAGGACATTTATGTTTTCCCAGTCATTTTTCTTAACCATTCAAATCCCCCCCAAATACCTTTTGAAATTCAATATTTCCTCTATACTTGATAAGACAAAATTACGCAAGAAAACCCTTTCAATCTACTACTCTCTAAAGAATAGCATCTTATCTTGCTGGATTTCTTAATTTATCAGTTTGGATTAAAATAGTACTAGTATTCACTAAAAAAGTCTTAACGAGTTTTGAATATATTGTACTAGGGAAACGGCGGTGCATTTAATAAAGCAATCTATGATATAAAAAAAGATTCATGTATTCAATAACACGAATCTAGTATAAAAATTTCAATAGCTTTTATCTTTTATAACTGGATCCCTCAGCCATCTAATAAAATGATTTTTCATTCAAAGTTACTGGTGACATACTAAACCTTCTATCTTGAGCTTATATCTGTTATTAAAGATTTATCTTTAATCTTTTGGTTAATCTGTTCCCTTTTTAACAGGTACCATTCGAGCTCTTTAGGATATTGGTCAAACGTGATTTCATCATCCAATCCTTCTTCCAACAGGACTAAAACTTGATCTCTACCAATCAGGCTTTCTAGCAATTGAAGCGCCCTTAAATCTTGGAGAGCTTCGTATAAAACCTCAAGTCTTATCGATTCGATTGGACCATCTTCACCAGGATAAACGAGAAAGGCATCCCCTGATGGGAATGAATAGTTAGCATCCGTATTTTTAAATGGGTCTATTGCTTTTTTCGAGTATTGTGAATACCAAAAATTATATCCCCAATGAAGAAAGCCAGTGATATTATATTTATACAGTTGAATACCGAGAATCCGATTACGGAATGATGGCATTGAGAAGAATCGGTTTGCAACTTTTTTATATTGGGCACAGCAATAATAGGTCCAAAGATTTTTTACTCCATTTTCTAAAAATGGTTTGATATGATCATTGGAAGGAATCGGAGTTTTAACAAGTCCTTTTTCATAAAAGGTAAAGTCTGAAAGTGCATCAATTACTGGAAAGTCTTCCAGGTATTCTTTCACGATTGAACTGGCTTTTTCATATGACTGAACTTGATCAAGATGTGGCTCATCGGATACATGGAAAAAACATTGGCTTTCTAATCCATTTTCTTTAATTAAATCAACTAACTCCGGAAGAAATTGATGGAGAAATTGACGGTATTCCTCGCTTGAGGCATCCGTTTCCCAGCCGAAGAACCGTTTAAATTCTCCATTTTCAAGACCTACTATTTTCGGAGCGTGCCTAGCTCCCCATTGGGTAAAGAGATGGGAGAACTCAAAATGCTTTATACCTTGTTTTTTACATAGATCAATCCATCTTTTGAGCTTTTCAAATTTGAAGGAGTAACTTTCGCCTACCTTTTCTACGTCAACAAGCTGGACTGTTGGACGTTCTCCTCCGACCTCCGTATCTAAAGGAGGTGTAAATAACGGTGTTAGGATCATATTCATTCCGTGTTTAGCTGCCGTATCAACAAATTGCTCAATTCTCTTCCAATGTTCCTCACTAAAGACCTCAATATTGTAATAGGTTGCCAAGCAATCGGTATGAAACCATTCTGTATGAATTAATTTTTGTTGAGGAAGTTCAGCCGGAATCACCTCTAATTCGAAAACTTCCTTACCAAGATATTCACCATTTGCCTTTTCAAAGATGACTTCAATAAGGTATTTTTCGGGATCCATGTCTAATAGATTATCGACCGTAATCCAAAGCGAACGCCACTGTTTCGGAAAGGCTGTTAAACCATCCTTATTTTGATACGGATAAAGAGGATCTGGATATAATCCTGGTGTAGATTTAAGGATGAGATCATCATGATCGTGGTAACACGGTAATTCAGATGGAACCAATCCTACGGATCGTGCCGTAATATTCTCCTTCAAAGCAGAGTTTATTCGTACTCTTATATTTTTTAATAAGGTTCTAGATTTATAGGCAACCTGAAAGGAGTACGTTTCGTTTAAAAGTGCTGAACCTTTTGTGACAGCCTTTTCATTTAATTCTTGAGTAGCAAAAACCTTTGTTAAAGAACTTAAACATCTCGTTAAAAATTCTAGTTTCATTAGCAATTCTCCACTCTTTCTCGTATTAGACTCTAGTACCCTGCCTCTAACGCATGCGTAAAAAATGAGAAACCGCTCCGATCATTCCGGCATGATTAGACAACTTGGCAAGTGCAATCTCTGTATTCTTTTGAAAAGAAGGAAGCAAGTAGTTGTTGATTTCTGCTTGAACCTCCTGTAAAAAACGCTCACCCCGAGCAGTGACCCCACCGCCGATGATAACCTTTTCCGGGTTAAAGATATAAATAAGATTTGAGATGCCAATCGATAAATAACGGTAAAACTGTCTGACAGCCTTCTGAATCTCCTGATCACCCTGATCATATAAATCAAAAATTTCTTTTCCAGTCCATGGCCGTTCTTCCTTATAATGATTAGCAAAATGAATTAATCCCGACACCGAGGCATTTTTTTCAAAGGGTTCTCCGTCAACAAGCATATATCCCCATTCCCCCGCACTAAATGAGTGCCCTGAATACATCTTTCCATCAATCACAATCGCTCCACCGATGCCTGTTCCCACAGTCAGAGTAATAAAATTTCTTGAATCGTGATGACCTAGCCACATCTCACCAAGGGCTGCACAATCCACATCATTTCTAACTTCAACAGGCAGTCCAAGTGCCTCACTGACAAGCTTCTTAATGTCAATTCCCGTATAATGAGGGATTGTTTCACCGGCAGCTACAATTGTTCCAGTATGGAAATTAACCTGTCCGGCCGTGCTAATGGCAATGCCGCTGAGGGAATAGTTTGCCACCATGGTTTTCCCCGCTGCTATTACTTTTTCAATGATTGCCTGACCGCCTAGATGGGCTGCAGTGTCCATCATAAAGTGAGAAAGAATATCTCCATTTTCGGTTACAATCCCATACTTAATTTGTGTTCCCCCGATATCAAAGGCTAGGTAGTGCTTCATCCGATGCCAATTCTCTCTGCAAAAGTTTTGGTGATTAATTGCGGTCTTGTTATCGCGCCCCCCACTACGATTGACCAAGCGCCTAATTCCAACATTTTACGTGCTTGCTCTGGTGTTTGGATGCGACCTTCAGCAATGACTGGGACGGGTAATAGTTTGGAAAGCTGTTCAACTAGTTCAAAATCTGGATCTAGTTGTTTTGGACTATCATTGGTATAACCAGAAAGGGTTGTAGAGACCATATCCACACCGCATTCCATCGCATATTCGGCATCCCTTACGTTTGCTATGTCTGCCATTACTAACGTCTTACTGTGCTCATGAATATAATTGACCAGGTCCTTTAGAGTTTCACCGTTGGGTCGCTTGCGATAAGTAGCATCAAGCGCAATTACATCAGCCTCTACTGCCAATAATTCCTTTACCTCTTTAAGGGTTGCTGTAATATAAATTTCACTGTCTGGGTAATCGCGTTTGACCAGCCCAATGATTGGTAGACCTGTTTGTCTTTTAATAGCGGCCACATCCACAGCCGAATTGCTTCGGATTGCCTTTGCCCCGCCATTCTTAGCTGCCTGAGCCATTTTTGCCATTATTTCAGAACCGTGCAGCGGCTCATCTTCAAGGGCTTGGCAAGATACGATTAAATCTTTGTGTATTGACGAAAAAAAAGGATGATTCCTCATATCATCATCTCCTTATTAAAATTTAATACACGTTTGTCCTTCATTCGGTAATGAAGGACAATTTTCATAAAATAGGATGCTATTAATATATTTTTTCTACTTCACCAGTATAAGTGTTGATCAATCGCAGAATGCGATCATTTAATTCAGACAGGGAAGCATAATCCTGCTGATTGACTGGTAGTAATGGTAACCTCGGGGACCCTGTTTCAATATTTCTTAGTGATAAAATATATTTACAAGCCCCGTATAAAGAAGGGTAACTTAATAACTTTTTAATCACGCTATTAATTTCAAATTGTAATTTCTGGGCCTTTTCAAATTCATTTGCTCGATACAATTTATCGAGCGTACAGAATAGTTCCGGCATAACTCCATATGTTCCGCCAATGCCACCGTCTGCTCCCATAATCCGGCCGCCTAAATATTGCTCATCCGGTCCGTTAAAAACGAGAAACTCTTTTCCTGCATTCGCTTTGAATTGTTGTAATTCATAGACACTTTCGCCTGACATCTTAATTCCGATTACCTTTTCTTGAGTAGCCATTTTTTGAAATAGCGATTGAGTCAAATTAAATCCTGTTGTCTGTGGAATGTTGTAAATAATAAATGGTAAGGAGGTGCTATCGATTATCTCCTGCCAATGCTTTTCAACCGATTGCTCCGACAAACGATAATAGATGGCTGGAACGGCTGATATTGCATGCGCGCCGCATTTTTCTGCATGAATCGCTAGCTCCCTGCTTTCTTCTGTTGAGTTTGCTCCAACATGGACGATTATGGTTAGCTCTCGTCCAACCTCCTGCATGACGGCCTCTACGACTCTCTTTCTTTCTTCCGTTGTTTGCAGGATTCCCTCACCAGAACTGCCTCCGACATATAAACCAGTAACTCCGCTATTTACATAAGAACGGGAAAGGTTTTTCACTCTTTCTTCACAAACCTCGCCTGCGTCATCATAGGCGGAATACATTGCAACAAATACACCTTTAAATTGGTCTAAATCCCATGTTTTCATGTTGGTATCCCCTTTTTGGATATAAATTTTTTGTTATGAATACTATTTCTATAATTCTAGAAAAACACCACTAAAACGAAGGGCGATAAAATGAAGGTTAGCTGACGTTATTGTTTCATTACATCCATCTTTTTGTAGAAAGTTTTTATACCGAACTATTCGTTTGTCTGAATTTAGATACTTTCTGTTCCATTTTTGTAAAGGCTGAATTTGCTATCCACATAACTCCGTACGCTAGCAGACTGAAACTAAAGAATGGAAATAGTCCCGGAATAAGGATAATCACCATGCTAAATCCAACAGTAAGTGCAGCTATACTTGCGGTATGGAAAGGATGAGCAATTGCAATGATCAGTGCATGCTTAGCAACACTAAACAGCTTGATATCAAAATGAACATATACTGGAATCATTAATAAAACTGTCATTAAATAAAGGATTCCCGCAATCCATACGGCAATGAATAAGACCATATCCATCATACTTTCTGAATCTTTGAACAGCTGGAAATAATAATAGATACTACAGCCCGTTAACGTGGTGACCCACCCCAAAAGATTGGTCTTTAGAAAGCCCTTACGGTACAATTCCCAAAAGGTCTTAAAAATTGGAACTTCGGTATGTTTATTGATCCATTTCCGACAAATCGCAAACATCGTAAAAGTTGCCGGGAATATGCCCCCAATGCCTAGACCCACAAGGCAGAATAATATCCAGATTAATTGAAGGGCAAAGAACCTTGTGATCCATTCCATAATTGTGTTTAATTTCTCCATGTAGCCAGCTTGAAACATATTCCCACCTCTTATTGTTGAAACTTATATTTTAATTTGTTTTTAGATTATGACGCCAGGTGCAGGGTAATCTTTTATTATCTAAAGCTATTAGAAACTCTTTTTATGACTTTAACCAGTCCAACGAAAACTTAACAAATGCTATGTCCATGTTATTCCAGTCTGAGTAATCATATACCCGTTCATATAGAACGCCAATTTCGCCAGTTTTTAGCACAGTGAGGCAAGAATAACCGTAGAAGCTTTCCTCAATTACTTTACTATATGGCCATGTTTTTCCGCCGTCTTCACTCAGGCGTACGGTTCCTTTAACCCTTGTTTTTTCATCAGCTGGGTTAGAGAATAGAACCCGTACTTTTCCGTCACCTAAATCTGGATAAAGGACAACACTTGATTGGCAGATAGGATCGATTAATTCCATGTCAAAGGTGACTTCTCCCCATGTTTCTCCACCGTCCGTACTAGTTGTGACTGCTGTTCTTTGAAGTCCATAATGATTACGCAAATAATATTTTAATTCACCTGTTGGCAATTCTATGACCTGGGACTCTGTTAAATACTGTTTTCCATTATTAATTGTTTGTGCAGTGAGAACCTCACCGTCAAGCTCCCTGCCATCATTTGGTGATTCACCACGCTGCCAAGTAACACCGTGATCATCACTATAAATACAAGCACATGATAGGTGGCCCGCTTCATTAGAAAAATAGATTGGGAACACTAATCGACCTTTCTTTTCTCCGTGCTTCAATTGAATACCGCAGCCAGGGCCAGATCCAATAAACTTCATCCATTCTTCCTTAACTGCTACATTTAATTCTCTTGGTTTGGACCAAGTAAGCCCATCATCTTCACTTTGAATGATTTGCAAAAAGCATGTTCTTCCTTCTAGCAAACTTTCATTTTGGTCAATTCCCTTTTTAAAATAGATATTTCCTGCAGCCTGACCATTATTGAAGACATAACCATTTTCATCAACTGAATAACTCGTTACATTGTTTTCTGTATCATAAACTTTTCCTGAATCAGATAAAAAGTAAACATTTCCCTCATTATCAAATAATTTCCTACGTCCATCTGCATCGAAACCGATTCCCGCTTCACTATTCAATAGGCCAATTCCACCTGGTGAATGACAATAAATCATAAAGATAGTTCCAGTTTCTTCATCTTGTAAAAGTGACGTATCAATAGCTGCTGCCCCATCTAAACCTTCTCCCGCAAATGCGACTAGCTTTTGAACGTGTCCCCAAGTCTCACCATTGTCTTCGCTGCGTCGAATCGTAGCATCTATTTGGTTCGGATTATCTGTTTGGTCGACAATCCTAGCATCTATACCTGCAATAACCGTTCCTTTCGTTGTCGTAATCATTGAAGGTATCCGGTAAGCTCTTGAACCTGCAAGGTTTGGATAAAAAACTGCTTCAGCTTGAATAGTTGACATATAATTAGCACCTCATATTTGCTATTTTTTTACATTAAATACAATTCTTTCAAACCAAAAAAGGTTACTTTAATTTAAATAAGGTTTAAACGCATCCGCAAAATTCTGCCCCATGATTTTATATCCCTCGGCATTCGGATGAAGATTATCAGGTAGTAAATGGCCATGTTCAGCTCCAAAAATATCTAGGCCATTTACGTAAAAAATATGATCATCACCATTTTTATTAAAGATCTTTACTACTTCTTCCACTTCTTTCCGCATTTGAACCAAGGTAAAACCAACACGATTCTCTGTAGTTTCCCTATGTGCACCATATATGGAAGAACTCAATACGATTGGAACATTTTTATGCTTTTCTCGAATAATTTTGATGAACCCTATAACTACAGCTTGAAAAGTTCGGTGGTTGTACGTTTCTGCATTATAAGAATTGATTGATGCGTTTAAGTGAATAAAATCTACTGGAGTATCTCTAATCATTCTCGCGATCATAGGTTCATATTGACATTCACCACTATAGCCCAAGCAAATAAGGTTTAAGTCTAATTCTTTTGCTGTTATTGCCGGCCATGTTTGCGAGGGACTTTCCGCAAGATAACATTGGGTAATAGAGCTCCCATAAGTAACCCACTTTTTTCGAGCATCGTTGAATGGTTGAAACGAAGCATCTTCGTCAATCCAAAGAGCTTGTAATTCAACTTTATTACGTTGTGATAAATAGATGTCCAGTCTTTTGATATGGTTCGGAAGATCCGAAACTTCCAAGCAAGTTTCATTTGCATTAACCACAAATGTCCTAAACAATTCATTGTCAATTAAAATATCAAACTCTAAATCCAAAGGGCTAGGGGCGATGTCTAATTTAAATTTACTCGTATTACTAACTAGTGATATTCTTACACCAGCTGGTACTTCGGCTTGGCCATTTAGGAGGTTGGGTGTGTAAAAGTCCTTTTCCTTGTAATGAATTCTCCAAGGTTTCACATATTCGCCTTTTTGTTCAAGGGAGATTGCTCCATGAATTATTTGTTCGTCTAAATTAATTTTTTTCACCATATTTACCTCCAAACATTTTTAATGGCTCAAAACCTCGTTATTTTTAAAATACGGTTTAAAAGCAGTCGCAAAATTATGACCCATCAGTTTATATCCTTCTGCATTAGGGTGTAAACCATCTGGGAGTAGGTCTTTGTACTCCCCACTTAAAATATCTAATCCATTTACATAGAAGATTTGCTCATCACCATTTGTTCTAAATATATCTACAATTTCTTTCACTTGTTCTCTCATTTCAATTAAAGTGAATCCAACTAGATTCGGTGTATCCTCTCGAAACGTTCCATAAATTGGAGAGCTTAATACGATTGGAACTGTCGGTTGTTTTTCACGGATAATTTTTATAAAACCGATGATGATAGCCTGGAATGTACGATGGTTATAGCAATTTCCACCGTATATATTAATTCCTGCACTTAATGAAATAAAATCTACAGGAGTATCCCTGATTGTCCGTGCAATCATCGGTTCATATTGACATTGCCCGCTATAGCCAAGACAAATAAAATCCAAATCCAATTCTTTAGCAGTAATTGCTGGCCAAGTTTGTGAAGGATTTTCAGCAGCGTGACATTGAGTAATGGAGCTTCCATAAGTAAGCCACTTTTTTCTTGTGGATTTATGCAGGGACCAGTCTGCATTTTCATCTATATATACATTCTTCAATAAAACCTGTTGTTGTTGGGATAAATAAACTTCAATTTTTTTATGATTCGTTCTTAGATCTTCAATTGTAAAAGAGGTATCACCTGGTTGAACAATTACGGTTTTTATACGTTTATGATCAATGACAACATCAAACTCTACCTCATTTTGAGATGGAGCAAATTCTACCCTAATGCTAGTAGAGTTAGTTTCAAATGTAATTCTAACTCCAGCGGGTATTTCTGCGTGTCCATTAAGAAGATCTGGAGTAAAAAAATCCCTATCTTCATAAAAAATTCGCCAGGGCTTAATATGTTCACCGATTTTTTCGAGCGAAATCGCCCCTAATATAGTCTTTTCATCTAAGATAATAGGTTTCACTTGCTTCCCTCCTGCCCTCTTTTATCTTAATAAAATCCAAATTACAATGGTTTCTACCATTGTAATTTGGATTCATTCAATAGAAACTAATTTATTTACTTCTTAAATCGGAAACCTTTGGAGCTTTTTCTAATTCAGCCAGGGTTTCTTTTCCGCCATTGTTCATCCAATTTTCAACGTACTTATCCCATTCTTTGTCAATGTCAATTTCACCGACAATCGCTTTCATTCTAAATTCGGCTACAATTGTATCAAGCTGTCCTTTGTAACGCTTTTCGAGTTCTTTAATTTTTGTTTCATTTAATACATCCGATTTATATGGACGGATCAGCATCTTTTCCTTCACATCTTCACGATTAAAAAATTCATTTTTCAGTTTCATTGTATATTCAGATGTAAACCACTGTACTCTCTCTAGATCATACGTACGGAAGTTGTAGGCCCAGAAACCTGTATCCCCTTCTTCCTTTGCAAATTCTGGACGTACTTTAAGTGCAGACTGTTCAGGTGTACCTTCCCAGTCAGAGTGCACGCCAACTTCTCCATATAATGTCCATCTTGCCTCACTATCAAAGTTAATAAAGTCAAAGACTTGAAGGATTCTTGCTAATTCTTCATCCGTTACATCCTTCGAAACAAAGAATGCATCCGCTAAATTTACAACCGGTAGAAATGACCCAACACCCTGTTGGCCATCCTTTCCGATTTCTGGTGCTGTCGCAAGTAATTTTGCAGTAGAATTTGGATCTTCAACAATGTTTTGCGGTGCACGGCCTTTTGCCCAGTCATCCATTGCGATATAGGCAGGTTGTGCAATATAGTATCCGATTTTTCCTTGCTTGTATTTTTCCCAACTCTTATTATTATCGAGTGTAGTAAATTCAGGATCTACCAATCCCATTTTGTACCATTTTGCCATCAATTTAAGGAAATCTTTATATTTTGTTGAAATCTCAGTTTGAACTAATTTTCCATCTTCCATAAGATTAGAACCAGGTGCTATACCAAATGCTCCCATTAACGAAGCTGACCAGTGGATTTGATCGTAATAAGGTGAGATACCGTACGTATCGTCCTTTCCATTTCCATCCGGATCATCGAAAGTAAAGGCTTTTAAAATTTCTTCAACTTCTTCAATTGTATAGCCTTCCTCTGTAAAATAAATTTTTTCACGACCTCCGCTTGGTCCTACTTGCTTGATTTCTCCAGGTGGTTCAATACCTAATTTTTCCAACCAGTCTAATCGGAATGTTGGGACCCATGGCACACCATCAACATGAGGGTATAGGGCTATTAACTGTAGATACTCATCTTCCGTACCCTGCTTCAGGTTCATAATTGGACCTGGAGGATTTTCGGATAACATTTTCATATAACGAGGTGCATATTTTTCAAGCATCTCTTTTGGAATGGTTCTAGTTAAACCAGAATCATATAATTCTTGTGCGGATTTACCTGCAGAAGTAAAAGCAAATGTATCAGGAAGATCCCCAGATGCAACCATTAGGTTTACTTCGTCAGCATTCCAAGTATCTATTTTTGTGTTAACGATATTGATATTAAATTGTTCTTCTAATCTCTTTTGTACATAGTTTCCATCTTCCACCTTACCTCTTGTGAAAGACCCTGATAGATTTAGCTCAATCTCCTTAGAAAAATCCCCAGCTTCAGGCAAGCTTGCGATATCAACCTCTTTTGTTTCATTACCTGCTTCCTTATTTGTACATGCCGCTGTAAAGATGAGTGCACTGGAAAGAGCTACTAGCGAAAGTTTTTTTGCCCACATTTTCATAAATTCATCCCCCTTATCCTTTTAAAGAACCTATCATGATTCCTTTAATGAAGTATTTCTGCACGAACGGATAGACTAGTATGATTGGACCAATTGAGATAATTACGGTTGCTGCTCGTACGTTGCTAAGCAACAGATCTGAATTGGACATACCACCTCCACCCATTTGGGCATTTTTTGTCATATCCATTGCCGTCAACATATCCCTAACGACGATTTGTAAAACTGTTTTCGAGTCATCCTGAAGATAGACCAAGGCATGGAACCATTCATTCCAATGAAAGACTGCTGCCCAAAGTGCCACAGTTGCGATAACAGGCTTTGAAACCGGAATAATAATTTTAGTAAGAATCGTTAAGTAGTTTGCTCCATCCATGATTGCAGATTCTTCAAGCCCTTTATCAATGGTCATAAAATAGTTACGCATGATGATAATAAAAAACACATTAACCGCTGAAGGTAAAATTAGGGACAAGCTATTGTCAAGTAATCCTAGATTTTTAATTAATAAGTAATCTGGAATCATTCCTCCTGAAAAAAACATTGCAATCAGGAAAAATATCGTAAAGAAATTGCGGTAAGGCAAGTCTTTCTTAGAAAGCGGATAGGCTGCCAAAACCGTAAAACAAACAATTAATGCTGTACCAGCAACAGTTCGTATGATGGTATTTAGATAGGCAACCATAATATTCTCATAAGAAAATACAAACTGGTAGGCATCTGTAATCCATCTATCAGGCCATAGATTTAAACCAAGACTTGAAGCGGATTCTGCATCCGAAAAGGATATAACAATGGTCTGCCAAAAAGGGTAAATGACAAGTATCGAAAACACGATAAATCCCGTTATGTTAAAAATATTAAACAATGAGATCTTTTTCCTAGTTTTTGCTGCCATCTTTTATCCTCCTTTCTACCAAATTCCATGTTCACTTTTTCTGCGGATAATCGCGTTCGCACTTAGGATCAGTACGATTCCAACGACATTTTTAAACAACCCTACTGCGGTAGCATAATCAAACTGGAATTGCTCTAACCCACTTCGATATACATACGTATCAATAATGTCCGCAACTTCATAGACTAATGGATTGTACAAGTTAAGAATCTGGTCAAATCCTGCGTTTAATACACTTCCAAGTCTTAGAATAAACAGAATAATGACCATTGGCATGATGGAAGGAAGCGTTATATGAATCATTTTATGAAATCTGCCTGCTCCGTCCATGTCAGCTGCTTCGTATAATTGCGGATCAATCGATGCAATCGTTGCTAAATAAATAATGGCTCCCCAGCCAAGCTCTTTCCACATATCTGTCAGGATTAATATCGGAATGAATGCCGTTTTATCTGACATGAAATTGATAGGTTCCCCGCCAACGAGCGTAATAAAGAAATTAATAATTCCCCGTTGCGGAGAAAATACTTCAATAACCATGGCCGATAAGATTACCCAAGACATGAAATGCGGTAAATAGGAAATAGATTGACTCACCTTTTTAAATTTTTCATTTGTAATCTCATTTAACAAAATGGCAAAAATGATTGGTGCTGGGAACACAATGATAATTTTTAGTAGACTAATAACAACTGTATTTTGCAGTGCCCTTAAAAATAAGAAATCACTAAACAGTCTCTTGAAGTGTTCAAAATTATTCCATGGACTATCCCATATACCCAGTCCTGGTGAAAAATTTTTGAAGGCGATTAAAATCCCATACATCGGAATGTAGTGAAAGAGAAATAACATGCCCATCGGAATCAACATCATGATGTATAGCATCTTCATTTTCTTCACACGAATCCATGTCGTATTCGCCTGCCGCTGGGGCTTTGCTTTGGCCTTTTGGACTACGGTTTGCATTTAAATATCCTCCCCTCTCTATCATCTGTAAACGTTTTCTATAATCAGAATAATATAAATTGTTAATTGATAGTTTCACTTTCTTTAGGTAAAATAACACTATTTAAAGATATAATAAAAAAGGCCACTCCCAAGAGTGAGCCTCGTTATTTAAAAGCTGGAAGGACTATGGTCACCTTTGTCCCTTCCCCTTGTTTGCTTTCGATATCAAGCCCATATTTTTCCCCGAAATGAAGCTTTATTCTTCCATTTACATTGTAAATACCGGCTTTATCTATCGAAGCAGCAGCTAGGTGACTTTTAATAATCGTCAGTTCTTCGTCTCTGATGCCAACTGCGTTATCCTCTACAGTAATATAGATTTTGTCCTCTTTCAGCTCGCACGAAATATGGATTGTCACCATATTCTTTGTTTTCCTTGCACCATGATTAATCGCATTTTCAATGACCGGCTGCAGAATAAGTTTAACCGTTTTATAATTCATTACACTTTCATCAATATCCCAAATACATTCAAAATTATCAAACCGATACGACATAATGTTTATATAGTTTTTCGTATAGACGATCTCTTCCTGAAGCGTTATCATAAATTTTTCTCGATTGGTGATGAATCGGAAAAGTTGGCTTAAGGAAGCAATCATTTCAGTAGCTTTATCCGTCTCATTCGTTTCTACCAAAAAGAGCAAATTATCTAAGGTATTATATAAAAAATGAGGATTGATCTGCGACTGGAGTGCATTCAGCTGCAGCTCGCGCTTTTCATACTTTAATTGGACTTTCTCTTGATTTGTCATGATGGTCTCATGAATTAATTCTTCTATTCTCTCAATCATTCTATTAAAATTTTTTGTAAGTGAATCCACTTCATTAATTCCAGATAATTTTTCTACCACATCGTAATGGGAGCCCTTGAGATCAAATGTTTGTAATAACTCATTCAACTGCCCGATAGGTCTCAGCATTCTTTTCGAGATCCAATACGCAAAAATAATCAACAAAAGCAGAATGAAAAATAAAAGATAGAGGTCATTAATAAATAATTGATTAACCTGTTTTTGAACATCTGAATAATTGTATTTTGAAATAAATTCCCAATCCATACTTGTAATTTCTGTGTTGTAGGCATGAAAATTTTTCCCCTCATCCCGTAACATCTTTTCTTTATTATCAAAAACTTTACCGACTTCTAGCGGATTCTGATGAGATATTATCCTATCATTTTTATCAGCAATCAGCATTTCAAGGCCAGTTTGCTGCCAATCCGAATAATATTTTTCCAATTGATTGTTTTCAATATCAACTGAAATGAAGCCAATAATTTTTGAATAGTCGATTGGGGAATAGACAGGCATTCCAATCACAATCGTCACATTATCAAGACGGTCCTTTTTTAATTGATAGCTAATCTTCCTACCTGCCCCCGCCAAATCTCGTTTAAAATCTTGATCTAATTTCTGCGGTGCATTTTGCATATTAGTATATAAGATTTCTCCGGAAGCATCATAAATTCGAATGTTTTGCCTTCTTAATTCCAAAAATTGCCTGCTATCTACTAATTCATAGCCTATCTTTTCGTGATCATGTTCCAATATGAGCAGCTGAACTTTGTTATTATGCGCAATTCGTGATATCGTCAGCTCCCGTTGATTGATCTCATTGTTTAACAACCGAGCCATTCTTTCATGTAAAGAATGGTAGCTCTCCTGTAAATCTGCTGATACGAGCTGGGAGGTTTGTGTATAGAGAATCCCAATAAAAAATAATATCGGCAGCAAAACAGTGATGACAAAATAAAAAAAGAAACGTTCCCTCAAACTTATTTTCATGCCGTTCTTTTTATTTATCTGAAGGAGGTTACTGTAATTTCTGCTTTTTTCATACTTCTTAATTGATTCAACTAACTGATATAGTGGCTGAATCACTTTTTGACCAATCACCCTAGAAAAAATAAACGCAACTATAGCCGTACAAACAAACGTTAAAGCAATCGTTTTCCATATAAGTCCCATTTGTTTTTGATAAACACCTAATGGTTCTTCATAAATAAGCTTAAAATTATAATAGGGTATACTCGAATAATAAACTCCTGTATCTCCCCAATCTACATTTAGTTCGTTTTGATTACTGAACATTTTCTCAATTTCTGTAGGAATTTTGGTGGTTGCCTGTTCCCCTTTAAAAAACATTCTGCCATTTTGATCAAACAATTGAATCTTGTCCGCATAGAAGAGAGAATCATCCAAACTCTTTGGGCTGATAAATAGCAAAATGACCCCTTTGTGCACGCCGTCTGCGGAAATAACATTGGTCCCAAATAATAAATGATTATTTAAATCTTCGGTCTTAATGGATTCTCCCGCCAATTTTTCATCTACTGAAAAGGGTATTTCAATCTTTCTGCTTGCCTCTCCCAAGTTAATAAAATGAAAATTGCGCTCCACTTCCTCTTTTACCTTCATACCATTAAACTTGAAATCTACATATTTTTTATCAGAGCTATATTGAGTGTTCGGTGTAATAATAAGGATATTATCAATAAGTCTGTTATTTTGCCTAATCGTATTCAAATAATCTTCCAGAGCCGCAGCCTCGTGATATTTCTCAGATGGACTAAATTCGGAACTGCTCAATTCATCTATATATCGGATAACGATCTCGTTTGTTTTCAAATTGTTTGTTGTATTATAGATTTCGTTGAACTCCATTTGTAACTCATAAGAAATTTGATCCATTCTTAACTGTACAGAAGTTTCTTTCTTTTCTTCAATAAAGCTTTTAATTTTTATATAAAATAAACTGCTTAATAGCAATAAAAATATAAAAACTGTGACTAATGAGAACCTTAATAAAAAGGAGTGGAAGTGAATTTTTTTGTTTTTTTCTGTTTTTAATCTCATGATTATCTCCTGAAGACTGACCTTTTTTACTGTCTTCTAAACACAACAGGGGTAACACCTGTTTCATTTTTAAATACTTTGTTAAAATACGAGTGACTTTGAAAACCAACCATGTCCGAAATCACTTTTACTTTATAATTTGTATTTCTAAGAAGCTTCTCTGCTTCTTCTACTCTAATCTTATTGACATAATCGATAAAATTCTGACCTGTTTCCTTTTTGAAAATCGCACTGAAATAGGCTTGATGTAAAAATAACTTGTTTGAAATGTCTTCTAACGTAATACGTTCCTGATAATTTTCTTTCACATATTCCTTGGCCAACAAAACATAGCTGTTAAAATCTTTTTTATCCTTATTGATTAAATCAAAAGATATCGTTTCCAACATTTGAATCAGCCATCTCTTTAATTCTTCTAAAGAATCAATCTCGTAAATTCTTCCTAATACATGCTTTTGATCAATTGATGAGAGTGATAGTCCCTTCTCTTTCAGACGAAACATAAGAATAATAATGAGTTCGGAACACGAACTCCGTATTTCGGCAATCGGTAAACCGCAAACCCGCTTGTATGGTTCAAAGAATTGGTTGACCACATCAGTACCATTCGTTACTGTACCAGTTTTCATTGAATTTATAAGAAGAGCTTCGATCGTATTAACATGATCTAACATTGAATTTTGGAGCATGGTTTGATTCTCATTATTTCCATCAACAGCTAAATCTTCATAAAAAATAACCATTTCATATTCATTAAAGTATTTATAGCTATACGCGTAAACCGCTTCATTATAGGAACGGCAAATTTCTTGATACTTATATGACGGATTACCAACCCCAACAACAAAATTCTTTTGATTGATAAACAACTCTCCAAGATTATCTCTTAATGTATCAATGAACTGGAGTAGTTTCGGCTTTAGTTCCTTTTTCGCGACAAGTTTCGTAGCTGTTATTAACACAATAAGACTATTCCCATAGAACAAAATAGGAACCTGATAACGATTCCAAAAGTCCATAGCCAGTTCGGTAACCTTCTGACGAATTGAGA
Source organism: Fredinandcohnia aciditolerans (assembly GCA_003640645.1). Taxonomy (GTDB): domain Bacteria; phylum Bacillota; class Bacilli; order Bacillales; family Bacillaceae_L; genus Ferdinandcohnia; species Ferdinandcohnia aciditolerans. Next base: position 15,689 of record QGHH01000030.1, on the reverse strand, counting down.
AAGTAGACGTTTCTTTAAACAGTCGATCAAAGGAAAAAATGACAACTCTATAGCTTTGTGCCTGGATATTCCACTTGTCAGCATAATTAGATAGATTTGTGCCTTTCATTAAATCTAAAAGCATTAATTCCTCAATATCCCACTGACTATCCAATTGATTAGAATTTTTTGCCGCTTCGTCCTCCCTTAATTCTTCTGCCAACTTCCTGAAAACATTGAAAAAGTCACTTTTCATTAAAGGCTTCAACAAATAGCCCTTCACCCCAAATTTAATGGCATCTTGGGCATATTTAAAATCATCATAAGCACTAAGAATAACTACTTTTGTTTCGGGGTAAGATGTGTTGATTTCTGCAGCAAGCTCTAATCCTGTCATCTCAGGCATAAGAACGTCTGTCAAAACGGCATGGGGACATTCTTGTTTTATAAGCTCTAATGCATGAACACCATTTTCTGCGGTACCAACTACTTCAAAACCTACTTCAACCCAAGGAAAAAAATGAGCCAATCTGTCACGGATATTTTTTTCATCATCAACTATGATTATCTTGTACATAGTAAGCTACCCCCCTTTTTCTTTTAATATTCGGAAAAGATAATGTTTTTGTATTAGTATAACAAAATAATGAATGGTCAAAAAGCTAATCTATCATTTTAGTAGAGGTACTTATTGGATTAGAATACAAGATTCATTGTTTATTTCATCATACGAAACACGAATTGTTGGATTTACGTATGCAATATCTTCAGTGTTTTTAGTTAGAATAAAAAAAGTACCTATAGACCAAACACTTTTTACAAGCGTCCGATCTATAGGTACTATTGAATCCAATTCTTATTTATTAACTGGACCTTTTGTGATTTCGGTAAGCGTTGAATTGATTGCAAAGACTTTTCCGTTAACGCCGTTGATGCCAAAGCCGCCTAATCGTTTCGTATGCATGTCGAGATATTTTTCAGCGGTTTCTTTTGTCTCGAATAAATAGATTCCACCCGCTTCTTTTGCTTCCGGATTTTCGGTCCAAATTTTCCAGATGAAACCTGGTTCTTCATTAATGCTTTTGGCTAAATCAGAAAACGCTCCAGCCATTTCATCCCCGAATGGTCCATCCATTTTAAAATCTACCTGTAATACGTATGCCATAGTGACTCTCCTTTTTATACAGTTTGAAGTTCAGATTCTTTTTGTCTGATTCCTTTTAATGCAGTAGACCATGCGACAACATCGTCTATCGTTTTATGTAAGGAGTCCTCATGGAAAGGGGCAGGATTGAATTTACTCATATCTTGAAAGTCAGTAAATAGACTCATCGCAACGGAAGGCCCAACAGTTGCTACCTTTGGCACTGTTAAAATAAGGCGTAAATCATTTGCCGCTGTCACACCTAAAGTTGATCCATAGCTTACAATTCCCGCTGCTTTATGATTCCACTCCACATAAAGATAATCAATTGCATCCTTCAACCCAGATGTAATAGCCTTATTATATTCCGGAGTGACAAATATAAATCCATCGAGACTACTGATTTTTTCAGACCAGGCATGTGCTTCTTGCGCTTGATAGTCCTGTGACATAATCGCCGGAATAGGTTCATTAAATTTCGGTAGGTTATAGTCTTTAATATCTACTAATTCAAATTCTGCATCTGTTCTTTTATCCGCGATTGATTTCACCCATTCCGCCACTTGTAGATTTACCCTTGAATCTCTTGTGCTGCCTGTAAGAATTCCAATTTTAATCATGTTTTCTCCTCCTAAAAAGAAATGTTATTTCGTATCTACATTTAGTTTAGCAAGGGCGAAAACAATTTGGCACCAACAGTAAATTAGATTTGTTGCTTATCCAACACTTTTAATAAAGTGTATAAAAAGTAGAGCGATCGTGGGGCTTATTGGCCCTTGTCCACACACTAGACTGGGACGAGGGACCTGTCCCTGTGTCCCAGTCACAGCATAAAGAGGACGAATGTTAGGGGTAATATTAATACAGGCAGCCATGAGATTGATAGAAAGGCGCCTTTTTTGTAGCCTGCTTCTGGAAACGGAATCGAGGCTGGATTAAAGAACCAGTTTGCTATTCGATTTAGTTTCGATTTTTTCATTGGGAAGTCGGGAACCTCAACCGTGAATTGATCGAGTTTCTCTTTTAATTTTTTGTCAAATTGGTCGTTATTCAATCCTCATTCACCTCTAGTTCTACTTTTAGTTTTTTTAGTGCACGATGCAGCTTTGATTTTACCGTTCCGACTGGGATTTGTAAGATCGTGGAGATTTCTTTTTGTGTGAGATCGTGGTAGTAGGTCAGCAACACAATCGCACGTAAGTCTTCCGGGAGCGATTGGATCGCAGTTTGTACGGTTATTTTTTCGTCGGAGTTTTCATGGTGCGGATAACGTTCAGCTAAAATCGGCAACAAGGTTCGAAATAGACTCTGTCTCCTTAGACGCGTCATCATCGTGTTATACGCAATTTGATAGAGATAGGTTTTGAACTGTCCTTTTTCCGGATCAAACTGATGATACTTACGCTGCAGCTTTTCAAACGTGTCCTGAACAAGATCAATGCTGAGTTGCTCGTTGTTTGTGTACCGAAAAATAAACTGGTAAAGAGGGGCTTTGTACAGTTTGTAAATGATTTCTAATGCTTCCTTATCCCCTCGTTTTAATTGAAGAATTGCCTCGTCAACGCTACTGTAACTCATCAGACCACCGCTTTTTAATTCCTTTATATACATATGCCAGCTTTGTAATGAACCACAAAAATGTAATCAAACTGAAGACAACCGTCTGATGAATAAAAAATTGAATGAACGGACTATCGATGGTGTCCCCTCGTAAAAGGAAAACCAATAATCCGATAATACATAAAAATGTATACACAGCCGCAATTGTAATAATTGTATCCCATCTAGACCAATAAAAATAGATGTTCGATTTCGTAAAATCAATATCACCCTTATGATCCCGGACCACCTTTTTATTCAAAGATCCAATCACTATTGCAAAAACAGATCCAAGAACGGCAACCACAACAGAACTTACAACCCACCCTATGATTGTTGTCATTTTTCGCACTCCCTCATTTTTGTTCTTACTTCTTATACTAATGAGGGGAGGAAAAGGTTCATTTTTTCTAGAAAGATATCTATTTTTTCATACTTTTTTGGAGAGCGAGCATTTCTTCCGCTAATTTGTGGATACGTTTTTTAAGTCCTTGATTGGTGATCTCATTGTCATCATCGAAGTTATCATTATGTATGAAGACTTGATGCACCGGTACTGTCCCTTTCAAGTAGGACAGAATAGGCTTTAAATGGTACTCCGAGACGAGAAAATGCTTTTCTGTACCACCAGTTGTAATGATTCCTGTCACTTTGTTCTTGAAGGAATCTACTGGGAAAAAGTCTAACAGGTTTTTTAGCACCCCTGAAATCGACGCCTGATAAATCGGTGAACCAAAGACAAGCATATCTGCTTCTAACATTTTATTTACTACTTTAATTGTATCATCATTGTAATAACTTAATGGGCTTCCATTCACAAATTCAACCTCAAAATCCTTTAGGTCTAGTAATTCAATTTGAACGGAGTAATCAAGTGATTTAATAGCGGCCAACACTTCATAGACCGCCTTCGAAGTTTTGGCCCCAATCAGTGAACCTGAAATACCAACAACCTTCATATCGTGAACCTCCTAATGTCATTTGTTCCAGTCTTAGCGTTCACTTAATGATGGTCATTTATGATTGTTTTTCTGGCATTAGTTAATCTTGAAAAACTAAAAAACCACAGTTGTTAGACTGTGGCAAATCATTTTCTTCTGTTTTTCGACTACCTAGGTGTGAAACCACCTTGGCCATGGTGGAATCCATAGCCTGGGTAATATCCGCTATGTCCATGGTGATAGCCATAGCCTGGATAGTATCCTCCATGGCCATGATGATAACCGTGACCTGGATGATATCCACCATGACCGTGGTGATAACCATGTCCCGGATAATAACCGCCATGGCCATGATGATAGCCATAACCTGGATTATTCCCTCCGTGACCTTGATGATAGCCTGGATTCCCTACTTGAAAGGGCATATTTAGACCAGGACCCCCAAACATTTGTCTTTCCATCTTATCCCTCCTCCTCGAGTAAGTTGCACAATAGTGTATGTGTCTCTATTTGATGAGGTGTCAAGAAGGAGGGATTGAACTCCTTTACCCACAAAAAAAAGAGCGGTTAGGCTCTCTTTTTTCTTATGAGTTCAAATCATACATTTGGCCTTTAATGAGGTAGGCTGCGCTTTCGGCGATGTTTGTGATATGGTCAGCTGTTCGCTCAAGGTAGCGATTAATCAATAGTAATTGTACTAATTGATCTGTTTCGTCAGGGTGTTTTTTTAAATAGCTTGTGATTGTTTTATAAACCTCACCACTTAGTTTATCCACTTCATCATCCAAGTCTCCAACTTCTTTGGCAAGTGTGATATCTCCCTTTACAAATGAATCTATTCCCTTTTCAAGCATTGTAATTGAGAGATCCTTCATTTTCTCAATGCTTGTAACATCAACTAACGAATTGGAATTTCCAATTTTAATCGTTGATTTTGCAATATTCACTCCAAAATCCGCGATTCGCTCGATTTCTAAACTAATTTTTAAAGCTCCAATGATTCTGCGTAAATCACTTGCAACAGGCTGCTCTTTTGCTAATAGCCATATAATAAAATGATTAATTTCGACTTCAAGATCATCTACTACCTCATCTTCTTCAATCACTTTTAACGCTAATTCGACATCTTTTGTTTTAAAGGCCTCAAAAGATTTATCAAGTGATGAAGCAGCCAAGTCGCACATGGACTTCATTTTTGCTTGTAATTCTTTTAAATTACTCTCAAATTTCTCTCGAACAACCATATATATACCCTCCCATTTTTACTTTTGGGACGCGTGAATGGTTTCTTAGTCCCTACTGGGACAAGGGACCTGTCCCTGTGTCCCAGTTAGCCGAAGCGGCCAGTGATGTAGTCTTCTGTTCTTTGGTCGGTAGGCATGGAAAAGATTTTGCTTGTTTCGTCGTATTCGATGACTTCTCCATTTAGGAAAAATGCAGTCTTGTCTGATACTCTTGCTGCTTGTTGCATATTGTGGGTAACGATGACGATGGTATAATCCTTCTTCATGTTTTCGATTAACTCTTCTACTTTTAATGTTGAGATTGGGTCCAGTGCAGAAGTCGGCTCATCCATTAAAATAATATCAGGTTTCATTGCAATCGCGCGTGCGATACAAATCCGTTGTTGCTGACCACCAGATAGCCCCAGTGCGGATGTTTTCAAACGGTCTTTTACTTCATCCCAAATTGCTGCCCCACGTAAACTGCTTTCAACAATTTCATTCAGTTCTTTTTTGTTTTTAATTCCTTGCATTCTTGGACCATAGGCTACATTATCGTAAATACTCATTGGGAATAGATTTGCCTTCTGAAAAACCATCCCTACTTTTGTCCGTAACTTAATAACATCAGTCGTTTTGTATATATCCTCATTATCAACGGTGATATTGCCACTAATTTTTACGCCATCAATCAAATCATTCATACGATTTAATGTACGCAAGAAGGTTGATTTTCCACATCCAGATGGACCTATTAGAGCTGTTACCTCATTTTCAAGTATATCAAGTGATATGGAGTACAATGCTTGTTTTTCTCCATAAAACAAATTAAGATCATTGACACTAATTTTCACCTTTTTATTCTGTTGATCCTTCAGCAATGAATTATTCATTTTTATTTTAATTCCATTTGAACTCATGTGAACACCTCTTTTAGTAGTCAGCTTTATTTAATTTCTTCGAGATAAAGGTTGCCGATAGATTCAAGAGTAGAATAATCACGATTAAGACAATTCCAACTGCTGAAGCTAACTCAATGTCACCTGATTCCTGTGTAACTAAAAACGAATGTACCGTTAATGTTCGGGCAGAAGAAAAGATACTTGAAGGCATCGCTGCAACCGTTCCAGCTGTTAAGAAAATCGCAGCTGACTCACCCACAATTCTTCCGATTGAAAGGATAATCCCAGATAAGATACCAGGCATTGCACTTGGTAAAATGACTTTAATTAACGTTTGCAACTTCGTAGTTCCGAGTGCTAACGACCCCTCTCGATAGGATTGAGGAACTGTTTTTAGCGATTCTTCTGTTGTTCGGATAATGACAGGTAAAACGATGATTGTTAATGTTAAGGAAGCCGCAATGATGGACATCCCCATTTTTAACGTTGTTACAAAGAATACTGCCCCAAATAATCCGTAAATAATCGACGGAATACCCGTTAAGCTTTCAGTTGCAAAACGAATGACATTTACCAATCGACCTTGTTTTGCATACTCCTGCAAATAGACCGCTGCAAAAATTCCAATTGGTGTTGCAATGAGTAAGGAGATGACAATGGTGTAAATCGTTGTTATCACCATTGGCCAGATTCCACCGCCACCAACTGGAGAATAGTCACCAAAAATAAAATTAAAGTTGATTAAATGGTACCCCTTCATAAAGATATACCCAACAATCATTACAAGGACAGCAACTGTTAAGAAAGCAGCTCCCCAAAGAAAAGCACGGTACAAATAATCTTTAAGCTTTCTCAACTTATTTACCACCCTTCGCACTGATTTTTGCTAACACAAAATTCAAGATTAAGATAAACGAGAATAATACGATACCTGTTGCAAATAACATTTCTTGGTGAGTTCCGAATGCATAGCCCATTTCTAGCGCAATATTTGTTGTTAACGGACGTACACTGTCTGTGATACTGGTTGGTAAAATAAGACTGTTTCCGGCTACAAGAATAACGGCCATTGTTTCCCCAATTGCTCTACCTAAACCTAATACAATTGCAGCCATAATTCCTGATTTAGCTGCTGGGACAACAACTTTAAAGATTGTCTCGATTTCGGAAGCTCCTAGTGCCAATGAACCTTCACGATATGTTTTTGGGACGGCACGTATCGCTGTTTCAGCAACTGTCACAATGGTCGGAAGCATCATAATCGCTAAAACGAGAATAACTGCAATTAAGCTTTGCCCTCTTGCCAGGTCAAATTGATTTTGTAAAAATGGAACGATAAGGGCAAGTCCGAATACCCCATATAGAACGGATGGAATTCCAGCTAGCAGTTGTACCGCTGGAGATATGATTTTTGCAACGCTTTTCGGTGCAATTTCAGCTAAGAATATCGCTGTAAATAAACCAATTGGTACTCCAATGACTAGAGCTCCTATTGTTGCGTAAATGGATGCAACGATCATAGGCAAAATGCCAAACTTGTCTTCACTAGGTACCCAGTCAACACCAAATATAAAATCTAAAAAGCTATATCCATCCATTACAAATGGAGTTGCTCCTTTAAAAAATACAAATCCAACAATTAATAATAAACTGATGACGGAAAGAAGTGCACAAAACTGAAATAATCTAGATGACAGCTTCTCCAACATGTACTTCCTTTTATTTGAATTGGTTACCTCTACAGGCTGTCGTGACATACTCATACCTCCATGATTCCTTGATTGTCCTTTAGGTGATCAGTCTATGTGCAGTTACTTAATTGGAATCGCACCTGTTTCTGCAACAATTGCTTGTCCATCAGGACTTAAAATATAATCGATATATTGTTTTCCTGCATCCGTTAGTTGCTCCTCTTTATGAACGAACAAGAATGGGCGTGACAGGCTATATTTTTTCTGCAGCACATTTTCAGCTGTTGCTTCTACTCCATTGATATCGATTGTTGATATAGAGGAATCGATATACTCAAATGAAATAAAACCGACTGCATGCTTATTCCCTGCAACCGTAGTTTTGATATTTCCGTTTCCACTTGCAATGATGGCACTTCTCACTAATTCACCTGATGAATACCCTACGATTTCTTGAAAGGCATCACGTGATCCAGAACCATCTTCCCTGGAAACAACGACAATTTCCATATCATCGCCTCCAAGCTCTTTCCAATTCGTGACCTTCCCTGTAAAAATATCCTTCACTTGCTCCATTGTTAGGTCTTTAATTTTATTGGTAGGATGTGTCACGACAACAATCCCATCGTAAGCAATAATGGTCTCGACAAGCCCACTTGCTTTCTCTTCCTCTTTTAGATCACGAGAGGACATGCCAATTTCAGATACTCCACTTAATGCATTCGTAATTCCTGCTGATGAACCAATTTGATTTATTTCAACTTTGATATTACTTTCCTCTGTAAACTTTGCTGCTATTTTTTCTGCTAACGGTCCTACAGACGTTGAGCCAGAAACAGATACAGTAGCTGAAGCATCATTTGATGATTCTTCTCCTTCTACATCCGTCTGACTATTTCCACATGCTGATAAGATAACAGATAAGGCTAACACGATTAATCCGAGCAATGTCCCTCTCGTTAATGTCATATATAAAAACCTCCAAAATGATCGATTCTGACTTTATTCGACAAGTAAAGAATAAACGCGTTATGTAAATATTCATTGCATGTTTTGTAAAGGTTTTGTAAATTTTATTAATCAGGTATTTATTAATTGTAAAAAACCCCTGAATTTACCATACCGTCTATAACTTCTCGCTTATCTTAATATGGTTTTCCAAAAGAAAATATATGATAACAAAACAAAAACGAGAGCTTAGATCCTCGGCCTTCTGGGTCACAGGGACAGGTCCCTCATCCCACCATTTTTTTACAGGTGCACACTTGTAAAGTAATAAGGTAGAGACATATCAAATATTTCCTTTCGTTTTTAGAAATTCTTCCTTTGAATAATAAAAGACATCGGTTTACCGATGCCCTTTAGAGTTTATATATTTTATTATCCTGCTGCTATATTCTTCATCTCAGCGTTGTTTGGATCAGCTTGAAAAACCTCGATACGGATAACATGATGATCTTCAATATCAAGTACTTTAAATTCAAATCCGTCAAAGATAATCGATTCACCTTTTTCAAGATTGAAATTTTGACTCATCATCCAGCCACCGATTGTATCCATGTCTTCATCTTCAATTTTGGTTCCTAATAATGAATTGACTTCCGTAATTAATACTTTTGAATCGAAAATAAAGTGGTTTGACTTTACCTTTTGTACTTCTGGAATTTCATCACTATCAAATTCATCTCGAATTTCTCCAACAATTTCTTCTAAGATATCTTCAACTGTCACAAGTCCTGCTGTTCCCCCATATTCATCAATTAAAACAGCCATATGAATATGTTCCTTTTGGAATTTTAACAATAACCCATGAATTGGTATGGACTCAATAACCTGAAGAAACGGTTTTGTATACTGTTCTATTGTTTTTTGAGAAATATCCTTACCTTGTACATAATCTGTTAATACCTCTTTTAAATTAACTAAGCCAATGATTTGATCTTTATTTCCATCAAGTGTAACTGGATAACGAGTGTATCTTTCATTTCTCGCTAACTCAATAAAGTCATGAATTGTGTCGTCTTTACTTACACTTATGATTTCAGTACGAGGAACCATGATCTCTTTAGCAATTCGATCATCAAATTCAAAAATGTTAGTAACATATTTATATTCGGCCTGATTAATTTCTCCACTCTCATAACTTTCCGATAAAATCATACGTAATTCTTCTTCACTGTGTGCTACCTCATGTTCCGAAGCAGGTTTTATCCCAAATAATCCAGTTAACCAACGAGCAGAACCGTTTAAGGACCAAATGAAAGGATACATGATTTTATAGAACCAAATAATAGGTCTTGCCAGGAACAAAGTAACTTGCTCCGCTTTCTGAATGGCCACTGTTTTAGGCGCTAACTCTCCAACAACAACGTGGACAAATGTAACAAATATAAAGGCGAGAACAATCGCTATTATATGGGACACGTTCGGTGAAATATCATACTTTAGAAAGAGCGGCTCTAGTAGAGCGGCAATTGTTGGTTCTCCTAAAAAACCTAGACCTAATGCAGTCATAGTAATCCCTAATTGACATGCAGAGAGGTAACCATCTAAGTTAGTTATCACTTTTTTTGCAGCTATGGCCTTATTGTTCCCTTCAGCAATTAATTGATCGATTCGAGTGCTTCTTACCTTTACAACTGCAAATTCAGTTGCAACGAAAAAGGCAGTTAATACAATTAACAAAACAAACAAAATTAAATTAATGGTTATCAATAAATTTCCTTACTCCGATTTACGGATAAGGAGACACCTCCTGTTAATCGTGAAAAATATAGTAGAGTTTACATCAAAATCCTCGGGAGTTTTAGTTTTTGATAGTTTCCAATAAGTCGGTTGCTATTGGGACATCTCTCCCTCTTACAGTAGTCATTTGTGCATTTTATTACATGAACCATTTTTGAAAGACTATACATTTCGACCCCATCAAAAACTCACCTCCCTTAAAAAAATATTTTTCTATGATTATACGAATATGAGTTGAAGTAGGTTTCAATAATAAATAAAATCACTTAAATTTTTTATAAAGAAAACTTTTAAGGCTTTGTTCTAGTATCTTACCATTCTATAATGATAGGAAAAGATTGATTATGTTGAGATCTTTACGGATGAAAAAGTTATGTCAGAAAATTAAAATCACTGTTATAATTAAGAATAATCCTTCCTATTATCTGGAAGTTTAAACCAATAATTGATGCACTAGATTACTGACATAAGGGGAGAATAGAATGGAACAACTAGTGAAAGAGTTAACTGCAATTCATGGTCCATGCGGCTTTGAAGAGGATGTAGCAAAATACATAGCAAGCCGGTTAAAGGGGAAAGTGGACCATATGGAAGTTGACGGGGCAGGTAATCTTATTGTCTCTAAAAAGGGCAACCAAGAGGGGCCCAAAATTGTCGTTGCTGCACATATGGATGAGGTAGGCTTTATCGTAAAAAAGATAGAAGAAAATGGACTTATCCGGTTTGAAAAGCTAGGAGGACATGACGATCGAATTCTTCTATCACAACGTGTCCAAATCAAAACATCCAAAGGGTTACGCTCAGGTGTTATTGGAACAATCTCAGCCCATATGATGAAATATGATGACCCCAAAAAGGTTAGACCACATCAGCGTCTATATATCGATGCAGGTGCTTCTTCTAAAAAAGAGGCTGAGGAATTTGGCATTAAAATTGGAGATCCGATTACGTGGTACCCACATTTTGATCATTTGTCAGAAACTCGGATTGTAGGAAAAGCATTCGATGACCGAGCAGGTTGTGCTGTATTAATTCAAGCATTAGAGGAATTGGAAAAGGATGATTTTTCAGGTGAATTTGTAGGAATTTTTACTGTCCAAGAAGAAGTTGGCCTACGAGGAGCACGGGTTGCAAGCCATCAGCAAAATGCCGATGTTGCCATTGCCCTTGATACCACAGCGGTTAGCGATACACCTGAAGAAATGATGGATCAAACATTAGCAATTGGGAATGGTACTGGAATAAAGGTACTAGATTTTAGCTTGATCGCAAATAAAAAAGTTCGTGATCACCTAATTGAACTAGCAGATGCTGGTAATATACCATACCAATTAGAGGTTTTCCCTGGAATTGGAACAGATGCAGGAGAATTAAGTCTTGCTCACCAAGGTATTCCTACTGGTGTTTTATCCATACCTTCAAGATATGCACATTCTTCAATTGAAGTAATTGACTTGAATGACCTTGAAGCAACAAAGAATTTATTAGTTGCTTTTGTGAAAAACATGAGATATTCAAACTCTTATAAATTCACGATTGAATAGAAAGCTTTTTAATCATAGAGTGTATACAAAGTTAGCAATGACTTTGTATACACTCTTTTGTATGAATATTGTTAATGATTCTTGCAAATTGAATAATTCCTTGTAAAGAGTAGAAAGTAAAAAATAAACTGCATTGGATATGATTCATTGGAGGAATGATTGTGGGTAGATGTGAGCTCTGTGGACGTAGCGAAGTTGAAACAACGATTCATCATCTACTCCCTAAAGAGTTAGGAGGTACGTTTGGTGACACGGCTACCCTTTGCATCCCATGTCATAATCAAATTCATGCATTGTATACAAATAAAGAAATTGCTACTAGGTTAACGACCTTACGTGAACTAAGAGAAGACGAAATGCTTTCACGATTTATTAAATGGATTCGAAAACAACCTCCTACAAAAATAATGAAAAACAGAAAATCGAACGGTCGAAGAATGAAAAAGAAGTAGCCTGTTACATAAAAACGCATCTTCTGAACACACTATGCGTACATACGTTTGGAGGGATTGCAATGGAAACAACGGATTTTAATCAAATTTATAAAGAATACAAACAACAAGGTGAGGCACTGGCTCGTTTAGAGGCTGTAGAAACAGATTCCACAAAGGAAAGTATAGTAGCAGTTCGTAAAAACGAAGATGGCGACATAATCGCGTTTAAGACAGAAAGCGGCAGGGAATTGGATTATATAACAGCCCTAAATGAGGCAAAAGCAGGAATGCTCGCTCATGTAGATGTATTCCATAAATATGGCAGAGATATACTCCGTAGCGAACCAGATGGAATAAAAGAAAACAACTTAGATAATCTTCCTGATTTTTAGTTGCTTTAGAACAATTAATAATCTCATAACCCAACAGACTACTGTTGATTCTAAAAAAGGAATCACTACTCTGTAAAATTAAGTACCAATGAATATACCTTTTTATTTACAGAATAGTTGTTTTACTTTAATATCAAACATTAAATAAAAATTAAGTACATCGCTTATATTTAGCGGTGTACTTTTTTATTAACTAGACCCTAAATGACCACACTTATTGGCGATTATTTGCTATTCTTTATTCGCTTATAAGTTATACCATGATCTTTTTTGAAACCTAACCCTTTAGTAAATCGTATAAAAAACTAACAGATCAAAGTACCTAATAACGGGGGGGGGAATAAAAGTTGGACTTATTACTCTGGATAACTATTGGTTTCATAATAATCGGCTTTGGTGTTCTCACTTCTATGAAAAAAGGTATGGAAAGTAAGCTCGCTTTTATAACAGCAAATACGGAAGACGTGGAAAGTTCAAAGAAAGCTAAAACCATAATTTTGTGGATAATAAGTACCACAGCATGGGGAATCGTGAGTATGGTTCTTATTGTTTGGTGGTTTCATAATTACTATGGATAACCTATTGTACTTTAACAAACGGGGGCGTTGATCAAGAAGGGTTACGCACCTTTATTTGAAGTTTTTAAACCAACGGTGTAGGATTGTGCAATAAAGTTTTAAGTATGAGAGGCGATAAGATGAAAATGAAACATTTTAAAGTAACTCTTGTTATAATCTCAATTTCTATCCTTTGCTATCATATTTTTCAGTTATTCTACCTTTGGGCAGATATTCCCGAACGTATCGCAATACACTTTACTAACGACGCTCCAGATAACTGGGGTCCGAAATACATCCTATATATATTGCCTATTTTGGGGATTTTCATTTGGTTCCTTATTGGTTTATTGGTTAAAAGGCCAGAAAAATTAAACTATATCAATTTAACTGAAGTAAATAAAGAAATTCAGTTTTCAAGAACCGGAAAAGTATTGATACTGATTCGAAATCTTAGTTTTATATCCTTTATACTAGCTAACGAAGCATTGCTAAGATATTCAGTCGGAATCGATGCTAGTCTACCTTTTATAATTTCGCTTACTCTTTTGGCTATTTGTTTTATTACTCCCTTTTATCTTTTAATTTGGGCATCAACATTGAAATACTAAATATTTTCAATAAATTATTGAACAGACGGATGCGTTCGTACAACAACATTGCAATTTCTTGTTGTAGGGCATTTGTAGTAGAAAAAAAAGGATAGATAGAGCATATTTAATTCTGCTCATCTATCCTTTATATTTCCATCCTTATAATAGCTGACATTAAATTAATATATAATGTTAATAAGGGTTCTTGGAAACATCTTGATTTTAATAAAATTTTGTAATAATGCTTTTTTAGGAGTTTATGGAAAATTACACTTACACCGCTTTATGCTTCCAGCCTTTGCCCTCTTCAACAAAAAGGATTCCTAACTCGTGATGCTCGCCTTCGTAAAGGGCTCGTTGTACATACCTGACCTCACCGTTAATATCTAACACATCAACCTTACATAAGGCACGATTTTTTTGAAGAGCCATGTAAAATTCCTGAACGTTTTTTACGTGAATGCCGTTCACCTTTGAAATGGTCTCACCAATTTTAATCTGCATTTTGTCAGCTGGTGATTGTGGAATGATGCCTAAGACGAGTAGTCCATGATTTCGTTTTGAAAAGATGGATTGTCTCGCTTCATCGGTAAAATAGTGTTGCAGGTAGATGAGTTCCCGACCTGCAAGTGCAAAACAGGCGGCAATAATCGCCGTAACGGGATACCAAATGCTAGCAAGTGCTAACCCTGATATTACGGCCCCAAGAATGACCACGCGTTTCCCGACAACGGGGATACTCTCGGTTGGGAGCATGCTTTTTACTTTATGATAAAATCCAATTCCAAACGGCACTAAAATGAGCGAGTAAGCTTGTCCAGATACATTGAACACTGGCCACCATTCATATTGAGTGGTGAGTGCCTCACCTGGAATAAGTAACAACACGGGTGCAAGCCATAGTCGTTGTGAAATATGGATACCGACCGGAAGCCCACGTTTACTTTTTAAAAGATCAGGTGACGTGCCAATATGACCTCTTTTCAGAATCAATATTCCTTCTGCTAGTATAAGGGCTCCAAGTAAGGTTGCGATCGCCGCCAGACTTGTATTGCCCATGTCATCTAGTAATCTCGCAATCAATTTATTTTCAACTGATAGATTTGATAATAAAATAATTCCGAAAAACGATACTCCTAAAATATAGGCTGGAGATAGTAGCCGTGTATTGATCGGTAAACTGAGTAGGAAAGTGACAATTGCAATTAATACGATGCTACCAAGTGGAATGACGACACCAGCTGCAAGTGTTACCACTGATATAAGCAGTCCCGCAAGCCAACCGCCTGGAAGTAGTGATCTCAGGTCATAAAAGCCATCTTCAACTCTTATATGGAATGCGCGTCGCTCACGTTTAACCCGGAAATAGCCTAAAAGTACACAATATCCTGCAAAATAATAAAACATTGGATTAAGAAAAAAGCGCCCAATCCCCTTTGCGAATTCGAGTAACCATGCTTCAATCATCTTTTTCACCACCTAAGGATATGACTTGATATGTAAAAATTTTCGTTCGATTTACTAACTTTTATTGTACCAAATACTTGATATAAAGTGAAACTCAATCAGTGAGGGATTTTCTTCCTCCCTCACTGATCGTTAGTTGAGTCCCGGAAGGCTTTTAATTTTGCGAAAATAGGGTTATGTCCGATAAAAAGTGGAGATTGTCCGATATATTCAGAGTTGTGTCCGATAAATTTGGATCAATGTCCGATATCCTGGCAACTGTGTCCGATAAAAGTGAAATATTGTCCGATATCGAAAAAACTGATTAGATAGTCTGCCTTCCGCTGAAACGGAAGGCTTTTAATTTTGCCGAAAATAGGGTTATGTCCGATAAAAAGTGGAGATTGTCCGATATATTCAGAGTTGTGTCCGATATATTTGGATGATTGTCCGATATCCTGGCAACTGTGTCCGATAAAAGTGAAATATTGTCCGATAT